>JACTMP010000003.1 GCA_014584575.1 Chloroflexota bacterium
AATACGAGCTTCGTCACACTTGACCGAACCGCCGGATGCGGACCCGCATGTCCGGTGGTGTGGGAGGAAGGGGGCTAGTCGCCCCCTCCTATCCCGATTCTGTAAGGCGATTTTGCAAAATCGCCCTACATTTGAAGCTATGGGCACATGGGGTATTGGCGCATTTGAAAATGACACGGCCGTAGAGTGGCTGTATGACTTTGCGGCTAACGATTTCCGGCTGATTGACCGCACGCTGGCTGGCGTGGCCGCCATGCAGGCGGTAGATGACCTGGACGCGGAGGAAGCGTGTGAAGTGCTGGCAGCGGCGGAATGTGTGGCTGCCGCCGCCGGTTTTCCCATCGCTAATTTACCGGCCGAAGTGAACGATTGGGTGGCAGAAAACAGCCCGATTCAGGTGAAGCCGCTCTATGTGCAGATGGCGCTCACGGCCGTGACCCGCGTCCGTACACACTCCGAGTTGCAAGCGTTATGGGCAGAATCAGGTGAATTGGCGGCCTGGGACACGGCCGTTGCCAACCTGCAATCCCGCCTGCACCAGATTGAGCAAAATAATGAGCACCGCGATTGATATTTCCCACGAACCCGAACTGGGGTATGTTTTTCATCCGGCGAACGGCTGTTTTGGCGGCACCCGGTTTGATGTGATCATGCACGCGCAGCCTACGCAGCGGCATTATGACCCAGAGAAGGTGGAGGCTGCCATCGCCCGCCAGTCCGGCACCGAGACAATCCACCTGCACTACACCACATCACCGGGGCAATACCGGCTTTGCCCTGGTCGCATCGTGCTCAGCGACCGGGTAGGCAAACAGGTGACCGCTTTCAGTTTTGGCGGTGAACTGCATATCATCCACCAGCCCCCGGAAACGATTTGTGTCTTTCAATCGCCCGCGCCCATCCTTGACCTGACAATCTACCACAGCACGGACGCCCTTATGGCCAACGAGGTGGAAATTTTGCTGGCGCAGCGGCGGGCGGCCTGGGACCCGCAGCAGCCACACCGGTTTGACCAGCACATCGCTCAGGTAGACCCGGCGGTGTTATACGCGGCCTGCCTGGAAACGTTGGCGGCCAAATTTGCCACCTTTCCCCATTTGAGTGATCCGGTACACCGCCAATTTGTGCATGACATCCAGCAGGAGATCAAGGTGTGGCGGCAGGACGGCCGTTGGCCTGCACCTCTACCCTCATTAGCGGAGCTATTATGAACAGCGGGAATGGGCTTTTTTACCGCCGGTTGAAACCGGCGTCTGATACACAAAACCTGCTGAAGCAGGTTAGGCCGCGCACAACAACGCGCTTCAGCGCGTTTTGCGTATCAGCCAGGGGATTCCATCCCCTGGGAATAGTGGCGTTGGCAATTTTCATCTTTACCGCCTGCACATCGGCCGGTTCGCCTGAGGCAACGGCCGTCCCCTTCATCTCCGCCCCCTTCATTAACGAAACCGCGCCTGCGGTAAACGCGGCAATGCCTGCCGTTCCCGAATCAGTCGTCGCGCCCGCCGAAGCGATCCTCATTCAGGAACCGGGGCCAGGTTCACGCCTTACCAGCCCGCTGCTGGTACGTGGTCAGGCGGATTCGACCTTTGAGCAAAACCTGGTAGTGCGGTTGGTGGATGCGAATGGGGTGGAATTGGGGCTGACGGCCGTGATCATTGCCGCCGAAATGGGCCAGCGCGGCCCCTTTGAAGCCACCCTTCCCTTCACCGTCAGCGGTGAGCAACAGGCGTTTATCCAGGTGTTTGCCACCAGCCCGCGTGATGGCGGCGTGACCCACCTGAATGCGGTGGGGGTTACATTGACGGATGGGGTGGCGGAGGTACGGCCGTCGCTGTCAGATACAACCGAGCGCATAGTCATCACCCAACCGGCGCTGGCGGCACAAATTAGCGGCGGCACAGTGCAGGTAGCCGGGGTCGGTATTGCCAGCTTTGAGCAAACGCTGCTGGTAGAACTGCTGGGTGAAGATGGCGCAGTTCTCGCCAGCCAGCCCGTCATGGTCAATGCGCCCGACCTGGGGCAACCGGGTACATTCAGCGCCGCACTGTCTTACACCGTAGCGACGGCCGTCCCTGGCCGCATCGTCGTCCGCGACATCAGCCCCGCCTTCGGCGGCGATGTGCATGTGACCAGTGTGGAGGTGACGCTTTCACCATAACACCCCAAGCGGAGTTCGCATCCTCAGATGCGAACCGTTCGGCATCTGAGGATGCCGAACTCCGCCAACCAAAACGGAGGAGGGTGCATTCTCAAATGCACCCGTTGGCATCTGAGGATGCCAACTCCTCTCTGATGGCAGCAAATTGAATCAAACATGAATCATATCTATCTGGATGGTTCCATCTACTACCTCACCATTGTCATATACAACCGGCTCAACCTGTTTATCCGGCCAAGTTTTGTCATTCCCATTTATGACAGTCTCAACTTTTATCGGTACAAACAGGCGTTCAAAATCCTGGGGTACGTGATCATGCCTGACCATTTGCACTTGCTCATCTGGCCTTATGGCAAAGCTACCGTTGCCGACATCATGCGGGATTTCAAAAAGTTTACGGCCGTGCGTTTGATTCGGCAGGCAGAAGTAGAACAGAAACAAGAGTGGTTGGAACAGTTTCAACAAGCAGGTGAAGGAACAGGTCGTAGCGATAACAAAGTATGGCAAGACGATTATTGGGACAAGCTGGTTTTTACGGAAAAGTTTCTGCGACAGAAGCTAAATTACACTCATCGTAATCCCCTTCGGGCTGGATTGGTGGATGATCTGGACGATTATCCGTATTCAAGTTATCGCAATTATGTGCATAACGACCATGCTTTAATCGAAATTGATATGGATTGGTTCTAGCAGGGCGCATCTGAGGATGCGCCACTCCTCCATCTAGCACAGAGGAATTCGCATCCTCAGATGCGAACCCTACGAAACTGGAAAAACAGGGCATCCTCAGATGCCCTGCTCCGCCGCATAACAGATAGGAGTTCGCATCCTCAGATGCGAACGTGAAAAACATGAATCGAACGGAATTACTCAAACAACAATTGCACGAACGTATTTTGATTATTGACGGGGCCATGGGGTCGCTGATTCAGACGTATGGGCTGGACGAGGCGGGCTATCGTGGCGAGCGATTTGCCGACCATGCGGCGGACGTGAAGGGCAACAACGAAATCCTGAACCTGACCCGGCCGGACATCATCCACGCCATCCACACCGCCTACCTGGAAGCGGGCGCGGACATTGTGGAGACCAATACTTTCAACGGCAACCGCTTCTCTCAGGCCGAATACCAGATGGCGGAATATGTATACGAGATAAACAGGGAAGCAGCCCGGATTGCCCGTCAAGCAATCTCCGATCTCCAATCTCCAATCTCCAAACCCCGCTTTGTGGCCGGGGCGTTGGGGCCGCTGAACCGCACCCTCTCGCTCTCGCCGGATGTGAATGACCCCGGCTACCGGGCGGTGTCGTTTGACGAGGTGACCGAGGCGTATGCGGAAGCGGCGCGCGGGCTGATGGACGGCGGCGCGGATATTTTGCTCATTGAGACGATCTTTGACACGCTGAATGCAAAAGCGGCCATCTTTGGCATTCAAACTTTGTTTGAAGAGAAGGGAGTTGAGCTACCGCTGATGATTTCGGGCACGATTACCGACCTGAGCGGCCGTACCCTGTCCGGGCAGACGATGGAGGCGTGGTATACCTCTATTCGCCATGCCAACCCGTTGATTGTGGGTATGAATTGCAGCTTTGGGCCGGGGGCGTTACGGCCGTACCTCACCACCATCGCCAACATGAGTGACCGCTACATCAGCCTTTATCCCAACGCTGGGCTGCCCGACGGCTTTGGCGGTTTTGCCGAATCCATCGAGGATATGGTGCCCGTGCTGCGCGAACTGGCGCAAGAAGGGTATCTGAACATCGTTGGCGGCTGTTGCGGCACCACGCCCGCCTTCATCAAGGCGTTTGCCCAGGCCGTCAGCGGGATCGCGCCGCGCAGACCAGAAGCCCGCCCCCAATATCTACGGTTGAGCGGGCTGGAACCATTGACGCTGACGCCGGAGTTGAACTTTGTGAACATTGGCGAGCGCACCAACGTAACCGGCTCCCGCCGTTTTGCCCGCCTGATTCTGGATGGCAAATACGACGAAGCGTTGAGCATTGCCCGCAGCCAGGTGGAAAACGGGGCGCAAATGATTGACATAAATATGGACGAAGGGATGTTGGACGCGCTGACGGCTATGCCCCGCTTCCTGAACCTGATTGCTGCCGAACCGGACATTTCCCGCGTACCCATTGTCATTGACTCCTCCAAATGGGAGGTGATTGAGGCCGGGTTGAAGTGTGTGCAGGGCAAATCCATCGTCAACTCCATCAGCATGAAGGAAGGGGAGGCGGAGTTTATCCGCCAGGCGAAGCTGGCGCGGCGCTATGGAGCGGCGGTGATTGTGATGGCTTTTGACGAGCAGGGGCAGGCGGATACGTTTGAACGCAAAACGCAGATTTGCCAGCGGGCGTATGATGTGCTGACGCAGCAGGTGGGTTTTCCGCCGGAGGACATCATCTTTGACCCCAACATTTTTGCCATTGCCACGGGGATTGAGGAGCATAATGAATACGGCCGTGCCTACATCGAGGCCACGCGCTGGATCAAACAAAACCTGCCCTATGCCCGCGTCAGCGGCGGCGTCAGCAACATCTCCTTCAGCTTTCGCGGCAACGATGTGATGCGTGAAGCCATTCACGCCGCCTTTCTGTACCACGCCATCCAGGCGGGCATGGATATGGGCATCGTTAATGCCGGGCAGTTGGCGATTTATGAAGAGATTCCCGCGCCGCTGCTGGAGCGGGTGGAGGATGTGTTGTTTAACCGCCGCCCGGACGCTACCGAACGGCTGGTGGAACACGCCGAAATTGTGCGCGGCGCGGGCAAGGAAAAAGTGGCTGACCTGGCCTGGCGGGATGCGCCGGTGAATGAGCGGCTGGCGCACGCCCTGGTCAAGGGGATCACCGACTTTATTGTGGAAGATACCGAAGAAGCGCGGCAGCAGGCGACACGGCCGTTAAACGTGATCGAAGGGCCGCTGATGGCTGGCATGAACATTGTCGGCGACCTGTTTGGCGCGGGTAAGATGTTCCTACCGCAGGTGGTGAAGTCGGCGCGGGTGATGAAGCAGGCGGTGGCTTATCTGGTGCCGTTTATCGAGGAAGAGAAGGCGGCGTTGGGGCTGAATGGGCAAAGTCACGGCCGTATCGTCATGGCAACGGTGAAAGGAGACGTCCACGATATTGGCAAGAACATTGTCGGCGTGGTGCTGCAATGCAATGGCTACGAGGTGATTGACCTGGGGGTGATGGCGCCGGCGGAGAAGATTTTGCGGACGGCCGTAGACGTAAACGCGGACATCATCGGCCTGAGTGGGCTGATTACGCCCTCGCTGGAAGAGATGCGCCACGTGGCCGCCGAGATGACGCGGCAGGAGTTTGACATCCCCCTGCTGATTGGGGGGGCGACGACGAGTAAGGTGCATACGGCCGTGAAAATTGAACCCAACTACCTGGGCAGCCAAACCATCCACGTGGTAGACGCCTCCCGCGCCGTCGGCGTCGTCTCCCATTTACTGGGTGAAGACAAAGAGAGCTACCTTGCCGACGTAAAAGCCGAATACGAACGCATCCGCGCCCAACACGGCAACCGCACTGACCGCGCCCGCCTCATCCCCATCGCCGATGCCCGCGCCAACCATTTCAAAACGGATTGGGCCACTTACCAACCACCCCAACCGAACATGATTGGTATTCAATCCTGGGACAATTACCCAATTACCCAATTACTCAATTACATAGACTGGACGCCCTTCTTTGCCACCTGGGAACTGGCAGGCAAATTCCCGCGCATTCTGGAAGACCCGGTTGTCGGTGAATCGGCCCGCCATTTGTATGCTGACGCCCAGGCCATGCTGGACAAGATCATCGCCGAGGGATGGCTAACGGCCAAGGCGACGATTGGCTTGTTCCCGGCGAACAGCATGGGGGATGATGTGGTGATTTTTAACGCGGAGGCGCAGAGGCGCGGAGGGGCAGAAGAGACAGGAAGGGTTCACTTCTTGCGGCAGCAGATGGAGAAGCCGCCGGGACGGCCGAATCTGTGTCTGGCTGATTTTGTGGCTCCGCTGGACAGTGGGGTGCAGGATTACATCGGCATGTTTGTGGTGACAGCGGGCATTGGGATGGCGGAAAAGGTGGCCGAATTTGAAGCGGCGCATGACGATTACAGCGCCATTCTGCTGAAGGCGCTGGCCGACCGGCTGGCGGAGGCGTTTGCCGAAGCGATGCACGCCTGCGTCCGCCGGGAATATTGGGGATATGCCGCTGGCGAAACACTGGAAAATGACGCCCTGATTGCCGAGAAGTATCGCGGGATTCGGCCCGCGCCCGGCTACCCCGCCTGCCCCGACCATACGGAGAAAGGCGAACTGTTTCACCTGCTGGACGCCACCTGCCGCACCGGCGTAAGTTTGACCGAGAGTTATGCGATGTGGCCGGCGGCGGCCGTGTCTGGTTACTACTTCTCGCACCCGGAAGCTGCTTATTTTGGCATCGGCCGTGTCAACGCCGACCAGATCGCCGACTACGCCGCCCGCAAAGGGCAACCGGTGAAAAACACCGAACGCTGGCTGGCTTCCAATTTAGGATATTGAGCAGGGCTTTTCAGTAAAAAGCAGCTAAAGAGTTGACTGGCAATGGAAGCATCAAAGTACCGACGCGCCGAAGCCAGATTGGAGTAACCTGATTTCTGCACCAATCCGATAACAAAGTTATTGATGAGGACACTTCCTACCAAGTTCAGGTGTTTTTTCACCCTCTTTTTTTTTACTGAAAAACCCTGATCACGGCGGCAAATTGGTTGCTTCGCTCCCAGGTAGATGCTATATTTGCTTATATATTTAAGAAGTAACATAAAAATTGCCTGCAAACCCATTTGTCGGGTAAGTTAAAATCAACCAATCACAACATGGCTAAAAAAATCCGCGTTGCCATTCTGGATGACCACCAAAGTATTATTGATGGTTACCTATACCGGTTAAATCAGACGCCGGGAATCGAGGTTGTGGGGACGGCTACTTTTAGCACAGATATGGAACACATCATTACCCAACAGCCTGTTGATGTTTTGTTGATGGATGTGCAGGTACCCATGTCGCCCGACAACCCAAACCCTCACCCCATTCTCAACCTGATCCCCCAATTAAGACAAACCTACCCAGACCTGGTTGTCCTGGTAATTTCCATGCACGCAGACCGGGCGTTGATCAAATCGGTGATTGCGGCCGGGGCCAGCGGGTATATTCTTAAAGAAGACCGCGCCACCATTCGTGACCTGGGGAATGTGTTGCTCACTGTGGCGCGAGGTGGCATTTACTTCAGCCGGCAGGCACATGAACAGATTTTAGACTTGACGGAGGAACCCCTCTTAACCACACGACAATTGGAGGTATTGTCTATGTTTGCTGCCCTGCCAGACCTGACGTCTACGGCCGTAGCCGCCAAGCTAAACATCACAGACTCTACCGTACGCAACCTCCTCTCCGGCGTCTATTTGCGACTGGGCGTTCACAACCGCACAGCCGCCATTATGAAAGCCCGGCAATTAGGGCTGTTGACGCCAACTGCTTCATCCTCAGATCTTGCAGCCGATTCAACCTGACAATGACAAGCGTTATGGGATGGCCGATAGCATGGCTCAGGCAAGGCCTGGTTTTACTGGTCCTCCTCACACTAGCCTGGTTCACATATGTTTACTTTTTCCAGGTACCATATGCCGGTTTTGACTTTTCTAACGGGCAAATCATCTATGTTTTTGTGCCCACCTCAGACTCCAGCCTGCAAGTAGGGGATGAACTTGTCCAGGTTGGTGATGTCACCTGGGAGGATTTTGCCGCCGATGTCTGGCTGACCTTCTTCAATGATGTAGAACCTGGCCAGACTGTGCCCATATGGGTACAGCGAAATGGCGAAATAACCCTTGTCCCGTGGCTCTTTCCCGGTTTTACGCAAACCGAGCTTTTAAGCCGACTTCTTGGCGCCTGGTGGCTCTGTTATGCCTTTTGGTTGATCGGTGCCTTTACCTACTTATTTATCAGACCCAAAGACACACGCTGGCTTTTGTTGATCGCCTTCAATTTTTTGACCGCCCTCTGGCTCGTCGTCGGCAGCGGCCCGTCCCATTGGCACACCAGTGGCAGCGCCCTTATCCTGAAAGTAACCGTCTGGCTTTGCCTGCCCGTCTATTTGCACTTGCACTGGAATTTCCCTACGCCACTGAAAAAATTGCCAGCGTCATTATTCTGGGCGCTTTATGCCCTGGGCTTCGGTCTGGCTCTTTTAGAACTTTTTCAATGGCTACCTCCCAATCTGCATCTGACAGGCTTTCTGCTGGCGATTGGCGGCAGCCTTCTCTTGCTGACGGCCCACGTCATTGCCCAGCCAGAGCAATGGGCCTCTATTCGATTCCTGCTCATTGCTCTGGTTATGGTGATGCTGCCGATCATCGTGGTGAGCATCCTGGGATTATTTGGTGGTGACTTGCGGTTTATGACGTTGGCGCTGCTTGGCCTACCGCTCATTCCCACCGCTTACGTTTATGCCATCTATCGCCACCAGTTTGGGCGGCTGGAGATTCGGGCGAATCGGTTGATCACTCTCTATTTGTATTTGATCCTCCTTAGCTCAGTCGTCCTTATTTTTGGCGTTGTCTTAAGCCGCCTGTTCAGCTTATCTTCTATGTCTATCCTGGTTGCTCTGATCGCTGCTGTAATTGCTGCCTTAATCACAACCGTGAAATTTTCTGCTTTTGAGCGTTTTGTGGAGAAACGTATCCTGGGAATTGCCTTGCCACCCACTTCTCTCTTAGAGAATTATGCGTCACAGATCGCCACCACACTGGATGAGACCGGGTTGGTACAGTTATTACAAAATCAAGTTCTGCCTAGTTTGCTGGTGCGCCAGTCGGTCATTATTTACTGGGGGCCGGAGCATCGTATGTCCATTCTTTTGATGTATGGTGTAGACAAGGCAGAGTTGCCCTCGACGGCCGACCTCCCCGTGCTACGCTCGCAGGCAGGGCTTTTCCGCCTGCCGACTGTCGCAGGGCAGAGTCCCGAACCATGCGCCTGGGCACGATTAGTCTTGCCGCTGAACCTGAGCAATAATTTCACAGGCTTGTGGTTATTGGGCCGTCGTGATCCGGATGATGTGTATGTTCAGAAAGAGATCCCCACGCTCCAGGCGTTGGCCGCGCAAACGGCCGTAGCCCTCACCAATATCTTACAAGCTGAAAACCTCCACAAACTGTACCAGGCTAACATTGACCGCCACGAACGTGAGCGCAACCACCTGGCCCTGGAGCTACACGACAGCATTCTCAACCAACTGGCCCTGCTGGCCATCTACGTAGATGAAGAGAGCGTCGCGCCACAGTTTTTCCAGGTTTTTGAAGAGTTGACAACCCAGTTCCGACAAACCATTCGTGGTCTGCGCCCGGCCATGCTGACTTACGGTTTGCAAGCAGCTCTGGACGAGTTGGCCGATCAACTGGCCGAGCGCGTCGCCGGCAAAGTAGATATACAATTTCAGGTAGCCCCAGGTAACACCCGCTATCCCGTCAATGTAGAACAACATGTGTTTCGCATTGTGCAACAGGCAACCGAAAATGCGTTGGAACATGCAAAGGCCCGCACCCTCTGCATTTCAGGCGACTTAACCCCAGAATTAATTCACCTGATAGTCGCTGATGATGGCGTGGGCTTTCCGGCCGGGGTGCATCTCGACTTTGCCACCTTATTAGCCAACCAGCATTTTGGCCTGGTGGGCATGCATGAACGGGCGGCGCTCATTGGCGCTGAAATGACACTAGACTCCGTGTTGGACCAGGGTACGCATGTAACCATCCGTTGGTGCGCCCCAAAACAGGACTAAGAAACTTTCCTCGACTGGTGCCACCAGGAAAATAACCCCAAACCACACCCCAATCCCTATATCCTTCTCAGAATGACGAACGCAGTACAACTGTCTATGCCTGTATTCGTTTGCCTATTTACCCATGCCAGACGGCTGTTTATAAATGGAGCAACGTTGGGTACATGAGGAGGTATCAAGATGATAGATTGTGTAGGTGTTATTGGCGCTGGCGTTATGGGAATTGGTGTGGCCCAAAATCTGGCTCAGACCAACCACCGGGTGGTGCTGGTAGATGTCAAGGATGACATTCTGGAAAAAGCCCAGGCAGAAATTTACAAAAATGTGCGCTTTGGGCGGCTGCTGGATAAAACAGCCACTCCTCAGGACCCACGCGAAGTCTTGGGGCGCATTCGGTTTACAACCGAGTACGAGGCGCTGCATGATGTGAACTTCGTTGTGGAGAATGTGGTGGAAAAGTGGGAGGTGAAAAAGGAAGTATATCCTCTGCTGGATGCCATCTGTCCACCTCACACAGTTTTTGCCGCCAACACATCGGCCATTTCCATCACCCGGCTGGGCGGTGTCACCCGCCGACCGGACAAGGTGCTGGGCATGCACTTTATGAACCCGGTGCCGCTCAAACCCACGGTTGAAGTGATTCGTGGCTACCACACTTCCGCGGAGTCAATGTCCATTGCCCGCCAATTTCTGGAGGGCATGGGCAAAGAAGGAGTGGTGGTCAATGATTCCCCCGGTTTTGTCTCTAACCGGGTGCTGATGTTGACGGTGAATGAAGCCATCTATCTGGTACAGGAGAATGTGGCCTCAGCCGCCGAAGTGGATCAAATTTTCAAATCCTGCTTTGGGCACAAAATGGGGCCATTGGAAACGGCCGATCTCATTGGCCTGGACACTATTCTCTACTCCATAGACGTGTTATACGAAAGTTTCAACGATAGCAAGTACCGACCCTGTCCTTTGCTGAAAAAGATGGTGGATGCGGGCTTACACGGCCGTAAAAACGGCCAGGGCTTCTACACCTATCAGTAGTAAGGAGGCGGTCTATGAAATCTATCCCCTTTATCGCTCTGCTTGGTCTGTCATCTCTACTCCTGACGGGCTGCGCCCGGATCATTTCCAGTGGCGACCATCACATAGGGAGTGACACCACCGTCCCCGGTAATTTGCTCATCACCTCCGGGCGTGTGGTGCTGGAAAAAGGCTCCACCATCTCCGGTTCCGTTTTTATGACCAGCGGCGACCTGGTTGCCGACGGTGAGATCATGGGCAACGTCTGGCTCTCGTCCGGTAATGTGTTTGTGGGGCCAACGGCCGTTATTCACGGCAACATCAAGGGCGCATCCGGCGCGGTTACACAAGCCGAAGGCGCTCAGGTTCTTGGTGATGTTTCCACCTCTTTCGGTGGCTTCGATTTTGCCAAGTTTTTTGTCCTGGCCGGTGTGGCCATTTATTTCCTCGTCACCAGAGGGCGGCGGCCGATCATCCGCGAGAAACAACCCATTGAGTGGGTCGAAAAATAAGGAGTTAACACAATGCAAACAGATATTAAAACAGCGATCAAACAATTTTTGAAAGGGGCGTTTAAGAACTACGACCTGCAAGACCATGAAGACATCTTCGCCCTCGGTTTTGTCAATTCGTTATTTGCCATGCAACTGGTTCTCTTCGTGGAGAAGACCTTCCACATCACCATAGACAACGAAGACCTGGAACTGGACAACTTCCGCACCATTAACGCCCTTACCGGTCTGGTACAACGCAAGAAAGTCGCCCCGGCCACCATGGCCTTCGCCCCCGGCGATTGATTGCGTTTGTAGTCGGCGATTTATCGCCCGCTAACAGCACAAAAGTGCCCACTACAGCCTGCACTGAACACAGTGAAGTGATGAATGAAAATAGGTCACGAATTTCACGAATGAACACGAATTCGTGAAATTGGTGTAATTCGTGGCTATTGACGAAGGAGGGATTCTGGTGAGAATTGAACTGACCCCCCCACAAAAAGAGTATCAGGCCGAATTCAGAGCGTTTACGGACGAGATGATCCTGCCCTATGCCCACGAATTTGACCGCGAAGAGTGTATGCCCCGCCGGGTCATTGAGGCGTTGGCGCAGCAAAAGTACCTGGCGGCCACCTTGCCGGAAGAAGTCGGCGGCATGGGTGGTGACGCCATTGTTTTTGGCGTCCTCAACGAAGAAATTGGCCGGGGCTGCTCCTCGGTGCGCAGCCTGCTTACGGTGCATACCATGGCCGCACAGGCGATTTTGCGTTGGGGCAGCCAGGCGCAAAAAGCAAACTGGCTGCCGCGCCTGGCGACCGGCGAAACGATTGGCGCGTTTGCCCTGACGGAACCGGATGTAGGCAGTGACGCCAAAAGTGTGGAAACGGCCGTCACCCCCCACAACGGTCACCTGCGCATCAACGGCCGTAAAAAATGGATCACCTACGGCCAGATCGCCGATCTTTTCCTCGTCTTCGCCCAATACGAAGGCAAACCCACTGCCTTCCTGGTGGAGCGCGACCGCCCCGGCCTCACCATCCGCCCCCTTCGCGGCATCCTGGGTACCAAAGCCTCTATGCTGGCCGAATTACACTTTGACGAGTGCGAAATCCCCCGTGACAACCTGTTGGGGGCGGTTGGGTTTGGCTTCACGGCCGTTGGCTCTTCTGCCCTGGATTGGGGCCGCTACAGTGTCGCCTGCGGCTGCGTGGGCATCGCCCAGGCCTGCCTGGAAGCCAGCCTGGAGTACAGCAGCAAACGCAAGCAATTCGGCGTCTACATCAAGGAACACCAGCTCATCCGGCGCATGATCACCAACATAGTCACAAACGTCGAAGCCGCCCGCCTCATGTGTTATCAGGCCGGCTACCTCAAAGATAGCGGCGACCCGGAGGCCGCTATGGCCGCTTTTAAGGCCAAATACTTCGCCTCCGTCATCGCTAATCAGGTTGCCCAAGACGCCGTGCAAATTCATGGCGCTAATGGTTGCAGCGACGGCTACCCCGTAGAACGGTACCTGCGCGACGCCAAAGTCATGGAAATCATCGAGGGCAGTTCCCAAATACAACAGCTCATTATTGCCAAAGACGCCTACAAGAGCGTGATGGCCTGAAATGGAGACCCCGACATGCTGGTCGAAGAGCAAATCAAAAAAGCAAAAGCCGAAAAACAATCCATCAAATGTGTGGTGTGGGATTTAGACAATACCGTCTGGGATGGCGTCTTACTCGAAGACCAAAATGTCACCCTGCGCCCCGGCGTGGTGGAAATCATCCAGGAGCTAGATCGCCGGGGTATCTTGCTCTCCATCGCCAGCAAAAATGACCACGACACCGCCATGCAAAAATTGCAGGCGTTTGGCCTGCAAGACTTTTTTCTTTATCCAGAAATCAATTGGAGTCCTAAATCCGCATCCATTCAGGCGATTGCCAAATCGCTCAACATAGGTTTGGACACCTTCGCTTTTGTAGATGACCAGCCTTTTGAGCGAGAGGAAGTTGCCTACGAACTACCCCAGGTAATGTGCATTGACGCGCTGCAACTGCATGAAATCCCCCACTTACCCGGCATGATGCCCCGCTTTGTCACCAACGAATCGCGGCTGCGGCGGCAAATGTATCTGGGCGACATCGCCCGCAAGCAGGTGGAAGAAGAGTTCACCGGCGCCAGCGAGGAATTTTTAGCCACCCTGAACATGACCTTCACGATCAAACCGGCCAGCGAAGCCGACCTGCAACGCGCCGAAGAACTGACGGTGCGCACCCACCAACTGAACACCACCGGCTACACCTACTCCTACGACGAACTCAACGCCTTTCGCCAGTCTGACAATCACCTGCTGTTGGTCGCCAGCCTGGAAGACAAATATGGCACCTATGGCACTATTGGCCTGGCGCTGGTGGAAAAGGGGCCAATTTTCTGGTCGGTCAAACTGCTGCTCATGTCCTGCCGCGTCATGTCTCGCGGCGTGGGCACCATCATGATGAGCCACATTATGAACCAGGCCAAAGCAGCCGGGGCCTGTTTACGGGCAGAGTTCATCCCCAACGGCCGTAACCGCATGATGTACGTCACCTACAAATTTGGCGGCTTCAACGAAATTGACCAAAAAGGCGACCTCGTCATCCTGGAAAACGACCTCCGCCACATCCAACCCATGCCCGACTACGTGCAAATTAACATCACCGCATAACGCCATCATAGCCATTCCATATCAACAGATACCAGGTTTTTCATGAAACCCGGTTTCTCTGGGCGATTCCCATGTTTACCAAAGAAGCTCTACAGGCAAAACGGGCAAACCTTTCCTCCGATAAACAGGCACTTCTGCAAAAACGACTGCGGGGTGAACTGCCGCCAAATGGCGGCCCCGCCGCCGGCAGTCCCATGGCCGCCATCCCTCGCCGCCCTCACGATGGTCCCGCCCCCCTTTCCTTCGCCCAGGAACGCATGTGGTTCCTCTATGCCTTAGAGCCAGACAGCCCCACTTACAACGAATCGGCCACCTCGCGTATTCAGGGCAAACTAGACCTGGACGCCATGCTGCGCGCCTACAAAGAAGTGGTGCGCCGCCATGAAATTTTGCGCACCACCTTCCAGGTGATGGACGACCAACCGGTGCAAATCATCTGCCCCGTGCCCGATGATCTGGCCTTTCGTGTGGTAGATTTAACCCATCTACCGGAAGCAGAGCGACTGGCGCAGGCCACCCAGGTTGTGGAGGCGGAACGCCAACGGCCGTTTGACCTGGCCCACGAATTCCCCTGGCGCACCCTGCTCATCCTGCTGGCTTCAGACGATGTCATCATCTCCCTCACCCAGCACCACATCGCCTGCGATGGCTGGTCAATCACCATTTTTAAGTCCGAACTGGGCAAACTCTACAAGGCATACGCTGAAGGCCAATCGCTGACCCTGCCCGAACTGCCGCTGCAATATGCCGATTTTGCCCATTGGGAACGGCAAACGCTGCAAAATGCCGCCCAGGGCAAAGAGCTGGCTTACTGGCGGCAGCAGCTAGAAGGGCTTACCACCCTGCAAATGCCCACCGACCGACCGCGCCCGCCCATCGCCACCACTAACGGCACGACCTACTATTCCTATTTGTCGCTCGATCTGGTAGAAGCAATGGAAAAGGTCAGCCAGGAACGGGGCGTCACCGAATTTATGAAATATCTGGCCGCCTTTCAGGTTTTGCTGCACCGTTACACCGGCCAGACAGACATCACCGTTGGCTCCACCATTGCCAACCGCAACCGACCCGAACTGGAAAACATTATCGGCTTTTTCCTCAACACTCTGGTGCTGCGCACCGACCTCTCTGGCAACCCTACCTATCACGAACTGCTGCAACGTACCCGCCAGACCGCTCTGGGCGCATTTGCCCACCAGGATTTGCCCATAGATTACCTGGTGACGCAGCTTCCCTTTGAACGCGACCCCAGCCGTAATCCTTTGTTCCAAATTTTGTTCATCTGGCAGGATTGGGGACGGATGAGCGCCAATCAATCGGCGCCTGAACTGGAAGCATCCATGACCGGCGTAGACGCCCTGACCGGTCGCGCCAAGTTTGATATTACCCTCTCGATGGAGAAAAAAGAGCGTGGTGTTACCTGCTGCTGGGAATACAACACCGATCTGTTCGACGCCGCCACCATCGAACGCATGGCGCAACACCTGGAAACGCTGCTCTGTGGCATTGTGGCCGACCCTGACCAGACTATTTCCCGCCTGCCCTTGCTGGCCGAAACGGAACAACAACAACTGGTCGCCTGGAACGACACGGCCGTATCCTACCCCCACCACCACTGCATCCATGACCTCTTCGCCGCCCAGGCTGCCCAGACACCCACAGCCATCGCCCTCGTTGCCGGTGAGCAAACGTACACCTACGACGCCCTCAACCGTCGCGCCAACCAGTTAGCCCACCATTTGCAGCGCCTGGGCGTCGGCCCGGAGCAAATTGTCGGCCTTTCGGTAGAGCGTTCGCCGGAGATGATCATCGGCGTATTGGGCATTTTGAAAGCGGGCGCGGCCTATCTGCCACTCGACCCGGACTACCCGCCAGACCGTCTGGCCTACATGCTGCAAGACGCGGCCGTCTCCGTGCTGCTCACCGGCGGCCAACCATTGCCTCTGGCCGATGCTTTAGCCCACCAGCCCACCCTCATTCACCTGACCCAGGATTGGCCGCGCATCGCCCAGGAAGCAGAAAGCAATCCAGCAACGGCCGTGCAGCCCCACAACCTGGCCTATGTCATCTACACCTCTGGCTCCACCGGCCAGCCCAAAGGCGTTATGGTTTCCCACCAATCCCTGGTCAACTACAGCCACGTGGCCCGGCACAGTTTCGCCCTGGGGCCTGGTGAGCGAATGCTGCAATTTGCCACGCTCAACTTTGACACCGCCGCCGAAGAAATCTACCCCACCCTCATCAGCGGCGCCACGCTGGTGCTGCGCGCCAACGAACTGGATTCCGTGCCCGCTTTTCTGGCGCAGTGCCAGGCGTGGGGCATCACCATTTTAGACCTGCCCACCGCCTACTGGCATGAAATCGTGGCCGCCCTCAAAGCCGACGACGAAGCGATCACCTTGCCCGACAGCCTGCGCCTGGTCATCATCGGCGGTGAACGCGCCCTGCCCGAACGTTTCCAGGTCTGGCAGCAGTTGGTGGGGACGAGCGTACAATTACTAAACACTTACGGCCCTACCGAAACCACCATCGTCGCCACCATGTCTGACTTGGGCCAATTTGCCACCCTCGCCGACCCATTTGCCGATTTGCCCATCGGCCGCCCCGTGCCGAACCTGTATGCCTATGTGCTGGACCAACAAGGGCAATTAACACCCATTGGCGTACCCGGCGAACTGTGTATCGGCGGCGCGGGTGTCACGCGTGGTTATTTGAATCGGCCGGGCCTGACGGCCGTCAAATTCACCCCCGATCCCTTCAGCGCCCAACCAGGGGCCAGGCTCTACCACACTGGCGATCTGGTGCGTTACCGGCCAGACGGCCGTCTGGAATTCCTGGGCCGCATTGACCATCAGGTGAAAATTCGCGGCTTCCGCGTCGAGCCGGGCGAAATAGAAACCACCCTGGTGCAGCATCCCCAGGTGCAAGACGCCATCGTGCTGGTACACACAGACCCCGGCGGCCACAATCAATTAGCTGCCTACATCGTCCCGGCCGGCGAATTGGCGATTGCCGAATTACGTCATTTTGCCCAGGAAAAACTGCCCGCCTATATGATCCCGGCAGCCTTTATCCTGTTAGAAGAACTGCCCCTGACTCCCAGCGGCAAAGTAGACCGGCGCGCCCTGGCCCATACCGGCCCCGTGCAGTTCCAGCGCCAGGAAGCGTTCGTCCCACCCACAGATGAGGTCGAGAAACAAATCGCCGCCATCTGGGAAGAGGTATTAACCGTCAAGCCCATTGGCATCAACGACAATTTCTTCACACTGGGCGGCCATTCCCTGCTGGCCATTCGCATCATCGCCCACATCCGCCGCACGCTGCAAACCGACATCTCCCTGCGCGCCCTCTTTGAGAAACCAACCATCGCCGAACTGGCCGCCGAGATTCGTCTTCAAGACAAACCCGGCCTGGAACTGCCTTCCATCCGGCCAGTATCCAGAGAAGAACCGCTGCCACTCTCATTTGCCCAGCAGCGGTTGTGGTTCCTCTACCAGCTCCAGCCGGAAAGCGCCATTTACACCATCCCCCTGGCCATGCGCATCACCGGCGGGTTGGATGTTGACGCCCTGGCGCAGACGCTCACCCAGATTGTGCAGCGTCACGAAGCCTTGCGCACCGCGTTTGTGATGGGAACTGAGGAACCGGTACAGGTGATTTTGCCGCCTACGGCCGTGCCCCTGCCACTCATAGACCTGCAACACCTTTCCCCTGCCGCCCAGGAAAGCGAGGTATACCAACGGGCCACAGCGGAAGCGCAACGGCCGTTTGACCTGACCACCGGCCCCTTGCTGCGCGGCACCCTGCTGCAATTGGCCGCCGCCGATTTCGTCTTCCTGCTCACTCTGGATCACATCGTGTTTGATGAATGGTCTATGGACATATTGGGGCGGGAGATGGCCGCCATTTACCAGGCGATCTTAAAGGGTGAGACGGCCGTGCTGCCCGAACTGCCCATCCAATACGCCGACTACGCCGTCTGGCAGCGCACCTGGCTGCAAGGCGAATTGCTGGACAGCCAGCTTGCCTACTGGCGTGGCCAACTCGCCGGTGCGCCGCCCGTGCTGGAACTGCCCACCGACCGGCCGCGCCCACCCATGCAAACCTACAACGGCGCCATGCAAACTTTTATGCTGCCCGGCGCTTTGGCCGCCCCCTTACAGGCACTCAGCCAGCAAGAGGGAACCACCCTGTTTATCACCTGTCTGGCGGCCTTCAAGGCGTTGCTGGCTCGTTACAGTGGCCAACATGATCTGGTGGTGGGGTCGCCCATTGCCAACCGCAACCAGGCCGAAGTGGAAAACCTGATCGGCTTTTTCCTCAACACCCTGGCGCTGCGCACCGATTTGAGCGGTAATCCCACCTTCCGCGAGTTGCTGGCGCGGGTGCGGGAAACCACCCTGGCCGCCTATGCCCACCAGGAATTGCCTTTTGAAAAGTTGGTGGAAGAACTGCAACCGGAACGCAACCTGAGTACATCCCCTTTCTTCCAGGTGATGTTTGTCTTTCATAACCGGCAGGAAACCACCCATTTTGGGCTATCGGGTGTGCAGTTGCAACCATTGCCCGTAGACGGCCGTCGCGCCCGCTTCGACCTCACCCTCTACCTGGAAGAAACCGACCAGGGATACAAAGGGGAACTGGAATACAACACCGACCTGTTCGACGCGGCGACCATCGAGCAGATGGGACGGCACTTCAGCGCATTGGTCGAGCAGGTCATCACCAACCCGGACACCCGCTGAGCCAGGCCGAACAAAACCAACTGCTCACCGACTGGAACGATAATGCCCTGCCCTACGATACCACCGCCACCCTCGCTTCTCTGGTAGCCGCGCAGGCGGCCCGTACCCCGGAGGCGGTTGCCCTGCGCTACGAACAGGCTGAGTGGAGCTATGCCCAACTCAACCGGCAGGCCAACCAACTGGCTCATCACCTGCAAAGTTTGGGCGTTGGCCCCGAATCACGGGTGGGCATCCTGATGGAACGTCGCCCGGAGATGGTGGTGGCGCTGCTGGCCACCCTCAAGGCGGGTGGGGCGTATGTGCCCCTCGACCCGGCTTACCCCCCTGAACGGCTGGCTTACATCCTGCACGATGCCGACACGGCCGTGCTGCTGACCCACGACGCCCTCCGTTTCCCCCTGGACACCCTGGATCTGGCCGGGGTGCCGGTGCTCAACCTCAGCCAGGCGTGGCCGACGGCAGCAGAGACAAATGAACCGGTCACGGCCGTGCAGCCCCACAACCTGGCCTACCTCATCTACACCTCTGGCTCCACCGGCCAACCCAAAGGCGTCGCCATCACCCATGCCAATGCCGTGGCGCTGCTGGTCTGGGCTAAAGAGGTATTTACAGACGCGGAACTGGCTGGCGTGTTGGCCGCCACTTCCATCTGTTTTGACCTCTCCGTCTTTGAACTGTTCCTGCCCCTCAGTTGCGGCGGCAGTGTCATCCTGGCGCAGAATGCGCTGCACCTGCCGGAATTGGCCGACCGTGACTTTGTCACCCTGGTCAACACCGTGCCCTCGGCCATGCGCGAACTGGTGGCGCACAGTCACCTGCCATCCTCCGTGCAAACGGTCAATCTGGCCGGGGAGCCGCTCACCCGCGCCCTGGCGCAGCAGGTATTGGCTCAACCCCCAGTGGCCCGGCTCTACAATCTTTATGGCCCCTCCGAAGATACCACGTACTCGACCTGGTTACTGGTAGGACGCGATGAGAGTGGTGAACCCACGATTGGCCGACCGATTGCCAACACCCAGGCGTATATTCTGGACGAACAAATGCAGCCCGTCCCGTTGGGGGTGGTGGGTGAGTTGTATCTGGGTGGGGATGGGGTCTCGCGGGGCTATCTGAACCGGCCCGGTTTGACGGCCGAGAAGTACATACCTGACCCATTCAGCCCGCAGCCCGGCGCGCGGCTGTACAAGACGGGCGACCTGGCCCGTTACGGCCGTGACGGACAACTGGAGTTCCTGGGGCGGCGCGACCATCAGGTGAAGGTGCGGGGTTATCGCATAGAGTTGGGCGAGATTGAGGCGGTATTGGCGCAGCACCCGGCCATAGCCGAGGTGGTGGTGATGGCCCAGCCAGAGGAGCAGGGGGGCAAACAACTCGTCGCTTATCTGGTAGCAAATCCGGGACAAACCTTCGCGCCGGAAGAGATACGGCCGTACCTGCAATCTCGCCTGCCCGATTACATGATACCTGCCATCTTCATGCCCCTGCCCGCCCTGCCACAAACGCCGAACGGCAAGATAGACCGGCGCGCCCTGCCCCTGCCCACCGCCGACCGCGCCCAAATCACCGCCGCCTACGTGCCGCCGCGCACCGCTATGGAAGAAAAGGTGGCCGCAATCTGGGCGGAGGTATTAGGCGTGACCCAGGTCGGCGCATTGGACAATTTCTTTGAATCCGGCGGGCATTCCTTGCTGGCCGTGCGCATCATGTCCCGTCTGCGCCAAACGTTGCAGGTCGATCTACCGTTGCGTCTGTTATTTGAGTCGGCGACGGTGGCCGGTCTGGCGGTGGCCTTGGAAACGGCCGTCCACCAAAACAGTGTCCCCGCCATCCTACCCGCCCCGCGTGACGGTGAACTGCCCCTTTCCTTTGCCCAGCAGCGGCTCTGGTTCCTGGAGCAGCTAGACCCCGGCAGCGCCTCGTACAATATGCCCTTTGCCATGACCATCAAAGGGACGCTGGACGCCGCCATGTTAGAGCGCAGCTTGAACGAGGTGGTGCGCCGCCACGAGATTTTGCGCACCACCTTCCAGGCTGTAGACGGCCGTCCCCGCCAGATTATCCAGCCCGAACTGGCGCTCACCATCCCGGTGATAGATTTGCGCCAGCTACCGGCTGCTGAACGAGACGCCGCCGCCCAACAAGCCGGAGCGCAAGAAGCCAACCGCCCCTTTGACCTGACCCAGGGGCCGTTGCTGCGGGCCACCCTGCTGCACCTGGAAACTGAGGAATACGGCCTCATCCTCAACCTACATCACATCCTGGCCGACGAATGGTCGCTGGACATTTTGGGGCAGGAGATTATCACCCTATACCGGGCATTTTTGGCCGAACGGCCGTCGCCTTTGCCCCCTTTGCCCATCCAATACGCCGACTACGCCCTCTGGCAGCGCGACTGGTTACAGGGCGAGACGCTGGCGGAACAACTGGATTACTGGCGGCAGCAGCTTCAAGATGCACCCGCGCTGCTGGAACTGCCCACCGACCGGCCCCGACCGGCGGTGCAGACGGCGCGCGGCGCTACTCTGGACTTTACCATACCGGCAGACGTGGCCTCAGACTGGCAACGCTTGAGTCGGCAGGAAGGCGCCACCCTGTTTATGACGCTGCTGGCCGCGTTCCAGGTATTGCTGCATCGGTATTCAGGCCAGCACCATATAACCGTCGGCTCGCCCATTGCCAATCGCAATCAAGTGGAGACCGAGGGATTGATCGGCTTTTTTGTCAACACCCTGATTTTCCATACTGACTTGAGTGGGAACCCCACCTTCCGCCAATTGTTGGCGCAGGTAAAGGACGTGGCGCTGGGGGCATATGCCCACCAGGAGTTGCCCTTTGAGAAGCTGGTAGAAGAACTGCAACCAGAACGCAATTTGAGCCATCATCCCCTATTTCAGGTGATGTTTACGCTGCAAAATGCTAAACCGACCCCGCCGGAAATTCCCGGACTGCGATTTGAGCCTTTGGCGTTAGCCAACGAAACGGCCAAATTTGATTTGACGCTGGCGCTGACGGAAACGGCCGTCGCCCTGAACGGCGCACTGGAATACAACACCGACCTCTTTGATGCCACCACAATGGCGCGTCTGGTCAGCCATTTCCAAAACCTGCTGCGCCAACTGGCGGCCAATCCCGACCGACCCATCGGCGCACTGGACATCTTGGGCCAGGCGGAAAAAGAGCAACTGCTGGTGGCGTGGAACGACACGGCCGTCCCCTTATCCCCTTATACTGCCCTGCACCACCTGGTTGAAGCCCAGGCCGCACGTACACCGAATGCCACGGCCGTACAGGGCAGCAAACACAATTTCACTTATGCCGAATTGAACGGACGCGCTAATCAGCTCGCCCGTTACCTGCAACGATTGGGCATCGGCCCGGAAAGCCGGGTGGGGGTGCTGATGGAACGCACGCCGGAGATGGTGGTGGCGCTGCTGGGCATCCTCAAAGCCGGCGGCGCATACCTCCCTCTTGACCCCGCTTACCCGGCCGAACGTCTGGCTTATATTTTGCAGGACGCGGCAGCCTCTATCTTGATTACCGACGAAGAGTTACCGCTGCCGGTTGCTGGCTTGCCGTTGCTCAATCTGAATCGGGAGTGGTTGGCCATCGCCCAAGAGGTAGAAAGTAATCTGGCCACGGCCGTGTCCCCCACCAATCTGGCGTACCTGATTTACACCTCTGGCTCCACCGGCTTACCCAAGGGTGTGATGATACCCCACCAGGCCGTCGTCAATTTTGCGCAGGTCTTCAGCCAGCAGATGGGATTAACATCGGCGGATAAATTGCTGCAATTTGCCTCTCTTAGCTTCGACGTGGCCGTGGAGGAAATTTTCTGTACGCTCATCAGCGGTGCGACGCTGGTGCTGCGCGAGAAAGAGATGCTCAATTCAGTGGCCCACTTCCTGCGTCGCAGTGAAACATTGGGCCTGACAATCCTGGACTTGCCCACCGCCTACTGGCATGAAATGGCGACCGCCTTGTCGCCAGAGTCATTAACATTGCCCGCGTCGGTACGGCTGGTGATCATCGGCGGTGAACGTGCCCTACCAGAACAGTTCCGCCTCTGGCAAGAAGCGGTGGGCCAACAAGTGCAGTTACTCAATGCCTATGGGCCAACGGAAACGACCATTGCCGCCACCGCCAGCGACCTGACCACCCACCAACCCGATGGGCTGGAACTGTCCATTGGCCGCCCACATGGAAATTTGCAAACCTATATTTTGGATGAATATGGGCAGCCAACGCCCGTGGGCATACCCGGTGAATTGCATATTGGCGGCATCGGCGTGGGGCGGGGTTACTGGCAACGGCCACGGTTGACGGCCGTGCATTTCATCCCCGATCCGTTCAGCGCCGAACCGGGGGCGCGTCTATACCGCACCGGCGACCTGGCGCGGTATCGCCCCGACGGGCAGATTGAATACCTGGGGCGACGCGACCATCAGGTGAAAATTCGTGGTTTCCGCGTGGAGTTGGGCGAGATTGAAGCAGCGCTGATTACCCATCCCGGTGTGGTGGACACGGCCGTGTTAGCTCTGGACGATGGGCGCGGCTACAAGCAGTTGGTCGCCTATATTGTCGCTGCCAACGCCTCGTTGGAAATGACCTCATTGCGCGCTTACCTGGCCGAAACATTACCCGCCTACATGGTACCGGCGATATTTGTACCCCTGGAAAAACTGCCGCTGACACCCAGTGGCAAAATTGACCGGCGCGCGTTGCCCTTGCCTGACCAGACACGCCCGGAAGAGCAGCCGTATGTGGCCCCACGCACCGATACCGAAATCACCATGACGGCCATTTGGGCCGACGTCTTACGCCTGGAAAAAGTGGGCATCCACGACAACTTTTTCAGCCTGGGTGGCCATTCGCTCATCGGCACCCAATTGATGTCGCGCATCCGCGATACATTCCAGGTGGAGTTGCCATTACGCCTGTTATTTGAAACCCCAGATGTAGCCGGTCTGGTGGAACATGTGGAAATTGCCCGTTGGGTTATTAAAGAACCTGCACCGCTTGATGAACTGGCCAATTATGAGGAATTTACTTTATGAGCACGACACAATTGCTATCACAACTGCGTGAACTGGATGTGGCCGTTTGGGTGGAGGGGGATCAACTACGCTTCCGCTTTCCTAAAGATGCCCTGACGCCGGAACTGCGCCACGAACTGGCGGAGCATAAGACGGAAATCCTGACCTATTTGCAGCAGACAAGCGACAGCAGCCAGCAGAATGAAGCAACCATTCAACCCGCGCCGCGCCACGGCCGTATCCCTCTCTCCTTTGCCCAACAACGCCTGTGGCTGCTGCAACAATTCGCGCCCGAAAATCCCAGCTACAACATCCCAGAAGTGTTTGTCATGCACGGTGCAGTGGATATTGCTGCTCTGGAGCAGACACTCAACGAGATTGTGCAGCGGCACGAGACATTACGCACGGCATTTGTGGAGATGGATGGCGAACCGATGCAGGTCATTGCGCCGAAAATGCCCGTCTCGCTGCCCGTGAACGACTTGCAGCACCTGCCGCAGGTGGAACGGCAGGCAGAAGCGCGGCGTCTGGCGGAGGTTGAAGCCCAAATCCCCTTCGATTTGAATCGAGTACCCTTGTTCCGCGCCAAGCTGCTCCGTCTGGCCGAAGAGGAACATGTGCTGCTGCTGACCCTACACCACATCATTGCCGATGGCTGGTCATTGGCTGTGATGGGGCAAGAGATCGAGACAATTTATGGCGCATTGGTGGCGGGACGGCCGTTTTTCCTACCCCCTCTGCCCATCCAATATGCCGACTTTGCCATCTGGCAGCGCGAATGGCTGCAAGGGGATGTGCTAGAAAAACAGACCAACTACTGGAAAAACCAGCTAAGCGGCGCGCCGCCCGTGTTGGAACTGCCCACCGACCGGCCCCGCCCCCCCTTTCAAACATTTGCGGGCGCTACTCATGTATTTACACTGCCGGCGCAAACGAGCAGCGATCTGAAGGCGCTCTGCCGCCAGGAAGGGGTAACGCCGTTCATGTTTTTGTTGGCTGCTTTCAAGCTGCTGTTGGCCCGCTACACCCACCAGATGGACCTGGTAGTGGGTACACCCATTGCCAACCGCAATCACAGCGAAATCGAAGGGCTGATCGGCTTTTTTGTGAATACGCTGGCGCTGCGCACCGATCTGAGCGGCAATCCCACCTTCCGCGAATTACTGGCGCGGGTGCGCGAAGTGACGTTAGGCGCATTTGCCCACCAGGATTTCCCATTTGAAAAGCTGGTAGATGAGCTAAATGTGGAACGCAATTTGAGCGTCTCGCCGATCTTCCAGGTCTTGTTTGCCCTGCAAAATACCCCTTCCGCCCGGGCAGAAAGCCAGGGTTCGCAATTGCATGTTGAGGCCATGGAGGTGGCCGGAAAAACGGCCAAGTTTGATTTGTCGCTCATCATGGAAGACAACGCGGCAGAGCTAAAAGGTGGTTTTGAATATAACTGCGACTTGTTCGACGCGGAAACCATTGCCCAAATGGCCGCCCATTTTTGCCGCATTGTCACGGCCGTTGTCGCCAAGCCTGATTCCCACTTACTAAACATCCCCTTGCTGAGCCAGGCCGAACAAAACCAACTGCTGACCGACTGGAACAATAACGTGCTGCCCTACGATACCACCGCCACCCTCGCTTCCCTGGTGGCCGCGCAGGCGGCCCGCACCCCGGAGGCTGTTGCGCTACGTTATGAGCAGGTTGTGTGGCGTTATGCCCAACTCAACAGTCAGGCCAACCAACTGGCCCACCACCTGATCAGTCTCGGCGTTGGCCCCGAATCGCGGGTGGGCATCCTGATGGAACGCCGCCCGGAGATGGTGGTGGCGCTGCTGGCCCACCCTGGATGTGGCCGGAGTGCCGGTGCTCAACCTCAGCCAGGCGTGGCCGACGGAAGCAGAGACAAATGAGCCGGTCACGGCCGTGACCCCCCAAAACCTGGCCTACCTCATCTATACCTCCGGCTCCACCGGCCAGCCCAAAGGCGTAGCCATCACCCATGCCAACGCCGTCGCCCTGCTGGCCTGGGCACGGCAGGTGTTCACGGATGAAGAACTGGCCGGGGTGCTGGCGGCCACTTCCATCTGTTTTGACCTCTCCGTCTTTGAACTCTTCCTGCCGCTCAGTTGTGGTGGCAGTGTCATCCTGGCGCAGAATGCGCTGCACCTGCCGGAGTTGCCGGAGCGTGACAATGTGACGCTGGTGAACACCGTCCCCTCTGTCTTGGGCGAGTTAGTTCATCATCACCGGCTGCCAACTTCTGTGCAAACAGTCAACCTGGCCGGGGAAGCGTTAACACAATCGCTAACTCAGCAGGCGTATGACCAGAGCGAGGCCACACGAGTTTACAATCTCTATGGCCCCTCAGAAGATACTACCTACTCCACATTTGCCCTGATGGAAAAGGGCAGTATTCAAAAACCTTTGATCGGCCAGCCCATTGCCAACACCCAGGCCTACATCCTGGATTCCCAGATGCAGCCCGTTCCCATAGGCGTAGTCGGCGAATTGTACCTGGGCGGCGATGGTGTGTCGCGGGGCTATCTGAACCGGCCAGGACTCACGGCCGAGAAGTACATACCCGACCCCTTTAGCCCACAGCCGGGCGCACGCTTATACAAAACGGGCGATCTGGCCCGCTATCGCCGCGACGGGCAAATAGATTTCCTGGGACGGCATGACCACCAGGTAAAGCTTCGCGGCTATCGCATTGAATTGGGTGAAATTGAAGCGGTGATGGCCCAGCATCCGGCGGTGGCGGAAGCAGTAGTGATGGCGCAGTCAGACGGCCGTTCCGGGAAACAACTGGTTGGTTATATCGTCGCCGCCCCCGAACAGACGCTGCTCATCGGCGATCTGCGCCAATACCTGAAGACCCGGTTGCCTGAATATATGGTGCCGTCCCTGTTTGTGGAATTGGAAACCATGCCCCAAACACCCAACGGCAAAGTGGATCGGCGCGCCTTGCCGCTGCCGGCAGCCGACCGTTCCCACATCACCATTGCTTACGTCGCCCCCCGCACGCCCACTGAAGAACTCATTGCCGGTATCTGGGCGGACATACTGGACATCAGCCGGGTAGGCATTGAGGACAACTTCTTCGAGCTAGGCGGGCACTCGCTCATGGCCACCCGCATCGTATCCCGCATTCGCCAATCGTTACAGATCAATCTGCCCCTGCGGGCATTGTTTGAAGCGCCTACCGTGGCCGAACTGGCGCAGGCAGTGGAAACGCTTTACCAGGAGCGGCATGACATGGTGGCCCCACCCATTGTGCCTGTCTCCCGCGACCAGGAGATCCCGCTCTCTTTTGCCCAACAGCGCATGTGGTTCCTGGATCAACTAGACCCTAACAACCCGGCCTACAATATCCCCGTGGCCATCGGGTTGACGGGGCCGCTGGACATAGAGGCAGTGGAAAAGAGCCTGAATGACATCATCAAACGGCATGAGGCGCTGCGCACCACTTTTCAAATGGTCAACGGCCGTCCGGTACAAATCATTGCCCCCACCCTGACGCTGGAACTGCCGGTGGTGGACATGCCGCCCCTGCCGCCGGTGGAATTGGCCGCTTTCCAGACAAAGGCCGCCAGAGCAGAAGCACAACTACCCTTCAATCTGGCCGAAGGGCCGCTTATCCGCGCCAAGCTCATGCGTGTAGACCCGCAGCAGCACGCCCTCCTGTTAACCTTTCATCACATCATCTTTGACGCCTGGTCAATGGACAAATTCACCGAGGAAATGATCGCCTTCTACGAATGGTACGCCCTGGGCAAACCGTTGCAGGTCGCCGAACTGCCCATCCAATATGCCGATTATGCCGTCTGGCAGCGCGCCTGGCTGCAAGACGACGTGTTGGAAAAACAGTTGGATTATTGGCGCAAACACCTGACAGGCGTACCACCACTGCTCACCCTACCCACCGACCGCCCGCGCCCGCCGGTGCAAACATTCCCCGGCGCCGTTCACCTCTTCACCTTCGACGTGGAAACGACAGAAGCCATTAAAACACTCGGTCATCAGGAAGGCGTTACCTATTTTATGACGCTGCTGGCTATCTTCAAGGTGCTGCTGGCGCGTTACGCCGGGCAAACGGACATCGTCGTCGGCTCCCCCATTGCCAACCGGGGCCGGTTAGAATTGGAACCGGTGATCGGGTTGTTCCTGAATACGTTGATCTTGCGCACCGACTTAGGCGGTAACCCCACCTTCCGCGAGTTGCTGGCGCGGGTGCGCGAAGTGACACTGGGCGCGTATGCCCATGAAGATTTGCCCTTTGAAAAGCTGGTAGAAGAGTTACAGCCGGAACGGAATCTGAGTGTACACCCTCTGTTCCAGGTGATGTTTGTGCTGCAACATACCGCCGACGCCCTCCTGGGTTCAAAAGCCCAATTATCCAACCTGGGCGTGCATCGTGGTGGTTTAGAAACCGGCACCTCCAAGTTTGACATCACCCTGTACATGCTGGACAAGTACGACGGGCTGAAAGGACTGGTGGAATACAACACCGACCTGTTCGACGCGGCGACCATCGAGCAGATGGGACGGCACTTCAGCGCATTGGTCGAGCAGGTCATCACCAACCCGGACACCCAAGCCCAACTGCTCTACGACTGGAACGATAACACCTTGCCTTATGACACCACCGCCACCCTCGCTTCCCTGGTGGCCGCGCAGGCAGCCCGTACCCCGGAGGCGGTTGCCCTGCGCTACGAGCAGACTGCCTGGAGCTATGCCCAACTAAACAGACAGGCCAATCAACTGGCCCACCACCTGATCAGTCTCGGCGTTGGCCCCGAATCGCGGGTGGGCATCCTGATGGAACGCCGCCCGGAGATGGTGGTGGCGCTGCTGGCCCACGATGCGGACACGGCCGTGCTGCTCACCCACGACGCCCTCCGTTTCCCCCTGGACACCCTGGATGTGGCAAACGTAAAAACCGTCAACATCAGCCAGGCATGGCCAGAAGAAGCAGAGACAAATGAACCGGTCACGGCCGTGCAGCCTCACAACCTGGCCTACCTCATCTACACCTCCGGCTCCACCGGCCAACCCAAAGGCGTAGCCATCACCCACACCAATGCCATCGCCCTGCTGGCCTGGGCCAGAGAGGTGTTCAGCGATGAAGAACTGGCCGGCGTGCTGGCGGCCACTTCCATCTGTTTTGACCTCTCCGTCTTTGAACTCTTCCTGCCGCTCAGTTGTGGCGGCTCTGTCATCCTGGCGCAGAATGCGCTGCAATTGCCGGAGCTGCCTGACCGTGATTGTGTGACGCTGGTCAACACCGTGCCCTCGGCCATGCGCGAACTGGTGGCGCATAGTCACCTGCCCTCGTCGGTGCAGACGGTCAATCTGGCCGGAGAACCGCTCACCCGCGCCCTGGCACAGCAGGTGTACACCCAGCCCCAGGTAGCCCGGCTCTACAACCTCTATGGCCCCTCCGAAGATACCACCTACTCGACCTGGTTACTGGTAGAAAGTGACGAGAGTGGTGAACCCACGATTGGCCGGCCGATTGCCAACACCCAGGCGTATATTCTGGATGAGCAGATGCAGCCCGTCCCGTTGGGCGTAGTCGGCGAATTGTACCTGGGCGGCGACGGCGTCTCACGGGGTTATCTGAACCGGCCCGGTTTGACGGCCGAGAAGTACATACCCGACCCGTTCAGCCCACAGCCGGGGGCGCGGTTATACAAGACGGGCGACCTGGCCCGTTACGGCCGTGAGGGACAACTGGCGTTCCTGGGGCGGCGCGACCATCAGGTAAAGGTGCGGGGTTATCGCATAGAGTTGGGCGAGATTGAAGCAGTGTTGGCGCAGCACCCGGCCATAGCCGAGGTGGTGGTGATGGCCCAGCCAGAGGAGCAAGGTGGCAAACAACTCGTTGCTTATCTGGTAGCAAATCCGGGACACAATCTGGTCATATCAGAGCTACGTGTTTACATGCAGCAAACATTGCCGGATTACATGATACCCGCCCACTTTGTGCCCTTGACGGCGCTGCCACAGACAGCAAACGGCAAGATTGACCGGCGCGCCTTGCCTTTGCCGATGGCAGATCGCTCACAATTGATCATTCCCTATGTAGCCCCGCGCACCGCCGCTGAAGAGACATTGGCCGCTATCTGGCAAAAAGTCCTGAAAGTGGAAAAGGTGGGCATTCGGGATCGCTTTTTTGAATTAGGGGGCCATTCATTGCAGGCGGTGGCTCTGATCGCCGAGGTATTTACGGCTTTTGGTCAGATTATTCCCCTGGTGACTTTGTATGAAAACCCCACTATTGAGCATATGGCGCAGGTGGTGGAACGCTGCCTGGCCGGGGGGGCTACCTGGACACCTTTGCAAGCCACGCAGCCGCAAGGCGCAAAACCACCCTTCTTTGGCATTCTGCGCTCTGGCATGACCAATATAAATTTCCAATCTCTGGCTGAAGAATTGGGGACCGACCAGCCATTTTACACTTTGAGCGCACCGGGGCTAGACGGCCGTCACCCACCCTACACCCAGATTCCCGAACTGGCCGCCCATTACATGGCTGCCATGCGCACCGTGCAGCCAACCGGCCCTTATTACCTGGGCGGCTATTCATTCGGCGGCCTGGTGGCCTATGAAGTGGCCCGGCAACTGCGCGCCCAGGGTGAAGAAATCGCTTTGCTGGCGATATGGGATATGGTGGCCCCCGTTTATGAGTTATCGCCAGATACGGCTGTTGACGACCTGCCATCACTATTGGAAACGATAGCAACAATAGAAGAGGTTTTCCAGACTTCACTGGCGCTGACGCCTGAAGAACTGGCCCCGCTTTCAATGGATGAACGGCTGGAACTGTGCTGGCAACGGCTTAAAGCTGTCGATGTCTTGCCCCAAAATGCCGATTCGGGACTCATCCGGCATATGACAAACTTTGAGCAGGCGACCCTGCAATCTATGGTATCGTACCCGGCCGAAGCGCAAGCAACCGATCAGGCAATGGTGATATTCCGGGCAGCGGACACGGCCGTGAACAGCTTCATCAGCAGCCAACCCGCCCTGCACCAGACGCCCGACCTCGGCTGGAGCCAGTTAGCTTCTGGCCCCATCGCCATCCACACCGTACCCGGCGACCATTTTTCGATGTTAACACCCGTCAATGCCCCGGCATTGGCCGCCCAATTACGGGATTACCTCCCCTGAGAAACCCGTTTTGTATGAGGAGAAAAAACATGACGATTTGTTTATCTGTCAAAGATGTCCACAAAACCTATGGCAAGTCTGTCGCCCTGAACAACGTTTCACTCGACCTGCTCAAGGGTGAAATCTTGGGTTTCCTGGGGCCAAACGGCGCCGGCAAGACAACCCTGGTCAAAATTCTGGCGACAATCTTGATTAAAGATAGCGGCCGTGTGGAGATATTTGGTTATGACCTGGACAGGCACGAAAACGACATTCGTTATCTGTTCGGTTATGTCGGCCAGGATACCGAACGCTCCGCCTATGCCCGGTTAAATGTGGTCGAAAATCTGCAATTTTTTGGAGCCTTGCGTGGCTTGGGCAAACGCAAAATCAAAGAGCAAATTGAAAAACTGGCCGCTTACTTTGACTTCCAATCCAATATGGACAAGCAGTTTATGCACTTGTCCGGCGGGCAAAAACAAACGGTCATTGTCATGCGCGCCCTGCTGCATGATCCGCCTCTGGTTTACCTGGATGAGCCGACAAAAGGGCTGGACCCCGTCGCCGCCAAACGGCTGCGCACCTTCCTGAAACAATACGTCTATCAGGAGGGCAAATCACTGCTGCTCACGTCCCACATCATGAGCGAGGTGGAAGAACTGGCCAGCCAGATCGCCCTCATCCATCAGGGCAAAATTGTGGTCACCGGCACGGCTCAATCTTTGAAAGCGGCCGTTGGCGTCAATGAGTTTGTGGAACTGCAAAAAGAGGGGTTGCCGACGGCCGTACAGGAAAAAATCCTGCAATTGGAACCTGTTCTCTTTGTCAGTGAACGTGACCCACAGTGGGTTTCCTTTGGCGTTAACGACCTGTTTGACGGCACGGAAGCCATCCTCCAGACATTGCGCCAGGAAAATGTGCGGGTGATGATGCGCCACCTGACGGTTTCGTTAGAAGACGCCTTTCTGCATCATGTGGGAACGGCCGCAGAGAAATTTGAGTAATAACGATACAACCTCTCAAGACCTGACAGGTTTCTAAAAACCTGCCAGGTCTGCCTGGTGAGTAAAGGAGAAAGATCATGCAAGCAAGTTCTTCAATGGGTAAATTAATCGAGCAACCGGTCAGTAAACCCGAAACTGTCAGCAGCCTGTCCCGGCCTGTTAGCCCATGGGCGGTTTTGAAGGCCACCACCTGGAAAGATTTAAGTGTATCCCGGCGTTACCTGCCAAACCTGGTGGGTATGATTATCCAGATGGCGATCCGTCTGCTATTTTTTCTCTTGCTGGCAAACATCACCACTTTTGACGGCACGGAAAGTCTGGGCCGACCAATGACCGGGCAGGATTTGTTCATCTTCTTTTTAGGCGCTATGGTGTTGTTTGTCTTTAAGGGCACTGCCCTTTGGACGCCGATCAATGCCGTCACCCGCGATCTGTACAACGGTACATTGGAATTTCTCTACAGCAACCCCTTTTCCCGCTACGCCTACTTCGCAGGCACGGTGTTAAGCGACATCCTGCTGGCCCAAATTGCCTTCTTGCCCATCTTCTTGTTGTTGGTGGTCGTGTCCGGGGTGGCCGTCCCCAACATGGTGATGATTTTGCTGGTATGCCTGACAGTTTTTGTGGCCTTGTTGGCGATGGGGGTGATGATTGCGCTGCTGGGCATATTATGGCGGCAGGTCACGTCCATCGCTGGCATTATCGAACTCTCTTTTGAGATGTTGGCCGGGGCATACATTCCCATTACCGCTTTTCCCCAGGTCATTCAATATTTCGCCTACCTTCTGCCGTTTACCTGGGCCTATGACCTCATCCGGTACTACAGCTTTGATGGCGACTGGCAAACGCTGTTACCTGTTACCCATGAATGGGCTATCCTGATCATCTTTGCCATTATCTACACGGCCGTGTCACGCTATCTACTGGGCAAAGTGGAACGCCATGCCAAGAAAAACGGTCTGCATCTGATTTAGAGGAGGCAAAGATGAAGAATCTCTACACAAACAAATGGTTTGTTTTTCCCAAACCCAATCCCCAGGCAAAACTGCGGCTGTTTTGTTTGCCATATTCGGGCAGCGGTGCATTTGGCTTCCGCAATTGGCCGGAGCATTTACCGCCGCACATTGAGGTTTGCGCCATACAGCTACCGGGGCGAGAAAATCGGCTGCGGGAACGGCCGTTCACCCGCCTCCAGCCCCTCATCGAAGCCATCATGGAAGAAATCTCGCCCTATCTGGACAAACGCTTTGCCCTGTTCGGCCACAGCCTGGGGGCGCTGATCGCCTTTGAAATGGCCCGCAAATTGTATCGTTATGATCTGATCCCAGAATGTGTTATTGCTTCTGGCCGGGGCGCACCCCAATGCCCCACCCGTGAAACGCCCATCCATGCCTTGTCCGATGAACAGTTCATCCAGCGCCTGCGCGAGTTTAATGGCACGCCAGAAGCCGTGCTGCGCAATGAGGAATTGATGTGCCTGCTGCTGCCCGTGCTCAAGGCAGATTTTGCCATCAACGAGACCTACAGTCATACCGAAGATTTGCTATTACCCTGCCCCATTTCGGCTTATCGCGGCGCGCAAGACCCCAACACCCCGTTTGACGATGTGGTCGCCTGGCGGGAACAAACCAGCGGCAATTTTACCCTGCGCACCCTGCCCGGCGACCACTTTTTTATCCATCAGGCGGCCGACCTGTTCTGGCGCATGCTCAATTATGATCTGAGCCAGGCGTTGCCCGCCGAAAATTATAAATCGGTTCCCCAACCGGTTCCCCATAAACTTATTTTGAAGGAGATGCCCGTATGACACCCGAAGATATGCTCTACAAGGTCGTGGTTAACCACGAAGAACAATACTCTGCCTGGCCGGCTGACCGCCCCAACCCACTGGGCTGGCGTGATGAAGGCAAGGAAGGCCCCAAAGAAAAGTGCCTGAAATATATTGAAGAAGTGTGGACAGATATGCGGCCGTTGAGTGTACGCACCCAACTCGCCGCCGCCTAAATAGCAGCCTGCTCAATCGCCGCAATGAGGGTCACAGAAAATGTGACCCTCATTGCTTTATGGCAAAAAAGCGACAAACGCCTATCGTCTGCAAGCAAATGCCTATAGCTTTATGCCGCTCAGGTCGGCTAGATTAAATCCCATGTACCAACTTCAACCCCGGTGGCAGAAGGTTGCCCGCGAATTACGGCAAAACAAGGCCCGAAACATCCTGGTGGTTCTTTCGATGATCATCGGTATATTTGCCATTGGTTTTGTGGTCAATTTGCAGCACATTCTGTCCCATGACATGACGGCCAGTTATCAGGCTTCCAATCCGGCGAGTGTCATCTACTATGTGTCCTCGTTTGATGAAGAACTGGTAGTGGCTATCGAGCAGATGCCGGAAGTCAGCGACGCCGAAGGGCGTGGCTGGCTGCCATTGCGCTTCCAGGCTGGCCCCTCTGAATGGCGCAGTCTGACTCTTTACGCCATCGCCAATTATGACGATGTTCGCGTCAGCCAGGTAATGTCGGAAATGGGTGAATGGCCGCCCGCCAACCGGCAGATGCTGGTGGAGCGCACGTCGGTGGATTTTTTGGGCACGGCCGTTGGTGATACCATCCACATTCGCACCGCCACCGGCCTGGAACGGGAACTGCCCGTCACCGGCCTGGTGTATGATGTCAACCAGCGTTCGGCCGAATTACGCGGCCAGGGGTACGGCTACGTTACCATGGACACCCTGGCCTGGCTGGGTGAACCCTATGCCTTTGACCAGCTTCACGTGATTGTTGCCGGTGATCCCACCGATGCCACTCACATTCTGGACGTGGCCCGCCAGGTGCGGCAGCGCATTGAAAAAAGCGGCTACCAGGTGCGGTACATTGAAATGCCGCCCACCCCAGGGCTGCACCCCGACCATGACAAAGTACAGGCGATCATCCTTATTTTGGGCGTCATTGGCGCTTTTTCACTGCTGTCCAGCGCCTTGCTGGTGGTGAACACCATCTCGTTTTTGCTGACGCAGCAAGTACGCCAGATTGGGGTGATGAAATCGTTGGGGGGCACGGCCGTGCAGATGATGGCCCTTTACCTGGTGATGGTCTTTGTCTTCAGCTTCATCGCCTTGCTGGTGGCCATACCGTTGGCCGCTTATGGGTCACGCAGTATGGCCGTCTATCTGGCGCAGCTGCTGAACTTTGATCTCACCGTTTTCACTTTTCCGCCCCATATTTTCCTGATTCAAATCAGCGTGGGCTTGCTGGTGCCTCTCTTGGCCACCCTTTACCCCATCATCGCCGGTACCCGCATTACCGTTCGGGAAGCCATCGCTTCCTATGGCCTGGGGGATGAAAATCTGGGCACAGACCTGGTAAACAGGCTGCTGGCCAGAGTGCGCCGTTTGCCCCGTTTGTTATTGCTGCCGCTGCGCAACACCTTCCGGCGCAAAGGGCGGCTGATGCTGACCCTGGCAACATTGGTGCTGGGCGGCACCATGTTCATCGCCATCGCCAATTTGTACGTGTCCGCGCTGGATACACTCAATGAGCAGTTGGCCGCATACAGCAATTACGACATTCAGATTTCATTGGGCGAACCCGTGCGACTAAACGTCGTGGAGCGGGTAGCGGCGCAAACGCCGGGTGTGGCGGCCACAGAGGTGTGGGCTACCGGCCAGGGGCGGCGGCTGGAGGATGGTGAAGAGGGCGGCGCATTTCCCATCATGGGCGTACCGCTGCAAAGCCACACCCTGTCGCCTATTTTGCTGGCGGGGCGCTGGCTGGAACCCGGCGACCAAAATGCCCTGGTGATCAGCGCCTTTTTGCTGGAACTGGAACCGGACTTACAGGTGGGGGATGAGATTGAGGTGAAGCTGGACGGCCGTGAAACCCACTGGACTATCGTCGGCATCACCAACGGCCCGTTGGGGGAAAGCATGGCCTTTACCGATTTCGACACATTGGCTTACGAGATGCGCCAGGCCAACCAGGGGCAGGTCGTCATGTTCACGCTGGAAAATGGCGATCCGGCCGCAGTGGCCCAGGCGGCCGGGGAGATTGAACGCGCCTTTACGACGTTGGGTGTGGATGTGGGGTTGGTGGAAACGGCCGTTTCCACCCGTGAAAACGCCACCTCCCAACTCATGCCGGTGGTCATTTTTCTCATTGTCATGGCCGTGCTGCTGGCGCTGATCGGCGGGATTGGCCTGGTGGGGACCATGAGCATCAATGTGCTAGAACGCACCCGCGAGATCGGCGTGCTGCGCGCCATTGGCGCTACCGATGGCGCCGTGCGCCAGATGGTGCTGGTGGAAGGCATGGTCATTGGTGTGGTGAGCTGGTTTTTGGGGGCGCTGCTGGCTCTGCCGCTGGGCATGGTGTTAGCGATTCAGGTGGGGAATGCCATGGCCAAAGCCCCCTTTAATATCCAATTCTCCTGGTTGGGCATTGCGCTCTGGTTAGGTCTGGCGCTATTGCTCACCACATTGGCTACACTGCTGCCGGCCCGCCGGGCCATGCGGATCAGTGTGCGGGAGGCGCTGGTTTATGAATAACATGCGGTTGAAAAAACTGTTCGGCTTAGGCTTAAATGGGAACGGAGCGGCAAACGGCAACGGCCGTTCCGCGCCCCCTTCTCATCTCATCGAGCTGCGCCAGGTCGTCAAAAATTATCATACCCCTGTTGGTGAATATGCCGCCCTCAAGGGGATTGACCTGGCCATCAATCGGGGCGAATTTGTGGCCGTACTGGGCAAGTCCGGCAGCGGCAAATCTACCCTCATCAACATGATCACCGGCATAGACCGCCCCACCTCTGGGGCCGTCCTGGTGGGTGATATGCCCGTACACACCCTGAAAGAGAGCGAAATGGCGCGCTGGCGCGGCCGTCAGGTGGGCATCATCTTCCAGTTCTTCCAGCTCATGCCGCTGCTCTCCTGCCTGGAAAATGTGATGCTGCCCATGGATTTGTGCAAGCTATATACGCCCCGGACGCGCAAAGAACGGGCCTGGCAGCTATTGGAACAGGTGGAAATGACCGACCAGGCCCATAAGTTGCCCGCGGAAATCTCCGGCGGGCAGCAACAGCGGGTGGCCATTGCCCGCGCCCTGGCCAACGACCCGCCCATTCTCATCGCCGACGAGCCAACCGGCAATCTGGATTCGCAAACGGCCGATTCCGTCATCCGCCTCTTTGAAGCGTTGGTGGCTGAGGGCAAAACGGTGGTGATGGTGACGCACGATCAAGACCTGGCCCAACGCGCCACCTGGATCGTCGTGATTGCCGATGGACAGATCAGCCACACAACCGGCGGGGTATGGGAAACACCGCTGGCAGCGCCCCTGCCTACCTGGGAATTACAGGAGAATATCGCATGAAACAGGCCAGATTTTTACTCCTCCTGCTCATCGGCTTCGGCGCCGTTCTGCCTGGCTGCCAGCCGACAACGGCCACGGAAACCGCACAAGCAGATGTCGCCGTTGCAACCACGGATGCAGACAAAACGGCCGTGACCACCAAAGGTGAAATCGTACCCCTTCGCCAGGCAACCCTCTCCTTTCAGAGTGGCGGCCCGGTGCGCTCTGTGTTGGTTGTGAATGGCGATCAGGTTCAGGCCGGCGACCCATTGGTGCAATTGGACGATACCAATCAGCAAATTGCCATGACCCAGGCCGAGGCGCAACTGGCGCAGGCGCAGGCCAACCTGCAAACGGCCGAATCGTTGCGGGCGCAGGCACAAACCAACCTGGAAACAGCACGGCTGGGTGTAACAGCCGCACAAACCCGGCTGGACATCCTGACCGAAGACCCGACTGCGGCCCAGGTGGCGGCGCTGGAAAGCCAGGTAGCGGTGGCCCAGGCCAATGTGGGGCTGGCCTCAGCTAACCGTAACGCGATGTTAGAACCTGTTAGTGAAGCGCAAATTTATGCCGCCCAATCTCAGCTTATCGCCGCTGAAGCCGCCCGGCTGCCAATCCAGAGCGCCTATAACCAGTTGCCGGAGGGCACAGCAGCAGACACAGTGCAGCAGGTGCAAATGCAGCTTAACGCCGCCCAGGCCCAGGTCAATGCTGCCCAGGCCGCGCTTAGCCAGATGAAAGAAGGGGCCACCGCCGCCCAACACCAGGCTGCTAACGCGGTGGTGGCAGCGGCGGCCGCCCAACGAGATGCCGCTCAGGCGCGGCTGGATCTGCTGCTGGCCGGGCCAAAAATCGAACAACAACGCCTTGCCGAAATCGAAGTGGGCCAGGCAGAAGCGCTGGTGGCGCAGGCAGAATTGGCTGTCTTGCAAGCAGAAGAAGGCGTTACAGAAGCGCAGACGGGTGTCGCGCGCGCACAAGTTGCCTGGGAAGTGGCGCAAGCGGCCCTGGAGCAAACGACGTTGCGCGCTCCGTTTGCCGGTGTCATCACGCAGTTAGCCGCCAGACCGGGCGAAGTGGTGGGGACGGGAGCGCCGGTATTAACTCTGGCTAATACGAGCGCCTGGCAAGTACAAACGAACGACCTGACCGAACTGGATGTCGTTTTATTGCAGGTTGGGCTACCGGCCACCATACAGATTGAGGCGTTGCCAGGGGAAGTGCTGCATGGGCAGGTGGTGGATTTGGCGGCCGTTTCCCGGCTTAACCAGGGTGATGTGACCTATGTTGCCACCATTCTACTGGATGAAACGAACTTGCCGGTGCGATGGGGCATGACGGCGACGGTAGAAATTGATGTGGATGGGGGTGAATAAGTATGAAACGTGCAATCACAGGCTTCGTGGTTGGATTCCTTTTGTTGGGCGGTGGTTTTCTGTTGTACCAACGCACCGTAGCGGCGGGGAATGAGACCACGGCCGAAACAACCGCAAATATGGCCGAAACGGGAACGGCCGTGAATGCCACGGCCGTCATATCAGCCGAGGGGTATCTGGCGCCGGTGCAAACGGCCAATTTAGCCTTTGCCGTCCAGGGGCAGGTAGCCGAGATTTTAGCAACCGAAGGCAGCCAGGTGCAGGCCGGTGATCCCATCTTGCGCCTGGATAGCGGGCAGATGACGCTGCACGTTCAAGAAATGGAACTGGCGCTGGCGCAGGCATTGGCTGCGCTGGCAGTGGCCGAAGCGCAAATCCCGGTGCTGGAAGCAGGTGTGACGATAGCCGAGTGGGGTGTTACCGCCGCCCAGGCGCAGCTGGATTTGCTGCTGGCGCCACCGCTGCCAGAAGAGATCGCGGCCGCCGAGGCTAATGTGGCCGTCGCTCAGGCAGGCATTACCCAGACAGCCGGGAATCGAGACGCCGCGCTCAACGGTAATAACGAGGCGCAGATTCGGGCCGCTGAAGCGCAGGTGGCGGCGGCGCTGGCGAATCGGGACGCACTGCAAGAGGGGTATGACCACCTGCTCGCCAATAATATGTTAGGCGCGCCGGAGGAAGAGATGCGGCTACGTTTGCAAGCGGCTGAAGCACAGGTCGCCTCGGCACAAGCGGCGCTGGATGCATTGCAGGCAGGGCCGACGGCCGTGCAAAGTGCAGTGGAGAATAACAGTGTCGGCGTCGCGGTTGCGCAGCGTGATGCGGCCGAGGCACAATTGGCGCTGCTGCAAGCGCCTGTTTCGGCAGCGCGAGTGCAGCAGGCTGAGGAAGCGGTGGCCCAGGCGCAAACGGCCGTGACGCAAGCGCAGACGGCCGTGCAACAAGGTCAGGCAGCGGTGGCCCAGGCCGAAGCGGGCGTAGCCCAGGCAGAGGCGGCTCTGCAAACTGCTCAGGCCGCGCTGACGCGGCTGACGCTGGTGGCCCCTTTTAGTGGCACTGTGGCCGGCCTGGAGGTGGAAGTGGGGGAAGTGGTAATGCCGGGCACGGCCGTGGCCATTCTGGCAGATACCACAACCTGGCTGGTGCAAACCAGCAATCTGACGGAACTGGATGTGGTAGGGGTGACGGTGGGGCAGCCGGTGCAGGTACATGTGGATGCCCTGCCCGGACAAACGTTGCAAGGTACCGTCACCGAAGTAGCCCTGGCATCTCAGGTTGTGCGCGGTGATGTGCTGTACACCATTACCATCCAACTGGCAGACAGCATCCATTTGCCCCTGCGCTGGGGCATGACGACTTTTGTGGATATGGCGGCAGAGCGTGATCGCTAATGCCTCACGGCTTACTGCCCGGTATGTCCACCTAAAATGAAAAAAGGCGCCCAATAGTAGGGATGCTTATAGCGAATGGTAGAGGAATCCAAAAAAGCGATTTGAGCCTGGCGGAGTGCCTGGCTGAAAGAGTGCGTAGCGGCCAGATTGCGGTAGAACTCACCCATCAGAATAGAAGTAGCCAGATCATCAACCGGCCAATGAGAGGCCAGCACCAGCCGCGATCCGGCCATCAGAAAAGCGTGCGGCAGACAGAGATAGTCGCCTCCCCGCAGTAGCCCCCGGCCTGATTCACAGGCGCTTAACACCACCAGGTTGGCTTTTAGCTTTAATTGCAGAATGTCCAACATGTTCAGGCGATCATCGGCCAGTTCAATGTAGGAAAACATGGGGTTGTCGGGGCGAAAAATGGCGTGGGCGGCAATGTGGATGACGGCCGATTCCTGCGCCAATGGGGTTTCCAAAACCTGCCGGGAAGCGGATTGGCCTTCATACGCGGCAAAGTCTGGATAGGCAGCCCGAATCGCCTTTAGCTCGTCGGTGGTGTGATGCAACTGTGAACCCGCGTAACTGAGAATGAGGCCATTGCCTTGTGACGTTGGGCGGTTGTTAGCAGCTAACCAGGCGGTGACGCTGGGGGTGTAGCTGACTTCGTGTGTTTGTGCCAGGTAACGGCCGTTGACGGTGTCATAAAAAGCGTGCATGGGCAGCCGAAAAAGAAAGTCGTCGAGCACAATCAACAGGCGCGAAAATTGTGCCAGGAGAGAGGCCAGCGGGGACAAAAAACAATCATACCAGCAGCCCAATAGTCGCTGGGCATCGGCCGTCAGTTGCTCGCTGTGCCGGTCTACCCAGGCCAATGGATACCCTTTCAGGCTGTGCAGGGAAGCGAGTTGCCGTTCTACGTCATCCAACTTCAGCGCCGCGCCAAGTTTGACGGCGGGTAAGGTGGCCTGGGTGGTGATGGGCAATACCCACAATTCCCGGTTGGCGGCGAAGTAAACCAACATGAGCGTATCCGGCGGTAGGGCGGCGCTGGCGTCATTTAAGGTGGCGGTGACATGCGTCAGGTGCGCCACTTTGTGAAATGTTTGCTGTTCATGGCGGCGCGTGAGTTCAATCAGACGGTCTTCAAGCTGGCGGCGGCGCTCCCCATGCTGTTCGGTTTTGAGTTGATGGCGCAGTTGTTCGATGAACGGCCGTAGTTGTCCCTGGTCGGCCGGCCACAGCGCCGTCTCCCCTGGCTCATCCAGCGCCAGCGCATTGACCAGTTCGCGGGTGCGACCGCGCTCACTCCAATGAAACAGTTGGGGCATATCGTCTTTTAACAAGTGCAGCCAGGCCAGATCGCGGTAAACGGCTAACTTGTCATCCAGAAAGCCGGCGCGTAAGTCGCCGGACTTCATGCTCTGACTGACGTTTTCAACCATGTCTACCGCTTTGAGCAAGGCAACTTCCGCCTGTTGGTATTGCCCACTCTTCAGGTTGAGCAGCCCCAGGCCATGCCAGGCCATGTATTGCAGTTCCCAATCCTGGATCGTCTGCGCTGCCTGTTGCGCTTCGGCGAATTTAAGCCGGGCGGCCGCTCCCCGCCCCATTTCTGCCTGGCAATGTGCTATAGCCAGGTCTACCCGTATCGCCTCCCGCATGTAACCATCCTCGGTATAACGTTGGTGCAACTCCTGGAGCATGGCCAGAAATGGTGGTGATAACTGGTTGCTGTTCAGGACCCATTCAACTTCATAGAGAGTGAGGAGCAGGAGATTCTGGGGGTCGGAGACGATTTCGCGGGCGGTAGTAAAGGCGGCTTTTACGGCCGTGGCCGATGCACCTTGTTTGGAGCGTAAATGGGCCAGATGCACACTGGCGCGCGCCAGGTCAGGGCGATATTGTCCGGCCAGCGCGGGCGCCGTCAAAATGCGCTGGCAATCGGTGAGCGAACTGTCGGCTTCGTGCCATAAGTTGAGATGCTTTTTGATGATGCCCAGGTTTAGCCGGGTGCGGGCAATTTCGATGAGCGCCTGACGCTGGTTGGGGTGGTTATGCCACAGGGCGATTTTGCGCTCATACAGTTCAATCGCTTCCTGATACCGCCCCTGATACTCATAGGCGATGGCTAGATTATTGGCTAAACCGGCCAATCGCTGCCTGTCAGTTGGCTCATGGCTGGCAGACAGGGTATGGTAGGCAGCCTGCGCCACACGGCTGGCTTCGGTAAATTCACCCAGGCGATTGAGCGCACCAACCAGCCCCACCTGCATCCGGGCCAGATTCAGTTTATCACCCAGGCTAAGGTAATGCTCTTCTGCCTGGTGAAAATGAACAACAGCCTCTCTAGCCTGACCCATGATGGCGGACACATTGCCATATGCCCAGGCAGCCTGCGCCTGCGCTTCTGGGGAACCCATGAGGCGGCTGGCATCTTCAACCAGTCGGGCGATGGTATTGGCTCGCGTTGCGTCCCCGGAAAATGCATAACTGGCGGCTATTTGCCGCCAGCTTTCCAATAACTTCAACTGGTTTTCGGGGGGATGTGCCTGTAGGAGCAAAGGCAATGTAGTCGGGTCTGGTGACTCGATTATTTGCTGCAACAACGCCTCAGCGCCATGTTCCGCAACAGGATGCTCAACTTTCATCTGTTCGTTTATTTGTCACGGCCGTAGCCTGTGGCCGTAGCCTGTGGCCGTAGCCTGTGGCCGTAGCCTGTGGCCGTAGCCTGTGGCCGTAGCCTGTGGCCGTAGCCTCTAAATAACCGATAGACAGACCTCCACCCCATTGCCATAAAAACAAAGCCAGTATTGCGCCTGCTCTAGTTTGTCAAAGGTGAACGCGCCGGAAGGAGTTAATATCGCTGTTTTTACGACAGTCTGGTCGTGAATCAAACTCACTTTGTCCACTGCTTCCATTGTGGCCCCCAATACCTGCCCTTCGATACGGTAAACGCCGTCAACTGTTCGGGACTGAGTGAGGATAATATCCAGCCCCAGTTCTTCAACTGTAAACAACTTTTGTTTACTGATCGGCTTCGGAGAAGTTCCCTTTTCCAGACTGATAATGTCTATGGCCGGGAATACCGGGAGTTTCTCATCTTTGAGGCGGACGGGTTTGCTGGCCGTTAGTTTCATGATGCGATAGGCGCTGTAGTCAGCAGTGGGTAAAACATGAGCTAACATCAGGTTATCTATGGGGATGATGGTGTAGTAGTTGTGGTAGGCGTCGGCGCATAAGACGGCCTCGGCAACCACATCAATGTGATAGAGATCAGCCAGGTGTGGCCGGTCTGCCTGGCCGGGCATCACTTTTTTGATGTAAAAAACGGCGCTCTGGTTTTGAAGCCAGTCAAAACTCTCAAAGGAGGTTTCGGATTTGGATGCCGATGGCTCTGCTTTAATGACGTGGAGGTTGGCGGCGGTGGATACGGCCGTCTCTTTTGTGGCTTTGGCAATTGCGTAGATGTGGTTGCTGCTAAACCCGTTGGGGTCTGCTTCCAGGTCTGGGAAGAGAAAATTGACGTAAAACGGGGTGGAAGTGTCCACATCCAACACACCGGGCGATTCTGTAGCCGAACGGATGGCCGGTACTAACACCTGTTCTTCTGGGATGAGGCGGGCGATGAACGTGCGCAGGCTCTCGCCCCAGGCAGGTAATTTGTCTTTGATGGTGACTGATAAAGAGCTTTTTTCGGTGACGGTTTGTGGCATTGCTAAGGCCATCGCTTCCATCTCGCACTCCGCACATTCGGCAATATGGGCTGCAATCAGGACCGATTCCTCCTCGTCTAACAACCCCCACTGATAATTGAGCAAAGCGTCTGTCTCCGGGCATGATTCCCGGTGAAGCAAGGCCATCATGCGCGTGTCAAAATCCTTGAAGGCGGCCATTTGTTTGGCTGCTTCGTCATGCTCAAGGATATATTTTTCCACCTGCTCGTCGTAGACACCATCCAAAAAGGCGTCCAGTTGCCAGGGTTCAATCTGGGCAATGGCGTTGTAACCTTTGTTCTTTTTCTTCTTCATGGTCTATCTCCACCAACTGTTATGCGGCTGCCCGCCATCAGGCAATGGCCATGCTTAACAGGTTGTAACGCGAATCGTTTTTGATGCGATCCACCAGGTTACGTTTACGTTTATAGATTTCTACCATTTGGGGGAAGAGGTTAGGGAAACGGTCGGCGACTTCCTGGGGTTTACGGCCGTAGTGCCACAACTGCTGCGCCAGAAAACGGTCTTTGGCATCCTGGCAATTTTGCGCCACACATTCCCAAAGCTGGTAACGAAGCTGGTTTTGGGCAATGCTATCTTCCATTGGCCGATTTTGTTCATCATCATCGACCAGGTCATCATCCTCTGGGAACGCCTCCATCATCTTCTTTTGCCGGGCAATCTGCCGCCAATAAGCGTACAGCACCGATTCCCCACATTTTCCCAGGTAAGCCAGCACATAAGATAAGGAAGGGAATTTCGACCAGGTTTTAGGCGTGACATAGGTAAAAAATTTGACAAAAGCTTCTTGCGCCAGATCATCCATATCGGGGGTATGTTGCTTGTGCAAAGCGATGAGTTTGCGCAATATCCAGGCATGATAAATGTCATAAACCAGGTTGGAAGCATCCTCAATGTTGAAAACAGCGCGGCGAATCAATTCAAAACAAAAGCGGTCGTCACTGGCTTCCTTTTGTTTCTTATAAATCTCGCTGTTTTGAACGCATAACTGCTGTAGACGATGATTCGTTAATAAAGTAACAGGATCCTTCATGGCCTCACTCTTTTCCATTACCCCTTCTATATAGAAGCCAGACTCTTGTCTGGCTGCCACTAACTCTAAAAAAGATAACAACCTAAAGGAATAGTCTACTTACAGAGGTATATAGGCAGTTGTACTGTCTGTAAAAAGGGCTGGCTGTACCTGGTGCAGCCAGCCTTCTTTTGTGGCCCACCAATTTTGCAGATGAACCTCTAAAAAGTGCGCCAGGTGAGTTGATGAAAACAAAGGCAGACAAAACAAACCGGAGGATTCAGAAATGTCAACTCACAAAATCAATCAAATCAAAGTTCGTGTTTTACTCGTTTTGACCATCATCGTTCTGGGCTGGACATGTTTCCAGAGCACACCAGCCGCCCTATTTGATTCAGCAATCAGCAATCACATCCCGGCTATGGAAATTGCCGACGATGGACATGCAATTGATGTGGGGTAAACGGCCGTGTATTCCCAAATAAACGAAACAACCCTGTGGCAAACAGCACCGCGCCAGATCACACTCAATGACGCAGATGTCCATATCTGGCGCGTTTCATTGAATCAGCCTGAAGCGACTCGCCAGAAATTATGGCAGGTGCTGTCGGCCGATGAGCAGCAAAAGGTGTCTCGCTTCATGTTCGCGGCCGATGGTCATAAATACCTGGTAGCCCGCGCTATTTTGAGGGTGATATTAGGGCGATATGTAGAAATGTCGCCAGACATGTTACAGTTTGGTTATTCTGACTACGGCAAACCCTATCTTCAGAATGAGAAATTAACACAAACGATCCATTTCAATGTGTCGCACTCTGGTGACCTGGCACTTTATGGCATCACCAAGAACCGGCGCATTGGGGTAGACGTGGAACAGATGCGCCCTTTGGTGGATGAGGCACAATTTGTGAAGAGTATTTTTTCGGCCGTGGAGCAGCAAGCATTTGGCCGGGTACGGCCGTCGCAGAAACAAGATGCCTTTTTTAATGGCTGGACACGTAAAGAAGCGTTTATTAAGGCAATCGGGATGGGTCTATCCTTCCCTTTAACAGCGTTTGATGTATCTGTGGTTCCTGGCTTACCGGCACAACTGCTCGGAGTGCGTGGCGCACCAGGTTGCCAGGAATGGTCTATGGACGCTCTTACGCTAGGGCCAGAGTATAAAGCCGCTTACGTGGTTGAAGGCAGACAACATCAACCGTCATATTTTACCTTCGCATATAATTGACATTGCTCCGTTGGATCATGCCTGCCCCTCCAAAAGACGCAGTAGTGTATGGTATAACTTTTCACTGGGAGTAAAGACAATACACCTGCGCCCAAAGCGGTATCCAGGCCCGTCGCTCCCGTTCCGGGCAAACAGTAAAAAAGCTCTCGATTTAGTCGAGAGCTTTTTGTTTGCCAACGGCCGTCTTGTTGAACTCTCTCGGCTTTATGGCCTTATGGGATAAACTGGATTTTTTGCCGGAGAGCGGTATGGGGAGCAACGGCCGTTACCCACATGATCTCACGCTTACTTACGATTCCCTGTTTTTGCCTGGCCATGATTTACTCCAGATACATCGCCGAAGCAGCAAAGGCATCTTCCGGTTTGCCGCGAAATCAGAGTTCAAAAGCAAGTAAAGTTTATGTATAATGGCGGACAAGGGTCACGTTATATGATGCTTTTGTTGCCGACCCGTTGGCCGTCTGGATTGAAACCACCTTTGGCCTGGAAACGGAAGCCGAAAGCGGCCGTCTGCGCCGCGCCAAACCCTTGAGTATCAACGGCGGCGATGGCGCCGCCCAAAGGTTGTCAACCCTGACCGGTGTGCCGGCCGAGTTATGCGCCGCCGCCATTCAACAAACCTTGCTGGCCGGGTATGACGCCCTTCACCCTGAAACAAGGTTTCCCGCTTTTGCCTTTCGTCTGCACCAGTTCATCAGCCGGGGTGATACGGTTTACGCATCATTGGAAAGCCCATCTGACCGTTATATCACCCTTAAAGGGCAGCAATACGTGCCTGACAAGACCCGCCAGCGGATTTTGCTGCCGCTGGTTTTTTGCCGGGAGTGTGGCCAGGAATATTATGTGGTCAATCAGCACAAGGACAGCCAGACAGCTAAATTGCTCTTTACGGCGCGGGAGCTGCGCGATCAGACCAGAGAAGAAGACCAGCAGCGTGGTTTCTTGTACCATAACCCGGCCGACCCCTGGCCGCCGGATGAAGCAGCCATCTTAGAGCGGCTGCCTGAGGATTGGCTGGTACTCAGTTCGGGCGGTTTGCTGCGCGTGAAACGACACTTCCGGCAAAAACAGCCCCAGGTGGTACGCCTGGATACGTCAGGGCAGGAAGAGGAGCAGGGAACCACTTATCATTTTGTCCATTCCCCTTTCGCCTTTTGCCTGCACTGTGGCGTCACCTACAGCGGCCGTGAACGCTCTGACTTTGGCAAGTTAGCCTCGCTTTCCTCTGAAGGACGCAGCACGGCCACAACGGTCTTGAGCCTGTCTGCCTTACGCGCCTTGCGCCGCGATGAAACCCTGGAGCGCAAGGCGCAAAAGTTACTCAGCTTTACCGATAACCGCCAGGATGCTTCCTTGCAGGCCGGGCACTTCAATGATTTTGTAGAAGTAGGTTTGCTGCGCACGGCCGTATACCAGGCTGTGCAACGTGCCGGAGCCAATGGCCTTAAACATGATGAACTGGCGCAGCGCGTTTTTGACGCCCTTAACATGCCCCTGGAACTGTACGCGGCCAACCCCGATGTCAAATTCTTGCAAAAACAGGAGACAGACCAGGCTTTGCGCGAACTCCTGGCTTACCGGGTTTACCAGGATTTGCGCCGGGGCTGGCGGGTGACAGCGCCCAACCTGGAACAGGCGGGGCTGCTGAAGATAGATTACGTCTCGCTGCGCGAGCTGTGCCAGGCCGTAGAGGAATGGCAGAGCGGCCACGCTGCCTTAGCTTCCGCTGCCCCGGCCGAACGATACCAGGGGCGGGACAGCCGGGCGCGCCAGAGGCCAGGAACCAACGCCTCACCCCCCGGCTGTCTCGCCCCCCAAAAAAACCATCCAGGAACCACCGCCCACCTTCACCCTGCAACCGCCGCCCGCGCCCAAAAGCGCCGCCGCTAAAAGTTCAACTTCTGGGGAGAAGTTGAACTTTTCCACCGCCCAGCCTACCCTGCTGGCCGACTTTTCGCCCCCCAGCGGCAGCCGCAGCCAGCGCCTGAAAACGGTCATGGGGCTGGGCAAGCCCAAAAACCAGGCAGAGTTACAGGCGCTGGTCGGCGCATTGGCCGACGAAGACGAGAGCATCCGCTGGCTGGCGGGGTCATCCCTGGCGCGGCTGGGCGGGCTGGCGGTGGTGCAGATGCTGGCCGCTTTTTTGCAGAGCCAACCGGGGGAGACGGCCGTGCGGGAAGCGCGGCGGGTGTTGGCATTGATTGCCGATACAGATGAAGACGAAAGTGTGCGCACGGCCGCACAGGAGGTTGGACGATGAACAGTGGACGCATCTTTTTAGTGGGGCCAGGCGGCGGCCAGTGGACGCCAATGGCCGAAACGCCGTATGCCCAGGAAGAAACCTTGCAACAAGCCCTGGCCGACTACCCGGATTTGCTGCCGGGCGACCAGATCAGCCCAGAAGCGCCCCGCCGCTGGCTGCTGGTCAAACGGGAATTGGGCATTCCCGGCGATGCCAACAGCGCCTCTATCTGGAGCCTGGATCACCTTTTCCTGGATCAGGACGGCATCCCCACCTTCGTCGAATGTAAACGAGCGACCGACACCCGCAGCCGCCGTGAAGTGGTGGCCCAAATGCTGGACTATGCGGCCAACGGCACCGCCTATTGGTCTATGGATCGCCTGCGCCAGGCGGCCACAGAGACCGGCGGCCACAGAGACCGCCCGCAGCCTGAACTTCTCTCTGGACGAGCAAATTCAACGGCTCATTGACGAGAATGATGAAGAGAGTATTGAGACCTACTGGCAACTGGTGGAAAACAATCTGCGCCAGGGGCGTATTCGTCTCATCTTCGTGGCCGATACCCTGCCCCGCGAATTACGCCGCCTGATTGAGTTTCTCAACGAGAAGATGGCCGACGTGGAAGTGTTGGGCGTGGAAGTGAAACAATTTGTGGGGCCGGGCCAGACAGCCATGGTCCCCCGCGTGATTGGGCTGACGGAAGCGGCCCGCACGATCAAACCCAATGCCTCCCGGCGGCATGTGACGCGCGCGGAGTTTCTGGAGAATTGTTCACCGGAGGCCGCCACGTTTTTCGCCGACATCCTGGATGGTGCGGCAGAGAAGGGGCATACCATTTACTGGGGGACGGCCGGTTTCTCGATTCGGGTGTTGTTGCCAGACGGGCAAGGTCTGGCGAGCATCTTGTATGGCCAGCCGCCCGATCTGTTTCAATTTTACTTTTCACACCTGGAAAGGGCTGAGGTCCCCGCTGACCTGACGGCGCTGCGACGGCAGTTATTGGCCTATGGTGTTTTCCGGGAAACGGGCAAAAAGACGTTGACGGCGCACATCACCGCCGCAAACGAAACGGCATTGCGCCAGGTGAACACTTTCGTCCTTGATTGGGTTGATAACCTGGTCAAATAAACCCGGCGGTTGAAACCGCAGCTACAGAAAGCAAAGTCGGCCTGCGCCGACTGGCGTAGCCGCGAATTTATTCGCCAGGCGTGGATTACCGGAACATTTTGTCAACTTTCATCAGCACATTTTTCATAGCTGCTGCCGGTTTGCAACCGGCGGCAGTCAGGCGGGAATTTTCATATGAGCGAGTGGCAAATCACCCAAAAACCGGCGTACCTGGCCGATTTTATTGAACTAAACCGGGACTTGCAGCAGGCGGTTATCATCGCCCTGAAAGAACTGGAACAAGACCCGATTACACCACGCGGCAGCGTTTACCAGCGTTTTATACGTGACAAGGTGACAAGGTGACATCTGACTCTTTTGGCACAGCGCTGCCGATGGCGTCTTTGCTGCCGGTTGCCCGGAAACACATCCCCCCTCGCTGCGCCTGACAACTCTTTTGGGGCAGGCGTCTGGCTACCCCGTTTACGAACAATTTCGCCATTACCCTGTCACTGGCGACGCTGGCGATTGGCTGACGACCCAGGAGATTGCCTCTGTTTCCGTCGAGTTGACCACGCATGAAGCCACCGATTGGCCGGCCAATCTGGCCGGCATGGAAGCAGTGCTGGCGTACTACGAAAATGATTGGCGTTGAGTGCAGGAGCCAAACTTTGTACCGGTATCCGGTCAGGTTATGAGGAGCTAACGGCCGTTTCTATGTTAACGTTTGCTCAATGAGACCCCGCCGGAACGCCTACGGCCGTGCCCCCCGTTTGCGCGCTTCCCCCCCCTAAGCTAGAATTTTTGCCGCTTTTGCTGCTGTAGCCAAAGCAAAATAATGAAATCATGCAGGCTGCCAATGATGAGAAGATGACAACCTGCATGGGAGGTAAAGAGAAGTTATGGAAGAGGAAAAAGCGTCTATGGAGACGCAGGACACTGTGGAAGCATCGGCGGTGGAGCCAACCCCCGATGGCGCCCAAAACGATGACGCCCAAAACTCAGGAAAATCGTCCAGGTTCATTATCATTGGTTTTGTGGTTGTGGCCGTATTGGTGTTGATTGGCTTGTTTTTGCCGCCCATCTCTCTGGGCCAACGGCTCGGTTTGGGCGCCAGCCCCACCCCCACCGCAACCGTCGCCGATGATCCCACCGCGGCGCCATCCCCCACCGACACGGTCGTTGCCAGCAGCCCGGCCATTCCCGGTGAGTTTGAAGTGGTGGGGGCAGAGACGGCCGTTGTTGTCGCTGCTGTCCCCCCCGGCAACCTGTTGTCCGCCGGCATGGGCGCCCTGCCTGACAATGTTGCCCCCATGGGCAGCTTTTACACCATTGCCAGCGAAGGCACGCCGACCGGTCAGGTAGCCGTCACATTGCCCGCAGGCGCAGACGTTCGTCTGGCCGATCTGGTAGGTTGGGATGGCGCCGCCTGGCGGTTTGTGGCCTCAGAAGTGAATGGCAGCACCGGGCAGGTTGTCTCCAAACCCGGCGCTTTGCACAAAGCCTACGGGCTGGTGCAGCCCGGCGCCCCGGCGGCTTACACCTTTGTTGCCGAAGTCCAGCCCGATGGTGAACTGGCCCCCGAACTGTCGCCCGAATTTGACACGCTCAGCCTGGGCGCCTTGCGGCTGGTGGGCAATGGTGATTTGCAGGGTGAAATTGCCGCCGCCCCAGAAGGCGACTTTGCCCGCTATTTGCACGTCACCAACAGCGGCGAGGTGATCGATAGCGCCTCATTGGCCGCTTTTCTGGGCAACACCACCGCCCAGGGCAATCAGATCAACGTGTTGGTAAACACGGCCGTGACCAATGGCTTCACGGGCGTCAACCTGGATTACCAGGGAGTAGACCCTTCCCAGCGTGATGTCTTCACCAGTTTTGCGAACAGTCTGGCCGATGCGCTACATGCCCAGGGGCTAAAGCTGGCGATCACGTTAGGGACGCCACGAGAATCAACCGGTCAATGGGATACCGGCGGCCATGATTGGGCGGCGCTCAGTTCTCTGGCCGATATGGTCATGGTGCAAATGCCGCTCGACCCACAAGCCTACGGCGCTGGCGGTCTGGCGCAGCAGTCGTTAGATTACGCCGTGCGCCAGATTGACCGTAACAAATTGCTGGCCCTGGTCAGCGCCCATGCCGTGTCGCGCCTGGGTGAATCACTGGTAGAAATCCCCAATGAGGTAGCCCTCAGCCACTTTGGCTCCTTTGAAGGTGACGAGGCCGGTTTAGAAGTAGAGCCGGGCACGGCCGTAGATATAGCCCTGACCGGTAACGCCAGCCCGCTGGAATGGGATGGTCTCAGCCAGACCTATCGCTTCAGTTACCAGGGGGCAGCCGACCAGACCTACCACGTCTGGTTGGGCAATCCCGCCGCTCTGGGGCAACGTTTAGAAATTGTGGAACCCTACAATCTGCTGGGCGCAGCTTTGCGTGGCCTGGATAAAGTAGCCGCCCCCGCCGCCTATGCTGCCGCCCTGGCAGCCCTCGGCCCAGACGCCTCGCCCCAAACCGAAGGCGCGGCCATTGTTTGGACTGTCAAAGATGAAAGCGAAAGCATCCTCGCCAGCGAAAGCGGTACGGCCCTCAGCTTTGCCTGGGCAGGCAGCGAGACCCCTGGCGTTTATACCATCACCGTAGACTTTGCCCTGGGTGAAACCATCATCCCTCTGGATAACCTGGTTGTCACAATCCCCGAACCGGTGGTAGAAGAAGAGGAAGAAGTGGTCGAGGCCACCCCCACTGCTGCCCCCGCTGCCGCTGCCGTCTCCTTTAACCCAGGCAGCGCCGACGCCGTGGTAAAACTTCTGGCCAATGTACGCACCGGCCCTGGCCTGCAATATGGCACTCTGACTGGCGGTGCGGCCGCCGGTACGCTGGTCAACATCATTGGCCGCAATGCTGATTCAACCTGGTTCCAGGTGGTTCTGCCTGACAACCGTGAAGGCTGGATGTTCTCCGGCGTACTGGAACTGAATACCGCGTTGGACGTGAACGGTCTACCGGTGGTAGAAGTGGCTGCTGCCCCACCCGGCAGCGCGCCGCCGCCTGTTGCCGGACCGCCGGTAGCTGCCGGTGGTTTTGAATTGGGTGGGCAGACACACTCCTTCGCCAATCCACAACTGATGTCCTCAGCCGGTATGAACTGGGTCAAATTCCAACACAAATGGGGGCCGGGTGATGATCCCGCCGGTGTGGCCGGGCGCATTGCCAACGCCCATGCGTCCGGTTTCAAAGTATTGCTCAGTATTCCTGGCAGCCCCTACCCCAGCAGTATAGATTTTGCCAGCTATGTGGAGTTTCTGCGTGGTGTGGCTGCTTATGGGCCAGACGCCATCGAAGTCTGGAACGAGATGAACATTGACTTTGAGTGGCCGGCCGGGCAAATTGATCCCGCCAGTTATGTGAACAACATGTTGGCGCCGGCCTATAATGCCATCAAGTCTGTGAATCCCAACGTGATGGTAATCAGCGGCGCGCCCGCCCCAACCGGCTTTGACAATGGCACCAATGCCTGGTCTGATGCCCGCTACATGGCGGGGATGGCGGCGGTCGGCGGCGGCAATTATGCTGACTGCATTGGCGCGCACTTTAACGCCGGCGCCACGCCACCCACGCAGAACACCGGCCATCCCACGGGCAGCGACCATTACAGTTGGTATCTGATACCCACCTTAAATGTCTACTCCCAATTGGGGAAACCGGTTTGTTTTACCGAGTTAGGCTACCTTTCCGGTGAGGATTATGGCGGTGTTCCCTCTCGTTTCTCCTGGGCTGCCAACACAACAGTATCGCAACATGCTTCCTGGCTGGCCCAGGCGGTTAGCACCTCTGCCAACACGGGCCGGGTGCGGTTGGTCATCATCTTCAATGTAGACTTTACCACCTGGGGCGACGACCCGCAGGCGGGGTATGCGATGATCCGGCGCGATGGTAGCTGCCCGGCGTGCAGCACGCTGGCGCAGGTGATGGGACGTTAAACAGTAATCGGTGAACGGTAATCAGCCATCGGTGAAATTGGGTTAACCGATTACCGATCACTGATAACCGATTACCGAATTAGGGCGCATTTTGGGGAACCGGAATGCGCCTTTTATTTTGAATGTTGTTCGTAGTGGGCGATTTATCGCCACTCAAGAGGTGAGAAATGAAGCTGTGGAAGTTATCTGGCTTATTGATTGTGTTTGTGCTGGCGCTGGCGGCTTGTGGTGGCGGCGATACGGCCGAACCCGTCGCCGAGACGGTAGCCGAACAACCGGCGGCGGTGGCTTCGCCCACGTTAGCGCCGGAGGTCAGCACGCCTACCCTGCCCCCACCGGCCGTTTCGGTGTCGGGTGAGGGGGGGACAGAAGCGGAACCGGCGGTGGTGGAAAGTGCGCCAACGGCCGTGCCCAATATCATACGGCCGTGGCCCGCCGATAAATTTGGGTATGGCATCCAGATACACGGCAACGCCACGGTGGGCAATGCCGCCGACACCATGCACGTGGTACGTGACCAGTTAGGGCTGGATTGGGTCAAAGCCCAGATTCAATGGTGGCTCATTCACCCATCCCCAGACGCCGGGCAATGGTTTTTCTATGACGCCGTTGTAGACGAAGCCGCTAAAAACGATGTGAACCTGATGCTCAGCGTGGTCGGCGCGCCCGCCTGGACGCGGGCGGCCGGCGGCGAAAACGGCCCGCCGGATGATTACAGCGAGTATGCCCGTTTTCTGACGGAGTTGATCAACCGCTACCCCGGCAAGATTGGGGCCATTGAGGTGTGGAACGAGCAAAACCTGGATCGGGAATGGGCGACGGCCAACGGCGTGAACCCCAACGATTACGTGCGTTTCCTGCAAGTGGCCCATGACGCCATCAAAGCCGCCGACCCCAACATCATCGTCATCAGCGGCGCGCTGGCCCCCACCGGCTGCAATGATGGTGTTACCTGCGCCGATGACTTTGTCTGGCTGGATCAGGCATTGGCCGCCGGGATGCTGAATTATGCAGACTGTGTGGGTGTGCATCATAACGGCTACAACATCGGCCCCGATGTGGCTTTTGACCAGGCCGGCAGTACGGCCGAAGCCGCCACCGCCGAATTCCGTGGCCCGTTTGACAATCCACATCATAGTTGGAGCTTCAAAACGACCCTGGACACCTACGCAGACAAAATTCAGGCCATTGACCCCAGCGCCAAATTGTGCGTGACGGAGTTTGGCTGGGCCAGCAGCGAGGGGTATGACGTGGCCCCCACCGGCTTTGAGTTTGCCAATGACAATACGCTGGAGGAGCAGGCGCAGTTCATTACCCAGGCATTCCAACTGATGTACGATTCGGGTGATGTGTGGCTGACATTCCTGTTTAATTTTGACTTTGGCAACAAGGGCAGTGGCCCCACCGATGACCCGGTGCCTTATAGCATTGTGGACACAAATGGCATTCCGCGCCCGGCCTTCGGCGCGGTGGCAGATATGGAAAAACGGGATTAGGTTTTACAGGTGCGACGCACTACCGAAGTGCGTCGCACCTCGCAAGTATGGCGCGCCGACTTCTCTGTATCGTTTTGTTATTGGTGATGGTGGCGTGTACACAATCGCCGGAACCGACCGTCACCCCCACACCGTCACCCACCGCAACGAAGATGGCAACGGCCGTGCCTCCCACCCCTCCGCCACCCATTCTCACCATCAACAACACCCCGGCGCCCACACCCACGCCCGGTTTGCCTGCCGGGCACTTCTTCCAATCCCCCGAATATGGCGTCCACCTTTCCCAATGGTGGCATGTGGATGATGTGCTGCCGCGCGACCTGGACATGACACGTGAGATGGGTTTTGGTTGGGTGAAACACAATTTTCCCTGGCGGGACATTGAAGGCCATGCCAAAGGAGAGTATGACTGGTATCGCACCGACCGCATTGTGGAGCAAACAGATGAGGCCGGTCTCAAATTGCTGGTGCGGTTGGACCACCAGCCGCTCTGGTCGGTGCGGGCGCTGCCGGATGAACTGATCCGCGCCAACCAGCCGCCGGTGGATTACCAGGATTTTGGCGATTTTTGTTATACATTGGCCGAGCGGTACAAGGGACGGATTCAGGCTTACCAGGTGTGGAACGAGCCGAACCTGAGCCGGGAATGGGGCGACCAGCCGCCCAATCCGGCCGAATACACGGCATTATTGAAAGTGTGTTACGAAGGAATTAAAGCAGCCGATCCGCAGGCGATTGTCATTTCTGCCGGTTTAGCGCCCACAGGCACGCAGCCACCCGATGCCATGCCGGACGCTGACTTTTTGCAGGGGATGTATGACGCGGGTGCAGCAGACTATTTTGATGTGTTGGGGCTAAATGCACCCGGCTACAAAGCGCCGCCGCAAACGTCGCCGGATGAGGCGGAGATAGAGGAGAATGGGTGGGGCAACGGCCGTTGGTTTGTGTTTCGCCATGTGGAAGATATGCGCGATATTGTGGTGGCCAATGGCGATGAGCATAAACAGGTGGCCTTGTTGGAGATGGGCTGGATGGTGCGGCAAGAGTTCCACCCTACCTACACCTGGCATGGGGTAACGGAGCAGGAACAGGCTGACTATCTGACGGGTGCGTACCAGTGGGCGCAGGCCAACTGGCGGCCCTGGATTGGCCTGATGACCACCATTTACATGGCCGACGCCGACTGGCAGCCGGAGCAGCACGAACAATACTGGTGGTCTATTATTTTGCCGGATGGCACGCCGCGCCCGGCGTATGAGGCGCTGCGTTCTTTAGAAAAGTAATCGGTAATCGGTGAACGGTAAACGGTTTACTGTTCACCGATTACCGATAACCGATAACCGATGTTCTGGATTCTCGTTTTCTCTTACTGGATTCATTTGCTGGCAACGGCCGTATGGCTGGTGTGCATCGTGGTGATGGCGGCGACGGCCGTGCCTGCTTTCCGCCAGCAGCAAGTGGCCGACAACAGTTGGCTGGCGTTGCAAAAGCGGCTGCTGCCCTGGACCAATCTCAGCCTGGTGCTGCTATTGATCACCGGCTTTGTGCAGATGACCAACGATACCAATTACAGCGGCTTTTTGGTGTTTGATGGCATCTGGGCCTGGGCGATGCTGGTCAAACATATCCTTTTTTTGGTGGTGATGGCGGTGGCGGCGTATTGGCAGTTTGGCTACTTCCCGGCGGTGGAGCGCACGGCCGTACTCGCCGCCAAAAAACCGCAACTGGCGCAAACCGAACAAGACAAACTGGCCCACCGCGAAAAGCGGCTGCTCTGGCTGAATCTGGCCTGCGCGGTGTTGATTTTGTTTTGCACGGCCGTGTTGACGGCCGTTTGATTCGGTTATCGGTAAACTGTGTTACCATACCCGTAAATCGTAATCCGTAATCCGTAATCCGTGAACCGTCATCCGATTACGGCTCACGGATTACGGCTCAGGGGTTACGAAAACGGAGGGTATGATGAAAGAAGAACGCCACCAGATTTTACAAATGCTGCAAGAGGGCACGATTACGGCCGACCAGGCTATGGAATTGTTGCAGGCGATGGATGAGGAGGGGTCAGGGGAGGACACGGCCGTAACCTCTTTCGCTGACACCTACACCGAACCCCTCTCCGGCGACATTCTCACACCAAATGACCCACCCAACCTCGACCGCTACCGCCAGTTTTGGAAAATCCCCTTTTTGATTGGTCTGGCCTTTCTTGTACTTTTTGGCTTTTGGCTGCGCGGCATTTACCTCTCTTCCGAAGGCGCGATCACTTTTGGTTTCATCTGCGTGTGGAGCCTTTTCATGCTTGCCTTCCTGGCAACCTTACTGGCTCTTTTCAGCCGCCGTGCGGCCTGGCTGCATGTGCGTGTGCAAGAAAAAGGGGGACATCGTATTGCCATCAGCCTGCCGTTGCCGCTTGGGTTGGTGGGTTGGGGCATCAAAATGGCCTATGGTTTTGTGGACGAAAAAACACGCGGCCAACTGGACATGGCTTCTGCCTTTCTGTCTGCCGCTAAAGAAGAACTGAAACAACCCGACGGCCGTCCCATGACCATTGACGTAGACGACGACGATGGCGACAAAGTGCAGGTGTATATCGGGTGACCAGGTGTCAGGTGTCAGGTTACATGATACCTGACACATGAAACTTGACACAAAACAAGATGGCCGAGAAAAAGCTGGTGATTTTGTTTGGCCCGCCAGCGGTGGGCAAGATGACGGTGGGGCGGGAACTGAGTGCGCTAACGGGCATGAAATTGTTCCACAACCACATGACCATTGAACTGGTGCTACCCTTTTTTGAATTTGGCACACCGCCTTATGTGCGGCTGGTGGAAACGTTCCGGCGCATGATTGTGGAAGAAGTGGCGCAAAGCGACCTGCCAGGGCTGATTTTTACTTTTGTTTGGGCGCTGAACCTGGAAAGCGACCGCCGCTATTTGCAGAATATGGCCGATCTTTTCCGGCAGCAGGGGGGCGAGATTTATTATGTGGAATTGCAGGCGACGCTTGCAGTACGATTGGCGCGGAACAAGACAGAATTTCGCCTGTCGCAAAAACCGAGCAAGCAGAATGTGGTCTGGTCGGAGCAAAATTTGTTGGAACTGGACGCTAATTACCGGCTGAATTCGGATGGCGACCTGGTGGTGGATGGACATTATTGGAAGCTGGATAATACGCATCTGTCGCCGGAAACGGCCGCACAGCAGATTATGGCCCATTTTGGTTGGTGAGCGGCGGAGAGGTGATCCAAGAAGGTTTTGTCTGCGGCTCCCCGTCTCAGTATCAGGTTCGATAGAAGCTAATCGGCCAGGCGCAGCGCATTCTCGCCAATGCCAGAGAACACAACGTTTAATTAGTGGTAGCCAACCGGCTGCCATTTTTACACACATGTGTGGGAACAGGTAAACCTGCTCGCCAAACGGGAGGTCAAAATGATTCTTGGTGCGGAAATTGCGCTGGTTATCTACGGTATTTATGTGTTGATCAAGGGGAGTTTTAATTTGGGGAAAGGGCGGATTGTTACCGGGAGCAAGGCGCGTATCCTGGCTTTGCTTTGCCTGGCCCCGTTACCTGTTTCCTTTTGTGCTGGTGCGGTCATAGGGCTTGCGCTGGCTGCAAGCGGCCAAAATGTTGAAAACTTCTTGTTGTACACGGCCGTAGAACTTGTCATTTTGATAGTGGTAATTGCCGTTATCATGGTCTTGGGACGGGATTTTTATAACCAGCAATCACAAAGTCCACACGATTTAGAATAGCGGTATAATGCCATTCTCTGCCCTTCATTGGCACAAACGGCAGAGCGCCACAAACGCGCCTTTGCGTGTTCATCTCGTTACCTTCACATTTCCTTAACGTAAACCCTTTACCATTTGACAGACCTGCCATTCAACAGTAAGACTTGTCACATGGATGAAGAGTTCAATCCGATTACAACCGCCATATCACCCCATCAACCTACCTGGAAACAGTCATTGCGCCCGGTTGGGAAACGATTACGGCCGTTACTCCTCATCACCCTCTGCCTCCTGTTGGGCCTCTTTGTCTACCACACCCTCTTTCCTGTCCCCATTCCCCCCAGCCAGCGTGACATTGATGCGCGGGTGGTGCAGGCAATGGCCTCGGCCACGCCGCCGCCCGCCTATTCCAGCCAGGTATACCAGATCATCCTGCCCTCACTGGTCTTCATCCAGGTGCGGCTGCCAGCGGGATTGGACGAGGATGAAGACGGGCGCGGTGTGGGCAGCGGCGTCGTCATCAACGAAAACGGCGATGTTCTGACCGCCCATCACGTGGTAGCCAATGCCCTGGAGATTGAACTGTTTTTTGCCGATGGCAGCCGCTCGAAGGCCGATCTGGTGGCGGCTGAAGCCCACAATGACATTGCCGTGCTGCAACCCCACCAACCGCCCGACTTGATCGTCCCGGCGGTGTTGGGCAGCGCCGGGGCCATGCGTGTCGGCGATGAGGCGTATGCGGTGGGCAATCCGCTGGGGCTGACCGCCTCGATGAGTGCCGGGGTTATCTCCGGTTTTAACCGCTCTATCCCCATTGAAGACAGCGATTTACGGCTGGAAGGGCTGATTCAGTTTGACACGGCCGTAAACCCCGGCAACTCTGGCGGCCCCCTGCTCAACCGGCAGGGGCAGGTCGTCGGCATCGTCACCGCCCTGGCTAACCCCGCCGAACAACCCTTTTTTGTGGGTATTGGATTTGCCGTGCCCATAGGTACGGCCGTGTCCGCCGCCGGCGGGCCGGATTATTAGGATGAGATTGGGAGATTAGGAGATTGGGAGATTGAATCTCTTAATCTCCTAATCTCCATTTTCAGGGAAGTAAACATGACTCCACCACCCAACAACGATAAACCGATGGAAAAAGTGCTGTACGAGGTCAAAAAGATCATCGTCGGGCAGGATATTTTGCTGGAACGGCTGATCATCGCCCTACTGGCGCGGGGGCACATCCTGGTGGAAGGGGTGCCCGGTCTGGCCAAAACGATGGCGATCAAGACCCTGGCCTCGGCCATTGGCGGCCAGTTCCAGCGCATCCAGTTCACCCCCGACCTGGTGCCCGCCGACCTGGTGGGCACGCGCATCTACAACCAGAAAACGGGTGAATTCAACACCTCCTTTGGCCCCGTTTTCACCAATTTGCTGCTGGCCGACGAGATCAACCGCGCCCCGGCCAAAGTGCAGAGCGCGCTGCTGGAAGTGATGCAGGAACGGCAGGTGACAATCGGCCGGGAAAGCCACAAAGTGCCTACCCCCTTCCTGGTGCTGGCTACCCAAAACCCCATCGAGTCCGAAGGCACGTACCCGCTGCCGGAGGCGCAGGTAGATCGTTTTATGCTCAAGGTGCTGGTGGGCTACCCCACCCCCACCGAGGAGTTTGTGATTGTGGAGCGCATGACCGGCGCGTTGCAGGCCATCCAGCGGGTGATTGATACGGAGCAATTGCTGGTTTTGCAGCAGGAGGCGGACGGGGTGTACGTGGACCCGGCGCTGATCGAATATGCGGTGAAGCTGGTGACGGCTACCCGCCAGCCACAGTTGGTGGGCCAGGCGGATTTGAAACCGTTTATTGCCTATGGCGCCAGCCCCCGCGCCTCGATCAACCTGATTCTGGCGGCGCGGGCATTGGCGTTTGTGCGTGGACGGCCGTATGCCCTGCCCCAGGATGTGCGCGACCTGGCGCTGGACGTGATGCGCCACCGGCTGGTTTTGTCTTATGAGGCATTGGCCGACAATGTGACGCCGGATGAACTGCTCAACCGCATCACCGGCGCCGTGCCCGTCCCGGAGGTACCACTGCATGAGCGCCAGCGCGTCCGCACGTTTTAGCCGGGCGAATAAACTCGCGGCCACACAAAGCAAAGCCGACCTGCGTCGGCTGGCTGCCAGACCGCGCAGGCGGTCTTCGCCCTCTGTTGCTGCGGTTTCAACCGCCGGGTTTATTTTTAGCCCGGCGAATAAATTCGCGGCCACACAAAGCAAAGCCGACCTGCGTCGGCTGGCTGCCAGACCGCGCAGGCGGTCTTCGCCTTCTGTTGCTGCGGTTTCAACCGCCGGGTTTATTTTAAGAAAATGACACCGGAACCCAATTCCACCACCACCCCCGAACGCATTTTGCGGCGGCTGGATTGGCAGGTCATACGCCGGTTGGATGGGCTGCTGCAAGGGGATTACCGCACCCTGTTTTACGGCGACGGCCTGGATTTTGCCGACCTGCGCGAATACCAGTTGGCCGATGATATTCGCCATATTGATTGGAACGTGACCGCCCGCATGAACGAGTTGTACGTGCGCCAATACGTGGCCGACCGGGAGATTACGGCCTGGTTTTTGCTCGACCTCAGCCCTTCGATGGCTTTTGGCCCGGCGGCGCGGCCCAAGGAGACGGTGCTGGTTGACCTGGTAACAACATTGGCGCGGCTGCTGACGCGCAATGGCAATCGGGTGGGCGCGATTTTGTACAATAACCGGATCGAGCGCATCATTCCGCCGGGCAGCAGCCGCAACCAGGTGTTACGGCTGACCCGTGAACTGCTGCGCCAACGGCCGTCGCCCGGCAAAACAACCACTGATTTGAGTATGCTGCTGAACGCCGGATTGAACACGTTTCACCGGCGGTCGCTGGTGTTTGTGGTGTCGGATTTTATGAGCGAGGTGGGGTGGCTACGGCCGTTGTCCCTCCTCCAACATCGCCACGAACTGGTCGGTATTCGCCTGTGGGACCCGCGTGAGGTGGAACTGCCGGATGCGGGCATGATTGTGGTGGAAGATGCGGAAACGGGCGAACAACTGCTGGTGGACACGAGCAATGCCGCCTTCCGCCGCCGCTTCTACGCCGCCGCCGAACGGCACGAAGCCACACTCAAAGCCGATTTACAACGCGCAGGCGTAGACCTCTACGCCATCTCCACCGAAGAAGATTTAGTCAGCGCCATCGTGCGCATGGCCGCGCTGCGGAAGAAGCGCAGAGCGTAGGCGTGACCCTGTGGGGTCACGCCTACAAAAAAATTATGTCTTTCATCTGGCCCTGGATGCTCCTGACCCTATTGCTCATCCCCCTGTTTGTGTGGGGGTATTGGCGGCTGCTGCGGCGGCGGCAGCAGGCGATGGCGGCGTTGGGGCCATTGGGTGTGGTGCAAAACAGCGCGGGGGTTAACTTGAAGTGGCGACGCCATTTGCCGGCCCTGTTTTTCCTGATTGGCCTGACGCTGCTGTTTTTTAGCCTGGCGCGGCCGGAAATGATCCTGGAACTGCCGCGTGTGGAGGGCACCGTTATCCTGGCCTTCGACGTGTCTAACAGTATGGCCGCCGATGACCTGGAGCCGACGCGCATGGAAGCGGCGAAGGCGGCGGCGCGGACGTTTGTGGAAAACCAGCCCAGTACCGTGCAGATTGGGGTGGTGGCGTTTAGCAATGGCGGATTGGTGGTGCAGCCGCCGACAGATGACCAGACGGCCGTATTAGACACCATCAATCGCCTCACCCCCCAGGGCGCCACCTCATTGGGCCAGGGCATTTTCACCGCCCTCAACGCCATTGCCGGGGAAGCCATTGCCCTGGACATTGACCTGGATACGCTGGAAGAAGGGTCACCGCTGCCGGACATCGGTTATTACCCGTCGGCGGTGGTGCTGCTGCTAACCGACGGCGAAAATACCAGCCACCCCGACCCGTTTGAAGTGGCGCAGTTGGCGGCGCAGGCGGGGGTACGCATTTACCCGGTGGGAATTGGCAGCGCCGAGGGCACAGTCTTGCAGCTCGAAGGATTCAATGTGTTGACCCGGCTGGACGAGACGGCTTTGCAGCAAATTGCCAGCACCACCAACGGCGCGTATTACCACGCCGCCGACGAAGAAAGTTTGCAGGAGATTTACCAGAACGTGGATTTACAGTTGGCGATCAGCGGCGAAAAGATGGAGGTCACGGCCGTGTTTGCCGGACTCAGTGCGCTCTTTTTCCTCATCGGTGCGGCGCTGGCCCTGCTCTGGTTTGGGAGAATGCCGTTATGATCTTTCTCTGGCCCTGGTTTTTGCTGCTGCTGTTACTCATCCCGCTGCTGGTGGCGGTCTATGTCTGGATGTTGCGGCGGAAGCGCAAATTTGCCGTGCGCTATTCCAGCCTGGCGCTGATTCGGGAGGCGATGCCGCGGCGGGCGCGCTGGCGGCAGCACCTGCCCGTGGCCTTGTTTTTGTTGGCGTTGGCGTGTTTGTTCACGGCCGTTGCCCGCCCCGCCGCCGAAGTGGAAGTCCCCCTCAGCCGCACCACCATCATCCTGGCCATTGATGTGTCTCGTAGCATGTGCGCCACCGACGTGGAACCCAACCGGCTGGCCGTAGCCCAGGAAGCGGCGCTGGCCTTTGTGGAAGACAACGCCGCCAACACCCGCATTGGCCTGGTCGCTTTTGCCGGTTTTGCCGAAATTGTCGTCCCGCCCACCAATGACAGAGAGCGGCTGCGCCAGGCCATCGAAAACTTCACCACCTCCATCGGCACCGCCATTGGCAGCGCCACCCTCAAATCCATTGACGCCATTGCCGAGGTAAACGAAGCGGTGTCCCCCAGCGGTTATAACCTCAGCGGCGACGGCGAAGCGCCCTCACCAGATGGCTTTTACCAACCGGACATCATCGTGGTGCTGACGGACGGGGCCAACAGCCGGGGGCCAATGCCGCTGGCCGCCGCCCAACAGGCCGCCGACCGCCAGATTCGCGTCTATACCATCGGCTTTGGCACGACGGAGCCGGAGCGCATGGTGTGTTCGCCGCAGCAGTTGGGCAGCGATGCGTTTGAGGGTGGTTTTGGCGGTGGTTTTGGCCCCAACAGTTTCAGCGGCGGCGGGGGCGGGGGCGGTTTTCGCCGTTTTCTGATGCTCGACGAGTCCACATTGCAGGGCATGGCCGACCTGACCGGCGGCGATTACTACCGGGCGGAAGATGCGAAACAGCTTTACGATGTTTTTGCCAATTTACCGTTTGAACTCATCCTGCAAAAACAACGCCATGAAATCAGCTTTGTTTTTGCCATCTTGGGCGCTATTTTTGCCGCCTGCGCCGCCGCGCTTTCGCTGCTGTGGCAGCGTTTCCCCTGATCAGGGTCAGGGTTGTATGGCGAAAATGACGGCATACGCATCCCGATAAAGTTCCTGCAAACCGGGGTCTTTGGCCGCTTCACTTAGAAAGGCGGTGTGATTGATGTCGGCAAAAACGTAGGCGGCATTGTTGAACCGCTCATAGATGACGGCGCTGGGCTGCGCGACCTGGCCGCGTGTGATCTGCACCCATTCGTTGTACAACTCCATATCGTGCAGGGAGAGATAGGTGGGGTCTAAGCCGACGGTGTACACGTTGTCGCTGTCATAGAAGAAGAGGCGGGTGAAGTCGTCCCAGTCGGTCTGGAAGACCATGCTGCCGGGCGGGCTGTAGGCTTTGAGCCAGAGTGTGGCGGCGGCGTAGCGGTCGGCGGGGGCGGAGGCGGCTACGGCCGTATGCCCATCACGCACGGTATAAACAGCCGGTATGAACAACAACAGGGCCAATGCCGCGGCGATCTGGTAACGGCGATACGGCCGTGACCCCACCCACTCCACCAACAGCGGCGACAAACTGACGGCGGCAAACAGCAGCACAAACGCCGGGAAGTATTCCACAAAACGGCGGGCGCGGAAGAGCATCAGGCCAAAGAGGGCGGCGAGCAAGAAAAGGGTAAGCAGACGGGCATCCATGCGACGGTTATACCAATTCAGAATTAACATCGTCAACAGGAACAACCCCAACGCCAGCCCCGCATTTTCCAGCAGCACCCAACTGTCATACGGGTACCACTCATTGCCCACGCGGACGCCGCTGCTGTCCCACAATTTGGGCAGCAGGTGGCGGGCGATAAAGGTCAGGTTTTGTGGGAAATAAGGGTTGACCACCAGACCGATGAGAATACCCCCCGTCGGGTAGGCCAACACAGGCCAGACCAGCCGCCGCTCCGCCACGTAAAGCGCGGCAAAATAGATACCGCTGACCACCAGCAGCAGCGGGAAGGCGTCATATAACCAGACATACAGCACCCCCAACGGCAGCAGCCGCCGGTATTTGCCCTGGAACAACCAGTGCAGCGCCAACACCATCACCAGCAGCGAGGCGGATTGGGCGCGGGTCATGCTCAGCCGGTAGAGGAAGGCGCCGGAGAGGGCAAACAGCGCCAGCGTCCAGAGCGCCGCGCCGCGCACCCCCTGGCCGCGCAGCAGCCACCAGATGGCCAGGAAGGGCAGCGCCGCCAGAATGATGGTGGCAACCTTCACCTGCTGCGTCAGCGCCAGGCCGCCATCCAGCGCCGGATCGGTCTGGGCGAACAGTGCCAGGTAGAGGTGGAACAGCAGGTGGTGGTTGTAAAATTCTGCCTCGTTGAGGATAGTGAGGGGGAGTTGGGGCGGGGTGGGCGTCAGCCCTTGCTGGCGCACCAGCAGCCCCATTTTGGCGTGGTAGTAGCCGTCGTTGCCCACCAGGGCGGGGGTGCTGTATTGCAGGTAGGCGAACACGGCCGTACACACCGCGAACAGCGCCAACCCCACTGCCAACGTCTGCAAACGGGCGCGCTCCTGCACGGCCGTCCACCCTTTCACTTCTCGCGCCTCCCGGTACACCAGCCAGACCATGACGCTGACCACAATCAGTTCGCCGCCATCCTCAATGGCGATCAACACCTCATGCAGCACACGCCAGCCAGAGGCCATCTGGCCCAGCATGTCCAGGCCCACGCCAACGACGCCCAGCGCCAGCAGCGCCAGGATGAGGGAGAGGGAGAAGCGGCGAGTACGGCCGTCGCTGTCCTGATAGGCCCTCACCAACGCCGTCAGCAGCCCTAATGCGACCAGCCCGACAAAGAGCAGTTCACCCAGGTCGCGCGGCCTCAGGCCAATAAGCGGCGGCAGGCCAACCGCATTTGCCAGCCACAACCCGGCGGTCTCGTGCAGGCGCAGGGCGTCATCCAGCAGCAAAAAGGCAAACAGCGCCAGCCAGACAATAAGCAACGGCCGGCGCTGCTCTCTGGCCAGAATCACCAGCAGCCAGACAATGCCCGTCAGCTTCAGGTATTGGTACCACTCGGCATACCCCCCATCCACGTCCAGGTAAAACAACCTCCCGCCAGACAGGGGCGTAAACACCAGCGCCAGATGGAGGAGGATGAACAGGGCGTCGCCAATGAGTAAGAGGAGTGGCAAGTGGCAGGTGGCAGAGTCTGCCACTCTTGTGCTTAATGACTTGACAGGTTTCAGAAAACCTGTCAAGTCTAATTTTGTAAACATATCAATCGTTGTCGTTGCGGTTATCGCCCCGATTATCATTGTCGTTGCGATTGCTGTTACCACCGGGCGGCGCCGGCGGCACAATGATGATAATTGGTTGGTAGATGACGATGATGGGGCCGATGATGATGACCACGCCATCTACGCGGATGCAGATGGGGAAGCTGATGACGCCGTTGTTTTGCACGTTGCCCACAAAACTGATGTCATCATCGTCATCATCCCAATGGATGGACGGCCAGCCTTGCAGCAGCAGTTGGTTGGGCTGCACGCCAACCACCAGGGTGTTGATGATGAAACAGCCGAGGCCAAAGTGGGGGTGCAACGGCCGTATGCTCAACACCTGCCACGTGCCATCACCGGTCAGGTGAATGCGCACCACCACCAGTTCACCCACGCTGATATTGCCTATGATAACCGTATTACCCGTCACCACCAACGGCAGCCCGTTGACCACCCAGGGATTGGTGCTGTTGACGATGCCGATGAGGACTATGATGTTTTGTCCATCATCATCGTCGTCATCATCATCATGGCCCAGGCGGTCAATGGTTGAGGCCACCCAGGTGCCGTCGGCCAGGATGACGCCGCGTACCCGCACCCGGTCGCCAACAGAAATGCCCGGTTCTACGGCCGTCCAATCGCGCGTTTCAAAATCTATGCCTGTCACGCGCCAGGGGTCTATGCTTTGCACCCGCCCGGTGATGGTAAAGGTAGGCGGTTGGTCATTCTGCACCCGTTTGATGCGGCGCGCCAGCCAGTCGCCATCTTCCAAAATTCGGCCGCTGGCCTCCACTACGTCGCCAATGCCAATCCCGTCTTCTATAGTAGTCTGCGAATTAAGCGAAATGGTTACGCCAGAAATTGTCCAGCTTTCCGCGCCGATGGCTTCTACCACGCCGGTGAAGCGGAAGGGGAAGCCGGGCTGGTCACTCAGTTTCTCGATTTCCCTGGCCTGCAAACCGCCGCCCATCAAGATGATACCATTGACACGCACCCGGTCGCCTATGGCGATGTCATCGTCAATCTGGGTCGCCTCCGTCACCAGGATGGTTTGCCCGGCGACCGTCCAGGCGGTGGGGCTGATGGCCTCCACCGGGCCGGTGAGGGTGAAGCGGTTGTTGAGGTTGGGGCGCAGCAGGCGGATGCGGTCGGCCATACGGCTGCCATCGGCCAGCAGGCGGCCTTCCACATAGACCAGGTCGCCCACCTGCGGGTTGCCGACGATGATGGTCTGGTTGTGCGTCTGGAAGGTTTGTCCGGCGATGATCCAGACAGGCCCAATCTGGCTGACCTGGCCTTCGCCGGTGATGCGGAAGTTGGGTTCTTGCGGCGGGCTGCCGGCGAGCACGGCCGTGACCTGCCCCGCCACCACCGGCACCGTCCGGTTCAGCCCGGTCACGTCCACCTTGCCTTCTGTGACGGCAAACTGGGCCAGCAACGTGGGCGTAACCAATACCTGGAATTTGGTGCCCCGCGCGATGCCGGAACCGGCCGGGGTGCGCACCTCATACCGCGAGCCGCCGTCATTGCGAAACTCCACACTGTGTTCACTTTCACCCACGTATTGGGTCAGGATGACGGTACGGAAACCATCGGCCGGCGGGTTGGCGTTTAGTTCGTCAATAGAAAGCTCGGTGTTGGCCCCCAGGTGCGCCTGGCTGCCATCGTAGAAGGTGAGGGTAGCCTGGGAGAGGCTGCCGGTGCGCAGGCGCTGCCCAGCGATGACGGCCGCGAGTTTGTTCACGGCCGTCCACGTCCCATCCGCGCCTTGAATTTGCACCAGCCCGGCGACGGCTTCGACGGCGGCCGTTTGGGCGTTCAGGTTGAGGGATGTGGAGAGGATGGGCAGGTAGGTGGTGATGGTGTTGGTGGTATCGGTCACGGCCGTGCCTGTGACGGCCGTCTCCTCGCCCATTTCCCCCAGAGGTGATTCTGTAGTGGGAACGCCAGCTTCGGCGATAGGTGGTGCGGGCGGGTTGTCGGCGATGATGGTCGTAACCGGCCCTTCTTCGGGAGCGGTGATAACCGTCTCGACTTCGTCGTCCGTTTGCCCGCGTGACAGACCCAACCAGGCCAGGCTGACCAGGGCAATCAGCAGGACAATGGCTAAACCGGCGGCCAGTTCACGTCGGGTGAGCAGCCAGTCCAACCAGCCTTGCAGTTGGGCCAGTATCGGTGGCGAGGTGGGTGGTGGGGTGGATGGTTTGAGGCGGTGTACGGCCGTGCCCAGCACCAACGCCCGCTGGTCGGCAATGCTCGCCGCCTCTGCATCCGCCGCAGAAAACGCCCGAATGTCGGCAATTAGCCGCAGCGCCCTGGCTTCCGCCTCCGGCAGTCCTGCCAGGCAAACCTCCACCGGTTCACCCCGTTCCAATCGTTCAATTCGTTCCTGAAATAATTCTGCTAACTCGTCCATATCATTACCTTTCACTGCACCATCAACAAAAAAACTAAAATTTCTCGTGTCATTCCGATGAGTCTTCGAGGAGGAATCCCTGCCACTTGTACAGGAGAGGGATTCCTCGCTCCGAAGACTTCGCTCGGAATGACAGGTCAATTGCTGAAGTTAAAAAGACTTTTTTAACGGTGTACTTCCTATTCGTAGGCCAATGCGACCTGTAACGCCAAAATGCCCCGATGCTGCAATGTTTTGACGGCGGCGACGGTCTTGCCCAACATATCGGCCACTTCTTTCAGTGAAAATCCGGCCACAAAACGCAAGACGATCACTTCCCGCTGGTTTTCGTCAATTTTGTCCAGGCCATCCAACACCCATTCCATTTCCAGTTGCTTCTCCACCACGTGGGCGGGATTATCATGGTGATGGCTGACCTCCTGGGCATACACCAGGGGGACAACGGGCTGCCTGGCCTCCTTCTGGCCTTGTTTGATCACCAGATTGTGGGCAATGCGGTACAACCAGGCGGTGAAAGGAGCTTCCATGGGCCGGAAGCCGGGCAGATTGTCTACCATACGTAAAAACACCTCGCCCGTAAGGTCTTGCGCCGCCTGGGTATCGGCCACTTTGAAGCGGATATAACGGAAGATGCGCGGCCGGTGCCGGTCATATAGTTCGGCAACGGCCGTCATATTGCCGGCCTGTGCGTGTTTTACCAGTTCCATATCATCTAGTTCCTGCATGTTCAGTCCTCATCCGTCCAGAAAAGAGACATCTACCAGGTATATAATCTCCCGGCGGGCCGAAAGTTTCAAATTGCCCAAAGAGTCTGGCAACGGAAAGTAAAACGCTTACCCAAACGGGCCAGACGGCGGCAGATAGGGCAACAACAGTGACAGAAAGCATGATGAATTTCCGCCAAAGGTAACTGGCCTGGCCCGCCCCGCCTGCCTACACTTGACCGGGTCACAAGTGGCAGGCGGCAGGTTACTTGCCACTTGCAACCGATGGATGATTCAGAATTCTCGTTAATGTCATTAGTTTTTCACCATGACTACAACGGATAAAGAAATGAATGGATTCCTCTCCGGAAATTTATGAGCATTTTTCTCCATCCGTTGTAGTCTTAAGGGATTGGCGAAAACTTCGTGACACTAACGAATTCTCTATTTATTAAGGAGACTTCACGGGCGATAGCCCACCCACATGAATGAAAATAGAACGCCGGTTTACAACATTTTATCCGCGTCATCCACGTGAATCCGCGTCCTATTTTCAGAGGAGACAGGTATGAAAATCAGATGGGTAGTGGTCAGCCTGGTGTTGGTATGTAGTTTGATAGGTTGCCAGCAGCAGCGCGACGCTTACAAAACATTGCAGGCCGTGATGGAAGAGACGACGGCGGCCGATGGGCCAGGCGTGGTGTTGCTGGTGGAAGGGCCAGGCATTGGCCAGCAAATTTTTGCGCGGGGGCTGGCTGACCGGGAAAAGAACAGCCCGGTACGAACCGTCAGCCACTTTCGCATGGGCGGGCTGACAAAGCCGTTTATCAGCACCCTGGTGCTGCAAATGGTAACGGAGGGCAAACTGAGCCTGGATGACACCCTGGCGCAGCGGCTGCCGGACACGGCCGTACACTTCCCCCACAGCGCGCAAATCACCATCCGCCATCTGCTGAATATGACCAGCGGCATTCCCGATTACCGCGACAACCCCGCCTTTTGGGAAGTGGTGCGCGCTCAGGAAAAACGGGGCTGGCAGCCGGAAGAACTGCTGCCTTACGCGGCGGAACTGCCGACAACGGCCGTGCCCGGCGAAACCTTTCACTACTCCAACACCAACTACCTGCTGCTGCAAATGATCCTGGCGATGGTACTCAAAGACCCGCTGGCCGAAGAACTGCGCGACCGCATCTGGGACCCCGTAGACATGCCCGACACTTACATCGAACCCATTGCCCTGACTTCCGGCGGGCACATTGCCGGGTATGCGGACATGAATGGGGATGGTATAGCGGAGAACACATTGCCCTACGATGATGCGCGGGGACTGGCCGACCTGGGCTTCATTTCCAGCGCCATTGACCTGGGTGAATTTGCCCCGGCGTTGTATGCGCGCTCATTACCGGGGGCCGACGGCCGTGCCCAAACCCTGGCCACCATTCCCACCGGCAACAACGAGGATGAATACGGCCTGGGCATCATGCGCCGCCCCTCCGCCTGGGGCGAGATGTGGGGGTACGACAGCACCGCCAGCGGCTACAGCCATCAGATGTGGTACCTGCCCGACCACAAAGTGACCGTTGTTGTCTTGATTAGCGGTGAAGAGCCAGAACTGGCAAATGAATTGGTGGCGCGGGCGCTGACGGCCGTGATGCCGGGTGAGCAATAGCACGATAATCCAAACCGGGCTTAATGTTGTTTCTCCAACACGGCCGTATACGCCCCCTCTCCCTCAATAATCCGCCCAATCTGCCAGCCCGTCCCGGCCACAATGCCCGCCATCTCTTCCGGCGACACCATGAGGTAATCAAACCAGGGGCCAATGAGGGTTTTGTAGCGCACGCGCAGGCGAATTTGCCCGGACATACGCCCCCGCTGCCGGTTCCATTCCTGGTAAGCCAGGTGGTCGGGGTCGGTGGTCTGGTAAACGTTGCGGCTTTCGGCCAGGATGCGCCCATCAGCCGTCGTCATGCCATGAAACCGGCGCAGCAGCCATTTAGCCCGCGCCGCATTGCCAAACAAGCCAAAGTTGTTGCCAAACATCACAATGGTATCAAACACGCCCAATTTCTGGCGGCTGGCCTGGGTAATGGACAGTACCCGCGCATCCTTCACGCCGCGCCGCGTGGCCGTCTGGATGGCTAAAGGGGAGTTGTCAATGCCCACCACCTCATGCCCCTGTTCTTGCAGGTGGAGGCAAACGCGCCCAGGACCACAACCGATGTCCAAACAACGGCCGTGCGCCAGTCCAATAGCCTCTTGTTGCGCCGGCGTCCATTCGGCATACGGCGCAAAATAAGCCGCCGGCCCACCGGACGTACCCACCAACCCATCCTCGCGCTCAATGATTTCCACGGCCGGTTGGCCCAGGTAAAAGTCGAATACTTCACGGCCGTAGGCGTCTTGTTCTGGTTTCATCGCTTTTCTCCTCTTGAAAATAGACAAATTATAACCCCCGTTTGTTATTGACGCTGTCAGATGACAGCCCTACAATCAGCGCCATGCATTCATTCGTGTCCCATTCCCAGACAATGTTAGCGAGATATTCCTATGAGTGACACCATCGCCATTCGGCTAGAAGATGTGAGCAAAATGTTTGGCCGCCGCAAATACCGTGTGCAGGCGGTGCGAGATATTAACCTTAGCGTGGCTGCCGGGCAGGTGTACGGCTTTTTAGGGCCAAACGGGGCCGGTAAAACGACCACCATTCGCATGATCATGGATTTGATACGGCCGTCTACCGGCGCCCTGTTTGTCTACGGCCGTAACGTCCACACTGACCACGCCGTCTTGCAGCGGGTGGGTGCGTTGGTGGAGGGGGCCGCCTTTTATCCCTTCCTCACCGGGCGCAAAAACCTGGAGGTGCTGGCCCGCACCGGCAACCATTACGACGCCGCCCGCATCCAGACCATGCTGGATCAGGTGGGGCTGGCCGACCGCGCCGACCGGCAGGTGAAAGGATACTCCACCGGCATGAAGCAGCGGTTAGGGCTGGCCGCCGCCTTGCTGCATGACCCTGACCTGGTGATCCTGGATGAACCGACCAATGGTCTGGACCCGGCGGGCATTCAGGAAATGCGCACCTTCATCCGCGACCTGGCGCAGAAACAGGGCAAGACCGTCTTCCTCTCCAGCCATCTGTTGGGCGAAGTGGAGCAGGTGTGTGATCGGGTAGCCATTATCAACAAAGGCCAGATTATCCGTGAAGGAACAGTGGCCGATTTGCTGGCGGCCCAGACGCAGTTGGTGGTGGAAGCAGAACCGGTGGAGAGGGCAACGGCCGTGCTCACTCCCCACTGGCCCATCACACCCAATGGCAACACCATCACCGTCACCGCCAGTCGTGAGGATGTGCCCCAAGTGGTGCAAACGCTGGTGGCCCATGAGGTTGCCGTCTACCAGGTACGCTGCGAGCGGCAAAGTCTGGAACAGTTCTTTTTAGAAGTCACAGGGGAGTAAAATATGTGGAACCTATTTCGCGCCGAATTACAGAAAACGGTTGGCAACAAGTGGGTGGCCGGGTTTTTGTTGTGGATATTTCCGGTGGGCGCTCTGGCAGCCATCCTGGTTACGACGCTGCTGGCATTACTTGTAGACAGTCTTGCCGAAAACATGTTTGTTGACCCGCCGTTGTGGACGGACACAGCCATTACCGTCTGGAACTTGCCCACCAATATCCTGGTGCAAATGCTGTTGTTGGGGCTGACGGCCGTGACCTTTGCCGGTGAATATCAGTGGGGTACCTGGAAAAACATCATCCCCCGCCACCGCCGCCCGGCGCTCATTGGCGTGAAGTTCCTGACGTTAGGCATGCTGGTGGTTTTTGCCTTTGTCCTCATGTCCATTATCGTGGGGCTGGGGTTTGTCGTGCTGACGCGCATTGCCGATGTGCCCTATGGCCCGGCGCTTTCGACGGTCGTGCTGCGCCAGTTTGCCGGAGATTATGCGCTCAATGCGACATTGGCGTTTATTGCGGTGTTGATCACGGCCGTGTACGCTGCCTTTGCCGCCATGCTCATGCGTTCCATGATAGGTGGCCTGGTCATCGGCCTGGGTTTTGTTATCGTCGAACCCGTGACGGCGTTTCTGCTCATGCCGCTGGCAACCTGGCTGGAATGGGATTGGCTGCTGCATATTGTCCGCTTTACCCCCACCTACAACGTGAGCAATATCCATTCTTGGGCACAATCAGATGCGCCCACCCAGTTGTCCCAATTCTTTTTTGAGATGCGCGGCCTGACGCCGCCGGTAGACAGCGTGGCCTTTTCGCTCACAGTGTTGGCTGCCTGGCTGGTGGTGGGCATTGGCCTGATCCTGGTGCTGTTTCAGCGGCAGGATATAACGGGGTGAGAAGGGAGGGAGTACGGCCGTGACCCAACGCTCCTTTAGCTGGAACTGGCGCGCCTCAAACGCCCACATGCTCTTTTTGCAGACCTTTCTGGAGCTGCGCCCGGTAGAGCCACATCCGGCGCTGCCTGATGGTCAAACCTGGGAGGCCGTGTTGGGTGAGCCGACGGAAGTAGCCATTACTCGTTTCCAGGTGCAAAATGCCCTCGCCAAAGCCACCCTGCCCGAACATCTGGACCACGCCTTTACGGTTAACCAGTTGAAGGGGATGCTGCAAGTGCGCAACCTGTCCACCTCCGGTCGCAAAGAGGAGTTGACTACCCGGCTGGTGCAGGCGGATCAAGCTGGCATGTTTTCTCTCCTGCCACCGGAGCGACCGCTGCGTTGTACACCCTACGGCCGTCAACTCATCGAAGCCTGGTACGCCGACCCGGCTACCCCCACCCGGCTCAAAGACAAAGCGATTGTCACCATTGCCGTGTCGGTATTGGCCTGGTTGGTGAAGGAGGCCATTTTGCCGGAGGTGATTGGCAGCGCGGCTTATGACCTGCTAACGCAGGTAGACGCCCCGGCTGTCCGACAGTTAGGCGTGACGCGCCCGGAAACGGGCAAAACGGGGCACACCTACGTGACCTCGGCCTTGAAGCTGGAATGGTGTTTTGTGCGCGCCGGGTACTTCTGGATGGGCAGCGAGGCGCATGACCGCGAGGCGCAAGAGGATGAAAAGCCGCGCCACCGCCTCTATTTGCCTTCGTACTACCTGGGCAAATACCCCATCACCAACCGGCAGTACCAGGTGTTTGTGCAGGCGACGGGGCATCAAAAACCGTATCACTGGGCAAACGGCCGTATTCCTTCCGGCAAAGAAAATCACCCGGTGACATACGTTTATTGGTTAGACGCCGTTGCTTTTTGCCGCTGGGCGGCAAAGATTTCCGGCACACCGGTGCGCCTGCTGACGGAAGCGGAGTGGGAAAAAGGGGCGCGCGGCGAAAAGGGCTACCGTTACCCCTGGGGCAACCAGTGGCGCAGTGACTATTGCAACGCCGAAAACCGGATCAAGGACACCACGCCAGTGGACAAATACCCCCGCGGCGTCAGCCCCTATGGGGCGTATGATATGGTGGGCAATGTATATGAGTGGACCGGTACGTTACATCGGCCATACCCTTACGTGACTGAAGACGGTCGAGAAAACATGGACTATTATTTAGAAGGGTTATGGGTTTTACGAGGTGGCGTTTGGTGGAAAAACCGCCAAGCCATGCGGGGGGCTTCTCGCTATCCTTATGACTACGACTGGGGTGGCACTGGTCTCGGCTTTCGTATGGGGTGGTCGGCTCCTTCTTTTTCACTCTGATCCGCTGCGGGACTAGAGTCTTGCCCTACCATTTCTGTTTTCATTCTTTTGCGCACATTGCTAAGGATAGAGGCCATCTTCGATGAGCGTTTGTCTAACTTCAACTCTCTCCGGCGCATTGAGGTCTAATACGCGCACGGTGATGCGGCCAACGGCCGTGACTCCCCGAATAGTTGCCCCTTGTAAAACAAAATGCTCGGCCCAGACCTGCGTTCGTGGATTGAACAAGAAAACCAACTGATTTGTTTCCACATCAACTGAAGCGATGTTTGGCCCCTTATGGCGGTTGCAATGAAGGCAAGATAGCGCAAGATTATCTGCTTCGGTCTCGCCCCCATGCTGCTCGGCAATAATATGGTCAGGCTGGTGAGGCGCGAATACAGCATCTTGCGGCACAAGGCAGTATTCACATCGCCCATTGGCGCGGTTAATAACCAGGTGGCGCAGTTCGGCTGGAATGTGGGTGCGACTCATTAGTTGTCTAGCAGACGGCGGGCACGTGCTTTGACCAGGGTCATCAGGTAATCTAACTGCTCGTAACGATCTAGTTCGGCTGCCTCTTGTGTAGTAAGCTCTCCAGTACGGTTCTTGTCCAGCAACTCGGCGATTCGTTCTTGCAGAGCTGGGGAGGCTTGCAATGTAGCCAGTTCATCCGGTTCAGGCCCACTTGCCAGAAAATCAATCATATCCAGATATGGCTTTTGTTGGAGTGGCGTCACTGCCTGCAAACCAAATTCTAGAATTTCTATCATTTGATCCTGAACTGGTTGTAGCCGATGCGCTAAATCTTCGGGTATCTCAATGGTTAAGGTTGTCATGTCGTTCAATTCCTGTGATCCTGTCATCCTGTCATCGCATTATACCATCTTTCAGGTTGGCATTTCCCGGTTGCCACCGAATAGAATTCGGCGTCTGGGAAGCACAAACACGCTGAAGCGCGTTGTGTTTAGTGCGCTTTAGCGTACTTCATGTATCAGCCTGTGAATTCCATTCACAGGTGGTGTGGATCATTCCTCTTTTTGCTGCCGTTTTTTGTCTAGCAGGCGGGACGCGAGGGTGCCGCCTGCGGGGGGAGGTGAGGGCGTCGGTTTGGTTGGCGGGGATGAAACCGACGACCGTACTCCACTCCCCTCTTCCTTCTTCTCCACCTGCGCCGCATCTTCACGCTGAATGGGTGGGGGCACGGCCGTACCCCCACCATCCTCCCCCTGTTTTTGCACCCCTGCCCGCTGTTTCGCCTGGAACAGGCGCGCCGCCTGTTCGGTGCGGGGCGCGGGCTGGGCCGGCTGCGGCTGCCAGCGGCCAAACGTGGCCGCATAGGCCCGTTCCATATCCCGCCGCGTGATCACCAGGCGACGCAGGGCAATATCCAGCGGCAGCAGCAAAACGGCCACCAGCGCCAGCCAGGGCCAGATCGTCTGCGACACCAGCTGCGTGGTCAGGTCGTGGTTAAAAATGTAATCCGCCGCGGCCGTTTCCCCCACCAGCGCCGACAAATCCTGCCCGCCCGTTAATTCCGCCAGCGCCGCCAGCAGGGCGGGATTGGCTTCAAACTGTTTGTACTCCGGCGAATAACCCAGCACCCAGCCGCTGGTCTGCCCGATGGCCACTTCGTCATTGGCCGGGTCGTCGCCCGCCACGCGGATGAAGTATGCGCCGTCCCGCAGCGGCGTGAAGCGCCCTTCGTACCGCCCCGGCGCAATCTGGGCCAGATTCACATTTTGTACCTGCCCATCCGGAGCCACAATGTTGGCTTCCATCACCAGATTGTTCTGAAAATCACCTCCCGTACTGCGGGCGTCTACCGTCAGGGTGGCCTGATCGCCGCTGTAGGTCACGGCCGTTTCCACATTGCTGTCTCTATCCTGCGACACCGTCCAGCGGACGGTCTGCGCCCAAAAGGCGGGGAAGCCCTGCCACTGCACCCAATCCCGCGCCCAACGCCCGGTAGCGTCCGACGTCCAGGCCACTGCCCGTCCCAGGCCATACTGCCAGGCGGCCAGCAGTGGGTCGCCCTGATGGGTGGTCAGAACCACCTGCGCCGTCGCTTTGGGGCTGCTGCCCACGTAGCCGTAGAGGGGGGGCACGGCCGTGATGCCACTCAAAATCGGGCTGCTGCTGCTCAGTTCGGGGAAGAACCGCTCTTCTATTAAATAACTGCGCTGGATATTGGTCGTCTCCTGCGTGAAAATTTGGGGCAGATTGGCGGCGCGGTCGGTGAAGTGGAAACGGCCGTTGCCCCGTTCGGCCATCTCTTGCAGCCAGGGCACGTCCGACCCGCCGCCAATGCTCACAAACGAGACGGTCACGTCCTCGGCCGTCAGCCCATCCAACAGTTCCGGTACGCCCTCCTTCTCCTCGGAATCCGAGCCATCGGCCAGGACGATGATATGTTTGATGGGCGTGGGCGATTCCGTCAGGGCGGCGGCGGCCGCTTCCAGCCCGGTGCGTATAAAAATGCCACCGCCACCTGCACCAATTTCGCGGATCAGGTTGATGGCCGTTTCTTTGTCGCTGGCGGGCAGCGGGCCAATGGAGTTGTCCGGTCTGGTGTCTACGGGAATAACGGTGATGTAGTCGAAATCATTCAGCAGTTCCACCACTCGCACCGCGCCCTCGGCCGCCAGTTGAATTTTGGACACACCGCCTTCGTCCGCGCCCATGCTGCCGGAACGGTCAATGACGATGACCATGCTCACCGCCGGGAATCGCTCCTGATCTTTAATTTGCATATCCACCGGCAGCGTCTCTTCCAGCGGCGTCTGGAAATAGCCGCCCATGCCGTAGCTCTGCGGGCCGCCGATGGCTACCAGACCACCGCCCAGGTCACGCACATAGCTTTGCAGCGTCTCCATTTTGCGCGGCGTCAGGTTTTTGGCGTTGACGTTCACCAGGACGATGGTGGCGTAGTTGCTCAATTGGGCCAGGGTGGCGGGGAAATCGGCCGGGGTGATGCGGTCAACGGGCAGCCCCACCGCCTCCAGGGCTGCTTGCAATTGGGGGGATTCATCCGGCTGGGGCGCCCCGTCGTCGCCAACCGTGCCATCGTTGGCTACCAGCAGCACCCGCGGCGGCCCGATGATTTCGGTGAAGGCAGCCAGTTCGTTGTTTTGGAAATAGGTGTCATTGGCCGGTTCAATTTGCACCCGGTAGCGGGCAAACTCTTGCTCCCCGGCGCGCAGGCGCACCGAAAAGTTATTAACGCCGCGCCGCAAATCCACCGGCTCTTCATGCACCACCGCGCCGCCAGACAATACGCGCAGGGTGGCGGGCATGTTGGCCGTGCTTTCGGCGGCGACGTCTATGCGGAAAATTTCGCCCTGGCTGATGCGCGTGGGGGCGCGCACCTCGGCCAGCCAGACTTCGGTCAATTCGCCTTCTGTCTGGCGGGTCAGGGGCACGTAGCTGATTTCCACGCCGGCGTTGGCCGCCAGTTTTGCCGCCGCTTCGGTGTCGCCGATGGTGGCAATGCCGTCGCTGAGGATGACGATGCGCCGCCCGCTGCCGGCCGGGAAGAGGGCCAGCCCCAGGCGGATGGCTTCGGCCAGGTTGCTTTGCAGTGATTGGGGCACGGAAGTGATGGGGGCCAGTTCGGCCAGCCCACTCATGGGGCGTTCGACCAGGGCGTTGGCGCCAAAGAGGATGACGGCCGTCTGATCATCCGGTTTCATGCGGGACACGGCCGTTTGCACAAACTCTTCGGCGTAAGCGGCCTGTTCCGGGCTGATGGAGTCGGAGGCATCCACCAGAAAAACAACGGCCAGGGTATTGTTGGCCTGCACCAATTGGCTGCCCGCCAGCGCCAGTACCAACAGCAGCAGGATCAGCCCCCGCAGCCCCAGGCTGACCCACTCCCGGCGCTGCCGCCGCCCCCCACGCGCCCCACCACGCGGCCACCCGACCCAGGCGATAAAGGGAATGGCCAGTAACAGCAGGAGGGCGAGGGGAGCGGTAAAAGACATTGGATGCGTGATGCGTGATGCGTGATGCGTGATTTAGTCACGGGTCACGCATCACTCTTCATACACAAGTGGCAGGTAAATGGTAAAGGTACTGCCATTGCCGTATTTACTTTCGGCGGTGATGTGGCCGCCGTGCGCTTTGATGATGAATTGGGCCAGGGCAAGACCCAAACCGGCGCGACGGCCGTTGCCATTTTTACCGCCGGGGTTGAACCCATCCCACAGCGTTTCCAACCGTTCATCCGGGATGCCCACGCCATTGTCCAGAATGCGCATGAAGGCGTCGCTGCCTTCGCTGCCACATTCCACCATCACCATGCCGCCAATTTTATTGAACTTGATGGCGTTGTGGAGCAGATGTTGGGCGGCTTCTAACAATTGCGGCGCATCGCCCAGGGCGGCGGCGTGGGTGGGGTCGGCGTGGAAATCAATTTTCACGCGGCGGGCTTCGGCCATGCTGTGCAGGTTGCGAATGGCTTCCTGCGCCAGTTGATCCAGATGGACGGGTTCAAATTTGAACTGGTTGCGCATCTGGATGCGGGCGGAAATGGTGATCAGATTGTCAATGGGGGCGCGCAAACTGGCAATTTGCTGGCTGATTTCGCTGACGATCTGCCCTTCCTTTTCGCCCGCTTTGGCCTGGTATTTTTGCATTTCGCGGTTGATGTCGGTAAACGGCCGTCGCAAATCAGGCGAGATCATCTCGATAAAGTCGGCGTACAGGTTCACCAATTCTTGCAAATGCTGTTTTTCGCGGGCCAACGTCTGGTTCTGGCGGAAAACGTAGTCATTGATCTGGCGCAGACTGGTCAGGTTATACGCCTGGGCCAGCAGGGGGCTGATTTGCGCCGCCCATCCGTGCAGCAGTGCCAGGTCATCCTGGCTGTACCCTTCGCCGGTGTATTTTGGCCCCAACGCCAACACGCCGATGAGCGTCTCTCCGGCGCGGAGGGGCTGGTAGAGCACCCGCTGCCAGCGGTTCAGCAGTTCGCGCTCGGCTTCGGGCACGGCTTCGTATTGCTCCACCGTGTCCAGGTCGGAATGGATGAGCGGGGTGTGGTTCTGGCGCAGGTGTTGGCTGAAGGGGCTGTCCGGGCTGAAATCGGTGGGGGTGTAGGGGAGTTGGTCGAGGCTGGCTAACGGCCGTAACACCAACCGCCCCGCAGGCCCATCATCCGCCTTAAACAGCCAGGCGTCGTCGGTAGTCAGGTTGGATTGCACCAGCCGCAGGAAAATCTGGCCTAGCTGCGCCGGTTCGGGCATGTTGCCGGTGATGTGGCTGAATTCTGCCAGGGCCACTTCCCGTTTTTGCTGGCCGCGCAAGAAAATGCGGCGGGTGAACTCATTGACCCAGCGGTAGAGCAGGGTGAAAAAGGCGGCAAAGAGAGCGGCGGCGATGGTGATGATGAGGGTTTGGGTGGAGACGGCCGTTGCCGCCGGTAAGTTGGACACCGTTTGCACAATGACGGAAAGCGCCAGCCAGGTGAGGCCAAAGATGATGAGGGTGCTGGCAATGCGGCTGAGCGCCTGCCGGGAGGCCAGTTGCAGTTCCGGCAGGTGGGGCCGGGTGAGGGTGAGTGTGCCAATGAAGGCGGCCAGGATGATGACCAGGATGCCCACCTGCTGCCAGCCGGATTGCCCCGCCTGCTGCACGGAGCCAAAACCAAAACCAATCACAAACAGGGTGATGACCAGTAGCCAGTAATTGACCTGGTTGCGATAGATGGAGAGGGGCAGGTTGGATTTGACCTGCTGGGTGAGAATCCAGGCGGCCAGGATGGGGATGAGCCAGGCGGTAATCCACACGGCCGTCCACAAGCCACCCTGAGAAATGCGCTGCCCTCCGGCCACAAACAGCGGCAGGTAAAAGCCCCAGATGGTGGGGTCCAGAGCGATGGCGGCGGCAATGAGGAGCAGGCTGAGGAAGAGGGCGATACGGCCGTGACCCTTGGGCAGGTTAAAATAAACAAGGGTGGTCAGGAGGAGGGTGACGGCCGTGAAGTTCAGCGCATACGTGCCCACCACCCCCCAGTTAAAAACCAGAATATCGGGAAACGAGAGGCCGCCAAAAAAGCGCAGCACGCTGCTGGCCCACACCGCCGCCAACAGCAGCGTCAGCGACCAACGCATATACAGCCGCCGCCGTTTCAGCCGCGCCCGCCATAGATAGATGATCATGGCGATGAAGCTGAGCGGCAATAGAGCTATCAATAAAAACTGCAAGGTAAGCGTCATGTTTACGGCGAAGACCCTAAGGGTTTTAGGAAAACCCTTAGGGTCTCATTTGAACTACGCGGGATTATATCAGGATTGGGTAATTGAGCAGGAGGTGATTTGGAAAGATACGGCCGTTTATCCCAAATTTATCCCAAATGGCAATTTGGGAAATCGGGGAAATAATTTGGGAAAGGGTTGGGAAATATCAATCTTCTGCTTATAATTACCCTGTTGGATAATCCAATACTTATCGTTGGTTCTGGTTAAGCGGGTGCAAGTCGGCTCCTGGTTGCCTTTATGGGAGCATATGTCAGCGGGGAATGGGCCACCTGCAAAAGGGGAAAGTCATGCGCATTACCTATTTGTTCTCTATTGTCAGCGGTGTATTCATCACCGCCTTCCTGTTGCTGGGCATCTTCCACCTGGGCAGCCAGGCTGCGCCATTGAATGTCTTCACCGTCAACAGCACCGCCGACGCCACAGACGCCTCGCCGGGCAACGGCGTCTGCGAAACGGCCCCCGGCAACGGCGTTTGCACCCTGCGCGCCGCCATCCAGGAAACCAACGCCCTGGCCGGGGCGGATGAAATCATCTTACCGGCGGGTACCTACACGCTGACTATTCCCGGCGCGAATGAAAACAACGCCGCCACCGGCGACCTGGACATCACCGGGCCGCTGACCATCAGCGGCGTGGGCGCAGCCAGCACCATCATTAACGCCAACGGCCTGGATCGGGTGCTGGACATCCAGATTCAGGGCAGCCTGTCGTTGGCTGGCGTTACGGTACGCGGCGGAGTTGTGAATGGCAGCGGCGGCGGTATCAACATGCTCAACGGCAATCTGACGGTGACAGACAGTGTCATCACCGAAAACAGCAGTAGCGCGGGTGGTGGCATTGCCCAGTTGGGCGCCTCGCAGCAGATACTTATCAGCAACAGCACTATTAGCGGGAACAGCAGCGGCAATGGGCCAGGGGGCGGTCTGGTCATCAATGCCGCTAATCTGCAAATAACCGATTCTGTCATTAGTGGGAATTCGGCCAATGATGGCGGTGGGTTGGTGTTTTATTCAGGCTTTTTGACGATGACGAATAGTGTAGTGGAGGGAAACACGGCCGTGACCATTGGTGGTGGCATCTTCAACGGCGCCGACAATAGTCTGATAATCAGCAGCACCATTCAAAACAACACCGCTAATGGCAGCAACATCAACGCACCGGGTGGCGGCGGTATTGCCAACGGGGGCACACTGACGATAAGTAATAGTCAGGTCATCAGCAACCATGCGCCTAACTATGGCGGCGGCGGTTTGCTCAATACGTACAGTCTGATGTTGCAGAATACCGAGGTGGCGAATAACACGGCCGTTTACGGCGGCGGCTTGTACAACTTTGAGTCACCATTATCTGTAACATATGGTAGTGGCCTGTTGCTTAAAGAAAACAGCGCCTGGGCTGGAGGTGGTGTTTACGGCCATGCGGGTAGGGTCATACTAGACAACAGTCTGGTAGATGGCAACACGGCCGTGACGATGGGTGGTGGGGTTTTCGTCTCCGTCAACGCCGCAGTTGCTGTGATCAACAACAGCACGGTGCAAAACAATACCGCTAATGGCAGTACACCTGTCTGGCCGGGCGGTGGTGGTATATTCAATATGGAGGTGCTTTACATATTTAACAGCCAGGTCATCAGTAACCATGCTCCTTACTACGGTGGTGGTGGTGTGGTTAATCATCACGCGTTGTACCTGGACGAGGCCCGGCTGGCTCATAATGATGCCCTTTATGGTGGGGGGCTATTCAATCTGACGGCGACGGCTTTTGTGTCGGGCACAGATACAACTATTGAACAAAACACCGCATCAACAGGCGGCGGCATTTACAGCATTACCGGTACCTTAACGTTGAACAATAGCACCATCAGCCGCAACACCGCCACGTATAACGCTGGCGGCGCTTTTGTCGCCAGGGGAGCCGGTTCATTTACCAACGTTACAGTCAGCGGCAATCAGGCTGGCTGGGATGGGGGTGGTCTCTATGTATATGAGCAGGACTTTGCCATTTTGAACAGCACCCTTGTCAGCAATACTGCTCAAGGTGGCGCTGTTTATATCTTTGACGCCCAATCGGTTTTAACCCTGACCAATAGCATCATTGCCAATAACCAATGGGGTAACTGCACAGGTTATCCACCACTTTCCGGCGGGCATAACCTGGACAGCGGTATCACCTGTGGCCTGAATGCGCCTGGCGACCTGAACAATACCAATCCGATGTTAGGCACACTGCAAGATAACGGCGGCCCCACCGAGACGCATACCTTTACTGGTCCCTCACCGGCCATTGACGGGGGTGATAACGCCAGTTGCCCACCCACTGATCAGCGCGGTATTCTGCGTCCGCAAGGCCCGGCCTGCGATATAGGCGCGGTAGAATTTGTGCTGCCCGAACCGCCCACGCCCACGCCAACGCCAGAAACGCCCACACCCACGCCGGACACACCGACGCCGACATTCACGCCGACGCCGGATACACCGACGCCCGCGCCAGGCACATTAACGCCAACCCCAGTGACGCCCACGCCCACACCGGAAACGCCGACGCCGACAGCGACACCAACGGTCGGCACACCAACCGTGACGCCGCTACCGCCACCCAAGTTTGGGGTATACCTGCCGGTGATAGTGAAAGAGGGATAAAACAAAGTCCGGCAATTACCCACCCCCCTACATAAGGGGGGTGGGAGTTCTATGATCATTTGGCGGCAGTGCTGCCAAAATGATCCTGCCAAGGAGGCGCCGATGGTTGCTTCACAATTTCATATTTATCGTTTGAGTTTATTTACGGCCGTTGTCCTGATTACCGCCGGGGTATTGGCCCTGCTGGTTGGGTTTGCCGCCCAGGTCAGTTTTGCCGCCGATTCATCCAGGCCGGAAACAACGTTTGTTGTCACCACCAATGCCGATACCAATGATGGCAGTTGCGACGCAAATTGCACTTTACGGGAGGCCATCATAGCCGCCAATGCGCTGCCGGGGCCGGATGTCATTCTGTTCTCCCTGCTGCCTGCCAGCCATACCATCACCCTCACCGCTTTGCTACCAACCATTGACGATGATGTAACTATTGATGGCAACGATGTGCTTTCATTGACCGTAAGTGGCAACAATCTCTGGCGCGTGTTTACAATTTATGATCCCAATGTACAGGTCACGATAACACAGATGACTATCGCCAGGGGGTATGCCTGTTGTAATGCGAGTGGTATATATAACAGGGGGTTACTGATGCTAGAAAATACCACTTTTGCGGAAAATGTCACGAATGGTATGGGAGGCGGCATTCAGAATTATGAAGGGGTGTTGCGTGTTTACTCTTCGACATTCATTAGTAACTCGGCGGAGCATGGTGGTGCCATTCTGAATGATAGAGGCATGGTAGAAATATGGGATAGCCAAATTGTGGCAAACCAGGTCACTGGGCTTGGTGGAGGGATAGTAAGTGTATCTACTTCTGGGGCAGCCAGTAGCGCCATCTCCATTTCAAATACCACCTTTGTGAGCAATGTGGCTGCTTATGGGGGTGGTCTATTTGCCAGCAACGTCTTGACCGTGACGAACAGCCATTTTGTGCAGAACAGGGCAACTGTTTATGGTGGGGGAATCCTTAATGATGCCAGAGCTGTTATTGGGAACAGTACATTTTTCAGCAACACGGCCGTACACAGCGGTGGCGGTATTCACAACGACAATTCTCTGATGTTAACTGGTGTGGTTTTTAGCGGTAATATGGCCAGCCAATATGGTGGTGGCATTGTGAATTATGGGACGAATTTTTATAATGCCGCTATAACTGCTACCCACAGCCTGTTTCAAGAAAACGTTGCCGGTTATGGCGGAGGTATTGCGAACTGGACTGGTGATCATGTCGAGGTACTAAACAGCACTTTTAGCGCCAACCGGGCGATTACGGCCGGGGGCGGCATTAGCAGCAGCCAATCATTATCGTTGAACAATGTGACGCTGAGTGAGAATGAAGCGGCCGTTGCCGGTGGTATTGTCAGCAGCGGCGTGCTGACCATGAGTAACAGCATCATCGCCAATAGTGTTGGTGGTGATTGCGCTAACAGCGGCTTGTTTAACACCAATGTGCATAATCTGGTCGAAGATGGTAGTTGTGATCCGCTAGTGAGCGGCGACCCATTACTGGGGCCGCTGGCGGACAATGGCGGGGCCACCTGGACACATGCGCTGCTGCCTGGCAGCCCGGCGCTGGATGCCGGGGATGACGTTTCCTGCGAACTGACCGACCAACGCGGGATAATACGGCCGTTGGATGGTGATGGCGATGGTACGGCCGTGTGTGACATGGGCGCAGTGGAACAAGAATTGACAAACACACCAACATCAACACCCACCTATACATCCACTCCCACGCCGGACACACCGACGCCGACGCCAGTGACACCCACCCCCACACCAGATACACCGACGCCGACGCCGGAGACGCCGACACCCACCCCGGACATACCCACTCCCACGCCAACCCCGGTGACACCCACGCCTACACCAGAAACTCCGACGCCAACGCCAGATACGCCTACACCCACGCCAACAGCTACGCTTCCGGCCAACACACCAACGCCAACCATTGAACCACCCCGATTCACTATTTACCTGCCGGTGATTAGCAAATGAGAATGAGACCGGGCGGTTTTTTCCTAACCCGCCCGGTCTTCCGCTGGCGAAACAGCCTGTGAAGAAGTGAAAACTTTTTGTCAAATTGAGGGCGCCATCCTGATTTCCCTCCTTTTGAAAACTAACTCCTCTACACTATAATCGCACCACTTTTCATAAAAGGAGAACTCGATTTATGGCAGATGTGTTGGCGCAACTATTGGCGGCGCAGGCGGAACTGGAGCCGCAATTGAAGGTATTGAAGGCGGCCATGGGGTCTTTGAACACGGCCGTGAAACTCGCCTCGGAAAGCAAAGCAGACGCCCTGCCCATGCACAAGGCGCTGCTGAAACTGGAAGCCGCCGCCGCTGAGGTGGAAAATGAGACGTTGGCTACGGCCGTGACCACCTTTGCCGCCGCCACCCAACAAGCTCTGGATGACCTGGCCTTTGATTTTGCCAAAGATTTGCGCGAGGAATTTGCCCGGCGTGGGGAGACGGTTGACGGCCGTCCGCCCATCCTCACCGTCGGCAACCTGACCTTCAAAATAGAAATGGCCTCACGCAAAGGGCAATGGTTGTACGGCCGTGAGCCACTCACCAACCCCATCCCCCTCTCCCTCACCGGCATCCTCAAGGCGTATGACCAGCAGGTGAAACGCATTGTCAACCGCCAACTGGAGGGCAGCTTTTTGCCCGACCTGCAAAAGGCGTGGCAGGATTGCATGGATAAACGCAAGCAACGGCCGTCGGGCGGGCGCATCAATATCGTGGAAGTGTATGCCCAATTGACCATGAACCGGCAAAATGCCCGTTTCTGGAACGCCCCCTCGCGCAGCACTTTCAAGGATTACGAACGGGTGCTGTTTGTGCGCGACCTGGTGCTGGCGCAGGAACAGGGGGAGACCCCCTTCCGCCTGGGTGTGGCTACTAAAAGCCAGGCCGAACAGGCCAGCCGCGCCATCTGGCTGCCGCGCACGGCCGTAGACGGCGACTACTACAGCGACATCACCTTTGAGTAACGGTCAATTGGCAATTGGAAATTGCCAATTGACCATTGACTATTATGAGCGAAGCGACTCTCTCTCGTCCCCTGGCGCGAAACATCATGGAAATTTTGGGCAGTTTTGGTACGCCGCCGCCGCGTGGGGTGCAGCATTTCAACGTCGGCAACCAATCCTTGCTGGCGGCGCTGGATCAATTTTACCTGTCGTCTTATTTGCAAGATGGCGGCGCGGCGTACAAAATGGTCATTGGCGACTATGGCAGTGGCAAATCCCACTTCCTTTACTGCCTGCGGGACATCGCCTGGGAGCGCAACTTTGTCGTTGCCAAAGTAGACCTCAGCCCCGTAGAAACCCCTTACGACGACCAGAAAAAGGTTTACGAAGCCGTCGCCCAACACATCATCTGGCACGAATCGGATGAGGCAGTGAGTGACGAAACCGGTCTGATGCGTTTTCTGGAAGGGGCGCTGCGGCGGATTGTGGGTGGGGAATTGAGCCTGGAAACATTGTCCAACCCGCGCTACCGTGGTCTGGTGGATACATTGGAGGCGACGGCCGTAGACAGTCCGGCATTTCAAACGGCCGTACTCGCCTATTTTGACGCCCTCATCCGCGACAACGACGAACGGCTGGACGCGCTCGGCCGTTGGCTCATGGGCGAAACGACCAGCCCCGACGACACCAAAACCCTGCGCGAGATCGGCGTCACCGGCAAAATCAACAAACCCAACGCCTTCCGCATGTTGCGCTCCCTCTGCCAGGTCATCCGCGCCCTCAGCTTCAGCGGACTGATCCTGCTCTTCGACGAGGTAGACCGCATGGCCTCCGTGGGCGGCAAGGCGGAAAAATTAGCCACCGACACCCTGCGCGAAGTGATAGACCGCACCCGTGAAGATTTGCCCGGCGCCATGTTTGTCTACGCTGTGCCGCCCCAATTTGTCAACGACACCGTGCCCAAATACCCGGCGCTGCAACAGCGGGTGCGCGCCCCCGGCCATTTCAGCCGCGCCAACCATTTCAGCCCCCTCATCAGCCTGGACAACCTCGACCTGAACGAAGATGATCTGATGCTGGCTATCGGCGAAAAGCTCATCCCCATCTACGAAACCGCCTTTGAAACCCAACTCGACCACGCCATACAGCGCGCCAACGCCGTCATCCTGGCCAACGTCGCCCGCGATGTCTTCCTGGACATCAGCCACCGCCGCCTCTTTGTGAAATCTTTTGTCGTCGAACTCTCCCGCCAGCATTATGGCAGCGAACACACCATCACCGAAGCCGAAGCCCAGGCCCTCCTGCGCGGCCAGATTGACGAACTCGCCGGCGGCGAAACGCCGCCTTACTAACAAACGAATCCCTGATATTGAAAAACGAATCTCATGCTATTCGAGTTTCTCATTCCCAGGCGGCCACTTTCCATTCAGGCGAAACACAAAAACAGGCAAAGATGGCAGCAGTTTATACGTGCCGAAGCTGCCAAAAGCTGGACTGGCACGGCGCTGTCTACAGGCGATGTACACCTCACTTTGGTTTATTTGTTTGACACTGACCCGGCAGATATAGACAATATCATCAAACCTATTTTAGATGCGCTGATAGGTTTGGTGTATCCTGATGATGCCTTCATCACTGATATTGAGGCCCACAAACGACCTCTGGTTGGCACATTTGATTTAACACGATGTCCATCAGAATTGCTCAAGGGAATTGCCGGGGGTAAGGAATGTGTCTACGTGCGCATTACAACGGCGAAAGTATTAGAGGACTACCTATGATGACAAACCCAACCCAACGTTCACAAGAAGAACAGTTGCTCTTGTCAAAAGTGGCTGACGATTATCGGCGCGAAGGGTATAAGGTATTCATTGCCCCGCAGCCAGATGATTTACCCTTCGATTTAGGCATGTATTCCCCAGATTTACTCGTAAAAAAATCGGAGGATAGGGGCTACCTCATTGAAGTTAGAAGTTCCGCCGACCGGATTTCAGTGGAGCGTTTTCGGGAAATTGCGGAGACTGTTGCCGAACATCCTGGCTGGCGTTTTCTCCTGATTACAGATCAGGATTCGCCAAAGGGCAAACAGGTGTTGTCATGGGCAGAAATAGAAAAGCGCAAAGAGCAAGGTGAACAGTTAATTGCTCAAGGGAAAGTTGAGGCAGCATTTTTATCGCTTTGGGCAGTGGCCGAAGCGCTCATGCGCAAACAAGCAGAACAAGCCTTGATTCCGATTGAGCAGTTTCCCCCGGTCTCCCTCATCAAGCATTTGTACACACAGGGGGAACTTTCAATTGAACAGTATGACAAAGCCATGTCCTTAATAGAGGTCAGAAATCGTCTGGTACACGGTTTTCAAACGGCAAACTTGGAACCGGCGACCATTGAGCTTCAGAAACTGGTGGATGATTTATTGGATGCCACGATGCAGTTAACATAACGATGATAGGACAACAGGTTGAACATCCACAGTTTGGGGCGGGGCAGGTCACGGCCGTGTACCGCAACGGTTCGGAGTGGCTGGTCTGGTTTGAAAATGGGCTGCGTTTCCGGCGGCCGGCCAGTGAATTTATACGGGATGGGCAACCTCTGGCCGAACCGCGACCGGCCTATGCCGCCCCTTTTCAGCCCGCACCCATGCCGCAAAACCAGTTGGAAGCGCGGCAGTTGATCGAATCGTTGCGCGTGGGCATTGCCCCGGCGCAGCACGTCCCGGAACTGACCATTGATTTGCAGGCGGAACGGGAGAGCCTGATTCGCGGCCTGAACCAGGCGCACCAGCAGGGGGGCGCGGTGCGGGCCGTGGTGGGGGAATATGGTTACGGCAAAAGCCACCTGGTGGAACTGACCACGCAGGAGGCGCTGAACCGCAACTTTCTGGTGGCCGCCATCAGCCTGGATTTACAAGAACTACCGCCACACCGCCCCTTTGCCATTTACCGTGAAGCGATGCGCCATTTGCGCTACCCGGATACGGACGAGCGCGGGCTGGAGCCGCTGCTGCTGAAAACGGCCGTACACCCCCACACCATCACCCAATTACAAGAGATGACGCCGGCTGCCCACGACCCGTTCACGGTGGGTTTGCGGGCCATGGCCAGCACTACCTCGTCGCGGCAGCGGCAGGCATGGCTGAACTGGCTGATGGGCGGGCGGCGGGTGACGCTGATGAACAAGGCGATACCCCGCGACGTGAAATTCCCTTCCATTTACACCATTGGCGAAAATGCGCGGCAGATGGCCTATTTGTTCACGGCCGTCTCCGTCCTGGCGCGGCTCAACAGTTACAGCGGCCTCTGTTTGTTGGTGGATGAGGCGGAGAGTTATTCGTTGTTACGGCCGTATCAGCGCCCCAAAGCCACCCTCTTTTTCCAGGCGCTCATCTATGCTGCCTTGCGCGAACAGCAAGACAAACTGCGCGAAGAGCAGTTCCCGCAGCACCGCTGGCGCCATTACCCCATGGCCTATGGGCCGGGGCAATCCCTCTTTTTCCTCTTCACCGTCACCCGCAGCGACAACCGGCTGCCGCTGGCTGAGTGGCTGGCGGACGAGGACATCTTCAACCTGGAACCAGACGCTGATCCCCAAGAAGTGGGCCACTTTTTGCAGCGCATCCTCAACTATCACGCCCAGGCGTATGGCTACGAGCCGGGCGAACGGCAGGCGCAAATCCGGCGCGGGGCGGCGGAACATCTGGCCATGGGGGTGCGGCACGGCCGTTTCTCCATGCGCAGCGTCGTCCGTTTAGCCGTCGAACTGTTCGACCTGCTCTACCTCCACCCAACCTACGACGTCGCCACCCTGCTCGACGAACTCCGCGCCCAGGTTCGGTGAGCCAACAATGAAAATAGACGAGACCAGTGAAGAATCTCAGGCTTGTAACCCCCTGGCTGTGAACGCAAGCTATTTCAACGTTCATGCCCATCTGCCTTATGGCTTAACACCAGACCACATCCATCAGGCGATGAATGATTTCATTGATTTCCTGGGTTTCATCAATCAACAACTACATACCCGACAAATCCCCCGTCTGGAAAGTTTCTTAATGCCTGCCAGCTTTAGCAGTATGGTTGGCGAGTTTTTGGGAATGAACATTCCCCAATACTGCCCCCATTTGGTGAAGAACCAATACCACAATGGGCACCCTGACTTGATTCCGCGCGGATTATTCCCCAATGATGCTGTCCAATATGCCAATGATGGTCTTGAAATCAAAGGTTCGCGCCATGCAACGGGTTGGCAAGGACATAACCCTGAAGCAGTCTGGCTCATGGTGTTCCATTTTGATAGCAATACAGTCAGTGACAAACAGAAAGGTGTTGCGCCTAAATCTTTCCGCTTTCTGGGGGTCTATGCAGCTAAATTGACAAATGGAAGATTGGTCGTTTTCGGGGCGAACCGGGGCCAGCTACCGTACCATTACCGCCAGTGTAAACAAAGCCAGGGCAGCAAAAATGAGGGCCAACTGGATTTATCAGGACTTAAACCAAACCAAGCGATAATTGTTGTTCGGCGGTGGGGAGTTCTGCTAATCGCGGTACAGCATGAATGCTGATTTCATAATAATTTGAGAGGCGTTCTACGCCGATGCCTGTATAACCAACTGCTTCAACCGCAGCCACAGTTGAGCCGGATCCCATGAAAGGATCAAGGACAATACCCTGTCCAAGAGGTAGAGCCGCATAAACGATCTGACGCAAAAAGGATTGTGGTTTCAGGCTGGGATGGTCGGCTATGCCCCGTTCCCGTTGTGGGGTGCGCTCGCTTTCGATAACGTCGGCAAAGGGTTTGCCATCGGGTTTGCGCCGCAGCCCGCCCGTCTGGTAGGCTCGCAGACAGTCGGCAATAGTCATTTCCTGTGGCAGAGGCTTACGAAAGATTCCCCAGGGTTCATAACAACCTCTAGGCATAGTACAGACATCAGGAAATTCTGCTTCGGCGTTTTTGGGTCTATCACCGCCGCGCAACGTGCGCACCAGGCGGATAACCTGACCACGATATTCAAACCCGGCATCGGCAACGGCCGTAAACACAACTTGTGACAAAAAAACATTGGACGCCAAAAAAATGTGTCCACCAGGCCGTAAAACCTGTAAAGCTAAACCGGCCCAGTCATAAAAGAATTGCTGAACCTTCTGTCGTTCTTCTTGGTTAAGGGCTGTAAAGCGGGGCAGAGGTGCGCGTGTGTGACCATCAAATGAGGGCGGAATACGCCATATCCCGCCATTGCCATTGCTTCGTTTCTCTAGTTGTTCTGGTTCATACTCCTTCACCCCATAAGGGGGATCAGTCACAATGGCATGAATGCTTTCCGGCGGGATTTGCGCCATCCACTCAAAGCAGTTTGCCTGTAGCAGCAGTGAATGACTGGAAATCTTATGTTCGTCATTCAAGATGAACGGCATAAAAACATGTGGTGTGGTCATGTGTCAGTTCTCGTCAGCCCGTTACGAACCATTATCTTCTGGATGGGTGATCGCCTTGCCGAGGCTGTAGGCGGGTGTTAGTTCGCGTACCAGGCCGGTCATCTTGTTGCGTTCAGTTTGGTCGGCCAGAATTTGCTCAAAATCGCTTAAACTGAGTATGATGGCTTGAGGCGCATGGCGCCATTTGATGACATACCGGGTATAGTAACATGACCACCCACTTAAGCCAACAAGCAGTGAAAGAGCGGCTACCGCATACGTGGCGGCTGTTTTTTGCCCGTCACGGCCGTTTCACCCCCGTTCAGCAGCAAGCCATCCCCCCCATCCTGAACGGCCGTGACACCCTCATCATCGCCGCCACCGCCGCCGGCAAAACCGAAGCCGTCCTCGCCCCTTTGTTAGAACGCTACTGGCCCAATCTCCCAATCTCCCAATCTCTCAATCTCCAATCTCCCAATCTTCACATCCTCTACCTTTGCCCCACCCGCGCCCTGGTGCGTGACCTGTACGAACGGTTGCAGCCGATTCTGGCGGACACGGCCGTGGCCATTGGCATGAAAACCGGCGACGTGTCCTTGCCTTCACAACCACCTGCCCTGCTCATCACCACGCTCGAATCTACCGACTCCCTGCTCACCCGCACCCCCAAAATCTTTACCAGCCTGCAAGCCATCGTTCTGGACGAGATTCACCTGTTCGACAACACCCCCCGCGGCGACCACATCCGCTGTTTGCTGCCGCGCCTGGAGCGCATTCGCGCTTATGAACAGCCGGCTATACCGCCCATGCAGCGCATAGCCCTGTCCGCCACCGAGCCGGACCCGGCAGGCGTGGCGGCCCGTTATTTGCATGATGGCGTGATTGTGCAGATTCCCGGTGGGCGGCCCATTGAAGCGGAGATACGGCCGTTATACTCTCTGGCCGAACTGGTAGAAGCGTTAAGCCAACGAGCCGCCTTCAAATCGCTCATCTTCTGCAACTCTCGCGCCGAGGTGGAGCAAACGGCCGTCACCCTGCGCCAACAACTGCCCCATCATGCCGACGTTTTTGTGCATTACAGTAATCTGGATGCCGCCGTGCGCCAGGATGTAGAGGAGCGATTTGCGGCGGCGGCAACGGCCGTGTGCGTCTGCACCTCCACCCTGGAACTGGGCATAGACATTGGCAGCATTGATGATGTGGTGCTGCTGGGCGCACCGCCTGACCTCAACTCCTTCATGCAGCGCGTGGGGCGCGGCGGCCGTCGCGCCGCCCATACCCAGGTCTTGTGTATGCCCCGCTCCCCCGGCGAATGGGCACGGTTTGAGGCGCTATTGCGGCTGACGCAGGAGATTGGGAGATCAGGAGATTGGGAGACTGTTCAATCTCCTAATCTCTCAATCTCCCAATCTCCTTCCTATTCATTCCGCCCCTCCGTCCTCATCCAACAAACCTTCAGCCTGATCAAACAAAGCCCTACAGGTAGCCTGCGCCTGGCTGACCTGCGCCGCATTGCCCCGCCAGAGGTGTCGGACGAGGCTTTGCGCAAAATTTTGGGGCAGTTGACCTTTGCCCACTATCTGCAATCGGGACGTTTGGGCGAATGGAAGCCGGACGAGAAATTACAAGAGTTGCTCGACCGGCACGAGATTTACAGCAACATTGGCGCGGAGGTGGAGGCGATCACGGCCGTAGACGCCCACACCGGCCGCACCATCGCCCACACCGACCGCAGCTACCCGCCGGGTACGGTGGTGCTGTTTGGCGGCCAGCCCATGCGCGTGGCCTGGGTGGAAAAGTACCGCTTCGGCCTGCTGCCCGCGCCGGGGGGCACAGTGGATGATCTGCTGCGTTTTGCCACCAGCTATGCTGCCATCCCTTACCCGATTACCCAGGCGGTGGCCCGTTCGCTGGCCGTGCCGCCGGGGCAGATGGTCTGGCTGCCGGAGGAACCGGGTGGTTTCCTGTTTCATTTTTGGGGCACGGTGTGGGGGGAATTGTTGACGGCCGTACTCATCGCCCAGGGCATCTCCGCCGAATCCATCAACGAATACTGCCTTTACGTCCGCCAGCCGCTTGATCGCCTGCCCCCTCTGGCTGAAAAGTTGCTACAAAAAGCAGCCCGCGACCAGGCCATCACCTTTGCCAACCGGCTGGAGATGGGGCGTTTTCACCGCCTGCTGCCCGCCGACGTGGCCACCGCCGCCACCATCGAGCAGCTCATTTTGCCCCAATTCCAGGTACACTATGGCGCGGCGCGCATCACGTCCATGCCAGCCATCAATAGCCAGTTGGAATTACTGATACAATAAACGCGCCTTGCCGCCACCCACGCTCACTTTCCCACTCCCCCCCATCCCTACGGCAGCAAAATCTCCACGTAATCGGCCGTGCCGGTTTGCAGCCGTTGGCCGGTTTGCGGATCGTAAAGGCCCACGCGCAGGGTTAGCGGGCCGGATGGCAATTCCGCAGGCAGGGTCAGGGTGTGCTCGTCGGTGATATATTCACCGGGTAGCCAGCCGGTGGTGGGGCGCGTCCAGTTGGCCGGTTCACCGTCAGATTGGGCGATGATCTGCCCGTTTTGGTCTACCAGATGGACAAAGACGCGGTTGCTGGTGGGGAAAACAGCGTCAGCGCGCCAGTAAAGAGAGATTGGAGATTGGAGATTGGAGATTGAATAACCGATGAGTGTGGCGCGGGGGGCGGCGTCGGGGGGGTGGAAGGGGGCGTTCACGGCCGTGTCCAGCACCGGCGGCGTCATTACCCGTTCAGGAGCGTGGATGGTCAGTTCCCCCAGGGCCGTATCATTTTCGATGCGCCATTGGTAACGGCCGTCGCCCAAATCTACCGGCAGGCGCAGCAGGTGTTGGCTGCGGAGGCGGCTGTGGTTGGGCAGCGTCAGGGCGGGTACGGCCGTCGGCGTGAAGGGCAATTGCTGTGTATATACCAGGTTCCCGCTCTCGTCGTGCAGGCTCAGGTGGAAGCCGTCGGCGGGGGCGGCGCCCCGTTCCCAAAAGAGCGTCAGCAAAAACGGGTCGCCGGGCGCAGCCTCATCCCGATCCTGGTTGTAGCCGAGCAGCGTCCAGCCCACGCTGGGGATGGCGGCGGTGAGCGGGAATTGGGGGGTGAAGGCCGGTTTGTCGCCGGTGGGTGTGACCGTGATCTGGCCGAGTACGGCCGTTGGCCCCACCACCTGCCCCGTTTCGTCTACCAACGTCACCGGCTGCAAGCTGTCCCGGTCAAACAGCGTCAGTACCAGGTTATATTGACCTGGCGGCGTGCCCGGCAAAACCTGCACCTCGCGGCTGTCCCAGGCCCACTGCCCCGGCTGCCAGAAAAGGGTGGGCGGCGCATCTTCGTATAGGCGGGGGCGGAACGTCTCTTTTTCGCTCCAGGATAAACCGTCCGGCCCGTTTAACCTGAGGTTGGTCTGGTAGCGGGCGCGGGGGTACTCTACGGCCGTCCAGGCCATGTCCACGTCAAACGTCCCGCCGCTTTCTACCGTGTTGGTCGATAAATTGAAACCATCCAGCCGTAGTTCGCCGCCTTGTAACACGGCCGTGACCGCGACCGGCGGCGGTGCAGGGCGGCGCAGCGGGTTGTGGCTGCGGCTGATGAACAGGGTGAGCGCCAGGGTGAGGAAGGCGGCGGTAATCAGTAATCGGTAAACGGTAATCGGTAAGCAGGCGGGTGGGTATGGTAATGACCGATTACCGAATACCGATAACCGATTACCAAAAATTACCAGCAAGAGAGTTGACATAAACGCCAGAAAGCTGAGCGCCATGAGGGTGATGCGTAAAGGGGTGTTGCCCCATTTCACCTCAATCATATGGCTGCCAGCGGGCACGGGGAAAGTGATCAGACCATCGGGACGGCTGGGGGTAATGGGTACGGCCGTGCCATCCACCCACGCCTGCCAGCCAGGAAAGGCAAAGGAGAGGTAGGTGGCGGTGAACGGCCGTGTGCTGGTCAGTTGCAAGCTGACGCCGCGTGGCTGCGACGCCATTTCCCCGATCTGCGCCCCATCGGGCAGCGACGTTATGTCAAACCGCTGCGGCGGCTGCCCGGCCTGATATGCCGCTTCCAGCGGCGAACCGGCGGGGCGTTGCAAGACTGAGCGGGGAAAATAGCTGCCTTCGGGGTCTACCCCTACCAGCCCGGTTTCATGCTCGTATTGATGCACGGTGAGAATGGTGGGGAATGGCTCTTCGCGGCACTCGTTGGGGTAGAGGTTGGGGATGGCCTCCAGGATGAGCAGGCAGAGGACGAGGAGGAGGAGGTAATCGGTAATCGGTAATCGGTAATCGGTGGACGGTTTTGGGGCTTCGGATTTCGGGCTTCGGATTTCGGGCTTCGGGATACAGATGAAGGGGGCGCCGGCGAGCAGGGCGAGGGGCAGAGCGGCGCGGCCGATGAAGCGCCAGGGGAATTGGGTGAAATCAATCAGGGGCAGGTTTTCCCAGAGGAAATGGGAGGTGGCGAGGGACATGAAGAGGTAGACGGCCGTGAGCAAAACCGCCAGCAGGATATGGGCGCGCTGTTCTTTTAGAGATTGGAGATTGGAGATTGGAGATTCGCCCAATCTCCGATCTCCAATCTCCAATCTCCTTAACCAAAACCAACTCAACGCCCCCCATATCGCCAGCGCCGTTGTCACCCACCCCAGGCGAAAGAGGAGCGGCGGATTGAGCAGGGTGGGGTCTTCGGGGCTGACGGGGGCAAAAATCTCGGCCAGGGTGGCAAAGTTGTAGCGAAAATCGTTGTTGCGGGTGCTGGTGGATTGCTGCAAGGTGACGGCATCCATCTCTAACACAGCGCCGACGGCATAAAAACTGGTCATGCCCAGCCCCAGGCCAAAGAGCAGCACCAGCCGCAACACGGCCGTGCGCCACCCCATTTTGTGCAGCACCGCCAACGCCAGCAGATAAACCAGCAAGGTGGGTGTGAAGATGAGCAGGGAGATGTTGTGGCTGAGGGAGAGGAAGGCCAGAGAGAAGACGGCCGTGACAAACCACCACCGCCCGCCTGCCAGCAGCCAGCGACGCCCAGCCCACAGCAGCAGCGGCAGCAGCGGCAGCGCCAGCGATTCCGGCGCATTGCCGCGCACCAGCGCATCCACCAGCACATAGGGCGCGCTCATATACGCCACGGCGCTGACCAGCCCGGCGCGCGCCCCAAAAATGTCCCGCGCCCAGAGGAACATGAACCAGCCGCCGGCCAGAATGCAGAGGGCATAAAACAGGTTTTCGGCGGCGGGCATCGGCAAACCGAGCAGGTGGGGCAGCAGCACCACATACAGCGGCGCCGGTTCGCGGTAGACAAAAAAGGGGTAGCCGTAGCCAAAAGCCAGGTCGGGCAGCCAGCGGGTGAAGTACAACCCTTGCTCCCAGGTGTAGCGCATGGCGGCGACGCGGTGGTAATGCAGATGACCGTCGTGGGTGCAGGCGACGGCCGTCCACTTCAGCAGCGGCGTGAGCAGTGGCAGCCCCCACAGGGTGACGGTGAGCAGTTGCCAGAACGTGGCCGGTAGTTTGCGCCAGGCAGACATGGGGGGTAAGTGTAACGTGGACGGCCGTGGGTATCAAAAGAGATGAGAGATTGGAGATTAGAGATTAGAGATTGCTCCAATCTCCAACCTCCAATCTCCAATCCCCTCTCTCGCCCTTTCACCCAATCCGTGTTTTAATTTTGCCAATATGATGAAACAACAGCTACGCAATGAGATCATTTATTTTCAGTTTGAATCTTTAGTGGGATACGGCCGTGTCCAACACGCCATCTTCTCGCGGCAGGGCGGCGTCAGTCCGGCGCCGTTCCATTCGCTGAACCTGAGTGTTTCGGTGAAGGATGATCCGGCGCATGTGTTTGCCAACCGTCGCCGGGCGTATGGGCTGTTTGGGCGGGATAATGACACGGCCGTTCACGCCCACCTGGTACACGGCAATACCGTCACCCGCGTCAGCAGCGCCAACAATGGCGACTATACCGCGCACTCGGACGGGCTGATCAGCAATGAACCGGGCTGTGCCCTGACCATGAATTTTGCCGACTGCACCCCCATCTTGCTCTACGACCCGGTCAACCACGCCATTGGCCTGGGGCACGCTGGCTGGAAAGGGGTGGTGGTAGATTTGCCGGGGGCGATGGTGCGGGCTATGCAGCAAGAGTTTGGCACGAATCCGGCCGATGTGCGGGCGGGCATTGGCCCGTGTATTGGCTGGGCGCAGTATGAGGTGGACGAGCCGCTGGTGAGTGAGGTGAAAGCGGCGTTTGCCAGTTGGGAGCAATTGTTACGGCAGCCAGAGGGGAAGGGCAACGGCCGTTACCATTTCGACCTGCCCGCCGCCAACCAGATACGGCTGCAAGGGGCGGGCGTGGGCCACATTGAGTTATCCGGTTTGTGTACGGCCGAACGCACCGATCTCTTCTTCTCCCACCGCGCCGAAAAAGGGAAAACCGGGCGTTTTGGAGCCATTTTTGTCCTGTTGCCATAATAAATCCCGGCTCATTGCCAGAAAATTGCCAGATTATTACCCGTTCATGCCGGTGGGAATATGGTATAAACATCACCATCAGCCGCCAGTTCGGGGTTGGACAAACAGGGGGGGATACCCCACATATGCTGGCTGTGGCCTGGCTAGAAACCGGCCATAGCCAGTGTTGAGTACAGCAGGAGACGGTTGATGCGCAAAACCGACCGGTTACACGGTGAGCCACATATTGATATTCCCTATGATCAGTTGTTGGTGATTGCACAGGATGGCCCTACCAACAACACCCTCAAAGGAGAAATCGTAGAGACGCAGCAGCGTCTCAATTTGCTGTTGGCGGCCAGCAATTTGCTGGCCGAAGCCGAGAATTTGACGCGCGGCCTGCAAGAGCTGGCGCACATGATGGTGCGGCATATGGGGGCCACCTTCTGCCGCATTTTCCTGTTAGACCCAGACAGCCGCTATTTAACGGCCGTCGCCGTTTCCCCCCTGCCAGACAACAACACCGCCGCTTTCACCTGGCAACCGAACCTGGGCCAGGCCACGGCCGTTGCCGATTGGCCGCGTCTGGATGAACTGCTGTATGAACATGCCTACAGTATCATCAAAATCAACGGCCGGGCCGGGCGGGGCATCTTGCAGCGCTGGTCGCGGCAGATGGCGCTGGACAGCGACATCCAATCCATGCTTGTGGCCCCCCTGCGTTCGGGCCGCCGCACAGTGGGGCTGCTGGAACTGGGGGAAATGCGCCCCTGGGAAAGCGCCCCCTTTGACGACAAGCGGATTGAACTGACCCTGACGATTGCCCGGCAAACGGCCGTGCTCGTGGAACGGTTACAGGCCCACGAAGAAAGCCAGCGGCGCAGCCATTTGCTGGCTACCCTGGACGAAACCTCGCGCCGAATCCTGGCCCATCAGGATACAGAACGGCTGCGCCAGGATGTCATCCGGCTGGCGGCCGAACTGGTTGGCTGCACCACCAGCGCCCTTTTTTACGTGACCGGCGACACACTAACCCTGGCCGATGGGTATGGTCTGCCCGCCACCTGGCTTGGCCGGCGGGCCAGCCTATCCGCAGGGCTGTTGGGGCAGGCCGCCCGCACCGGCATTACACTGAACACCAATGACTACCCCCACTGGCCGGAACAAGATACCCTCTTTGCCGGGATGGGGCTGCAAACCGTCGTAGCCATTCCTCTAAAACAAGAAGAGCGGGTCACGGCCGTGCTTTTCATTGCCGACGCCGAACAAAGCCACCGTCTCTTTGCCAACGACATAGACATCCTGGAACGTTTTGCCCTGCAGGCCGCCATTGGTCTGGAAAAAGCGCACCTGCTCCACGAATCCGAGCGAGCCTGGCAGCGGCTGCACCAGTTTTACCAGGCCAGTAACACCCTCGTCTCCTCCCATGACCCCCGCCAGGTATGGCAAGACATTGTGACCCAGGCCAAAGAAGTGGCCGCCGCTGCCGGGGTACGTCTCTTTCTCATTGACCGGCACACCGGCCAGGTAACCGACCTGCTCATTTCCGAAGACGACCACGTAAACGTCAAGAGCGTCATTCGCCCGAATGGCCTTTCCATGACGGTGGCCCGCACCGGGCAGCCCCAAATTATTGAGAATTATGCCCTGGCGCTGGAGCGGGCCAATCCCAGCTTCTTTGAGCGGGGTATCCAGGCGGCGGTTGGGCTGCCCGTTTCCATTGAAGGCGACTGTTTAGGGGTCATGTGGGTTTATTATGACGCCCCTCGCACATTCAGTGACACCGAAATTGAGGCGCTGCAACTGTTTGTGAACCAGGCAGCCATTGCCTATGAAAATGCCCGGAAAATTGGTGAATTGGAGCATATGCGCCAGGCGGCGGAGATGCTGGCCCACGCCGACGGACTGCCGGCCGTACTCAACCAGATCGTGGTGAGCGCCTGCCACGTGTTACAGGCTGATTCGGCCGTGATCTGGTCTTACGATGAATCCCGGCTCCAGTTTATGCCAGAGGATTCTGTCGTTTATGGCATCCCGGACGAGATTTGGTGGCGTTCGCGCAAGCTGGGGCCGCGCCCCGGCGGCACCACCGATACCGTATTGCAAATGGGCTGGTTGGGTGTGCAAAATGTGGATGACCTGGAAACATACTCCTTTATGGGGGATTCCACCCTGCTGCTGCTGCGCGGTGCTGGCGTGCGCAGCTTTCAGGGCATGGGGCTGACTGTGGGCGATGAAAAACTGGGTACGTTATATGTGAACTACAATCGCCCCAAAACGTTTACCTTGCAGGAACAGGAAATTGCGCAGACATTTGCCAACCATGCGGCGCTGGCGCTGCGCAATGCCCGTCTGCTGGCGCAACTGGAACAGGCCAGGGAAACCACCACCCTGATCGCCAATGCTACCACGCTGGCTGATCTGCCGGAAACGCTGGCTGCGGTAACGACTGGCATTTACCACGCCTGGCGCTGTGATGTGGTTACGCTTCATGTCTACGACCAGGAACGAGGGCTTATCATTCCGCCGCCTACGGTCTGTGGTGTGTTGCACAGCCAGGTGGAGCCGGATATGCGCCCCAGCCGGCTGGCGCGCACGTTGTTGGAGCAGGCGCCCAAACTGACGGTGGTGGAAGATACACAGGCGCATCCCTTGTTTGCGGCCAGTCGCTTTCAGCAAGAGGAGAAGGTGGTCTCTTGCGTGGCGGTGCGGTTGCAGATAAGCGGCCAGATTGTGGGCATTTTGTTTATCAACTATCGCCAACCGCACCATTTTACGGAAAGTGAATTACGGCACATTGAGCTTTCGGCCAACCAGGCGGCCATTGCCATTCACAATGCCCATTTGTATGGGCGCAAACAGCAGCACACGACGGCGCTGGAGGCGCTGCACCGGGCCGGGCAGGCGGTGACGGCGTCGTTGAATCAGCAGCAAATTTTGGACCATATTGCCGAGCAGTCATGGCGGCTGGTGAGCTCAACCGGGCGGCACATTAGTTATTGTAGTATCTGGCTGGTGGAGGAAGGGGTCAGGGCCAGGGTGGTTTCGGCCTATCCGCGGGCGGAATTGCAGAAGACACGGCAGGCAGTGGGGCTGTATGTGGATTGGGGGGCAGGGGCACACGGCCGTACCGGGATCATGCACCGCGCTTATAAAACCAGACAGCCACAATTGGTGGCCAACGTGGAAGATGATCCCGATTATTTGCGCTCACATTCAGAAACCCGCTCGGAACTGGTGGTGCCCATCATTTTGGAAGAGGAAGTGGTGGGCATTATCAACGTGGAACATTCAGAGTATGCGGCCTTTGACAAGGAAGATATTCGCGCCCTGGAAGCATTGGCGGCGCAGGCGGCCATTGCCATGAAAAATGCCCGGTTGTATGACACGGCCGTGCGCCAGGCGCGGCTGCTGCATCTGGCCGCCCAGGTGGCCGGCCACGCCAACAGCACGTTGGATGAACAAAAGCTGCTCAAGAAGATCGTCCACGCCATTGCCACTGCCTATGGTTTTTACCATGTGGCTCTTTTCCTGATGGATGACCGGCGCGATTATGTGATCATGCGCGCCGCGTCGTCAGAAAATGGGCAGCGCCTGGTAGCCGATGGGTACAAACTGAAGGTGGGTGAGCAGGGATTGGTGGGGCAGGTGGCTCGTGACGGCCGTTACCAGATTGTGGGTGACGTCAGCCAGAATGACCGCTTTTTGCGTAACCCGCTGCTGGGGCACACCCGCTCGGAAGCCACCTTCCCCCTGATCGCACGCGGCCAGGTCATCGGTGTATTGGATTTGCAACATCGGGGCGCCGGCGGTCTGCAAGATGACGAGATCAGCACGTTGGAAATGATGACCAACCAGATTGCCAATGCCATTCACAATGCCCAGCTATACAGCCAGGCCGGGCAGCAGGCCGTTACTCTGCAAGCACTTTATGATGCCGGGCAGGCGGTGGTGGAGTCGCTGAATCTGGAAGAGATTTTGACCAACCTGGTGGAGCAGGCGTGGAAATTGACCGGCGCCCACGGGCTACAGGCGGAGTTTAGCTGCCTGCTGCTGCAAGATGGCGACCGGCTCAATTTTGAGGCCGCGTACCCGCCGGAACTGTTAGCCGGGCTGCGCCAACGTCCCGGCTATATTGATCTGAGCCAGCCAGAGCGGCATGGCATTACCGGCCGCGCCTTTAAGACCGGCGCGCCCCAATTGGTCACCAACGTAAAGGCTGATCCCAATTATCTGGCCTATAGCGAAGATACCTGCTCTGAACTGGCCGTGCCCATTAAAAGTGAAGGGCATGTGGTGGGAGTGATCAATGTGGAACATTCACAACCGGGGGCGTTTGATGAGCAAGACCAGGAAGCGTTGGTAGCGCTGGCCGGCCAGGCCGCCATTGCCATTCAAAATGCCAATACGCTGCGTGAGGCGCACATTTTGCAAGAAGTGGCGACTTCGCTGGCGGGGGCTGCTGATGAAAATCAGGTGATGCAGTTGGTGCTGGAGGCATCGCTGCAATTGACACGGGCGGCGTCGGCCAGTTTTTTGTTTTGGGATGGGACGAATGAACGGTTTGCACCGGCGTATACATTGGATGGGCTGGGGGCGGTTTTACGGCCGTATCAGACCTCGGCCCGTCGCCATGGTTTCACCCGCAAAGTGGTGCGCACCCGCCGCCCCGTTTTTATCTACGATGCGCTTTATGTGACCAATGTAAACCCGATGGTTATCGAAAAAGGGCGGCGCTCGCTGATTGGCGTGCCCGTGCTGAGCGAAGGGGAGGTCATCGCCGTGATGCACGTGTACAATGCCACGCCGCGCCACTTTTCGCGGAACCAGATTACGCTGTTGGAGACGCTGGCCGCGCAGGCCGGGGTGGCCATTGCCAAAATGCGTCATCTGGAAGAACTGCGCAAGACCAAAGGGCAGGTAGGCGCTTATGCGGCGCTGGCCTGGATGAGCATGGCCAGTAATGCCTGGCGACACAGCATTACGGCGGACGCGGTCAATATCCGCAATGCGGCCGATATGGTGCAAGGGTCATTGGCTACGGCCGTGCCCGACGACCCCCAGCGGCAACAAATCAAAGCCAGATTGACGATGATTCACAACCTGGCCGAACGGGTGATGAGCCGCCCCATTACGCCGCCGCTCTCCTCAGAGGAGGGGGCCGAGCGGCTGGCGATCAATGACCTGATCCGGGAACGGATGGCGCAGTTGTGGCAGGATGATAAATATGCGGTGTTATCGCCGCCGACGCTGCGATTGGAAACGACGCCCCACATCCTGGTGTGGGCCAGCGCCGAGTGGCTGCGGCTGGCGCTTGACCTGGTGGTGGACAACGCCATTGACGCCATGAAAAGCTCTTCCGTGCAACGGCTGACCATTGAAACCATGCTGAACCAGGATCAGGTGGAAATTGCCATTCAGGATACCGGCCCCGGCATTCCAGAAGCGGTGTTACCAGAGTTATTCAAAGGTTCATTAAAACGGCCGCGTCGTGAGGGGCACCTGGGGCGTGGCTTGTTGATGGTGCAGGCCATTATGCAAACCTACGGGGGTGATGTGTACGCCCGCAACGCACCGGAACGGGGGGCGACGCTGGTGTTATCGCTGCCGGTGCATGAGAGTGTGATTCAGTAATTGGGTAATCGGGTAAATGGGTAATTACGCAATTACCCATTTACCTCCACCAACGGTTTTCGTGGAGAAGAAACGCCTTTTTATCCTGACGCAGAATGCCGCCTCGCCCTGGGTCACGGCCGTGACTGAGGCGGTGTATGGGCTGAGTGATGTCCTGGTTTTTGGCGAAGAGGACATCTGGCCTAAGTTGGCGGAGTCGCCGCCAGACCTGTTATTGCTGGATGCCAGCGGTTTTGTCCAGGATGTGGTAAAACTGGTAGAACAGTTACACCAACAGCAGAGTGAAATGCCCATTGTAGTCGCTTCCACCTCGCCCACCTGGCAACACGCCCGCGCCGTGCTGCTGGCCGGCGCCCATGACTACATTCGTCACTCATTTGATGCCGTGCAAATCAGGCAGGTCTGTAGGGAGGCGATGAACCTATGAGTATGAATCAATTCTGTATCTTATGGGCCGACAACGTGCCAGAGTCGTTGGAACTGTACAGCGACTTTTTCCGCCAGGCTGGCTACCATGTGCTTACTGCCACCAATGCAGCCGAGGCGCGGTTGGCGCTGCGCCAGCGCCGCATCCACCTGGCAGTGCTGGATATGCGCCTGGAACGGGAAGAGGACGACAAAGATATGAGCGGCTACCAGATTGCCCGCTCGGAAGCGCCTGATGTGCCCAAAATTATCCTGACGGCCTGGCCCAGTTTGCGGGATGCGGTGCAGTCGCTTAAAGGCGCTTTGCCTCCGGCAGTGGAGTATCTGACAAAAACGGAAACATCGCTGGAGGCGCTGCAAACGGCCGTGCAACAAGCCCTGACCCAATACATGCTCATCAACTGGCAGCTCATCATTACCTGGCAAACGGCGCCGGCCTTCCTGCCTATGGCGCAATGGCTTTGCCCGGACACGGCCGTTGCTGCCCCCATGGGTGCCGGTTCTGACCTATCCGAACGCGCTGCCGAACTGGAGGACCTGTTCCGCAAACTGTTTTACGACTATGCCCAGATCACCATTGGTTCGCCGCTAACCATTACGCCAGAGCATTTTGTGTTGCCGGTGTATGCTTTCACGGCGCAGGGAGTGGAATCGCGGCATATTGTCTCTTGCGGGCAGGCGACGGCCGTAAAAACAGAAAATAGCCACTATGAAAAACTGGTGCCGCAGCGATTTGGCATCAAAAACATCGGCAAGCTGCATACGGCGGAAACGGCTCGTTTTGCGGCCATTGCCTATGCCTTTCTGGGAGATGACCTGGCGGCCAGCCAGACGTTGCGCCAGTTCAGCCACAATCGCCCGGCCGTAGAGGTTACGGCCGTCATCCACGCGCTCTATACCCAAAATCTGGCTGCCTGGTATGAAACGGCCGTGCCCCAATCTGAGCATGACCTGTGTGCTTTCGCCCAAAAGTGGCTGCAACTGCCGCCGCTGACCGAGATTGCCGGCCACATTCACCATGTGGTAGAAACGCTGGCCGCGCAAACCGGCCGCCTCTCTGTTACGCCCACCACCCTGGTTTTTCACCTGAATGGGGACACCCACACGCTGCCGCACCCGGCGCCTGGCTGGGAAACAGGCACTCATGTCTGGCAGGGAGAAGCCTATTGGGGGGTGACACACGGCCGTGTGCATACCGACGCCATCCTGGTAGACCGAAAGCAGCAGGTGTGGCTGCTCGATTTTGGCGGGGTGGATTGGGGGCCGTTGGTGATGGATTTTGTGGCGTTGGAAACGGCCGTGACCCATGACCTCTTCCAGGCCAGAGACCTGCACCAGATACATGCGTTGCAGGAACGATTGTGGTCGGCCCATCAATTGGACGACCCCCTTGTTACCGATGATTTGCCGCCAGAGGTAGCCCACATCGTCAGCCTGGTCAACCAGGTGCGGCAGGAGGCGTCCCGGCTGGCGGGTTGTGACTGGCGCGCTTACCGGGAAATGGCGTATCTCTGCTGCCTGGCGCGGCTGCTGGCTTTGCCGCCACAGCCGTACCACCCCAGTCATGTGTTAGTCGCCTGGTTGCATCTGCTGTGGGCGACGGCCGTGCTCAATCCCCAGGCATTAGTCGTGGATGACACCCCAGGCAGGACGCCGGGCTTGCGACTGGATGAAGTGAACAAATCGGTCTGGGTTGAAGGGCAGCAGATTGAGCTAACTACCCAGGAATATGACATTATGGCTTACCTGTATGCCCATGCCGGGCAGTTGTGCGAGCGGCACGACATTGTGGAAAAAGGTCTGCACGAGCCATACGATTACCATGACCCGGAACAAAGCCGCCTGAACAGCGCCATGAGCCGCCTGCGCCGCAAAATTGAGCCAGACGCCCGCCGGCCACGTTATCTATTGACGGTTCACGGCCGTGGCTACCGCCTCTACCCGGACGGCTTTCCCAACTGATATACTGACAAAGGTCATAAACTGACATTTAGTCACCAGCAATTCTCAGTTTGCAAAACCCGGCGATTAAAATCGCGGCAACAGAAGGTGAAGCCGACCTTCGTCGGTTAGAGACAGTCGGCGAAGGCCGACTTTGCCTTCTGTTGGTGCAGATTTATCTGCCGCCGCGAATCAAACTGAGAATTGCTGTTTAGTCACTGTGTCAGATGTCACCTTGTCCGGTATAACCCTAATTCTGTTAACCTTTGCCTGCCAGATAATTGCCCGAACCCCTCCGCCCCTTTTCCCTATAATCATCACAGGTTGGTCATATCGGCTTTAGCCGGTTCAGTCTGGCGGCGGCCACAACGGCTGTCGCCCCGGAGGTAATGGATGTGATGAAAAAGTTAGTGCAAATCCCCGCAAAATGGTTTGGCGCTCGTTTTGCCCCTGACAATCATGTGGTGCCGGTGCTGCGCATGGAACAATTTCACCGGCTGGCCGGACCGGGATACTTCCACATAAATCCACTGCATGAAACCACCCTGCCCGCCATTAGCCTGGCTGCCAGATTAGGCGAATTCACCTTCGCTGAAGTGATGAGCCGCGACGGCATTCCCTTCCGCATTGCCGTCACCGTCTTGTTTAACTTCAACCCGGCCAACGCCATCCCGGCAGCACAGGCTCAACTGGTACGCGCCGCCCCGGAAATACTGGTGGGCGTGGTGCGCAACCACACGGAACATGGCCTGCGCCGTCAGGTGGCGCGCATTGAGGCGGAAACGTTGTACCGGGACGACACGCTGGCAGATGTGGAAAAAAACCTGGTGCGCCTGCTGCGCACACGCCTGGCGATGATCGGCATGACGCCGCTGGACAATGGCGTGTTCATTAAGGAAACGCTGGCGCCGGCCCGCTTCCGAGAATCGCTGCTGATTGCCAAACAGTACCAGGACACGCTGCGGGCGCTGGGCGGCCAGGAAATCGAGCTCATTGAACAGGCGATTCGCGCCGGGTTGGTGGCCGGGCTGGAAAAGAATCACGGACAGGTGACACTCTTTTCCGGGTTGGATGGCAATATGCAGCCAGCGGCAGCAGAAATCGCACGGGACACGGCCGTAGCTCCGCCACCGCCGGCCAATGGCGCCTACCGCCCCCACAGCCCGCAAGAGATTTCAGGCTGAAAAAGTAACACTGTTTGTGACATTTAGGCGTATGGCGCGCCTGGAGTCAGATGCGCCATACGCCATAGGAGTAATATTGATGATCGTTTCCCTAACCCTCTCCTCGCTCATCATTATCTGTCTGATTGTGCTGATCATCGGGCTTGTGGTGGGAGTGTCATTGGCCCGGCCAGGCTGAGATGCCGCATAGATGGTTACTTTGTATACTTGCCGGGTGGTAAGAAAAAACGGGGACTGTCTCGTGTAGATGACCTTGAGATTTCCCGGAAAGAATCCAGATGAATGATTCTCTTCTCACCCAGATGCAAAACCTGATTGAGAACTGGCAGCAGGCAAAAGACCGGCGGGTGATATTTTTGCAATGCTACTAGGCCATGACAGCAAATACGTTGACGGCCGTAGCCGACGGCCGTTTCCAGGATGCAGCCTGGGTAGCGTATTTGCTCAACCGTTTTGCCGACTATTACTTTGTGGCGCTGGCGGCGTATGACAAAGGGCAGGAGCAAACGCCTGCCATCTGGCGATACGTCTTTGACGCCGCCCACCGCAAAAGAACCAACGTGCTGCAACATCTATTCCTGGGAGTGAATGCCCACATCAATTATGATCTGGCGCTGACGTTGTATGACGTGCTGCATGAAGAATGGCCCACGCTCACACCGGCGCAGCGCAACGGCCGTTACCAGGATTACTGCCTGATCAACGACATCATCGCCGAAACCATTGACCAGGTGCAGGATGAGGTGGTCAAGCGAGAATCGCCGCTGCTGGTGTTGGTGGATTGGTTGGGTGGGCGGATAGATGAGTGGCTGGTGGTGGAGATGCTCACCGGCTGGCGTGAGGAAGTGTGGCGGCAGGGGGTGGAGATGATAGAGGCGGTGGATGCGGACGGCCGTGCCACTCTCCGCCAATCACTGGAACAAAGCTGCCTGCAACGGGGGCGGCGGATTTTAATGGCGTGATGCGTGAAAGTCACGCATCACACAGTTAAGGAGATCAACCAAAATGGATCAAACAATGATTTGGACAGGTATTGCCGCCGAAACCTGGGATGCCGGCGGCGGCGATGAACCGCAGTGGGATCATGACTTTTTCCGGCAAGTGCTGGAACAAAATCGTGGCCCGGCGCTGGATATTGGCTGCGGCACCGGGCGGCTGTTAGTGCGCTTTCTGGATTATGGCCTGGACGTGGATGGGCTGGAACTGTCACCCGACATGCTGGAAATCTGCCGCCGCAAAGCAGAAGCCAAAGGCTTCCACCCCACCCTCTACCTGCAAGATATGAGAATGATGGCGTTACCGAAAAAGTACCACGTCATTTTCATCCCTTGCGGCTCATTTATGCTGGTGCTGGATTATGAAGAGGCCAAACAAACGATGCGCCGATTTTATGACCATCTGCAACCGGATGGCATCCTGGCGTTTACGCTATTTGATATGTTTGGCCCTGACACAAATATCAAAATAGGGGAGTGGGTATCTATGTGGCGCACACCGCTGCCCGACGGCACAGAAAACGAGGTATTGTTTTATGCGGAATCCATTGACCGCGTGGAGCAGGTGTATCGCGGCCGTCGCCATTACAAAATCTGGCAGGGCGACCAATTGCTGCGGGAGCAATTTCTGGAAGATACCTTCCGCTGGTACTCGCCCAATGAAATCCGGCTGCTGCTGGAATTGACCGGCTTTGAACTGGTTTCCACATGCGGGAATAATCTGGACGAAGCCGTGAACGCCACTCATTGGGGCATGGCGGTGATAGCCCGAAAAAAGGATGCGTAACATGCGCCCATTTCACTTTTTGCTCCTCGGTATTCTGTTCCTGATGTCCACTGCCTGTAACGGCCGTCTGACAGAGACTGACCCGGCTGTGCCCCTGCAAGTAACCGCCGGAAAGGAGTTTGATATTGTCATCAGAGCCAACATCACCACCGGTTATGAATGGCGGCTGGTTGGCGCATTGGATGAAACGGCCGTGCGCTTTGTGACGAAGCGTTATGAGCCTGACAAACCGATCACCACCGGCTCTGGCGGGCTGGATGTCTGGCGTTTTCAGGCGGTGTCCCCTGGCGAGAGCCAGATTGTACTGGGCCATTTCCCGCCTGACGGCCGTGATGTGCCCGAACAGATAGTGACGTTCACAGTGAACATACAATAGCGGCAGCGAGAGAATTGAACTATGGAAGAAGCAATACGCGAACGATTTAATGAGGAAATTCTGGCCGAGGCGCGGGCGCGGTACGGCATTGCGCCAGAGCAGATCAAGCTGCTGGATGGGTTCGAGAGTTTTATGTTTGAGTTCCAGAAAAACGGCCGTGACTACATCCTCCGCCTGGGGCACAGCCGCCGCCGCACCCCGGAACTGATTCACGGCGAGGTGGATTGGATCAATTATCTGGCCGATGGTGGGGCCGGTGTGGCGCGGGCGGTGCTGTCCGAAAATGGCGAACTGGTGGAACTGATTGACGACGGGCAAGGTGGGCAATTTCTGGCGACGGCCTTTGTGAAGGCGCGGGGTGGCTCCGCCTGGCGGGATGGCTTTTGGAATGAGCGGATGTTTGTGAATTACGGCCGTCTGCTTGGCCGCATCCACCACCTGAGTAAAAGCTACCAACCCGCCAACCCCGCCTGGGCGCGGCCCCATTGGGATGACCCCATGATGCAGTTTGCCTCAGAGATATTCCCGGTGGCGGACACGGCCGTGCTCTCCCGCTATCAAGACCTGATGGCCTATTTGCGCAGTCTGCCCCAAGACCGGGACGGCTACGGCATGATTCACCAGGACGCCCATGGCGGCAACTTCTTCGTGGACGAGGAGTACAATCTCACGCTGTTTGATTTTGACGACTGTGTCTACGGCCATTTTGCCTATGACCTGGCGATGGTGCTGTTTTACGCCATCACCAATGAGCCGGACCCGGCGGCCACGGCCCGGCAGCTTTGGCCCCCCTTTATGCGCGGCTACCGGGGAGAAAATGAACTGCACGGCCGTTGGCTGGCCGAAATCCCCCACTTTATGAAACTGCGCGAAATTGACCTGTATGCCCAACTGCGCAGCATCTTTGGCGGCAAACCCTCCGGCAGCAATTGGGTGGATGGGTTTATGCACGGCCGTCGGGAACGTATTGAAGCGGGCATACCCTATCTGGAAGTTGAGATGGAGAGATTGGCAGATTAGGAGATTGCCAATCTCCCAATCTCTTAATCTCTTAATCTCCTCATTACCAAAAAACTATGATTCCACTACCACCCCATCAACTGGAAAAAGCACGGCCGTTACTGGCTCCATTGGCCGACCATTTACTGGTTATCCCCTCCATCCTGGCGGGATTGACGCCGGCGACGGTTTACGTGGACGATGTGCTGGCGCCACACACGGCCGTAACCTGGTTTCACGGCCGTGTCATCATCGCCGGGCAGGCCGATACGCAACGGCTGACGGCCGTGCGCCACCTGTTGCTCACCACCTACGAACACGAGGCGCAGGCCGCGAATCTGGACGTTTTTGTCATACACGCCACCGCTGACTGGCAGGCAGAAATCCCCCACCTACTGCCCAACCTGAAAATGATCGAAGCCCCCCGTTGTTATTACCGGCTGGATGCTCGGAACCAGGAATGGGAAACGGCCGTGCCCGATGGCCTGCAACTGCGTCGGGTGGATGCCCATTTATTGGCTGACCCCACCCTGCAAAATCTGGATTGGGTAACAGAGGAGATGGTCTCGGAACGGCCGTCGGTGGCCGACTTTCTGGAGAAGAGCTTTGGCTATTGCCTGGTACACCAGCAGGAGATCGTGGCCTGGTGCATGAGCGAATACAACACCGGCAACCGCTGTGAATTGGGCATTGCCACCGCCGAAGCATGGCAGCGGCAGGGGTTGGCAAAGGTGACGGCTACGGCCGTGATTGCCGAAGCCTTGCAACGGGGCATTCATGACATTGGCTGGATCTGTTGGGCCAGGAACGAGCCGTCAGTACACACGGCCGAATCGTTAGGCTTCAGCCGCGTCCAGGAAAAGCTGGTTCATCTGTTCTTTTGGACAGATGAACCAGCCTGATCCATATTTACTGACCCGGGTCCCACCCGGCAATCTGCGCCATCAATACCCAAAACGCTTTCGCTACCCGAATCATTCCGGCTGACGGGCTGCCTAAATGTCCACCGTCTGCCTCCGAAGTATAATGCTGACAGAGAGCCGGAATATCCAAACCATCATCTGGATGGTTTTCAAATTGGCCCGGCGCAGAATACGGAATCCCATCACGATTATCATAACACGGGTCTCCATCGGGGTCGTGAGACAAGATATCCGCCACATCAAACAAGATTTTATTGTTCGCAATGGCATACTGCCGCATCTGTTCATTAAAGGATTCAGCTTCTGGTGAACCAATGCTACGGGCTAAACTGGTTGTCCAGTAGATATATATTTCGTCCGGGTACTGCGCTTCAAACACTTCCAGGTCATACACATCAAACAAATCAGGATTGTCATAGAAAAACCCCCCTGGCAGATCATCAATAGTTGAGCCTTGGGTTACCTCAAGATAGCTGAATTGGAAGGAGATCACTTCGTATTGATTCATCACCTGGACAGCGCGATTCATAAAACATTCTACCTTTTGCGACCAGGTGCCACAATCACTGGGCCAGAATTCATATGTCCAATTAGAACGATCATACGTACCCTCCCAACTTACTTCACTAATGTCTACCGAGAATTCTGGGGCTGGGTGATTGTATATCTTGCAGGGATACGGGGCGGCTTCCCATGGTTCATGCAAACAACTCAGACCATAACTGATATTACCCCCTACAGAACGATCCATGTAAAACATATTCATATTAGCCGCAGCGTCAAGATATTGTTGTGGTATCTGATCAAACAGGGCTACAGAATGGCGGTCAATATAGATCATGCCTGGCGGGGGCGTAACGGGCGTTGCCGAGGGGGTAATCGTTTCCGGTATGATAGTTGGCGTATGGGAGGGCGTGGACGTAAAGGTTGGCGTACGGGAGGGCGTGGGCGTATGGGAGGGTCCCGGCGTAACGCTGGGCGTAGCAGATGGCGGCACCACTGTACCACTGCTAGATGTAGCTGTGGGGGCAGGAGTGGTAGGCACAGCAGAAGCCGTAACGCTGGGTGAAGCAGTGGATGTGTGTGTAACAGTGGGTGTTACCTCTGGAGAATTGAGAATAAGTGGTAAATACGCCAATTGGTTTAAGGTTTGAGCAATTGAAAAGGGAGGGCGCACACTAAAAATTAACGCCAGCAATGCCAGAGCAAAAAAAAACACACCGATTAACATCGGGCCGGGTTTGATTTCTTTCATTTTAACTTCCTCACGCGGTGATTATGCAAATAGAGTTAATTTGGATTCCAACCGGCAATTTGGGCCATTAACACCCAAAACGCCTTCGCTACGCGGATCATGCCTGCCGAGGGGCTACCCAAATGTCCCCCATCTGCTTCTGAAGTGTAATGCTGGCACAGGGCATTAATGTTCATCCCATCGTCAGGGTAGTTCTCAGATTGACCTGGGGCATTATATGGTACGCCATCCCGGTTATCATAACAAACAGTTCCGTCCGGAGTGTGGGATAAAATATCCGCCACATCAAACAAGATTTTATTGTTCGTAATGGCATATTGTCGCATCTGTTCATTAAAGGATTCTGCTTCTTCAGACCCAATCCCCCGTGCCAGACTACTTGTCCAGTATATGAATATCTTGTCTGGGTGCTGCGCCTCAAATGTGGCCAGATCATGTACATCGAACAAGTTGCTGTTGTTGTAGAAAAAGCCACCCGGCAGATCGGCTACCGTTGACCCCTGACTTACCTCCAGATAACTGAATTGGAAGGACAAGACCTCATATTGGTTCATTACCTCATTTGCCCGGTTCATAAAACACTCCACTTTTTGCGACCAGGTACCGCATCCACCCGGCCAATACTCATACACCCAATTTGAGCGATCATAGGTGCCGTCCCAACTAACTTCGCTAATGTCTACTGAGAATTCTGGAGCTGGGTGATTGTAAATCTTGCAGGGAAATGGAGCGGATTCCCAAGGTTCGTGCAAACAACTCAGGCCATAACTGATATTGCCCCCCACTGAGCGGTCCATATAGAACATGTTGATATTGGCGGCAGCGTTAAGGTACTGTTGCGGAATTTGGTCAAAGAGGGCAACAGAGTTGTGGTCAACATAGATCATGCCACTAGGTGGTTCTATTGTAGGGGATGTTGTAGGTGTAGGGGGTGTCGTGGATGTCGGAGTTGGCACAGGGCCGGATGGTTTGAGTACAGATGGGAGATAGGCAAATTCGTCAAAGGTCTGGGCCTGTGACCGAGGCGAGAAAAGATCGCTACTAAAAATAACGATGCTCACAATTGCCATGAATACGACAGATAAAACTAGACTATGGACTTTTTTCTGCATTTGTTTTCACCTCTTTTGTAATTTTGTTGGATCAAGTAGAACTCCTAGAGGGTACGCAAGTAATAGAAACAGATCAAGCGAGAAATTGAATTCTCACGATTTTCCAAAACGGTATGAGCGGAGAGACCGCGAGGTCAGATGCCTGTATTAGGGAACAACCGGTGCGACGCAGCGGAAACCCACATCATCGCGGGGGATGGTTGGGTCGAGCGGCAGGCGGTGGGTGGCACGGGCTTCATCCAGACCCAGAAAGTCGAGCAAGCGGAAGCCGCCGCCGCGCGCCACTTTTTCTGTGCCTCTGGTCGGGCCGGTAGGGTTTTCCGGTGGCGATTGGGCGTAATAGTCGGCGCTGTACCAATCAACCGTCCACTCCCAGACGTTCCCGGCCATATCGTGCAGGCCAAACGGTGAGGCGGCTTCCGGGAAGCTGCCCACCGGCGCCGTCCCGGCCAACACGTTGCCACTGTTACTGCGCACATCTCCCCGTTCGTTGCCCCAGGGATAGAGGAACCCCTCCGGGCCACGCGCTGCATATTCCCATTCAGCTTCGGTGGGCAAACGGCCGTTCACCCAGGCACAGTAAGCTGCCGCATCCTCCCAGGTCACATTGGTCACCGGATACAATTCCTGCCCCTCCGGGTAAATGGGCGGCCCCAAAAAGGCGGGCGCAGCCAGTTCGGTCACATCTTCAAAATGGAGCGAAATCCAGAAATCCTGCGCTTCTGTGTAATCCGAGCCGGCGAAGAGCCAGTAGGTAATCTCCGGGTCATCCGGGTCCAGGCTGCTGTCGGCCGGGGCGGCGGGTGAAAAACAGCACTGCCCATCGGCGCGGCGGATAAAGTGCGCGGCGTCATCCCGGACGCCGTCGCTGTACATCAGGTGCGTACCCAACGAGCGAAACAGCAGTTCATCATTCAGATACAGGTTGGCCGACCCCCAGGTGCCCACGTAAGCGGTCATTTCCGGGTAGGTGGAAATTTCGTTGCCGCTCTGCCCGTGCATATGCACCATATCGCCGATGCCGCCTTCTTTGAAAGCGGGGAAGGGTGGGCCATCAAAGAAAAAGGTTTGCTCAATGCGGAAGGTACCGGTGTAAATCTGGTCGGCGGTGGGCTGGAGGGTGCCGGTGAACACGGCCGTTAACACCCCCTTATTTGTATCTGCATTCAACGTCATGCTGATGGTGCCTGTGATTGGCCGCACGTTGACGCCATCATACATAAACTGGTCATTGACATCGCCGGCAATGTGGGCATTCCCGGCCACAATTTCCCACACCGAGGGGTCGGGCTGCCGCCAGTAATCGGGCGCGGCGTGGTCGGTCTCGGCCACAAATTGGGCATAAGCGGCGTTGGTCACTTCCGTCTCATCCATGAAAAAGTCACCCACCGTCACCTCGTGGGGCGGCTGTTCATCGGCGTTGCCCCTGGCATTGCCCATCATCAATGTGCCGCCGGGTACAAACACCATCCCGTCTACCGGGGAGGTCGGTGTTGGGGTCGGCGAGGGGGTTGGCGTTTCGGTGGGCGTGGGTGTCTGGGTTGGTGTGGAGGTGTGGGTGGGCACGGCCGTGTCCATCACCACCGGTATCACGACCTCTGCACTTTCGCCGGGTGTGCCGGGCACGGTTGGGCTGGCAGGCGGGGCCGCCCCATTGCCCCGCGCCAGCAAAAAACCCACTGCCACCAGAGCAATGGCGGCTACGGCCAATACCGGCCATACCCAGCCGGGGGTGCCCCCGGCAGCGGTAATGAGCGTGGGCTGCGGTTCGGGCGACACGGCCGTGTCCAGCGGTGCCGGGTGTACGGCCGTGCCGCCCGCCTTTGTGCGGACGCCGGTGGGAATGGGGATGTCTACGGCCGTGCCCTCCCTGGCAGCCGTCAAGGCCTGCCACAGCACCGCCGCATTCTCAAACCGCGCAGGCGGTTCTTTAGCCAGCGCCTTCAAAATCACCGATTCCAACGCCGGGGAGATGTCCGGGGCATACACGCGCGGCAGTTCCGGCGGCTCGGTGACGTGGTTCATCATAATCGTGGCCGGATTGCCCCCGCCAAAAGGCAGATGGCCGGTGCTCATCTGGTAGAGCATGGCGCCCAGGGCGTAAATGTCGGTAGCCGGGGAAATTGCCTCGCCCGTTACCTGTTCTGGCGACATGTATTGGGGTGTGCCCGTACTCATGCCACTTTGTGTCAGCCGGGTATCGCCCACAATCTGGGCAATACCAAAGTCGGCCAGGTACGGCCGTTTCTGGGCATCGACGATAATGTTGGCCGGTTTAATATCCCGGTGGACGATCCCCTTTTCGTGCGCCACTTGTAATGCGCCACAAATTTGCCGGTAAAACTCCAGAATTTGCGCCAACGGCTGCGCCTCCGGGTGACGCGCCAGGTATTTGTCATACGACTCCCCCTCAATGTACTCCATGACCATGTAGTACAGACCATCTTCGGTCACGTCAAAATCATAAATTTGCACGATGTTGGGATGGCGCAGCGAGGCGGCGGCGCGGGCTTCGCGGCGGAAACGCTCCACAAAACCGGGCGTGTCGGTGAGGAAGGGGTGCAACACTTTCACCGCCACTTCCCGATCCAGGTCGGGGTGGCGGGATTTATACACTTCGGCCATGCCGCCGCGCCCAATCAGGCTTTCCAGGATGTACTTGCCAAAAGTGCGGCCGCCATGATAAGCAAATGCCATATTGACTGTATCGCTCATAGATGTAGATTGTATGGGAAATTTTGCAGACCGTCACCTGTCCGCAGGCGGGCAGTCAGACCTGACAGGTTTTCTGAAACCTGTCAGGTCTATTGTCTGACTCAGTTACCCTCCTAAATCCGGCCAAACTCGCGCGCCAGTTGGGCGACGGAGAGGTAAATGAAGGTGGGACGGCCGTGCGGGGTGGTCATGGGGTCCTGGCATTGTTCCAACTGCTGCACCAGGGCGGTCATTTGTGGCTGGCTTAACGATTGTCCGGGGCGGGTAGCCACGGCCGTACACACCAGTTGCATCAGGGTCAATGGCAAATCGGCGGCGGCTGGTGGTTTGCGCTCCACGCCTGTCACCATTGCCAGCAGCAAATGGGCGGCGTCGCGGTCGGCGGCCAGTTGGGGGATGCTGCGAATCATAAAGGTTTGGGGGCCGAACGGCTCCACCTGAAAGCCAATGTCGGCCAGGGTGGGCAACTGCCGGTTCAGCCAGTCAGCCTGAGAGGGAGAGAGGGTCACGGCCGTGCCCACCGTCAACGCCTCCACCTGTACCTGCCCCGCCTGCCGCTCGGCCAGGTACCGTTCATACAGAATGCGCTCATGCGCCGCCTGCTGGTCAATCAGAAACAAGCCTTCCGGCCCTTCGGTGATGATGTAGGCCGCGCCTACCTGCCCTACCACGCGCATTACCGGCAATTGGCTGCTGCGCGGCGGCGTCTGCCCCGCTGCCGTTTGCCCGGCGGACGGAACGATAATCTCCTCCGGCGGCCATTCCAGTTCCATTTCCGGCTGGCTGGCCTCATCGGGGCGGACAAAAGCGCGTTGATCCAGGCTGCCTTCCCACCCCGGCGTCATCGCTTCAAGCTGGCTGCCGACCTGCCAGGCGCTCATCTGGCGCACGGGCGCATCGGCCACCAACGCCTCGCGCACCACGCGCTGCACCTCGCCGAAGGGGGCCTTATCGCCGCGAAAACGCACCTCTGTTTTGGCCGGATGCACGTTCACGTCCACCTCTTCCGGCGGCAGTGTCAGAAACAAAATCGCCAGCGGATAGCGCCCGGTGGGCAGCAGGGTGTGGTACGCCTGGATGATGGCGAAAGTAAGCTGGTTGTCTTTGACCCAACGGCCGTTGACAAACAACACCATCTGCCCCCGGTTTGACCAGTGGACGGCGGGGTTGCCGATGAAACCTGACACGGTGACAAGGTGAGCAGGTGAAGAGGTGACATTTTCCTCTCTGCGCCTCTGCGTCTCGGCATTAATTTCGATGAGTTGGCGGGCCACGTCGGGGCCGTAGATGGCGACCAACACGTCCAGAACACTGCCGTTGCCGGTGGATTGGAAGGTGATACGGCCGTTGTGCGTCAGCCGGAAGCGAATGTGCGGGTAGGCCAGGGCGTAGCGGGTGACAAATTCATCAATCAGCCGCTTTTCGGTGGTCTCGCTTTTCAGGAATTTGAGACGGGCAGGCACATTAAAGAAGAGGTTTTCCACGGAGATGACCGTGCCTTGTGGCGCGCCAGCCATTTCCCGGCTCACTTTTGCACCCCCATCCAGCACCAGCCGCGTGCCCGTTGTTTCCCCTTGCGCCCGCGAGATGAGCGTTACCTGGCTGACGGCGGCAATAGCGGCCAGAGCCTCGCCGCGAAAACCGAGGGTGCGAATGGCGGTCAGGTCTTCGACTGTTTGCAGTTTGGAGGTGGCGTGGCGGTGAAAGGCTATTTCAATTTCGGCAGCAGGGATGCCCTGCCCATTGTCGGCTATCTGGATGCTCTTGCGACCCCCCTCGCGGATGTCCACATTGATGGTGGTGGCCCCGGCGTCAATGGCGTTTTCCACCAGCTCTTTGACGACGGAGGACGGCCGTTCCACCACCTCCCCCGCCGCAATTTGCGAGGCCAGCTTGTCGGGCAGGATGTGGATGGTCATGGGGCAGAGGTAATTGAATAATCGGGTAACTGGGTAATTACCCAATTACTCAATTACCCAATTACGCTTCCGAGCCGGCCATCAACAGCCCCACCCTTTCACGGGTGGCTTCTTCAATGGGCAGGTTGGCGACGATACGGCCGTCGAACATCACCACCACCCGGTCGGCCAGGCTCAACACTTCGTCCAGTTCGGCCGAAACGACGAGGACAGCCACGCCCCGGTCGCGTTGGGCCACAATTTGCTGGTGGATGAACTCAATAGAACCCACGTCAATGCCGCGTGTCGGTTGGGCGGCGATGAGCAGCTTCACCGGGCGAGAAAATTCGCGGGCGACGATCACTTTTTGTTTGTTGCCGCCGGACAGTTTGCTGGCGTGTAAATTGGCGTTAGGCGGGCGCACGTCAAACTCCTGCACCAGCCGGTTGCCCTGCTCGTTGACCACACGCTGACGCATGATGACGCCGCTGGCAAATGGCTGCTGGTAATAATTGTTCAGCACCATGTTATCGGCCAGGGAGTAAGCCATCACCAACCCATGTTTTTCGCGGTCTTCGGGAATGTGGGCCACGCCCAGTTCGGTGATCTGGCGCGGGGTGTAGTGGGTGGCATCCACACCGGCAATGGTAAAACGGCCGTCAACCACCGACCGCAACCCCGTCAATGCTTCCACCAATTCGCGCTGCCCATTGCCCTGCACGCCAGCCACACCCACGATCTCTCCGGCATGTACTTCCAGGTTCACGCCGCGCACGGCCGTGTGGTGGCGATCATCCCGCACCTGCAAATTTTCCACCTTCAGCACCAGATCGGCCGGTTTGGCTTCTTCTTTTTCCACCTGCAAGATGACGGTACGGCCGACCATCATCTCCGCCAGACTGGTCTCGGTGGACTCTTCCGGCGTGGCCGTGCCCACCAACTGCCCCTGGCGCAACACGCCAATGCGGTCGGCAATCGCCAGCACTTCCTTCAATTTATGGGTGATGAAAATAATGGACACATTTTGTTCCGTTAGATCCTTCATAATGCGGAACAGTTCGTTCGCTTCCTGAGGGGTGAGCACGGCCGTGGGTTCATCCAGGATCAAAATATCCGCCTTGCGGTACAACGCCTTGATGATCTCCACCCGCTGCTGGGTGCCGACGGGCAGGTCTTCGACGACGGCCGTGGGGTCTACCTGCAAACCATACTTTTCCGAAAGCGCCCGCACCCGCGCCTGCGCCTCGCTCCGGTTCAACACACCGCCACCTCTGGTCACTTCCGACCCCAACATCACGTTTTCGGCCACCGTCATCACCGGCACCAGCTGGAAATGCTGATGCACCATGCCCACGCCGCGATCAATAGCGTCGCGTGGGTTTTTCAAGGCTACCTGCTCCCCCTTGATCCAGATTTCGCCTTCGTCGGGGTGATACAGGCCGTACAACATGTTCATCAGCGTACTTTTGCCGGCGCCATTCTCCCCCAACAACGCCAGAATTTCCCCCTGGTGCAGCGTCAGATTCACACGATCATTGGCCAACACGCCGGGAAAACGTTTGGTAATACCTTTAGCTTCTAAAACAATAGGGCGATTTGTTTTGTCCATAATGTTTCTGTGGGGGTTGACTGTTTTTAATCAGAAATACTTTGCCTACGCCGACGCCATTGTTAGTTCTGGATGTGCCTCCAGTGGTTCATAGTGCAGTACAATAATCTGGTCTGGGCGCAACCCAACAGACTCATAAGTGCGCCCATCACGATCACTAAATTCAACTTCAAATGCTGCCCCCCCGGCGAGGATTTCCACCACCGTGCCAACCTGACCCCGCCATAGATTGTATTCAGGCAAATCAACGATGAGTGCCACTACGTCTAACAATTTGATAGGAATTCTCATGGTTCACCTCTCGATCTATCTCACAAAGGGTAACAAGAAGTCAGTCTCGGCGTGACGGAATCATGTTCAATAATCCATCCACTTCGGATTATCGCTTGCTTGTCGTGCCACTCAAGCGTAAAGTCAACAGTATAACGTTGTCCGTATCCATCGCGCCGTCCTAATGTGGCTTCATGAGTTCTAACTGCTTGCAATAAAGCAATACGCAAATCTTCAGCGTCGTCTCTTGTCATACTCAATGCTGCCAGAAATAATCGTGCTTTATGTTTGCCCTCATCGTGTGTTGGATCGAGGCAGTAATCACGCAATTTGCGAATGTCTACAACGGCATACTCCGCATTGGGAACATTCATAAATGACGGTTACTCCGATTCATACACTTGCCCGATGGCGGCGGGGGCGCGGGAACGGCCGACAAAACCGGCCAGGACGATGATGGTGAGAATGTAGGGCAGCATCCCTAAAAATTGGTGCGGGACTTTGAGCGCGCCGGTGAATTGTAGCTGTGTTTGCAGGGCGGTGAAGAAGGCAAAGAGCAGCGCCGCGCCCCAGGAACCCAACGGCGTCCATTTGCCGAAGATCATGCAGGCCAGGGCGATGAAGCCACGGCCGTTGGTCATCCCGCGCTCAAATGACCCCACCGCCTCTAACGTCAGGTAGGCCCCGGCCAGACCGGAAAAACAACCGGCCAGCATCACGTTGAGGTAACGGGTGCGGTGGACATTGATGCCCACCGTATCGGCGGCGCTGGGGTGTTCCCCCACCGAGCGGGTGCGCAGCCCCCACACCGTGCGGAACAGGGCAAACTGCATCACAAATACCAGAATGATGGCCAGAAAGGTGATGGGCGCATTGGTGAACAGCACCGAACCCACCAGGGGCAGATCGGCCAGAGGGCCGAGGCGGATGGGCTGTAATTTGCCCAATGTGGTCAGGCCGGTCTGGTAAAAGAAGCTGGTAAACCCAACTGCCAACCCATTGATCACCGTGCCGCCGATGATTTGATCCATCTTCAAGCCCACGGACATCCAGGCCAGAAACAGCCCCATGATGGCCCCGCTGGCCACGCCAATCAGCACCGCCAGCAGCAGCACCACCGGTAAAGGAAATATCCCCAACCGGCCGATGTACACGTTGGCCAGAAAAGCCAGGAAAGCGGCCAACAGCATCTGCCCTTCAATGCCGATGTTGATGACGCCGGAGCGTTCACCGATGAGGCCACAGAGTGCGCCCAAAATCAGGGGGGTAGATTGGCGCAGGGTGGCAGCGTACACGGCCGTTGCCTGCAATGGCTGGCGAATATAGTACCCGGCCAACAAGGCCACAATGATGACACCCAACACCATAGTGATGGTACGGCCGTCTAGCCTGACCCCCCGCTTTGCCTTTGTGGAAACCGTCGCGTTCATAGTTCTCCGTTACCCGTAATCCGTAATCCGTTATCCGTAATCCGTAATCGGTTCACGGGTTACGGCTCACGGATGACGAATCATCCACCGCCCCACCCCGAACTCAACGTCACTTTGTCTTCGTCCACTGCACTCGAACCCAAAATCTTGCGCACAATCAAATCGGCGGAGACAAAAAATAGAATGAGCGCCTGAATAATGTCAATGATTTGGAAGCGCACGCCGGCGTCAAACTGCATTTGCGAGGCGCCGGCCTGCATGGCCCCCACCAGAATGGCCGCCGGGATCACCCCCAACGGATTCGTTTTGGCTAACAGGGCAATGGTGATGCCGTCAAAGCCCAGGCCGATGTTAAAACCAGGCTGGAAACGGCCGATCACCCCCAACGTCTCAATCGAACCACCCATCCCGGCCAAAAAGCCGCTAAAGGCCATGGTCAACACAATGATGCGCGCCACTTTGATGCCCGCGTACTGCGCCGCATGGGAGTTCAAACCGGTGGTGCGGATGGCGTAGCCCATGGTGGTGTAATAGAGCAGGTAATAGGTCAACACGGCCATCAAACAGGCCAGGCCAAAACCCAGCGGATAACCGGCAATGCGGGGGATTACGGCCGTTTCCAAAACCGGCGGCGTCCGGGCGATAATGCCTTGCGCTTTCCACGGGCCGTTAGACAGATAATCGGTGATATTGATGGCAATGTAGTTGAGCATGATGGTGGTGATAACCTCATGCGCCCCGGTATACGCTTTCAACGCCCCGGCAATGGCCGCATACGCCGCCCCCGCCAGACTGCCGCCCAACAACGCCAGCGGCAGATGAATAATCATCGGTAAACCCTCAAAAGCAAAACCAATGTAGGCGGCAATGATGGCCCCAATCAACAGTTGTCCTTGCCCACCGATATTGAACAGGCCCGCCTTAAAGGCAAAAGCCACCGCCAACCCCCCTAAAATGAGCGGCGTCGCCTTTTCCAGGGTACGGGCAAAACTGGCCGCGTTGCCAAAGGCGCCCTTGGCCAAAGCCGCATACGCTTCCAACGGTTTGGCGCCAGAAATTAGCAAAATGATGGCGCCGATCAACAACGCCAGCAAAACCGAAACCAGCGGTACACTGAGCGCCTTCCACATACGCCGCCCGATGATTAAAAGCTGATTGTCTGAAAGTTGTTTTCCTGGTTGGGCTGAAGCGGTCATAACCAGAACCTTTTTGGGGGTGAAAGGTAAAACCTAAACAAGAACGCGCGACACGCCGGGTGGCGTATCGCGCGTTCTGCATCATCATAAACCAAGTGGGTGATTGGTCATCTAGTTGGCGAGATTGGTTCAATCTTTAAGATTGAACCAATCCACAAACTGCAAAATTTTAGGGATTGTACCCGGTGGGGATGGAGCCATCCTTCAAACCGGCGTCAATCTCTGCCAGGCGAGCCTGCATCTCATCCGTAACCACTGTCCCGGCAAAGTCATGGAAGGGGGCCAGACCGCCATCGCCAAAGTGATTGCCTTCCGGCGCAGTGCCTTCGTTAGCTGCTTTGATCATGTCAAATACGGCATCTGTGATCAACTTGACGGCGCTGGAAACCAGGCAAGGATGGGCTTCCGGTACCGTTTCCCACTGGTCGGTGTCTACGCCGATGCAGTAAGCGCCAGAAACGCCGGCTACTTCAATCAGAGCGCCGTTACCGGTCTTGCCGCCAGCGCCAAACACCACATCTGCGCCCTGGTCAACGGCCTGCCGCGCCGTGCTGGCGCCCCATTCGGGATCGGTAAAGGCCACATCCAGACCACCGGGATGGTAGGTGGAGATCAGGTTGATGTCCGGGTTGATATAGCGCGCGCCGTTTTCATACCCTTCTTTGAAGGCCACCACCGGCGGTATCAGGTCGGTGCCTAACACGGCGGCGACCGTGCCAGATTCGGTCAGCATCGCCGCCAGCGCCCCTGCCAGGAAACCGGCTTTGTCTTCAGGGAAGAGGATACCGGTGAAGTTAGCGGTTTCAAAGCCCTGGAACTGGTCTACGCCAATGAAGTGGATGTCGGGATATTGAGCAGCCGCTTCCAATGTGGCGTCACCCATGGCAAAACCAACGGTGACGATGATGTCGTAACCATTATTGGCAAAGAGGCCAATGTTGGTGGCGTAATCTTTGGCGTCCTGGGTTTCGATGTAATCAATTTTAGCGCCTAATTCCGCTTCGGCGCGCACAACGCCTTCCCAGGCAGACTGGTTGAAGGATTTGTCATCAATTTCACCTACGTCGGTGATCAGACCCACACACAAAACATCGGGGCTGGCACAATCAGAAGCGGCTTCTTCTTCCATCGGTTCTTCAGCAGGCGCTTCTTCTTCCATTGGTTCTTCGGCCGGTTCTTCGGCAGCTTCTGTCGTCTCGGTTTCTGCTTCTGGTTCGTCGCCGCCGCTGGTGCCGCCACAGGCGGCCAACAACATGGCAAACAATAACAATAAGGTTAACCACAAACTTGTCTTTCGCATTTTTCTCTCTCCTTTTGATTATGCTATCCTGTCGGGGAGACAGGATTCAGTAAAAGTAGCCCGATTATAGTTTGCCTCGCACGTTATCGCAAAAAGCGAGAGTGGCAGGTGGCAGGTGGCAGGTTGCAGGTTGTAAGTGGCTAGCGGCGGGCACAGTGCAGGCGAATGGCTTCTACGATAAGACGATGTTCGGCCGTGTGCATACGGGTTTCAAATTGTTCTAAGGTGTCTTGAGGATATATGGGCACTTCGGCCTGGGCGATGACCGGCCCGGCGTCCACTTCGGGGATGGTCAGGTGTACCATGCAGCCGCTGTGGCTGATTTCGCCACGCTGGTACGCTTCGTAGGCGCGTTCAATGGCGTGGGTACCGGCAAATTGACCGGGCAGGGCGGGGTGCAGATTGATGACGCGGTTGGGGAACTGGTTCAGGAACTCCGCACCGAGCACGTGCATCCAACCGGCCAGGACGAGCAGATCGGGGTGCAACGGCCGTACCCGTTCCGCCAGATCCGCCTCATATTCCGCCCGGCTTTTCCCGGCATCACGGTATGGCTTCAGCGGGTGATACAGGGTCGGAATCCCGTTTTCCTGCGCCCGCACCAACCCATACGCCTCCTTGCGGTTAGACACCACCAGGGCAATGTTCGCATCCAACTGCCCGGCCTGAACGGCGTCAATAATCGCCTGCAAATTGCTGCCGGAACCGGAGATGAAGATGATGATGTTTGGTTTGTGGCTCATATCTGGTAATCGGTAATCGGTGATCGGTAATCGGTGATCGGCGCGTTTACCGATTACCGTTTACTGATTATCGCTTACCGGAACAAAACCCCTTCCACCCCCGCCGCCATCTCCCCCACGCGATACACGTGAGACGAACCCAGGAGGGTTTGCGCTCTGGGAGCATCTTTGGCGGGGATGATGACCAGCATCCCCAGCCCCATATTGAAGACATGGGGCATTTCGGTGGGGGGGACACGGCCGTACTCCTGAATCAGTTCAAAAATGGGCGGTACCGGCCAGGAACCCCACTGTAAAACCGCGCCTACCCCATCGGGAAAGATGCGCGGCGGGTTATCAATCAGGCCGCCGCCGGTAATGTGCGCCAGACCGCGAATGGTGACGCCCGCTTTCAGCAGTTTTTGCACCTCATCCAGGTAGCTGCGGTGGGGCGTGAGCAGCGCTGCACCGATGGACATGCCCAATTCCTCATGGGGCGCCTGCCAGTCCAGGTCGGCCAATGCCTGGCGGGCCAGGGTATAGCCATTGGTGTGCAGCCCGCTGGCGGGCAAACCCAAAATCACATCGCCCGGTTGGATGTGACGGCCGTCAATAATCCGTTCTCTCTCTACCACCCCCACCACCGTCCCTACCAGGTCAATCTCGCCAGGGGTATACACGCCCGGCATCTCGGCCGTTTCGCCGCCCAGCAGAGCACAACCGGCGGCGCTGCACGCCAGGGCAATGCCGCCGACAATGGTGGCAATTTGCTCCGGGTCCAGTTTGGATGAGGCCACATAATCGAGGAAGAATAACGGCCGTGCCCCCTGCACCAAAATATCATTCACACAATGGTTGACAATATCGTGGCCGATGGTGTCCCAACGACTCAACGCCGCCGCCACCTTTGTCTTGGTGCCCACGCCGTCGGTGGAGGCCACCAACACCGGCTGCTTCATCTTTTGTAGCACCGTTATGTCAAACAAACCGCCGAACGAACCAATACCCGACAGCACTTCCGGGCCATAGGTGGCCTGCACGGCCGCTTTCATCAACTGTGTCGCCTTTGTCCCGGCGGCAATGTCCACACCGGCTTGAGCGTAGGCGTTTGGGGTGGTCATAGGGGTGTCCTTGAAGAAAGGGATTGAGAGATTGGGAGATTGAGAGATTATGCAATCTCCCAATCTCTTAATCTCCTAATCTCCCTCTCCCATCACATTCTTTCCGGTATCTCAATCCCCAACAAATGTAATACCAATTCCATCACCCGGCGGACCAGGTGCGTAAGCGCCAGCCAGGAAGACTGCACCCCCGCATTTTCCTCGCGCAGGATGTGGCAGGTGTTGTAGAAACGGTTGAATTCGTTGGCCAGGGCATAGGCGTAATCGGCCAGATGGTTGGGCATGCGCGTATCATACGCCTGTTGCAGCGCGTCGGGCAGCCCGGTGAGCAGCAGCATCACCGCGCGTTCGGCGTCGGCGGTGGGCGGCAAAAAGGGGCCGGGGGCTAACCCTTGGGCGCCGGCTTTTTGCAGAATGGAGCGGGCGCGCACGGCCGTGTACAGCAAATACGGCCCCGTTCGCCCCTCAAACGAGGAGAAGCGATCCAGGTCAAACACATAATCTTTCGTGCGCTGGTTCATCAAATCCGCGTATTTCAGTGCCGCCAGCCCTACCATGCGGGCAATCTCCTGTCGCTCGGCTTCGTCGTACCCTTCGGCCACATGGCTTTCGGCCATGCGCGCCAGCGCCGCCTCAATCACCAGGGCGATAAAATCTTTGAGCTTCATCGTGCCGCCCTCACGCGTCTTAAACGGCTTGCCATCTTTACCGTTCATGGTGCCAAAGTAGTTATGCTCCATCCCCATGCTGGAGGGCGCAATGCCACTCTTGTAGGCCGCCCGGAAAACCTGTTCAAGATGGTGCCGCTGGCGATGATCCACTACATATAACAGCAGTTCCGGCTTTAATTCCTGCACCCGCATCTCAATCGTCGCCAAGTCAGTCGTGCCATATAGCACTGCCCCATCGGACTTGCGCAGAAGCAGCGGCGGCATCGGCTTTTTGTCATCCGGCTCGGCAATCTCCATGACAAGCGCGCCCTCGCTTTCAGTGGCGAAACCCTGCGCTTGCAGGCGGTCAATCATCCCATCCAGGCGATCCTGCACATCACTTTCGCCCAACCACAGGTCAAAGTGAATATCCAACTTGTCATAATCTTCCTTGAGGCCGGCCACAGAGACATCGTGGAAATGCTGCCAGAGGGCACGGTATCCGGGACGGCCGTTTTGCAATTCCGCCGTGGCCAACCGGGCCGCCTCGGCATAGGCCGGGTCGGTTTTGGCCTGGGCGCTGGCGGCAGGGTAAATCTCTTCCAGGTCGGCCAGGGTGACGGGAGATTCGGCCGGGTAGGGGCCGGTATAGCTGGCATCAAAATAGGGTAAATCCGGCATCCGTCGTCCCAATTCAACGATGACCTGGCCCATTTGGGTACCCCAGTCGCCCAGATGCACATCGCCGATCACGTCATCACCCATAAAGCGGAACAGCCGCTTGATGCTTTCGCCAATGATGGCCGTTCGCATATGACCCACATGCATGGACTTGGCCACATTCGCGCCACCGTAATCCACCAGGACGCGGCGGGGTTGGGCAACGGCCGTGACCCCTAACCGTTCATCCTCCGCCATCTGCTGCACAAAACCGGCCAGGAACTCGTCCGTCAGGGTAAGGTTAATAAACCCCGGCCCGGCAATGGTGATCTCTTTGAAAATGGGCTGCGCCTGTAACTGATCGGCAATTTGTTGGGCGATGTCGCGGGGGTTACGGCCGTAGACCTTCGCCGCCGGTAACGCCCCATTACACTGGAACTGCCCCAGGTCAGGCCGATTAGAAACCGTCACCTCGCCATATTGCCGATCATAACCACTCTGCGCAAAAGCCTCACCGGCCAGCGTGGTCAATTGTTGCGTTAATGCCTGCATAAATTCTCTACCATCCAAAGTTTATAATCCAAAGCCCGTTGCCAATAATCCGATTACCGATAACTGATTACCGTTTACCAGCCACCGGGCAGGGTTGCAAAAGCATAACTTACCGTTACACTGTAAGCAAATTGTGGCAAAGGAGGTTAAAGATGGCATCTCCCTTTCCTGGAATGGATCCTTATATTGAAGATAACGAGGTATGGCCTGACTTTCACCACTCTTTGGCAGAGGAGATCAAGGGGCGGCTCAATGAGCAGATTGGGCCAAAGTATTATGCTACCGTTCAGGTGCGAACAGTCCTGCAAGAGGTAGGTATCTCCACTCTGAATCCAATGTATCCTGATGTTGGCGTTTTGGAAAAACGAAAGCGTCAACCAGGGGGCGCCGGTATTGCCACATTAGAACCAACTCCCACCCGTTACCGTGCCCCCATTCAGCGGAAAACGGTTATACAAAACCAATTCAGATTACGCGCCGTACAGGTCTTTATGACCAAAACGGCCGAACTGGTGACAACAATAGAAATTCTGTCCCCTTACAATAAACAACCAGGAGACGGTCTGAAAGAATATCGCCAAAAACGGAATAAGATTTTGCAGACGGCCGTGCATTTGGTGGAAATTGATCTATTGCGCGGTGGCCAACGCCCTGGCCCAGAAGTGGAATATCCCCCTTTGGACACAGATTATGTGCTGTTGGTCAATCGGACAGCGGAGGATGAGGAGCGTGTTTCCGACATCTGGCCGGTAGCCTTGAATGAGCCGTTACCCCATTTACCCGTCCCGTTGCTAGAACCGGATAGTGATGTGTTGGTGGATTTGACGGCCGTTGTGCAAGCCGTCTACACCCGTAGCGGCTACGACTGGCGCATTGACTACACTTTACCCATTCCCCCACCCGAATTACGCCCGGAAATGGCCGAGTGGGTGCAATCCGTTCGGAAGGCATCGTAAACCTCAATTTGCCTATATACTGGCGGTAGCGACTGTCAAAATGGATTTTTGGGATGGCGTGGGGTGCCTCTCCATCCCCACCCGCACCCACAAAACCTATTTGACGAAACGGCCGTCTCCTCCTGTGCGATTTTGTCGGGGATCTTTACAATGAAAAACCGTGTCACACTCTCACCATATTGGCTTTTGCTCCTGCTCTTCATCCTTTTTGCCTGCACTCCAGGGGACATTATCCATATAACAACCCGGTTGCCTGCTCCCACTCCATCCGCCACCCCTCTATCAACAGAACCAACCCTGCTCTCACCAACACCCCCAACAGCCATAGAAACTTCATCCACCCCCACTGCTACACCCACTCTCAATCAACCCCCGCCTGCCACACCAACCGCAACCGCAAGCCCATTGCGGACTTTCACATCTACCCCTATCCCGCAACCAAGCTTTACCCCTCGCCAACACCCATTCCCCCTACTCGTCAAATTTTAGAACCGCCTTGCCCTGACGAACAGCCACCCCCACTCCCCAATCTGAAAATTGTGTTTGTTCAAGATGGCGAGTTGCGGCTTTGGGAAAACGGCATGACAACCTCATTAGCTGACATAGATTCATGGCAAGTCAACATCTCCGATGATGGGACAATCATTGCTTTTACAAGAAATGGAGGATTATGGGCTATTAACAGTGATGGAACACAAGAAAGGTTGTTGGTCAGTGAGTCTGATTTTGCCGTCATGTCTCCTACAAATCCCGGAGTATCCTTACAGGAGTTTGAATGGATTCCTTGTACTCACCAATTACTATTTAACACAAGATTGAACGGCTATGGATTTTTTTTAACTGACGATCTGTATAGCGTAGACGCTGATACCCAAGTGCAGAAAAACTTACTCCCGCCAGAAAAAGGAGGGCATTTTCTTGCCTCCCCCAATGGGCAACAACTTGTTGTCATCTCACCTACCACCATTACTTTGCTGAATTACGATGGTAGCAGCCCGGAGACAGTTTTAACTTACCCAGATGTTGGTATGGGCGAGTGGTATTTATACGCAGTTCCCACTTGGGCATCTGATTCACAATCACTTTATGTTGCGATTCCTGCTTCTGAATTTCCGACAAATGAAAACGGTATTGCCTCCATCTGGAATTTGCCTGTTTATGGTGGGGAAGCTGTAAAATTAACTGAATTTGTTGCCGCAGGTGGAGTAGGTATGATTGCGCCAGACTTATCCTTGATTGCTTATGCCACCAGAACTGAGGAGGCTGAAGGTTCTTCATTGACATTGCACATGATTCGGCCTGATGGCAGCAATTCTCAGTTTGATTAGCGGCGGCAGATAAATCTGCACCAACAGAGGGCAAAGCCGACCTTCGTCGGCTGGAAATAGTCGGCGAAGGCCGACTTTGCTTTCTGTTGCCGCGATTTTAATCGCCGGGTTTTGCCAAACTGAGAATTCCTGATGGTGTAGAAGTAGCCTCTTTTCCAGTTAGCCCAATGTTAAATTGGTCACCTGATGCCACCTATTTTACTTATTGGTCAGAAAGGGATGTATACATCGGCGATATGGCCGGCGGAAGTTTTCCAGCCATTGGCGTAGGGGAACATGTCATCCGATTAGATTGGATAAATAGTACGCAGTATCTGGTCTATCATGGCGTGGTTGGTCAGGAAAAATTAAGTTTAGGTACAATTGGGGCTGAACCTATTTTAATTGCGCAAGGGGACATACGCGGATACGATTTCGTTAAATAGTTCCAAATTTATCCATTTGGCACTCCAGCGAGCCGCTTTTATTTTGGTTGAACCATACTTCTGCCAATGTCCTGCCGGTAATGTGCTCCCGTAAAGTTGATCTTTTCTACATGGGTATAGGTAAGCGCTACGGCCGTAGTCCCCATAACCAGTAATTGGGTAATTACCTCAATTACTCAATTACCTCTTTCAATGGTGCAAAATCTGGGAGAGGAACAGCTTCGTCCGTTCATTTTTGGGGTTGTTGAAGAAGTTATCGGGGATATTCTCCTCCACAATCTGCCCCGCATCCATGAAGATGACCCGCTCCGCCACCTCGCGGGCAAAACCCATCTCGTGCGTCACCGCCAGGATGGTATATCCACTACGCGCCAGGTCGCGCATTACATCCAGCACCTCTTTAATCATTTCTGGATCCAACGCACTGGTTGGCTCGTCAAAAAGCAAAATCTTCGGCTCCATCGTCAGCGTGCGGGCAATAGCCACCCGCTGCTGCTGCCCACCGGAAAGCTGCCCCGGATATTTGTGGGCCTGTTCAGGAATGCCCACCCGGTTTAGCCACTTCATCGCCGTCTCTTCCGCCCGATCCCGTGACCATTTACGCACATGAATCGGCGCCAACGTCACATTTTCCAGCACCGTCAGATGGGGAAACAGGTTAAACTGCTGGAAGACCATGCCCACTTCACGGCGGATTTCGGCGATATTGCGCACGTCATAACTCAGCGTAATACCATCCACTACAATCTCCCCTTCCTGGTGTTCCTCCAGCCGGTTCAGGCAGCGAATAAAAGTAGATTTACCGCTGCCGGAAGGCCCAATAATCACAATCACCTCACCCGTTCTTACCTGCAAATCAATCCCTTTCAGCGCATGAAAATCGCCATACCACTTATGCACATTCTCGCACTCAATAATGTACTCCCCCGTTAACCGCCGAATGCTGCTAATTGGTTCTGTGATAGTCATAGTTCCTCCTTCTTCATAAACCGTAACCCGCAACCCGTAACCCGATTACCGATCACGGATTACGGATTACGGATTACGAAGATCACCGCTCCCCCAACCCCGTTTGCCGCTCCAGCCGTTCCGAATAGCTGACGATTACGGCCGAGACAACGAAGTAGAGAACAGCGATAAAAAGATACGCTTCGCGGCGCACACCCAACCATTGTGGCTGCGAGGCGATGGAATTGGCGACGCCCAAAATATCGAGCAAGCCAACAATCGCCACCAGCGTCGTATCCTTAAACAGGCCAATGTATTGCCCGGTGATGGCCGGGATGACGGTGCGCAGCGCCTGGGGCATGATGATCAGCCGGTATTTGCTAAATGTACTTAAGCCGAGTGAATCGGCTGCTTCATATTGCCCACGTGGGATAGCTTGCAAACCGCCGCGCACATTCTCCGCCATATACGCCGCCGAAAAGAAGGCAAAGGCCCACATCACCCGCCACGTTTTCAAAAATTCCATGCCCGGCGGCAGGAAGATGGGAAATAGGATGATGGAGAGGAAGAGGACGGTAATGAGCGGGATGCCGCGAATAAACTCGATGTAAATGGTGCAAAAACCGGCGACGACATTCCCTTTCCAGACAGATTGGAAGATGTAGGCAATAAAGGGCAGCGCCAGCGGCCAGTAGGCCAGGATCAGTTCAAAATTATTGCGCGCTGTGGCTGCCAATTCGGGTGTGCTGGTGACCAACCCCCAAATCATAATGCCAAAGGCAACCGGGTAAGTAACCCAGTTGGGAATACCGCGAATGGTGCTGCGCCGCCCCAGCGCCAGCAAAATGCCCAGCGGAAAGGAGACAACAATGGCAAAGGCGGTGATGATCAACGTCAGCATAAAACCGCCCCAGTCTACGTCTGGGTTCACGGGCACAAATACGGGCTTTTCGCCGGTTTTGAACAGGCCAAAAAAGAGAAATACCAGGTTGATGACGCTGAAAAAGGCCAGGAAGGCAAAGAAGCCGGCAAACAGGGTGAGCACAAGTCTGCCGAGCCGCACCCACTCGGATTCACCAATGCCCGGCGGAAAGGTGCGGTTGACGTAGCGGTTGGCCCACCAGAACAGCGCCGCCACCACAATCATGGCCACCAGGGGGATGGCTTCGGCGAAAAATTCATTAACCGTCACCGGCTTTACCCCGGCGAGCAGCACATAAAAGATGACGGGAGAGGCCAGCCAGATGTAAGTGAGGGCGCGGCGGATGCGTTTATGTTGGAAGCTGTCGCGGTAAACGACGAAGCTGGCTATGGCCAGGGTAATGCCAAAGATTCCGGACAACCAAACCCGCCACAGTTCAGCGCGATTGAAGCGGAAGACCATCATGTTGGTCAGGTTGGCCCAGACAGCCCCCCAGTTGGCGCCGCTAAATTGTACGGAAACGGCATACAGGGCCGGGTTATTGGCGGTGCTGGTGAAACAGACACGGCCGTTTTCGGGATCATCTCGTAGCGTATCAAAACAAAACGCGGCGGCCGTCTCGCCCAGCGGGGTCACGATAATGTCCGTCTCCGATAGTTCCGGCGCAAACGCCCATCGCGGGAAACAGGTGGGATCGCCATTGCGTACCGTGCCGCTTTCCGCATCCAGTGCCCCAATCTGGAAACAAAAGCTGTCGCCTGGCACAGCCACCAGTTGCGCCCGCAAATCGGTGGCAGGCGTGGTGACAAAACTGGCGGTGGTAATGGCGTAGTTAAACAGGCCAAAAATAGCCGCCAGGATAGCCAGCGCGATGATGAGCGTCAGCTGTACATTGGTGATGGAGTTGTAAAGATTGTTGCGCAGCCAGAGGGTCACGGCCGTGTGCCGATGAATCAACTCCGCATAGACCGTAATCGCCACGCTAATCGCCCAGGCCACCAACACCACAATAGTCGTCACGGGCGTCGCCTCCAGGCGCGAATAGGTAAACCGCGCCGTCACCAGCGTCAAAACCAACAACCACAACGCCAGCAGCCAGCTTCGGGTGATATGGTCGCTCACCCACTGATTCCAGTTGAAGTGGATGTGTCGAAAGCTGAGTTCGCTTGAGAGTTTGCTTATGGTTGCCATGCTTTTTCGTAATCCGTGGCCCGTGAATCGTGACCCGTAATCCGTAATCCGTAATCCGAAGACCGATTATCGGTTACCGATCACCGTTCCACCAACTGAATCCGCCTGTTATACCAGTTCAGGAACAGAGAAATAATGATGCTGAAAGTCAGGTAAGTCAACGCCGTCAGGATGATGGGTTGAATGGAGCGACCAGATTGGTTGCCAATAATGCTCATCAACCGCCACAAATCGGGGTAGGCTACTGCCAGCGCCAGACTGGAATTTTTCGTCAAATTCAGGTATTGGCTGGTAAGCGGCGGAATGATGACTCGCAGCGCCTGGGGCAGCACAATCAGCCGCAGCCGCTGCCCTTCGGAAAGCCCCAACGCCCGCGCCGCCTCGCTTTGCCCTTTGTTCACAGAGAGGATACCGGCGCGCACAATCTCGGCAATGAACGCGGCCGTGTATACCACCAACCCCACCAGCAGCGCCGTAAATTCCAACGACATACGGCCACCGCCTACATAATTAAATCCTTCCAAAGCCGGGATACCCCAGCGCGCCGGCGTCTCACGCAAGGAGACAATCAGGTGGCTGGCGCCATCTTCCAACACATCTCGTTCAGCGGCCAACGTCGCCTGGGAGGCCACAAAGATGTCACATCGGTGCTCCTCGGCATATGCATCAATAGCCTGGTCGGGCCGGGGGAATCGGCTCACTCTATAGGGAATACCGGCCGACCGTAATTGCGCGGTCAAGTTCACTTCCGAAGGCGAATTTTGTACGGCGCATATCAGCAGTGCAGAGGCAGCCACATCATCGGCGCTCAAACGTCCTCTCTCCACGTACTCATCCAATAACCGGATATTGTCCAGTTGCAGCCGCCGCTCCATCAAAGACTCCAGGTCGCGGAATTCGCGTACACGAACCGCCCTGGATACCATAAAACCTTCATTCTGGGCAGCGCTACTCAAAACCAGCCAACCAATGCCCACTACCACCAGGAAGGAAAGCACACACCAAAACAACCGGCTGCTGGCCTTACCCGTTTTTTCTTCGCGCGCCCCCAGGTACATCCACAAAAACTGCGCTTGAATCAGGCCCAGGATGATAAAAGCAACCCATATGGCAAAAGTGCTCAAGGGAATGAGTTTGGGAAAGTTGATACCGCGCTGGCTGATATAGATAGGCAGGCCAAATGGTTGTAGGGCCGCGTTAACGGCCGGCAGTTCCAACAGCAGCACTACAAAATAAAGGAAAAATAGCTGCAATAAAAGGGGCGTATTGCGAATGATGTCTATATAGGTTTTGGCAATGTTACGCACCAGCCAGTTTGGGGAAAGGCGAGCAATGCCGGTGACGGCGCCCAAGATGGTGGCTAAAATGATGCCGACGAATGAAACCTTGAGGGTGTTTAACAGCCCGACCAGAATGACTCGCCAGTAAGAGTCGCTGGTGCGGTAGGAGATGACGGATTCGGAGACATCAAATTGCGCTTCCGAAGAGAGGTAGTCAAAGGCGCAGCGGTATGACCATTGTTCATTGGTGCCATAGAGGCAAATAAACTGTTGGCTGCCCAGGCGGCCCAGATTGGCGGCCACATTGCTGATGAACCAGTAAATAACGCTACCCACCACAAACACAAACAGGATTTGCGCCAATACACCCAGGACACGGCCGTCGCGCCAGAATGGTATCCGCTCATGGGTTGTGTACGTTGAGGGAGGCCGGTGTGAGTCTGCCATAAAAGGTAAACCTGACAGGTCTCGGCAGACCTGTCAGGTTTGTTAAGAAGACAAATTACCGGTACGGAAGCGGATACAGGATGCCGCCATCCGTATACAGGGCATTCAGCCCACGCGGCAAATTAAACGGGGTGTTTGGGCCAAGATTACGCATGTAGATATCTTCATAGTTACCTACCTGCTTAACAACCTGGTAACACCAATCATTAGACAGGCCCAGGTTTTGCCCCAGGTCACCCGTCTCGCCGAGCAGATCAGACACAACCGGGTCATCACCGCCACGCATACTGTCCACATTTGCCTGGTTCACGCCCAGGAATTCGGCGTTGATGGTGCAGTAAACCACCCAGGACATAATATCGTTCCAGTTGTTATCGCCATGGCGGGTGAGCGGGCCGAGCGGCTCGCGGGACATATCTTCCACCAAAATCTGGTGTGCATTGGGGTCAGCCAGCAAAATTTGCTGCGAAACCAGACCAGATTTGTCGGTGGTGAAGCCATCACACGCGCCGCTATCATACGCTTCGCGGGTGGCTACCGCATCTTCATACACCAGAATTTCAATGCCCACGCCAATGGCGTCAAAGTATTGCGCCAGATTCAATTCTGTGGTTGTGCCGGATTGTACACAGACGGTGCCGCCTTCCAGGTCTTCCAGTGTCTCAATGCCGCTGTCTCGGCGCACCATCATGCCCTGCCCGTCATAGAAGGTAGTGGGGGCAAAGTCAAAACCCAGCGCCGTATCCCGGCTGAACGTCCAGGTGGTGTTGCGGATGAGTACGTCCACTTCGCCAGATTGCAACGTGGGGAAACGACTGTCACCCGTAGTGGGGGTCACTTCAATCTTGCTGGCGTCGCCCAAAACGGCCGCGGCCAGGGCATGGCAATAGTCAATATCAAAGCCGGTAAAATCACCGGAAGCCGGGTCCAGATAACCAAACCCAGGCACATTCTGGTTGCCGCCGCACTTCAGCGTACCACGATCCCGCACCTGTCTGAGGGTATCGCCACCCTCAGCAACGGTAACGGCCGCCGGCTGCGAGGGAGCCGCTTCCCCGGCTACTTCCACAACACGGGTCACTTCCACGATTCGGGTCACTTCCACGGTTTGGGTCTCGCCGCCGCCACAGGCGGAAAGCATCAGGCAAAACAGCAGCAGACTAATGATCAAGATAAAGGGTTTTTTGTTCATGGTTTCTCCTTCGTAAATCGAATTGTCAATTCGATACGCGATTTAGCAAATCGCGTTACGGTTTTCATACATGGTGGTGTGCCCACTCATGAAGTCTCCTCCAAAAAAGGTTTAACAAGAGTGTTCGGCTTTGTTAGCCTTGAAACCAGGTTTTCTCTGGCCAAAGCCAATTGGTCACTGTAGAAGTCTGGTTTGTCCAGCGTGTTTATCAAATGGGGAATTATCACCTCCTTTTAGATGCAAGTATTGGTAAATACCTGCAATCTCAGTCAGTGGGTACGGCCGTACCCACTGAAAACAAAACAACAATCATTTCCAACAAGGTTCAGTTTGATACATAGTGGGTTGTGGTTAGCGTGTTGTGACGCCAGATTGTTCTGAGAAAGCTAAACCCCGCACCGCCTCTTCCACAACGGGGGGTTCTTTTGCCTAGTATAACCAGCGAGGGAAAATGGTCAAATTCTGGCAAAAAAAGCGCCCCTGACCAGAGGCGCTTTTTCCGAATCACCGATTACCGAATATAAACCTGTTGGTTAGGAAACGGCCGTTCACCATTCCTCTCCTCTGGCCGACTCTGCCGGCCGTACCTGTTGCCGCAGAAAGTCCAGAAGCTGCTCAACGTCCGCAAAAGCGTGCCGTTGGCCGGAATGTGGGTCTTCCACCATTCCCCGCCATACTTCTTCACCCTCTTGCCAAAAACGCACCAAAAAAGCGCGATAGGTGTGCCGTGTCTCCTCTTGCATAGTCCTCTAGTCCTGATTTGCCTGCTACTCCGGGGCCGCGGTTTATAATCTGATTGGAAGCATACGAGACAAACGATCCCAAAATGATCCCTGGAGATCAGAGATTGGAGATTGGAGATTCCATCAATCTCCCAATCTCCAATCTCTAAACTCAATGCCAAATATGGCCGCATTAACCATCGAACTCTTGGGCGGGCTGGAGGTGAAGGTGTACGGCCGTGCCCTCACCACCTTCAAGTCACGCAAAACCGAAGCCCTGCTGGTCTACCTGGCCTGTGGTGGGCGTGCCCCTGGCCGCGCCTACGGCCGTGACGAACTGGCTGCCTTCCTCTGGGATGACAGCGACCCCGCCCAGGCGCAGGCCAATCTGCGCAAAACCCTCTCTGAACTGCGCCAATACCTGGATGAATTCCTGCTCGTTGACCGGCAAACCATCGCCCTCAACCCCACCGCCGACGTGTGGCTGGATGTGGCCGAGTTTGAAGCCCTGACCGATGTAAAAGCTGACAGGTCTTTCAGACCTGTCAGCTTTGAAAGAGCCATTGAACTGTACAAAGGGGATTTTCTGGCCGGCTTCTTCCTGCGCGACAGCTACGCTTTTGACGAATGGGCGGCATTACAACGGGAACGGCTGCGGCTCACGGCCGTGACCACCCTGGAAACCCTGGCCGCCCACCACCTGCACCACCGCCAATACAGCCGCGGCATCCTCTACGCCACCCACTTGCTGGCCATGGACCCGTTGCACGAAGCCTCCCACCGCCTGCTCATGCGCCTGCTGGCGCGCAGCGACCAGCGCAGCGCCGCCCTGGCCCAATACACCAGTTGCCAGCAAATTTTAGAGGCAGAATTAGGCGTCGAACCACAGCGGGAGACAACGGCCGTTTACCACCGCATCCGCCACGCCCCACCACAGCCCATCCACTTCCCCACCCACTTCACCCCCTTCATTGGCCGCCAGGCAGAACTGGTACAGATCAGCCAACTGCTCGACCGGCCCGACTGCCACCTGCTCACCCTGCTCGGCCTGGGTGGGGTGGGCAAAACCCGCCTGGCGCTGCAAGCCGCCGCCGACCTGACCAGCGACTACGAACACGGCGTCTACTTCCTTTCCCTGGCGGGCACACTGCCAGACTTTTTCCTCGCCACCCTGAACAGCCTGCTCAGCGTCCCGGCCACTTCCCAACCACCCCGCCAGCAGCTCCTCGACTTTCTGCGCCCCAAACAATGCCTGCTGGTGCTGGACAATTTTGAACATTTGCTGGCGCACACGGCCGTACTCCATGACATCTTGCGTGCCGCCCCTCAGGTGCAACTGCTGGTCACTTCCAGAGAACGGCTCAACCTGCCCCTGGAAACAATGCTGGAATTGCCTGGGTTAGCCTGGCCGAAGGACAATACAACGCCTGATGAAGCGTTGGCCACTGACGCCGTGCAGCTTTTTGTGAAGCAGGCGCAGCGCGTCCAGCCGGATTTCAACCTGAACCAGGCAAATGTGGCCGCCGTCGTCCACATTTGTCAGCTTGTCGAAGGGCTGCCGCTGGGCATTGAACTGGCAGCGGCGGCCAGCCGCGCCTTTTCCCCGGCGCAAATCGCCGCCCAGATTCAGCAGAATCTAGACTTCCTCAGCAGCCGCGCCCGCGACCTGCCGCCGCGCCACCGCAGCATCCGCGCCATGTTCAACCATTCCTGGGCGCTGCTGACGGCCCCGGAACAGCAGGCGTTCAGCCAGCTATCGGTCTGCCGCAATGGGTTTGACGCTGCCGCTGCCAGGGCGATCACCGGCGAGGGCACGGCCGTGCTCCATGCCCTGTTGTCTAAATCCTTGCTGCGCCAGCCCACCGCCGACCGGTATGACATGCACGAATTGGCGCGCCACTTCGCCGCCGAATGGTTACAACAGGCCGGGCTGGAAGCAGAAACCCGGCAGCGCCACAGCACCCACTTCTGCGCCTACGTGCAGGCGCAGGAAACGGCGCTCAATGGCGTGGATGTGCGGCATGGGCTGGCGCAATTGGCCGCCGAACTGGAAAACATCCACGCCGCCTGGGAATGGGCGACGGCGGAGGGAGAGGGGGAATTGCTGGCAACGGCCGTGACCGGACTCAGCCGTTATCACCTTTACCAGGGGCCATTTGCCGTAGGCATCCTGCTCATGCAGCAGGCGATTGACGCTCTGTCCGGGCAATCGGCGCCCATCGCCCAATTGAAACTACACCTGGCGCTCAGCAGCCTGCAAAACCGGCTGGGCAGTTATGACGCCGCCCTAGCCGCCGCCCACACCGCCCTTACTTATGCAACCGACCAGACCGACCCGGCCGACCTGGTAGCCATACACCTGCAAATAGGGCTGGCTCACTGGCACAAAAGCGAACACCAGGCCGCCCATGACCAGCTTGTTCACACTCTCTCCCTGGCGCAAACATACGGTTTGACGCAGCTAGAAGCGGAAGCCCACACCAGTCTGGGCCTGGTGCATTATTACCTGGGCGATTTTGCCGCCGCTGCCGCCTGTTATGACCTGGCGCTGCCGCTGCACCGGCAAACGGGCAACCGCCCCGGCGAGGGGCGCACCCTGCACAATATGGCCATCATCTACCACCACCAGGATGACATTGCCCAGGCCATTGCCCATTACCAGCAGGGCTTAACCATTTCGCAGGAGGTACAGGATCAGCAGCGCATTGCCTCCGGTTATCTGGCGTTGGGTAATCTGTATCTGATGCAGGGGGAGTATGACCTGGCGCTTACCCACCTGGAACAGGCGGTTTCCATACGTCACCACATGGGCGACCCACAGTGGGAATGGGAGCAGGTGTATCTGGCGGCAGTGCAGCACCAGATGGGAGATTGGGCTGCGGCTGCGCAAACCTACCGGCAGACGATCACGGCCATGCAGGCCCAGGGTGCGCCGCGCAAGGAGGGGTGGGCGCTGGTGGGGCTGGCGCTGCTGCAACTGCACCAGGGGGAGGCGACCACGGCCGTGCCAAACAGTGACCGCGCCCTCACGTTAGCCCTGGCCCATGACCCACACATCGAAGGGGCGGCGCTGACGGTGAAGGGGCACGGGATGTTGGCGTTGGGGCGGCTGGATGAGGCCACGGTCGTGTACGAACGGCTGCTGGTATTGCGGCGGCAGTGGGGCGAAGGGGCGCGCACAAATGACGCCCTGGCCGGGCTGGCGGCGGTGGCCTGCCAGCGGGGAGATATGCCTGCCGCCCTCGGCCATGTGGCGCCTATTCTGGAATTCCTGGGGCACAAGGATCTGGGTGGCGCGGAAGACCCGGCTTTTATTTACCAGACCTGTGTTCACATTTTGCAGGCAGCGGGCGACGGCCGTGCCGGTTGGGTGTTAGAGCGGGCCAGGGCGTTCTTGCACGGCCGTGCCGCTTCCCTGCATGATCCTGATGACCGGCAGCGATTTTTAACGGCCGTGCCCAGCCATCGCGCTCTGTTGGGTGATGCGGTGAGGGGATGAGCAGATGAAGGGGTGACACGGTGATCCTTCAATCTCTTGCGTATCCATTCACCAATTACTGATAACCGGCACTAGACGCCCCTACTATCCTCCGGTATCATAACAGGTGGGGCTACCAAGAGTAGCCTGGCTGTAAGGCCGTTGCCAAATCTGGTGGAAACACATAATGTCCTCAATCAGCCACAAGATGCCTTTATTGACTACGCAATGGTGAGCAACAATATGACAGACACAAGTCCAATTAACCCTATGGTTTTACAGTGGGCGCGTACAACCGCCGGGCTTTCCATTGATGCGGTTGTGCAGAAACTAAACCGTAAAAAGATCACGGTTGAAACCATTCAAGCGTGGGAAAGTGGTGAGGCAGCGCCGGATTACGTGCAGCTTGAAAGGCTGGCGTATGAGGTATATAAACGACCAATTGCCATCTTCTTCTTCCCGCAGCCCCCTGCTGAAGAAACACCCCAACAAGCCTTCCGCACCTTGCCTGATTCTGAAATACAGCGTCTATCACCGCGCTTGCGCTTTCTCCTACGTCGTGCCCAGGCAATGCAACTCAATCTTTACGAGCTATATGAGGGTAAAAATCCGGCCAGCCGGCAGATTGTGCGCGATCTGCAATTTTCCCGTGATACTCCTGTACAAGAACTTGCCTATGTTGTTCGTCAATACTTAGGCATAGAACTGGCCGAGCAATTCAAATGGCGAAGCAGCGACGAAGCATTCAAAACATGGCGCAATGCGCTGGAAAATTGTGGCGTTTTTGTCTTTAAAGATGCGTTCAAAGAAGAAACGGTCTCCGGCTTTTGCCTGCATGATGACCACTTTCCTCTCATCTATGTCAATAACAGCACGGCCGTCACGCGACAGATATTTACACTATTTCACGAACTGGCTCACCTTTTATCTGGGACGGGAGGGATAGATAAACCGGATGATCGTTATATTAACAGCCTCAGCGGGCGAAACAAACAAATCGAGGTCCTTTGTAACCGTTTTGCGGCTGCCTTTCTGGTTCCCGAAGCTGACTTTGACCACCGCATCGGTGGGTTGCTTATTAACGAAACAACCATAAGCACCCTGGCAAATCAATACAGCGTCAGCCGGGAAGTCATCCTGCGACGTCTGCTTGATAAGAAGTTGGTGACTCGGCAACTCTACGAACAGTTGGTTGAAGAATGGCGTAACAATGTGGTGGACAAACAGGGCAGCGGCGGGGATTATTATCGTACACAAGGCGCGTATTTGGGTGAACGTTATCTGGAGTTGGTCTTCGGACGTCTCTATCAAAACAAAATATCTGTTGAACAACTTGCCGATTATCTGGGGGTAAAGACAAGTAGTGTGCCTGGTATGGAAGCGTTGATCTTGCCAAGAGGAGCAGGAGCGTGACCTACGTTTTTGACAGCAACACTTTAATTGCTCTGTTCAGGCACTACTATCCTGGCCGATTCCCTTCTTTGTGGCAGAAATTTGCCCAGGCTGTTGACTCCCAAACTATCATCTCTGTACGAGAGGTTAAGAACGAAATCAGTCAACAAGAAGATGCCCTGGCAGAATGGGCTAAAAAACATCCCGACTTTTTTCATTCCCCTGAACCGGATGAATTACGTTTTGTTGCACAGATATTTGCTATATCCCATTTTCAATCCCTTGTACGGAAACAAGAGCAGTTACAAGGAAAGCCGGTAGCCGATCCGTTTATCATTGCTAAAGCTAAATCGTTAAATGGTTGTGTGGTTACGGAAGAACTATTCAAACCAAACTCATCCAGGGTTCCCAATATCTGCCAGCACTTTGGTATCAATTGTCTAAATTTGGAGGGGTTCATGGAGCGGGAGAACTGGACTTTTTGAGATGGCCTGCGACCCCATTTAAAAATTCCCCATTCCAGCACGAGTGCTACTATTGCTACTCTGTGTGAGACGGAGCCGGGGCAGTGGGTGATGTGGGGGTGGGTTACGGCCGTGCCGCCAGCTCCCCACTACAAAAGAGGTTGTTGTGCCAGTATTATCATCATCCAGACGAGCAGCAGCAGGATAACGGCCGTGCTGACGGCCAGATATGCCAGCGTTGTCCATGCGATAGCTGGCATATCGGCGTCATCTTTCCCGGTCGGGGATATGGCCGCCCCCGACGCCGGCATTAACCGGGCGCCACACTGCCAACAAACGGCATCATCCGGTAATATCGTTTGCCCACAACGCTCACATTTGCCCGCCATGATAGTTGCCCTTTGCACATTGGGTACTCAAGTCCTATTGTTGCTATCGCACCCTAATCGTACACTTTTTTCACGTGGAGAAGTACCCCAAACGTATCGAAAATCTCACAAAGTATAGTTGAATGGTTTAACGACAGGCAATTATTTAGCATATATTCCCTTTTCCTCCTTTTTCTCCTCTTCCCGCAAAGAGCCTTGCTACCCAGCAAGGCTCTTTGTATTACCGGGACGGACAGGTTTTACACTTTCGTTACAGATTCCTCCTTCGCGGTTCAGGAATTTGGGCTACACTTTGCCTATGCTCAAGACATTACGCAGCCGCCTGCTGCTTTCTTATGTGGTTGTCATTCTCATTGCCCTGATGGTGGTAGGGGCAGCCATGCTGGCTTTTGTGGCCCGGCCCAATGTGCGCTACTTTTTTACCTTGCAGCGGCTGGATGATTTGAGCCGCGTCAGCCGCAACGAATTGGTGCGGCTGCTGCAAACAGGGGCCAATAACGAGACAATCATTCAGGTGTTGGATGAAACGGCCGTGCAAAACAATGTGCGCATCCTGGTGCTGGATGCCCGCACACTGACGGTGATTTACGATAGCGATGTGAACGACGCCTGGATGGGGGATACGATTCGCGCCGAGGAGATTGACCGGCGTTTCCTGCCCTCCACCGACGCCAATACGCTTGCCGCCCGCTTCCAACATGATAATGGCTCTACCTGGGTACTTTATTCGCGGGCCTTGCTCGCCAGCGCCGGTGTAGACCGGCAAATGGTTGTCTATGCCGTGCCAGAACCGACAGCCCGCGCCTTTTTTGACGAGTTGGGTTTTGGTCGGGCGCTGCTGTGGGCAGGAGCGTTGGCGATGGTGGTGGCGGCATTGTTGGGCGTGTGGATTACCCGGTCGGTGGTACGGCCGTTGCAAAAACTGGCAGGCGCGGCGGAGGCCATCGCCGCCGGAGATTACGAGCAGCAGTTGCCGCTGCAAGGGCCGGAAGAAGTGCAGCGTGTGGCCGCCAGCTTTAATACCATGTCCGCCGAAGTGACCATAACGCGCAACGCCCAACGCGACTTTGTGGCCAACGTCTCCCACGATTTGAAGACGCCCATTACCTCCATTCGTGGTTGGAGCCAGGCATTGCTGGATGGCACGGCCGTGACCGCTCCCGATCAACAGCAGGCGGCCGGCGTCATCTACGCCGAATCGGAGCGGATGGAGCGCATGGTCAACGGGCTGCTTGATCTGGCGCGCATCGAGTCCGGGCAACTGATCCTGAGACAGGAACCGGTGGAGATGCAAGCCTTGTTGCAACACCTGTACCACACGTTTCTCCCCCGCGCCCAGGAGCACGAGATCACCCTGACACTGGCCGCACCCACGCCGATTACGGTATGGGGCGACCATGACCGGCTGGTGCAGGTACTCAGTAATCTGCTGGACAACGCCCTGGCGCACACGCCATCAGGCGGGAATGTCCAGTTAGGGCTGGCGCTGCACGGTGAAAACGAAGTAGATGTATGGGTACAGGATAACGGCAAGGGCATTCCGGCCGAAGAGTTGAGTCGCATTTTTGAACGTTTTTACCAGGTGGAGAAATCCCGGATGCGCGGCGACGGCCGTGATGGTTCCGGCTTAGGGTTGGCGATTGTGCAGGAGCTGGTGCAGTTGCATCACGGCCGTGTGCTGGCCCGCAGCCAGGTAGGCAAGGGCAGCCTGTTTATCGTCCGGCTGCCTGCACCTGATGCCCGATAGCCCAAAACAGCAGCCCTAAACACCCACACCCACCTCTCACCCCTCTGAATCTTTGGACAGTAGGCGATCCGATGGTAAAACTGTGCAGTCGCAGATGCGGCAACATGACTGATTCATGGAGCGCCTAAATGCCCTTTTTGAACGAACGGCAAAAGTACACCCTCAGTCGCCTGGCCGATACCCTGATACCCGCTCTGGAAGTGCAAGATGGGGAAGACGAACGTCTTTTTGGTATTCGCGCTTCTGACCTGGACATTGGCGAACTGGCGGAAGCCAAACTGGAGGCAGTGGCCGATGCACGCAAGTTAAGGGAGGTATCCCTTTTTCTGAACTTACTGGAAATGCCGCTGGTCAATTTGCTGCTGGCCGGACAGTGGGGGGCATTTTCAGCCATGCAGCTAGACCGGCGCACGGCCGTACTGCGGTCATGGGGCAACAGCCGCCTGGCCATACGCCGCCGCATCTTTCAGGGCTTGAAACGACTGATCACTTTTCTGTTTTACGCCACCATGCCAGATGGCAGACCCAACCCCACCTGGCCTGTTTTTGCCTATGAGGGGCCACCGTTTACCCCCATGGATACACCACGCTCCATTCAACCGCTGGTGGTTGGTAAAGAAGAAACGACACTGGAAACGGCCGTGCTCATCATCGGGTCAGGCGCGGGCGGCGGGGTAGTGGCGGGTGAACTGAGCGCCGCCGGCCTGGATGTGCTGGTGGTAGAGAAGGGGGGCTATTTTGCGGAGGCGGATTACACCGGGCAAGAAGTGGCCGGCTACAACAGCCTGTACGAAAAGCAAGGGGCGCTGACAACCGCCGACGTGTGTATGAGTGTGTTGGCGGGCAGCACCCTGGGTGGCGGCACGGCCGTGAACTGGCTCACCTCGCTGCCCCCGCCGCAGGATGTCCTGGTGGAGTGGGCGCAACACGGCTTCAGCGCCGCCGCCACCGCCGCCTTTGAGGAGAGCCTCATTGCCGTCAGCGCCCGTCTGGGCATTACCACGGCTGAAAGCGAAGCCAACCGGCAAAATGAACTACTGGCGCAAGGGGCACAGGCCTTAGGCTACCAGGTGGACGTTATCCCCCGCAATGCACACGGCTGTATAGATTGTTCCTACTGTAATTACGGTTGTGTTTATGCCGCCAAACAAAGCACCCTCAAAACCTATTTGCAAGACGCCTATGACCGGGGCGGGCGCTTCCTGGTCAATGCCCACGTGGATCGTATCTTGCAGCAACACGGCCGTGTCAGCGGCGCTGAAGTAACCGTTAACCAAAACGGTCAACCATATCAAATCACCATCAAAGCTGACATTGTGGTAGTGGCGGCGGGGGCCATCCACACCCCGGCGCTGCTGCGCCGCTCTGGTCTGCACAATAAACACATTGGGCAGCATCTCCACCTGCATCCCGTCACCCAAACCTGGGGCATTTACGCCGACCCGGTGTATAGCTGGCGTGGCGCGCCACAGACGCGCGTCGTTCAGGATTTTGCCGATATGGACGGCCGTGGCTTTGGCGTGCGGCTGGAAACATCACCAGGGCATCCTGGCTCTTATACTTCGTCACTGCCCTGGCAATCCGGGCGGCAACACAAACGGCTGGTGCAGCGCCTGCACCACATTGGCAACCATATTGTGCTTACCCGTGACTTTTATGGCGGGCAGGTACGGCTCGACTCGCAGGGGCAACCCGTCTTGCACTATCACCTGCACAAGCATGACGCCCGCCACCTGTGGCAGGGCATGGTGGAGTCGTTCAAGATTCACCGGGCGGCCGGCGCGCAGCGGATTATCGCCCCCCACAACCAGTACATTTTCTGGCAGTCGGGAGAGGATTTTGAACTGTTTCTGGCAAAAGTGCAGCAGCAGGGTTTCCCCGTCAACGGGTATGGCCTGTTTAGCGCCCACCAGATGTCTACCTGCCGTATTGGCCACTCACCGGCCACAGGCGCACTCAAACCAACCGGCGAGACGTATGAGTTGGCAAATCTGTGGGTAGCGGATGGCAGTGTGTTTCCTACGGCCGTAGGGGTGAACCCCATGCTCTCCATAATGGCAACCGCACATTATATTGCCGGGCAGATCAGGAACGGTAATCGCTAGTCGGTGATCGGTAATCGGAAGTCCGACTTCGGACTTCGGGCTTCCGGCTTCGGTTTACAGATCGCGGCGGGAGATGCTGAACAGGGCAAGCAGGAGCAGGCTGCCCGCATACACAACGGCATAACCGACCATCAAATGGCTAGGCTGGGAAATGACGGCAAATGGCCCGGCAAAATAGGCAGAGGTGACAAAGTTCGGCTGAAACATCAGCAATGCCCGATTCCAGACAGCCTGGGTGGGCATCAGCAGGCTGGTGATGATGCCAATGTTCACGGCCGTTTCATTTTCCAGCAACGCTCCAATTTGCTCAATCCACCCCCCCAGAAAAGCGATGCCAAAGAGCATAAAAGCTAACACCCCATTCGCCAGCGTGGAAAGGCGGGTGCCGCCGAGGATGGTGACGGACAGGATGACGCAGGCTTGCAATAGCATGAGCGCCAGACCAGGCAAAATGTTCGCTGGCGTTACACCCGTGCGTAGATAGACAATGAGCATCAGTCCCCCACCCAACAGCAAAATATACAGCGCCAGCAATACCACGAAGCCCAGCCACTTGCCCAACACCACTTCCCAACGGCGAATCGGCTTGGTGACAATGGCTTCAATGGTGTGGGACTCTATCTCGCCAGACACGGCCGTGACCGACACCAACACCGCCAGCAGCGCCACCAGCAAGTTCGCCGCATACAACCCCGTTGTCAACAGCAGCCCGCTGATGGTAATCGCTTCTTCAAGATTCGCGTGTTCCTCCATTTCCGTCACAATGGCATTGAACCCCAGGGCAAACAACGCCAGGAACCCCAACGCCATCAGCACCCCCACCCACAAAATCCGGCGGCGCTGCGTTTCACGGAGGGTCAATTTGGCAAAAAGTAAAGTGGTCATGGAGATATTGAGGTAATTGGGTAATTAGGTAATTACGCACCCAATTATCCCTCACCGGCTGCCAAATGCTACCCATTTTTTGTATGCCTTTGCCCGCTGGTTATAATCATATGGCGCAGTGCGTCGTAAAAGGCGCGTTTTGCACCCGGCAGGCGATTTGGAAAATCGCCTGCCCCACATCGCGGATAAGGTAACAAGAAATTATGTTTTTACACGGATTAAGGATTTTATGCCGTTTTATTTTGAAGGTTATTGCCAGAGTGGATATTCAGGGGATGGAACATATTCCGGCGACGGGGGGGACGTTGATTGTCTCCAATCACCTGGGGCGGCTGGACGCCATGTTGGGCGTCGTGCTGGCGGACCGGGATGACATCATCTTGATGATTGCCGACAAATATGAAAAACAGGCATTCTGGCGCTTTCTGGGTAACAAGCTGAATGCCATCTGGCTGAACCGGGAAGAGGCTGATTTCCATGCCCTGCGTGAGGTGAGCAAACGGCTACAGGCGGGTGGCATCAGCGGCATTGCCCCGGAAGGCACACGCAGCAAGACGGAATCGCTGCTGCCGGGCAAGCCCGGCGCCGCTTATCTGGCCGCCAAAACGGGGGTGTTGGTGGTGCCGGTGGCACTGTGGGGCACGGAAGATCGCGTGGTAAAGGAGCGTCTCTCCCGGCTGCGGCGGCTGGATATTCACATTCGCATTGGCGCGCCGTTTACGCTGCCGGCGCTGAAACGGGCCACACGTGACGAGATGTTGTCCCAGGGCACGGAGGAGATTATGACCCGCATTGCCTCCATGCTGCCGGAGCAATATCGCGGCGTTTACGCCAATCATCCCCGCGTAGCCCCAAGCAGCGACAGTAGTAGCCTGGGGACGATCCTCTTGGAACCGGGTAATTAGCGTATGGGGTGTCAGGTTTTACACCCGGCACAATAGGCTATACTTGGGCGGGTTGAGTCTTTATAGCAACCGGAAGTTGAGGAGCTGGATATGAAACGAGTTCACCAGGTCATCTGGTTTATTGGTGTGGGAATTTTTTTGACGGCTTGTGGGCAAGAGGGATTGGAAACGCCAACGGCCGTCACTGCCATCGCCCTACCATCGCCCACCGCTACGCTCACAGCCACTACACCACCCCCCACAGACACGCCGTCGCCAACGTCCACGGCCGTGCCCTCACCCACCCCCACCACCAGCACCGCCACGCCCGAACCCACACACACGGCCGTCGCCTCTCCCATCGTTATCACCATCACCGAACCGGCCGCGGAGGCGGAGTTAACTGCCGGGCAGGAGATAAACATTCAGGGGTGGGCCGTGCCGCCGCCTTCCCAGCCGCTCACTGTGCGGCTCACCATGACGGGTGGGCTGGTGCTGCTGGAAGAAGCGGCCGTCGCCGACGCCACGGGTGAATGGGCGATTACGGCCGTGTTATCCGCCACCATCACCGGGCCGGCGGAACTGAGCGTTATCTTGAACGGCGCTGAAACGGGTGCGGCCATCCCGGTGACGCTCTGGCCACAGACCGGCGCGGACCGCTCCTTTATCACCCTCAATAGACCGACGGTGGGAGACACGGCCGTTGCCGGTTACACCCTCCTCTTTGCCGGGCGTGTCAACAATCCCGTCAATGAGACCGTCACCATCAGCGTCCGCGACGCAAACTGCAACGGCAGTTTCGCCAACCAGAGTTTTAACGTCTCCGGCGGCAACTGGATCGGGTACACCATTATCTCTAACCAGGCGCCGCCCGGCCCCGCCTGCGCCATTGCCTACACCGGCACGCCGGGGCAGGACAACCTGCGCGAAGTGCGCATCCCGCTTACCATTCTGGCCGCCGAGGATGAGCAGGCGATCAAGTTGGAACTGGGCAACCAGGATGACATCCCCTTCCGCGCCGGGCAAAACACCTACCTGTTTGGCATCGCCATCAATGCCCCAGACCGGGAAGTGAAGTTACGCCTGGAAGCAGATGATCCGGCACGGCCGTCTGGCCTCATCACCAGCGCCACTGCCTACGCCAACCAATATGGATTTTGGGAAATAGACCTGGAAATACCGGCCAATGCTGGTGGAGGAGCGCTGCTTTACATCACCATTGGCAGCAGCGAGGCCACCTACCGCGAAATACGCCTGCCCGTAACCATTGAGTAAACGATTGACGCGGCCGTCAATCAAAACATTTGCTCATCGGCCAGGTATTTAGCCAGAGCCACAGTGCCAATGAAGCTCAGCGCCGCCAGCCCCACCGCCACATCAATATAAAAACTCTCCCCATAGATAAGGGAAATCAGCACCAGCACCGCCAGAAAAAGGGTTGTGACCAGTTCCGTGCCCATGAGCCGGTCTATCACATTATCCCCACGCCACACCCGCCAGACGGATATGCCAATCAGTACCACATGGATGATGAGGGAAATATAGAGGGCAAGCAATAAAAGTTCAGACATTACGAAAATATCTTCTCCAATAACAGGCGGCGCTTTTCCTGGGCTTCAGCCAGGGTGATGGCCGCATGGGGCGCATCCAGACAATGGGTATACATGATGCCATCGGCGTCAATTTCCACCACCAATTCACCAGGCGTCAGGGTAATGGCGTGGGCGCTAAAGGCGGTGGCCAGGTCTGATGATGTTTGCGAAGGAATGGCGATGATGCCAGGGCGAATGGACATGCGCGGTGACAGCACAATCCGCGCCACCTGAATGCCGCTGACCACCAAATCTTTGACCAACATGATGATATAGCGTCCAAACGCTAAATTGGCCGATGGCCAGGAACGCCAGCTCATTTGTCGGTAATGTTGGCCGGGTAAGAGGAAAGTCACGGCCGTACACACCAACACCCCCACCACGATATTTAACGGCGCCAGGCTGGCCGTCAGCGCCAGATACACCAACAACAACGTCACCATAACCCGTACACGAACCATCTTACCTCTAAAGAAGCAGGTAATTGCGTAATGACGCAATTACTCAATTACCCAACACCGCCGCCACATACGCTGCCGGGTCCAGCACCCAGGCGCTTACTGCCTCTGCCGCCTCGACCAGCGGGCTGGCCCACATGCCCAGGAGCAAGATCAGCCCAATGAGCAGGATGGGGGCCAGCAAATGATCCCCCGCCGGTTTGGTGCTGATCCCTTCCGCCGGTTGCTGCCACCAGATGCGCATGAAGGCGCGCATAGTGTACACCAGCGTCAAAATGCTAAAGATGCCGATAATAAACAACGTCCAGAACTCTTCAGCGGCAATACCGCTGGAAAAGAGCAGTAGTTTGCTGATAAAACCGCTGGTGGGTGGAATGCCCGCCAGCGCCAGACTACCCACAAAAAACAAGATACCGGCGGCGGGCAACGGCCGTCCCACACCCGTCACCACCGCAAAAGAGGCCGACTTAATGGAGGCGCGGCTGGCTACAAACCCGGCCAGCATCAGCATGGCTGCTTTAATCAGGCTGTGGTTGAAGGCAAACACCAGCGCGGCGGTCAGGGCCAGCGGCGTGCCCCAGCCAATGCCCACCAGCACAAAACCAATTTGCGCCAGCGTGGAGTAGGCCAGCATCCGTTTGACATTGTGTGTGCCAATGGCGGAGAGACCGCCAAAGAGGATGCCCACAATGCCCAACACCAGCAGCAGCCCGCGAATTTGCGCCGTTTGTGCTACAAACAGCAGGAAGGACATGCGCAAAAAGCCATACACGCCCAATTTCACCACCACCGAGGAGAGCATGGCGGACACGGCCGTTGGCGACGCTGCATGAAAATCGGGCTGCCAGAAGTGGAAGGGAAATACCGCACTCTTGATCATAAAAGTCGCCAGCAAAAAGCCGATAGCCGGCAAGAGCAGCAGCCCATTGGGCTGCACCTGGATGCGCGCCGCCAGGTCTGCCATGTTCAATGTGCCGTAGGAAACATAGAGGCAGCCAATCCCCAACAGCATAAAAAAGGAGGCCAGCAGGCTCATGTAGAAGTATTTGTAGGCCGCCTCCGTGCCAAATTCGTCGTCGGCAATAGCCGTCAGCACCGTGCCGGAGATGACCAGCAGTTCGGCAAACACAAACATATTGAAAATATCGCCGGTCAGGAACGTGCCCGTCAGCCCGGTACACAAAGTCAGGAATAACACCAAAAAGGCAGGATACTTCACTGCCTTGTCCTGGCTGCCCAGGGCATAAATCATGCCCATGAGCATCACCACCTGGGTCATCACCACAAAAAAGAGGGACAGCAGGTCGCCCACCAGGGTGATGCCAAAGGGCGCAATCCAGCCGCCGCCCTGCCACACCAACGGCCGTCCCGTTTGCCAGACCACGCCAAATAACCACAAACAGGCCACACACGAGAGCAGCATCGTCCCCAACGACCAGGCAGCCTGGTACGGCCGTCGTTTACGCAGCAGCAGCGCCACTCCCGCCCCCATCAAGGGGACGAAGATAGGCAAGAGGATTAGCTGAGAGTCAATGGTCATGTGGAAATAGTAGAGATTAGAGATTGGAGATTGGAAATTGAACCAATCTCTCATCTTCACGCCTAATTCTTCAAATTATTCACCTCATCCATATTTGCCGTCTGGTAGCGGGAGGAGATGATGTAGAGCATCGCCAGTACAAAGGCCGTGCCGCCCATGCTGATGACAATTGCCGTCAGGATAAGCGCCTGCGGCAGCGGGTCGCTGATCAGCCCATCTGCGGTGGTATATGCCGGGTCATCACCCATGTAGGCCCCGGTGGTCATCAAAAACAGGTTGACCGCATTCGCCAGGATCACCAGCCCAATCGCCGAGCGAATCACATTTCGCCGCAGCAGTTGAAAGACGCCCACGGCGAATAACGTACCAATCGTCAGTGCTGTTAGTAGTTCCATATCAATTCGTGAACCGTAATCCGCTTACGGATTACGGATTACCGCCCACCATCCACCTCTTCCCCTGGATGCCCCAGGGCGTTGAGCATATGGGCCACGCTGCCCAAAACGGCCAGGCAGATGGCGATTTCAAATATAAAGGATGAACTGATGTGGAAAGCGCCCGGCAGCGGCAGGCCAACCAGTTCGCCATAATCCACATTCCCCAAAAAGTGCCCCGTAAACCAGGTGACGACCATGCCGTTGACAATGGCCAGCAGCACACCCACCGCAATCAGTTCGGAGGCGCGCAGCCAACGCAAGCGGGCGCGCGTCTCAGTATAACCAAAAACCACGTACCACAAGGCCACCGCCAGACCAATCACCACCCCGGCCGTGAAGCCATCGCCGGGCTGGTCGTGGCCGTACATCATGTGGGTAATGGCGATCACCAGCGCCACCGGCAAAATGGCATAAGCCGGCGCGCGCAGGAAGGGCGACGCCATCAGGCCACCAATCCCCATTGTCTTGAAGCGGCGCGGCCGCCGGTTGCCTTCCTGGGCATGGTCGCCGTGTTTGCGGGCGGCGTAACCGAGCAGGGTGAAAACGCCGATCCCGGCCAGGCTGAAGACGGTGATCTCCATGAGCGTATCCAGGGCGCGGAAATCTACGATGATTGCTCCTACAATGTCGGTAGCCCCGGTTTGTTCCTTGGCGAAGGCGGCGTAGTAAGGCGTCACCTGGCTGGCGCGTGGCCGCGAGGTGAGCGTGTTCAACGTGACCACCGTCACTACCAGGCCAATGGCCAGGGCGGCGATGGCGTCGCGCACCAGGAAAGGGCGATACGGCCGTGCCGACCACGTCATCCGGGGTGCTTTTTCGCGTTGGGCGCGGGGCAGTTTGGTCAGCGTCAGCACCAGAATGACCAGCGACAAAATGTCAACCACAATTTGCACCAGGGCCACATCGGGCGCCGGTTCCAGCACGAACCAGACGGCCGTGCCTAGCCCCATCACCGTCATCGCCAGAATGGCATTAAAGTCGCGGCGCAAAAACACCGTCGCTGCCGCCGCGCCGGTGACAACCAGCAAGGAAAAGAGACGCAACAGCGCCAGTTCACCCCTAAAATCGAGCGCAGGCCAGGTGAGGTCGGCCAGAGGGAGCGGGGGAAGACCCATGAAAAAGAAAACCAGGGCCGTGGCCGCCAGCACCATGATCACCAGGTAGGCGCGCAAATTGCCCTGCTGCAAGCGGGTGGCGACATACCCGCCTTTGTCCAGGGCCGCCATCACCCCATCATACAGCCGGTTGAAGCTGACACTTTCGGCCACGCGCCCCTGCCAGGCGCGCACCGGCCAGCGGAAATACCAGATGATGCTGCCCAGCGTAATCGCCACAATGGACAGCAGCAGCGGCACGTTTAACCCATGAAACAGCGCCAGCGATACTTTGACATTGCTGCCAAAAGCAGCAGCGGCGGCCCCCGTCAGGAAAATGGCCTCTTCTTTTGGCCCCGGCAAAAAGGCGATGGCTAAAGACAAGATGGCGGGGATGGCCGGGGAGAGCAGCATGGCTTTGGGCGCTTCGTGGCCGTGAATGGCGGGATCACGCGGTTTGCCCAGGAACACGTCAATCACCAGCAGTCCGGCCTGGGCCAACATCAGCGCGCCGACGAGGACGGTAACGGCCGTCATCACCGGCGCCAAATTGGGATGCAGCGCCGCCGCCAGCAGCGTCTCCTTCGCCAGAAAGCCGAACAGTGGCGGCAGCCCGGCCATAGACAATCCGGCTAAAGCGGCTATAGAAAACAGAAGCGGCATGGAGCGGTGCAAGCCACCCAGTCGCGTGATGTCCCTGGTGCCCGTCTCGTGGTCAATGATCCCGGCTACCAGAAAGAGGGCGCTCTTGTATAGTGCATGGGCCACAATGCCAATCACCAGCGCCTTGTAACTTTCCGGGTGCTCCTGCCCAATGAGCATCATCAAAACGCCCAATTGGGCAATGGTGGAGTAGGCCAGCAGCGCCTTGAGGTCGTTTTGTTTCAGCCCCACATAGCCGCCGCACAACATGGTCAGCATACCGGCTATGGTTAGCAGATAGAACCATTGATCGGTGAAACCGAGCGCCGGGTTCAATCGGGCCATCAGGTAGATGCCGGCTTTGACCATGGTGGCCGAGTGCAGATAGGCGCTGGCGGGGGTGGGGGCGCTCATGGCCCCCGGCAGCCAGATGTGCGCCGGGAATTGGGCGCTCTTGGTGAAGGCGCCAAAGGCCACCAGCGCCAGCATCACCGTATAAAACTCGTTGCTGCGCAGCAGGTCGCCGCTGCTGAGAATCTCTGTCCACTGGGTGCTGCCGGTCACGTAACTGATCAGCAGCAGCCCGGCCAACATGGCAATGCCGCCGCCGCCGGTAATAAACAGGGAACGGAACGCACCCGTGCGCGCCGCCGGGTCTTTGGTTTTATAGGCGATGAGCAGGTAGGAGGTGATGCTGGTGCCTTCCCAGAAGATGAAGAGGGTGAGTACGTCGCCGGCCATCACCAGGCCGAGCATGGAGGTCATAAAGAGCAGGGTATAGACCAGGAAGCGCCAGGCGCTCTGGTCGCCTTTGAAGTATTGCCCGGCGTAAATGACGATGAGGACGCCGATAAAGGTGATGATAAGGGCAAACAGGGCGCTCCAGCTATCGTAATAGAAGCCTAACTGCAATCCCAATGAGGGCAGCCACTCCACGCGCCACAGAAAAACCTGTCCCTCATTCAATTCGGGAATGGGCAGCACCAGGATGATAAAAGCAATAAGGGGGAAGAGGGCCAGCAGCCACGCCTGCCGGGTGATGGGCAGACGGCCGTTTAAGGCGGGGTAGGCAAATGATAGGGCGACGGCCGTGCCCAGCAATAAGATGATGAGTGGGGCTAAAAGCAAGGTGGTTTCAGTCATTGTGCTTACTGCCAGAAAGCCGCGTCCCCGGCTCTACAGTTATTTGATTATAGCCATAGTTGGTCGCCTCGCCACTTGATTCCGCTGGCAATCAGCAATTCTCCGTCTAATTTGCGGCGGCAGATAAATCTGCACCAACAGAAGGCAAAGCCGACCTTCGTCGGCTGGAAATAGTCGGCGAAGGCCGACTTTGCTTTCTGTTGCCGCGGAGAATTGCTGGTTTCTCAGGCTAATGGGTGAACGGATGGAAAGAGGGGGATATAATGGCAGCAGACCTGGGCGTAGCAAGGTAACCGGATGAAAAACCACAGATCATGCCACTCTTTTGTCGGTGAAATTGGTGTCACCTGTGGATTATTTGGAGCGAGTATGGAAACGATTTTGCAGGCAGTGGCGCTGGTCGCCGTGATTGTGGGCACATTTTTTTCGGTAGTGGGGGTGGTAGGGTATCTCCGTTTCCCCGATGTGTATACCCGGCTGCACGCCACCGGCAAGGTGGGGTTGTTTGGCGTGGTGCTGCTGCTGGTTGCGGCCGTTATCTGGACGCCGTTGGGTTGGGCGAAGGCGTTGCTGCTGATGGTGCTATTGATGGTATCGGGGCCGGTGGCGGCCCATGCCATTGCCTCTGCGGCTTACCGATTGGGTATTCCTATGAAAGAAGCGGTGCAAAACGACCTGCCAATGGGAGAGGGGGTGGAGTACGGCCGTGAACAGGAATAAAACCCCTATAACCTGGGCTGTATAAGGAAACTGCTGATGGCTGAGACGCCGGTTTATACGATTGGGTATGGGGCACGGCCGTTGCCGGACTTCATCGCCCTCCTGCAAACGTACCAGATCGCCTACCTGATTGACGTGCGCAGCCAGCCGTATTCCCGGCACAGACCGGAGTTTGGCAAGCAGCCGTTGGCCGAACGGGTGCAGGCGCAGGGCATCCGTTACGTTTTCATGGGGCACAATTTAGGCGGTAAACCGGCCGATGAACGTTGTTACTCCGATGGCAAGATTGATTACGCCAAACTGGCGCAAATGCCCTTTTACCAGGAAGGCATTGGCCGGGTGCAGCAGGCGTATGCCCAACAGCTTCCCGTGGCCCTGCTGTGTGCCGAAGAAAAACCGGAGCAGTGCCACCGCGCCCTGCTCATCGGCAAGACCCTGGTAGAAATGGGCATTCCGGTAGCGCATATTGACGAGCACGGCCGTCTGCGCTCCCAAACCGACATCCTGCCCCAACCCACCCTCTTCACCGACGCCGACCTGTGCCTGAACGCTCGTTGGGATGAATGGGAGGGGCTGGAAACCAGCATCCCTCTGGATGAATGGTACGACGCGCCCACAGAAGCAAACATCTCCGCCCCACCTGCTTTGGCGCTGCCCACCGGCCCGCGGGATCTGGGTATGGCCCGGCATTTGCTCAAAACCATCTTTGGCTACGACGAATTTCGCCCTTTACAGGCGGACATTATCGAGAATGTACTCAACGGCCGTGACAGTCTGACCATCATGCCCACCGGCAGCGGTAAATCGTTGTGTTACCAGTTGCCCGCGCTGCTGTTTGACGGCCTGACCGTTGTCGTATCCCCGCTCATTTCGCTGATGGAAGACCAGGTGAGCCAGTTGCGCGAAGTGGGCGTTCCGGCGGCCTATCTGAACAGCACCCTGCCCCGCCCGCTGTATAACGAGACGATGGAGTGGGTGCGGCACGGCCGTGTTAAACTGCTCTACGCCGCCCCGGAAACGCTCACCCGACCCGACGTGCTGGCGCTGCTGGCCGAAAGCCAGGTGGCCTGCCTGACCATTGACGAAGCCCACTGCATCTCCCAATGGGGGCACGATTTCCGCCCCGAATACCGCCAGTTGATTGATATACGCGGGCGGCTGCCGCAGGCGGTGTGCATCGCCCTCACCGCCACCGCCACGCCCCGTGTGCGCCAGGACATTCTGGCCTCGTTAGGCATCCCCCAGGCGCAGGAATTTATTGCCAGCTTTAACCGGGAAAACCTCTTTCTCTCCGTCCAGCCCAAGACCGATCTGGCCGGGCAGGTGCTCTCTTTTTTGGAAGACCATCGGGACGAATCGGGCATCATTTATTGCACCACGCGCAAGCAGGTGGATTTATTGACCGGTTTGTTGCAGGCAAAGGGGTGGGCGGCACGGCCGTATCATGCCGGACTGGACGACGCCACCCGCTACCAGAATCAACGCGCCTTCATTCGTGACGATGTGCCCATCATCGTGGCCACCATCGCCTTTGGCATGGGCATCAATAAACCCAACGTGCGCTTCGTGCTGCACGCCGATTTACCCCAGGACGTGGAAAGTTATTACCAGCAAATTGGCCGCGCCGGGCGCGACGGGCTGCGCGCCGACTGCCTGCTGCTCTACAGCTACGCCGACGTGAGTACCGTCAATTTTTTCATAGACAAGATGCCCCCGGAATTGCAAAAAGGGGCCTCCTTGCGGCTGGCGGCGATGGTGCAATATGCAGAGGCGGGAGTGTGTCGGCGACGGCCGTTGCTCACCTACTTTGGCGAACCCTACGAAGCGGAAACGTGCGAAACCTGCGACAATTGCCTGGCCGAAGAGCAGGCACAAGTAGATTTGACCACACCCGCCCAAAAGTTCCTTTCCTGCATCTACCGCACCGGGCAATTTTTTGGTGTCAATCACATCATTGACGTGCTACGTGGCTCGCGCAACCAAAAGATTTTGCAGCGCGGCCATGACAAAATTTCCACCTACGGCATTGGCCTGGAGTGGGACAAAGATCAGTGGAAACATCTCTGTACGCAACTCATCCAACAAGGATTGATTGTGCAGGACTTGGAGCATGGCAGCCTGAAACTCACAGAAGCGGCCTGGCCGGTTTTGCGCGGGCAGGCGCAATTCTTTGGGGTGATGGAGACGGCGCGGGTGAAAACGGCGGCGGCCCCCACCGAACTCCTCGACTACAACCGGGAACTGTTTGCCCTGCTGCGCCAGAAGCGCAAGGAACTGGCGGATGCCGCCAATGTCCCCCCCTACGTCATCTTTTCCGACCGCACCCTGGTAGAAATGGCCGCCTTTTACCCGCAGTCGCGGGAATCGCTGGCGCGCATCTACGGCATTGGCCAGCGCAAGCTGGAGACGTATGCCGATCTGTTCCTGCCGCTCATTCAGGAATTTTGCACCGCGCACAATTTGACGGAAGCTAACATCCCCACCATGCGCCGCGCCAGCCGCCCCGAAGGCAGCAAACCACCGGGCGCACGGGCACAGATGGCAGTGGAGATGTATGAAAACGGCCGTACCATTCCCGATATTGCTGATGAATTGGGCATCAAGACCCGCACGGTGTTGGGGTATATGGTGGATGCGGTGCGGGCGGGACGGCCGTTGCCGCCCGACAATTTCCGCGCCCTTTCCACCCTCTCCCCGGACGAGCAGGCTCGTGTCCTGGCCGTCTTTGCCGAACTTGGCCCCGACTTCCTGCGCCCCGTCTTCGACGCCCTGGGCGAAACCGTCAGCTTTGAAGAGCTGCACATCCTCCGCCTGGTCTATTTGTGCGAGAAATCGTGATCGCCGACATCCGATTTCTTCAAGAAATCGGATGTCTAGTACCCATGATGTGATGGTCATTCAGCATCGTCGGGATTCTTCACCCCTGCGGGGTTCAGAATGACAGGTGGGGCGGGTGTGGCGTCCAGGTAGAGGGAGGCGAAAAAATCGAGCAACGTGCGGTGGATGAAAACCCAACCACCCCCCACCCGCCGCAGGAAGATGCGACCAACCATACCGTCAAAATAAGCAATGAGACGGCCGTCACGAAATGGATATGGTAAAATTCCTTGCTGAAATAGCCACCAGCGTAACACATAATGCCCTACAACTGCTGTTCCTCCATAGCTTACTAAGCCCAGACCGAACCAAACTAATATGCCGATGATCACCCCTCCGGGTACATGACAATGACGCGGACAATGCCGCCATTGATTTGCGACAACAGAGCCTCACGTTGGGCAGCGGTTTTTGCGTTAGGGAAACGGCCGTGTCTGGTACAATAGGCATTGACAGAAACGGCCCGCACCGCCAGCCCGGCGCAGGCGAATAGAGTCAGAAGGAAGTTTCACAATGGAAAATCCAGACCAACGACCGGTACCTGATCTGGCAGCGTTTCTTATGGCGCCAACGGCCGTGGTTGCTCAGGTTGTTCCCCAAAGCGTTATCTTTGCGTCTGGGGGCACCAGGCGAGCCGCGGCCCTGGCGGGTATTGAGTTTGGCGATGCCTTTGCCCAATGGAACCGCCAGCAGATGTTATCTGCCTGTGAACTCTTTTTCCGGCAGGGCATCGCCCATCTCATCATGCCTATGGGCAGCCCCAAGATGTTTGCGGAAAAGGGACTGTATGGCCAGCGGCTGGTAGAGTGGCTGGTGTGGGGGTTGGCGGGGGCGGAATCCGTTGCCCATTACCGGCAGGCGAATTGGCAGGTGCACATGGTAACTGCCAGTGGGCGCTGTCCAGATTTACAGGCTGCGGCCAAAGAAGTGCTGGCTCAAACAGATGGCGCGACAGGCCCTCATCTCTGGTTTGTGATCACGCCGGATTTTGACGAGATGTGGGAATGGGTGGGGCAGGCATTTTCTCAGGGCGCCGTAACCCGGCGGCAGGCGGTGCAGGCGCTCTATGGATATGACATTCCGCCGGCGACATTGCTGCTCAGTTTTGGCAAACCCTTGATCAGCCAGGACGTTTTGCCGCCCCTTTTGTATGAGGAAGTGCAATGTTACTGGACACAACAACCGGGTTACAGCCTGGATGAGGCGTCGCTGCGGCGGATTATTTATGATTATGCTTTTCTGCGCACGACATGGCGGGCTGATAAAACAAATCGGGCCGAAGAAGCCATTCGCCACCGGGAGATGTGGGAACAAGGGCCTGTTGTGGGGTTGGGGCAGCACATTGGCCCTTTTTGGTACCCGCTGGGGGAATCACGGCCGTAACACCACAAAAAGCAGGTGATAAACCCACATTTTGCCACCCGCCGCCCGGCGAGGACCTGACCACAGCCAGCATGAACGGTGGTTGGGACTATATTACTACCATATGATGGCTGACAATCACGCCCTATTCACCTCTCTAACCCCATCTTCTGTTACTATTGGCGTCACTGGTACTATTCTCATCTCGCACGAAAATTAAAATTTGTATATCTTAACAGTTGCAGAGAACCGCATCTTTGACGGAGAAGCGAAGATGGGGTGAAACTGGCAAAGACAACAGCTGCTATTTTGTCAGAAGTGGCCTGATTGAAAAGCATCCCTGGCGGGTTGAAAGGCGGCCACAGCAAGTATAAAAGCGATAACTTGGGTTCATTGGTAGCAAGCACAAATCACATACCCCATTGCCATTACATCGTCAAAAGCGTGTACCGTCTTGTTTTGCCCAGAGACCAGAGGTTCCTATGTATAACCGTATAAAAGGATTGTTAACCCCGCCGGTATTGGTAGACAGCAACCAGATGTTGACGGCCACGTTGTTGAACACGGCCGTGATCACCATGCTCCTGGTTACTTTCTTGGTACCGTTCCTCATCTCTTTACAGGTGGATTCAAATCGGGATCGGGTGATTTCTTTAATTTTGGGATGGGCCATGGCGGCCGCCATGGCCGGCTTGTGGTATTTGCTGCGTCGGGGGCGTGTTGTCTTAGTTAGCTACCTTTTCTCGCTCACTTTCTGGTTTGTGGTCACGGCCGTAACCTTTTTCTTTGGCGGTATCCGCAATACCAGCACCGTCGGCTTTGCGCTGGTCATCATCCTGGCCATCATGTTGTTACGCCAGCGAAAAGATGCCATTTTCTTCACCACACTCGTTCTTGTGGCGCTGGTGGCAGCTTACCTGGCTGAACTTCAGGGAATGATTGCCCCACTGCCACAGCGGGGAGTGGAGAGTATTGACCTGATCATTTATGTTTCCGTTTTTGCCCTTACCGGCTCACTGCTGCATTTTGCCGTGCGCAACCTGAATGATGCCCTGCAACGGGCGCGGGTCAGCGAACAAGCGGCCGCCCAGGCAAATCAACAGTTGCAACAGTTAAATGTTGACCTGGAAAATCGTGTGGCAGCCCGAACTCAGGCGATCGTGACCAGCGCGGAAATCAGTCGCACAGTGTCAACCATTCTGGACAAAGATCAGTTGGTCACGGCCGTGGCCCAGGAAATACGCGACGCCTTTAATTATTACCAGGTTCACTTCTATTTGTTGAATGAAACGGCGAATATATTGGAACTGGCTGCTGGCGCCGGTCATGCTGGCGTCGAACTGGTTAACCGGCGGCACAAAGTTCCGGTGGAAAAAGGGCTGGTTGGGCACACAGCCCGGACAAACCAGCCTGTTCTGGCTGCTGATGTGAGTCAGGTGGAGTTCTGGCTGCCAAACCCGCTCTTGCCAGATACACAGTCAGAGGTGACAGTGCCGGTAGCGCTCGGCAACAAAGTGTTAGGGGTGCTGGACATTCAACAAAACATCCGCTATGGGTTGAACCAGAATGATGTTGACCTCTTGCTCTCTATTTCCGGGCAGGTAGCAGTGGCGTTGGAAAATGCGCGGCTGCTGGCAGAGGCGCGGGCGCAGGCTGAGCAAGAAGTGTTGATTAACCAGATTAGCCAGCAAATCCAAAACGCAGCCACCATGGAACAGGCCATACAAGTGGCAGTGCGCGAGGTGGGCCGGGCCGTGAATGCCCCGCAGACACGGGTGCGGCTGGTAACAGCCCCTCATAATGGGGGAGAGCAGGCGGACAACGGCCGTGACAACGGCCGTCACCCCCAACCGGAAGCAGCAGCCTAAACGTGGCCCTGAGCCTTTACTGAATTGGGAGACTGAGGCATGACACATGCGGAAACCATAACACCAGAAGCGCAAGCCGTTCGAAGAAGAGCTTTGCTGAAGCTATCCATCCTTCTGGTAGCCACGGCGGCTGTGACGGTGTTCTACTTCTTCATAGGGCAACAACAAAATGACCCGAACATTCTGGTCGTTGCCGGGATGTTGGTCGGGTTTTTCTTGGTGCAGGTCGTAGGCATCTATCTGGCCAGGAAAAATCAGCCGCAACGAGCCATATGGATCGTGTTTGCGGGCATGATGATCGTCGGGCCGGCCTCGGTTTTGTTTGTTTCGGGATTTGGCCTGGTATTGGCCTTGACCTACCCCATTCTGGCTATTCTCCTGACCGATGGTATCTTGCCATCTAAGCAAATCAGCCGCATCATCATTATCGCGGTGGTGGTGGGCGTTTTTGTCCTCCTGTTTGATTTTTATGGGCCGGATACGCGCACGGCGCCGCCGATAGTTTTGCAGACCTTCTTGCCAGCGGTGATCGCCATCATCATATTGGTTTACAGCATCTTCATTGTCGTCAACTTCAAAAATTACAGTATGCGGGCCAAGCTCATCACCGCCACCGCTACGGTGGCCGTGATTTCTGTGGTGGCGGTGACGGCCATTGTTGGCATCACCACCCGTAATGCGCTGGTAAATCAGGTGGGGGGGAATCTGAAAAGCCTGGCCGAAGCGCAAGGGTTAGCGGTGGGGGAGGTGATGGCCCGCCAGATTAATATCATGGAAACATTGGCGCTGAACCGGGCGGTGAGCGATGCGGTGAACGCGCGCAACGCCAATTATACCGGGCAGACAGACTCGGAAGTGCAAGCGAATATCCTGCAATTGAACCGCCAATGGCGCACTGCCGATTCCACAGACAGGCTGGTTTTGAGCGTCCTCAATAACACAACGTCGCAGCAGTTAGCGACTTTTCAACAGGCATTTCCTGATCACAGGCGTATTTTACTCACGGACTCTAAGGGCGCCCTGGTAGCGGCGTCGCAGCGCCCGGATCGATTTGATTTTAGCAACGAGGAGTGGTGGCAAAACGCCTACTCATCTGGTTTTGCGGCGGTGCATGTGGGCCAGCCCTATGTAGCCGCAGATCGTGAGGATGTGTTGGTGGATATTGCGGTGCCTGTACGCACCCAGGACGCTACGGGCCGTTCCCGCGTTGCCGGGGTGCTGCTGACGTCTTATAGCTTAAACTCGCTGGCGCGTGTTCTACGTGGTGGGGTTGCCGGGGACACGGGCCACTTTGACCTGTTCTTTCCCGGTTATCGCCAGATTGAAGTGAAGGGTGATAGCGGCGTGTTTCTTGATTTCACCCTACCGGCTGAAGCCAACCTGGTGGAGAATTTATGGCGCGATGGGGCGCTGTTTGCCAATGATACTTACCATAACGTGCCCAGCCTGGTCAGCCAGAGCCGGGTTAATACACTGGCATATGAGCCAAAGGTAGATAGCCTGGGCTGGCAGGTGGTAGCCATACAAGATGAGGCAGAAGCGTTACTGCCGGTGGAGCAGCAACTGCGCGCCAATATCCTCTTGGGTGTGGTTATTGTGCTGTTGGCTTCGGTGACGGCGGCGGTGGTGGCCCAGGCGTTGGCGCGGCCTATTGTGCGGCTGACAAACACGGCCGTGCAGGTGGCCGAAGGTGATCTCTCTGCCCGGGCCGAGGTAGACAGCCAGGACGAAATTGGCACGCTGGCGGCTACCTTTAACCAGATGACCGAGCAGATGCAAGGCTCGATTGTGGATTTGGAAAATCGGGTGGCCGAACGTACCCGCGCGCTCACCACCAGTATCGAGGTTAGCCGCCGGCTATCTACCATCTTGGATCCTGGGCAATTGGTCAATGAAATTGTGGAGCAGGTGCGGGCCGCGTTTGACTACTATTATGTGCAAATCTATCTGTTGGACGAAGCCAAAACAACGTTGCATATGCGCGGTGGCACCGGCGAGGCCGGGCAGATCATGTTGGCCCGGCAGCACCAGTTGCCGACGGGGCAGGGGCTGGTGGGGCGCGCGGCTGCTTCCAATACGGCCGTCTTCATCCCCGACGTTTCGCAGTCAGCCGATTGGAAACCCAACCCACTCCTTCCCGATACCAGGGCTGAGATCGCCGTGCCCATTGCCGTTGGTGATGACGTGTTAGGCGTGTTGGATGTGCAACACGATGTGAATGGCGGCCTTACAGAAGACGATTTGGGCTTGCTTCAGTCTGTGGCCAGCCAGGTGGCTATCGCCTTCCGCAATGCCCGCTCGTTTGAAGAAACACGCAAACAGGCTGAACGGGAGAACCGGGTCAACCTCATCAACCAGAAAATCCAGCAAGCGCCCACCATTGAGAGTGTATTGCAGGTGGCAGCTAAAGAGTTGGGCGATTTTTTGGGTCAACGTCTGCAAATTCAAATTGACCGGCAAACGTTACAAACCGGCAAAAACGGGGATCAATCCAAGTAAGGAGTACACGAAGATGAAGATTTTTATTTTCAAACCCATCTACTATGCAAAAATGTTGATCGTCTTTACCACTATGGCCTTGTTTGCCGCGGGGTGTAATGCGAATAATGACGCGCAGACGAGTATGGCTGCCCCTGACGATGTGACCTTCCAGATGGGGTGGATTCATGAATACTCGGCCGCCGGTTTATACGCGGCCGCAGCCAATGGGCATTTCACTGATGAAAATCTGAACGTTCAGATCGTCGAAGGCGGCTTTGGGGAGCAAGGCTATATTGATCCCTTGACGGTGGTAAGCCAGGGAAATGCCGATTTTGGCGCTACCAGCGCCATTTCCCTCATCCAGGCACGCGCGGCCGGTATTCCGGTGGTAGCCATTGCGGCTGAAGTGCAACGGAATCCGTTCGCCCTCATTTCTCTGGCCGAAAACAACATTATTCGGCCCACTGACCTGGTCGGTAAACGGGTGGCTGTGAATGATGGCGGCGCGATGGCTCTTTATAACGCCTTGCTCAGTTCGCAAGGGTTAGATCCGGCCCAAATTGATACTATCTCCCGTACCACCTTTGGCATTGACCCCTTGATCGATAGGGATGTGGATGCTATTGGTGGGTGGATCATTAACGAAGGCGTTTTGGTGCGGGAAGCGGGTCATGAGCCGAATTCCATATTGCTCAGCGACTATGGCATCAATGATTACACCTCTTTGTTGTTTACCACGGAGGCGATGATCAACGAAAAACCGGACGTGGTGCAGCGCTTTTTGCGCGCGTATATGCTCGGTATGGCAGACGTAATTTCTGATCCAGAAACGGCCGTTAACCTGGTTATTGAACACAACGACGCCCTGGTGGCGGCCGAGCAGGAGCGGCGGTTACAAGCCTGGCTGCCGCTCATCAACCCCGCCGGCAGCACACTGGGGGCCATGCAACCCAGAATCTGGGAGCAAATTCACCAGATCATGCTGGATGAGGGCATTCTGGCTGAACCGATAGCCATTGAAGAGGCATACAACCTGCGCTTTTTGGAGGCGATCAATCAGCCATAATCCCCATCCTGGAGATGAAACTATGTATACATCTCAACATACAGAACAGCCGCTCGCCACTGGCAAAATACGATTTTGGAATCAAATTCGCTGGCGGTTGATCGTTGCTTTTGTGTTATTGGCTGTGCTGCCGATGGTTTTGGTGGTGAGCATCCTTGTCTCTAACACCCTGGCCCAGATTCGCCAACAGACGCTTACCGGCCTGGAGGCTATTGCCCAACTAAAGCAGGATCAACTGGAACGGTGGGTGCGCGACAGCCAGTCAACTTTGGAGCAGTTTCCTATTGGCGCCCATAAGACATTGCTGAATGACAGTTTGGTCTCTTTTGAGGAGGGCGATTTTAGCCAGACTGAGCAGCAAACGCTGGAAAGTTTGTTTGTGCAGGCAACGGCGGCTTCTTCTTTCTTCGAAGAGATGTTTGTGTATTCACCGGAAGGGGTCATTTTAGCTTCATCTAGCCCGGTGCAGACGGGTAAACTGGTGGTCAACCAGCCATATTACACAGATAACCTGGCTGACTTGGCGCAATCATCATACCAGACGCCTTATTATGACTTGAGCGTGGGGCGATTAACCATGGTGTTGACACATCCGTTGTTGGATGAACGGACAGGAGAGCCGATTGGTGTGTTGGCCGGCCGCCTGGACCTTTCCACTTTGGGTGAGATCATGTTAGAGCGAACCGGTTTGGGGGAAACGGGTGAAACGTATCTGGTCAGCGCCGAAAGTAATTATTTGCTGACCCCCAGCCGTTTTGAAAGCGATGGGTATCCACAAGAGCGCGCTTACCGCAGCCTGGGCATTGACGCAGCGCTGGCCGGGAATAATGGCAGTGGTTTGTATCCAGACTATCGGCGGCCGGGGGTGCCTGTTTTGGGTGTATATCGCTGGCTACCGGAGTTGCAGGTGGCATTACTGTCGGAAATTGACACAGAGGAGGCCTTTGCGCCGGCGGAAACGGTGCGTAATTTGGGGGTGGCGATCACGGCCGTTGCCGCCATCAGCGCGGCGATTCTGGGATATATGGTCACACAGCAAATTTCTCGCCCTATCCTTTCCTTAACCGATGTGACCTCGCAGATTGCTGCTGGTGATTTGTCCCAACAGGCCAACATTAAAGATAGCACCGAGATTGGGCTGCTGGCGCACGCTTTTAACAGCATGACCGAGCAGTTGCGCGGCTTGATTGGCGGGTTGGAGCAGCGCGTGGCCGAGCGTACCTATGCGCTGGTGGTTAGCGCTGAAGTTGGCAGCAATATCGCCCAAAAGATTAACGACCTGGACGAGCTGATGGCTTATGCGGTGGAGCACATTTCGCGTCGTTTTGATGTCTATTACACCCAGATTTACCTGGTTGATGTGACAGGTAAATTTCTGGATTTGCGTGTGGGCACCGGCAGTGTGGGCAAGGAGTTGGTAAAACGCGGGCATCGTTTGCCTGTTGGCCCCGGTTCTATCAACGGCACGGCCGCAGCCGAAAAACGCACGATTCTGGTAAAAGACACACAAAATAATCCCTTGCACAAACCCAATCCCCTACTGCCACAGACCCGGTTGGAACTGTGTGTGCCTTTGATCGCCGGCGACAAACTGGTGGGCATTCTCAATATGCAAAGTGACACGCCGTATAGTTTTAGTCAAGAAGATGTGCCGGCTTTGGAAGTGATGGCTGTGCAATTGGCTATTGCTGTGGAAAATGCCCGTTTGTTCCAGGAGTCTCTGGACATCAAAGAGCAGCTCGAGGCACAAATTCGGCAGAATGTAACGCAATCATGGGAGCGTTATCTGGACGCAATTCACCAGGACGAAATGGTTGGCTACCGCTATGAGGCAGGTAAGGTGGTGGCAGTGAAGAAAGCCGCCATGTCTATCTCCGGTATGGAGAGTCAGGCGGTGGTGGCGGCGCCTATGGCGGCGCCTGTGGCGGTGGCAGGGAAACCTGTGGGGAGTATTGCGGTTGAGGATATGGACCTGGCCCATTGGTCAGAGGCGGATGAAGTGATTATCCATTCTGTCGCCGCGCAGGTAGGCCAACGAATTGAAAACCTTCGGCTTCTGGAGGAGGCAACACGATACCGCCAGGAGGCGGAAGAAGCCTCCCGCCGCCTGTTGCGTGAAGGGTGGCAAACGTTCCAGGAAGAACATGCCGTGTCCGGTTTTGTCTATGACCATCAGGCGGTGAGGCCGTTGGCAGAAGTCACGGCCGTGACGCCTGCCCCTCTACACGCCCCTTTGCTGGTGCAGGGGGAACAAGTTGGTGTCCTGGAAGTGGCTGATGTGGCTGCTGTTGACGCCAAAACGGAGGTCTTGTTAACGGCCGTCGCCGCCCGCCTCAGCGCACACCTGGAAAACCTGCGCCTGACCTGGCAAACTGAACATGCGCTGGCTCAATCCCAGGCGCGCGGCCAGGAACTTGCCGTGTTGAATGAAATGAGCCGCGCCCTTTCGGCGCAGCAGAATGTAGATGGGGTGGTGGAGATCGTGTATGAATATACCGCTCGCCTGATGGATGCCAGCAACTTTTATGTAGCTTTGTATGACTCGGCTCAGGATGAGATTGAGTTTGTGATGGACATTACCAAGGGGCAGACACGCTGGCATTCCGGCAAACGGCGCGCTGGTAATGGACTGACGGAGCACCTGCTGCGCACCCGGCAACCCCTGCTCATGCCCAATAACATTCGCCAACACCTGGAACGACTGGGCATTACGGCCATCGGCGGCGAGGCCCAATCCTGGCTGGGTGTGCCCATGATCATTGGCGACCAGGCCATTGGCGTCATTGGGCTGCAAAGTTATACCACGCCGGATGTATACAGTGAGCAACACTTACGGCTGTTGACGGCCATCAGCAGCCAGGCGGCCATTGCTATTGAAAGCGCCCGCCTGTTTGAACAGGTGCAAAGCCGCGCCCGCCAGGAACAGATTTTGCGGGAAGTGACGGCGCGCGTATTCACGGCCGTAGACGCCGAATCCATCTTGCGCGCCACTGCCCAGGAAATCCACCAACATCTGGGGCTGGAAGCGTTTATTTACCTGGAAGAAGAAATCCAGCCGGACACGGCCGTTGCCGTGAGTGGCAATGGCCACAACTAACCTGATATTTTCTCGATTGGAGAACCGCTATGACCGAACTGAACCAACTGGAAAACCAGTTCACAGCCAGGCAACGCCTCACACGCTTATTGCATAAGCTGGCTGAACCTTCGGCAACCGTGACAGACCCCGCTACAAGGCAGCAGGTTCGCTTCATTTCTACCATGATTCTGGCTATAACCGGATTAATCGCAGTGAATATCCCTTTGCGCCTGATAACAGGGTCAGCCTTTACAGAGCCAAAGCTCTATTGGTTTTATGTGGTCGCTTCTGGCGCGCTGTTTGGCGCTTATCTCTTAAGCCGTACCACCTATTACCGTTTTGCCCCATCGGTTGCCATCATCGTCTTGACTTCTGTGGTCTATGGCTCGTTCTTCCTGAGTAATTCTTCCAGCAACACCGGTTTTTTTCATCTTGTCACCATTGTTTTGTTTGGCAGCGCGATTCTTTCCAATCGAGACATTTCCCTGTTTGCGCTGGGGAACGTTGTTTTCATGTTGGTGGGCGCCCAACTTTTTCCCACCATGAACTATTCGCAAACAGGGGCGGCAATTGGGGTTCTTATTACTTGCACCACATTGGTTTTGGTGGCAAATCAACATCGTGACCGCATAGCCAGAGGGCAGCAAGAAGCGTTGCAAGCAGCCAATCAGCAGTTGCGAACCTTCAGCCAATCTTTGGAAGAGCGCATTCAGGAGCGTACCAGGGATCTGATTTTAGTCGCAGAAGTGGGCCAGATTGTCTCCCAAATTCGTGACCTGGATGAGTTGTTGCAGCAGGCGGCCACCCTTATCCGCGAACGGTTTGATCTGTACTATACCCAGATTTATTTGATGGAAGATTACGATCAGCGGCTGCGGTTACGGGCTGGTACCGGTGAAGTGGCGCAACAATTATTGGCCCAGGGACATGGCCTGCCGGTGGATGAAGACTCCATTAACGGCCGTGCCGCCCTCCATGCCCAATCCGTTATTGTGCCCGACACCCACCATAGTGACTTTTTCCGCCCCAATCCGGCGCTGCCGGAAACCCGTTCGGAAATGGCAGTGCCCCTTATATCCGGTAACCAGGTTGTCGGGGTGTTGGATATGCAAAGCAGCCGGGCCAACAGCCTGAACGAGACTGTCTTGCCGGCCTTTGAAACCTTGACCGCGCAGTTAGCGGTGGCTATTCAAAATGCCGACCTGCTGACGGAAATGACCGAAACTACCCTTTTCCTGGACTCCATCGTGGCCAACATTCCGCTCATCCTGTTTGTGAAGGAGGCGGAAGAATTGCGTTATGTGCGCGTCAGCAAAGGTATGGAAGATCTGGTGGGAATGCCGGCGACAACGATTGAAGGCAAAAATCATTATGACTTTTTCCCACCGGACACGGCCGCCAGTTTTGCCGCGCAGGATTATGAGGTTTTGCAGAACAAGACCCTGGTAGAAGTCCCCGAAGAGATCGTGGAGGGGGTAAATGGCACCGTTGTCTTACACACCTTAAAAGCGCCCGTTTTGGGCGCAGATGGCGTCCCCAAATATCTGATCGGCCTGTCCACCGATATTACCCAACGCAAACAGATGGAAACGCAGTTGGCGGAACGGCTGAAACAACTGAATTTGCTAAACGAGATTGGGCGCAAGGCAGAAGAGGTAACTGATGTCACCGAGTTTATGAACTGGGTGGTGATGCGTGTGCCGCAGACGATGAGCCATCCCGACCAGTGTGTGGCCGCCATCACCATGGCCGCCGAAACCTTTGGCGATGGGCGGGCGGTGACGCTGCCGCGCCATATGGTGGAAGACCTGACGGTGCGGGGTGAATTGGTGGGGCGGATTCATATTGCCTATGTGGACGAGGCGCTTAATTTCCGGGATGAGGATAGCGCCATAATTGGCAGTGTAGGGCGGCGCATCAGTGGTTACATTGAGAATCAACGCTTGTTAGCCAAATTGCAGTTTCAGGCAGAAAATTTGCAGAAGGTGGCGGAGATCAGCACGGCCGTTGCTGCCAGCCGCACCCCCTCCCAGTTGATGCAAGACGTGGCCGAACGCACCATCGCCGCCTTTGGTCTCCACCAGACGGCCGTGTTCCTCCTCGAAGAAGATCAGTTGGTTTTGCGTGGGGCGGCCGGTCATTTGTTGGTAAACGCAGGCAGCCAAAATTTGCGCATTTCCCGGCACAGCCAGAAATCACTGGTGGCCCGCGCCGCACGCACCGGCCAGGGCGTGCTGGTTAATGACGTGACCGCCGAACCTGAATATATGGCCCACCCCCTGCTGCCAGATGTGCAATCAGAGATTGCGGTTCCCTTGTTAGCGGGCGAGCAAGTCTTGGGGGTCCTGGACGTGCAATCTACCCATAAAAACGCCTTTACTGCTGAAGACCTGAACATCTTCGCCACACTCTCCCTTCAGGTGTCCATCTCATTGCAAAATGCCCGCCAGTATGAACAAACGCAACTGGCGCTGGAGGAGCTGCGCTCGTTGCAGCGGGTGATCACCGGCGAGGGGTGGCAATCATTTATGGGCAGCCGGCGGCGCACGGTGCAGGGGTATATGGCCAATCGCCAGCAATTGCAACCCATTATGATGCCATCGCAAGAGGAGGGCGCCGTGCCGGATGTCGCCGCCATCTTACCAGAGATTAAGCCAGAGGAGGCGCTGGTCATTCCGGTGCAGGTGCGCGGCGCTACCATCGGCAAGCTGGGCGTGCGCCAGGATGCGGCTTTGCCGCCAGAAACGGAGCAACTATTGACCGCCATTGCCCAACAGGTAGCCGAAGCGCTGGAGCGGGCGCGCCTCTTTGAAGAGACGGAATTGTCGCGCGCCCAGACCGATCAGTTGTTTGCCGGTAGTGAGCGGGTGGTGCGGGCGACGACGCTGGAAGAGATTGTGGAAGCATTGACGGCGTCAACGGCGTTGCAGTGGATGGACGAAATCGAGTTGTTGTTCTTTGACCAGCCCTGGCAGGCGTCGCCGCCACAAACGATGCACACGGCCGTTGTCCTGAACACCATCGGTCTACCCCCCGCGAATGTCGTGGGCGCCGTTTACCAATTGGCGCAGTTCCCCTTAACCGGCGTTCTGTCCAAAAACCGTTCGCTGGTGATTAACAATGTCCATGCAGACAGGGGGTTGGATGAGGAGATTGCCAGCTTTTTGATCGAACAACTGGAGGCCAGCAGCCTGGTGATATTCCCGCTAGTAGCCGGCGACCAATGGCTTGGTTTGCTTATGGCCCGTTCCATTGCGCCCCAGGATTTGACGGAAGCGGATGTGCGCCAGATTGGTAGTCTGGTAGATCAGGCAGCGGCGGTGGTGCAATCCATTCGCCTGATTGAGGAAACGCAGGCGCGCGCCCAACAAGAACAGATTTTGCGGCGGGTGTCGGAACGAGTGTACACGGCCGTAGACGCCGAATCGGTCTTGCGCACGGCCGTGCAAGAGGTGGGCCGCGTTTTGGGCCTGGAAGCATTTGTCTATCTGGAAGAACCGGCTACGGCCGACGCCGGCCCCCTGGCCGAAAAGGCAACAAATGGCGCGGCCACAACAGCCGCCCATAATTGACCACCTGGTGGCCGGTTTTTGCCCAGGCCACCTTCGCCAATAGTTGCTGTGGCCGGTCACTGACCGGGCCACTACTGGTAACGTAATATGACTCGACTGAACCAACAAACGGAACATGAAGCGTTAGAGGAGGCCGTAAAGGCCAGGCGCGCTTATCGCCTGCTGCTTGTCATGGGCACAGCCATTCTGCTGGCGGCGGGTGTCATCTTCTATCGGCAGTTTTTCGACGACGATGGTTATGATGACATCATCGAACCGGGAATGGGCATTATTGCTGCCCTGTTTATCCTGATCGCGGCGTTGTTGGCAAAGAGGGGCCGGGTCACATTAGCGATTTCACTGGTAGCGGTTATTCTCTACGGCTTTGATCTGTTCCTTATCACGCGCTTAACCACCATTGTCCTGCCGCTTACCATTGTCTTCACCTTGTTCCTTGTCCTCCTGTCCAGCCAGACTTTGCCATCGCGTATCGTTACCTGGGGCGTGGTGGGGCTTTTCTTAACCGGAGCCAGCTTCATTCTCATGGACTTGTTCTGGCCTACCCATCGTGGTGGTATATCAGCCACCGATATGCGCATTGTTTACATCACGGCCGTTATCGTTGTTGGCTCGACATTGGCTGTGGTCATACGGCAGTTCCCCCGCTATTCACTGCGCACCAAACTGATGTCGGCGGCCGTGACCCTGGTGATCATTACCGTTATTTTGACCACGGTGGTTGTGAATAACATTACCCGCCGCAACCTGACAGAGCAGTTGAATGAGCAGTTTCACACGGTAAGCGCATCTCAGGCGACGGCCGTGGGTGAACTATTGGGCCGGGAAGTGAGCGTTTTGCGGGCTTTCAGTTTGGACAACGGGTTAACTCTCCTCGTTCGCAGTAATAACCGGGAGTACACCGGCACGGAGGCGGAGATTTCGGCCACCATTGACCAACTCAATGCCGAGTGGCTTACGGCCCCGGCCAACTCTGGCATTGTGAACAGGTATACCAACAATGCCACAGCCGGTATCTTGCGTAACTATCAATACAATTTCCCTGAAAATTTAGCCCTGCTGGTGACGAACCGTTTCGGCGCGCTGGTAGGGGCCACATCTCACGTGGACAGGTTTGATTACAGCGCAGAAAGCTGGTGGCAGGCGGCCTACAACCAGGGAGATGGCGCTATCTATATTGATTTGCCGCAGCAAGACCCGGTTACCGGCGCCGTCGGTATCCCCATTGCCATGCCCATTTATTCCGGCAACCAGGTTGTGGGCATTTTGCGCACCACATTAGCTTTGCAGCAGCTCCAAAAACTCCTGACCGAAACGGGAGAGTGGGGGGAGTCGGTTCGCAGCAATATCTTGTTTGGTGACCTGATGCTGCATGATGAAGATGGTCATGCTGCCGGCGAACTGCATCTGACACCACCAAATATAACCTCGGCTACGTTGGATTTGCTGCGTGATAACCTGGCGCCCAATGCCATTGATGAGATTAATGGTGAAAGCAGTCTCATTCATATGTCCCCCATTTCTACATTTGGGCTTATTCCGGCGGTGGATGCGTTGGGCTGGTCTATTGTTGTGCATCAGCCGGTGCAGAAAGCCCTGGCGGCTGTGGAAGCCCAGGAACGAGTGAGTATTGTGTTGGCGTTAACGGCCCTCGCCATTGGCAGTTTGCTGGCGGCTTATTTTGCCCGGCTGTTCACCGGCCCTGTGAACCGGTTGACGGACACGGCCGTGCTCATTGCCGGTGGCGACTTAAACCGTCAGGCGCCGGTGGAAACGCAGGATGAAATTGGCGTATTAGCTGAGGCTTTTAACAATATGACGGCGCGCCTGCGCAACTTCATTGGTACGCTGGAAAGCCGCGTAGCCGACCGCACCCAGGCATTGGCTACCAGCGCCGAAGTCAGCCGCCGCCTTTCCATCATTCTCGATCTGGACGAACTGGTGAATGAAGTAGTCACCCAAACCCGTGACGCCTTCCACTATTACCACGCCCAAATTTACCTGTTTGATGCTTCTAAACAGTATTTGTTGATGGCGGGCGGCACGGGGGCAGCCGGTAAGGAGATGTTAGCCGCCGGGCATAGGCTGCGGATTAACCAGGGTGTGGTGGGCCGGGCGGCGGCCACAAACAAAGTGGTGCTGATCCCGGATGTGGCCCAGGATTCGGGCTGGCTACCCAATCCGCTGCTGCCCGAAACGAAAGCCGAAGTAGCCATTCCCATCACGCTGGGGGACGAGGTGCTGGGGGTGTTGGATGTGCAGCACAATGTGACAGACGGTTTGAATGAGGAAAGCGTGGCCTTGCTGCAATCTATTGCCAACCAGGTCGCGGTGGCCATTCAAAACGCGCAGCAGGTAGAGCAAACCAATATCCAGTATGACATTGCTACAGAAATGACCCAGGCCAGCACACCGGCGCAAATTTTGGACGCTGCCAGCAGCTACGGCCGTCGTCTGGGTGCAGATTCGGCGCAACTGTTATTCATTGAAAATGATGCCGCCGGCCAACCGGAATGGGGTGTGGTTACGGCGGCCTGGTACACGGGCGAAGGTGGCATCCCGGCCGGCACACGCTATTACCTGCCCGATTTTGGGTTTACCCCGTTATGGCTTTCCTCACCGGAACGGCCGTTGCTCATTGGCGACACTGCTACACATGGGGCCATTACCCCGGAACTGCGGCGGCTGCACACCCAGATCAAAATTCTGGCAACGGCCGTGCTGCCGCTTTATGCCCAGGGGCGGTGGGCCGGTTTGATCATCTTCAACTGGAATACGCCCCATGCCTTTACCAGCCGGGATGAGCGTATCTTCACCAATCTGGCCCAGCAAACCTTCTCCGTAGTAGAAGCCGTGCAGGCCAGCCAACGCATTCAAGCCGCCCTGCAAGAGGCCGAACAACTGTACCAGGTGAGCCAGCGGCTCAGCCAGGCCACCAACCTGGATGAGGCGTTACTGGCGGCCATGCAAACGGCCATCGAAAGCGAGGCTCAGGGCGCTTCGCTGCTCACATTTGACCTGGACCAAGCGGGGCAGCCCATCTGGTCAGAAATTGTGGCGCAATGGTCGCGCCAGGATACCCTCAATGCACCCCTCCATACCCGTTTTTATCTGCCCGAGTTTCCCATATCGAAGTTGTGGTTGGCTGACCCGGAAACACCCCTTTTTGTGAGCGATGTGGAGGTGGATGAGCGGCTAGACCCCACCGCCAAAATGGTTTACAAGCAGGGCGGTGTTATTGCCACCATCCTCCTGCCCCTGGCTGTGACAGGCCGTTGGGTGGGGTTAGTGGTTGTCAGTTGGGCCTGCCAGCGGGAGTTTACACCACAAGAAAGACGTATTTATCGGGCCATTATGAGCCAGTTAGCCACCGTTGTAGACCGTACCCGCCAGTTCGAACGGGGCGAACTGCTCTCCTCGATTGTGGAAAACCATCCCGATCTCATTGGGGTGGGTACATTGGAAGGGCAGGCTCTCTACGTGAACCCATCTGGATTGAAACTGCTGGGGCACGAACCGGGCTACGACGTGTCTAAAATCAATGCGGCGGCTGTTTTTGCGCCGGAAGATGCCCGGCGGTTGATCCAGGAAGGGATTCCGGCGGCCATGGCTTCGGGCGGCTGGTCGGCGGAAGCAAGCATTATGACGGCCAGCGGTGCGGCGCTTTCCATCGAGCAAACGATTGGTATTAACTATGATGTGGACGGCCGTGCCACCGGTTTTAGCATGACCATGCGCGATATTTCTGAGCGCAAGGCTGCCGAAGAAGCGATTCGCACCAGTGAACAGTTGGCGCGCAGTTTCCAGGAAAAGCTGGCTATCTTGCAAGAGATGACAACAGAATTGTCCCGGTCGGAAACCGTCAGTGACCTGTTTCGCCAGGCGATTGAAATGGGGCGAGAGCGGTTGGGTTTTGACCGATTAGGCATTTGGACGTTTGATGACACCCTGACGACGATGCATGGGACGTTTGGCACCGACAAAGAGGGGAACCTGACGGATGAAAGACATCTGACGCACTCGCTTTCTGGTTATAACAACTGGTTTACCGATATTATGGGGTCGCGGGAACGGCGGTTGGTAAATGAATATACGGACTTATACCAGGATTATGATGTGGCCGGCCAGGGGTGGCACGTAACGGCACTGTTGATGCACGAGGATCGGCCGTTGGGCTATGTGGCGGTGGACAATTTGCTGAGCCAACGGCCGTTGCAACCCTATGAACCTGATCTCATCACCCTCTTTGCCAACGCTTTGGCCAGCCAGGTCGTGAATAAGCAGACGCAGCAAGCCGTGACCAAACAGGCGGAGGAATTGCAAACGGTGGCGGAACTAAGCCGAATTGCCACCACGATTTTGGATGTCAATGAATTGTTACAACAGGTTTGTGACCTGACGAAAGAACGGTTTGACCTGTATCATGTCCACATTTATCTGTTGAGCGATGATGAACAATATCTGGCGCTGGCAGCGGGCGCCGGTAATGTGGGCCGCCAGATGGTGGTTGAAGGACGACAAATTCCGCTGCGCCAAAAGCAGTCATTGGTGGCGCGCGCAGCTCGCTCGCGCCAGGGTGTTATTACCAATAATGTGCAGTCGGAAGCCGGTTTCTTGCCTAATCCGCTGCTGCCGCTTACTCGTTCAGAACTGGCAACACCGCTCATTGCCGGTGAGCAGGTGTTGGGCGTGTTAGACATTCAGGCCAGCCAGGTGAACTACTTTACGGAGACGGACATCAACATCCAGACGACGCTGGCGGCGCAGGTGGCTACGGCCATTCAAAATGCCCGGCAATATCAGCGTGCGCAGGAGGCGTTGCAAGAACTCACCCATATGCAGCAAATGTTGATTCGGGAAGGGTGGGAATCCTTCCTGACCGGGCGGGAAACAGACCTGCAAGGGTTTGTGTATGACCAGCATGAGGTGCAGCCGATTAAGCGTAATGGGTCGCCGGACACGGCCGTGTTTCCCTCCCCCACCGCCGACACAATGGCCCGCGCCCCCCTCACCGTGCGCGGCGCCACCATTGGCGTCCTGGGTGTGCGCGACCCCTCCGGCCAGCCCGTACCGCCGGACAAACAACAGTTGTTGGCTTCTATTTCCCAACAGGTAGCCGAAGCGTTGGAGCGCGCCCGCCTTTTTGAAGAGTCAGAAATCAGCCGCCAAAAATTGGACGCCCGCGCCCGCCAGTTAGCCGCCATTAACCGCGTAGCGCAGGTTGTTACCCAGCAGGCCGAAACCGGCCAGATGTTGGAAGCAGTCTACCAGCAAGTTTCCCAGGTTATAACTCTGGATGCTTTCCATGTTGCCTTTTACCAGCCAGGCACAGAGGAGATGTATTACGCCCTGATGTATGAAAACGGGCAGCGCCTGGAGCCATTTACCCGGCTCCTCAGCCCAAACAGCCAGTCACACAAAGTTATCCACACCGGTGAACGAGTATTATTGCACATGACGGCCGCTGAAGTGCGAGCCATCCAAGAAGAACAGCCAGACTTTCTCATAGGCGACAAAACCAGTCAGGTGACGGCGTCCATGATTTTTGTACCCCTGCAGGTGGCGCAGCAAATCATCGGCGTATTGTCGGTGCAAAGTTATGAGATTGATGCCTACGCTCCAGAAGATGTGGAAATGTTGAGTGGTATTGCTTCATACGTAGCCGTTGGTTTGGAAAACAGCCGCCTCTTTACCCAGATTCAGGAAAGAGCCGAGGAATTGACTCTGATCAACGAAGTCGCCCAGGTGGTGTCGCAGCAATTAGACATTGAACTGGTACTCAGCACCGTTCATGAGCGTATTAGCCAGGTAATGGACGTAGGCGCCTTCTCCGTTAGCCAATATGACCCGCACACCAACCTGTTAGATTACCTGTTCATTTATGACAGCGGCGAACGTTACCAGCAGCCGCCAGAACCACTCAGCCACGACAGCACCTCCTATGAGGTCATTCAGTCGGGTTTGCCCGTGCTGCGCAATTACACCCCGGACCAACTGAGCGAGCGGGAAAGTTTTACACCTACTGTCGGTTTGGACAAACTTCCATCTTCGATTATGTTTGCGCCGTTGATTATTGGTTCACAAACGAGCGGCGTCGTCTCTGTGCAAAGCTATGAACACAATGCCTACACCGAAAACGATCTCCATTTGCTGGTGGGTATTGCCAACCATATGGCGGTAGCGCTGGAAAATGCTCGCCTCTTTGCCGAAACACAACAGGCCCTGGCCGAAACGCAAAAACGCACCGAAGAACTGGCAACCATCAACCGCATCGTGAGCCAGCTTGGTTCGATATTGGATATTCAACAGGCCATGACCGTAGTGGCGCAAGGGTTAGTGGAAAGCGTTGGCATAGACCAGGCGCGTATCGCCCTGTTTGATGCCCATAGAGAAAACCTGGTCATCATGGCCGAGGCATATGATACCGACCAGAATGAGAGTGCGTTGGGTCTGCAAATTCCGGTGGCCGGCAATGAATTGACGCAAGAGGTATTGCGCACACGCCAGGGCGTAATCGTGTCGGACGTGGCGGTGAATCCGCTTACGGCGCCGGTACGTGATATTTTGGCGGCGCAGGGTATTAAAACCCTGGCGGTGCTGCCCATGCTGGTTGGTAATGAAGTGATCGGCACAGTGGGGCTGGATATTCTCAATGAAGCTAAACCCTTGACGGATGATATGAAGCGGCTGGCGGAGACGATCATTTTCCAGGCGGCGGCGGCTATCCAAAATGCCCGTCTCTTTAGCCAGACAGAAGCGGCGTTGCAAGAGGTGCAGACCTTGTTTGGCATCAGCGCCCGGCTGAATGCGGCCACGACTTTGAATGAAGCGGTGGCGGCTGCTTCGGCCCCCGCGCTGGCTGCCGGGGCGCTTTCCGGCGCTTTATTTAAGTTTGAACTGGATGCCAATGGTGAACCGGCCATGGTGGAACTGGTGGCTACCACCATCGCCAATCCCATCATTCCGGTGGGTACCCGTTTTAGTTTGGAAGAGATGCCCTCGGCGCAATTCAGACTGGCTACCGGCGAAGGGCTGATGCTGGTGTCTGATGTAACCACAGATGACCGATTAGACGAAACCTTCCGGCGGAATTTGGAACAGACGGGCACCAGGGCGTGTGTATTTATGACGCTGGCGGTAGGTAATCGCCAATTGGGCAGCATCCTGATTCGCTGGACTGAACCCCATGCGTTTACGGATGCAGACCGGCGACTTTATATGTCTATTGCCACGCAAACGGCCTCGGTGGTAGACAGCATCTTGTTGTTGGATGAGGTGCAGAACCGGGCGACGGAGTTGCAGGAAACGACGAGCTTCCTGGATTCGGTCATTGAAAACCTGCCCGTTATGCTCTTTGTGAAGGATGCCGAGGATTTGCGGTTTGTGCGCTGGAACAAGACCGGTTCGGACATTACCGGTTATCCACAAGAAGCGTTTATTGGCAAGAGTGATAATGACTTTTTCCCGCCGGAAGAGGCCGAGTATTTCATGTCTAAGGATCGGGAGGTGTTGAACAGCGGCACGGCCGTAGATATCCCTGATGAACCAATTCAAACTCTGCACCAGGGGACGCGCACGCTGCACACCCGTAAAGTGCCCATTCTGGACGCAGAGGGTAGACCGAAGTATTTATTAGGTATCTCAGAAGATATTACTGAGCGGCGGCAGTTTGAAGAGGCGCTGGCCAAACGGGCGCTGGAACTGCAAATGGTGGCGGAAATCAGCACGGCCGTAGCCGCCACTCTGGACGCTTCCCGCCTGCTGCAAGACGTGGTAGACCTGACCCGTGACAACTTCGACCTCTATCACGCCCACATCTACTTGCTTAATGAAGAACAAAATGTGCTGGTGTTGGCAGCCGGCTCTGGCAAGGCCGGCGCCGAAATGGTGGCCGCCGGCCACAGCATCTTGTTAGACAGTGAGGTGTCGCTGGTGGCCCGCGCCGCCCGCCGCCGCCAGGGTGTGATCGCCAACGATGTGCAGGCAGACGAAGGCTTTTTACCCAATCCACTGCTGCCGGATACGCGATCAGAGATGGCTGTGCCGCTGATGTCTGGCAACCAGGTGATTGGGGTGCTGGATGTGCAGTCAGACCAGGTAGACCACTTTACCACCCAGGACATCAACATCCAATCCACCCTGGCTTCGCAGGTGGCGACGGCGCTGCAAAACGCCCGCCTGTTTAACCAGACACAACAGCGCGCCGCCGAATTGGCCACCATTAACGCCATCAATCAGGTAGCCAGTTCGCAGCTTGATCTGGATACATTGGTAAATGCAGTTGGCTTGCGGTTAATGGATACGTTCAATGCCCACGCCCTGTATCTGTGTCTGTATGATGAATCTACCAATATGATGCACTTCCCCTTCTTCCGTGAGAAAGGTGAACCGGATGTATTCATTTCAGCGCGCCCGGCGGACGAGCATGGTGGGTTTGCTGCACAGATTATACGCAGCCGGCAGCCGCTTTTGTTGCAGTTGGAATCGGCTGAAGAGGTGAGGGCAAAAGGCGGTTCGGTTGCAGGTAGTGGCGCACGTATGACTGACAGTTTTCTGGGCGCACCTATGATTTTGGCTAATCGTGTCATTGGCGTCATTGGCCTGAGTTCCTACAAAGAGGTGCGGGTTTACAATGAGGGTGATGTGAATTTGCTAATGACGCTGGCAGGTACGATTGGGGTGGCTATTCAAAATGCGCAGCAGTTTGAAACGATCCGGCGCCGGGCGGAACGTGAGCGTATCGTGAATGAGATCACGCAGAAGATTCAAGGTTCACTGAGTATGGAAAGTGCGCTGCAAACGGCCGTGAAAGAACTCGGCCACGCCCTGGGCGCTAAATTCACCCAGGTGGAACTAAATTTGAGCGGAGAATCATCTTCGCCGCCTGCTAATGGCGGTCATGGTGCGCCGCACAAAGTGCGTCAGGAGTAATGGTATGGCAATAGCAAATAAGCCAAATGATTCAGGGTATACGGTGATGGCGGAACCAGACACAGTATTGGCGCATCAAGTGGCCGTTTTTCGGCCAATGCTGGAGATCTCCCCAGATCCCTCTATCATTTATGATCCTATCGGCCAGGTAGTGTATGTCAACCCGGCTTTTACCCAAGTCTTTGGCTGGGAGATGGCGGAGTTGGTGGGGCGCCGGCTGGACTTTGTGCCGGAAGCGCTGCGAGAGGAGACGGCCGTAGCCATTGGCGCTTTGCTGCAAGACGGCCGTGCCACCAACTTTATCACCAAACGACTCACCAAAGACGGCCGTTTGCTGGATGCACTAATCAGTGCCATTGTATTCAAAGACCAGAACGAACCAATGTCTGGTTCCCTGGTGGTGATCCGCGACATTACCGCCCAAAAAGAGGCGGAACGGTTATTGCGTGCCAGCGAAACCCGCTACCGCGAAATGTTAGACAGTACCCCAGACGCCTATTACGAAGTAGATTTAACCGGCGCCATTACCTACTACTCGCCTGGTCTGGCCGATGTGATGGGCTACCCGGAAGAAGAACTGCTGGGTCTGAGTAACCGTGACTATACCGATGGCGAAAATGCCCGCAAAATTTATGAGGCCTTTAATGAAGTTTACCAAAGCGGCGAACCGGCCAAAGCGATCCTCATGCACACCATCCGCAAAGATGGCACACCGCAGATTTTGGAAACTTCTATTGCCCTGCGGCATGATGTGGCCGGGCATGTGGTTGGTTTTCGGGGGATTGCCCGGAATGTGACGGAGCTGATCAGGGAACGCCAGGAGGCGCAAGAAGCCTCCGCACGCTCAGAGACCAGATACCGGGAGATTTTAGAAAACGTTGAAGATGGCTATTACGAGACGAATCTAAAGGGTGAGTTCAATTTTGTGAACGAACAATGGGCAGCCATTCACGGCTGTTCTGTGGCGGAGATGTTGGGGACGAGCTATAAAGATTACATGCTGCCAGATATGGTTGACGGCATTGCTGCCCAATTTAACCAGGTGTACAAATCTGGGGAACCTAGAAAAAGTCTGGTTAGTAGAATTGTCACCAAGGACGGCCGTCATCGCCATTTGGAACTCTCCGTTTCTTTAATCCGTGACGTGGACGGCAGTCCGGTCGGGTTTCGGGGCGTAGGCCGTGATGTCACCGACAGAATTCTGGCGGAAGAGCAGGTGCGCGCCTCGGAAGAGCGCTATCGTACCATCCTGGAAAGCATTGAGGATGGCTATTACGAGACTGACCTGGAAGGGAATTTCTCCTTTTTGAATGAGCAATTATGTGAGGTGGTTGGTTATCCCCATGAAGAATTGATGGGTAAAAATTACCGGGATTACACCAGCCCGGAAACGGCCGAACGTGTGTTTGCTACCTTTAATCGCGTCTTCAAAACAGGTGAACCGGTCAAAGGTTTTGTCTGGGAGGCCATCGGCAAAGACGGCCGTACCCGCCATCTGGAAACATACGTCTTACCCCGCTATGACCAAGACGGGCAGATCGTCGGCTTCCGCGGTGTGGGGCGCGACATTACCCAACGGGTGCAGGCGGAAGAAGCGTTGGCTGAAGCACTGGTAGACCAGGAACAGGTTGCTTCCCAATTGGCGATGGTGGCTAAGGTGAGTACGGCCGTGTCTACTATCCTGGACCCCCACCACATGCTGCAAGCCGTTGTAGATCAGGTGAAAGAGAGTTTTAACCTCTATCATGTCCATGTCTACTTACTGAATGAAGCCGGAACCTTGTTGGAATTGGTTGTCGGTGCCGGTGAAGTGGGGCAACTGATGGTGCAAGAAGGCCGCACCATTCCCCTGGCGGCTGAACAATCGTTGGTGGCCCGCGCCGCACGCAGCCGTTCCGGTGTGGTAGTGAACAACGTGCGCAGAGACCCCCATTTTTTGCCCCATCCATTGTTGGCAGATACCCGCGCCGAAATGGCCGTACCGATGATAGTTGGTGACCAACTCCTCGGTGTGTTGGACTTGCAAGCGAATACAACCGACCGTTTTACACAGCGTTATGTCAATATACAGACCACGTTAGCCTCACAGATTGCCGTGGCCCTGCAAAACGCCCGCCTGTTTGCCCAGGCGCAGCAGCAAACAGCCCAGCTACAAGAAACCACCGCCTTGCTTGACCAGATCATCGAGATTTTGCCGGTTGGCCTCTTTATGAAGGAGGTGCAAGAGTTACGTTTTGTGCGGTGGAACAAGTCCAATGAAGAAATCATGGGGTTGAAGGCAGCCGATGTCCTGGGTAAGAATGATTATGACTTTTTCTCTAAGGAAGAAGCGGATTTCTTCACCAGCAAGGATCGTGAGGTGCTGGGCAGCAGGCACATGATGGATATTGCCGAAGAAGCGGCCACAACTCCCCATCGCGGGCAGCGCTTGCTCCATACACGCAAGCTGCCCATTCTGGGTGCAGATGGCGCTCCTCGTTATCTGTTGGGCGTCGCCGAAGATATTACCGAACGCCGGCAGGCGGGTGAATTGCTGCAAGCCTCACTTTCCTTGCAGCAAGAACTCCATGAAAGTAGTCTGGAATTGGCCCAGGCCGAAAACCTGGAAGAGATGTACAAACTGGCGGTTCTGTTTGGACATCAGCGGTTGGGCTTTGACCGGATTGGGCTGTATTTGTTCGACGCCGACAACCGCCGGTTTAGAGGCACCTTTGGCACCGACCCGCAGGGTAATCTGATAGACGAACGGGACAACGCTTTTGCTATTAGCGAAGAAGATTATCTGGCGCAGTTCAGCGATATACGCCAGCGTGTGTTTGTGCGGCACGATACAGACCTGTATGACACAAAGGAGATTGTAGGGCGGGGCTGGCATGTGACGGTGCCCTTATGGTATGGTGGGCAATTTGTTGGCGCCATGTTTGCTGATAACCTCTCCAACCAGCGCCCGTTACAGCCCTATGAGCCAGACTTGCTGGTAACATACGGCAGTACCATAGCCAGCCTCATGGGGCGCAAGCAGGCAGAGATTGAACTGCGCGAGACCAATGAACGAGCGCAAGCCATTTTGGAATCGGTAACGACGCCCATGCTCATATCCAGAGTGGCCGACGGCCGTATCCTGTATGCCAATGAACTGCTGGCCAATCTGGTAGACGTGCCGTTGGCAACCCTATTGGCGCAAGATACACCAGACTTTTATGTGCGGGCTGAAGACCGCACGGCCGTAGTGGGGCAGATTAGAGAGGTTGGCAGCACCGATGGTTATGAATTGGAACTCAAGCGCAGCAATGGCGAACATTTTTGGGCGTTGTTGTCGGCGCGTTTGTTTAACTACCAGAATACACCCGCCATCTTGACCACCCTCATTGATGTGACCGAGAGGAAACAGGCGCAGGAACTCTTGCGCCAAAACGAACAGGCGGTGCAAGAATCGCTGCGCATGCAGCAAATCTTACACGAAGTAAACCTGGAACTCATTCAGGCGGCGACACTGGATGAGTTGTTCCGGCAGGCCGTTTACCTCGGTGAAAAACGGCTCAACCTGGAGCGATTTGCCCTGTTTTTATATAACGAAGCGCAGGACAACTTCCACGGCACCTATGGCATAGACAGATATGGCAATTTGCGTGATGAGCATGGGCCAGAATTTATTATTCGTGTACCGGAGGCGGTTGAATATTTCCGTGATATCAAACAGCGTATTCTGGTCCAGGAAAATTGTGACCTGTGGGATGAAGGTTCTGTGGTGGGGCAGGGCTGGCTTGTCACTGCGCCCGTGCGTCATGGCAATAAACTCGCCGGTATCTTGTTCACTGATAACTTGATCAGCCAACGACCCTTATCTCCTTATTTGCGCGACTTGATCATTGCTTACAGCAACATTCTTGCCAATCTGCTCGAGCGGAAACAGGCAGAAGAATCGGTGTCGCAGGCGCTGGCGGAAACAGAACGGCTGTATGAGATGAGCGCCCGGCTGAATGCGGCTACATCCCTGAGCGAAATTCTGGAAGCGGTGGTCGTGCCCGTGACGAGACAGGGGCTTGTGTCTGGCACCTTGTTTACTTTAGAGGTGGATGCCAACGGCCGTCCCGAATGGATGGAAATGGTGGCTGTTTGGGCCAGACCCGGCACGCCGCTTGCCGACGTAGAATTTCCCATAGGTTCCCGCTTTTATTTGCCAGACTTACCGGTTTCCAGCCATTGGATTGACAACCCCAATGAACTGTTATTGGTCAACGATGTAGACCATGATGAACGGCTGGATGATACCACTCGTGGCCTGTACCAGATGTCGGGCATTAAAGCCGGGGCCAGCCTGCCGCTGCGTTTGGGCAACCGGTGGGTTGGCCTGGTCAGTTTGGCCTGGGATGACCCCCAAACCTTTAGCGAAGACAATACCCGCATCTATCGTTCATTGGCTGACCAGACGGCCGTTATCATGCACAACCATCTCCTCTTTGCGCAAACGCAAAAGCGGGCGGCCGACCTGGCCACCGTCGCCGAAGTAGGCGCGGCCATTACCACCATTCGGAATGTGGATGATTTGTTGCAGCAGGTGGTAGACCTGACCAAAGAGCGGTTTGGCCTCTACCATGCCCATATCTTCTTGGTGGATGAGCAGCAGCAAAATCTGGTATTTGCCAAAGGCGCCGGCCAGGTGGGGCGGCACACGGAATTTGCTCACCGCATTATCCCCTTTTCCCAGGAACAATCGCTCATGGCGCGCGCCGTCCGTACCCGCCACGGTTTTATAGTCAATGATGTCACCACCGATCCTGGTTATTTGCCCCATCCCCTCTTGCCCAATACCAAAGCCGAACTGGTGGCGCCACTTGTTGTGGCCGATGAGGTATTAGGGGTGCTGGACATTCAGGCTGATAAGATTAACCACTTCACCCCAGAAGACCTGCAAATTCAGATGACGCTGGCGTCTCAGATTGGGGTGGCGCTGCAAAATGCTCGTTCTTTTGCCCGCTCAGAGGCCACCCTGAAGAAGTTGGAAGAAGCTACCCGCCGGCTGCGCCGTGAAGGGTGGGAAACCTATATGCAGAGTCAGCCGGTCAATGGGCTGGCTTATGCCTATGACCAGAAAGAGATCAAATCATTGGCATTGGCGCTCCCTCCCAGAAAACGCGCCGAAAAAGAAACGCCGCCGGCCGAGGATGTGCCCGCGCTGGCTCTGACCCGCTCCCTACAGGTGCAGGGGGAATCTATTGGCAGGTTGTTGCTGGCTGAGCCGGCCCTGCCGCCCGATGATGCGCAAGACATTGTCACGGCCGTAGCCGAACGCCTCAGCGCCCACATCGAAAACCTGCGTCTGTCCGAACAAACCGAACAGGCCCGCCGCCAGGCCGAGCAACTGTTCCAGGGCAGCGCCGCCCTGAATACGGCGCAATCCTATGATGATGTGCTAAGTGCCCTGCGCGCCAACAGCATTATGGGGCATGCTAGTGTCAGCAACGTCAGCCTCAACTTCTTCGATCACCCCTGGGAGGCGGAACGTAAGCCGACCTGGGTAGACGTATTAACCCGTTGGACGCGCCTGCCCGCAGAAGCCGTGGCGCCGCGTTATGCGCTGGCTAACTTCCCCTCCGCCGATAACCTCCTGCATTCTGACGCCCCCGTTATTATCGAAGATGTGGCTAAGGACAAGCGGCTGGATAAAAATCTGCGGACGCTCTATAGAGAACGCTTCCAGGCAGAAAGTACCATTTTTGTACCGCTGGTCATCGGCTCCCAATGGGTGGGGTACATCAATGCCATCTTTGCGGAAAAGATGCAGTTCACGGATGATGAGATTCGCCGCCTGACCACATTAGGCCAGCAAGCGGCCGTGACCATCCAGAGTATTCGCCTCTTTGCCCAGGCCGAAGCCCGCGCCGGTGAGCTGGCAATCCTCAATGAGATGGTCAGCGAACTCACCACCATGTTGGCGGTGGAGCCAATCCTGGAAGCGATTTATCGTTTCTCTTCACGCCTGATGGATACCACCAATTTCTATATTGCCATGCACAACGGTCTGACGAACGAAATATCTTTCCCCATTGCTGTGGAAGAAAATAAACGAGTGCACTGGCAGACACGGCCGTTTAGCAATGGCATGACCGAGTACCTGCTGCAAACAGGCCAGCCGCTTTTTGTGGAGGATGGTCTGGAAAAGTGGCTACGCAGCCAGGGTGTAGACTCCATTGGTAGTCCTTCCCAATCCTGGATGGGGGTGCCGCTGCGGTTAGGTAATGAGGTGGTGGGGGTGATTGCCCTGCAGAGTTTGCAACCCCGTTTTTATTCACGGGAACAATTTGACTTGCTGAATGCCATATCCAACCAGGCCGCCATTGCCATTCAGAATGCCCGCCAGTTTCAACATGAACAGGCGCGCGCCCACCGGCAACAACTATTGCGCGAAATTGCTGCTAAAGTCCGTGGCTCGGCCGATGTAGACACGATTATGCGCACGGCCGTGCAGGAAATAGGCCAGGTGCTTGGGCGGCAAACATTTGTTTATCTGGATACTAACACAAACAACGTGGTTAGTGAGGATGCCTGATATGCGTAAAACCAACGACCTCTACCGGATTCTCTTCCAACAATCACGAGATGGCGTTTTTGTCATCAACCGCGAAGGCGTTATTTCCGACGCCAACCAGGCTTTTCTGAAAATGTCAGGGTATTCGGCGGCGCAGATCAAAAAGATCAACGTCTCTGACCTGATCATCGGTGAAGAAGCGCTGCCCCAATTGATGGTTGCCTTACAAGACGAAGGGTCAGTGCAAGATTATCTGCTTCAAATTCGCCGCAAAAATGGTGAGGTGTTGGAATTGTTAACGGCCGTTACGGTGCAGTTTGACGATGAAGGCCAGGCCCAAAATTACCTGGGTATTGCCCACGATATAACCGCCCAAAAACAGGCGACCGAAAACCTGCGCGCCAGTGAAGCCATGCTGCGCCGCCAAAACGAGAAACTGGTTGAGCTGGCAAAAAGCGAGGCTTTGATGAGCGGCGATCTGGAGGCCGCGTTCCGAATGATAACGGAAACGGCCGTGACCACCATCAACGTCGCCCGCGCCAGCGTCTGGCATTACCAACCCGGCAAAATCACCTGCGCCGACCTGTACCAGGCAGACACAAAAGAACATTCAGAAGGCGTTGTTCTCCTGGCTCAAGATTTCCCCGCCTACTTCCAGGCCATCAATGCCGACCGTACCCTGGCCGCTCACAATGCCCATACCGACCCACGCACGGCCGAATTTTCCCAAAGCTACCTGACCCCCTTAGGCATTGGCGCCATGCTGGATGCCGGCGCCCAGATCGGCGGCCAGACAAAAGCCGTTTTGTGCCTGGAGCATGTGGGCGGCCCCCGCCGCTGGACCCAAGAAGAACAAAACTTTAGCAATTCCCTGGCCGATCTTCTCTCCTTAGCCCTGGAAGCAAATCAGCGCCGCCAGCTAGAAATGCAGATGCGGCAGCAAGAAACATTGCTGCGCCTGGTGCTGGACACCATCCCCCAATCCGTCTTTTGGAAAGACCACAATTCTATCTATATGGGCAGCAATCTAAACTTTGCTGCCGCCGTCGGCCTTCCCTCGCCAGAGCATTTAATTGGTAAGTCGGATTATGATTTCTGGCCTAAAGAGCAGGCTGATTATTTTGTGCGGACCGACCGGCAGGTGATGCAAACACAGGAACCGGCGTTGGGTCTTGTGGAACAACTGCCCCAACCTGACGGCGGCGCTGTCTGGGCCGAAACCAATAAAGCCCCTTTGTACGATGCTGCTGGCAATGTGATTGGCGTTTTGGGCACGTCGGAGGATATTACCGAACGCCAGCAGGCTGAAGAAGCATTGCGCGAATCGGAACAGCGCCTTTCCCACCTGGTGCAGCAAAGCCCCCTGGCTTTTATTGAGTGGAACCTCAACTTTGAAGTGCGGGAATGGAACCTGGCGGCGGAAACGATTTTTGGCTACAGTCGTGAGGCCGCTTTAGGACAACACGCCCGGTTCATCATCCCGCCTGAATACCACCAGCATGTAGACGCTGTTTGGGAAGGCTTGGTAAGCCAGACAGGTGGTTCGCGCAGCACCAATGGCAATTTACGCGCCGACGGCCGTCTCATCACCTGTGAATGGTATAACACCCCCATTGTAGGGGACAGCGGCGAGGTCATCGGCGTTGTTTCCCTGGTACAAGACATCAGCGAACAAGAAGAGTTGCAGCGGCAGGCCCAGGAGTCGTTGGAATTGCTCAACCGGCAGCTTGCCTTTAGCCGCATTGTTACCCAGGCGCAGACCGAAGCAGAAGTGATTGAAGCCATGGCCAGCCACGTCAGCCACTACCCGCACGTCTCCGTCACCATTGGCCTGACGGAAATGGAGGGGGAGATACCCGTAGATGTGGTGGTAGCGCATAATTCTCATGCCAGTGACATTCCTGTCACTCCGGTTGGCACGCGGCGGCCACACCCGGAAAACCCCCTCTCACCATATTATGCCGCCGACACAGCCTTTGTCTCCCCAGACATCACCCAGGATAACCGGCTGCCCGCTCCCCTTCGCCAGGGAATGTCCAAAACGACCAATATCGTCAGTCTGGCCATCTTGCCGCTGAGCGCCAGCGGCGAATGGTTTGGCAACGTCGCCCTGGCCAGCCAACAGCCAGACTTTTTCAATGAGCAAACGTTAGCCATTTACCGCAGCGTGGCCGAACAGGGGGCTACCGCTTTGCGCGCCGCCCGCCTTCATGCGGCCACTCAAAGCTCTCTGGCCCGACGCGAACAAGAGGTGGCGTTAGGCACCCAGATCGCCCAGGAAATTGCCAGCGCCGCTGACCTGAACGAGCTTTACCAACGGGTGGTGACGCAGATTCACGAGAAGTTTGGCTATTACCACACCCAATTGCTGCGTTATGATCCGGCGCTGCAAACGGTGGCGCTTACCATTGGCTATGGCCAGGTAGGCCAGCAGATGTTGGAGATGCACCATTCCGTACCGGTCGGTGTGGGTCTGATTGGCAAGGCGGCTGCCACCGGTAAATCTATCTTGCGCCCCAATCTGGCCGGTGACCCGGATTATCGTACTAATCCATTGTTGCCGCATACAAAGGGGGAACTGGCGGTGCCCATCAAACTGCGGGATGAGGTGCTGGGGGTGCTGGATGTGCAAAGCGACCAGGCGGATGCTCTTGACGCCAATGACCAGTTGATTTTGGAAGGTTTATGTGGGCAGGTGGCGGTAGCTATCGAAGGTACTATCTTGCGCCAGGAGATGGAGGCGCGTTTGCGTGAACTGAGCGTGTTGCAGCGGCAGATGACCCGTGAGGGGTGGCGTGACTACCACACCGTCCGGCCAGATACAAGCGGCTATCAATATGATCATGCGGGCGTCCGTTTGTTGGAGAATGACACGACGTTGCCGACTAACGGCCGTGCCCAAAACGCGCCTAAAAATGGCAATGGCACGGCCGTAGCCGCTGCCCGCCTCCCCCTGCAAATCCGCAACGAAACCATCGGTTTCCTGGGCATCCAGGCCACGCCTGACAATCCCCTATCCCCCGACGAGCAAGAATTTCTGGACGCCGTCTCCAAAGAAGTTGCTGAAGCCCTGGAAGCTGCCCGCCTTTTTGAGCAAACCCAGGACGCCCTTTCCGAACAAGAACGCCTGACAGCCGAACTGGAAACAGTGGCCCAGGTAAGTACCGTTGCCTCCACCATTTTGGAAGCCGACGCCCTGCTGCAAGCGGTGGTAGACCTCTCCAAAACCAGTTTCAACCTCTACCACGTTCACATTTACCTGCTCAGCGAAACCGGGCGCAAACTCGTCCTGAAGGCCGGCGCCGGGAATGTGGGGCGGCTGATGGCGCTGGAAGGGCGCGAAATCGCCATAGACGCCGACTCACTGGTGGCCCGCGCGGCCCGCACCCGCCAGGGTGTGCTGGAAAACAACGTGCGCAAAACGGTGGACTTCCTGCCACACCCCCTCTTGCCCAATACCCAGGCCGAAATGGCCATTCCCATGATCCTCGGCGACAAACTGGTGGGCGTTTTGGACTTGCAGGCCGACAAAGTAGACAGCTTCACGCACGAAGACCTGAAAATTCAGCGTACCTTGGCCTCGCAGATCGCCATTGCCATTGAAAATGCCCGCCAATACGCCGAACAAGTGGAAACCTCCAAGAAACTGCGCGAGGTTGACCAGCTTAAATCGGAGTTCCTGGCCAGCATGAGCCATGAACTGCGCACGCCGCTCAACTCCATCATCGGTTTTGCCGACGTGCTGCTGGAAGGGCTGGACGGCGACCTGAACGAGCGCATGGAAGAAGATGTGCGCCTGATTCGGGAGAGCGGCCGTCACCTGCGCGAACTCATCGGTGATATTCTGGATATGTCCAAGATTGAAGCCGGCCGCATGGAAATGCGCTACGAAGATGTGGACTTGCGGCAAATGGCCAACGACATCATGGCCACTGCGCAACCGCTGGCGCAACAAAAGAACCTGGACATGTATCTTGACCTGGACGACGCGGTAACTACCGTGCGCGCCGACCGCACCCGCATCCGCCAGGTGCTGTGGAACATCATGGGTAACGCCATCAAATTCACCGACAAAGGCAGCGTCTCCCTCTCCATGCGTGACGAGGGCAGCCACGTGCTGGTCGCCATTCGGGATACCGGCATCGGTATCAAAGAAGAGAATATCCCTATTGTATTTGAACAATTCCGGCAAATTGACGGTGGTCTTAATCGTGCCGCCAGCGGTACCGGTTTGGGTATGCCCATTACCAGGAAGCTGGTGGAACTGCACGGCGGCGACATCTGGATTGAGAGCGTTTACGGGCAGGGGACGACCTTCCTCTTTACCTTGCCGTATGTCCCACCGCTGCACAGACCTGGCACTAACCCGTTGTCAGACTATTAGAATATCGTGCTGCCCGGTTTTTTTGGTTTTGCACCTGAAATTTGGCGGCATTGTTGTTACAATTGTTAGACAACTATCTGTCTTAACAAAGATGAAGAGAGTGGGGAATAGAATGTTTTGTCTCCCGCTCCCCTAATCCCTTTGTATTTAGGAATTATTTGCATCACTCACAAGAGGAATTATGACTGAAACACGGAAAAAAGTATTGTGCGTTGAAGACAACTCGGTGAATATGCTGTTGGTCTCGCGCATTGTAGAAGCAGAGGGGCATGAGTTGATCCAGGCAGCCGATGGCTATGCCGCCCGTGATATGCTGCAAGAGGTTGTGCCCGATATTATCTTGTTGGATATTAACCTGCCTGGCGTTTCTGGCTTGGAATTGGCGCGAGAGTTTAAGTCTGATGCCCGGTTAAGCCATGTGCCGCTTATTGCCACCACCGCCCAGGTATTGGTTGGCGACCGGGAGCGCTGCCTGGAAGCGGGTTGTGACGACTATTTGCCCAAGCCGCTGGACATTCGCAAATTGCGTGAAGTGCTGCGCTTTCATTTGAGCGACAACTAACCAGAAAAAAGCCCGGCTTTTCACAAAGGCCGGGCTTTTTTATTTTATCCATCCTCCTGCCCAATAATCACCGACGGTTCCCCCTGGATATATGTTAAAAATAGAATACGATGATTTTCTTTGGGGCCAGCAAGCCGTAACTGCCGCTCTAGTTTTTCTGGCTCTATGGGTGAACCGCGCTTTTTGACGGTGACTTTCCCGATTTGTTTTTCATGCAGGTAGTGGCGCAGTTGTTTGAGTTGAAACGGCCGTACCGCCTCCACCACATACCGCTTTGCAAACGGCGTCTCCTGGGGGGAGTCGCCGGTCAGATAAGCTATCTGCTCATCAATCTTGTTTGCCCCCAATTGCAGCGCCAACGCCGCCACCAGGTGCGCCCGGATGACGGCGCTGTCCGGTTCGTATAGATAGCGGCCGGGCGGCGCTACGGGTATAGGCTGTGCCGGCAGGTCGGCGTCCGTGAACGTATGCTGACCGGGCAGCAGCGTGGCCCGCCGCCGGACGCCGCTGTGCAAATCACCCGTCCACAAAATACACTCCTTTAATTCGCCATGCAGCGAGATGAATTCAGCTTCTGCGCCCGCCGGGATTTCGGCATAATCTACGCCGGGGCTGATTTTCACGGCCGTATGCGCCCCCCAACGTTCTACCAGACTCAGCGGCGGCTGGTATTGGTGTACGGAATGAAAACGACGGCCGTGTTCGTCCCGCCGCGCCGGATCAAAAAAGACCGACTCTGCCGGAAATGGGGGCAATTCCAGCAGGTCGGCTTGCAAGGGGTGAAAGTGGTGGCTATGCCCATAAACCCGCACGTTTTCTTGCGCCATGGCCAACCGCACTGCGTCCCATTCCACGCCCGTCACCTGGGCGTGGGCGGCCAGCGCCAGTGCATCCCCGCCAATGCTGCATCCCAAATCGGCCACCTGGCGGAAACCGGCGGCGGCAAATCGCTGCGCCCGGTAGTGGGAAACCGCCTCCGCCGACGCCTGCTCTAAGGCGGGGCGGGTGAAAAACATCTGGTCGGCGCGGCTGAATTTGGCAGCCGCTTGTTGGCGCAAGATCACTGTTTCCAGAACTGCCTGGGCTTGTTGCGGCGGTAACTGTTGGCGCAGTTGGGCGGCGATTTGCAGGTGGTTGTGGGCGGTAATGGGGGTGGTGGCCGTCTCATCAAGCCAGCGTTCCCCCTCTGGTGAGAGTAAAAATTGCAGGTCATCCAAAATCATGGCAGCGCCGGTTCCAGAGGAATGGCGGGTATGGCGAACAGATCATCCGTTTCGTCGTCGGGAATGGGCGCGGCCACTTCGGTTGCGTTCAGGGCAGGCGCGCCTGCCTCCTGTCGCCCGCATAATGCCTGGTAGGCGCAAACCCGGCACTGCGCCCGCTCTTCCGTTAGCGGCCAGGCACCGCCCGCGGTTTGTTGCTCCTCGATTTGGGCGACAATGGCCTCAATCTCTGCCCAATTTTGCTCATGCCACGCCTGGTTATAGGAGATGGTGTGTGGTTCTTCCGGGGCGGTCACATACCAATAGGTGATGCTGATTTGCTCCGGGCGCAGCGGATTTTGTCCTTCGCCCCATAGCGCCTGCCCTCCTTCGGCCAGCATGGCCAGATAGAGCCGCGTTTGCCAGTCGTGGCGCAGGGTACTTTCGTCCAACGGCCGTCCCGTTTTCCAGTCATAGAGGTGGGCAAAGGGCAGGCCGTCTTTTTCGCCAATGATGAGCAGGTCGAAACGGCCGTGCAGCAAATGGCCGCGAATGGGAATGGTGAGGGTGAGTTCGGGCAGGGTACGGCCATCGGGCATGTTACGGCCGTGAGGTAGATTTGACAAAAATCGCGCAAAGGTCAACCACCATCCCCGCACTGTCCGGTCAGAAATTGTCGCCGGCTCAATTTTTAGCCCTAAAAAATGGCGCTGTACCAGTTGATGAAACTGCTGCCCTCGTCCCAACCGTTCCTCATCCACCGCCGGCAGCGGCGCGGCTGGCCATGCCGCCATCTCCAGATACCGCAGTTGAAAGCGGCGACGACATTCCAGAAAGGTGGTCAATTTGCCCCGGCTGAGGAGAAGCGTCTCATTCATGGCGGTAATCGGTAATCGGTGGCCGGTAATCGGTAGTCAGCGCCTTGTCATTCCGAGCGCAGTCTTGGGAGCGAGGAATCCCGCTCAAATTGCCCATCCATAGGGATTCCTCGGAAGACCTCGGAATGACAATTGGATAGCAATAGTAACAGATTAAATTGCAACGAGTCTCAGCAACTATTGGAACCGCCGTTGCACCTCGTTAAAAATCACCTCAAAATCCCCATCGCGGTGCATGTCCGGCGTCAGGGTATTCATGTCCTTCAAAATGAAGACCAGTTCCGAAATGGTGTTACGAATCGTCTGGTAGCTATCAATCTCCTCCCGAAAACCCTGCAAATTGGCCGATGATACCGTCTTCATTGCCTCGTCTAACGCCTTTATCTCCTGTTCCCAATGCTGTACGTATTTGATGCGATTTACCGGCCGGTAGATGTCGGCGTCAGACATGACCACCGGGAAAACGCGATCCCGAAAATCATTGTTGCTGGCAATTTCTGTCAGTTCAAACATACAGTTGGGGGATTTCAGGTACTTGTCGTTAATCACCACCACAATCGCCCCGGCCCGGCCAATCTCGCGCATAAAGTCGCTGATGCTACCTTTGTAACCCAGGTCGCGTTTGTCCCGCACCAGTTTCATTCCCTTCGTCTGAAAAGCCTGGTCAAGCTGGTTGACAAAATTCTCGCTCTCGCCGCCCCAGGCATAGGAGATATAAACCATAGGTTCGGCGGGTGGAGGGGGCACTGCCGTGCTGGTGGTCGTTGTCGGTTGGCTGTTGGCTGTGGCGCTGCCGCCAATTCCACCAGTGTACCCATAAGGCGCCAAATCCAGGTGGGAGCGGGCAGCGGCCACAGCCGCCATTAACTGTTGTTCCTGCCCCCGCCGTCTGGCGTACCCCTGTAAATCCTGCGCCATGCCGCTCAGGTTGGTTGTAGACCTGAACACCTCGCCGCTGTCATACCCCAGTTCCAGGCACAACTCCTCCAATTCCTGGGTGTTGAAACTTTCTCTCAGTACCTTAAAAAACAAATTGTAATTGTCGGCCATGTGGCTGTTACCTCCTGTGAAATGCCATTACGAATGTGCCCGCCACTATACAAACGAAACCCAACTTGTCAAGCTATTCAACTTGATGGGAAATGTGATAAATCGTGACGCCGTCTCTCTGATAGATGATTTTGCCGGGAACGGGCACGGCCGTGTCACCTGCCATCGCCTCATACTGCCCGGTATAAATATAATCCACCTCCCATTCTGCTATCAACGCTTCCCGCCACGCCAGATCCGTTGCAGGTTGCCAAAACTGCTCCACCAAAGCCAACTTTGTTGCCAGGTTGGTGGTGAAATCTAACTGGCCTAAAAACACCTTGCCCGGCAGCTCACGCGGCAAATAGTTGCCCATCGGGTAATAGGCCAGCACCAGATCATCTGGCCCGGATTGCTGCGCCAGCCAATGCGCCGCCTCAATTTCCGCTGTGGGCAGGTAAGTGGGAAAGTCCTGGGCGTCTACGGCCGTCTTCGTTATCAACAGCGGCAAGATGATGGTGCTGGGGATGACCAGAAAGAAAAAGACCCGGCGCAGGGTGGCGTAAGGGGTGGGCGTCCATTGGCAGAAACGGGTGTAAAACGGCCGTTTTGCCAGCCCCGGCAATATCACCTCTTCTAATCCCCAGGCGGCTAAGGTAGCGATGGGAACCATCAACCCCAATGCAAATCGCCCGGAAAACTGGACGATGGGCAGATAGAGCAGCAGCAAATTAGCCGCCACCCATAATGGAACCAACCAGGACAACTGCGCCCGAAACCAGGCGCGAATACCTGCCAACGCCATCAACCCCAAAAAGCCGATACCGACCAACGTCGCCAGCGGCGGCGGCGGTGGGATCACATGCTCCTGTTGGGTATAGACAGCAAAATAGGGGTCCTGGTTGGTCAGAAGAGCGTAATACAGCAGCAAAAGCGCCAATGGCAGCAAGATGAGCAGACCATAGCCCCAGGTGCGCCAGGGAATACGCTGCTGCTGCCAGGCCAACACCAATAAATATAAACCGATGACCATCCCCGTCACAGGCAGGTGATAGACATAGGTCAACCCGGAAGCCACCCCAACCACACTGCCGGTAACAGCCCAACGTCCGTCCGGCTGCTGGCCGTCCCCCTCCGATGTGGTCATTTTCAGCACGCAGATGAACAACAAAACTTCCAGCCCTATCCCCAACGCAAAGTGTGGGGTGTGAAACATCGTCATGAACGTAGACCATTCCGGCCCACCTAAATCGGGCAGGCCGCCGGGCACTCGTTCTGCTAACTGCAAAACAGCTACCAGCCAGCCCATGCCAGAGCCATAGACGATGAGAAACCAGGCAGTGAATTGTAGCCGGGCGCGGCCTGGGAAGAGGAGGCGTACCCAGTAAAAAAAAATGAGCAGGGTGAAGAGTACGGCCGTCAGCCGCAGTAGATGAAACCAAAACAGGCTGCTGCCGCCAAACAGCGCCGCCACTTTGCCCAGAAGCAAATACGGCAGCAGCATCAATTTGGGTTGCCAGGGTTCAGGTGAAAAGGAGAAATGGTAGAGCCAACGGCCGTCGCCCCCTTGCCGTATCGCTGCCAGATAGGTGGAGAGATCATCCGGGTTGACAAACGTGCCCACAAACACCTTACCCGGCGGCGGCCGCAGCCAGGCCACCAGATAAGGCAGGCTGATCAACACCAGAAACACCACCACCCAGGGCAGTATATTCCTCAGCGTCAATTGTGAATCACTATTTTCAGGCATGGACAGGAATGATCTCGAAGTAACCCCAGGGGTGTGGCCGAAACAGGGAAAAATGTCGCCTATCCACGGTCAAAATCCGTTGGATTTCCAGCCGTTCGGCCATAGCCGCAATCACACAGTCTACAAAATCAATCCGGCTATCGGCATACTTTTGTAACAATTCTTTGGCACGAGTCAGATCTTCGCGGGTTGTTCGTTCCACCGGAAGCTCGCCATCCAACAAAGATGTAAGAAAGGCAATCAGCACCCCATATCCCAACTCGCGCAATACCATGTAAGCCAGTTCTGGGATAACGGCATCGGGCAAAATTGGTTCGCTTTCCATCTGCAAGGCCGCTGTACAGGCTGGGTGGAGCTTATCATCCGCATCTAACACAGCCAAAAGAAAGCCTGTATCGAGTAAAGCACTCATTCGGGCAAACTCCACCCCTCTAAACGGCTAGCTCCCTCGTCCAGAACCTCCTCAACGGAGGTTGAGAGATCATGCTTACCACTGCGGCCAATGCCAATGAAGGAGAAACGCTTCTTTGCAGTAGGCTGCCCCTGAACATAGTGAAAGAGAGCAGCACGAGCCAATTCATCTACTGTTGTTTCTTGCTCTTCCGCCAGACGCTTGATAGCCTGGGCCAAATTGTCTTCTTGAATATGAATTGTCAGCATAACCCTTTCCTACCCTTGTGCAATTTGCCCACATTATACAGCATAAAGCAACGTTAACGCTTCAATCGCCAGTCCAGGGCGGTGTGGCGTTGGGTGACTTTGTTGTTGTTGATGGCGATGTGGATCGCTTTGCGCGTGCCGATGAGGATGACCACTTTTTTGGCGCGGGTCACGGCCGTGTACAACAAATTGCGCTGTAACATCAAATAATGCTGCGTGTGCATGGGCATCACCACACACGGATACTCCGCCCCCTGGCTTTTATGCACGGAAATGGCGTAGGCGTGTACCAGTTCGTCCGCCTCCAAAAAGTCATACACCACCGGCGCGCCATCAATACTCACCGTCAGCGTCTGGTTGATAATATCCATCGCCGTGATACGGCCGATGTCGCCGTTGTAAATGCTCTTGTCGTAATTGTTCACCGTCTGCATCACCTTGTCGCCGACGCGGAACAGACGACCGCCCAGTTTGCGCTCCGGTTTGTGGCCGGTGGGCGGGTTCAGCGCCGCTTGCAGCAGCAGGTTCAAATTATGCACCCCCACCGCGCCGTTGTACATGGGCGCCAGCACTTGAATATCATCCAGCGGGTCAAAACCAAATTTGAGCGGGGCGCGTTTTTGCACCACCTCTACCAGCATCTCTGCCGCTTTGTCTGCCTCCTCCACCACAAAGAGGAAGAAGTCCTGCGCCTCTTTGGGCGTTTCCGGCATCTGCCCCTGGTTGATGTGATGGGCGTTGCGGATGATGAGGGAGTTGGCGGCCTGGCGGAAGATGGTTTGCAGGCGAATCACGGCCGTAACCCCCGAATCAATCAAATCGGCCAGCACATCCCCCGCGCCCACGCTGGGTAACTGATCAATATCCCCCACCAGCAGCAGGTGGCTGTCCGGCCCAATCGCCTTGAGCAGGTTATTCGCCAGCACCAGATCGAGCATAGACGCCTCGTCAATGACGATCATATCGGCGTTAATCGGGTTCTCCTCGCTACGGCCGAACCCTTCGCCGGGATTAAACTCCAGCAGCCGATGTACGGTCTTCGCTTCCCGCCCGGTCGCTTCCGCCAGCCGCTTGGCCGCCCGGCCGGTGGGCGAAGCCAGCACATAGTTCAATTTATGCCTGTCCAGCAAATCCAACAGCGCCCGCAGACAGGTAGTCTTGCCCGTACCAGGGCCGCCGGTGAGAATGGTGACTTTGTGGGTTACGGCCGTAGTCACCGCTTCCATCTGTTGTGCCGATAATTGTACTTGTAGGGGCGAGGCAGGTGGGTCTGAATTAGTCACAGCGGCAGGCTTGTTCCCCACCTGCCTCGCCCCCAGGTCTGAATTAGTCACAGCGGCTGGCTTGTTCCCCACCTGTCTCGCCCCTACGGGTTCACCGATTACCGAAGACCGATTACCGATTACCGCTAACCGACTGGTAGGGTGTTCAATCATCCGCTTCACCCGCTGCGTCACCCCAATTTCCGAATAATAAAACGGCGTCAGGTAAACGGCCCGCTCTTCCCGCAGTAAGGGCGAGGCAGCCGGGTGCGTTGTTGGCTTTTCACCCACACCTTGTCTCCCGGCTGCCTCGCCCCTACCGCCATCATCCACCCTCAACGGTTGTACGGGCGAGGCAGCCGGGTAGGTCATTGGCCTCGTTCCAGCACCTTCTCTCCCGGCTGCCTCGCCCCTACCGATGACATACGTGATTGTCTCTCGCTTAATAAAATCACTCGTTTCCAGGGCGTCAATCACGGCCGTCACCTTCCCCGCTTCCACCCCCAAAATCTGCGCCGCCTCCGGTTCCAACTCCTCCTGGGGCATGTAGACGTGCCCCTCCTCCGCCATCCGGTTCAGCGTATAGGCGATGCCCGCCTCGATGCGCGCCGGGTCATCGGCTGCCAGCCCCAACGCCTGGGCGATCTTATCGGCCGTCTTGAAGCCAATGCCGTAAATATCGCGCACCATCTGGTAGGGCGTGTTTTGCACCACCGCCAGTGAGGTATCGCCATATTTCTTGTAAATTTTGGTCGCCAGGGTAGTAGAGACGCCGTGCGATTGCAGGAAAATCATCACATCCTTAATCGCCCGCTGTTCGTCCCATGCTTTGGCAATCTGCCCCACCCGCTTCTGGCCGATGCCCAACACGGTCAGCAGTCGCTCCGGTTCATGGTCAATCACCTCTAGCGTCTCCGCGCCAAAGCGGTTGACGATACGTTCGGCCATCACCGGGCCAATACCGCGAATCATGCCGGAGCCGAGGTAGCGTTTGATGCCCTCCGTGGTGGCGGGCAGGGATTGTTCACAAAATTGTGCCTGGAATTGACGGCCGTGTTTGGCATGATTCCCCCACTGCCCCGTCAGCTTCAGCCATTCCCCTGGCTGCACTTCCGGCAAATTGCCCACCACCGTGATCAGTTCATCCCGGCCGCTGGCATATTTGAAGGGCAGCATCCCCCGGTTGTCCGGCTTCAGGCGGATGACCGAATAGCCGTTTTCCTCATTGTAATATGTCACCCGCTCCACCGAGCCGCTAATTTGCTCTTGACCGCTCATGTGGCTATTGTATGGTCAGGCAGAAGGGGAGACAAGCCAGGCAATCCGCAGCCTGCCTGGCCTCATGGTTAATGTCTACTATCCCTGACAAGGTGACAAGGTGGCTATCTGACAAGGTGACAAAAATGTCAGGTTATGGTCTCTGCCAGTATGCTAACCGTTCACCGATTACCGACCACCGACCACCGATTACCGCTCCCCGGCGCGCACTCTGTCCCGCAACTGGCTCAGCGCCAGGCGGCGGGCGGTGGCGTCTTCTTCGGCTTGCAGGATGGTGGGCGGGGCGGCGCGGTCGCTGCATTGATCGGCCGTCAGCGGGCAGCGTTCGCACGTCTCGTTGATGTAGATCATAGGAATGGCCGGGTCGTCGGCAAAATGGATGGTCTGGCTCAGTTCGGCATCCACGCGGAAGCCGATGATGACGCTGCTGAGTACACCGGGATTGAGTGTCAACGGCCGTGCCACCCCAATGCACAAAAAGCGTTCCCGCGTCTGCACAAACTCCGACATTTGCACACCCACCAACGGGTGATCAAACGTGGGCGTTTCCCCGTTCAACTGCTCCCGCAGCAGGCGGATGGAGAGCCAACGGCGACAGTAATGTTCGTCCAGGCCAATGCCATGCGGCACAATCAACTGGTTCAGATTGAGTTGTTTGTACAACACATATCGCTCATTGTCCATCTGGTGAAAGCGCAGGAAGTGGTGGCGGATACCGTAAAACTGGGGGATGAGTTCGCTGAAACGGTAAAAGAGCATCTCCGGCGTGGCGTCATATTTGGTAAGCAAATCCAGCAGCGCCTGTGGTTCCCACCGGTCACGGCCGAAAAAATCCTGCAAATCGGCGAACATCGCCTGGCGCGGCATGAGCAGCACACCGCCAAAATAGGCCGCCAGGTGGTCGTTGAGAATTTGCTGGAAGGAGTCAATGCGGCTGGGGGTAGAGGCAAAAGAGCGTTCTTTCAGGCCGAGATGCTGGTAGCCAATTTCGCGGGCCAGGACAAAGTTGATCTGGTTGTCGTGGAGTGATGGGTTAATGCAGAGGTACGGCCGTTTGCCTTCCACAAACACCGCCCGATACCGCCGCAGCCGGGGATCGTCGGCAATGGTGGTAGTGTCAATCTCATAGCCATATTTCTGGCGCAGCACCGTTTCCAGCACTTCCCGCCGCACCGGAATTTGCCCCGTCAGGCCATATGGCGCGCCGATGTCGTGGGTGAAGGCGACGGCCGTGTCCTCCAATTCCTGGAAATAATTCTCGTGGATTTCCTGGTAAGAGCGCAGCGCGGCCCGCAAAAACTCCTCTTCCTTCAAATCATAGTGCCGGGCAATGGCAATGACGGCGTGCAGCAGGGCGCTGGCCTTTTCCGGCTCGCGCGTCAGCAGCGTCACCAGGTCGCCCGGTTCCAGGCCAAACTCCTCAAAGGGGAATCGCTGGAAGGTGGCCGAGGCCAGTGTCGTCTCCAGGTGCGCCAGCGAATTATCCAGCCGGATGGAAACCAGATCATCGTAGCTTTTACCCAGCACCTCGGCGATCTTCATAATTTTGTCGCTGCGTGGGTATTTGCGTCCTTTTTCGATTTCGGTGACGTAGGAGGGGGAGAGGTCACAGGCGGCGGCGAACTCGGTCAGCGTCATGTTCGCTTCCGTGCGCGCCTGCCGCATTTTCATGCCAAAAATAATGTTTACCAGATTTGCGCTCATGCCAAGATTCTAGCGAATTTTCGCCAAAAACCAAAAATTCGCCACAAAACCCTTGACACGGTGCGGCACAACGTTGTACAATCTTCACCGTTAGCGAAAATTCGCTAAAGACAAATTTACACAAAAAGCATTGTTTCGCACTTTTTCCCACGGAGGCGCGAATGGCACAAGAGAACATTCAAATTGTTGGTGAGCTGTCACCAGCATTTACCGAAATTTTGACCCCGGCGGCGCTGGCTTTTGTGGCGAAGCTGGAACGCACCTTTGGTGAACGGCGGCGGGAGCTGCTGCACCAGCGTGAACAGCGGCAGACGGCCATTGACAATGGGCAGATGCCCGATTTTTTGCCCGAAACAGCGCACATTCGCCAGAGTGAATGGACAGTCGCCCCCATCCCCGCCGATTTACAAGACCGGCGCGTGGAAATCACCGGCCCGGTGGATCGCAAAATGATCATCAATGCGCTGAACTCCGGCGCAAACGTGTTCATGGCGGACTTTGAAGATTCCCATTCCCCCACCTGGCAGGCGACGATTGAAGGGCAAATGAACCTGCGCGACGCCATTCGGGGCACGATCACCTTTACCAACCCTGACGGCAAACAGTACCAACTGAATGAACAGACGGCGACGTTGTTGGTACGGCCGCGCGGCTGGCATTTACCGGAGAAACATGTGTTGTGTGACGGCCGTGCCGTTTCCGCCTCTCTCTTTGATTTTGGCCTCTTCTTCTTCCACAATGCCCACGCCCTCATCGCCAAAGGGACGGGGCCGTATTTCTATCTGCCCAAGCTGGAAAGCCACCTGGAAGCGCGGCTGTGGAACGATGTGTTCAATCTCGCCCAAGACGAACTGGGCATCCCACGTGGCACCATCCGCGCCACCGTCCTCATTGAAAATATCCTGGCGGCGTTTGAGATGGACGAGATTTTGTGGGAACTGCGCGACCATTCCGCCGGGCTGAACTGCGGCCGTTGGGATTACATCTTTAGCGCCATTCGCAAATTCCGCAACCACCCGCGTTGGGTGATGCCCGACCGCGCCGACGTGACCATGACCGCCCACATGATGCGCTCCTACTCGCTGCTGCTGATTAAAACCTGCCACCGGCGCGGCATCCACGCCATGGGGGGCATGGCCGCCCAGATTCCGATCAAGAGTGACCCCGCTGCTAACGAAATTGCTCTGGGCAAGGTGCGGGCCGATAAGGAACGCGAGGCGAAAGATGGGCACGACGGCACCTGGGTGGCGCACCCCGGCCTGGTGGCTATCGCCAAAGAGCAGTTTGACCAGTACATGCCCACGCCCAATCAGATTCACCGGAAACGGGAGGATGTGCAGGTGACGGCCGTTGATTTACTCGCCGTTCCCGAAGGACACATCACCGAAGATGGGCTGCGCGTGAACCTGGATGTGGGCATTCAATACATGGCCGCCTGGCTGGATGGCAACGGCTGTGTGCCCATCTACAACCTGATGGAAGATGCGGCCACGGCCGAAATTTCCCGCTCGCAAATCTGGCAGTGGGTACATCAGCCGGGGACAAAATTGGACGACGGCCGTACCCTCACCCCGGAATTGGTCAACAACCTCATCCCCACTGTGCTGGCAACCATCAAACAAACCGTCGGTAGCCAGCAGTTTAACAACGGTCAATATGCACTGGCAGGTGAACTGTTCCAACAGATTGTCAATGATGATACCTTCACCGAATTTTTGACTCTGCCAGCGTATGAATTTTTGAATTAAATACCCAATTACCCACACCTGGAGGAATGTTCTCATGTTAAAACAATACGATGTGAAACAAATGGAAGAAAGCTGGAAATATGATAAGCGGTGGCAAGGGATTGCACGGCCGTACAGCGGCTACGATGTGTCCCGATTGCGCGGCACCATTGTCATTGAGCATACCCTGGCCCGCATGGGCGCGGAACGGCTGTGGCAGTTGCTCCAAAAAGAGCCTTATGTAAACTCTCTCGGCGCGCAGACGGGCAACCAGGCCGTGCAAATGGTGCAGGCGGGGCTGAAAGCCATCTACCTCAGTGGCTGGCAGGTGGCGGCCGACGCCAACCTGGCCGGGCAAACCTACCCTGACCAGAGCCTCTACCCGGCCGACAGCGCCCCCAATCTGGCCCGCCGCATCAATGCTGCCCTGCAACGCGCCGACCAGATTTACCACATGGACGGCAAAAATGGTATCTACTGGTACGCGCCCATCGTTGCCGATGCCGAATCCGGTTTTGGCGGCAATTTGAACGCCTACGAATTGATGAAGATGATGATTGAAGCCGGCGTGGCCGGGGTGCATTTTGAAGATCAGTTGTCATCGGCCAAAAAGTGCGGGCACATGGGCGGCAAGGTGTTGGTGCCCACCCGCGAATTTATCCAAAAACTGGTGGCGGCGCGGCTGGCGGCCGACGTGATGGGCGTGCCCACCGTTCTTATCGCCCGCACCGACGCCGATTCGGCGCAGTTGATCACCAGCGATGTTGACCCGGTAGACCAGCCTTTCATCATCCCCGGTGAACGCACCCACGAAGGGTTCTACCGCATCACCGGCGGCATTGACATGGCGATTGCGCGCGGTCTGGCCTATGCGCCTTATGCCGACCTGATCTGGTGCGAGACCTCCACGCCTGACCTGGACGAAGCGCGGCAGTTTGCCGAAGCCATTCACGCCCAATTCCCCGGCAAGATGCTGGCCTACAACTGCTCGCCTTCCTTTAACTGGAAGCTGAAACTGGACGAAAAGACGATTGCCAATTTCCAGAAGGAGTTGGGCGAGATGGGGTACAAATTCCAGTTTGTGACGCTGGCCGGTTTCCATTCGCTGAACGCCAGCATGTTTGAACTGGCGCAGGCATACAAGGCAGAGGGCATGGCCGGTTACTCCCGTCTGCAAGAGAAGGAATTTGCCATGGAGAAAGAGGGCTTCCGGGCCATCAAACACCAGAGTTTTGTGGGCGTGGGTTATTTTGATGAGATTCAGCAGGTGGTGACGGGTGGCCTGGCTTCTACGGCGGCGCTGAAAGGCTCGACGGAGGAGGCGCAGTTTAACCAGGTGTTTGTGCCGCAGACGGCAGTCGTGCCGCCGACGGCCGTGCCGCAGGCGGCGGCGGTGGGGGATTGATACGTAAATCGTAAATCATAATCCGTAATCCGAGAGAGACGGCCGTGCGGGGGTACGGCCGTCTCTTTTTCTGTTATAATGCCGCCATGGTAGCACTTAAATGGTGAATCGAGGGCAATAGCATGTCTACAACGATTACAATTCCGAATGTCCAGCTAACCATAGATCAATTGGTAGCTGTTGTGCGCCACCTGGAACCGGATGATCGGGCAAAAGTGGCGCAAGCATTGCTGGCTGATGAAATGGATACGAAGCTCACGCAACTGATCAAGCGATTGGCAAATAAAACCCCTGTAATTGACATCACGGATGAAGACATTAACGAAGAAGTCAGGGCAGTCCGCCGCCAACATCACTAACTCACCATGCTGCGTGTTGTCGTTGACACAAACATTTGGATTCGCGCTCTTTTAGGTGGCCCCGGTACCCTCCCTGTTCTAGTTGCTTTTCAAGAAGGCAAGTTTACAGTCATTATCAGCGATCCCTTGCTCGAAGAATTGAGAGAAGTTGCCCAACGTCCCCGCTTGAAAAAACGAATTGACCCAGTAGATGCCAGCGAATTAATGGAGATATTAGCCTGGGATGGAGAACTCGTTGAGCTACAAACCATTCCGCCACGTTGCCGCGACCCCAAAGATCATCCGGTGTTGGCAACAGCCATTGATGGGAAAGCGGATGTTATCATCACAGCTGATGATGATTTACGGGCTGATGACGAACTTCGTGACGCGATGGCTCAGTACGGTGTGCAGCTCTGAGGGAAGATGATGGTCACAAAATCGGCCAGGCGTCCAAGACCTCACCCTGACAGGACATATGCGAGAGATCATGTATAACCAGAGCAGCATTTTCATTGTTACCGTTCTCTTTATCACCCTGGTTTTTGCCATGGAAGTGGGCTACCGGATGGGCCGCCGCACGCAAGCTCGCACCGATGCAGAGGCCAAATCACACATCAATGCCATTCAAGCTTCGCTGCTGGGGGTGCTGGCGCTGATGCTTGGCTTTACGTTCTCCCTTTCCTTGCAGCGGTATGACAGCCGCAGTCTGGCGGTGGTGGATGAGGCCAATGCCATCGGCACTGCTTATCTGCGTTCCCACCTGTTGCCGCCGCCTGTGCGGGGCGAAGTGCAGCGGATGCTGCGCGATTATGTGGATGTGCGTGTGGAGGAGAGTATGGTGCCTTTATCCGATGAGGCAAAACGACGCCTATTGTTGGCACAAGCCGCGCAGAACCAGGATGACCTGTGGCGCTATGCCGTGCAGGCCGTTGCCGAAGATGATCGCCCCACTACCACCGGTTTGTTCATCCAATCGCTCAACGAGCTGATTGATTCTTATGGCCGCCGCAACGCCGCCCTGAACCGGCATATTCCGGAAATTGTCCTGTTTCTTTTATTTGGCACGTTCATTATGACCTGGGGAATTGTGGGGTATGGGGCCGGGGTGACAGGGCATCGCCCCCCTTTTGTAGCCTACATTATGCTCTTGTTGGTAGTTCTCCTCATCCTGATTATTATTGACTTAGACCGCCCCCGGCGGGGTCTGATCGAAATTAACCACACCAGCCTGACGGAGTTGCAAAGCGCCATTCAGGCTGCGCAAGATGAGGGCGGTCAGGAGTAAGGGGGTACGGCCGTCTCTGTTTTGTGGTATCGTGGACAGACGGACTGCCTAGCCATCAAGGGGGAAAGATGAACCAACAACTAAAGGCGAAACTGGAGCGGTCATTCCAACTGACACACGACCTTGTGTCCCATCTCGATGAGGAGTTCCTGGGTCTGGATTTACCAGGTTTGCCATCCAATCGAATTTCCGGCCAGCTTTGGTGCATTGTCGGTGCCCGCGAAAGTTATCTCAAGGCCATCGAGGCGGGTGGTTGGGAAGGTTTTGCGTGCAGCCTTACTTCGCCGCAAGCGAAACAGTCGGTACTTGCCGCCTTAGAAGCAACGCACAATCGTTTGGGCGAAATCGGCTTTGCGGATTTCACCGATACGCAAGTTGCTCTGGCCTTTGATCTGCTGGAACACGAAGTACAGCATCATGGGCAGCTTATTCGGTTTGTCTATGGGAATGGGCTGACATTCCCGGAGAGTTGGCACAAACGTTACACGGTATAGTGTGCCGCGATCCTTTCCTCTCTGGCCGCACGGCCGTTCAAAACAAAGCGGCCACACTATTTTGGAAGAACCTGTGGCGATTACACAACTCTATTCCCTGTTATAATTCGCGGTAAAACTGGCAATGGAGTGGACAGTATGTCGGAATATATTGAAATTGAGACGGAACTGAGCGATGACGGCCGTCATCTGCACATTCACACCAATCTCAAACTGGCTGAAGGGGAGCCAGAATTGTACTCATCAGTCACGGCAATGGAGGAGGGGTCGCCGGTAGCCCAGGCGTTGGCGGTGATTGAAGGGATCGCCACGCTGCACATTGACGGCCGTGACCTCACCCTCACTCGCACCCCAGACATTGACTGGCACATCATCGTGGCCGATGTGTCGGCGGCGCTGAAAGACTTTTTTTTGTAATTGAGTAATCAGGTAATTACCCAATTACCCAATTACGTAATCACCCAACTACGTGCCCCCCAACACACCCTCACACCGTCGTTCCCCTGCTGTTATCCTGGCCGTTGTTGCCTTTGGCGTGTTTATTGCCGCCGATGATCTCACCGTAGTGTCCACCATGCTGCGGCAGATTATCTTTGACCTGGAAATCCCGCTGCCGGATGAGCTAAACCGGGCGGCCTGGATCGTCAACGCTTACCTGATTGCCTATGTAGTGGTGATGCCTTTTGTGGGGCGGCTGAGCGATCTGGTGGGGCGGCGGGCGGTGTATGTGGGGGCGCTGGTTTTGTTTATGATTGGTTCCATCTGGCTGCCATTGGCCGATTCCCTAAATGCCTTTATTGCCGGGCGGGTGCTGACGGCGTTGGGCGGCGGGGCTATGGTACCGGTGGCCATGGCGGTGGTGGGTGATGTGTATGCGCCGGAACGACGAGCCAGGTCGTTGGGCACATTGGGAGCGGTAGATACGGCGGGCTGGGTGTGGGGGCCGCTCTATGGTGCGTTTTTGATCAGGTATTTAAGCTGGCAATGGCAGTTTTACCTGAATGTGCCGTTGAGCCTGCTGGCACTGGCGCTGGCCTGGTGGGCGCTGGCTGACCTGCCCAAGCCGCTGTATCGGGCGCGGATAGATTGGGCGGGCACGGCCGTGCTCACCATCTGCCTCATTGCCCTGAATGTGGCTCTGCTGGGCAGCGGCGATGTGCAGGCCGCCGGCAGCTTTGCCGCCCTCAACGACCCACAACCGATTAACACCACCTTCTTTTACGCCCTGGCGGCGGTAACGTTTGGCCTGTTTATCTGGATTGAATGGCGACTCGGCCGTCTTAATGTTCTCACCCCTTCACCCCCTCACCCCCTCACCCCACCTCTTATAGACCTCTCCCTCTTCCGCCGCCCCAACTTTAGCCCGGCGGTGCTGATCAATTTTCTGGTGGGTTTCATTTTGATTATTGCCATGGTCAATGTGCCGCTGCTGGTGAATGTGTTGGAATTTGAGCCACAGCAGGCGGCCGTGGTTAGCGGCTTTTTGCTGAGCGGTATGACGCTGGCGATGGCGGTGATGGCGTATGTGGGCGGGCGGGGGACGGAGCGGTGGGGGTATCGGCCGGTCACGGCCGTGGGCCTATTGCTGTGCGCCGTTGGTTTTGGCCTGATGGGGTGGACGTGGTCGGTGGCGACGGCCTATGAGCAGATGGCCTGGCAGCTCGTCATCGTGGGCATGGGGTTTGGACTGGTGATCGCGCCGGTGGGTACGGCCGTGATCAATGCTGCCCCGGCTACCGAACGGGGCGTAGCCGCCAGCCTGGTGATCGTGCTGCGGCTGATGGGCATGAGTGTGGGGCTGGCCGGGCTGACGGCCTGGGGGCTGCACCGTTTTCACCTGCTGCGCCGCACCATTGAGCTGCCCAATCTGCCGTTAAGCGACCCGGTTTACCAGCAGGCGCTGACGGATGGGTTGATGCGGGTGACGGTAGCGGTGTTGGCGGAGACATTTCTGGTATCGGCGTTGGTGGCCTTTGGCGCGCTGGTGGTGGCCTGGTGGTTAAAAGGGGGGCACGGCCGTGACGGAGCTAAAAGCCTCTGAATGAATTCATAGGCTGGTACAAAAAACGTGCTGATGACCATTAACTTTTTCTTTCGATAATAAACCCTACAAAGGGCAAAGCCGACCTTCGTCGGCTATTACCAGACCGCGAAGGCGGTCTTTGCTGGCGTAGCCGCGAATTCATTCGCCGGGCGTGGATTACTGAGAATTGCTATATCTTTGCCCGCAAGCCAGTTTGACGGGATAATTGGCGCCAGCTTTGGGACAAGGAGAAAGGGTTATGAGTGATGGTGATATACCGCAAGAAGAAAATGTAGACACGGCCGTGCCGCCCGTAAGCGAGGCCGATGCCGAATTGTTAGCCCGTAAAAAAGAGCTATTGGCCGAGCTAGACGAATTAGTGTCTGAACTGCGAGCGGCCATTCCCCAGGCAGGCGCCGATGCCTATTCACCCATGTTTTTCCTTTCGTACATCCGCTCCGGGATAAACCGGCTGGCCCCCGATGTGCAGTTGGGCATTCTAGAAAGTTTTGAGGATATGACCACCGAAGATTTGATGGACATTGACACCTGGAAGGGCATGGCGTATATGGCCGGTTATTCGGCGCGGTTCCAGGCCGGGCAGTTGAAGGATAAGATGAATGAAACGCTGCCCACCCCCCTGCAACCGGATACCACCATCAATCTGGTGAAACAGGTGCTAGACAAATTTACGCCGGAGATTGCCAAAAACATCATGGAGATGCTGCAAGGGGCCACGCGCGAGGATTTGATGGATGTGGAAACCTGGAAGGGAGTTTGGGCGATGCTCAACTATTCGTTGCAATTCCAGGTGAACCAGATGCGCGACCGGGTGATGGGGGAGGTTGAGGAAGACGACGGGGAAGAGATAGAGATATAAGACGAAATTTCGCAATTTTGCTGTAACACGATTTTCAGGGATTGATACAGGGAAACGGGCCGACTCTATCTTTGCAAGAATACCGAAAGGTGCCGGCTTTGAATTCAGCGCATAATTGGGTGTGGTTGCACCCGAGTTAAGAGCGTTTACAAAACAACTAGAATGATGACAAGAGGGTTTGTTATGAATTGGCAAGAGCAGGTTGTATTGATAACCGGTGGGACTGGCTCTTTTGGTAAGAAATTTACTGAAGTGATGCTGCAAGCGTACCACCCTAAAAAGCTGATCATCTTTAGCCGGGATGAATTGAAGCAACATGAAATGCGCACCGGTGGTTTTGACCACCCATCCTTACGATATTTTATCGGCGATGTTCGGGATGAGGCGCGCCTGCGCCGGGCCATGCAGGGTGTGGATGTGGTGGTTCATGCGGCGGCCTTGAAACAGGTGCCGGCCTGTGAATACAACCCTATTGAAGCAGTAATGACCAATGTGATGGGGGCCAAAAACGTGATTGAGGCGGCCCTGGATGGCGGTGTGCAAAAAGTATTGGCGATGAGTACCGATAAAGCAACGGCGCCGGTGAATCTGTATGGCGCGACGAAACTGGTGGCCGAAAAGTTGTTTGTGCAGGCCAACTCCTACAGCGGGCAGGACGGAACGCGCTTTGCCTGTGTGCGGTATGGCAATGTGGTGGGCAGCCGGGGTAGTGTCATCCCCCTTTTCCGCCAACAGCGCCCCAGCGGCAAGATTACCATTACCGATGAACGCATGACGCGCTTCTGGATCACATTGGAGCAGGGGGTGCGTTTTGTCATTTCTTCTATCGAGATGATGCATGGGGGGGAAGTGTTTATTCCCAAAATCCCCAGTATGAACATTATGGACCTGGCGCGGCTTATGGCGCCGGAATGTGAGATTGAAATGATAGGCATCCGGCCAGGAGAAAAGCTGCACGAATCTATGATTTCGGTGGATGAAGCGCGGCAATCGGTGGAACTGGCGGATCGTTTTGTGATCCAGCCGGCGCATCCGTGGTGGGCGCAAGACAATTGGGAAGAAGGTGAGTTGTTGCCCGAAGGCTTCTCCTACAGCAGTGACACGAATAGTGAGTGGCTGGCGCCGGCGGCGCTGCAAAGGATGATTGATGAAAACTAAGCTGGCCGTTAACGGGGGAACCCCGGTGCGGCAGACGATGTTGCCTTACGGCCGTCAATGGATTGATGAGGATGACATCACGGCCGTGACAAACGTGCTGCGCTCTGATTGGCTGACGACTGGCCCTAACGTCAACGAATTTGAAACTGCTTTTGCCAGCCTGGTGGGCGCTCGTGAGGCTGTCGCTGTGAGCAATGGTACGGCAGCGCTTCATGCCGCCATGAACGCCCTGGGCATCGGCCCCGGCGATGAGGTCATTGTCCCGGCCATGACCTTTGCCGCCAGCGCCAATTGTGTGGTTTACCAGGGTGGCACGCCCGTGTTTGCGGATGTGCAGGCCGATACCCTGCTAATTGACCCAGACGATGTCGCTGCCAAAATCACGGCTCGCACCAAAGCGATTGTGGCTGTGGATTATGCCGGACAGCCGTGTGACTATGAACGCCTGCATACCCTGGCGCACCAGCACGGGCTGAAGCTGGTGGCAGACGCCTGCCATGCTATTGGCGGAGAGTATCGGGAAATGCCGGTGGGCACGCTGGCCGATTTGAGTGTCTTTAGCCTGCATCCGGTGAAACACATTACCACCGGCGAAGGCGGCGTGATTGCCACCAATGACGCTGAACTGGCGCGGCGGATGCGGGTGTTTCGCAATCACGGCATTACCACCGACCACCGGCAGCGCGCCGAACAGGGTTCCTGGTTTTATGAGATGGTGGAATTGGGTTACAACTATCGCCTGACAGATTTTCAATGCGCGTTGGGGCTGAGCCAGTTGCGCAAGCTGCCGGGCTGGGTGGTGCGGCGGCAGGCAATTGCCCAGATGTATGATGCGGCGTTTGCGGGGTTAACGGCCGTCTCCCCCCTCACCACCCGCCCGGAAGTTTCCCATGCGTATCATCTGTACGTGGTGCGTTTTGATCTGAGCCAACTAACAGTAGACCGGAACATGTTATTCCAGGCGCTACGGGCCGAGGGGCTGGGCGTGAATTTGCATTATATTCCTGTACATTTGCATCCATTTTACCGGCAGCGGTTTGGTACGCAGCCTGGCCTGTGCCCAGCGGCGGAAGCCGCTTACGCCGAAATCATGTCGTTGCCCATCTTCCCGCAAATGTCTGATGCGGATGTGCAGGATGTGATCACGGCCGTGAGCAAAATCGTTGCTGCCTATCTCAATTAGGTAACATACCAGAAATGCACGTACTAGGGCGTGTTGACATTTCCTCTGGTACGGTGAATTGCGCCTACCTCTGGAAATGTCAACAGAACCTAGATGATGTTACAGTTACCTGGCTGCAATCATTAGTTTGATTGACTAGGCCTCGAGATATAAAGCATTTAAGGAGGCATCATGGTGTATGATACTGAACAGGAACAGTTCTGGGCTGGTGAGTTTGGAGATGCGTATATTGAACGAAATCGAAGCGAACGTTTATTAGCTTCCAACCTGGCTTTTTTTTCAAAAGTGTTGAGTAAAACCCATTCGATCTCTTCAGTGCTAGAACTTGGGGCAAACATTGGAATGAACTTGCAAGCCATACATCTATTGTTACCCCAGGTTCGTATCGGCGCTGTTGAAATAAATGAAAAAGCCGTTAGAGAGTTAAATAAGCACAATTGGCTTAATGTTTATCATCAATCAATACTTGAGTTTTCTTCTGTCGAAACTTGGGATCTTGTTTTCACGAAGGGCGTTCTGATTCACCTAAGCCCAGATAAATTGCCGTCTATTTACGATCTCCTGTTTAAGTTGAGTAACCGCTATATTCTTTTCTGTGAGTATTACAATCCGACTCCAGTTGAAGTTAATTACCGCGGTTACTCAAACAGATTATTCAAAAGAGACTTTGCCGGCGAAATTCTTGATCGGAGGATGGATTTGACGCTTCTTGACTATGGCTTTGTATATCATAGGGATAACAGTTTTCCCCAAGATGATATGACATGGTTTCTGATGGAAAAGCGCTAACTGCTTTCCCAGCCTATGATGATGATACAATTAAGCCAACACCCTCTGCCGATTACTCATTCGACTTAATTCAGGCGCATGGAGAGTGGTAAGTGAAAAAGAGTATTGCAATCATTCCGGCGCGGGGAGGTAGCAAGCGCATTCCACGTAAAAATATCCGCCCCTTTTGCGGTAAACCTATCATTGCTTACGCTATCGAGGTGGCGCAACAATCACAGCTATTTGCAGAGGTGATGGTCTCCACAGAGGACGATGAGATCGCCGCCGTTGCTAGAGAATATGGGGCTATCGTCCCCTTTCGTCGCAGCCGGCGCAACGCCGATGATTTTGCCACGACTACCGATGTGGTGCTAGAGGTTTTAGCCGCTTACGCCGAGAAGGGGCGAGATTTTACTTATGGCTGCTGTATCTACCCCACAGCCCCTTTTGTGACTACTGATTTGTTACAAAAAGGACAGGAACTGTTGTTGTCCCAAGGATATGACTCCGTTTTCCCCATTTTGCGCTTTAGCGCCCCCATTCAACGGGCACTTTACCTAGAAGCGGGGCGGGTAAAGATGATCTGGCCGAATAATTACACAACCCGTTCTCAGGATTTACCCGACGCTTACCATGATGCGGGTCAATTTTATTGGTTTTTGGTGGCTGCTGTGCGTGAGCAGCAGCGCCTGTGGACCGATAATTCTGGGGGGATTGAGGTCACGGAGATGCAAGCCCATGACATTGACACGCTAGATGATTGGACGGTTGCCGAGTTTAAATTTCGCTTTCAACAGAAACGGGTAACAGCGTGAATGTAGATCAGGTACACTCGCTCATCATCCGGGCCGATGGTGGCACGCAAATGGGCACGGGGCACTTGATGCGCTGCCTGGCACTGGCACAAGGCTGGCAGGAAAAGGGCGGCGAAGTTCTTTTTGTGCTGGCCTGGGAAACAACCGCCATTGAGGAGCGGCTGCGGCAAGAGGGGATGCAGGTGGCGCATCTGGTTGGTGTGGAGGCCGGCAGTGAAGGGGATGCGGCGGCAACGGCCGTGTTAGCCCACCAACACCACGCGCGCTGGATCGTAGTGGACGGGTATCACTTCGGCGGCGCTTATCAGAAGCAGATCAAGGAGGCGGGATTCTCGCTGTTATTCATTGATGACAATCGCCACGCCGACCACTATTACGCCGATCTGGTATTGAATCAAAACATCTATGCCCAGGCCCGTTTGTACCAGGCGCGTGAGCCGTATACCCGCCTGCTGTTGGGTACGTCTTTTGCCCTGCTGCGGCGGGAATTCTGGCCCTGGCGTGGCTGGCAGCGGCCAATGCCTGAGGTGGCTCGCCACCTGTTGGTTACATTGGGCGGGAGCGACCCAGACAATGTGACCCTGAAGGTTATTCAGGCATTACGGCAGCTAATGGGTGAGTGGGAAGCCGTCATCGTGGTGGGTGGGCAGAATCCTCATTACTATGAGTCGGTGACGGCCGTGGGCAATGATCCCCGGTTTCAACTCCGCCAAAATGTGCCCAATATGCCGGAATTGATGGCCTGGGCAGATGTGGCCATATCGGCCGGTGGTAGTAGCATCTGGGAGTTAGCCTTTATGGGAGTGCCTACCTTGTTAGTCACATTAGCAGACAACCAATCCGAGGCAGTGAACACACTTGCACAAAACGGTATATGTCTAAAATTGGATCAAAATAGAACATTGACATTGGCGCGCGTGAAGGAATATCTTGAAAGTTTACTAAGAGATTCTGCGCAACGTGCGTTGATGCACAAACGTGCGCGTGATTTGGTGGATGGATTTGGCGTAGTCCGAATTGTCAACAATATGCAATCGGCCGACCTGGAGGAACGGTATGAATCAATTGAGGGATGTTAGACCTGAGGATAAGGGGATAATTCTACAATGGCGCAATTCGCCGGAGATAGCCAGATTCATGTACACAGACCGAGAGATTACAGTCGAGGAGCATGAGAATTGGTTTCAACATATCCAGATTGATGATAAGACGCGCTACTGGATTATTCAGTGTGATGGTGAAGATGTGGGTCTGGTCAACATCTATGACCTGGATAGGCATAATCGGAGGTGCTACTGGGCATTTTATATTGCCAGTCCCAATGTGCGTGGTAAGGGTGTTGGTAGTTACGTCGAATACACCATCTTAACCTACACATTTGAAGTATTAGGGCTAAACAAATTGTGTTGTGAAGTGCTTGGATTTAACGAAGCTGTCGTTAATATGCACAAGAAATTTGGCTTTACGCAAGAAGGATTGTTTCGTCAACATCGTTGGAAACAGGAGTCCCCCTATGATGTTGTCTGTCTAGCCATCCTCCGTGAAGAGTGGCAGGCTATTAAACCTGATATTGAGCAGCGATTGCAGGCAAAAGGCATCATATAGAATTTGAAGCATGTGTCATAAATCGGATAACCCTCTGAGAAAGGCAGGGAAAAATGTACATCAATAAACAAAAAATCGGCACTGGCGCCCCCACTTACATAATCGCAGAATTATCGGCCAATCATAATCAGGATTTTAACCAGGCTGAACAGCTCATTCATGCGGCCAAAGAGGCGGGGGCTGATGCGATTAAGCTGCAAACTTACACGCCCGACACTATCACTATTGATTGTGACAATGATTATTTTCGCATTGGCGAAGGCTCTATTTGGGCGGGGAAAAATCTGTATCGGCTGTATGGTGAGGCTTATACCCCCTGGGAATGGCAGCCTAAATTGCAGGCGGTGGCCCAAGAGTTGGGTTTGCATCTGTTTTCTACGCCTTTTGATGAAACGGCCGTTGACTTTTTAGAAAACATGAACGTGCCGGCCTATAAAATTGCCTCATTTGAAGTGGTAGACATCCCGCTTATCCGGCGTATCGCCCGCACCGGGAAACCCATCATCATGTCTACGGGCATGGCCACGTTGGCCGAAATTGACGAGGCGGTGCAAACCATTCGCCAGGAAGGAAATACCCAACTGGCGTTGCTCAAATGCACCAGCGCTTACCCGGCGCCACCGGAAGAGATGAATTTGCGCACCATCCCCCACCTGGCAGCCGCGTATGGCGTACCGGTGGGTTTGTCCGATCATACATTGGGGATTGCTGCGCCGGTCACGGCCGTAGCCCTCGGCGCGGCCATCATCGAAAAGCACTTTACCCTCTCCCGTTATGTGCCCGGCCCAGACAGCGCCTTCTCGCTGGAACCCCAGGAATTCAAGGCCATGGTCGAGGCCATTCGCGCCGCCGAAAAGGCTTTGGGACAGGTGCAGTATGATGTTACCGCACGAGAACAGGCCAGCCGGGTATTTCGCCGCTCCTTGTTTGTGGTAAAAGATGTCAAGGCCGGCGAGCCGTTCACTGCCGAAAACGTGCGTTCCATTCGCCCCGGTCATGGGCTGCACACCCGTTACCTGGCGGAAATCATCGGCCGGCGCGCCGCTTATGATGTGGCCCCCGGTACGCCCGTGCAATGGGATATGGTTGCCTGATAAGCTGATGATACAGACCACCACAGCGCAGGTGACCCAACTCTGGGGCACGCTGCGCCGGTTGCTGAAAAAGCCCACCGTCCTTTTTACGGCCAACCGTTACCTGAGTTATCTGTTGCAATTGATTCGCGGCATTTGGCTGGCGCGTATTTTAGGGCCGATTTTGTTCGGGGTCTGGGGCTTCCTGATGTTGGTCAGCCAGTATTTGTCTTATACCGGGTTGGGGCTGCAATATGCCATCAATGTGGAACTGGCAGTGGCCGAACCGGATAACAAACAAAACCATACCCGGTTGATTGCCGTTGCGCTGACCACGACCTGCCTGATCTCTCTGGGGTTATTGCTGGCGGGTTTGCTTGTGCAACAGTTTCAGATACCCCTGTTTACCAGGTATTCATTCACCCAGTATGCCCTGGTTATGGCCCTGTTGACCGGTCTGACACATGTGAACCAGGTATATGCCAACATCTACCGCGTCTACCAAAAGTTGGGGCGTATTGCCGCCTATGAGCTTATCCTGGCGGCATTACCTCTGACGATCATTTTTTTCGTTAGCCGGGAACAGTTGATCATGGCTTCGCTGGCGGCAATGGTGTTGGCAAATGTGATTGGCGTGCTGCTGTATACCGTTCGCGCGCCATTTCCCGTCAGGCTGATGTGGGATACGCCTATAGCCCGGCATTTGCTGAAAATTGGCATCCCGCTGCTGGTCTATAACCTGAGTTTCTGGCTCATTATTTTGGCGGGGCGGACGATCATCGGTATTGCCTATTCTGTGGAGATGATGGGCTATTTTTCCCTGGCGTATGCTCTGGCCAATGCGACGCTGCTGGGGCTGCGGGCTGTCGCCTGGATTATTTTCCCGGTGGTTCTGGCCAAAACGCGCTTGGGCCTGCCGGATGAAGCGGTGCGGCAAACGGTGTGGCGGGTGAATGTGGTGTATGGCACGGCCGTGTTCCTGGTGGTGTTTGGTATGATATTGGTCTCTCCCCTCCTGGTCATCGTTTTACCCCAATATGCGCAAAGCGTTGGCGTCTTAATCATCCTGTTGTTATCACAGGCCGTCTTGTCGGTGACGTTTGGCTACAATTCGGTGGCCATTGCCCGCAAACAACAGATGAAGGTGGCCGTTATTGCCATGTTGGCCGTGGCCGTTGTCTTGGCGTTGGGTCTGGCAGCAGCCTGGTTGAATTTGAGCATGTTATGGGTGGCGCTGGCCATCCTGGCAGGGTCGGCTGTGTTTACCTTTTTGCAAGCCTGGCTGGGCGAACGCCTGTTGCGTCAGCGCCCACGCCCACAGGATTATTGGGGACAGGTCATGCCCATCGGCAGCGTGATCGCGGTGGTGTTGGCTGTCATTGGCTGCCTGACAGAAAAATATCTGGTATTCAGTCTGGCCGGCCTGGCTGTCTTTCTGGTCGGCAATCGTCCACAACTCCGCACGTTGTGGCAATTTGCGCGCTCTCTTTGAACAGCGGCAGGAGGTAGAGCTGATTGTCTGGAACCCGGCAGATTATCCGAGACGCGCTGGCATTGGATGTGTCCGATCTGGTCTATCTGTACCGGCCGCATAACATGGACATGACCTTGCTTTCCCAGGTAGGGCAGCCAAAGCCGGGTATTTTCATACGTTTGGGCGCTTTCTGCTGGCGTCTGCTCAAATTGGTCAGGCAGTTGCCGCGAAGTGGGCAAATGCCCGCCCTCACCCCACGAGCGCCGCTGTTTTTTGTCACCACCAGAAACCAGACGGCGGCGCTGCAACCACTGGTAACAGAGATAAAAAATGCGGAGTTGGTGGGCATTGAGGGTTTTGGCAACCATCAACTGCCGCTCTTCTGGGCTTATGTCTGGTCTTTACCATTCTTACCGGTGGTGATGGGACGCTATTGGCGCGCCAGCGGGTTAGAACGCCGCCCATTTCGGCATGTATGGGATATGTATTGGCTGTCCTATGGGTATTACATTTTGTTGCGCCGGTTGTTGCGCCAGATGCGGCCATCGGTTGTGGTGATGTCCAATGACCATATGCTATGGACGCGGGCTTTATTGCGGGCAGCGCAGGCGGAAAAGCTAACCACCATTTATTTGCAGCACGCCTCTGTTTCTGAGCGGTTCCCGCCATTGGCGTTTGATTTTGCCCTGCTCGATGGGTTTGATGCGGCCCAAAAATATGCCGCCTGTGGGCCATCGGCCACGAAGGTGTTTTTGGTGGGGCTGCCACGTTTTGACGCTTATGCCACAAGAATTAACCGGCAGTCGCAGGCGTCTGTTGTCGGCATTTGCATCAACCCACAAAATGGCCTGGACGAGGTGGCCCGTCTGGTGATGGCGCTGGCGCAGACTGCGCCTGGGCTGCAATTTGTTTTGCGGCCACACCCCAGTGATCCACGGCGCGAGATGTGGCAAAAGCTGGCGCGACAGGCTGAGTGGGAGTATTCTGACGGCCGTACTGAACCCGCCTTCCAATTCCTCAGCCGCATGGACGTGGTATTGGCCGGTGATTCCAGCATTCTGCTGGAAGCGGCGCTGATGAATGTATACCCTATTTATTATGATTTTTTAGGTCAGAAGCTAGATTATTATGGCTTTCATCAGAACGGTCTGGCGGCCTATCATGATGACCCACAGGTGGTGGCAGTGGCGCTGCAAGAACTGGCAACCCGTAAACCCGATGTGCGGGACCGGACAAAACGATATTGTGCTTCGGTACATACGGCGTATGACGGCCGTTCGGCCGAACTGGCCGCCGCACTCATCCGTCAAATTATCGCCGGTGAATCGCTGACTGGTGGAGACTGGCAAAGGGCGCCAGAAATTGAGGGGCTGGCAGTGTATGAATTATCGGCGACCCCGCTAAGCTGACGGCTTGTGGGGGGCCAATGTCAGGAGATTGGGGGGGTTGCCAGTGTGTGTATTCTTGGGTACCATCCCACGAATTTGGCAAGAGGAGTAGCTACGTGGAAGAAGAGATTGATTTACGGCCGTATATCGAGACCATCATCAAACGCTGGTATTGGATTGTGGGGGCGGCGCTGGCAGCAGGCATTGTGGCTTTCATCGCCACATCCTTTATTCCCCCCACCTATGAAGCGACAGCACTGGTAGCGGTGATAGCGCCGCGCGATGTGGTGCAGCTAGATGCGCGCATCCGCGAAACCAACACGACCCAACCCTTACGGGCATTTCCCCAACTGGCCCTGAGCGATCAGGTGTTGCAGATGCTATTAACGCAATTGCCTGCTGCCGACCTTGATACCATTGAGGAGTTGAGGCAGATACTTGAGGCAGAGGCAGGTGATGATACTTCGATCATCCAACTGAGTGCTACTTCTGAAGACCCGACAGAAGCGGCAGCGATTGTAAATACCTGGGCGGCCGTGTTTGTGGCCTGGGCGAATGAGGTTTATACCGGGCAGAGCAGCCAGCAGGTCGCTTTTTTTGAAGAGCAACTGGCCGCAGCGGAAGCGGAACTGACGAGCGCGGAAGAGGCATTGGTGACATTCCAGGCCGTTAACCGCACAGAAGTCATCAGCAATACGCTGGCGGCAACCCTTGACACCCAAAGTGAATATTTGTCAGCCCAGCGTCGCAACAGCCAACTGAGGCGGCAGGTTCAGGAATTACGCGACCAGTTGGCAGCGCCTGGGAACAACCAGATAACATTGGCGGACCAACTGACGGCTTTATCGCTGCAATTGCAGGCATTTGGGGCGGAAACGGCCGTGCCTCTGCAATTACAAGTCAGTGATAGTGCATCATTAACGGCGGCCAGTCGCAGTGAACAATTGGCATTATTAGATGGTTTGCTGACAACCTTGACGACCCAGACCGAACAGATTGAGGCAGAACTGGTGGCGTTGGAGCCACACATCTTAGGGCTGCAACAGCAACAGCAGCAGGCCAATACAGAGTATAACCGGTTATTACGCCACCAGCTTGTGACCGAAGAAGCTTATATGGCGCTGGCGCACAAAGTGGAGGAGAAACGTATCACGTCGCAGGATACCAGTAGTGGAGTCAGATTAGCCAGCGAAGCAGCCGTGCCCCAGGAGCCTGAAGGTAGATATAGGTTACTTGGTGCACTCGTTGCAGGTATGATAGCTCTTCTTATTTCGGTATTGATTATCCTGATTATTGAATGGTGGCGGTTGGCTAAGTCTCTTGACACCAGTTAGCCACTTCATTTACTGGATATTATCATATGGCTCGGACTGATATTCCGCCTACTGTTTCAAGGATTCAAGGACAGTCACATACTGCCGGGCCAGATGGTATCTGTTGTAGTGCTGGACAATGTAGTTACGGCCGTAAACTTGAAGTTTGTCCCGTAGATCGGCATTATTGTGCAATTGGATAATTGCCTGAACTAACTCGTCCGCATTTTCGGGGGTAATACAGATACCACCGCCGGATTCCAAAACGATATGCTGCGCCTCACCGGCAACACCGAGAATAACAGGACGTCCACACGCCATAATCTCAAACATCTTTGAAGGAATGGTTGATCTAAAGAGCGGCGTGTCGCGGAGTAAGACCATCACACCATCCGATATACTGTACAAATCTGGCACTAAAGAACGTGGCTGCGCGGGCAAAAAGGTTACGTTCGATAGGTGCCAATCGTTGCTATTGTCAATCAGTATATCACGCTGGGCGCCATCGCCGACCATCAAGAAATGAATATCTGGATGGGAATGCTGAAGTTGCCGGGCTGCATCCAGCACAATCCCTAATCCCTGAGAAAGCCCCATTGTCCCGATGTAAGAAATCACAAACTTTCCGCTTAACCCCAGTTCAGCTTTTACAGTTTCGTTGACCGGTATCGGTGTGTAATAATCTACATCCGTACCATTAAAAATAGTCTCTATTTTATTGGTATCCACTCCCCGCTCGTTGAGAATACGTTTGGTGCTATTGGTAACGCCAACAACTTTAGCAGCCTTCTTGTACAGGAAAAATTCAAGCATTTCCATGGCTTGAATAATGCGTGTGTTGCGCAACATGCCCAGATCAACAGCTTGTTGAGGCCATATGTCTCGTACTTCAAATATATAGGGCACACGCTTGATCCGGCTGAGAAAATAGCCACTGAGTCCTAAAAACAAAGGGGGTGAACTGGCAACAATCACATCCGGTTTTGATTTGAATACGCTACCCAGGAGGGATGAGATCATCAGGCTGGTATGATTGAGTATGCGTTTGAGGAATCCTTTGTTTGGCGTGGCATAGATGAAAGTGCGTCGTATTTTGTAACCGTCGGCAGACTCTTCCAGGAAAAAACGACCTTTGTATTGTGAGGGGATACGGCCGTTAGGATGATTAGGGAACCCGGTTAAGATCGTTACTTCATGCCCCATATCTGCCCATAATCTGGCTAACTCAGAAGCGCGAGTGGCGCCACCATTTAATTCGGGCGGAAAATAGTGGATCAAGTAATATATTTTCATCTTGAGTATGTCAAAAGCAATCGTCAATGTAACGGTTAATCCAGAAGCGTCTGAACAATTTGTGGCACCAGTTTCCGGGCATCATAATTTACCCGACGTTGGTAATTGTTTTCTCCCATTTTGGCCAATAAAAAGCGGTCATCATAAACTTCTTGAATAGCTTTCGCCAGATCATCGCTATCATTGGGGGAGACGAGAAGACCATTGAGACCGTGTTCTACCAGATCTGGTATGGAGCGATAACGGGTCGTAATAACTGGGATACCCGCATTCATGGCTTCCAAAATCACGCCGGGGTGCCCTTCATTTGGATAGTATGTTGGAAATACCAGAGCATCATACTGACGGAGTTTAGATACAACTTCATCAGGTGAAACTATTCCCATGTATTTGGCACTAGGTATGTCTGAAAGTTGAGCATCTAACCGCTTTTTGTCAGCGGTTGTGGCTGGCCCAAAAAAGTCGCATATTATCTCATTGAATCCTCGTTGATATATCTTGAGCAGGCTTTCCATTAACACAAACACTCCTTTCTCCTCCTTAATATGGCCTAAATAGATGAGTCTCAACGATTGAGTCGGCTGCATCATACGGAAGGGCTGTTGGTTATAGTCAAGCCTTGCATCTAATAACCGATAACCTGGCACCAAGAACATTTTCTCCTTCAACCATGGCTTGAAGAAGTGATAAAGGCTCTCTGTTTGAACAATAATCCGTTGACACTGTTGCAGGGTTGTCGTTAACAGTAATCGCAAGGGCTGCGGAAGATTCTCATAATAAGTGTCTAGCGAACCGCCAAAAACCCGCAAATAACAAGGTTTACCAAAAAATCTGGCTAACAGTACCAGAAAGGGAAATAAACTTAGAATAAAACCATTTGTACCGAACACCAATACTTTGTCCACCCGATGAATTTGCTGCAGAAATTGGGCCAGGATACGAATTGCCCGTCTGATACCTTCAAATGTGAGGATGCGTGACCTCGGCTTAAAATGATTGGCAGAAGAATTAATGATTTCCATGTAGTCAAACCGGTATTGCTCTCGAGCCAGCCGACAAAACAACTCGAAACTAATGGAGGCACCCCCTACTGGTGGTGGTAAGGGGCCTATGACTAATAAACGTGGCAAACAACTTCTTTCCATATGGTGGCTCACTTTTATTGAATACGAGGTGAAGAGCAAAGATCTACGAAATTGATCACTCTACGTGCTTGGGCACCTGGCACAACGCTCATAGTAAACTGCAACTATATCGAGTAGGTGGGAGTTAGCCTAGTCGTAACAGCATACGGACGAATTGGATAACGGCCGAACTCACCGCACCAGTTGTGCCCAGAGTTACACCAACTTTTGTTCGATGGTAGTAACCATAAGCAACCAAAATATACATCAACGGCAAGAGCATAACTTTATGTCGAATTTGCAGCGATGCTTGGGAAAGCGCCAAAATTGCTACGAGGTACGCCAGTAATGTAAAGAGCATCTTCTTATCACTGCTAAACCATATATGGACGATTGCTTGAATTAAGTATTTAAAATAGAAGATGAATAGTAGAGCAAAGATATTCTGCATTAACATTCGCGGGACAAAGATACCTTCCCGAATAATCCAGTTGGGTACAAACCAGGGAGACATAAAAAAATATAAAAAGCCAAGAGGAATTCGGACTAATGGGTTTTGTTGATAGATCGAAACCATAATAGAATCGCCTACCAGACTGGTATTAGGATTTTGTAGTAGATACCTGCCCACAAAATATTGGCGAAAGAAGAATGTGCTAAGAAAGCCCTTGCTTTCGAGATAGCTAAGAATCATTGGATAAAGAAGAAGAAGAGCGATGGTTGCAACGGCCGTTGCCCCACCCATGAAAAGTATCTTTCGACTAACCCCTCGCGTGTCTATGAATCGCCAACAAACATAACAGCCCAAAATGATAACCAATACCAATGCTGAACCCATTCTAAGAGCAGCTAAAAAAGCCAGCAAAACTGATACCTTGAAATACTGCTGCCGTAAAAAGAATAGGGTAGAGCCAAGAAGGCACATTGCAGTCCAGCCATCACGAATCAACACCAGGCTATTTGCCAATAAAAACGGGCAAAATAATACCAGTTTGTAGGCTAGTCTGCTAACTTCTCTCTTGTATGTCAGAACTAGGGCTAGACGAAAGGTAAAGGGTGGAATTAGAACCAATGGTAACACATTAAAGAAAAGAATATCAAAAGGGTGTGTAACTGGATACCACGTAATAAAGCGCATTAATAGTTCGTAGTTACGTACTGGTCTTTCGCGCACGGGAAAGGAATGGGGGAGTTCGTCAGCTACATGTGTGTAATAGTCAGAATCATCAGTACCAATATATGGCCCTCCAGAAAAGCCAAAGTAATCGGGATAAGTCCAGCGTTGAACAAGAAAAAGAGTAATAACTAACAATGCATAGAAGCTATAAAGTAATGCAGCTTCAACGAGATTTCTCCCCACTAACCAAAAGTAGAGTATCAGGCTGATAAACAAGAAATAGAAAAAGGCGAGTAAACTGGGGGCGTTAATAACCGTAATGAGCAACACATTAACTAACAAGCCGATGGTTAATAAAACGCCATATCCAATTGACCGTTTGCGTAATCGTCTAGTGCTTGTCGTTGCTTCATCAACAGGTAGAGCTTTCATAAAATAGTTAATCCTGGCAAATATCTAAAAGCATTGTTTGAATTTCGTCACATAATGGCTGGCTGCAAACGGCCTGCGCCGTATGCAAGTGTTCACAAGCAGTTTCTGTCTCCTGAAGAATAGCAAAGATTGCCGCTGCCTCCACCCAACGATAAGCAGAAGCAGCCTGAAGCGGAGTCTCGTCAAGTGCAAGCTCATATAATTGGGCTGCTTCGTCTGTGTATCCTATCTGAGCAAAGAATTCAGCAATTTCGTAACGCAGAAATGTCTGAGAAACACGTGGCAGCGCCCGCTGGTAGGCAAGTATAGCCGCATCCACATTGCCCTGTGCACGATGTACCTGCGCTGTTGAAACAAGCAGTCTGAATTGAAAATTGGAGTCTACATCAACAACTTGGGCAAAGATGGCTTCGGCAGAATCTAGCAACGCTGCCCGATCTCTGTCAGAAGCCAGGGCTTGACGGTAATATGCTTCCCCTAGTTGGTAATACCCCAGGGGGTTTTCTGGCTCTAATGCAACTGCCTTTTGCGCGGCCGCCTGCATCGCATCCCATTCCCGCATGGTGTAATATACTGCCGCCATCTGGATATAAGTCAAAGCCAGCGACGGTGGCCTATTCAGATTATCGGGACGGCCAGGCCACCAAACATCCGGCGCTGGCGAATAGGTAAGACACCTCTCATCAAACTGATTCAGTTCCACGGCCCTTTCCAGCCATGCCAGAGCATCTTGATTAGCCCCTGACCGATAGTGTGTCATGCCCACATAATAAGCAACTGCACTTGATGCCGGATTGAGCATCGAAGCCGTCTGTAAAATATCACCTGCCTCTTGTAGTCTACCCTCTTTAAGCAGCGATATTCCCTGCACTTTGAGCCAGCAATCAGCCTCAGGGAACTGTCGCCATTCATCAATAGCCAGTTGTTGTTCACCCATTAAGAAAAAAGTCTGTCCCTGCTTATATGTTACCAGAGGGGGAGGTGAATAACCTTCTTTAGCCTTCTCAAAAAAAAACCCTGCTGAAGTCAACAAGGTGAAGCTGGCTGGATTTGAACTCATTGACCATGATAGATAGATGTTTCCCAGGTTAAAATAAAGGTAGGAAACTATAGCGTTGAATTGACTCACCATTAGGATGGTGAGCATCACTGTCGCAAAGGTCAAGGGGGAGAAGAATTGATCACGCCTCACTTTACACTTTCTATGACATCCACAGTCTTTTCTATCATGGTCTCTATGCTAAAACGCTCTTCGAACCCTATCCTTGCTCGCTGACCTATTTGGTTAGCAAGTTCAGGATCAGTCAACAGGCGAACAATTGCCTGGGCAATGTCGCTTGTACAAGTTGGATCAACCAACAATCCCGTTCTCCCATCAGCAACAGCCTCAGCCATACCGCCTTGATTGCCTGCAATAGCAGGCCTGGCAAAGGCTGCTGCTTCCACAAATACAATGCCAAACGACTCATCAGCGCCTCTACGAGACGGCATAACAAAGACATCACAAGCAGCATAAAAAGGCCATACTGCATCCCGCGGAATATCGCCCAAGAAGTATACTGAGTCTGCTACACCAGACTGTTCAGCCAGTGATTTTAGCGAACTCTCACATGGGCCGCCTCCAACAATCAAGTATCTGGCATTGGGTACAACTCTTAATACCTCAGGCATCGCCAAAATCACTTCATCTTGCCCCTTATCCGGAGCTAACCTGGCTACCGTCAAGATTATCTTGCTCTCGGCGTCCAGTTTCAATCGGGTTCGCACTGTTTTTGTATAGCGGGCCTGTTTGTGTTGTGAAGCAGCATCACGAATACCATGATGGATAACATAAGTTTTAGAAGCAACATCTGAAACACTGTTTACCAGCAAGTTCTTTGTTGATTGGCTAACAACAATAATGGCTTTTGCCGATAAAAACATACGACGAAGAATATACCTCATTAGCTTATTTCCCGCGAAATGTTCCACGATTTCCGAACCATGGATCACTAATATGTAAGGCAATGGCAAAAGCAGGGAGACCAGGCTAAGACACCGATGAGACCCCTTGTTAGTAGCTAAAATCAGGTCAGGGTGAAACTTTAACCAGGCAACTATTAAACTCAACATAGAAATGAGAACCTTGTATGGCTTAAAGCCTTTATCTGCAAAGGGCCGCCACACCAAATAATCTTCTTTGTCGTCAACAGCTTTTATGTGCTCATAGTGGGGAGCAAGAACTGTGACATCATAGCCATGACTACTTAGTCCTTGAGCAAGCTCAACATTGTAAGTAGCGATGCCCCCACTAAGAGGTACGAATTCGTGAGTATATATGAGTATCCTTTCTTTTGAATCCAGTCTTTTCATGATTATCCACGGGTATAAACAAATGATGACAGAGAGATTGTCTCCAGAGCATAGAAGCTAGGCATCTGCTGGTGCAATTTATGTGTCTAACTAGATTCATCCTCGTGAGCTTACGACAGGTTGTTTATGGCGACGACTAAGCAACGGTAAGAATCTCATCAATTTGGAAGGGTCTTTATCCTCTAGCAGTTGCATAACAATGACATATACGGAATCAAGGGCGGTTGAAGGGAGATAAAGCCAGGATAGTCCAGCAGCCAGCAGGCTCGCAAATGAAGCTAACAACAGTACCAAAATATCTGAAAAACCAAAATCCACCAGCAAACCACGAACTAGATAGCAAGAGAGGGCGGTAGGAATTGTTATTACTACGGCCGGTACCTGTGATCTGAAAAATCTCACAGATGGCGTATTGGTTAACCTGTTACTGATGTTAACAACTAGGGCAAATACCAGAATTATTGACAATCCAACCGCAATCGTTACGCCAACGGTTCCCCAGTGCAAAGCTGCAAACCACGAGCCTAAGAATACAGCCAATCCATACACCACCTGGCAGAGAAATAGCCGGTAGACATGACCCATCGCTTGTGCAAATTGGTAAGCAACAAAGTAAACAACCTGAAAGATCGCAAACAGCAATAGTATCTGCAGGAGGTAACTTGCCTCACGCCATTGTGGCCCATACACACCGTTAATGAACTCTGGGGCAAGAATTAGCATGATGGCAATACAAGGTAGAGTAAGAAATGTCACAAGAGAAAGGCTTTCCACATAAACACGGGAGACCTTTTCTCTGTCTGATTGAATTTGTGATACGACAGGAAAGAGAATTTTAGCGGCTACTTGCACTACCAGGACCCTCAATGGCAGTTGCATAAGTTGATAAGCCCGCAAATATAGTCCTAATGGCCCTGGGCCAAGAACTCTACCAACGACGAAGTAATCGCCTTGCTTGGCGAAGTAATTGACAACCTTGGCCAGAGAAACACCTGCTCCAAAACCGATTAGCTCCCGCAATTCAACAGCACTAACCAGAGGCTTAATTGAATGGCGTACCAATAAGAAAGCAAGAAGAGCATTAAGAAGCATTTGAACGAAAGTGCCGTAAACCAGGCTCCAGATACCATAACCTTGAAGAGCCAGAAAGACAGCGATCAAGGCATAACCCAATATATAGCTAAGTACATCTACGACTAAAAGCTGTTTGAAAGCAAGCCATCGTGTGAGCAGAGATACGCTTACGATGCCAAAACCCATTACTAGAAATGTAAGCGAAAGAACGCGCAAAATGTCGGTGATTCTCTCGTCCTTGAACACGATGGCAACCAACGGCGCCAGGAAATAAATCAGGATTGTAAGTATACATCCTACGGCTACTGATACGGAGAAGCCAACCCGAATGTGACGTGTCGTGAGGTTTTCTCGTTGGATGATGGCTGGCCCTATTCCCAAATCCACAAATAGCTCACAAAATCCTATGGCAATCATTGCTAATCCCAAAAGCCCAAAGTCTTCAGGGGACAACAACCTGGCCAAAACCACCCCCACAATAAACTGTGAGCTAAACTGAACTAGAACAGATGCAAGCCGCCAACTTGTACCTCGTACCGTGCGCTGGCGGAGATTGTCAGGCTGAGGGTCCATCAGTTGAATGCGATGTTGCCTTTGTAAGTTCTTAAAACGTGTAAAATTCGCTCGGCCGCATGTCCATCCCAGAAGCCAGGAGGTTTTGTGACTGTCTTTTGCCTGCCTGATAAGATGTCATCAACAGCCAGCACCACTTTGTTAATATCGTCACCTACCAATGTGTTTGTTCCTTCAATTATAGTTATAGGTCTTTCCGTATTGGCTCTTAATGTCAGGCAAGGAATCCCAAGATAGGTTGTCTCCTCTTGTATACCACCGGAATCAGTTAGAACCATCAATGCGCGCATCTGCAATGCCAGAAAGTCAAGATACCCTAATGGCTCTATGATCTTTACCTGGTTATTTTCTAGCAACTGCCGATAATCTACAAGCCGCTCCTTAGTCCGTGGATGCACCGGAAAGAGTACACCAACCTTCTGACCAATGGATACTAAAGCAGCTACAATCTCAGCCAGTCGTTCCGAGTTGTCTACGTTAGACGGCCGATGCAGTGTCACTAATATGTATTGGTTTTCTAATTCAAATCGTTCGTTCAAATGGGCCCAACGCAGTTTGGCCTTAGGTAAAAGCCTGATCAAAGTATCAATCATGACGTTGCCAACAAAATGAATTTTGTGTTCATCAATACCTTCACATCTCAAGTTTTCGTTGCCACTAGGTTCTGTCGTAAATAGCAAATCTGATAGGTGGTCAGTTACAATTCGGTTGATCTCTTCCGGCATAGCCCGGTCAAAGGAACGTAGCCCCGCTTCAACGTGCGCCACCCTGATACCTAACTTCACCGCAACCAGAGCACAGGCTAATGTAGAGTTGACATCACCTGGTACCATTACCCAGTCCGGCTTGAAATCGAGAAGCACCGGCTCAAATCGTTCCATTACCTGTGCTGTTTGTCGGGCATGTGAGCCAGAGCCTACTTCCAGATTCATGTCTGGTTCAGGTAGGTCTAATTCGTCGAAGAAAATTTGTGACATACCTGAGTCATAATGTTGCCCGGTATGGATAAGGGTCTGTTCAAACTCTTGGGGGTAACTGGCCATAGCCCGCATAACGGGTGCAATTTTCATAAAATTGGGACGGGCGCCAACAACATGGAGAATTCGCATCATAACTATATGCCAAAAGGTGATGTTCCTAATCTACTCAACGCTGTTATCAATTAGGAGCAAGGATGTGCCGTAAGTCCTCCAGGACAAGGGAGCGTTTCTCTTCTACCATCTCCTGGCTAACCTGTTCATCCATAATATCGCCCAATGAGGAAACTAGCCGGTCAGTGAGGTCGAGCTTGAAACCATCAAAGGCCAAATCCTCTCTGCCGGTATCTCTAAAGAATGTGCGAACCTTATCATCCCATACGAGAGCGATAGAAGGGATGTGGTAAGAAGTAGCCACAACATGTGCATGAAGCCTGGAAGCGAGAATAGCTTTATATTGGCTGATATTCAATGCCAGTTCACAAGCCGTCGTTGGCCTCCTGGCTAACGTACAGGGTATAGCTCGCTGATCGTGAATGGCATGAAATACCTGTTGGGCAACTTCGTAATCATCTGGGCTGCCATTTGTAAAAAATTCAAAATTGACACCTCTGGTGTGTAGCTTACTCCCCAAGCCTACCCAAAACTCGACAAGGTCATCTACGGAGAGGTTGAGATTAGTATGTCTGTTAATGAGATCTACATTCATTATACCAAGCCCAACCAGGTCATTGCCAGATTGATAATTTTTTTTGTAAACATCTGCTGTCCAGAGCGCCGGATCGGACGAGAGCGAGACTGGAGCGCCGGGAACAAAACTTTCCAACCGCTCAACAGAGAGAGTATCTCTTACACTGATGCTTGAACTAGATTTCAACGCCTTGCGAAACAATCTTGACGCCCCAAAAGACCATTTGCTACCCACGCCACATGATACAAAGTGTGTGGGTTTTCCCAAAGATCGGGACAGGCGTGACACGGCGCTCACCTTCACAGGAAAATCCAACGCATTGTCCATTAACAATTGTCCCCCACCAATGATCACAACATCTGCGTCGGAAAGTGTGGTGCTCCAGACTGGCAAAAACCGGCGTTCCCGAATGCGCCAGCGTAACACATTGACCAACATACGTGACCACATTTTAGATCGCACCAGTTTTTTGGCAGGTAAGAGTTTTCCTGATGGGGGGGCAGAAATTGAGTCTCTGCCGGAAATATCCAACAAACTCACTTGTACATCACTCTGCACTTGCTTTAGCAGGAAGCTTAGAGAGTCAGCAATAATGCCGTCGCCAAGGTTTGGGCTCCAAATTTCGCCGACAATGACAATTTTTCTGAGTCGTTTCATAAATGGTCTTATTACAATCCTGTTTTCTTCACCTACTATAACTCATCCGTTCAGTGTTGCACCCTGTCTAATAAAAACAAGTGACACTCACTTTAACTACTTGCTTGAGTTAAGCAGGTAGAGGTGAGTGTCACTATTTAATTTGAACGTTGTCCTATCTTGGACTTTGTTTCGGGTTAACGGATCTTAATCAAAACCCAAATAAGCCCCTGTCCATCTGGTTTGGCTTCCAGAGCTTGACCAATCACCTTTTGGGTACCCTCTACGGCCGCAACTGCGTTCGATGCGGTAATGGCGTGTCCCGACACAGGGCCGGCAACGAGCATATCGCCTACCTGGATAACCCCCATATTGGCATCTACTCTTACCTGAGCCATTCCGTCATGAACGATCATCAGGTAATCGCCGGGCATGATGGCGCCTTCGGCTGTATGTCCATTCTCAATAACCTTTTCACCAACGATGACTTCCTCTTTTTCTACTATGGTGATCATCTGGTCGGTCAGGCCGTCACGGGCTTCGTACTCTATATGTTGGACCTCAATGACAGGCTCGGTTTTAAATTCAACGACGTAGCGCGTAGTGACAACGCCAACGAGAGTTTGTTGATTGTCAGCGTTCGCTTTGCTGACAGTTATTACGGGGTTCTGGCCTTCAGCAAGGGGGGCTGTGATCCCAGTAATGGCCACCACATCGCCTGGTTCCAAAGCCTCTGAACCATTGTTCTGTACGATTAAGGCCATGGTGCAGCCAGTGCAGCTCCCATTGACAAATATGCCCACATCGCCACCAAAATAGGCATCGTACCAGATTGGAGCGCCCTGAACATATGCACCCCGGTAGTCGCCTGAAACAGCATGTAAAGCGTAGGCGCTTGGGCCGCTACTTGAGGCTCGTACACCCGGCCCCGCATCAGAGGTGGCTCCATAAACACCAGACGCGCCGCCAGTGCCAACACCATAGAGGCCGGCCCAGGCCATACTTGTGCGGTTAGTTTGGCCCCAAACACCATCACCAGCGGAAGCGCCACCGTTGCTTAAACCATAAATAGCACGTCCTCTTGCCCTGGTACTGGTGCCCAGGTTATCCTGGCTGATTATGTCCATGATATATGTTTCACCTGTGGCATTGGCGCGAAGCATATTGCGCATAAACTGCGCCATCTGCTCCCGTCTGACGAAGTCAGTTGGGCAAAAATTACCACCGCCACAACCTGAAGTGATAGACAGGTTCCTAATGAACGTGATGGCGGCACAAAACTGGTTTGTGTCCTCAACATCATTAAAGCCAGCACAAGGGGCATTAACCTCAGCGCGTACGTAAGAGGCGCCACTCAGAAACGCCAGTGAGACCAAAATTAGGACAAGGAAAAACATGACAAGTCTGGTTTTAGATTTTTTTTCTAGGAATAGCATTTTATTTCTCCTATCAGAGGGAATATAAGCAAAAATGCCCAAATAGACACCGAAACTCAAATGCGTGTTCTTGACAATGGGGTTCACCCTATATCGTCCCCCGTTTGGTCTGTGTTTACTAGAGAATGGAATGAGGGGAGCTTTATACTTTTCTACCAGGGTTAAGAATGAGGGTTCCATCTAACTAAAGCTAAAGAATGATCATACCAAACTGCTCTCCTTTTCATATACACGAGGTTCAAGGCTGATATCTGAAATGATCTGCTTTACCCTCAACCAGTAAATGCTCGACAAACAGGGTTAGGGAGCCTCCAAATCAAACTTATCAACAACTTGTCGCTTGAGTGTATTGGAATTGTTGTATTTACGATTCTGCTTTACAGACAGACAGATAGTTTTGTTTGTTAATCCATGGTCAGTATACATTAGCTTAAGCAGTTTCAGCAATAGGTAACTAACCTTTGGGTGCGCGGATTTTTTGTTGACGGCAACTAATTCCAACGCCAGGCGTCTCAAAACCCTTGACCATTCCGCTCTAATGTTGGAATGCTAAAGTCATTTGGCACATATGCCCTTATCGGTATAATTCCCCTGATCTTGTGCAAAATCTCATAAAACCTGTGTCCTTTTATTCCTGCCCTATATGAGATACACAAGCACAATTCGTTGATTTGCACTTACCTTTCGACAATAAATATAGCACTTTCTGAAATTTGTTAACCACCATATATGGCGGTCATGCTGAGATTAGGGCCAAAATATGGGTCTGTCAAAATCAGCCTGAACAGATTGCAAGTAGCAAGAAGCGCAGGCTGTTGACATAATCTTTAATTTGGCGATCTCATCGTTTTGAAAATCGGTCAAAGCGGTTCAAATTTCGCTTTTGCCCGATTTATTATCGAAAGGCAAGTTGCACATCATTCACCGGGAATGTGTATAAATATTAACCTGGAGGGGTCATGTTACGACGTTATACTGTAAACTATGCAGTGCTTTCGATGATTCTAGATATTTGCCTTACCTTGCTAGCATTGTTGACAGCTAGAACAGCACGGCCGTACCTCCCCACCACCTTCCCCTTCCTAGTTCCTGTTCCACAGATTGACATACCAGCGATTTTGTTTGTTATTGTGCCGCTCGTTTGGGGGGGCACGTTCCTTGTCACCTCCGTCTACGATCCGCGCCGTGTTTACAAGGCAACGGATGAATTTCAGGCGGTTACCCTGGCTGTGGGGATTGCCACCCTGATTTTCGCCGGGGTGCTTTATTTGGGGTTTCGGAATTTCTCCCGCTGGCTGCTCGTGACCTTTGTTCTCATAGACCTCGTTTTACTCTTATCCTGGCGAGTCATTGTGCGCTTTAGCTTCAAACTCAGTCACTTTCCCATCCATCACCGGCGCGTCCTGGTGGTTGGCGCCGGCAAAACTGGTCAGCGGCTGAAGCAGATGATCGCCGAATATAGCTGGACGGGGCTAGACCTGGTAGGTTTTCTAGATGATGACCCGGAAAAAGAAGTGCCAGGCATCTCTCTCTTAGGACGGTTAGAGGATGCCCGGCGGGTGATCCAGCAGCAACACATTGATGACGTGGTGATTGCCTTGCCGCGATATGCCTACGGCCGTGTCAACCAGCTTGCTCTCGATTTACATGATTTACCCGTGCAGGTGCGTGTCGTACCCGACTACTTTAGCCTGGCCCTGTACCGGGCTTCCGTGGATGATTTTGGCGGCGTACCCATGATTAACTTGCGAGACCCGGCATTAAATGATGTGCAACGGTTAGTGAAACGCACCTTTGATCTGGTCGTCACGGGACTTTCTGTATTGATTTTGTTTCCCTTCTTTGGCCTCATTGCCCTCTTGATCAAGTTTGATTCTTCAGGCCCTATCTTTTACAGGCAAGATCGGGTAGGGGAAAATGGCCGTCCCTTCCACATGCTCAAATTCCGCACCATGATCCCGGAAGCAGATCAGATGCTGTCGCAACTGATGGAATTTAACCAGAGCGGTCAACTGCTTTTCAAACGGCCAAATGACCCCCGTGTGACGCGCGTGGGGCGCATTTTGCGCCGCACCAGTCTGGATGAACTTCCCCAACTTTTGAATGTTCTCAAGGGCGATATGAGCCTGGTAGGGCCGCGCCCGGAACTGCCCTGGTTAGTGGAACGCTACGAACCCTGGCAGCGCAAACGGTTCGCCGTGCCCCAGGGTATGACCGGTTGGTGGCAGGTCAACGGCCGTTCCGACAAACCCATGCACCTCCACACCGAAGATGACCTCTACTACGTGCAGAATTACTCTCTCTGGATGGATATTTTCATCCTGCTCAAAACTCCCTGGGTGGTACTGCGCGGCAAAGGCGCTTTTTGATCCACCCACCGACCCGCTTCGCCTTATGGTCATACTGGATTGAAGGGGGGATTCTCACGGCCGTTACCCCCTTCCTCCTCTTTCCCACCCTCAATCTCAACCTCACCATCCTGGCGCTGCTGCTGGTAGCCCTGGTCTGGTTGCTGCCATTGCTGCTACGGCCGTGGCCCTGGCCTCCCCTTTCCCCCTTCGACCCCCTCATTTTGGGTTGGGGTTTCACCCTTATAGTCGGCATCCTGGTCACAGCCGATCCTGACCTCACCTTGCCCAAAGCCACCGGCCTCATCCTGGGGCTGGCCGTCTGGCGTTTTATGAATCGAGCCATCTTTTCGTTCCGTTTGTGGACACTGGCGCTGGCAATATGGGGCGGCCTGGGGTTGGGGTTTGTGCTGTTGGGCGCCCTCGGCGCCACCTGGATGGACAAAGTGCCCGGCCTGGCAACAATGATGAGCTACCTGCCTGAGCGCCTGTTGGCCTTACCAGAATCACCCGAATTAGGCGTACATGCCAATCAGTTAGCCGGGACATTGCTCTTTTTTATTCCCTTTCTATTTTCAGTATGTATTGGATTTTATGAGTCACGGCCGTCTCGCTGGAAACTTCTCGGCTATCTCATGCTCACCGGCATGGCCGTGATCTTACTCTTGTTTACCCAATCCCGCACCGGCTGGCTGGCTTTTGCCGGCGTCTTATTGCCGCTTTGTGGACTCTGGTGGTTGGCGCTGCCCCACACCAGCCGGTTGCGCCAGATCATGAGTGTGGCGGCCGGGGCAATCGGCGGTGGGGCGTTGCTAATGATAGCCCTGGTTGGCCCACTGCGCCTGCAACACATCTGGCAAGACCCGGCCCAGGAATCGGCCATTGGGCAGTTGGGTTCCATCAGCTTTCGGCAAGAAGTGTGGCAGTGGGCGCTTACGGCCGTACAAGATTTTCCCTTCACCGGTACCGGTCTGGGCACATTTCGCGTTGTCGTCCGCCGTTTCTACCCCCTGAACGTGAGTCCTACCTATGACATTGCCCACGCCCACAACATCTTCCTGCAAACAGCGTTAGATGTGGGGCTGCCAGGCATCGTTATCTACCTGGCCATCATCGGCCTGGCCTTTTATCTGGGGTTATGCGTGGCGCGGCGGAATGACCTGGCACGGCCGTACCTCATTGGCATTCTCGGTGGTTTAACCGCCGTTCACCTGTTTGGTTTGGCCGATGCCATCGCCCCCGGCGCCAAACCCCACCTGCTGTTGTGGATCATGCTTGGCCTCATCACCGCCAGCCACCGTCTGGTCTACATCACCAATAGCCCCTCCACCCAGATTAAGAATGCAGCAGCACATTGATATTGTTTTCACGGCCGTTCCCCTCTAAAATTCCCTGTTCATAAAACCGTCATGCGATTGGCCCAAATCGCGCCACAGTGGCAAAGGAAAGGAGATAAACATGCAAACCCTTATCTTACAATGCAAACCGCGCAAAATGACCGCCGGTATGAGCTGGTTGATTGAAGTGCTGGGGCCAGACGGCCCGGCCAAAGACCAGGTGAAACAATCCATTGACAAACTGGAACACCACCCCGCCAAAGCCTTGCGCCGGGGACTGATTGATTGTCTGGCGCTCATTCAGACACACGGCTACGAAATCAAATACACCGAACACTTCGGCGCGGACACGGAAATGGAAGGCTGGCTCTTTGTGCTGCAAAAGCGATAAACAGACGCGAGTGGGTGGTCAACGTGGCCGTGTGCTTTGCCACACGGCCGCTACAATGTCAACAAAAGATTGTTCCAGTTCGGTTAACTGCCGCTCGCGGCGGGTAATGACAATAGCGTCCCAATCAAACTGGAAATCAGGCACATTTAGCTCTATCAGGTGAGACACGGTCGTCAACCGCCGTGGCAAAAAAGTAACGCTGTTAGGCAGTTGGGCCATCGGCAAAGCGGCCGCCAGTGGCACGCGCACGGCTGGCCCTGAAGCCACGCTCATCTGGCGCAGACTCTCCAGATAAGCATCAAACGCTGCCCCCCAGTGGATGATGAGCAATTGGTATTGCCAGAGTTGAGCAATGGATACGGCCGTAGCCCCTGCCAGTTCATGTTCCGGCGACACCGCTGCCACCATCTCATCGTGCAACCGCAGCAGCGTTTGTGTCTGCGCCGCATAGCGGGGAAAGGCCGCTGCCATGGCCAGGTTGACCATGCCATCAAGTAACTGATTAACAGCAAAATCAGAGTGGCCCGCTTCCACATACAGTTCCGCCTGCGGATGCGCCTGCCCAAACCGGTTGACCACCTCCGGCAACAAATAAGTCGCCAACGAAAACGGACAGCATACTGTCACCTTGCCCACCGTGCCCATCTGGGCGGCGCGCACGGCCGTATAACCCGCATCCAGAATTCCCAACGCCCGCTCCGCATAATCCACAAACACCCGCCCCATCAACGTGAGCTGCACCGGGCGCCGATCCCGGTAAAACAACTCCCCGCCCAGACTTTGTTCTAGCTGGTGAATGCGGGCGCTGAGCGACGGCTGCGTGAGATTCAGTCGGGAAGCCGCCCCCGTAAAACTCCCCTCCCGCACTACCGCTAAAAATGCTTCTATTTGCCCCAGTTCCATGATAACACTCCATCTGTTTTCTCTGATGTGATGTCCAAAAATTTGCAATGCAAACAATAATTCGCAACCAATACTATCAAATTATTCTATAAATGGTATAGCTATTATAGTCTTGAAGCACCCAAGCCTTTATGATAACCTGCTCGCACAGGCAACTCAATGGGAGCTGTCCACTGATTAGTAAAGAAAAAATCGCGGAGGTATTCGTCATGGGCAAGCGGGTTTTGTACGTAGAAGATCATCCAAACAACAGGCTGTTGGTACAGAGGATTGTGCAGGCGGAAGGGCAGGAATTTTTAGCCGCTGCTGATGCGGAAACAGGCTGGCACACGGCCGTCACCCACTCCCCCGACCTTATCTTCATGGATTTGCACCTGCCCGGCGGCCGCACCGGTTTTGACCTCACCCGCCAACTGCGGCAGCATCCCGCTTTTGCCCACACCCCCATCATCGCTCTGACCGCCTTCGGTAATGACGAAGCGGAACAGGCGGCGCTGGCATCCGGCTGCAACGACTTTCTGCGTAAACCGGCCGACATTCGCCAGATTCGCGCCATTCTGCGCCACTATCTGGGTGAACCTACCCTCGCCGCCCAACCCGGCACGGCCGTGCCCGTCGCCTATCTATAAAATGATCAACGATCAATTGACAATTAACAATTGACCATTCTCCATTGCCCATCCCCATGAGCTACCTCTCCCACCTGGAATGTTCCCTGACCGGGCAGCAGTATGACGCCGACCAGGTCATCCGCCTCAGTGATGCCGGGCAGCCCCTCCTGGCCCGGTATGATCTGGCCAAAGCAGCGGCAGAATTAGATCGAGATAGAGTGATGTCACGGCCGTGTGACATGTGGCGTTTCCATGAACTATTGCCGGTGCGTGACCCGCGCTATATCACCACCCTCGGTGAAGGCGGCACTCCCATCCTCAAACTAGAGCAGTTAGGCCAGCAGCTTGGCCTGAACCAGCTTTATCTCAAAGACGAAGGGCAAAACCCCACCGGCAGCTTCAAGGCGTTGGGGCTGGCAGCCGCCGTCAGCCGCGCCCGCGAACTGGGCGTTACCGAATTTGTCATCCCCACTGCCGGTAATGCCGGCGGCGCTTTGGCCGCTTATGCCGCCCGCGCCGGGCTGCGCGCCCACGTCTACATGCCCCAAGATGCCCCCCTGATCAACATCAACGAAGTGCAGATGACCGGCGCCGACCTGCACCTGGTCAACGGCCTGATCAATGACGCCGGGCGAGAGGCCGCCGCCGATGCCATTGCCGATGGCTGGTTTGATGTCTCCACCCTTAAAGAGCCATACCGTGTAGAGGGCAAAAAAATTATGGGGTATGAACTGGCCGCTGCTTTCAACTGGGAACTGCCAGACGTGATCATTTACCCCACCGGCGGCGGCACCGGGCTGATTGGCATGTGGAAAGCGTTTGCCGAAATGGAAGAATTGGGCTGGATTGGCCGCTATCGGCCCCGTATGGTAGCCGCTCAGGCTGAAGGCTGCGCCCCGGTTGTCAAGGCGTTCCATGAGGGTTGGGAGACCACGCAACCCTGGGAGAATGCGGCCACATTGGCTGGCGGCCTGCGTGTGCCCGTGACCATTGGCGGGCGGCTGATGCTACAAGCGTTACGAGAAAGTGAGGGTACAGGTGTGGCGGTGAGCGACGGCCGTATCTTTGAAGCGCAACAACTGCTGGCCCGCAGCGAAGGCATCTTCGTTTCTTTTGAAGCCGCCGCCACCATTGCTGCCTTGCAAGACCTGGTTGCCCACCGCTGGCTGCACCCCGACGAACGTATTCTGGTTTTTAATACCGGCAGCGGGTTAAAATACCGCCTCCTATTGTCATAAATGTAATTGGGTAACGGGGTAATTGACGCAATTACTCCATTACCCAGTTACCCAATTACCCACAAGCGGAGGTATCCCATGGACGATCTCGTCATCACCCGGCAGCGTGACGCCATTTTTGAAATTATCCTCAACCGGCCAGACAAACGAAACGCCATCAATGTGGAGCTATTTACGCAGTTTGACACGGCCGTGCAGCAAGCCACCCGCACCCCCAACCTGCGCGCCATCATCATTCGCGGCGAGGGCAAGGCGTTCTCGGCGGGCATTGATGTCAGCGCCCTGCTGGGCATGGCCGACAGGTATGGCCCCCACTGGCAAACCCGAATGCGCGCCATTACCGACGACTTCCAGCGCGTGCTCACCCGCCTGGAACGGTTGGAACTACCCACCATCGCCCTGCTACATGGTTACTGCCTGGGGCTGGCGCTGGAATTGGCGCTGGCCTGCGACATTCGTATTGCTGCTGCTGGCACGCTGCTGGGGCTGCCGGAAACCCGTCTGGGCATTATCCCCGATGTCGGCGGCACGACCCGCCTGGCGCGTCTAATTGGTCCCGCTCGCGCCAAAGAACTCATTTTCACCGGTCGCCAGCTTGACGCTGCCATTGCCGAACGATGGGGTATTGTCAACTACGTCGTCCCCGAAGAGTCGCTAGCAGTCAGAGTCGAAGAATTGGTAACCGAAATTTGCCAGAGTGCACCGTTGGCCGTAGGCATGGCCAAACGGGTCATTGACGGCCTCAGCGATATAGATCGAGGTTTGCAATTAGAAGGGTGGGCACAAAGCCAGCTTTTCCAAACCGAAGATTTTATGGAAGGCGCGCAGAGCTTTCTGATGAAGCGCCCGCCGCAATGGAAAGGCAAATGATCTGTAACCGGTAATCGGTTGTCCGATTACCGGTTACAGATAACCGATTACCGGTCTTACGGCATCAATTGGTCAAAGATAGATTGCTCATTCTGGGGTAAGATAGTCCCTTCTGCCTTTGCTCGTTCCAGGAAATTGGGTGGAATGTCTGGGTTAAACGAGAGGGAGGGACAGGTGCGCACAACCGGCGGCGCTGTTTCCCCTTCTTCCAGTTCTGGCGGCGGCGCATATTGGCCCACCTTCAAATAAGCGGCCATAATGTTGCAGGCGGCCGGGGCTGCCCATTGTGATCCCTCACCCCCATGATACAAAAAGACCGCCACCACAATTTGCGGGTCATCGGCCGGCGCATAGCCCACATACCAGGAATGGGTGGGCAGCACCCGCCGCTGGATGATGTCATCATAACTGCACCACCCCTTCTCAATGGCAATGTTGTCGCAGAACTCGGCCGTACCCGTTTTGCCGGCGGTAGGAATGCCAATATTATCCAGCCATTCTGTATAAGTAGCGCCGGTGTAATACTCCTCGGTGCTGACAAAGGTATTTACCAACTCCAGCGAGTCGGCAATAATCTCAATGTATTCCCGATCCACATCCAAAGCATTTAAGACAACGGGCTGGTAAACAGGTTGTCCATTTTCGTCAAACTGAACGTTGATAGAAGGGTCGTCCAAAGGATTTCCTGCCGCATCTGTCAGAATCGTCTCCCCATTTGGCCCCATCCGGGCGCGGGCCACAATCTGGCTGTTGGCATCCGTAATCACCACATTGCCATCCTCATCCGTCATGTGGTGAATGATGGTCGGTTTATACAGGAAACCGCCATTGGCAATCACCGCGGCCATCTGCGCCACCTGCATGGGTGATGAGGTCATAAATCCCTGGCCAATGCCCAGGTTGTAATCGTCACCGGTTGACCAGGGTTCGCCGTAAAAACGAGCTTTCCAGCCCCGGTCTGGTGGCAAATTGCCATCCGCCTCCAACGGTAGTTCCAGCCCCTGCACCCGACCAAAACCAAACTGTGACCCATATTTGGCCACACCTTCAACTCCCAACCCTTCTACAAATTCGCCGTCCTGGTTAAAACCACCCGTGATCTTGTAGAAGTAAATGTCGCAGGAGTTCGCCATGCCGGTGGTGACATTCATATAACCGTGTTCACCAACGGGGGAGTTTATGACCCAGCAGACAAATGTCTGGGCGCGCCCCGGATCATTGGGCGCGTATCGGTTGGGGATGGTGATCTGGCCGGGGGCGCGCAGCAAACGGCTGGGAGAGATCAGCCCCTCTTGCAAAGCGCCGGCCGCTGGCACAATCTTAAACGTGGAACCGGGCGGGTATTCACTGCTGATGGCATGGTTAACCAGCGGGGTATACTCGTTGCGGGCCAATCCCAGGTAATACTCCACAGGCACAGAAGTTTGAAAGCGATTATTGTCAAAGGTAGGGAAGCTGACCAGGGCCAGGACTTCACCCGTTCTAGGATCCATGGCTACGGCCGCTGCCTGTCGCACTTCAATAAAAGACTCCTCACCGGTAATGGGGTCACGAGAAAGCACAGATTCGCGTGTTTCCATCACCTGCCGGATAATTTCGGTTGCCAGAATTTGCAAATCCAGGTCAAGTGTCAGGTGCATATTCAACCCTGCCTGGGGATCCTGCGCCAGACCAATCTGGCGCACTTCGCGTCCCGTCCAGTCTACCTCAATGGTGCGTATCCCCTTTTCTCCGGCCAGTTCCAATTCCATTGACGATTCCAACCCGGCCCATCCAACCCGATCATCTCGTTGATAGCCCAGGACGTTAATCCAGTTTTCATTGGGAATTGGCCCCATGTAGCCTAAGATGTGGGCTGTAAATTCGCCAGAGGGGTAATAACGCAAAGGTTGGGGGATGACACGCACACCGGGCAGGAAGATGCTTTCTTGCTCTACCCGGTAGGCCATGGTGATGGGTACGTTGGCGGTAATGACGGCGGGGATGTATTGGGCAAAGCTGTTTTCAATGACGATTCCCTGAATGCTATTTGGTAACTGTTTTACGACGCCGGCATTGTCTAATGTTTCTTGGGCTGACGTGCCAAAAACGTCGGCCAGGCGGGTGTAAGTTTGAACGAGTGTGGGGTCTGCCTCGGCTATTAACTGTTGTTGTTGTATGGTATTGGTCACGGGTACGCCGGTTAATAGAGAGAGGCGTTCATAGACTGCTTGCCGTTCGTCTGCTGTTGCCGGTAAAAAGGCGGGGGTGATGGTGATGTTGAAGCTGGGCAGGTTCACTGCCAGTGGTTGACCATTACGGTCAAAAATGACGCCGCGCGGCGCTTTGGTGCGGAGGGTGGCAAATTGATTTTCCTGGGCCAGGGCGGTCAGTTCACCACCACGAGTTTGCTGAATGTGATGAACACGGTAAAGCAATAAGCCAAAGATAATGACGATAACGACGCGGAAGAAATATAAACGGCCGCGCAGACCAATATCTTCGATTGATGATTCCCGGTCTTCGGGACGATCCCATCCAATGCGTGACATAGTGACTCCGTAATCGGTAATCGGTGATTCGTGGCCCGTAATCGGTCTTCGGTTTACGGGGCACCGATTTTGATTCAAAACTCCAGGCTGCGTGGCCGGAGCATGCGCTCCAGGCCATACAGCAGCCAATATATAGGCAGCATGGCCACTGCATTGAGCAAGATGAGTGGCCACAGGTTAGTAATAATTTGAAAAGAAGCAATTTGACCAAACAGTCGCAAGAAGAGCAGGGTAACGATCAGGTATATGGCGGTGGCCAGTGCGGCTAACAGAACAGGAATGATGATGTGGCTGGTGGGGAAGGCCTGGTGCAGCCAGAGCACGGCCGTGACTGTCGCCATATACCCCAATGCTGTTAGACCAACGGGGGCAATCGAGAACAAATCCATACAGATGCCACCCACAAAAGCCCACATCATACCCTCATCCAATCCCCGCCGTAACCCCCAGGCCAACGCTACCAGCAACGGTAACTGGGGCGCCAGGCGCAGAAAGGAAAAGTGCGGAAACACGGCCGTTTGCAGCAAACTCAGTACCAACATCACCGGGATTGCGACATAGATAGAGCTTTTCATCTTTAAGGATTATCAAAGATCGTGGTATTCACCGGTTCAAAATTGGTGATCACAAATACGACCTCCAGATTCTCAAAATCAGTTATCGGCTGGACGACCGCCTGTTGGAACAGATTGGCTTCGCTGCGGTTTACCTCGATCACTCGTCCAATGACAATATCCTGGGGGAATGTCCCCCCCAGGCCAGAAGTCAGCACTACTTCGCCAATTTCCAGATTGTATTTCAAGTCCAGCCAATCCATGGTGAGTGGCCCACCCAGGCCACCGCCGCTGATGATGCCGGTGGCGCGGGAGTTGCCCAGCCGGGCCGGAATGGCGCTGGCGTTGTCGGTGATGAGCGCCACCTGTGAGGAACGGGGAGCAGCCCGGTAAATGATGCCTACTAACCCGCGTGAACTTTCCACCGGCATCCCTACGCGGATGCCATCCACAGTTCCCTTGTCAATGATGATGCTGCGCACCGATGGGCTGGTATCGTACCCGATGACGGTAGCTATCTGTCTGGTAAACTCTGGTGATTGGCGGGCGCGATTAAACAAGTCTTGCAAAATGCGCCATTCCCCTTCAATTTCCCGCAGCTCCATATTTTCCCGTTCCAGTTCGGCCACACGCGCCTGTAACTCGGTGATTTCCACACGTGCTGTTTGCAGATCACGCGGGCCTTCTAGCAGGCCCGCGGCTGATTCAGAGCGAGCGGAGGTGAAAGAGAGCACGGCCGTGAACGGATCCCGTATCACCGCCACTGCCCCACCCAAATTCCCTGTGCTGTCCAGATAGGTCAGCAACAGCGCCACCCCCGCCAGGGCGGCAAACGTCGCCCAACGAATCCGCTTCTGTGCCTCACTCATAGTGAATTATGAACTGGGAATTATGAAGGCAGGCTCATAATTCCTGATTCTTAATTCCTAATTCCTAATGATGGGTGCTGCCACGATGTAGCCCGGCCAGCGAGCGTTCCCAGAGTTCGATGTTTTCTAACACACGCCCAGCGCCGCGGGCCACACAAGTCATCGGGTCTTCCGCCACCCATACGCGCATCTTGACCACATCTTCCAACCGTTCCGCCAGACCACGAATTTGGGCGCCGCCCCCGGCCAGGCAAATGCCTACTTCCATCAAGTCGGCTACCAGTTCCGGGGGCGTCTCATCCAGCGCATCGCGCACGGTGTCTACGATGATATTAATGGAAGGGGCCATGGCTTCCCGCAGTTCAATACTGCTGATCTCCACCGACTGCGGTAGGCCGTTAATCAGGTTACGGCCGCGCAGTGTCATGGTGCGCTCTTCCGGCAGGGGGAAGGCGGAGCCAATGCCAATTTTGGCCCGCTCCGCCATGCGCTCGCCAATGAGCAGGTTGTATTTGTTGCGGGCATATTGCACGATGTCCTCATCCATCTCATCACCCGCCACACGGATGGAGCGGCTGACAACGATGCCACCCATCGCAAAGATGGCCACTTCCGTCGTGCCACCACCAATGTCTACGATCATGCTGCCACGTGCTTCGTTTACCGGCAACCCGGCGCCAATGGCTGCCGCCGTTGGCTCTTCAATAAGATGGGCCTCTCTGGCGCCGGCGGAGATGGCGGCGTCATAGACGGCGCGCTTTTCCACTTCGGTGACACCGCTGGGGATGCCTACTACCACCCGTGGACGGGGGAAGGGCACAATCATTTGCTCGTGGGATTTGGTGATGAAGTATTTGAGCATGGCTTCGGTGATCTCAAATTCGGAGATCACGCCATCACGCAACGGCCGTATGGCCACAATATCTGCCGGGGTACGCCCGACCATTTCTCGCGCCTCGGCGCCAATAGCCAGCGGCATACGGGAACGCCGGTTAATGGCCACCCAGGATGGTTCATTGATGACAATGCCTTTGTCACGAATGTATACCAGCGTATTGGCCGTACCCAGGTCAATACCGACATCTAATGAAAACAGGCCCAACAGCCAGTCTAATGGTCTAAACAATGTGTGTTACCTGAACCTTCTCTTCCCGTAAGGGCGAGGCAGTTGGGTAGAAGCTCATGCCATCAGCATACGAATTTCCCAACTGCCTCGCCCTTACCAATATCCGGGCGAGATTATAACCAACGGTGAGAACCTCTCCAATTTTGCCCACAAAATACCCGGTTTTGCCACCCAATCAAGTATAATTCCTGAGAACGGGATAAGTTGGCGAGCTATCATGGACAGATTATGCGTATTTTCACCACTTTATCCACCAAGAATAGTATGGAAGAAAACAGATGACCACACAAGCATTATTTCAAGGATTGGTTTATGACGAGAATGGGCGGCTGGTGGACACGGCCGTAATCGGGAACGAAGCCAATTACGTCATTGATGATGCCGGTTTTATGCGCCACATTAGCGCCGAAGAGGTAGACCGGCAGGTGCTAGACTTTTTTTTGCAACAGCTTCACGAAAATCAGGACATGGCCGTGGAGCAGGCGATGAAATTCATGGGCAAAGACGATCTGATGACCAAAGCGGCGATTGATGCTTCTTTGCGCAACATCAATATGGATGACATCATTGCCCAGGGCATTCCCCAGCAGGCGCGGGAGATGTTAGGCATGATGGGCTTTCGCGTTACGATTAACTTTCATGGCGAAGTACTCAGCATTGATCAGCCGCAGGGGTTTGAAGAAGAGTAGCAGGTGGCAAAGCCTGCCCTGAGGCTGCCGAAGGGTTGCAGGTTGCAGGTGGCAAGTAACTTGCAGCCAAAAGGGATAGGATTATGCGTTTAAGTGGTAGGAGAATCGTCATTCTGGTAGCTGAAGGGGTGGAGGATTTGGAATTTTACGTGCCCCTGATGCGATTACAGGAAGAGGGGGCGGAGGTGATAGCGGCCGGGCTGGATTTGAAGCCGGTGCGGGGCAAAAATGGACTGGAAATCACGCCCACAGCTACCATTGAGTCGTTAAACAGCCAGGAGTTGTTTGCGGCGGTGGTGCCGGGCGGGTGGGCGCCGGATAAGTTGCGCCGATACACGGCCGTGACCCAACTCATCCACGAGATGAACGCCGCCGGTAAAATCATCGGCGTCATCTGCCATGGCGGGCTGGTCGTGATCTCGGCGGGCATTGTAAACGGCCGTCCCGCCACCGGTTCATTGGGGATCAAGGACGATCTGGTCAATGCCGGCGCCACCTGGGTAGACGAGGCCGCCTTCCGTGACGGCAACCTGGTCTGGGGCCGCGTCGTGGCCGACATCCCCGCCTTTTGCCGCGAATTGGTGGCCGCCCTGGTAGAGACAGCCACCTAATCATTATGGGCCGGTTGCGTATCCCATTAGTCATTTTGCTCGGTCTTGGCCTGGGGTTGGGGCTGGGACTGCTTATTGGGTGGCGGCTTTATCCCACCGAATTTGTGAATGCGACGCCCGCTTACCTGGCGCCTGCCTATCAGCAAGATTATGCGCGCCTGGCAGCGGCGGGGTATGCGATGGACGGGGATTTGGCCGCTGCCCAGACTCGCTTGCGGAGTATAGGTGATGATGGTGAGGCCGTGCTGACGGCCGTGATGATTGATGCCATTCTCAAACAACAAAATGAGCAGGAGATCCGCCAGTTGGTTAATCTGGCCGCAGCCGTGGGCATCAATTCCCCGGTAATGTCGCCTTACCTGAACCAGTCGCCGGAGGGCACGCCATGAGTCGTCGGCGTCGCCGTTTGCCTTATAGCAGCCAGGGGAAACGGACGTTGTGGCAGCGGGCATCTACGGCCGGTTGGCTGCTGGTTGGTCTGGCCATCGGCTTAGGTGTGGGGCTGTATTATAGCTGGGTGGTAGACCCGGTAGTTTACACCAATGCCGGCCCATCGCGGCTGAGTGAGACGCATAAAGCCGAATACATTTTCCTGGTCAGCCAGAGTTATGCTGCCGATGGGGACTGGGCGCGCGCGCAACAGCGGCTGGCGGCATTGGAAGACCCCAATCTGGCCGGGACAGTCAATGCCTTGTTGGAAAGTTATGTCCGTAATCTGGCTCCCCCAGAGGCATTGCGTCACCTGGCCGCTTTGGCGCAGCAGTTAGGGGCGGAGGGTGGCGCTGTCGCCGTCTTTGCCCCCACCGCCGCGGCGCTGCCCACGCCCACGTTGGCGGCGCCCTTGTTTTTGCCTACACCGGAACCATTGCCCACGGTAACGGCCGTGCCCCCGCTTACCCCTACCGCCACCTTGCCGCCGCCAACCACGGGCGCGATGGTTTACCGGCTGCTAAACCAGGAACGTCTTTGCGAACAGGAGGGTGCATCACCGGGTGGGCCACTTATCGAAGTCATTGTGCAAGATGCTGCCCTGGTAGATGTGCCGGGTACGGCCGTGTTGGTGCGTTGGGATGGCGGCCAGGACCGTTTTTTCACCGGCTTTAAGCCTGACGAGGGATTGGGGTATGGTGATTTCACCATGTCGCCTGACGTTTCATATGCCGTTATGCTGGCCGACGGCAGCCCCGAAGTGAGTGGACTGCGGGTGGAAAAATGCGACGACGGCCGTGATGCTGGTTGGCGGTTGGTCTTCCAGAAATTATCAGACGCCAGGCAGCCTTGATATGAGCAAAATCAATTCAGCCCCCGATCATGTCCGCTTTTGTGTGCGTTGTGGTACGGTCGTGTCCACCAGGCTGGTGGGTGACAAGATGCGAAAGGTGTGCCCCCGGTGCGGGTTTGTCCATTTCACCGATCCCAAAGTAGGTGTGGGGGTGTTGGTAATAAACGAAAACGGCGAAGTGCTGTTGGTAAGGCGGACTATGCGCCCGGAGATTGGTCGGTGGAGTTTACCGGCGGGTTATCTGGATCAAGGAGAGGATCCAAAGGTCACGGCCGTGCGTGAGGTGCGCGAAGAAACCGGTTTGTGCGTCACCATTGACGGGTTGTTGGATGTCTACCACAATCCACCAGAACAAGAAGGCGCCTCCATTTTCATTCTATACCGGGGGCATGTCATCGGTGGGTCGCTGATGGCCGGTGATGACGCTGACGCCGCTGCCTTTTTTAATCTGGATGCCTTGCCAGATGTGGCCTTTGCCAGCACCCAGGCGGCTATCATTGCTTTGCAAGCTGCCGGCGACCGGCGCTCACAGGAATAGACCACGTCAATAAAGGAGAGAATGCAGTGCCCATGAAGCGAATTAAACCAGGCCCAGGACAGGAATCCGTATGGGATTATCCGCGCCCACCCCGCCTGGAAGATTGCCATAAACACCTTCAAGTGGTATTTAATGGTGTGGTTATTGCTGATACCCGCCGGGCAAAACGGGTGTTGGAAACCAGCCACCCGCCGGTCTATTACATTCCACCGGAAGATGTGGCCCTAAATTATCTCATCCCCCGGTTTAATCGTTCCTTCTGCGAATGGAAAGGCGAGGCGCATTATTACGGCGTGATGGTCGGCGACCGGGTGGTGGATATTGCTGCCTGGTATTACCCCATACCCACGCCCGCATTTGCGGCCATTCGCATGTACATCGCTTTTTATGCCCAATACATGGACTCATGCACAGTAAATGGCGAAGAGGTGACGCCACAGCCAGGTGGGTTTTATGGGGGCTGGATTACCGGCGATGTGGTTGGCCCGTTCAAAGGGGATGCCGGGTCAGAGTTGTGGTAGTGGGGAAATTGGCACGGCCGATTATCGCATGACTCAATTAGGGCTGGGTTAAGGGCAGCCTGACGGTAAATGTGCTGCCCATATCTACTTCGCTATCCACCGAAATGAAACCCAGGTGTGCTTCCACCAGGTTTTTGACAATGGCCAGCCCCAGACCGGTGCCGATGGCCAGATTTTGGTGCCCCTTGACACGACTGTAGCGGTCGAAAATGTAAGGGAGTTCATCTTCAGGAATACCATAGCCGGTGTCGGTGATCTCAACCAGGGCGTAACGGCCGTTTGTACTCACATCCACACATACCGATCCCTCTTTAGGTGTATATTTCACGGCGTTAGAGACAAGGTTGGTCAAAACCCGTTCGATTTTCTTTTCGTCAGCCGTAATCATGATGGGTATGGGGACGGGGTCAAATTTCAAGGTGATCTGTTTTTCCTGCGCCTGTGCCTGCACGGCTTCGGCCGTGGTTTTAGCCAGTAACGCCAGATCAAACTCTGACAAATCCAATTCCAGGCCAGCGCCAGACGCCATCCGCTCCAGGTCCAGGATATTGTTCACAATCTCCAGTAGCGTCTCCTGACTGCGCAGAATGACCGTGGCAATTTGTACCTGCTGCTCGCGGGACAGGTCGCGGTCACGCAAAATGCTGCCGTACCCCTTGATGCTGGTGAGTGGCGTGCGCATATCATGGGTTAAAACGGCCAGGAATTGGTCTTTTTCTCTGTTAAGCCGCTCCAATTCATCTTTGGCTTCGGCCAATGCCTGGGTACGCAACGCCACCAGGTCTTCCAGACTATCCATCTGTTTCTTAGCATTGTTGACTGTTACCCGGAAGGAATAGGCAGAGAGAATGATGGGTAAGACAAAGATGGCTAAACCAAGCAGGCCAAAGAGGGACACGGCCGTGTAAACCAGCCCCCCGCCCACGGCCATCACCGTCACATTCATTGGTACCGCCCACCGATTATCTCGCCACATTTCCAGTGGTTTGATGCCATGTGCCAGAAAGATGATCAACGCCAACAGCCAGAAATTCACCTGGTCGCCAATGATGGCCCCTACCAGCCAGGGTATCGTGCGCGCCAGGATGGTATCACCTCCCAACAAGCTGTTCGCCACAAAAAAAGCAAGGCCGGCCAGAGAAATGGAAATGGCCTGCATGCCTGCATTCACCCCCAGCCGCTCCAATTCTGCCCGCCACACCCGCTGGCCTGACCGTAAATTAACGACCCACAACCCAATTTCAGCCACAGCGCCTACGGCGCCCCCAATGACAGGGCCATACAATCCCACTACTGCGTAACTCATAGCGCCGCTGACGGAGACGCCAAAACGACCACCAACCATATAGGTCATAGTGCTTTGAGCGCCAATGGCAATCAGCAGCAATAACAAGAGCGTCACCTTGTTATCCTCATACCAGAATAACCAGGCGCCCCACAGCACGATTACCACGCCAATCAGGGTTAATAAGCCGGAGTAGATATTGCGCAACTTAAGCATAACTGATATTGCTCACGCAAGTTTACGACAACAGATTTGCCGCCATACGCCAACTTTAAAATAAAAACCCCATGATGCCCATAGGAGATCATGGGGAATTATTCGTTTGAGAGAATGTTACTGGTGGTTGGAAGAAGGGGTGTACCCCTAAAAACCAGCCACCATCTGCAAAGAAGTGCTAATTGTTATAATCAATCAGACCCGTCCAGGAGTAGCCGCCCGTCCAGGAATAACCGCCTGTCCAGGAATAACCACCCGTCCAGGAGTAACCACCCGTCCAGGAATAACCGCCTGTCCACGAGTAGCCACTTTGCCAGATGTCATCCTCTTGCCATTCTTGCCAATCCGTGCTGCCTGTCCAGGAGTAGCCGCCTGTCCATGAATAGCCACCCGTCCACGAATAGCCACCTGTCCAGGAATAACCGCCCGTCCAGGAATAACCACCCGTCCAGGAGTAGCCAGCCAGGTCTGTGAGGGGTTGACCGTCTTCACCCACGATGACAAAGGCGCCGTCCTGGAATGTGGCCGGGCCAACGTACATCTGGCCGGGGATCATGTTGGCATTGGCTTCGCCAGCCGGGGGATTGAGTACGGCTACGGCGGCATCCACACGACCTGCCCCTTGCTGGAAGATGCTCCAGGCCAGGCTGTTGTCGGCATAAGCGGCCGGTCGCGCCGAAGTCATGAGCGCATACTTCGCCTGGTTGGGTGTCATGCCCGGATTAGCCTGTAACATGAGGGCGACAACACCGGAGGTAACGGCCGTGGCTGAGGATGTGCCCGCAATCTGATAGAACTGGCCTCTGATACGCGCCTCTGGGTGGCTCTGCGCCCAGGTGGTAGACACTTTAGTCATGGCCACCATATGCGCACCGGGTGCAATTACATCAGGCTTGACAAATCCCGTCTCTGTTGGCCCCGCACCGCTAAAGGGGGCCAGATAATCGTCACTTTCATCGGTTGGCGTAAAATTATCTGTATACGCGCCAACGGTAATTACAAAGGGATTATTGCCGGGCACAGCAATGCTCATCGCTCCCGGCCCATCGTTTCCGGCCGCTGCCACTACGACAACGCCAGCAGCCCACAGGGCCTCAACAGCCTGGTTGATGGGGTCGGCCCAATAGGGACCGCTAATGCCACCGACCAGCGATAGATTCACAACACGGATATTGTAGGTATCTTTGTTTTGCAGAACCCAGTTAAGCCCTTCCAAAATGTCAGCGTAGGAACCCTTACCTTCTGCATCCAACACCCGCACATCAATGAAGTTAACGGCCGGAGCAATGCCAATCGTGCCATTGCTATCAGGATGGTTACTACCGATCAGACTGGCCATCATGGTGCCATGCCCATGTGGGTCATCTTTGTTTGAACCATTATCTAACGCATCATAGCGAGCTACGATACGTCCCCTGCCCCATCTCATGTCTTCGACTCCGGTGTCAACTACAGCCACACCAATGCCCTGTCCAAGATAGCCGGCTGCCCAGGCGGCAGGCGCCCCCATGACCTCTGGGGCGTCCATTTCTGGAGCATAACCGGCCACCTTCACTTCGCCGTCCTCATAAATGGCGACTACCTGACTATCACCGGCCAGGGCGGTGGCCTGATGTGCTGGCAGTTTCACCGAAACAGCATTGATGATGGCCAACTCCTCTTGAACCTGCCCGCCATATTGTTGGGCCACCTCTCTGGCAGACTGCACGTTGGCAGCTTGCACAATCAATGAACGAGTTGGGGATGAGGTGGTGGGGATGGCGCTGATGGCAGCCGTGATGAAAACAAAAAATAGGGTGAAAAGAAAGATGCGCTTCATGGTACTACTCTCCTACGTTGAATTTTTTCTTTGCTCTGAAGCTTTATATGTTTTGGGGAACAGGTAGGTGAATGAATCTCCCATCCCCTGGTAAAGATTATCATGGACAGCACCCCTCTTTCTCAATAGGAAATGGGGCGAATGACCAATTTCCCATTGCGCTTTATGAAGAAATTGACGTTGCGTGTAAGACAGGTTTTAAGGATAATAGCTTAGAAATCGTTAAGGAAAACGAGCTTCATCTGTAGTGCATCAACTAAATACCTTGTAAGCAGAGGAACTAACCACATCACGATGATGTGTGTGTTCTTGTGTTGTAATGGTGTCCTTGCGGGCCTGTTGCAACGCAGTTGATTGTTGTTGGGTTGACCGTATTTTAGGAAGGAGTGTGCAGCATGAAAAACGGTTATTCTTGGACAGGTTAGTTTTAGGGTTGGCAACAATCCGGTAAGGGTCACGGCCGTATACGGCCGTGACCCTTATTCCCACATCAATGCACAGGCAAAAAAGGGGAGAAAAGCATTATGGACAGTGCACTTTCCACGTCAGAATCTGTTGTCATACAGCGTCATGTATTAGCTTCGCGTAACTTTCGCCTTTTGTGGTTGGGGCAGGCCATTTCCACCTTTGGCGACAAATTCAGTGAAATCGCCATTCCCATTATGATTTATGCCATCACTGGTTCAGCCATGCAATTGGGGCTGGCTTTTCTCACCCAAACCCTGGCCGCCTTGATCTTTGGCCTGTTTGCCGGTGTCATTGCCGACCGTTGGAACCGGCAGCAAACCATGATCTGGTCAGATGTCATTCGCGCCGTTTTGATTTTCGCCATCTTACTGGCGCCCTTGCTGCCATTAACCACCACCGGACAATTGGTGGCGCTTTACAGCTTGAGTTTTGTCATCGCAGCCGTCAAGCAGTTCTTCTTACCGGCCAAAATTGCCACCATCCCGGAAACGGTAAACGAAGAGCAACTCATGGCTGCCAATTCCTTAGACCAGTCCACAATGACCCTGGTCGGTTTTTTGGGTTTTGCCGCAGCCGGTCTGCTGGTGGAGGGAGTAGGCATCCACACCGCCTTTGTGATTGATGGGTTCACCTTCCTGGTTTCTGCTTTATGTATCATCCTGATGCGCTTGCCCACAGCCGAAACCGCAGCAGGTGAAACCGTGCCTAAACCAGCGGTTATTGCCGGTATTCGCGCCGGTTTTGCCCACGTGTGGCATGTGCCCATCTTAAAGGGGACGATGTTACTCAGTCTGGTAGCGCCATTGGCGGTGGGAGCCACCCAGGCCTTGTTGTTGATATTTGCCCGCAACGTGTTGGGGGCAGGCGCTTTTGGCTTTGGTTTGCTGGAGGGGGTGTTTGGGTTGGGCATTGCCTGTGGTGCGTATATTTTGGCACGATTTGCGGCCGATGTTGCCCGCGGTCGTTTGTTGGCTGGTGGCGTTATCGGTATGGGGGTAGGCCAGTTTCTGGCAGTGCTTTTACCTCTCTGGCTGGCCTCGTGGTATGAGGCCAGCACGGCTTTGCTACTGGCTGTGTCCCTCCCTTTCTTTTTCCTGGGTGCGGTTTGTAACGCGGCTGTATTTATTGGGATTCGTACCATTGTGCAGGAGAATGCACCGCGCCCCATGATCGGCCGTGTCTTTAGCGTGATTATGGTGGTGAGCAGCATGGCTATTGCTGCCGGCGCCAGTCTGGCAGGATTGGCTGACTGGCTGGGTGTGGGGCCGATGCTGATTCTCTGGTCTTTGGTGCTAATTCTCACCGGTGTATTGGCGCTCGGTTGGAAAACGTTTCGGGAGGCGTAAATGTTGGCAATACCCGTTGCCCCTGCGGTAGCTCTGGCCGATTACCAACGCCGGGCGGAGGATTTTTGGCAGGTGGAAGTTACAGCGCAATATCGGGCGCAAGCCGGGTTAACTGCGGGCGCGGAGTTGGCGTCCGTCTATGAGGCCCATGCCGATCTGTTTTCGATAGATGTCGCGCAAGAGCTTATTGACATGGCCCGATCGCTGCCTGACCGTGATTATCTTTGCCTGGCGGCTTTTGCGGCCATGCGTTATTTGCGCCAGGTCGCTTTGCCTTGTGATGAGGCGTTTTGGGAACAGTTGGGCAAGGCGATGTTGCCGTGGCAGGGGGGGGCCTTGCCATTTTTTGCCACCACCGGGCTGCTGGCTACGGAATCAGACCCGGCGCTTCGACGGCTTTTGTACCAGGAGCGCGGTGCGTGTGTCAGTGAAAATAACCACACCTTGCTGGAACGATGGCGTCACATTGATGCGGCGGTGGGATTGTTAGGTTATGAAACCTATTACGCTTTATGTGATGAATTGCGGGGCCTGCGGCTGGAAAGCCTGGAATTGATGGCGCAAACGTTTCTGCGGGAAACGGCCGTGCCTTACTTCCGTGCCCTGTCCTATTGGGGACAAATGATGCTGGGCACTTCCCAACCAGACGCCGCCGATATGTTTTATTTGTTGCGCGGCCACCAGTTTGACGCCTTGTTTCCGGCCGATCAGTTAGAAACGGCCGTCTACAAGACCGTTCGCCAGTTGGGTTTTCCACTGGGAAGCGCCGCTGGTTTCGCTGCCGGTTTAGAGATAGATTTAGAACCGCGCCAGGGAAAGTCACCACGGCCGTTTTGTGCCTTTATCCATGTGCCGGATGAGATCAAGCTGGTCATCAATCCCGTGGGTGGGCATCAAGATTATAAGGCGGTGTTCCATGAATTGGGACATGCTTTGCACGGCCTACACATTTCCGCGCATCTGCCTTTTACCGCCCGTTATTTGGGCGATGATTCGGTGGGGGAGGCTTTTGCTTTTGTCTTTGAGCAATTACCCACCAACCCGTTTTGGTTAAAAGGGGTTCTGGGGACATTCAATGACAGCACCTATGTGGACTATATGCGGTTTACGCGGCTGCTGTTTGCCCGGCGCTGTGCGGCCAAAGTGCTGTATGAAAACCAACTGCACCTGGGATTGTCTGATCCGGCACAATTTTATACGGCCGTTCTCCAGGAACATCTGGGACTCAATATCTCCCCTGCTTACTATTTGCTGGATGTGGACGATGGCTTTTACAACGCCCAATACTTCCGCGCCTGGATGTTGGCAGCCCAGATCACCGTCTGGCTGGAAGCGCAACTGGGTCGGGAATGGGTCTGCTCTGCGAGCACAGGCGCACTTCTGAAAACCTTGTGGCAAAGGGGGCAGCCTCCCGCTGAGGTGGTCTCTACCCTGGTTGGGCAACGTAATCTGAATCCTGAAGCCTTGATACGGAGCTTTGTAGCTTAACGGCCGTAGCCCACAGATTTCCCAGCGCCGATTGCTTCAAACCGCAATCATTTTTCTTTAATCTTTAGTTGACACATCAACTATTCCGTTTATAATGTGCCCTGCCCTGGCGAATTTTTAGACCAGGAATGATGTTGAAAAAAGAGCCGCTCCGAGAATGGGCGGCTTTTTCTATGCAATTGGAGGCAATAAAAATGGTTAAGAAGAAGTTTTTCAAAACAAGTGAAGAGTGTGAAATTACCTTTGAAGTCAACAACGTAGAAGCGCAAGAAGTAGTATTGGTTGGTGAGTTCAATGGCTGGACACCAGTCGCCATGAAACCTGCCAAGAATGGCCCGTTCCGCGCCAAAATTCGGCTGCCGAAAGACGGCCGTTACCAATTCCGTTATCTGGCCGATGGGCAAAACTGGCTGAATGATGAAGCCGCCGACGCCTACTGGCCCAACGAACACGGCAGCGAAAACAGCGTGGTCTATACCTTCTCCGAAAACTAAACCTGACTTGTTTGGTAAAACAAAGAGAGGGCGAGTAATTTACTTGCCCTCTCTTTTTCTTTCTCCTGTTTGTCGCATCAGGTTATATCTTCCATAGGAGACTCATGGATAGGCATCGTGGCGGGGGTAAGCAGCACGGCCGTTGCCGGGTTACGCGCATAATCCAACCGCCGATACACCAGTTCAAAAATGGGTGAAGCCATTAACGTCGTTACGACCGCCATCACCACCATAACTGTAAACATGGTAGGCGTAATCACCCCCCGCTGCAACCCGATATTCAGCAAAATAAGCTCCATCAAACCACGCGCATTCATCAACGTGCCAATCGCCATCGCTTCCCGATTATTCTCACCGCTCAATCGGGCCGCCCCCCAACAGGCTACCCCTTTGCCCAAGATGGCTACCAACACCACCAACAGGGTAATGCCCCATAATGCAGGCGTCACCACCAGCCCCAACTGTGTGTTCAAACCGGAGTAAATAAAAAACAACGGCAAGAGAAAATTAGTGGTGATAGGTTCCAGCAGTTTGTTCAAATCATGGGTAATACGGCCGCGCGGCATAGCAATGCCCAGAATAAACGCGCCAAAAACTGCGTAAATGCCGACTGCATCGGTATACCACGCACCCAACATCAACAGCAGCAAAATAAAAGCCAGCAACGGCCCATTCACCCCTTGCTGTTTTTCGGCGATAGGCCCCAGGCGCACCAACAACCGCCGCGCCGGCCCTAAGACTACTAATGCATACAAAATGCCGCCGCCAATAGCCATGACGGCAATCATGGGATCACCGCCGAAACTGGCAAGCACCACCGCCAGCAAACACCAGGCAGCTGCATCATCAATCGAACCGGCCGCCAAAGCCAGTGTACCCAACGATGTGCCAGATAATCCCCGCTCGTAAATGATGCGGGCCAACATGGGGAAGGCAGTAATTGACATGGCGGCGCCGGTAAATAACATCGCTTCCCAGGGCAGAACCTCTGGCGAAAATAAGTCGTGGTTTTTCAACATCAGGAGCGCAACCAATCCACCTAATAAGAACGGGGTGGCAATACCCGCAAATGAAACCATAGCCGCGCTCTTCAACCGGTTACTGATCAGCCCGACACTAAATTCAGTGCCTATGAGGAACATATACAATACCAGCCCTATCTGGCTAATGGCATATAAAATGGTTACAGACTCTTTGGGAAATAGCGACGCCTGTACATCCGGAAACAAGGCACCGAACAATGAGGGGCCTAATACCACACCGGCAATCATTTCCCCCACAACCTGCGGTTGACCAACTTTTTTCGCCAATAACCCTACCAATCTTACGGCAACGAGGATGACTCCTAATTGTAGAAACAAGAGGATGGACAATTCGTGATTTGACATATTTTCACCCAATGTGATTGATTTGATCCGCAAATTTATCTTAGAATAATCAAGCTGGAAATTTAGCAAGCATCCCTTTCTTCTCTGCTTTCCTAACCTAAAAATGATCAAAGATGGCGCAGATTTCACCCATTAAGAAATCTGCGCCATCTTTCATTTTCACCGTTCACGGTGGGCAAACGCTGCTGCTCAGTTTTTGGAAGAGTGGGGGCAGGAAATAAATATCAGGGCACGGCCGTTTCCGCCTTTTCCGTCTCACCGGCCGTTACCAACTTCGCTGGCTTGCTCTGTTCCCCCTCCATCGCCCCCACGCCCAATGGCTGCCATTTAGCTGCCAATTCACCGCTGCGCAGGCGGTGTTCGCTGCCGCCCCGCGCATGGGTACTGTCAAATCCTTCCGGTTCAATGGTCATACGCTGCCCTTCCAGTAGACCAAAGATGCCTTCCTGTCCCGGTTCCAGGCGGCGGCGCACTTCATACTGTTGCAACTCCACTTCGTGCGGATCATAATCCAGCGGTTCGGCGTAAGTGGTGATGAACCCTTCAAAGTTGCGCAGTACCGTCTTGCCCGTCCCTTGTGAAAGGACGTAATTGGGCATCACCGGAATTTTCCCGCCGCCGCCGGGCGCGTCCACCACATACGTCGGCACGGCATAACCAGAGGTATGGCCGCGCAGCCCTTCGATGATTTCAATGCCCTTGCTGACGCTGGTGCGGAAATGACCGGCCCCTTTCACCAGGTCACACTGATAGAGGTAATACGGCCGTACCCGAATCTTCACCAACTCATGCACCAACTGCCGCTGGATATGCACGGAATCATTCACCCCCGCCAGCAGCACACTCTGGTTGCCCAATGGCACCCCCGCCCGCGACAGCCGGTCACACGCCGCTGCCAGTTCTGGGGTGATCTCTTTGGGATGGTTCACATGGATATTCATCCACAGCGGATGGTACTTTGCCAGCATCTCGCAGAACTCCTCCGTCACCCGCTGCGGCAGGAAAACGGGCACCCGCGAACCAATGCGGATAATTTCCAGATGCGGAATGGCTCGCAGCCGCCCCAGGATCATGTCCAGTTGTTTGGGGGCCAGCACCAGCGGGTCGCCGCCGGAGAGCAGCACATCCCGGATTTGGGGTGTGCGCTCAATATAGGCTATCTGCGCGTCAAACTCCTGGCGGCTGAACGTTTCGCCGGGGTCGCCCACAATACGACTGCGGGTGCAATAGCGGCAATAACTGGCGCACTGCGTGGTAATAAGCATCAACACCCGATCCGGGTAACGATGCACCAGCCCCGGCACGGGCGAATGTTTGTCCTCGGCCAGCGAATCTTCCATCATCGCCTCAAAGGGGACAATTTCGCGGCTGGTGGGGATAATCTGTTTGCGCACCGGGCAGTGAATGTCGTTTGGGTCCATCAGGCTGGCAAAATAAGGGGTGATGTCTACCCGGAACAGATTGTTGGTTTGCAATGCCTGGCGTTCGCTGTCGGTCAGGTTGACAACCTGGGCCAATTCGTCCAGGCTGTTCAGGCGGTGGCTCATTTGCCAGCGCCAATCACTCCATTTTTCGGCCGGTATATCTTGCCAGAAAGGAGCGCGGGTGTGAATGGTGGGGGTTAATTCATTCATAGTTAGTCCTCATCAATAGTGGTTGGATTGTAGCCGTGGCGCGGTTAGAAACCGGCCACAACCAGTGTAAGCAGCCGATATTAACAGACTGCTTACTCCATTATCCTCAAATTGGAGAGCGCGGGCATTAGTACCGGGTGACAAAGGGGTTTGTAGTAGGCGCTTTAGCGCGGATAGAGGGCGATAAATCGCCTACTACAAACAGGTTTTAGCGGGAGGTCGTGCGGGGGAGAAGGAGGGCGGGTTCGGCAACGGCCGTGTCCGCCAATTGATGGATAACGGGGCGCGGCAAATTAAACCGTTCCGCTGCCAGATACAAAATCTCAGTGATGAGCACTTCGTAAGGCATTCCCTCGGCGCGGGCCATAATGCACACATCACTGACGGCCGGGTTCAGTCCCGGCAGCGTGTTGATTTCCAGCAACATTGGTTGCCCGGCAGCATTCACCCGAAAATCAATACGGGAAACATCACACGCGCCGATGGCTTCGGCCGCCTGTCGGGTGAGGGTGTACAACTGGTCGCGCAAGTCATCTGAAATATCAGCCGGGCATAGATAAGCAGGCGCACCGTGTTCGTCCAGTTCCAATGCTTTAGCGGCGTGGCCATAGACGCCGGGCGTCACACTGCGGCTGGCGTCAATCTCCAGCACGGGGAAGAAGTGATAACCTTCAAAATTGTAGAGATACGGCCGTGTGCGCCCCCCCGGAAACCCGCGATTCCCAATGTACCCTACCGTAAATTCACGGCCGGTGAGCAGTTCTTCTACCAGCGCCGGTTGGCGGTAAGTTTCAATTACCCAGGCCACCTGCGGACGCAGGTCGGCCTCATTGGTCACGATGGACTCTGGCCCCATGCCCATGCCTGTGCCTTCACGGGCCGGTTTCACAAACAGGGGGTAAGCCAGCGCCGGGTCAATGGGCTGGTCGCTGCTGGTAAATTCCTGAAAATGAGCGGTGGGCAGCCCCATACTCTGCCAGATACGCTTGGTCTGGGTCTTGTCCAATGACAGGGCATTGGTCAGCACGCGGGAAGCGGTGTAGGGAATGCCCATCAATTCGCACAGAGCCGGTACGTGCGCTTCGCGGGCGTCGCCACCCATACCTTCGGCGATGTTGAAGACAAAATGGGGGCGTAAGTTGATAAATGTTTCGGGTAAGGTGTGGTCGGCCATGCAAATGTGGACAAAATGGCCGTCGGCTTCCAACGCGGCGGCGATAGATTCCACCGTTTCGCGGGCGTCAAACTCCGCGCCGGCATCGGGCGGTTGACCCGGCTGCCAATACATCTGGCTCTTGAGATTGGCCGTCAGGGCAATGCGCCAGGGGGGTTTGCGTAGACGACGTTGAGGGGGGTGCCCATTGATCTGTAAATTCTCATAATAATCCATCTGAAATCTCCTTACTCGGCTACCTGTAGCCAAAAGATTTAGAAAATCATCTGGCTCTTTTTGGTTAAGTTTGTAAACATCTGTATTGTAAAAGTGGCAGGTAAAAGATCGAGCAGTTGATCCCTTGATTGCCAATTTCTAATCTGGCGGGTTACAATTGGCAGGCCACCCGGCAGCCTGCCACCAGGCGAGCACTGAAGTGGCAATTTTGCAGGCACAGAGGTAATGATAAACCCGGCTTCTCCAGTTTTCCGTATTTTGGTAGTTGATGATAGCGATACGTCTTTGTACACCGCCGAACGTTATCTGCTCGATGCCGGTTTTCAGGTGATGACGGCAAAATCGGGTGAGGAAGCGCTGGTGGTAATGGAAGAGATGGGCTTGCCACACCTGGCGTTGGTAGACATCAATATGCCGGGGGGCATGGATGGCTTTGAGTTTTGTGACAAAATGCACCAGTTTTGTGATGTGCCGGTGATCATGCTCACGGCCGTTGACGATGAAGATGTAATCATCCACGCCATTGAAGATTATGCCGAAGACTACATCAAAAAGCCGGTCAGTCCCGGCGAGTTGGCGGCACGGGTGCGGCGGGTGCTGCACCGGTTAGGAGAGTTTGCTCTGCCCCTGGAGAGTTACACCCGCGCCGATGCTGATCTGGCTGTCAATTTTGTGCGTGGCGAGGCTGTGGTGCGCCAGGAAAAGGTGATGTTGACGCCAACCGAAACCAAACTGCTCTATCTGCTGATGCGCTCGGCCGGCCGATTATTGACCACCAATTACCTGATCCGGCGCTTGTGGCCGGATGATGCGCCCCGATCACACGAAGACCGACTACGTGTATACATTCACCGGCTGCGTAACAAAATTGAACTATCGCCCACCGAACCCCACTACATCATCTCCCGGCGCAATAAAGGGTATATTTTTACATACGAGGCTTCTAAACATGAGTGATTCTGTGGCAAACGGCGCGAAAATTCTGGTGGTGGATGATGATCCGTTTAACCTGCGCATTGTGCAACATGCGCTGGTGCAGGCGGATTTTCGGGTTAGTACGGCGCAATCGGGGGAGGTGGCGCTGGCGCATCTGGTTGAAAAGGGATTGCCCCACCTGGCAATTGTGGATATTCACATGCCGCCGGGTATGAGCGGTTTTGAGTTCTGTTATAACCTGCACCAGTTTAGTGATGTGCCGGTGGTGATGCTCACGGCCGTGAACGAGGAAGAGACCGTTGTGCAAGGATTGGAAGAACACGCAGAAGATTACATTATCAAGCCGTTCAAGCCGGGTGAACTGGTGGCGCGGGTGAAGGGCGTCTTGCGGCGAATGGGTACCTTTGCCTATGATCTGGAGGCTGTGACCCGTGTGGATGAACGGCTGCACATTGATTTTCCCGGACGGCAGGCGTTGGTCTATGGCGAGCCGGTCACGTTAACGCCGACGGAGACAAAACTGCTTTTTATTCTGATGCGCGCTGCCGGGCACACGGTGAATACCGACTTTATTTTGCGCCGTCTCTGGCCGCATGAACCGGCTTTTGAAGACCGCCTGCACGTGCATTTGCACCGCCTGCGCCGCAAAATTGAAGACAAAGATAAAACACGTCCCCGTTATATCACCTCGGAACGTGGGCTGGGCTACGTCTTCCGCGCCTCTTTAGAGCCGGGAGTCGGTAAGACTGCCGATAACTGATCACCGACTACCAAATCCCCCATGCCCCCCATCACCCTCTCCCACATCCAGGCGGCGCTGGCGTTGACGCCGTTTGACAGCCAGGCAGCGCATTACCTGATGGCTCCCCTGACGCGCCCGGCCAGCCGTCCGGCGGATTTGCCCGGCGCGGCGCGGATCGGCAGTGTGCTGCTGTTGTTGTATTGCCATGGTGACGAAGTGCATCTGGCGCTGACGCGGCGGCGGGATGATTTAAATTCGCACGCGGGGCAGATTTCGTTTCCCGGTGGGCGGGTGGAGGCAGGAGAGACGCTGGCGGCGGCGGCGCTGCGGGAGACAGAGGAGGAAGTGGGGGTACGGCCGTCTACCATCACCATCCTCGGCAAATTGACCCCTATCTGGATTCCCCCTTCTGACTTTCAGGTACATCCGTTTGTGGGCTGGTTGCAGGGAGGGGTACGGCCGTTGTTCCATCTAGCCGAAAATGAAGTGGCCGAACTGCTGGAAACGCCACTCAGCCACCTGCTCCACCCGGACAGTCGCCGTGAAGGGATCATCGAGCGGCAGGGCTATCGTCTGACCGTGCCCTATTTTGATGTAGACGGGCACATGGTCTGGGGGGCGACGGCCATCATCCTCAGTGAGTTTTTGGAGCGACTGCGGGCGGTTCGGACGGTTAACGATAGTGAATGAGTGATGCGAACTCGCTTGATCTTTTGGATCTGGGGGTATCACAAAAAATAGGGGTGGGTCTTGTACTCGCCCAGTCGAGGGTGACCACAAGGGTCGCCCTCTACATCTGGCGTCAATCCCATGAAATCCTGAAGAACCAATCACCCGATCCCCTGCTTGACAAACCGGCAGCCCCTCGCCAGAATACCGCGTATTTTTTGATTACTACCCGCGAAGAACGCGAAGGAAGCGAAGGAAGCGAAGAGAAAAGCCTATGAAAAAGCTGCTGTTGATCTTGATTGTATGTGTGTGGGTGTTAACCGGCTGTGGGGGGCAGGAGGAAACGCCGCCAACATTGATAGCGGCGCCGGCAACGGCCGTTGCCGAGAATACCGAACCCACCACCGAAGCCACGGTGACAACGGCCGTGCTGCCTGCCGCCACCAATACCCTGCCGCCGCCGCCCACGTTGGCGCCACCGCCGGCCACACCAACCCCCATCCAGACGCCTACTCCGGCTGCCCCGGAAAGCATCCTGCTGCTGAAACCGGAGGATTTTGCCCCCGACCGCAACCCCTTAACCGGGGAAGTTTTGGCAGATCCGAGTGTGTTAGAGCGACGGCCGTTAGCCATCAAAATCTCCAACGCCCCCGCCTTTTATGTGCGCCCGCAATCCGGCCTGAATTCGGCCGATTGGGTCTTTGAACATACGGCCGAAGGAGCTGTCACCCGCTTCACCCTGCTCATGTACAGCCAGTCGCCGGAATCCGTTGGCCCCATCCGCAGCGCCCGCCTGATTGACCTGGAACTGCCCGCCATGTACGATGCCGCCCTGGTCTACTCCGGCACCAGTGCCGGCGTGGGCAACCGCATGTTGCAATCAGACATCGCCGACCATCTGGTGCGCAGCAACGAACCCGGTTACTACCGCACCGGCGACCAGAGCAAGCCATTTGAACATACGTTGTACGTTCGCCCAGAGCAAATTTGGGCGGGATTGGAAACGGGCGGCCGTAATCATCCTCCAGATTTTCAAACGCAGGTTGCTTTTGGCAGTGAAGCGCCCGCCAACGGCCGTCCCGCTACCTACGCCAGCGTCAATTACCGCTCCACCTTTGTGGAATGGACATATGACCCGGCCACCAACCGCTATCTGCGCCGCGCCGACAATGAAGACATCATTGATGCCCTCGACGGCGAACAGGTGAGCGCCGCCAATGTGGTCATCATCGCCCCCTTCCATGTGGAAGACCCCACCATTTGTGAGCAAATTAACAACGGCGTCTGTGTCGCCCTGACGGTGCAAATTCAGATATGGGGTAGTGGGCAGGGGGTGGTGCTGCGTGATGGGCAGGTGTATGATGTGACGTGGCACCGGGACGGCCGTAACGACATGCTCACCTTCACCGACGCCAACGGCGACCCCTTCCCCCTGCAAATTGGCAACACCTGGGTGCAGCTCGTCCCCACCTGGCTGCGCGATCCGGTGGAAATTACGGAATAGATGCAGGAGATGAGTGAGCATACGGCCGTAAGCTCACTCATCTCCCCAATGTTTATCTAATTCTTATGGCATTGATTGGTTTGATTTGTTATAGTGCGGCCACTTCTCAGCGCCATGTCTCGTTGGAACGAGGAGCGGTCTCTAAAATCGCCTTTTCGAGTTCGATTCTCGCATGGCGCACTAACCAGGAGTAGAAAAGATGTTGTAGCTTTATCAGCATTTGCCTAGAGCACCCCCGGTCATATCTCCCCAAACGCCGTCGTTTTATTGATTGTTACTTACTTGTGCATAGGAGATATGACAAATGAACACACTTCCCCGGGCTGTTGTCGCCCAAATTTTGATTGATCCCCAAACGTACACTTCCCTGCGCCACCATTGGGCAGGTTTAATGAATTCCGAGCGTCGGCATGAGTTAACGGCCGTCCATCATCTGCTCTATCTGGCACTGTGCGGCAAAGATTGGCGAAAAGGGTTTACTCTGGCAACCAATCAACGCAAGCTGGCGAATGGCGCTTATGAAGGATGGGAGATGTTTCGGGCATTGGCCCGCCTGCACTCCCCCTTTCACGAAGCGTTCGTGCTGGCTCCGTTTGTGGGCGTCGTTACCAGTGAAATGCTGCAAAACCTGCGAATGATCTTACCCAAAGCAGGCGCTCACCAGTATAAGGCAGCAGATTTTGCAGACGGAGCCTACCCTTTCGCTGCCTACCTGCCAGAGCAGGTGTTGGCTATAGAGGCAAAGGAGGCGATACATGACGAAAGGTTAGCTTGATGTCCCGTTTGTCTATGTTCTGGTGCGTACCGACATCCCGCTGGCTGATCAATTGGTGCAGGTGGGGCATGTATGTCTCGAAGCCGGGAAGCAGTTCGCTCAGCCACAACAACCCTGCCATCTGGCATTGATCGGCGTACCGTCCGCAAGAGTGCTGCTTGATGCTGTGGCTCTGGCCGAAGCCGCCGGAATTCGTTGTGTTGTTTTTTATGAACCTGATGAGGGAATGGGGTACGCGGCCGTCTGCACGGAACCCATCACCGGGGAAAAACGCCGCCTTTTCAAGCGATTCCCGCTGTGGACGCCACCCGAATCATGTAATAAACCCTCCTTAAGAGGACCTCCTATGCCTGAGAAATTGAACAGAATGCACCATTAAACGAATTTTCTGGCTTTCACCATTCACCTGTCATTCCGAGCGGAGTCTGCGGAGCGAGGAATCCCTCACCTGTATAAGTGAGGGAGATTCCTCCTCGAAGACTCGTCGGAATGACAGGCTAAAGCCCGAATCGTCTTGGAAACATTTTGCTTCACTTTCAGGCCTTAATAAAACCATGATTGACTAACAACTCGGCATTAAGAATAGAGCCGCTGGCTGCGCCGCGTAGGGTGTTATGGGCTAAGGCCAGGAAGCGAATATCGTTGACGGGGCAAGTCCGCACTTTGCCAATTGTCCAGGCTAAACCGTTGCCAGAATCACGGTCAAGGCGGGGTTGCGGGCGGTCCTCTTCCGGGCGGTAGATCAGAACGGGATCGGGCATACTGGGCAGGTCGCGGCACATGGCCGGGGGCTGCCAATTTTGGAACAGGGCGATGGCTTCCGCCGGGGAAATGGACTGTTTTAGTTTGACGGAAACACTGCCCAAGTGCCCATCGAAGACAGGTACACGATTGGTCTGTGCGGAAACCACAAAATCGGCCATCTGAATTTCACCATCGGCCAATGTGCCACACAGCTTGCGCGGTTCGCTCTCCACTTTGGCATCTTCCCCGCCGATGTAGGGGATGACGTTGTCCAGAATGTCCATGGAGGCAACGCCCGGATAACCCGCGCCGGAGATGGCCTGCATGGTGACGATCACGGCCGTGTCCAACCCCACCGCCTGGTGCAAAATCTGCATCGGCAAGACAACGCTGGTGGTGGAGCAGTTGGCATTGGCCACAATGTACCCCTCCCAACCATACTTCTCCCGCTGGTGGGGGATGATGTCGATGTGATCCGGGTTCACCTCCGGGATGAGCAAGGGCACATACGGGTCCATACGGTACGGGGAAGCATTGGTCAAGACGATGTGCCCGGCTTTGGCAAAGGCCGGTTCCATCTCTTTGGCTTCTGGCGTGGGCAGGCCAGAAAAGAGCAGTTGGGCGGGCAGACCCGGCGCGGTTGGTTGCACGATGAGGTTAGCCACATTTTGCGGCGGGTCGCCCAGCAGCTTCCAGTTCACGCCCTCGCCATACGGCCGTCCCACCGTCCGTTCTGACCCGGTGACCACCACCACTTCAAACCAGGGATGGTTTGCCAGTTGTTCCACAAACCGCTGCCCGACCGTGCCGGTGGCGGCCAGGATGCCCACAGGGATTTTTTTGTTCATACGATTTACCTCCAAAAAGTAATTGGGCAATTGGGTAACTGGGTAATTACACAATTACCCAGTTACCCCGTTACAAATAAAAACAGCCGCCGCCCACGATTGGGGCGACGGCCGTCGCGTTTCCACCCAAATTCAGTCATTGTTTGTAGTAGGCGATTTATCGCCCTTCACCGCGCCAAAGTGCGTACTACAAACAGACCCTCATTCACGGCCGTTAACGGAGCCACCCGTCCCTTCTTACCTGGGTACGGGCGAGGCAGTTGGGGATAAATGTTAGCCGATAAGGCCAAATATGTTCCTAACTGCCTCGCCCTTCCATGTTCAGAAGGTCACTCACAGGGGGTTTTGGCTGTCCACTTCGTTCCGGCGACTTCCAGCCTATTGGTCTACCGGTCTCTGCTACGGGCTGAACAACTACTTGTCCTGGTCATCGTTTTTTAAGACATGGGCCTGACAGGTTGGCAACCAAAGGTTGCTTGAAACCTGTCAGGTCTGCAATGTCTATCAGATTGGGCGGAATTATATGGCGCGGGGGCAATGTGTCAAGCCGCCGCCTGTTTTTCAGATGATTCTGCCGCCGGTTGAGGGGGCGACAACGCCGCCGACGACAACGCCGCCATCAATTCGCCAGGGTCATAGCCAATGTCACCTACAAAGCAGAAGGAGCGCACCAGGTTGAATGTTTTGAGATCAATCTGGCTGATGGGCATGTCGGGCATAAGTACGGCCGTGTCCGCCTCCAACTGCCGCCATTCCTGAACCAAATAGTTGTCTGTTTCATCCGCTGCCAATGGATTCTTCATATAGGCGGCTATCTTTTCCGCCGAGTCAGCCCGAATTTCACGGGCGATGTTTTCAAACAGGTCACGGGTCTGGTTGGGATACCGTTCCGAGAGGGCAAGCATGGCCATGATCACCTCCACCATTTCCAGGCTGTCTGGTTCGCTGCCTTCACGGTACCAGATGATTTTGAGCAGCTTGTACACATTCGCCAGCCGTTTGATGGCGCGGGGGGTCATGGCTACCTGCTTACAACAATTTTGCATCCGGGCATATTCGTCCGGGCTGATTTCAATGGCCTGTACCGGCAAGTCGGTTTCCGGTTCACGGCCGTCGCCCTCCTCTGTCACTACCTCTTCCCCATCTCTATCTTCGCCGCCTGTTTGATCCGGTTCAGGTTGCGTGGCGTCATCTGGCGCGGACGTGCCGCCATCACCCGCACCTGAATCAGGCGAACCCCGCTGGGACACCACCACCTGCTGGCCCAGATAACCGGCAACGGCCGTGTCCTCAATCGGCTGTACCCCATACGGAATCTGGATGATCTTCTCGATATAATCCAGCCCCGACGGGCTGCCGCGCCGGGTGAGTATGCCCTTGTACACCGTTTCCAGCGCCCGCGTGATAAAACGCACATCAATCGCCAGCACCACAATAAACAGGTCGGTCTTCAACAGCAGTTGCACCGCTTCCAGCACCTCCACCACCCGCAGCGGCGGGCAGCGATCCAGGTCATCAATGTAGAGGATGACCCGCGCCCGACCCCGTGGGAACAGTTTGTGCCCCTCGGCCGTCAGGCTTTCGCTCAATTCGCGCAGGTCACGCTGCACCTGGTGCATCAGCCCCAACTCCTTCTCGTAAATGGCCTCATCCAGCCGGGAGCTGACAAAATCGAGCAGCGAGACATAGGTGGCGGTAATGCCCACCCGCTGCCGCTGCCGTTTGGCTTTGGCTTCCAGGGTGGCAATCTCTTCTTCCAGCGCCGGGATATTGGCAGCGGGCGGCGTAAAGGGTTGGCCGCTTTGTTTGCTCTGGTTAAATTCGCGGGTTTGTTCGGCCAGTTTTTGTTGCAGGCGGGCGTCACGGCCGTCGGCCAATCGCCCCTTTTCCGCTTCCACCTGCAACCGGTAAGCGACAAAACTCTGGCGAATCAGGTTCAGCCATTTGTCATAGCTGCGCAAAAAAGCCAGACCCACCGAGCCAACGGTCAATACCAGGCCGGGGATTTGAATGGTCACGTTTTCGCTCACCCACAGAACCGTTGCCAGGAACAGCGCCAATAGCAAAAAGGCGGCAAACTCGGTGGGATTGTTGCGGATCATCTGCCAGAGGGCGGCCGTGTTAGTGAACGTGTCACGGATGGAGGGGGAATCGGATGGCTCAACGGTCGTGAACATCGCTTTAATCGTGCCCACCGCCGCCCCAAACTGCTGTTGGAACGCATTTTGCAGCGGTTTCCAGGCCGCTTCCCGCGCTTCGGCGGCAATCTCTTCATCTACCTTTGCCTGTAGTTCCAGCCGCGACTGTTCGAGAGCGGCCTGCTTCGCTGCCAATTCCGTTTCCGTCTGGCGCAGTTCATTCAGTTCCGTTTCTTTCAACTGGCGCAATTCCGCCCACAACAATTCTTGTGACTGCACTTTTTTGTCCAGTTCGGCGGCAAAGTTGACGATATCCTGCACCTGCCGGGCTTTCAAATCAGGATAGGCCAGCGCTTCCCACACCGGCCCGCCAGCCCGCAGTACCCGCGCCAAGACCTCTTCCTGTTCGGCCGTTAAACTTGGGGAATCGGCCGTTTCCGGGATGCCTGCCAAAGTTTTCGCCACTTCTCGTTCGCGGGTCAGTTGGGCGTTTAACTCGTAAAAAATCGTCTGCATCAGGCTGGCCCACAGGTTAGATTTGGCATACGTCCAGGCGTCAAACCTGATCTGGTACACGTGGCCGACGTAAGGGAAGTTGGGCGTGGCCGGACGGCCGCGCAGGTGGGCAACCCGCTCTTGCATCAGGTGCATGACAAAGGATTTGCCACTGCCCCAGCCACCCAACACCCCCACCGACAGTGGCGGATTGAGGTCGTTGAGCATACACATTTCGGCCAGGGCATACACGGCCGTTTCCACCTGCAACAAGTCCCGCCCCACCGGTTCATCATTCACGGCCGCCTGCGGCCGTTTGATAAACCGCTGTCGCAGCGCCGTCAGTATGTCGGGGACGAGCGTTGTCAGAATGATCTCTGACAATGATGTCGTATCGGAAGCAGGGAGGGCAGACAAAATTGCTTCTAGCATAGCCAGTGCCACATCCCGCCCTGATAATTGCCCGGCGCCAGATCCCAAAGGAGGAATGGCAAAACTTCGCAATCCACTATTCAATGCCAATTGGACGATGGCGGCAGCGGCGCTGGCCGCGTTTGCTATGGCGCGGTTGCCGCGCTCATCATCAGCTGTCGCCACAATCACGCGCCGATCATTGCCGGGCAGCGTCCAATATTCATCGCTATTTTGCATGAGCAAGAAGGGGTTTTCTGGTAGCAGAGAAGAGGGGGATCGCGTGGCTACCGTTTGCTCAAATACCTCACGGAGAGAGCCAACATTAGTTTTACTCAGAGCATCTTCCAGTGCGCTCCCCAATCCTCCTGGACTGAAAGATGACCCAGAACTTAGCGGCAGCACAAAGGCATCTACCGGCAGGTTCCAGGGCTGGCGCGTTACCAGCCCGTAAATGCGGACGCCGTGTCGTTCGGTGAGTAGTGTGCCATTGTGGGCGGTGATGGTTTGGAAAGGGTTGGGTGGGGGCTGTACAGGTTCGTGATCTTCTATGGAAGGTGGCGTTTCTTCCAAAATCTGCTGGTTAGCATAGGATTGTACATTGGCGAATGGCTGTACCTTTTTTGCCGGGCCAGACGGTGTAGTTGCCAGATGTTCCCAATCCACGTTGGGGCGGTAGCGTTGGATGGTGTTTATCAAGTCGTCGCTACGGCCGTGACGTTCGCAGTATTGGATTAGCTCCAAAACCTTCTCTGATTTAGTGTCACCACCCAAATTTTCATAGTCAATCCCCAGCGTAAAACAAAGATCACGCAGTTCATCATCATTGAAGTAACTGTTTAAGGCCACCCGTAACTGCTGTGGCGATACCGGCGCTGTGGCCATACTGATTCTCCTGGCGTCCCCGTTGTGCCCGACGGGGATTATTGTAGGCGAAGCCGTCGCCCAATTCAATGATTTGTAAGGGCGCGGCCTCATGCCCGCCCTGGCAGAGGGCGACCACAAGGATCGCCCCTACGTCATGCCTGGAAAAACGGCAAGAGGCAGATTGATATGGCACAAGCCATACCAAACTGCCTCTTGCATAAGGTTCGTCGTGGCCGCTTATGAAAATTGACTTTTTTCGGCAATAAACCGGGCGGTTGAAACCGCAGCTACACAAAGCGAAGACTGCCTTCGCGGTCTGGTAGCCAGCCGACGAAGGTCGGCTTTGCCTTCTGTAGCCGCGAATTTATTCGCCGGGCGTGCATTAGCGGCATTAGCGGCAAAACGGCTGAAGCCGCTGCTACAAACAACTAAAACGGAATATCGTCTTCTTCGTGAGCCGGAGCGCCAGCATAAGCCGCATCTTCCCCTTCAAAACCGCCTTCACCTTTGGGGCTTAAGAAGCGGATAGTTTCAGCTCGTATTTCAAAGGATGACCCAACTGTGCCATCACTGCGGGTAAACAATTTCGGGCCGCCCGTTTGGGCATCCCCTTGCAGTTGTCCCTCGACCAATACCTTCCGCCCTTTGCTGAGGTACTGATTGGCCACTTCGCCCTGGCGACCCCAAACATTCACCCGAAACCACAATGTTTCTTCACGAGGTTGGCCGGACGCCTTATCTGTCCAACTACGGCTGGTAGCAACACTGAAACTGGTCACGGCCGTGCCGTCGGGCATATACCGCATTTCTGGGTCCCGCCCTAAGTTGCCTACGATAATAATTTTTTGATACATGCGACACTCTCCTTTTTGTATCTATGGCTATGGCTGGCGCTTTATTTGAGTCAGCACAACATTTGGGAAACAAGGCTATAGTATGTCTCCTTTTGCGTCAAAAAACAAGCGTGCCAGCCATGCCATTGCGCCCAAATTTTAGGACAAATTATAGCACATCTGTTCTAAAACCACAAGGGTTTGGGAAAAGGTGTTGCCTGTTTTCGCCCGCCCGCGTAAGATGTTATCAGGCTGGCGATATGCTGCCAGAAAATGGGATAATCAGACGCTAACCAGGATAATCTGTTGGACACGGCCGTACCCTTTTCCTCCCTCACCCCTTCCCCCCTATCTGAGGCTGCCTGGCAAAACCAGGCGCATTACCTGAATCTGCTCACCCAAATCACCAATGAAGTCGCCTCCATCCTCGACTTTCACCAGATGTTGAAATCGGTAACTTACAATTTACGCCAACTGTTGGCTGCTGATGGTTGTTACATCACCACCTGGGATGCCACCCGCCAGCAGATAAAACCCCTGGCGGCTTCTGGGCCTTATGAAGATAGTTACCCAACCATGCCGCCACTGCCGGACAAAGACACCTTCACCAGAGCTGTGCTTGAGCAAGAACAGGTCATTGCTGTGCCAGATGCCCGTATTTCGCCCTATCACCAGGTGCGCATTGTCAACCGGCTGCACATAGCCGGTTTGCTAGGCATTCCCCTCATCGCCCTGGGGCAAAAAATGGGCGTGATCATGCTCACCTTTCAAGAACCGCATCCGTTCACGGCCGTAGAAATTCAGCGGGCAGAACAGGCGGCTACCCCCATTGCCCTGGCCATAGCCAGAGCCAGGCTGCTGCACCAGGAGCAAGAGCAGCGCGCCCTGGCAGAAGCGCTGCGGGAAATTAGCGCCATCATCAACGAAACATTGGACTTTGACCAGTTGCCGACCCGCATTTTGGCGCAGATTGCCCGCGTGGTGGCTTATGATTCGGCCAATATCATGCTGGTGGAACACGGCCGTGCCCGCATCATTCGCCACGTGGGGTATGAACAGACAAATCCGGCGCTGCTGCCGCAAATGCCGTTTTTTGTCTTTGACGTAAACAAAACGGACAACCTGCGCCAGTTGGTGCAAACCCGGCAGCCGGTCATCATTCCCGACACAGCTAACTATCCTGGCTGGGCCAAACCCCAGGGACTCATTCGCGCCTGGGTTGGCGTGCCCATTGTCGTGCGCAACCAGGTTGTGGCCCTCATTGCTCTGGACAAAAAGGAGCCAGATTTTTACCAGCCAGAACATATCGCGTCCTTGTCCGCCTTTGCCAGCCAGGTGGCGCTGGCCTGGCACAATGCAGAACTGCACAAAGCGGCCCAACGTCAGTTGGAAGAGATGTTTGCGCTGCAAGCATTGGCCCAGGCAGCCACACAGGTCACAAACGAAGACGATCTGCTGGAAGAAGCAACGGCGATCATTGGCGAGACCTTATATCCCCAAAACTTTGGCGTCTTATTGCTAGATGCCGTGGCGCAGACGCTTCAACCACACGCTTCTTACCGCATCAAAGGCCAGCACTTTTCTTTTGCACCCTTTCCCATAACCCAGGGCATTGTCGGCCGGGTGGCGCAAACGGGAAAACCATACCGCTGCCCAGATGTGCGGCAAGACCCTCTCTATGTAGAAATTGACCCCGATGCCCGTTCGGAATTATGCGTGCCCATGTTTGCCGGCGACCGGCTGATTGGGGTGATCAACACCGAAAGCTGTGAGGTCAATGGTTATTCAGAAGGGGATGAACACTTGCTGCTGACATTTGCCCGGCAGTTAGGGGTGGCGTTGGAGAAATTACGCCTTTTTGCGGCCATGCAGCGGCAAAGTGAAGAGATGGAGCAGTGGGCGCATCGCCTGACCCTGCTGCAAAATCTCAGCCGCCACCTGGCCGGTCTGGTAGAAATACGCGACATTTGTCACACCTGTGCGGCCTATCTGGTGCAGAATTTTCATTTTATCAGTGTTTCGGTTCACCGCATTGACGCCATAACACAAGAACTGGTGTGCGAAGCCATGCAGGGGCCAAACCAGGATTTGATCCCCCTGGGGATATACCGGCAAAAATTAGGGCAAGGTCTCATTGGGTTAGCCGCCCAAATGGGAGAAACGCTGGTGGTGAATGACACGGCCGTTCATCCCCACTTCATCCCCTCGCCGCGCATCCCCGTCGCTGCCGAACTCGTTTTGCCCCTGCGGCAGGGTGAGCAGTTGATAGGTGTGCTGAATGTAGACAGCACGACCAAAAATGCTTTTACCGAAACCGATGTCACCCTGCTCACCATTGCCGCCGACCAACTGGCGGCCGCTTTGGAACGCGCCCATTTATTTGCCCAGGTCAGCCAGCGCGCCGCCCGTTTTGAAGCTCTGTCCACCCTCTCCGCCGAACTGCGCGTGGCGGAGAACCTGGAAGATATGCTGCCAACCATTTTGCAGCGGGCCATGAGTGTAGTCGGGGGGTCTTTGGGCAGCCTGTATCTGAAGGAAAATGACGCCGATGTGATGGTGGCGCGTGGCGTTTTCCCCCTCAGGCCAGAATTGTTGGGGCGACGTTTCCATCTGGGTGAAGGCATCATTGGGCACATCGCCGCTACCGGCGAGATGCACATCACCGAAGATATGGCCCATAGCAGCCAGGCGCGCTTTTATGAGCGGGAAAAACAGATGGTTGAGCAACAGGCCATTCGCAGCGGTATTGGTTTGCCGCTGCGCGCTCAGGAACGCATTATTGGCGTCATGTATATCAGTTTGCCGGCCGTCCATAAATTTTCAGCCGAGGAGACTGATTTTCTGGTCGCTATCTCCGAAGCGGCGGGGGGGGCGCTGGATCGGATGCTGGTGCTGCAAACGCTGGAGGAGCGTGTGGCCGAACGCACCCGTGAACTGGCTGCGGCCAATGAGCAGTTGCAGGAATTGGATCGGCTCAAGTCTCGTTTTATTTTTGAAGTATCCCATGAACTGCGCACACCCATCACCAATTTGGGACTCTATCTGGATTTGATGGGGCAGAGTAAGCCGGAGCGTCAGGCCTATTACGTGGAAGTGCTGCGGCGGCAGGCGGACCGGCTGACCCAACTGATCGAGGATATTTTGACCCTGTCCCGGCTGGAATTGGGGCGGGACACCATCAAGCTAAAGCCGGTGGATTTGAATGAGGTGGTGCGCACGGCCGTTGCCAGCCTCTCCCCCCGCATGGCCGAAGCCGGTCTCACCCTGAGCCAAAAATTACAACCTGACCTGCCATCGGTGTATGGGGAACCCATTCAGCTTTCTCTGGTGGTGTCCCATTTGGTGAACAATGCCATTCAGTTTACCCCTGCCGGGGGGGTTGTGGTGCGTACCGGGCTGCATGAGAGGGGCACGGCCGTTTACCTGCAAGTGATGGACACGGGCATAGGCATTAGCCTGGCCGACCAACAACACCTGTTTGATCGTTTTTATCGCGGCCAACAAGCCTCCCAATCCAACATCCCTGGTACCGGCCTGGGGTTGGCGATTGTCAAAGAGGTGGTAGATTTACATGGTGGCGATATTGAGGTGGCGAGCGTGGAGGGCACGGGCACAACGTTTACGGTGTGGCTGCCGGTAATCGGTGGCCGGTGATCGGTAATCGGTAATCGGTTGTCGTTGATTCGAGGCCGGAAGTTGGAAGCCCGACATCAGGCTTCGGACATCTGACTTCGGATTACGCACGCTGGACAAAAAATGGCAAAACGAGAGGGAAAGATGATGACCAGAAAACCCTGGCATGAGATGACAAAACAGTTGGTGGATGTGGCCATGGGGCGGCAGATGGCGGACATGGTGATTCGTGGCGGCCGTTGGCTGAATGTACACACCGGTGAAATTATCCCCGATACGGATGTGGCCGTCAGCGGCGGGCGCATTGCCTACGTGGGGCCAGACGCCGGGCATACGATTGGGGAAACGACACAGGTGATTGAGGTGCACGGCCGTTACCTCATCCCCGGTTTGTGTGACGGCCATATGCACGTGGAAAGCGGCATGGTCACGGTGACAGAGTTCGCCCGCGCCGTCATTCCACACGGCACCACCAGCATGTTCATAGACCCGCACGAGATCGCCAATGTGCTGGGGCTGCCCGGTGTGCGTCTGATGCACGACGAAGCGGCCACGCTGCCCATCAACATCTATGTGCAAATGCCCTCCTGCGTACCTAGCGCCCCCGGCCTGGAAACACCCGGCGCCACCATCGGCCCGGCGGAAGTGGCCGAAGCGATGACCTGGCCGGGCATCATCGGCCTGGGCGAGATGATGAATTTCCCCGGCATTTACCTGAACGACGACAAAATGCACGCCGAAGTGGCTGCCACCATGCAGGCGGGCAAAACGGTGGGCGGCCATTATGCCGCGCCGGATTTGGGACGGCCGTTTCACGGATACGTCGCTGGCGGCCCGGCCGACGACCACGAAGGCACCCGCCTGGAAGACGCCATCGCCCGCGCCCGCCAGGGCATGAAAGCCATGCTGCGCCTCGGTTCGGCCTGGCATGATGTGGCCGCCCAGGTGAAGGCGATCACCGAAATGGGGCTGGACAACCGCAACTTCATCCTCTGCACCGATGACAGCCACTCCGGGACGCTGGTTCACGAGGGGCATATGAACCGGGTGGTGCGCCACGCCATCGCCCAGGGATTGTCGCCCGTTGCCGCGATTCAAATGTCCACGTTGAACACGGCCGTCCACTTCGGCGTAGAAAAGGACATTGGCTCCATCACCCCCGGTCGCTATGCGGACATCATCCTCAGCAGCGATCTGGTCAGCCTGCCCATTGAGATGGTGATTGCGGCGGGAGAGGTGGTGGCGGTGGACGGCCGTCTCACCATAGACCTGCCCCCTTACGCCTACCCCGCCTTCGCCAAAAACACCGTCAAACTGGGCAAACCCCTCACCGCCGACGACTTCAATCTCGCGGTGCCCCCACCGCCAATCTCCCAATCTCGCGGTGTCCCCACCGCCAATCTCCCAATCTCCAATCTCCAATCTCCCGCCAAAGTTCGCACCATCGCCATCGTCGAAAACCAGGCCCCCACTAAAGCAGAGGAGCGCGTGTTGCCGGTGGTGGACGGCCGTGTCCAGCTCGACCCGCGCCAGGATGTGGCCCACATCGCCCTGGTGGAACGGCATCGGGCAACGGGCGGCGTGGTCAACGGCTTTGCCTCCGGCTTCGGTTTTAACACCCGCTGCGCCATCGCCAGCACTGTCGCCCATGACAGCCACCACATGATCGTCGTCGGTACCAGCAAAACCAACATGGCGCTGGCGGCCAACCGGCTGGGGGCGGTAGGCGGCGGCGTGGTCGTCTACAAAGACGACGCCGAAATCGCCCTGGTGGAACTGCCTATCGCCGGTCTGATGTCCGACGAACGCGCCGAAGTGGTGGCCGAAAAAGCGGCGCGCATGGTGCAGGCATTCCGCGACTGCGGCTGCCAGCTAAACAACGCCTTCATGCAGCTCAGCCTGTTGGCCCTCGTCGTCATCCCCGAACTGCGCCTCTCCGACCTGGGTCTGGTAGACGTTACCAGGTTTGAAGTGGTATCATTGTTCACAGATTGATCGGTCTTGGTTAGTAGTGTGGAGTATCAATGATATGAAATCAAAAACACAGTCCATTACTCGTCAAGAAGTAATTGCCCTGGCCGAAAAAATGCCTGTTGAGAAACTGGCGATTTGGTATGAATACGGCTTATTTGTCCAATCACATCCTCTTTTCATGCCTGCCCAGGAAGCAATCCAAGAAGTTTATGCTGACCTTGATGAGGAAATGGCTGCCTGGGACAAGGCCAGCGATGAAGATTGGTTGAAGATGGAGCGTCTGTTGGCAGAGGGTAGTTAAACAATGGCTCGTGGTGATCTGCTATTGGTAAGTTTGCCCACCAGTGATGGGCACGAACAAAGTGGACGGCGGCCAGCAGTCGCCGTACAGGCTGACCTGACTGGTGAACCGATGATGATGATTGCCCCGGTTACTACCAGCTTAAAGGCATTACGCTTTGCGTTTGCTGTACGTATTGAACCAACCGCAGAGAATGGCTTAACGGCGCCATCGGTAGTTATGGTTTTCCAGATGCGGGCAATTGATAAATCACGCATTATTCGCAAAATAGGCCGCCTCTCAGCCGAAGATATGAGTCGAGTTGATGCAGCAATATGGCAGATGCTCAAACCACTATCGTAGTATAGGTGGATTCTCCAACGGCCTGGAGACATGCGGGTGTCTGCTCTAACAAAACTTGAGTAAATGTCTGATGAGTGAACTGACTATACACCAAGAAGAATTAACCAATAACCAAAGTGGGTTGTCGGCGCGGGTGTTGGATCGGCTGGCGAAGGTGATTGACGAGACGGATGAGGCGGCGGCGGTGGCGCGAGTGGCGCAATTGCAGGCGGCTAATCCAGGCGCAACGCCGGCCGAGTTGACGGATCGGTTGATTCACCAAAAATGCCGCAACACGGCCGTCGTCGGCGCGACGACTTCCGGGTTAGCGGTTATCCCTGGGCTAGGTACCATTGCCAGCCTGACCCTGGGCATAGCCACCGACTTTGGCATCACCTTTAAGATGCAAGCGGAACTGGTGCTGGAAATCGCCGCCGTCTACGGCCACCAGATGACGCCTCAGGAAAAGCGGCGGGTGGTGATGACGGTGACGGGATTGAGTGCGGGCACTACGGCCGTTGCCCACCGCGTCGGCAATAACATCTCTAAACGAGTCACCGCCCGCGTCGCCTCCAAATATGTCACCGGCACTATCCCGGTGGTTGGTATGGCCGCTTCGGCCAGCACCAATGCCGTGATGACCTATTTCATCGGCAAACGCGCCCAGGCATACTTTAGCCTGGGGCCGGAGCAGATGCATGATTGGCGCGCCGCATTGCCGGCGCTGACCGGCGTGGACCGGGAAAAACTGGTAGACGGGGCCAAAACCGGTGGGCAGATGGCGTTGCAGGCGGGCGGCACGGCCGTGAGTGTCGCCAGCGCGGGCGCCCGCACCGCCGCCGGTAAAGCCCGTGGCCTCATCCGTCGCCGCAAATCTTCTGCTGCGGACGCCGACGAATTGATCCCGGTTTTTGATAATCCGTAAGGCAACAAGCACCATGAGCGAAGCAGGCCAATCAACCGTTTCCTGGCACCCCGATGGTTACATCGAAATCGTGTTTGTGGGCACACAAACGCCTGAACAACTCCGCGAGCTTGACCGGCAGGCGCGGGCAATTATGAATACCCAGGTGGGGAATGGGGTGGCGAGTTTGTTGTTGGATGCCCGGCACGGCCGTGTCGGGCGTGACGCTACCAGTTTTTCCGTCATCATGCGCCTCAGCCGCGAGCGCCGCCTGAACCGTTTTGTTGTTTTGGTAGATGAAAACCCTACCGACCCCCATGCCGGGCGGGAAACGGGCGTCATTGTCTCTATGGTTACGGCCGCTTTAGGCAAACGTCCCATCTACATCACCGACGAAACGGCCGCCCGCACCCTGGCTGCCAGCGAATAATCAACCGCCGTTGGCGCAATAAAAGACCTGGGGAATTCCCAGGTCTTTTTGATCCTTTGATCGTGGGGCGTATGCGTACGGTTTTCTCATCTACCGGCCGGCCATCGTGCGTGAATGACCGCCGTCCGAGCCTTTACCGTTTTTCGCCGACGATGACAATGTTGGTCGGCGGCCAGGGCAGAGGATGGAGACGGCCGTCCCCCTCCCGCCGGTACAACTTCACCTTCCCCTGCCACCGGTTCTGCACAATCCAGGGATTCGTGTAGACACGCGACCCTTGCGCCGGTTCATTGGGGTTTTCCAGCACCGTAAAACCGGCCGCCGTTAGCGCCGCCTTCCACTGCTCAAAGTCCCAAAACGCAAACGCCTCGTGCATCTCGCTGTCCCAATTGTCGGTGTAATCCTTTTTGCTCATAAACTCCACTGCATCACGCAGCGTCAACACCACATAAGGTACGCCGTCCACTTCTTCCCGGCGGTAATGGATGGGCGCGGCCAGAAAATCCTGGGCAAAGTGGTGAAAACGGCCGTCTGTAGACAACGCTTCCCGATACCGCCGCCGCGCCGCCGGGTCGGTTGGTGGGTGCGGGTCTGGGGCACGGCCGTCGCCCCCATTCAGCCACATGTACACCTCTTGCTCCTTATCGGCCGGCCCCACCACATCCCGGATTACCACCCGCCCTCCTGGGCGGCTCCCGCCTGGGCGCGTCTGGCGGAACTTCTCCGCCAGATAGGCCCGCAGCGTCGCCTCCCCCGCGCCATACGACCACAACTCATGGGTCGTGGAATTGCAGATCGTCGTGTCAATCGAACCCGGCTCAAACAGCGGTTGGGTGATGTTGCGCTGGTGGAAATGCACATACGCCCCGCCAAAATCCCCCGCCCGCTGCCTGTCCAGCGCCCGCGCCATAAACTCGCCCGTAATCTCAATGCCGATCAAGTCAGAGTCCGGGAAATCGGCGGCAATCAGCGCCAGCAGCGCCCCATCCGCGCACCCCTCATCCACAATTTTGCCGGGCACAATCGCCTCTTGGATGTCTCCATATTTCAGGCGAATGATCTCCTGGTTGCCCATGCCGGTGGCATACGCCGCATAGTCGCGGCTGGACGTCAGGTCGCCCGACTCCGTCAGCAGCGGGTCACGCCACAGCCGAAATATCCGGCGTGGCACATCGGGAAAATCTTGCCACAAATCAAAGGTCGCGGCGGCGATCTTTTCACGCAGCTCCTGGTTGGTAAACCAGCCATCACCCGCCGCTACCAGCTTTTGCAGCAGGTCATTAGGCGTATCTGGCTTGGGGTCAAAAGTGGATTCGGCGGGCAAAATGGCAAAGCCTAACTGTTGGAACTGGGCCATGACGCCCGGTGTGCAGGTGAGTACGGCGCAGTTCTCCGGCGTCAGCGCCAGGCCGCCTTCTGTTTGTTCGGTAATCTCTTTCAGCACAAATTCGGCAAAACGGGGGGTGGGCGGGTAATGGGGGATGCCGATGATGCGGTATTGGATGCCAAAGGTCATTTCCAACGGCCGTGCAAACCGATCCACCCCAATCGCCCGCACATGAAACGGGATGGGGTTGTACCGTGCATGTTGCTGGTTGGCCGAGGTGACGGCAAAGACGATCTGGTCAATGGGGGTTCCGGCGGCGGGCCGCTGCGTATCCACAAACGGCAGCGCGGCCAACGGCATCCGCAGCAACCGGCGGAGATAATGCTCCTGAAACGCCGTATTCAGCAAATGCCGCCCCGGAAAAAGCAAAACCGTCATAGACCCAGTATAACCCAATCACCCCCATTTCCCACCGCATCCGCAACCTATCGTAGGGGCGGGTCTTGTACCCGCCCTGTTTGGGGCAACCACAAGTTTGGGGTAACCACAAGGGTTGCCCCTACGACAGATGTTCGGTAGGGGCGGGATGGCGCGGTAATTCGGTGGCCGAAACGCGCAACATTGTCCCGCGCCGTCTCGCCCCACGCCCGGCAAGGAGGGCGAGACAGGCGGGGACGAGGCCCTGGGTTTTGGCAAGGGTTTTAGCCCGCCTGTCCCGCCCCTACGACGGGTTTGGTGTGTGAATGGGGCGCGGAGCGCCAGGGAGGGCATTCCACGCTCCGCGTGGAATGAGAGGGATGCAGGAGTTGGGGTGAAAAATTTTTGTAGCGATCTCGCGCCTATGGGCGCGAGAAGCCTGCTCCATTACCATTGCGCAGGCAAGAGCAGAGCACAGAGCACTATTGAGATGGGGAACGGCGCACCAGCCGGAAACCGAGAAGGTAGTCACGGGCGCCCGGATGGAAGTGGGCGCGGGAGGCCGCGCGCACGAGGTTCTGGTTGAAGTGCCACGAACCGCCGCGCACCACGCGCCGGGCCTGGCTGTCCAGATTTTCACGGCCGTCGTCCGCCCGGTACGGCTCATCTGCATACCTGCTCTGGCACCATTCCCAGACGTTACCACTCATATCCTGTGCGCCACAGACGGCCGTGCTGTGCGGGAAAGAGCCAACGGCCGTAGACCGCCCCACGCCTGCTTCTCTGGAATTGATAATCCCGCCCTGCCACTTATTGCCCCAGGGGTAGGTACGGCCGTCGGTATGCCGCGCTGCCCGTTCCCACTCCGCTTCCGTCGGCAGCCGGTAGCTTCTCCTCGTTTTGGCACTCAACCAGTTACAGTAGGCCACCGCCTCATACCAGCTCACCCCCACCACCGGCTTGTTGTCAATAGCGGTAAACGAGTCATCCCAATAACGCGGCTGCGTCCATTTCTCTTTGCCCCGCTGCTGCCACCCCTCCTTCGTCCAGAAATCCGGGTTCTCATACCCACCCGCCTCGACAAAAAAGCGATACTGCGCATTGGTCACCGGGTAGTGGGCAATGGCAAAAGCGTCCACCTGCACCGTATACTTTTTATCGCCCATCAAAAACGTCCCCGCCGGAATCGGGATCATATCCGGCTCCAGCGTACAGACGCCAGGGCGCGGGTCGCCCAACAGCCCGAGCGCGTCACCCGCCTCCGCCCGCTGCGGCGGCGTCAGCGCCCCCGCCGCCAGCAGTGCCGCCAGCATCTTTTGCAGCCGGGGCAGCGTCTTGCGCCCCACGTCGTCCCGCAAGGCTACATCAGCGCCCACCACCACCATCATCTCCGCCGCCAGCCACACCCGGTACCAACCGGCCGTGTCCGCGGCTGCGGGCACCCGCTCCGGCAGCACTTCCCGGATGCCATCCAACGCCTTCTCTACATTGTTCTGGTTAAACACCAGCGTACCCGCCGCCAGATTCAGCACCTCGCGCCACGTGTCGCCGCGCTGCGCCAGCTTCGGCGCGCCCCGCGAAAAATCCCGCTGCGAGGCCACATAACAGGCCGCCAGATACTCCTGAAACGTGCGGTGCGGAAAACGGTAAACCCGCTGCTGCTGCCCGCCATGCCCCACCAGTAAATGCGCTCGCCGCTCCGTATACTCAATAAACTGTTCCGCCTTCTGGTAACTGCCCAGGTGGTTTTTGGCAATGCCCATCACTTCCGTCTCGGCAATATCGGCCGATTCCTGCCGTTCGGCCGCCCGGCTGTGCGCCCGCCAGGCGATCTCCCACAACAGCCGCTCCAACTGCTGCTGGTTCACCCCCAACTGCGCCAGAAAATCGGGCATCTCCGCCCCCGGTCCCGTCTCCTTGTGCCGCTGCCAGCGCAGCAGCAGCGTTTCCACACACGCCTGGTAGAGCCGGGCGCGTTCATCGGGCAGCGTGCCGTGATACGTCTGCACCAGCGCCATAATGGTCAGCAGCATCGGGTTTTCGGCCAGCGGTTGCAAGCGGCGGCGGTGGGCGGCATTTTGCAACTGCTTCGCCATCTGTCTGGCCTGTTCCGCCCCCAATTCCCCCGTCTCCGCCAGTACCCCATACCAACTGCGGATGAAGCGGTCAATCTGCCCCTTGTTGAGCGATTGCAACGTCTGTACCGGCACCCCCTTCGGTGCTTCGGCGGCGGCAAAGGAGAGGATACGGCAGGTAGCCACCCAGCGGTTGTCCAGGTACGGTCCTTCACTCAGGGCAGCAATGGCCTGCCACACGGCCCGGCGCTGTTCCAGCGGCACTTCGTCCACCCCATCCAGCAGCAGCAGCAAACGCCCCTGCCGCGCCAGGTTGTGCAGCGCGGGCATCGCCTCGCCAAACCCCTGATCCCGCAGCCGGTTTTCGATGTACTGCCAGACCGCCGCCGGGGAATGGGGCGCAAACGGCGTAGCTGCAAAATCACGCAGTTCCACCAGCACCGGCAGCAACCCCTCAAATGTCCAGTGCTGCTCCACCTGTTGAATCGGCTTCTCTGCTTCTTTTTTGGCCTTTTGCTGTGTCTGTTCGGCCTGACTCCAGGCCGTTTGCGAATCCTTTTCGCGGGAAACGAGCCGTTCTTGTGACCAGCGCAGCAGTTTTGTCCACCCTTTGTCCGCGTCCAGGGCATGTTGTGCCAGGCAGTGCGTCAAAAAGCGCAGCAAAGTAGATTTGCCGGAGCCAGGGTCGCCCAACAGGATGAGCCGGGGCCGGTGGTGGATGTGAGCCAGGGCGGCACTGTATCGCTGATGAATGATCGCTGTCTCATCTTCGGCGTGGGCAGATTTGTGCGTGGCTGTCCCCGCATCCAGGTTGATAAACACCTGTTCCAGGGAGATGGCGGCCGCGTCGCGCCCTTTGGGGTCTAGCGGGGCCAGGGGCAGGGCATTGGTGCGTTGGGCGATCACTTTCAGGTAGGGCTTTATGCTGTCCGGTGTGCCCTCGCCCACCGCCCCAAAGCGGCTGGCTGCCGCTTCCAGTTCCGGCAGACGGTTCCGCCGTTCCATGAATTTGATCAGTTCCAACGCTTTGCCCGATTTACCTACAGCGGACAGGCTTTCATAATCCACTTGCAGGTGGAAACAGATGGTTTTGAGTTCGTCTTCACTGACCCGTTCTTGCAAGAAACGCAATATCTCTGACTGGTTCATTTTTGTTATAATGCGGCCATACAAAAGGTTTCGCCTATATGTGGAGCAAGTTTCTCATTTGAGACGCGATTTTCCAAATCGTGTTACTCATTGGATAAAGGAAATATAGCCATGATGACAATGCCTGAAATGATTGAACCATTTATTCAGCGGGGCCTGTTTGCGGATGTGGACACGGCCGTAGCCGAAATGGCGCGCAACTATACCACCCAACATATCCAGCAATATCAGGATACCATTAACCGCCTGCAAGCGCACTATGGTATGACCTATGAACAGTTTTTGACCTATCTTCAAGCCCGCGCCGACATTTTAGCGCAAAACCCAGACCCGGCGCTAAACGAAGCGGTGATGCAAGAAGAAGAGGATGCACTGGAATGGAAAATAGCTCAGGACATGCTCCATAACTGGTTAAGTATTCAGGCAGAGGCCAGTCTATGAAACAGACTGCCCAGTTGTTGGGGTTTGTCGTTTCCACTTTACAGCTTTCCCCTTTGTGCCAACAGGTAAGAATCCTGGAAGTCAACCGATTCTCTGACCAGCAATTCACGTTCAAGGTGCGGATGGAGATGGTAAACGGCCGTGTCCTGCAAATTCGGTTATATTGCAACCATGGGCATACAGACTATGCTTACCAGCTTTTACACCATGGCAAACCAGTGGAGCGATGGGACAACAAAGAACATTTCTCTCACCTGTCTTCACACCCTCATCATTACCATACGGCTGATGGCCAGGTCGTGGATTCACCGCTAAATGGGGATCCTGAACACGACCTGCCATTGGTGCTTACCCTTTTACCTCATTAAATTCTGGGGGGGAAAGGGCGGGAGGACACCATACGTCGGTGGGTTGGGGTTATTGATGAACCAGAAGTAGTAGACCAGCAGCCCCAGCAAAATGGTGAGCATATACAGGGCGTAGGAAGTGCGCATGAACAGTTTGTAATTGTTGAACTTGAGGGTGTTAATCATCAGCCCATTGGCCCGCAGCACCACAAACACACCCAACACAAAGGCAAAAAAGCCGACAATGCCGTGCAGCGTCGTCACCAGATAAAACGGTTCACCCAGTAAATCCGGCACACCAGGGGCCACAAAATCCCGGTAGGGCAAAATCATCAGCCAGATGACCAGGATGACATTCAGGATGACGGAAGCGGTCTGAATCCAGCGGTGCGTCTGGTAGCGCTGTCGCCGGGCCATGACCACGCCCACCGTCAGCGCCACGGCAATAACGATCATCAGCACCAACGTCATGTCGGCGGCCCAGTTGGCGGCCGTGCCCAAAAAGCCGGGTTTGTGCATCAATTCAGTCATGCCTGCTCTCCCGTTTGTAGTAGGCGATTTATCGCCGTCAAAAGGCGATAAATCGCCTACTACGAACGTTAATGCTTCAAAATCTTGCTCAAGAACAACTTCGTCCGGTCGTGTTGCGGCTTGTCAAACAATACTTGCGGTGTGTCAATTTCCACCACCTGGCCATTGTCCATGAAGACCACACGCCGGGCGGCGGCGCGGGCGAAGCCCATTTCATGGGTGACGACGACCATCGTCATGCCCTCCTCAGCCAGTTGCAGCATCACATCCAGCACTTCCTTGATCATCTCCGGGTCGAGGGCGCTGGTGGGTTCGTCAAAGAGCATGATTTTGGGCTGCATGGCCAGGGCGCGGGCAATGGCCACCCGCTGTTGCTGCCCGCCGGATAGCTGGCGGGGATAGGCGCTGGCCTTTTCGGGAATACCAACATGGCGCAACTGCTCCATAGCGATCTCATTGGCTTCTTCTTTGCTGCGTTTGCGCACTTTGCGTTGGGCAATGGTCACGTTTTCCAGCACGGTGAGGTGGGGAAAAAGGTTGAACTGCTGGAAAACCATACCCACCTCGGCGCGCACCTTGTTGATGTCGGTCTGTTTGTCTTCCAAATGCACACCGTCAATGTAAACCGCGCCGCTGGTGGGGACTTCCAGGTGGTTAATGCAGCGCAGCACGGTGCTTTTGCCGGAACCGCTGGGGCCAACGACGACCACCACTTCGCCCCGTTTCACCTGCAAGTTGACTGCCTTCACCGCTTCGATGCTGCCAAAATACTTGTGTAAATTTTCAATGACAATGATTTCGTCGTTCATGGTGAACTCCTGAAACCTGACAGGTCTTCCCAGACCTGTCAGGTTTATTAACCTCTATCCTTGCCAATGCGTTGTTCATACCAGCGCAGCAGCAGGCTGAGGGCAATGGTCATGCCCAGGTAAAGAAAGGTGAGCACCAGGTAGGACTCGCGGAAGCGGAAGGTGCTGCCGGCGTGCAGCCGGGCCAGTTGGGTAATGTCGCGTACAGCCAACACGGAAACCAGGGAGGAGTCTTTGAGCATGGCGATGAAGTCATTGCCCAGGGCGGGGGAGATGTTGCGGATGGCCTGGGGCAGGATGATGTAGCGCATGGATTGGGTATAGGTCATGCCCAGCGAGCGGGCGGCTTCCATCTGCCCTTTGGAGATGGATTCGATGCCGGCGCGGAAAATTTCGGCCAGGAAGGCGCCGTAGATAACGGCCAGGGCGATGATGGCGCGGGTGTTGGGGGTGACAATGCGATTATCCACGCCCAGAGCGCCGGAAATGGGGGGGACAAGGACAAAGGCGACGGTGAAGATGAGGACGAGGGTGGGTACACCGCGAATGAATTCGATGTAGGTGATGGCGATGTTGCGCACGGCCGTGTTCCGGCTAATCCGTCCTAACCCCGCCAACAAACCCAACACCAACGCAATGGTAAAGGCGGTGATCGTCGTGTACAGCGTCACCTGGATGCCGGGGATGATAAAAAGGAAGGCGTCTTTATAGGCCGGATTGCGGATAATCAAAACACCCATTAAGGCCAGAAAGGCAAAAATTGCCACCAGCCACCAGGGAAATTCGCGCCAACTATTTTGCCAGCTACTATCGGGGGTTGCTTGAACTTCTGGACCTGTCATCTCTCCTCCTGTGAACGGGTAAGGGCGAGGCAGTTGGGTTCAAAATAGTCTTTCGCCGACAACTATACTCCCAACTGCCTCGCCCCTACAGGTAATGCGCAGATGATAACTGAATTTGGCCGGGAAACAAAAAAGCGCCAGAGGGGTGCCTCTGGCGCTTGCATTTTCCCGGAAACTTGGAGTTTCCGGGAAAATGTCATTATTCCAAATCGTCGTAGGTGAGGGTGAAGCCGGGGCCGAAGAAGCGTTCGTTAAGCTCGGCCAGGAAACCGCTGTCCACCATGGCGCGTAGGGCCTGGTTGACCGCATCTACCAGGTCGCTGTCTTTGGGGTAAATGAAACCGAGTTGGTCGCTGGAGAGGGAGTCCCCCACCAGTTTCAGGCTGTCGGCGTTTTCACCCTGGTAACCCAGGCCGGAGATTTCATCAATGATCACGGCGTCAATGTCACCGGCAATGAGGGCTTGCACGGCAAAGGGGAACTGCTCAAACGCCTGGATGCGGTCGGCAGGCAGGTATTGCAGGGCGGTTTCATAGTTGGTGGTGCCGGTTTGGGTGCCCAGGATGAGACCGGTATCGTTGACGATGTCTTCAATGCTGTTGATGCGGGTTTCGTCCAGACGCACCAGCAGGCGCTGCTCAATGCTGACGTAGCCGTCGGAAAAGTCCACGATTTGGGCGCGCTCTTCGGTGATGGTGATGCCGTCGGCAGCGGCGTCATATTGCCCATCGGCCACGGCCTGGATCATGCCTTCCCAACCCGCTTCCACATAGACGGGGATGCAGTTGAGCAGGCGGCAAATTTCATCCCAGGCTTCATAGTCCCAACCGGCGGGTTCGCCGGTTTCGGGGTCAATGTAGTTGAAGGGCAGGTAGGCGTTTTCGACGGCGATGGTGACTTCACGGCCGTCCAAATCCGGCAGCGCCCCTTCAGCATCCTCTTCCGGCGGGAAGATGTCGTCATAGGTGATGGTGAAGTTGGGGCCAAAGAAACGGCCGTTCACCTCCGCCAGAAAACCATTGCGCGCCAATTCCGCCAATGCCTGGTTGACCGGGGCCACCAGGTCGCTGCCCTTGGGATAGATAAAACCGAGTTGGTCGCTGGAAAGGGTATCACCCACCAGTTTGAGTTTATCGGCGTTTTCGCCCTGGTAGCCCTGACCGGCCACTTCGTCAATGATCACCGCGTCAATGTCCCCGGCAATGAGCGCCTGCACGGCAAAGGGGAACTGCTCAAACGCCTGGATGCGGTCGGCGGGCAGGTATTGTAGGGCAGTTTCATAGTTGGTGGTGCCGGTCTGGGTACCCAAGACCAGCGAGGTATCGTTGGCAATATCTTCGATGCTGTCAATGCGAGTCTCATCCAGACGCACCAGTAACCGCTGGTCAATGTTGACGTAGCCGACGGAGAAATCCACAATTTCGGCGCGGTCGGCGGTGATGGTGATGCCATCGGCGGCGGCGTCATACTGCCCATCGGCCACGGCCTGGATCATGCCTTCCCAACCCGCTTCCACGTAAATGGGGGTGCAGTTGAGCAGGCGGCAAATTTCATCCCAGACCACATAGTCCCAGCCATCCGGTTGGCCGGTGGTGGGGTCAATGTAGTTGAAGGGCAGATAGGCGTTTTCCACGGCGATGGTGACTTCACGGCCGCCTAAATCAGGCAGGCCGCTAGTTTCCTCGGTGGTTGTTTCTGTCGTTGTTTCGGTGGTTGTTTCGGTGGTTGGCGCCGGGGTGGCAGAGTCGGTGGTGGTCGCACCGCCGCCAGTGCAGGCGGCTAACAACAGACCCAATACAAGGGTGATCAATACAACAATCAGACGTTTTTGGTTCATCTCTTTCTCATCTCCTTTGTGATGGTTGGGCGCGTCACCAAACTTGAAATGGGTGATTGCAGCGTGTGTACGCTTACCATCCACATCTCAACGGCGAGTTGTTTGTGAACGCGGCCCCTCAATAAAAACGAAGGCAAATTATGGCATGACCTGGACTATTCGCCAAACTTGAGACCCTAAGGGCAGATAAATTGAGATAAGGATTATGTAAAACAGAGGAGATAAGGTAATGTTCTTGCCAAAAAGATAGGAGGTCAAAATGGGTTGGGAATGGCGAGAAC
>JACTMP010000077.1 GCA_014584575.1 Chloroflexota bacterium
TGTTCTCGCCATTCCCAACCCATTTTGACCTCCTATCTTTTTGGCAAGAACATTACCTTATCTCCTCTGTTTTACATAATCCTTATCTCAATTTATCTGACCCGCCCCCTCTCTTCTTGCCCCCCTTCTAAAAACGGGTAAAACTTACTTGTTTTGCCAGATAATCCTGGCCCATCAAAAAAGGAGAGAGTATGAAAAAGTTACCATTGTTGTTTTTGATACTGGCGCTGGCGCTGGTAGCCTGTGGTGGTGCAGAGCCGACCCCCACACCCGTGCCGCCAACTGCCCCGCCTACGGCCGTGCCCCCCACCGCCGCCCCCACCACCGAAGCCCCCGGCTCCTACGTAGACACACTGACGCATGTGCCTGATGTCAGTCTGATCAACATCACCTGGCACTGGGTGCGGCGTGACCCTAACGGCAACGATATTGCCGAAATTGTGGTGCCCAACCCGGAGAATTACACGCTGCTGTTCAATGAGGACGGCACGTTTAATGCACAAGTGGACTGTAACCAGATGAACGGCCGTTACGCCACCGACGCTCCCGGCAGCATCTTCATGGAAGCGGGCGCCATGACTATGGCCATGTGCCCCGAAGGATCATTCAGCAACGACATGCTGCAAATGTTTGGCCCTGCCCAGGATTACCGTTTTGAAGAAAATGGCAACACCCTCGTCTTTTCCTGGGTGGCTGGCGGGCCGGTAGATTATTACCAAAATGTGGTTGCCCCGGTGGCAGAAGTGCCCGGCTCCATGATAGACGAGATGGAACACACCCCCGACCCGGCTCTGATTGACAAAACCTGGGCCTGGGAACGGCGTGACCCCAATGGCAATGACATCCCGGCCATTGTCATTGAAAATCCCGAAAATTACACCATCGTCTTCAACGAAGACGGCACCTATACTGCCAAAGTGGATTGCAATGTGAGCGGCGGCCGTTACGCCACCACCCCCCCGGATCGCATCTTTATCGAAGCCGGTTTTTCGTCAATGGCCTTCTGTGGCGAAACCTCTTATGACCAGGCCATGTTGCAAATGTTTGGCCCCGCCCAAAACTACAGCTTTGCAGAAGACGGCAACGTGCTGGTCTTCTCCTGGGCCGCCGGTGGGCCGGTGGATTATTACCGCCTGGTACCCACTGTGGAACTGCCCGCTCCCGCTGAAGGCATGGCTACCGGTACCGTCACCGCCCCCGATGGCATCTTCCTGCGCACCGGTCCCGGCGTCAACTACCCCTACGTGGGCGCTGCCCCCGAAGGCACAACCGGCGAAATCATCGGCGTCAGCGAAGATGGGCAGTGGTGGCTGGCCAACGCCCCCAATCTGCCCGGCGGCCAGGTGTGGGCTTCCGCTCAATGGGTAGAAGTGTCCGATGCCGATAACGTCCCCGTTGTGGCTGCCCCGCCCGCAGAACTCACCCTCACCAGCGTCCCCTGGGAATGGGTTTCCACTACCGACGCCGAAGTGGGCGAGGTCTTTGTGGCCGACCCTACCCGTTACGTGGTGCGTTTTAACGCCGACAGCAGCGCCAACATCCAGGCCGACTGCAACACCGTTCTGGCCAGCTATACCACCGACGACAGCAGCATCAGCATTATGCCCGGCCCCTCCACTCTGATGGCCTGCCCCGAAGATTCCCAGGCAGACCAGTTCATCACCCAATTGAGTAACGCCGCCATCTACTTTATCCAGAACGGCAATCTGTTCCTGGATTTACCGTTTGACAGCGGCACGATGCGATTTGTGCCCCAGGGTACACCGCCACCTGTGGCTGACGCGCCCGCTGCCGAAGCCGAAGGGCGCACCTTCTATCTGGTCTCCTTTGGCCCGACCGCTGCGCCCCAGCCCGTCATCGAGGGTACACAAATCACCGCCCACTTTGCCAATGATACCGTTTCCGGCAACGCCGGTTGCAACAATTACTCTGGCACAGTGGTTCCGGTAGACGATTACTTCCAGGTAACGGGCATCCTCACCACCATGATGATGTGCGCCGAAGATGTGATGGCTCAGGAACAGGCTTATCTGGCCGGTCTGGGTGCGCTCGCCGGTTACTTGTGGGAACAAACCCTGGTCGGTACCGGCACATTGGTAACAGAAGGGCAGCTTTTCTACACCCTGCCCGATGGGACGCCAGGCGTTATGAACTTCGTGGCTACGCCGTAATGGCGGTAATCGGTTATCGGTAATCGGTAGTCGGTTATCGGGGTAAGCGGACAAACGGGTAACGCCCTGGTGCATGTTACCCGTTTGTCCGCTTTTTTATTTGTGCTGCTGTACCGGGAACCAATTGGCCGCCCACAGCGTTTACCTGATAGACTTTGCGCTGCAAGGCACTTAATGTTGCTCATTCCCAATAAGGAGAGGGAACATGTCCCAACCAACACAATCAGGAAACAAACGCAAACGTAATCTTATCTTATTAGCTATCTCCGGTCTCACCGTCATCGCGCTGGCGGTGGGGGCCTTCTGGCTGCGCCAGCGTGACCAGTTTGACGGCACGTTCAGCAACCCCATTTTGCGCACGAATCAAATCAGCGGCGGTTTGGGGGTGGAAACGGCCGTCGCCGCCACCACCGACCGCCTCACCACCGCCGCCGCCAAACTGCAAATTCGCCTCAGCGAAGGGCAGGCCGTGCCCCAGACCTTCCAGGCGCTGCCGCCCGTCACCGGCGACCCGCTGACCGAGGCCGAAATTGCCCAAATTCTGGCCCGCCTGCCGGAATTGATGGGCCAGGTGGATGACAGCCAGCCCTTCCGCCTGCCGGACGAACTGCTGCCGCCACCCCGCCCCGGCCAGACCATCACCCAGACCTTCCCGCCACCGCCCACCGACTACACGCCGCCCGCCGTACCCACCGGCCCACTGCAAGTGCTGCGCTACTCCCCCGAAGGGGATGTGGGACTGGCCCCCTTTGTCAATGTTACCTTCAACCAGCCGATGGTACCGCTGACCGACCTGCAAAGCCTGGCGGCACAAAACGTACCCGTCAATCTCACCCCGGCCTTACCTGGCACATGGCAATGGGTCAGTCCGCAGACGCTGCGCTTTGAGGTGGATTCGGCCGTGATTGACCGATTACCCATGGCTACCGAATTTGTGGCCGAAATCCCCGTTGGGACCACCTCCCTGACCGGCGGCCAACTGGCGGAGACGGTGCGCTGGACGTTTAGCACCCCGCCGGTACGTCTGGTTTCCAGTTACCCCAATTACGGTTCGCAGCCGTTAGAGCCGATCATTTTTATGGAGTTTGACCAGTTGATTGAGCCAACGGCCGTCCTGCCCACCATCCAACTCACCGCCAACGGCAATCCCCAGCCGGTGCGCCTGGCAGCTTCGGCCGAAATTGCCGCCGACGAAGTCGTCAGCCAGACGGTGCGGTATGCCCGCGATGGCTACTGGCTGGCGCTGCGCCCGGAACGGCCGTTGCCCACCGACGCCCGCATCACCGTCACCATTGGCCCCGGTACCCCCTCCGCCGAAGGGCCGCGCCTGACCAGCGAAGCGCAATCTTTCAGCTTCGACACCTACCCGCCGCTGCGCATTGAGGAACACACCTGCGGCTGGTATGACCGGCAATGCCCGCCGCTCAGCCCCTTCATCATCCGCTTCAACAATCCGCTCGATCCCGAAGCCTTCCAGGAAACGATGATCCGCATCGAGCCGGAACTGCCGGGAGCGACCGTTGACCTGAGTTACAACACCCTCACCATCCAGGGCGTGACCAAAGGGCGCACCACCTACCGCGTCACCGTAGACGGCAGCATTCAAGACATCTTCGGCCAGACGTTGGGTGATGCAGCGGCGCTGCGTTTTGAGGTGGGCACGGCCGAACCCTTTGTCAGCGGCCCCAGCGACATGCTCGTCACCCTGGACCCGTCCGCCAGCGAACCACAGTTGACGCTGTACGTGATGAACTACGACGAACTCCAGGTGCGCGCCTATGCCGTCACCCCCGCCGACTGGCCCGCTTACATGGCTTACCGGCGCAATTTTGACCAGCAAGATAACCAACCTACGCCGCCGGGCCGCCTGGTGTTGGATGAAACCGTGCCCACCGACAGCACCCAGGACGTGTTAACGGAAACGGCCGTCAAACTCACCAACGCCTTGGAAAATAATACCGGGCACTTAATCGTCGTCATCCAGCCTGTTGGCGGCATCTTCAGCGACCGCTGGCAGCGCCGCGCCCAAACCATCCACCCCTGGGTGCAGGCTACCCAAATTGGCCTGGACGCCACCACCGACCAGGATGAAATGTTGGTGCGCGCCACCGCCCTGGCCAATGGTGCGCCGCTGGCCAACATCGCCATTACCAGCCCGGACGGCGCAGTGGCCACAACCACCGACAGCGCCGGGCTGGCCCGTCTTGAGCTGCCGACGGGCGGCATTCTTTACCTGACAGCGCAGCAAGGGGCGGACACAGCCATTTTGCCCTACAGTGGCTATTACTGGGACGAGTATGGCTGGCAGCCGCAGCCGGTGTCCGACGAACTGCGCTGGCACATTCTGGATGACCGCGCCATGTACCGCCCCGGCGAAGAAGTGCATTTGAAGGGGTGGCTGCGGCACGTCAACGGCCGTACCGGGGCGCTCTCCCTGCCCGGCAGCCTGGCAACGGGCGTCAGCTACCAGGTATATGATCCCCAGGGGAACGAACTGGCCAGCGGCGTCACGGCCGTGAACGGTTTTGGCGGATTTGATCTGGCCTTCACCCTGCCCGAAAACAGCAACCTGGGGTCTGCCTATCTCAACTTCCAGGTTCAGGGCGGCGGCCAAAACCTGCCCGGCGGCGGCGCCGGCCATCAGATTCAAATTCAAGAGTTCCGCCGGCCCGAATTTGAAGTCAGCGCCCGCCAGGAAAGCGTTGGCCCCTACGTGGTCAACGATGCCGCCACCGTCGCCGTTTCCGCCAGTTACTTTGCCGGGGGGCCGCTGCCCAACGCCCAGGTCAACTGGACCGTCACCTCCACCCCCGGCCAATACAGCCCCCCCGGCTGGTCTGATTTCACCTTCGGCGAATGGATTCCCTGGTGGTGGTTTGACTTTGGCTATGGCTACGCCAGCGAAGGCGGCTTTGGGCGCGGCGTTGGTACGCCCTGGCCGCAAGAGCAGGTGGTGGAAACGTTCAGCGGCGTCACCGACGCCAACGGCGAACATTTCCTGCAAATTGATTTTACCGCCCTGGAAGGCAATCGCCCCTTTAGCGTTAATGCCGAGGCCGGGGTGATGGACGTGAACCGGCAGGTGTGGGCGGCGTCCACCAATTTACTGGTGCATCCCTCCAGCCTCTATGTGGGGCTGCGCAGCCCGCGCACCTTCGTCAAACAGGGCGAGCCGCTGGAAATTGAGGCTATCGTTACCGATATTGATGGCCAGGCCGTACCGGGCGTCAACGTCACCATGCAGGCCGCCCGCCTGGAATGGACGACCAAAAGCGGGCGCTGGGTACAAGAGGCGGTGGACGGGCAAAATTGCACCATCACTTCGGCCAGCGAACCCGTCACCTGCACTTTTACTACGGAAAAGGGGGGCACGTATGAGATCACGGCCGTTGTCACCGACAACCAGGGCCGCCAAAACCAGAGCAAATTCACCCGCTGGGTCAGCGGCGGCACACAGCCCGTACAGCGCCAGGTGGAACATGAATCCGCCACCCTCATCCCCGACCGGCAGGAGTACCAGCCCGGCGATGTGGCCGAAATCCTGGTGCAATCTCCCTTCAGTTCCTCTGAAGCCTTTAGTCCGGCCGAAGGGCTGCTCATCCTCAGTCGCGGCGGCATCCTCAGCGCCGAGCCGTTCCAACTGACCGAAGGCACGGCCACGCTGCAAATTCCCATTACCGAAGAGCACATTCCCAACATTGGCGTACAGGTGGAACTGGTGGGCAGCGCGCCGCGCACAGATGACCAGGGCAATCCGCTGCCCGGCGTACCGCCGCGCCCGGCCTATGCCAGCGGTTCGCTTAACCTGAGTGTACCCCCCTACAGCCGGGAATTGACGCTGACCGTTGTGCCCCAGTCGGCAGCATTGGAACCAGGGGCGGACACGGCCGTGACCGTCACCGTTACCGACGCCAACGGCCAGCCCGTACCCAATGCCGAAGTGGCGCTGTGGGCGGTGGACGAAGCGATTCTTGCCCTGACCGGCTACCAGTTAGCCAACCCATTGAACACCTTTTACCAGCCGGTGTGGACGTGGTTGGAGCAGCGGTACGGCCGTGACAGCATCCTCCTGGTCAACCCGGAAACATTGGCGGGTGAGGTGCAGGCGCAGACGGTAGAAGTCACCCGCGTGGTTTCTGAAGTAGTAGTGGAGGAAGCGGCTATGGATATGGCCGCCGGGGCGCCCGCCCCCAGCGCCACAGCCCCGGCGCTTATGTCGGGAGAACGCAGCGCGGCGAATGTTGCCGACCAGGCATCAACGCCGATTCAGGTGCGGACAAACTTTGACCCGCTGGCTGTGTTTGCCCCCACCGTGCAGACAGACGCCAACGGCCAGGCGCAAATCAGCTTCACCCTGCCGGACAATCTGACCCGCTACCGGCTGATGGCCGCCGCCGTCTCTGGCGACCGACAGTTTGGCGCGGGCGAAAGCAATTTGACGGCGCGATTGCCATTGATGGTACGGCCGTCGGCCCCCCGCTTCCTCAACTTTGGCGACCAGTTTGAACTGCCCGTCGTCCTGCAAAACCAGACTGACGAGCCGTTGACCGTAGACGTGGCCGTGCAGACGAGTAATTTGCAGCTAACGGGCATCCAGGGGCAGCGCGTCACCATCCCGGCCAATGACCGCATCGAAGTGCGCTTCCCGGCGACGACAGTGAGCGCGGGCACGGCCCGGTTCCAGGTGGCGGCCGTGTCCGGCCAATACGCGGACGCTGCCAGCGGCGAACTGCCCGTCTACACCCCTGCCACCACCGAAGCGTTTGCCACCTACGGCGTCCTGGATGCAGGCGCAGTGGCGCAGCCGTTTCTCATGCCGTCCGGCGTGATTACCGGCTACGGCGGCCTGGAAATTGGCACGTCGTCTACGGCGCTGCAAGCATTGACGGACGCGGTGCTGTACCTGACCAGCTATCGCTATGAATCGTCGGAAGCGCTGGCCTCGCGCATCCTGGCCATAGCGGCGCTGCGGGATGTGCTGACCGCCTTTGACGCCGCCGGATTGCCCACACCAGCAGAAATGGAAACGGCCGTGCAGCGTGACATTGAAATGCTCCAGGGCATGCAAAACAACGACGGCGGTTTCCCCTACTGGGAACGCGACCGCGATTCCATCCCCTTTAACAGCATCCATGTGGCCCACGCCCTGGTGATGGCGCAGCAAAAAGGATATGCCGTGCCCGCCGAGATGCAGGCCAGGGTAATGACCTTTTTGCAGGAGATTGAACGGCATTACCCGGAATGGTACGGCCAGGAAACCCGCTGGGGGCTGAGTGCCTACGCTCTCTACGTGCGCCACTTGACCGGGGACAGCGACGCCACCAAAGCGCGCAATCTGCTCAATGAAGCCGGGCTGGAAAATCTGCCGCTGGAAACGTTGGGCTGGTTGTGGCCGGTGCTGGCTACCGATCCGGCTGCCGCCAACGATGTGGCCGCCATCCGGCAGCACCTCAACAACCGCGCCGTGGAAACGGCCGGGGCCGCCAATTTCACCACCAGCTATGGCGACGGCGACTACCTGATGCTGCACTCCGACCGCCGCACCGACGGCGTCATACTCAATACGCTGATTACGCAAGACCCGCAGAACGACCTGATTCCGAAGGTGGTGAACGGGCTGCTGGCGCATCGGGTGGCCGGGCGCTGGGGCAATACGCAGGAGAACGTTTTCATCCTGCTGGCACTAGACAACTACTTCAACACCTTTGAAGCGCAGACGCCGGACTTTGTGGCCCAAATCTGGCTGGGTGACAGCTACGCGGGCGAGCAGCAGTTTGTCGGGCGCACTACCGACCGGTATCAGCTAGACATCCCCATGAGCTACCTGGCGGCGGGTGAAGCAGCGCAGGATTTGATAGTGAGTAAGGACGGGGACGGCCGTCTCTACTACCGCCTGGCCCTGAACTATGCCCCCTCTGACCTGACGCTGGATGCCCTGGATCGCGGTTTTGTGGTGCAGCGCACCTATGAAGCGGTGGACGACCCGGAGGATGTGTACCAGGACGCGGACGGCGTCTGGCACATTCGCCTGGGGGCGCGGGTGCGGGTGCGGCTGACAATGGTGGCCGATAATCGCCGCTACCACGTGGCCCTGGTTGACCCGCTGCCGGCCGGGTTGGAGGCGATTAACACGGCGTTGGCCGTCTCCCAAAGTGTGCCCCGCGACCCGAACGCCGCGCCGTCACCGTATTGGTGGTGGTGGGGAAGCTGGTATGACCACGAAAATATGCGCGATGAGCGGTTGGAGGCGTTTAGCACGCTGTTGTGGGAAGGGGTGTATGAATACAGCTACGTGGCCCGCGCCACCACGCCAGGCACGTTTGTCACCCCGCCGACGAAAGCGGAAGAGATGTACGCGCCGGAAGTGTACGGCCGTAGCGCCAGCGACCTGGTGATTATCGAGTAATCAACCACGTCGGGCTGGCTCGTTCCACGCAGAGCGTGGAACGAGCCAGCCCGACGCTCTGCGTTGGTTATGGGCCATGCAGAGCGTGGGAACTGAGGAATGAGACAGGGCGATTGCATACTCAATTCCCGGCGATTGAAATCGCGGCTACAAGCAGCAAAGCCCACCTTCGTGGGCTGGTATCTACTGGGTTTTAGTCGGCGTAGGCCGACTTTGCCTTTTGTTGGTGCAGATTTATCTGCCTTTTCCGGGAGTATGTAATCGCCCGAAGGAATGAAGGAATTGACGGCCACTTTACCTGCCAGTATGATTGGCTAGAAAGGCTGACGAGGTGCATGATGTTTGAACGTATTTCCATAGACCCCGAAATTTATCATGGACAGGCGTGTGTCCGAGGCACACGCATCCCGGTTCACCAGATTGTGGGCATGTTGGCAAACGGCGACACAATTGAGGAGTTGCTAGAAGATTATCCCACGCTGGAACGTGCAGACATCCTGGCCTGTTTGGAATATGCCGCTTCTCTGGCTGAGGAGCAGGTTACGTTTTGATTGTGCGTTTGCGTAAACTGAATCGTCGTAGGATTCACGGCCGTGTTTTAATGACTGACGTGACGATAAAGGATTGGAGGAGATAACAGATGACCTTATTAGAATTAAAGCTGACCTTGCCGGATGATGTGGCGCAAAAGGCAAAAGCATCTGGTTTGCTCACTTCTGAGGCGATAGCTGATCTGCTCAAAGAAGCTGTCAGACGCCAACAAATTCAAGAATCTTTAGTAGGAACTGATTTATGGGACGAGCCTTTTATTGGCATGTGGCGTGATCGTGAGGATTTGAGCGATAGCAGCCAGTGGGTTCGTCAGGTTCGGGTTCAAGAGTGGCAATAAGTCGTGGCTCATACAACAGTCATTGATACCGATATTCTGATTGATGCCGGACGGGGTGTTGCCCAGGCGGTCAATTACCTGACAGCATTGGAAAAACAAGGAATAGTCGCCGTCAGCGCAGTGACGCAAATGGAACTGCTGGTTGGCTGCCAGAATAAAAGGGAGCTGCAAGACCTGGGTAAGTTTTTAAAGCGATTTCAACTCCTCAAACTTGATGAATTTATCTCTGATGAAGCCGTCAAACTGCTTGGGCAGTATCGTTTGAGTCACGGCCTGCTTATTGCTGATGCTTTGATTGCGGCTACGGCTATCCGCTGGAGCTATCCCCTGGCTTCCAAAAACCAACGCGATTATCGGTTTATTACCACCTTGAAGTTGCTGCCCTATACCTGAACTGCCCTGGCTGGTGGCGGATATGGTAGTTGGTGGGCAGAAGGTGTGCAATCGTGACCAGAGACGAGATGTGATTGGTATCCAACAAGTAAGCGGTCATCTGTCCTGAATGCGCATTTCCGCCAGTTCATCTGCGATTTCAATGGCGTTCATTTCCTCTTCAACCCGATCCCACTCTTGATTCCAGAGAGATTCATCAAATGAGGGGTCAAATTCATGGGGGGCATTTGCCAGATGTTCGGCTAAAAGGCCACTGGCCGGTTGGATTTGCGCTGGATTTTGCGGCGTAAATTGTATTTCCGCGACTATCTGGGCTAAAAGGTCTGGGGGTTGTGTCTCGTTGGGAACAGAGGCGTCCGGTCCGGTGACCAGGACAATGACCCGCACCGATTCGCCAACAGGTAAGGCGTCGGTATGGGTAGCAGGAATCATCAATTTTCCGCCAGGGCCTATCTTTGTGGAGAATTCATACGCTTGCATATTTTTGCTCTGCTCCTTTCAGTTTGGCGGCTATTGTAACACAGATGGTGGTTAAGAAGTGCCAGGCACGGGGCGCGAGGGGGTGGTAACTGCGGGTGTTGATGCCCCGTGACGGGCCAGGTGGGTGAGACGGCGCGGAGAGAAGACCTCTTGTTTTGCCCCAATGGAACCCGCGCCATCCCGCCCCTACGACATGCCGGGCGGCAGCAAAATCTGGTTTTCGATGGCGGCGCGGTCGGGTACGTAGGCCAGGTGCAGACATTCCACAAAGAGCAGGTTGGCCTGCAAATACTTTTCCAGCAGTTCCGCCTGCCCCTCTGATAAACTCCACTCATACCCCAGGTCACGGTGCTTGCGGGCAATTTCCGCTAAGCGGGTGACAAAGACCTGCAATTCGAGGTGAGTAGCACCGACATTGGGCAATGGTAGAGTGGCTAAGGCAATCTGTAATTCTGGCAAATCGGCATTGCAGCAAAACTGGTCAAGCAAGACGATTGTCTCCTGCAATTCGTCCACTATTCTGTGGCCCATTATGTTTGTTCCAACTGCTACCAAGATTTGGGAAGCAAGTAAAAAACTATTCAACATGTAGTCAAGGGCAAGCAAATGATCGAAACTCAGCGAGCGAGCAAGGTCACGATCTTGGGCGACGGAAAGATCACGAGCGCGAGCGATAATGCGTTTACCCGCTTGAGCTAACACATTGACACGTTCGATGTTATAGACGCTAGTTAGGTCAAGTGTGAGATAAAGAGCTAGGTCACACGCATAAACGTGAGAACGGAATAGAGTACGATTTACGTCAAAGTCGATAGCACGGATCCAAGAGAAGCATAGATAAAAAGCCCGAAGAGTAGGAGATGGAGAACCTCCCCTCGAGCTTTTGAATGTACTCCACCACAGTAGAGAAAGGAGAGTATTGTCATCAATTAGTAACTCTTGTAACGCCAGCAAATATAAGTTACAGAAGTCGGTAGCGTCGCTCAACAAGCTGGCGGTGAGCAAAAACACCTCGCGCCAGCGGTCATCCCCCACGTTTTTCATCAGCAGGGGCAGCGTGCCCCTGGCCTCATTTTCCACCACGTAACGGGCGGCGTAATACTCTTGCAACGTCAGGTGAGAAAAGGAGTGAATGCCCCGTGCCCGCTCCACCAAAATACCATGCTGCGCCTCCATCGCCTGCAACACAACCATTCCATCCGGGTTTTCCTCTTTCAGCCCCGGAACGCCGCTGAGGAAACCGACGATGAGCCGGGTCAGCTTTTCTTCAGCCACAAAGTATTCATTAGCGGCAAACGTTCCCGCCGCCAGCCGCGTTAACATCATCTGTTTATGGTTCGGCGACAGATTACGGTATATTTGATCCCGTTTGATGTTCCGGCTGGCGTCCCATTCCACCAACAAGGCATCGGTCGCCTGTTTATAAATTTCCCCGCGTCCCCGCGGAAATTCGTTGCGTTTTTCAAAAACCAGGCACAAGAGCGAGAGCAAAATGGGCACCTGTGCCAGTTCGCGCAACGTGGCATTGCTTTTATCAGACAGTTCTCGCCAGCAGTTATCCCGTTTGCCTATATCGTTTTGGAACCAGCGGAAAACAAACTGCTGCATCTGCTCATCGCCAAAATCAGCCATTTCCACATAGGTAAAACGTTCAAAGGTGTAATCGCTGGCGGCCACCCGGCAGGTAATAAAAATCTGGCTCTGGTGAAACTCCTTGATGAAATCTTTCATTTGGGCAATCAGGTTGTCTCGCCTGTGCCCTTCCACATTCACCTCATCCAGCCCATCAAACAGCACTACCCCATCGCCAGCCTTCAATAACTGGCGCACAAACGGCTCCGCCTCCGGGAAGTCATGCACCCGGAACTGCTCCACCATGTAGGGCACAATGGCCAACTCTTTGTTACCCAAATCATGCAAGGAGACAAAAATTGGTATCTTATCCCCCATCTTCCCCTTGATCGTTTGCAAGGCGATATGTTTCATAAAAGTGGTTTTGCCCGCCCCCGGCTTGCCCAAAATGAACAATCGTGGGCTGTTCTGCGCCAGTTTTAACCCATCTTGCCGCTGTTCGCGCTGCCAGCGCAGGCCACGCCGCACCTCGTACCCTTCCTGTAACTGGCGCAGCCCATACCACTCCTCGGCGGCAATTTTATCCAGCACGTTGACATCGGTATACAGTCGCTCGATGGGTTGCCCTTCTGGTTTACCCAACACACGCAGCCAGCTTACCTCCTCATACAATCCTTGCAGGTATTTTTCGGCGGACTTTTTCCACTGCCGTTCATCCCACAGCTTTTTGCTTTCACGGCCAGTCTTTTCCAGCACGGCTTTGCCGGCTTTGTCCAGCAAATCTTTGCCGTATTTGTCCCAGAGCCAGGATGTAGTTTTGGTGATGGCGGCGGTGGCGGCGGCAGCGGTTACGGGGTCTATGGTCATAGGGCCTCCTGGTGGTTGCAGTGCCAGGCACAGGACACAAGCTGGTGGTCATTTGCCGACCGGATGCCCTGTGCCTGGCACTGCCTGACTGACTAAACGGCTAATTCCAGCGTGACAGTCCGACCGGCGCGGGCTTCCAGAGTGATAAGCATTTCCAGGCTGAACTTCTCCCATTTCCCGCGTACCAGGTCAGATACCCGTGATTGAGTGATGCCCAACTGCTGGGCTGCTTCCGCCTGGGTCATCTGGCTGGCCTGGATGTAGTCGCGCAAATCATTCATCAGTCTGGCTCTCATTTGCAGGATAGCTGCTTCTGATGGCTCAAATCCTAAATCGGTAAACACATTGCCACTGGATTCAATCATGGTATCAGTCATAAATCATTCTCCTACAGGCATCGGTTTCCAATCCGACGGCTCCTGGCCGCGTTGCACGGCATAGAGTTCAAAGCCCGCTTGTCGTCTGGCCTCTGCCGGAAAGTTGCGCAAATCATCAAGGCTGGAGCCAATGAACTTTAGGGATTTCACAGCAGTCATTATACAACTATTTATATAAAGATCACCTCGTTCCACGCGGAGCGTGGGAACGAGGGGGAATTTTTGATTTGGGCAAGAGAGAAGCAAATTAGTCGCCGCCTTGCGATGAATTGGGATGGAGTGCGGCAAAGTATTCCAGCAGTGCGCGGTGGATGAAGACCCAGCCGCCCCCCACACGGCGCAGCAGCAGGTGGGTAGTCATGTCGTCAAGCCAGGCAACCAGGGGGTGGGGCAATATGCCTTGCCACCATAACCAAAATCGCAAGCTGGCATGTTGGATGAGGGCCAGCCCGCCAAAGTAGAAAAAGGCAAACGGTAATGCCAGATATGCCCAGAAAAAGACAAACCGCACACCTTGATTGCCTGCCCAACTGGAGGCCAGCCACAAAAGCAGGCCCACCGGGATGACCATCAGAAGTAACACAGTGAATGTACTTTTGGCTGTATTCCTCATCCCCTCGTTGGGCCGCAGTTTTTGGTCAATCTCCTGTCTCTGCAAACAAGTGTTGAGTACAGCCAGCAATCCACCCACCAATCCCCCCAAACCCAATCCCACTATGCCAAAACAACCACCCCAGACGAAACTGACAAATACCGCCACAATGGGCGGAAACTGCTGCTGGACGGTCAGGTTATAAACCAGCGAGGCTATGGCGCCGAGGCTCAGGCTGATGATTAGACCAAACAGGCTGCCCATCACAATGCCTTTGCGCAATGCCTGGAGCAGTGCATCAGGCGGGGGCCAGGACAATACGATGCGCTCGACGTTTTCTATTTCCAGCTTGTAGGCAATGAGGCAGCCAATGAGCAGGCTATTCCACCCCCTGAACAGCCCCGAAACCAGCCATTCCGGCAGTGTGGCCGATTGAAACGGGCGCACGAATTGGATCACGGCCGTGACCAGCACCCCCATGATGGCAAATGAGAACCAGCTCAAAAAGCCGCTGACCGCCACACGCGGCAAGCTGTTTTTTATTTTGGCGCTTATGCCCACACCGAGTGCCACACTGAAACCACCGGTCAGAGTGTAAAGGAGTCCGTTCAATAAACTGTTTCTCAGGATAGAGGTTTCCAGGGCATCAATCGGCCCCCAAAGCGCCCCGGCCATTGCTCCGCAGATAAACGCGACGAGGAGCAGATAGAAGAAAGAAGCCGGTGGCTTGAGCCAGATCGGCTGCAAACGTTCAATAAAGAAGGTGGACGGACCTTGTATTTTCAGGCCAGAGGCCAGATTGGTCAGCCAGCGAAGGGTTTGTGCCTGTGTGTACCGGCTTTTGGCAGGCAACGGCCGTCGCCGAAACATCTCATCCACATAAACCGCAAACAAATGGTTGTACTTCGCCGCCGCCGAATCGAACGTGTGAATTTGCGCGAGGGAACGACTGCCATACGCCAACGTCATCATGCTGAGGAACAGGGGGATATGCGCCAGTTCGTTCAGATCGGCGTCGGTGGTGATGGCTTCACGCACGGCCGTTAACTGCACATCGTCCTGGCTGAGGTAGATTTGAATTTGCTCATCGCTAAGTGGATGCAGGCGCACGGCCGTGCCCAAATTCAGCTTCTCCTGCAATTTTTCATACTCCCCCACCCGGCTGCATACCACCATCTCCGCCGGATGTTCCGCTTTGAAAGCGTTGATCGCCGCTACGCAGGTCTCGCGGACATTCTCCGCCACCTCATCCAGACCATCCAGCAGGTAGAGCCACTGGTTTTTGGCAATCCACTCCCGGCTCAACTGCCACGCCACCTGGTATTGAATGAAAATTTCCGCCACCAACCACTCCGTCAGCGGTTTTTGGGATTGTGCCCAAGAGGAGAGATTGAGGATGACGGGAATCGGTTGGCTGGGGTCGTGCTGCGCTGCGGTGATCAGCGTTTCCGCCAGTTGCAGCAAGGTGGTCGTTTTGCCGCTGCCCGGTTCGCCGAGGATGAGCAGGGCACGGCCGTAAGCTTCAAACACCTCTCGTATATCCGCTACCGTCCTTTCCGATTGGCCGGGGGCAGTGAGCGTTTTGCGGGCGACGGCCGTTGGTTCGTGACTCATGTTCAACTCCAACGCAATGACCTGTGAAAGGGACTGATGCAAATATCCCTCAATCCATGTTGCTTGAATGTTTTGCAGGATATTGTGCCGGTTGCGTAAATCACGGTTCGTGGGCACAACGGGGCGCTGCCAATCAATGTGCGGCCGTTCCCGGTTCAGGAGAGCGAGGAGTTCAGGTAAACGGCCGTCGCTTTGCAGATAGTGAACCAGCCAGGCACACTGCCCGGTGAGTGTCGTCTCCGGTGGTTCGTCCGGGTTCACATTCAGTTCCAGGCACAACCCGCGAAACTCTGTCCGGCTAAACGCCTGCGCCATTTGCCGGCTCAGGGGGCCGATGTTTGGTTCTGCTGGCTGGTTCTTCTCCGCATTTTGTCGTGACTTCATCACCATTCTCTCGCACTGCCAGACGGCACAAAGATACCGGCTACGGCCGTGCCTGCCAAATACACACGCGGTTCCCCGTTCCACACCCCGCACGGAAGGAGGAAAACGTGAAGTACCTGAAGCCAATCGTGGCATCATTCGGGAAGACCCGTAGGGTTTTCCGATACCCTTAGGAACGAAAATTAAATAACGTACAGAACTGAGATTGGAGATTGGAGATTAGGAGATTGCCAATCTCTTAATCTCTTAGTCTCCTAATCTCAAATGAGAAGTTGTTTTTAGACGCTCACTTAGGGTCTCCCTTACCAGACCGCATGTTCTAATTTTTTGCGCTAAATTTTAGTTATTGTCAAGTAGTTTGCATAGGATAACATGGCCTCCGATTGCATATTCCGGGAAAAGGCAGATAAATCTGCACCAACAAAAGGCAAAGTCGGCCTTCGCCGACTAAAGCCCAGTGGTTACCAACCAGCCCACGAAGGTGGGCTTTGCTGTTTGTAGCCGCGATTTCAATCGCCGGGAATTGAGGAATTGAGTATGCAATCGCCCTATACAGGATAACAAGGTAACTCCAGAGTCAAGATTTTCTGTGGAAGGAGAGCAGCACGTGGGCGTGTGATCTCCGCCATGACGAATTCAGCCAATTTGCCGACCACCACCCCCGTTGGTGATATAATGCCGTCCATAAAATCGTTTTTGGTTCTTTCAGGTTTTAAGGGGTTTGGCGTCATGCGTCGGGTCTTCGTCGCACATCGCCCAGCATGTGCCCCCAGCCAATGGAGAGAGAAAACCATGTCACGTTACGGCCGTGCCCTTCTTGCCCTTGTTACCCTGACTCTGTTGCTGGCCGGCTGCCGCCCGCCGGAAACAGCCCCCAACCCAACGCCAACCCCCATGCCGCCGCCGGCCACAGCTACCCCTGCCCCCACCCACACCCCGGCACCCACACCTACCCCCGAACCCACCGCCACGGCCGCAGCGACTGCCACGGCCGTACCCACCGAAACCCCCACTCAGGTTCCCACCCCCGAACCAACCGCCACCTTGTCACCAGAGCAAATAGCGCCAGATTATTTACCAGTTTCCGAAACAAATCTGGCTGCGCTGTATCCCACGTCTATAACCCAACCAGGCACCGGCACCCCAATAGAATTTGAAAATGGCATAAACCCAGAATCCCTGTTACCCAAGTTAAAAGAGTACCAAACCGAATCTGGCGAGACCTATGCCCTCTACTCCCATCCCGATCACCCAACCACTGTGCTATATGCCATAAACAAAGAAACGGGCGAGAGACATCCCGCCTTCTACACCGACAGTAACCATGGGATTGAGTTTCTTATGCTTCTAGATCAAGATTTCGAGTCCGACACGACCTTGAGTGACCTTCTAGTCCCCAAAGCCAACCAGGTCTTGGGCGAGTTGGCCACGAATCTGCTTTACATCAACCGCGGCGTTGCCGATATTGCAGAACGTTACCCCCACACTACCATGAGTTTTGCTAATCGCGTCACGTGGATGAATGGACTCATAAATCAGTTTAAGCCAGAGTTCGAGAGTGAAGGCATGTTGGTAAATTTGCGAGCGCTCAACCTTGGTAATCAACTAGTCAACACCAACACCCGTGTTGTACTTAAACTCGAGCGCACTAACAATGACCGCTTGATTAACACAATTATGAGAGCCTACGATGGAGCAGAGCCATTTTCTGACATAGAGAGTAACATGATCAACAATGAAATTATGGTTACAATAAAAGTTGACGATGTATTTCTTAGAAATAACAAGCTTCAACCAGGTGGACTAGAGGTAATAATGAGAAAAATGTTCGGCGGTGAAGCATTCTCCCCGAGATATGTATCAGATTATGGGGAAAGTCGCGACTGGACCAGCACTGCATTAATCGCGATAAATCACAACATTTACAATATCTACAACAAACTTACGAACAACGGGGACGTTGCTATCGCTATATGGGACAATTTAAAAAGATACCCTAGAAACGGCTACAGAGGTACCATAGAAGATCCATTAAACTACAACTCGCCAACAACAATCAATCTTTTTGTTTCAGAATAGAGAACTACTTTGTGACGCAAGCTGGAGGTCTAGAATCAAGACTGTTTTTCAGGATGTTGGGTCTAAACAATTTCTCGACCAAGTATTTTCCTGGATGACTAAGGCGTGAGATTGTGAGTATACTTTCTTCATGAGGATAGTAGCTGCGTTACTCTTTTTGTGTTTGACTTTGGTGGTGCTGGCCTGTGTGCTCTATGTCAGAATCAACAAAGCCGAAGCAAGTTGTTCTGTTAGCCTAGAAAATCAATCATCCCTCAAACTCAAAACATCACAACCAGAGTTGCTCAAAGAATATGTGGACTTATACGCCCCTTGCATTGGTGGCCTCAGAACCATTCGTGACACCAGTAATGCCAGTCACAGCGTAGAAAGTGTTGCCTTTGTGGTCACCAACACTCCCAACCGAGTCAGCACCAAAGGAGCCGATGGCCAAGTAATTTTTACCTACGAAGTAGTGGTAGAAGATGGCCAAGCAAAATTCTTGGTGCAACCCGCTGGCGATAGCAACTCCATTTCAAAATCTCTCTTTGGCGCCATGGTGATGGCTACTATTCGGGCTGGTAAGGCTGCTTCGCCCACGCTCGAAGACCTCCAGAACCCAACTTTTCAACAATTAACCGACTTGGGCATCGAGCTGCTATGAGACGAGTCAAAAGTATACTCAGCGTATTGGTGGTTTTGTTCACCCTTTGGCTGATAAAAGTAAACCAGGCTACTGCCGTATGTGTGTCTAATGGCTGTCCTTTGTGTGCTACACCGGAATATCCTTGCCCCGGGGATCCAGAGAGCTGGTGCACCGACGACTATTGTATCCCTTGTAACGGCGGCAACATGAACACCTGCCAAAACATTTCCTGTCTACCTGGTTTTGATGGCCCCGACGGCGGCTCTTGCACCTGGAACACCCCTCCTAACGCCACCTCAACCCCCGGCCCCACACCTACCAGTGGTCCAACTCCAACCCCTCTCGGTAGCGGCGGCGGCGGCGGGTGCGGTGCTCAATGTCAAAATAATTCCGACTGCTACTCAAGATACATCTGTGAAGAAAAGCATGATTTCCGCCTGTCTCACCCCACTTTGGCCGGTTTGGGTGAGGGGTTTGGCGCAGAGGCCAGGCTATAAGTTTCGTGCAACTGAAACCCGCGCCGTCCCACCCCTGCGAAACTTTGATTCCAAATTGAGAATTGCTGAAGATGTAGGCGGTGGTTGGAATATTCCCGGTAGTGCCCCACCCTGCCCGGTGCTATGTGCTATAACTGTGCCTGTAAATCACAAACAAGAGGTAAACCAACCATGCCGGACGCACAACTAATTGAACAAATCAGAGAATACCTGCAAGCCCAGGAAGTAGAGTATCTGGCGCTGCTGGAACAGATGGTGAACATCAACAGCTTTTCGGCCAATCCAGAGGGAGTGAACGAGTTGGGAAGGGCCACGGCCGTGACCTTTGCCCGCCTGGGATTCACCGCCGAAACCATCCAGGCCGAAAATCCGCTGTACGGCCGTCACCTTTTCCTCACCCGACACGGCCGTAGCCCCCGCCAGATCGCCCTCATCAGCCACCTGGACACCGTCTTCCCCGCCGAAGAAGAGGAACGTAATGACTTTCATTGGCGGCGGGTGAACCGGCGTATTTATGGGCCGGGTACAATAGACATCAAAGGGGGCACGGTGCTGATGTATATGCTGCTGGACGCGCTGCGGCAGCACCGACCCGATGTTTTTGAAGCGATCACCTGGGTAATCGGCCTGAACGCCTGCGAAGAGGTGAGCGAGGATGATTTTGGCCGCCTCTGCCAGGCGCGGCTGGCGCAAAATACGCTGGCCTGCCTGGTCTTTGAAGCCGGCTACATGCGCGGCCACACCTTTCAACTGGTGGTGGCGCGCAAGGGGATGGCTACCTACCACATCGAAGTGGAAGGCAAAGCGGCCCACGCCGGTTCGGCCCACGCCAAAGGGGCCAACGCCATTGTGCAAATGGCCGAGGTGATTAAACAAATTCACCACTTTACTGACTATGAGAAGGATTTGACGTTTAATGTAGGCACGGTGATGGGCGGTACGGTCAGCAACCGGGTGCCCCATTATGCGGCGGCTTCGGTGGAGATGCGGGCGTTTGACACGGCCGTGTATACCCAAGGTGTCCACAACATGCTGGCGCTCAACGACCTGTCCAGCGTTGGCAGCGCCAACGGCGACTTCACCTGCCGCACCCAGGTCATTATCACCGGGCAAACACAGCCCTGGCCCGTCAATCCGGCTACCGAACGGCTGCTGGCAATCTGGCAAGAAGCTGGCGAAGCATTAGGCTACACGGTGCGCCGCGAAGAGCGCGGCGGGCTGAGCGACGGCAACCACCTCTGGGCGCATGTGCCCACGCTGGACGGCCTGGGGCCATCCGGCGGCAATGCCCACTGTTCGGAGCGGAGTGACGACGGCCGTAAAGAGCAGGAATACCTCTACGTGCCCTCGCTGGTACCCAAGACGCTGTTGAATGTCACGGCCGTGTTGAAATTGCTGGAGATTGGGAGATTGGGAGATTAGGAGATTGGGCAATCTCTCAATCTCTCAATCTCTCAATCCCCCAACAACCCATACTGCTCCGCATACGCCAGCAGCGCGTCTTCAAACACGTTCATCGGCGGCAGCACCAGCCCCGCGCCCACCTGCCCCACGCCGGGGTCCTTGTGGGCAATGCCGGTGTTGATTTGCGGCCGGATACCCAATTCCACCACTTTGCGAATGTCCACCCCCACCGGTGTGCCCCGGAAACCGAGGACGGGAATGGTGAAGGCGGTGTGTTCGGCGGTGGTGATTTCATACATTTCCAGCGTGGTGTTCACCGCCATTTCCGGCGTGCCGCTGATGAAGGTGACGATGGCCGGGGCGGCGGCCATGGCAAAGGCGCCAATACCCGCCGTTTCCGTGATGGTGCTGTCGCCGATGTCGCCGCTGGCGTCGGCGGCGGTGTAGCCCGGAAAGTAGAGGCCGTCCGGCTGCCCCACCGGGCCGGTAAACCAGCGCCCGCCCAACCCGCTGACGCGAATGCCCAGGTCGGTGCCGTTGCGGGCCATGGTGGTCATAATGGTGCTGCCGGCCACACCATGCCCGGCGTCGGCCATCGCTTTGCAGGCGGCCATCACCGGGTTAAGGACGCTGAGGGCATTGTCGGCCAGGAATTGCAGCACCCGCGCTTTCTCGGCGTTGGGCGCGCCGGTCTGGGCAAGCAGGGGAGCCAGTTTGGCCGCATAGAGCAGCGACCCGGCCTTGTTGCGATTGTGCCCTTCATCGCCCATGTGCAGGCTTTCGGCCAGCAGCGCCCGAATGTCCAGCCCGTCTTCGCTGAACGCCAGCGCCTCGGCCAGCATCGGCCCCATCACCTGGTTCATCCAGCGCAGTTTGTCCAGCACATCGGGGCTGTACGCGCCGTAACGCAGCACTTTGCCGTACCCTTCGTTGAGATTGGAATACGCCTTGTTGCCCAACGTCACATTTTCCAGCACGTACACCTGCATGGAAGCGGAGGTGACGCCGGCCATCGGGCCAACGGCGTCATGCTCGTGGCATGGTTCCAGGCTAATCTCACCGGTGGCCACCAGCTTTTCAGCGCTGTCCCAATCGGTTGCCCGCCCTTCAAAAATGAGCGCGCCGACAATGGCCCCTTTCATCGGGCCAGAGGCGCGTTCCCAGGTGATGGGCGGCCCGGCGTGTAACAGTAAATCATCCCGCATTCCCGGTATCACGTCGCGGGCCGTAGCCACCGTGCGCAAAATGGGGCGGGCGGACATCATGCGGGTCACGGCCGTTTCGTTTGCCTTTTCAATATCAATCATCACTTCCTCCTCACTCTGCTGGGGACAATAACGAATTCAGGGTCTTAAGCGGTGAACGGTATCCTTTGGCAATCATTTGTTCCAACAAAAGATTGGCTTCGGCCAATGTGAGATGTTTCTTTTCTACCAGTTGCACCAGGATACCTAATGTACCACTGACCGGCACTTGCATTTGCATGGCAATCTGGCGGGCATCGCGGTCATCTGTCACCAAACGGCCGTTGCGTTTAGCAGCCACAGCCAGGCAAGATGCTTCGCCAGCATTGATACGTGCCAAGAGGTTTGTGTAGAGTTTCGTTTCTTCGGGGTTTGGTTCGGTGACGGTCAGCCATGTCCAGTCAGTTGCCGGTACACGGTGGGCAGTTACGCCCTGATTGAATTCGGTCAATACGGCCGTTGTCGTTACGGCCGTATTCCCCAAAATTTTATCCAATAAAGATGCCTGTCCAACCAAAGCAAAGTTGGAAAGGACTGTATTGTCCAGCAAAAACATGCGCTATTATTTGTCTGCCATCCAGGTGCGCAAGGCATTGGCTTCGGCTTGTGCTTCAACCAGGTTGGCCGGCCCAAGACGCAAAGGAACACCCAATTCTATAAATCGTTCGCGCAATTCTAATTCTGATAGCCCAAGCAGTTCGGCTGCTTTGCCCAGATTTATTTCTTCATCCAGGTAGGCGGTTAAGACCAGCGACCAGCGTAGTTCCTGGTTTGACTGCATCATGTCTGCCAGGGCATTGTCTACCAGTTCAGGCTGCTGTTTGCGCAGTTTGTTGAGTTGAGAAAACGTCCAACCGGGCATCGTTGAAATTTGAGCCATTTTCCTGTTTCCTTACAAGATTACCGTCAAGTAATGGCAGTATACTCCATTTGCCAATAAGAGGGTGGGAAACCGCTAAAACGTGACGGGCAGGCTTTTAAGGCCACGCAGCAGGTAGTTATCGGTATAGGTGGGGGTGTCTATGGCCAGGTGCAGGTTGGGCATTCGGCGCAGGAGGGTGGTGAAGGCGATTTCTCCTTCCAGGCGGGCCAGGGGCGCACCCAGGCAGTAATGGATACCGCCGCCAAAGGAAAGGTGCTGGTTTTTCTGGCGGGTGATGTCCAGTTGGGCCGGGTTTTCAAAGCGTTCGGGGTCGTGGTTGGCTGCGCCGAGCAGAAAAGCAATTTGCGAACCGCGCTGGAAGGTGTGGCCTTTGTATTCCATTTCTTCCAGAACGATGCGGGCGGTCATTTGCACGGGGCTGTCGTAGCGGAGGAACTCTTCTACGGCCGTTTTCACCAATTCCGGCTCGCGTTTGAACAGTTCAAATTGATCCGGGTGGCGCAGCAAGGCCAACGTGCCGTTGCCGATCAGGTTGATGGTCGTTTCGTGCCCGGCCACAAAGAGCAGGGCGCAGGTGGCATACAGTTCGTTGGCCGTCAGGTGGTCGCCCGCTTCTTCTACACTGACCAGGGCGCTGAGCAGATCGTTTTTCGGGGAGCGGCGGCGTTGTTCGGCCAGGTCGGCCAGGTATTCGGTGAAGCGGGCAGCGGCGATGGAACCTTGATCGTACACGGCCGTGTCATCTGTCATGTCCAGCGTCAATGCCAACGCATTGGACCAATCATGGAATTGCTCGCGGGCATCCAGGGGAATGCCCAACATTTCGGCGATGACGGTGACGGGCAGCGGGTAGGCCAGGTCGGCGATGAGATCCATTTCGCCCTGGGCCTGCACAGTGTCCAGCAGTTGGTCAGTGATAGTTTGAATGGTGGCGCGTAGCTGCTCCACCATGCGGGGGGTGAAGGCTTTGTAGACGAGTCCGCGCAGGCGGGTATGGTTGGGGGGGTCTTTCAGGAGCATCCAATCAGCCTGCATACGTACTAAATCTTTCTGCGAGGCGGGGGCCATGGAATCGTCAAAATGGCCACGCCCCAGGCGATTGTCGCGCAGGAGTGTGGCGCAATCTTCGTAACCGGAGAGGAAGGTGAACTGCCACGGTTCCCAGAAGAAGATCGGCGCATGGGTGCGCAGCATGTCATAAAAGGGATAGGGATTTAGCCGAAATTCGGGTGAAAGTGGATTAAATTCCATAGTTTATTGCCCATTTCCTTGTTTCATTTTGGCCAAGATCGCCATGAGTTTTTCATTACCGCCGGCCGGGGGCCGCCAATCCACCTGCACGGCCGTTGTATTCCCCACGCCACTCCCTTGCCCCATCACACTCTCATAAAACGATTCCAGGCCGACGTTCACGGCCGTTAACCCCTCCCCGGTAAAAGCAACCAACGACACCGGCGGAAAATCGCGGGTAGGCGGCGGCAGCCGGTTATACACGTAATCGAGCGCCTCGCTGACATTGGGAAAAATGTGCGCCCCCGCCGCCGCCAGCCGTTCGATCTGGCTGTTCAGGTCTTGGGGGTCTAGCTCCGTACCCACCACAATAGCGACCACCCGTTTATCCGCCCGCGCGGCTTCGGCGATGGCCGGGGCCAGTTCCGCCGCCGGGTCGGGATGCGCCCCTTCGCCCAGCACCACGTCCAGCACGATCATGTCTACGTCGGGATCGGCCGTTTCCTGGCGCAGGCGGCGCAGGCGCAAATCGTTGTCCATCATGGGGTGCAGACGACCCTGGGTAAAGGCGTCTTCGCCCAGGTCGAGAATGGTGTGCGCCCGGCTTTGCATCAGATCGGGCAACTGTTGGTGGGGGCGGATGGGGATATTGCTGTAGAGCGGCGTGAGGACGGCTTGCAGCCCCAGCAGCATCTCATAGGCCAGGGTGCCGCCGGAAAAGAGGCCGCGCAAATAGCCACCTAATGGCCGTCGCTCTTCCCGCAGCGCCACCACTTCCCCACTCAGGCGCACGGCATGTTCGGCGGCGTCTACCAGGCCGGAGGTGAAGAACAGGTTTCCCAGGCGGCGGCCCGGCGGCGCATAACCGATGAAGTTGACGATGACGGGTTTATCGCCACTTTGGGCAGCGCGCAGCAGCGTGGCCGCTACCCGGTCGGCGGGTGGTTTAGAGACGAGGACGATCACGGCCGTTTCCGCATCCCGCTGCAACAAATCCAACGCCTGCCAGGTGGTGATGCCGCCCACTTCCTCCTTCAAATCACGGCCGCCGACGCCAATGGCCTGGGAGATGCCGCCGCCCAGGTTGTGAATTTCAGTGCTGACCGCTTGCAGGCCGGTGCCGGAGGCGGCCACGATGCCAATGCGCCCGCGCCGGACGCGATTGGCGAAACCGAGACCGATGCCGTTGATCACGGCCGTGCCACAATCCGGCCCCATCAACAATAATCCTTTAGCGCGGGCCAGTTGTTTCAGGCGCACTTCGTCGGCCAGGGGCACGTTGTCGCTGTAGAGGAAGACGTGTTGGTTCAGGCGCAGGGCGTCTTCGGCAACGTTGGCAGCGTAGCGGCCCGGTACGGAGATAAGGGTGAATTGGGAAGAAGGGAGTTGGCCAACAGGAAGTTGGGTGACGGCCGTGTGCAAACTCTTTGGCCGGAATGTTTGCACCGCGCCACCCCGCCGCTGCTGCAACAACTCGTTCACCTGTGCCAGCGCCGCCTGCGTCGCTTTTTTGTTTTTGCCCTGCACTACAATCAGCAGATCATCCGCCTTAGCCTGAATCCCCTCCGGCAACAGTCCCATCGCCGCCAGCAGTTCTTTATTGGCGTCGGTGGCCATGACCACACCGGCATCCACCACGCCAGGCAGCGCCGCCAGCCCCTTTTGCAACTGCATTAGCACCACCGAATCGTAATACGCGCCTGGCCGCACTTCGGCCTGTAAATCAGTCATTCTCACTCCCTGTTTTCCTAAGGAGTGGAACACGTTTACGTGTTCCATAAAACACATAAATGTGTTTCACTCCTTCTGGCTAAACTGTCGTACCTGCCCTACTACACGCGGCAAAGCGGTAATCAAAGCGTCTACATCGGCCAGACTATTCTGCGCGCCGACAGTAAAACGCAGGCCGCCTAATGTCCACTCCGCGCCCAGGCCAATGGCTTGCAAGATGGCCGAGGGTTTGGGGTTGCCCGTCTTGCAGGCGGAGCCGCTGCTGGCGCTGAACCCGACCATGTCCAAATGAATGAGCAAATCATTCCCACTCAGGCCACGCAGGGCAAAACTGGCATGGTGGGGCAGTCGTTCGGTGGGGTGCCCGGTCAGGCGAATATCATCGGCGGGCACGGCCGCTAAAACGCCGGCAATGAGATGATCACGCAGTCTGGTGTAGTGGGCCACGCGCTCATCCAACTGCGCCTGCGCCAGTTGCAACGCCTGCGTCGCGCCGACGGCAAAAGCGACATTCACCGTGCCGGAGCGACGGCCGTCTTCCTGCCCCCCACCCGTTAACGCCGAAACCAGCCGGATGCCATCGCGCACATAGAGAATACCCACCCCTTTCGGCCCATAAAATTTGTGCGGGGCCAGGGTGAGCAAATCAATGGGCATCTGCGCCAGATTCCAGCGGGTGGTTGCACCCGCCTGCACCGCGTCGGTGTGGAACAATGCGCCATGTTCTCGCGTGATGGCCCCAATTTCCAGGATGGGCTGCATCGTGCCAATCTCATTATTGGCGGCCATGATGGAGACGAGAGCGGTATCGGGGCGCAAGGCGGCGCGCACATCATCGGGGGAGACACGGCCGTACTCATCCACCGGCAAAATGGTCACATCAAAACCATAGAGGTCGCGGAGCTGCACGGCCGTTTCCAGCACCGCCTCATGTTCAATACAACTGGTAATCAGGTGATTGCCCCGCCCCGCCAGACGAGCCGCCCACATCACGCCCCGCACTGCCAGATTATCACTCTCCGAACCGCAGCCCGTAAACACAATCTCGGACGGCCGTGCGCCCAACAAATCGGCCATCGTGCGGCGGGCTTCATCCAGCGCAAAACCGGCGTCACGGCCGTGGGCGTGCGCCGACGACGGATTGCCATAAAAAACCGTCCAAAACGGCATCATACTTTCAATAACCTGGGGATGAACCGGCGTCGAAGCGCCGTGATCGAGGTAAATCTGTTTCATAGTTGCGTAGGGCGTATTGCGGCTGACGCAATACGCCCCACGCAACACGTCACTCTTCTGTAATTGGTAAACGCACGGTAAACGTCGTCCCCTTCCCCTCTTTGCTGTTCACCGTAATCGTGCCATTATAATTCTCGACCGTCTCTTTGACCATGTAGAGGCCCAGACCGGTGCCGGCAATGCCCCGTTCTACGGCCGTTTGCGCCCGAAAAAAACGGCCAAACAAATTGGGCATCGCCTGTTCAGGAATGCCAATCCCCTCATCCTGCACCTTCAGCAGCACCGACCCATTCTCATTCCAGGCATCCACCCGCACCGTGCCGGACAGCGTAAACTTGATGGCGTTTTCCACCAGATTTTTGATAATCAGATGGTAGGAATCCTGGCTGCCCAACACGGGCGGCAGGTCTGGCTGGATTTTCTGGCGGAAGGTCAGCCCTTTTTCCGTGGCCCGGTCGGCCAGCGGCGGCAAAATCTCCTCGAACAAGGGATTCAGGCGAATCGGCTCCGCGCCGCGCTGAAACTCGCGCGCTTCCATCTTCGCCAATTCCAACATCTGCCGCACCATCTTTTGCAGCCGGTCGCTCTCCCGCTCAATCACCCCCAGGAAGCGGTCGGCCTTCTCTTTTTGCTGCGCCTTGCCTTCACGCAGCAGGCGGGCATACATCAGGATGGTTGCTAACGGGGTGCGCAGTTCGTGAATAATGCCGTGGAAGAAGTCGTCCCGCATCCGCTCTACTTCCCGAATCTGGCGTAAATCGCTAAAAACAAAAATGATCTCGCTGACCGTGCCATTGTCATGGTAAATGGGCGCGCCGCTGACTAACACCGGCACTAACTGCCCGTCACTCTGGTATAAATTCGTCGCCAGTTGTGGATATTCGTCATCGCCTTCGGTCAAGACTTGTTGCGTGAAATCGGGCAGCGCCCCGGCAGAAAACCGGATCATCTTGTGTGCCGGTTGACCCAACACATTATCGGCTTCCTGCCGCAGCAGGCTAAGCAGGGCATCATTGGCATGGGTAATAAAGCCATCGGCGTTTACCGTCAACATGCCTTCAGACATGCTGGCGAAAATCGTTTCAATGCGCCGCTTTTCGGCCAGCACTTCGGCGTGTAAACCGGCATTTTCAATGGCTGCCGCCAGCGGGCCACCAATAGCTTGCAGCAGCCGCAGATCGTTGTCAATAAATTCGCCGCCCACCTTGTTGATGGCCTGCAAGATGCCAATGACCCGCTCTTCCACCTGCAAAGGGATGCAAATCATAGAGTCGGTATGGAAACCGGATTGGCGGTCAAAACGCGCGTAGAAGCGGTTGTCCGCATACACATCGTTGATGACAACCGGTTGGCGATTCTCGGCCACCCAGCCGGCAATACCCTGCCCCTTTTTCAGCCGTAGCGGGGGCAAATCTTTGAACAGGTCGCCCAACAGCATATCCACAAAGATGATGTCGCCGGTGGGTTGGTCAATCAGGCCAACGGAGACGGAACCGACGTTGAGGGTGCGCTTCACCGACCCCATGAGCTGCTTGTAGATGTTTTGCAGGCTGAGGGTGGAGGTGAGGGCAAAGCTAATGTCGGAAACGACGGCAAATTCTACATCTTGCCGGTGGACGGTGTGCCGCAAAAAGGCGCGGTCGAGGATGGAGGTGATAAAAACGCCCAACGGCGGCAGGTTTTCCAGGGTGAGTGGGCAGTCGGGCGGCGGGTCTATCAGGCAGAGGATACCGGGCGGCGTGAGCGGCTGATATTCGCCGGGCGCGGGCAGAGGCAGTGCCAGGATTTGTTCGCGGGGTAACTGCCACAGGGCGCTGTGTACCAGTTCGGCCGGGGGGCGGCTGAATTTGTCTGCTAATGTGGGCTGGCCTTCATCAATAAGGGGGTAAAAGCTGGCTTTGGCGTTGTCCCAGCGGATTTGTTCGATGGCGCCATCGGGCTGGCACACCCATACGTCGAAGTATTTTTTGAAGGGGTCGCTGATGCCGGTCACGGCCGTGACCCCACAAAAAGCCGCCACTTCACTGGCCACCACGGCGCAGACGCCATGCGCGTCAAACACACTGGCCAGTTCGGCCGATAATGACTGCCATAATTGGTGTGCGTGCGGCGTTAGCAGGGTTGGGGCTTCATTCATCATACAGGTGAAGTTATAGCCACGAGGGGCGCGCTTGGCAAGAGGACAAGGGTACGTGGTACTGAGCGTGAAACGTGATGCTTGATGCGTGAGGTCTCTCTGGTCACGCATCACACATCACGAATTACGAAATTTATCCGGTTAAATTCATGCCATTTGTCAGCGATTTTGGTTGCCGGGTGGGGATGGGTTCTGTATAGTTGCGGATGGAAAGTTGTGAGGCAATTTGCTAAATCGCACAACCATATAAACAAGTGAAAAGTTGTAACGTGATTTTTTAAATCGCGCTACTGACAAGGAGTGATGGACAATGAGTTACATTGAATCTGTTTACGCACGGGAAGTGTTGGATTCACGCGGCAATCCGACAGTTGAAGTGGAAGTGGAGTTGTTTGATGGCGGCTACGGCCGTGCCATCGTACCCTCTGGCGCATCCACCGGCGTGCATGAAGCGTGGGAGAAACGAGACGGTGACAAGGGGCGGTATGGGGGTAAAGGAGTGTTGGAGGCAGTCACGGCCGTGAACGAAACCATCGCCGAAGAACTGGTCGGTTGGGACGCCACCGACCAGGTGGGCATTGACCAGGCCATGCTGGAACTGGACGGCACCGAAAACAAAAGTAACCTGGGCGCAAACGCTATTTTGGGCGTTTCCCTGGCCGTCGCTTATGCCGCCGCCGACAGCGTCGGTCTGCCCCTCTACCGCTACCTGGGCGGCGTCTCCGCCCGCACCCTGCCGGTGCCGATGATGAACATTATGAACGGCGGCAAACATGCCGCCGGGGCCACCGATTTGCAGGAATTTATGATCATGCCCGTCGGCGCCAATTCATTCAGCGAAGGGCTGCGTTGGGGCACGGAAATTTACCACAACCTTAAAAAGGTATTGGACAGTAAAGGCTACCGCACCACCGTTGGTGATGAAGGCGGTTTTGCGCCGCAGGTGAAAGCCAACAGCGAAGCGTTTGACCTGATCCTGGAAGCAATTGAAAAAGCAGGTTACAAACCGGGTGATCAGGTAATGTTGGCGATGGACGCTGCCTGTTCTGAAATCTATGAGGATGGAAAATATCATCTAAAAACGGAAGGCAAAATCCTGACCGGGCCAGAGATGGTGGATTTTCTGGCCGCCTGGTGCGACAAGTATCCCATCATCTCCATTGAAGATGGGCTGCACGAGGATGATTGGGATAGTTGGGCGCTGCTCATGCAAAAAGTAGGGCATCGCATTCAGATTGTGGGCGATGACCTGTTGGTGACGAATGTAAAACGGATTCAAATGGGTTTTGACCGCAAAGCTGCCAACAGTCTATTGTGCAAGGTAAACCAGATTGGCACGTTGACTGAGTCCATTGCTGCCGTGGACATGGTACACCGGCATGGCTGGACAACGGTGGTCAGCCATCGCAGCGGTGAAACGGAAGACGCGACCATTGCCGACCTGGTGGTAGCCCTGAATGCCGGGCAGATTAAAACCGGCGCCCCCGCCCGCAGCGACCGCGTAGCCAAATACAACCAACTGCTGCGCATCGAAGATGACCTGGGAGATAATGCCTATTATCCGGGGATGAAGGCGTTTACAAATCTGAATCGTTAACCGAGACCTGACAGGTTTTTCAAACCTGTCAGGTCTGTTAACACGAATCTAACCCAACCCGGCTACACTACCGGCTCATCTATCAGCCTAAAAAGGAAACCAGTATGTACAGATTTGACGAAGACGACGACGAACCCCAGGAACCTGTGGAAAAGCCAGAAGAAAACAACGATCAGCCGGAGAGACCAGCCAGCCCGTTTGACCGGCTGATGAAAACCCGCACCATCACCATTTTTGGCGAGATCAATATGAAAAAGGCGCAGGATGTGACGCAGCAGCTTCTGTTGCTGGCAGCCGACTCTGACGAGCTGATTAAGGTTTTCATCAACTCTCCTGGCGGGCATGTGGAATCGGGTGACACCATCTTTGACATGATCCGGTTTATCAAACCAAAGGTCAAAGTGATTGGCACGGGATGGGTAGCCAGTGCGGGCGCGCTGATTTATGCGGCGGCGGACAAAGAAGACCGCTACAGCCTGCCCAACACGCGCTTTTTGCTGCACCAGCCGGCCGGCGGGGCCATGGGGCAGGCGTCTGACATTGCCATTGAAGCTACGGAAATCATCAAGATGCGCCGCCGCCTGAACCAGATTTTCGCCGACCAGACAGGCCAACCGCTGGCAAAGGTAGAAAAGGACACGGACCGCAACTTCTGGATGTCAGCCAAAGAGGCCCAGGAGTATGGGCTGGTGGGCCAGATTATTCAATCTGTTACAGAGCTTGAGTAAATCAGCTTTGTTCAGAGATTGGGAGATGGTCTTTACTATCTCCCAATCCCCATTCCCTAATAAATCCCCAACAACCGCGCCATCGCCTGTTATTCAAGTTATTTTGCCAGCTACGGCCGTCCGGTCATTGATTGTAAGTACAACCGGTACGGCCGTGATCCGTGATGCGTAGTCTGTAATCGGCTGACGGTTCACGCTTCATTCGGCCGCACCTTGGGGAGGCCGTTACCGTATAGCTCGCAGATTTCCGTAAGGCGGTTTTGCAAATCGCCCACCATTTTCAGAGGAGACTTCACGGGCGGCAGCCCACCCACATGAATGAAAATAGAACGCCTGTTTACAACATTTTATCCGCGTCATCCGCGTGAATCTGCGTCCTATTTCTGGCCCAGAAGTTGGCTTTGTTTCAGGAACACTGGCAGCCGAAAGTGGTTGGGGAACTGAATGACAGCTATGTGAAGCTGGTAAAGGTGCAGGGGGAATTTGTCTGGCATCACCATGAGACGGAGGATGAGTTGTTTTTGGTGCTGCACGGCCGTCTCTGCATTCAGTTCCGCGACCGGGACGTGTGGCTGGAACCGGGCGAGTTCCTGATTGTGCCGCGTGGCGTGGAACATCGTCCCGTGGCTGCCGAAGAAGTGCACCTGCTGCTGCTGGAACCCAAGACAACGGTGAATACGGGTACGGCAGGGGGTGAGAGGACGGCCGTCTTGTCGTGGATATAACCATCCCATGAACGATCAAAAGGTTAACAATGCACTCATTCATGAAAGCGAACGCACGGTGAAACGAGAGGATAATCAACTGATTTGATGCCAGAAATTGGGTAAAGATGAGGCGGCACGGCCGTATCCTCTCCTCTAACCATCCGCTACACGCCGGGCAATCTCCGCCCGCACCACCGGGGCCACTTTTGTGCCCAGCAGTTCGATGGCGTGCATGATCTTGTCATGGGGCATCGTGCCCACACTCATTTGCAGCAAAAACCGCTGGTGCCCAAAAATCTGGTGCTGGAACAAAATCTTCTCAATCACCTCGTCCGGCGTGCCGATAAAATTCGCCCCGCGCAGCATCCGCGACGCCTCAAACTGCTCCCGGCTCATGGGCGGCCAACCCCGCTCCCGCCCAATTTTATCCATCACCTGTTTGTAGGCGGGGAACGTTTCTTCAATGGCCTGCCGAGAATCTTCGGCAATAAAGCCATGAGAATTGATGCTAAAGCTCAACTGCGCCGGATCATGCCCGGCGCGTACGGCCGTGTCCCAGTACAACCGGCTCAACGGTGCAAATTGCTCCGGTAGGCCGCCAATAATCGCCAGCGCCAGCGGCAGTCCCAACCGCGCCGCCCGCACCACCGACTCCGGCGTGCCGCCCACGGCAATCCAGACCGGCAGCTTTTCCTGTAACGGCCGTGGATACACCCCCTGCCCCGTTAGCGCCGGCCGGAACCGGCCCGACCAGGTGATATGCTCCGACTCCCGCAGCTTTAACAGCAGTTCCAACTTTTCGGCAAAAAGCGCATCATATTCACGCAAGTTATAACCAAACAGAGGGAAAGATTCGATGAAGGAGCCACGACCGGCCATGATTTCGGCACGGCCGTGAGACAACAAATCCAACGTGGCAAAATCCTGAAACACCCGCACCGGGTCATCCGAACTCAGCACCGTCACGGCGCTGCTCAGGCGAATATGTTTTGTGCGCGCAGCCGCCGCCGCCAGAATCACCGCCGGCGCCGACGCCAGATACTCCGAGCGGTGATGTTCGCCAATAGCGTATACATCCAGCCCTACCTGATCGGCTAATTCGATACTTTCCAACAACTGCGCCATGCGCGCAGCGGGGCTTATCATCTGCCCAGACCGGGGATCGGGCGTCAGTTCCACAAAGGAGTACAGGCCAATTTCAAACGGCCGTATGGCTCCGTTCACCTGGGTTGCGCTACTTGTTTGTTCAGATTGTGTCATCTTGCCATCCTGTTTTGTGAAGGGTCAGCTATCCTAGCCCGTTCCCCATGTAAAAACAAGATGTTCCCAACCTGACGCTAAGAACCATCCGGGCCATCATCCGCCGGATGGTCTCCTGGCTGGCATTCATTATGCAGGTATGCCCAACCATTGCACCGGCTGCCATCGGCAAACACACAATACCCGCACTGCAAACCGGTTGGCTGCGTTACCACCTCAAAGGTGAATCCCTGAGCCTGGCAATAAATGGCCGCCGGATTGCCAATATCGGGATCGGTGTTCGCCGCCACTCCGGTCTTAACCACACGCCCGCGCCCATCCACCAGCGCCTGCCAGCAAAAACCGGTCGCCCCATGCCCCAACGCCACGTGATACAACGGTTCCGCCATGTTTTCTAGTGGATAAGAGATGGTCACGGTACAGCTATCACCGGTGGTAAAACGATATAGAGCGTACCCGGCGGGCGTCTGTGCACCGCCAGTGCTGGTGCGCCACACAGCGCCGGCGGGCGGCACACATTCATTGGCCCCCTGCCGCAAAAAATCCAGCACGGCGTCACGCACCACAACCACTTCTGCCGGGGCGGTGACAGTTTCGGTGGTCACGGCCGTCGCCGCCGATTCCACCTCTCCACCTCCACAACCGACCATCACCCCTAGCCACAGCACTATCAACCCCATGAAAACCAGGTGTCTCGTTTGCATGATGTACTCCTTGTTCCGTAACCCGTAACCCATAGCCCGATCACCAATTACCGATTACTGATTACCGATTACCGCTCACTCCCCTCCCATTGGGGCGCTTCCATGTGCAATGCCCGCACCAGATGGTTGCTGGCCCCGGCATAAAACAGCATCAGCAATTGCGCCGACTGCTGGCCCGGATTAGTAAAACAATGCGGCAGGCTGGCTTGAAACAGTAAACTGCTGCCTGCTTCCAACAAAAAGAGGCGCTCGCCAATGTGATACTCAATTTGCCCCGCCAGGCAATACACAAACTCCTCCCCCGCATGGGTCACCGCCTGATCCAGATTACCCGCGCCGGGCGCAACCGTGATGAGAAATGGCTCTAGTTGCTGCTGCCGCAGCCCAATGCCCAGACTTTCCAGCACCACCCCATTTGCTTCTGACCGCAGACGGGCGGACGGCCGTGTAAACACCACCGCCTGATCCTGTTCATCCTCAAAAAAGCGGGTAATGGGTATTCCCAACGCCATTGCCAATTGGTGCAGCGAAGAGACCGTTGGCGACGTTTCGCCACGTTCAATCAGGCTAATGGCATTTACCGACAACCCGCACTGCTCCGCCAGCGCCCGCAGCGATAAACCCTGCTCTTCCCGCAACGCCCGTAAGCGTTGCCCTACAAGAATCGTAGATTGTGTCATTGTCCACCTGCGTCAACGGAACGTCCCTGTTCGCATCGTGAACAGGGACGTTCACGCACCAGCTTTACTGACACCATTGTACTACAATACTGTACACTTGTAAATTATATTTGTACAATACCTCGGACGCGGGAAGGATGATTTTCGGACGGCCGTGTCGTATCATCCCTGCATAGAGATTGGTTCAGTGTTAAAGATTGAACCAATCTGGCACAACAACACTAAGGAGAACACCATGCGTTTGAAATTTGTTTTTTTACTGGTGATGCTGTCGGCGCTGATCGTCGGCAGCTTAAGTCTGGCTAATGCCCACAGTGGGCAGGCCATCCAGGCCACTATTGGCGACGGCACGGCTGCCAGTTGCCAGACCCAGGACGCCGCCAATGCCCTGGGCAATGCCGTCGCCGCCGGCGGCGTCATTGACTTCGACTGCGGCCCGGAAATGGTCACCATCGTCGTAAACACCAATGCCACCGACCAGACCGTAACGGTGAACGGCGACGGCCGTATCACCCTGGACGGCGAAAACCTGCGCCAGATTTTCTACGTCTACGGCGATGGCAACCTCACCCTGAATGATCTGGTGCTGATAGATGGCAACTTTGGCAGTGGTGGCGGGCTGGCTATTGGGCCACAAGCCAGCGCCAGCATCAACCGCAGCATGTTCATCAGCAATGAAGCAGCTACCATTGGTGGTGCCATTTACAATCAGGGCACGCTGACATTGATGAACAGCAGCATAGGCAGCAACATTGCCACCAGCGCGGGCGGTGGTATTTTTAACGATGGCGGTGACGTCCACATCATCTCTAGCTACCTGATCAGCAATCAAGCCGTAGACGGCGGAGCCATTTTGAGCGAAGGCGGCACAGTGACGGTGGAAATGTCCGCGCTGCGCAGCAACATCGCCACCGGCTGGGGCGGCGGCATCTATGCCAGCGGTGGTACGCTTACACTGGTGAATAACACCTTTTCCAACAATCGGGCTGACCGCGGCGGTGGGCTGTACAAAACCGGCGCACTCACTCTCACCAACAACACCTTCAACGAAAATCGGGCCAACCTGGGCGGTGCGCTCTATAACGGCGGCGGCAGCGCCACCGTCAAAAACAACATATTCGCCAACAGCCTGGAAGAAACTGGCAACAGCCCCAGCCTGAATTGTGATGGCCCTACCCTCACCTCGGTCGGGCGCAACATTGTCAGTGACAATTCTTGCGTACCCAACCCGTCAGCGTTGGGCGACCTGCACAGCACGGATCCGCTGTTGGGCATCTGGCAGGCGCAAGGCGGCCCGGCACGCGCCTACGCCCTGCTGCCAGGCAGCCCGGCCATTGACTATGCGCTGGACTGCCCGGCGGTTGACCAGCGCGGCTGGCCCCGGCCATTGGGCGCGTGATGTGGGTAGCATTGAATACGGGGGGATTATCTATTTACCATTGGTGGTGAAGTAATGCACAAGACCCTGAGGGTTTGAGAAACCCTCAGGGTCTTTCTGTCTCGTACTGCTGTGCCGCCAGGTAGAGTTCGGCGGCGATCTGGTCACGCAGCCATTCGGGGGCCAGCACCTTCACCTGTGCGCCCCAACTGCGAATGAAGGGCTGCATCTCTTCCGGCTGCGCCACCTGGACTTTGAGCAGGCAGCCGCCATTATCCAACCGTTCCAGTTTTTGCGTGGGATGCCACTGCCGCTCGTAAATGTGGGGTGTCACCTCCGGCGTGAATTGCAGCACCACCTCGGAAATGGTATCGCCGGCCATGATGCGCCAGCCGGAGGCCAGGTGCGCTTCCAGGTCAAATGTTTCAGGGATGGTGAATTTGCGGGGGGTGACAACGGCCGTCTCCAACCGATCCAGCTTAAAGGTGCGCATATCATTGGCCCAATCGTCATGGCCGATGACGTAAATGCCGGACGGGGTTGGCTCCAACGCATACGGGGCCAGCAGCCGCTCGCGCAACTGCCCGCTGCGTGGCGACCGGTAGCCAATGCGCACTTTGTGACCCGTGCCCCAGCCTTCGGCCAATGCTTCCAGCACGGCGATCTGGCGCTGCCCTTCCTGGTTGGCCAGCACCCGGTCGGCGGCGCGTTTCAGGTGAGGGGTAAACGGCCGTGGCAGGGTCGTTGCCAGTTTACGCAGCGCCGTCATGGCGTGGGGGTTGCGCTCATCAATAGTGCGCGAGAGCAGCAGCCCGGCCAACATCAGGGCAATGGCCTCGTGGAAGGTCAGGTTAACGGTGCTGATGTAGCTGGTGCGATTGATCCCAAAACGGCCGTCCTTCTGCCACACCGGCACCCCCTGCTCACACAAAAACTCCACATCCCGGTACACCGTGCGCCGATCAACCCCCACTTCTTCAGCCAGGTCAATCGCCCGCATCCCGTCCGGGTGCAGCACCAAAATCTCCTCAATCTGCCGTAAGCGCGACGTGCGCGAAGCCAATCGTGTCATCATTCGGGAAAACCCTAAGGGTTTTCCGAACCCCTTAGGGTCTCAATTGCTAGACCGTATGTTCTAATTTTTACGCCAAATTTTAGTTATTGTCAAGTAATTCGCCCCCTCTGGGTGCGCAGAGTTTTTGTTGATGCCAGGGCGGGCTACCGTTAACACACTACATTTGAACCGATCTGGTCTTGTGAATTCACGCGGGGCTTTGATTGCCATTTCCGAACACCCGCCAACCGTGTCTCAATAGAGATGAGCCGTTGCTGAATCAAACGTCTTGTTGATCGGTGAGGTCAGGTGAGGAGCGGTTGAGTTCCAGCTTTTTGAGGCGGTAGAGCGTTTCCTGGGTGAGTTGGCGGTGTTTGCTGGTGATGTCGGCCTGTATGCCAAAGAGGAAGATGAGCATCCCCACCAGAATCAGGCCGGTGCCAAAGGTGATGGATTGGGTAAAACGGCCGATCCCCCGCTCCCCTATTACCCAAAAATAAAAAAAGCGCAGCCAGAGCAAAACCCCCACCGACAAAAACGGCAGCGAGGCGTAGGTAAACGTGCGCAGCGGCTCGTAAAAGGCGTAGAGGCGGACGATGGTGCTGGCCTGGGCTTTGATGAAGTGCCACATGGAGCGTTGCAGGCGCGACGGCCGTGTCGGACCATTCGTATGCACAGGAATACTGACAATCGTCATGCCCAGTTTGCCCGCCTGAATGATGGTGTCCAGCGTGTAGCTGAAATGCGTCAAGATGTTCAGCCGCAGCGCCGCCTCGCGTGAGTAAGCGCGGAAGCCGCTGGGCGCGTCGGGCACGTCGGTGCCGCTGACGGTGCGCACCGTCCAGCTTCCCAACTTTTGCAGCAGCCGTTTCATCGGCGAAAAATGGGCGATCTGGTCAACCTGCCGGTTGGCGATAACGATGTCTGCCTGCTGTGCCAGCACCGGTGTTACCAGTTCGGCGATGTAGCGCCCCGGATATTGGTTGTCGGCGTCGGTATTGACGATGATGTCTGCCCCCAGGCGCAGACAGGCATCCAGCCCATCTTGAAATGCCCGCGCCAGCCCCATGTTGCGGCGGTGGCTGATGATGTGCTGTACGCCACACTGCCGCGCCACCCGCACCGTCTCATCGGTGCTGCCATCGTCAATCACCAGCACCTCAATGCAATCAATACCGGGCACGGCCGTAGGCAGTTCCGCCACTGTCTGGGGCAATGTGTCCGCTTCGTTGTAGCAGGGGATTTGGATAATGAGTTTCAAAATATGTTGGAGATTGGAGGTTGGAGATTGGAGATTGCCCAGGCAATCAACCACTAATCTCCAATCTCCAATCTCTATTCTATTCCTTGAAGTATGTCATCTAATTCCGCCAGATTTAGCCCTTGCCACAGGTACATGGTCAGGTCAATACGGCCGTGTTCATCCACCGCCACCCCTTCTGCCTGCAATAAACGGGCTTGCTCGGCGGCGGCATGGTCCCGGCTGTGGATGCTGATGCGCCCCTTATTGTTTACTACCCGCTGCCAGGGCACAGAGGCCGATGTATACGGCTCGCCACTGTCCGGCGCGCTCAAGGCGCTGAGGGCGTAACCAACCGCCCGTGCAGCATTGGGGCGGCTTAACATCAGGGCAATACGGCCGTAGCTCGTTACCCTCCCCGGTGGAATCCGTTGCACCACCCGATACACCTGTAAGTAAAAGTTGGGTTTTTCCATGCCTGGAATCTTATCCACACTTCTCCGACGTACCAAATTTTCACGGTTCGTTTACCTCCCTACCTCCCACTTGATGATATAACCAGCCCATAGTCTGAATTGAGTTGTGTGTTGTGGGAGCAACTGACTGTTATGAATGGAAGCGAGAAAATCAACTGGTCTGTTCTGGTCGTGGACGACGAACCGTTAACCCGCAATTTGTTACGATTGATGCTGGAACCGGCTGGTTATCGTGTTTGTGGCGCAGGTGATGGTTTAGAAGCCTTGACAATGGTCAAGGAAGCCCAGCCTGACATCATGATTTTGGACGTGATGATGCCAGCTATGGATGGGCTGACGGTGTGCCGCTTGATCCGTGAAGATGAGGAAGTAGCCGGCATCCCGATTATTATGTTAAGCGGCAAGGTGCATCGGGATGCCGTACAAGAAGGTCTACAGGCCGGCGCCAACCGTTATCTGGCTAAACCGATGTCCCGCATTGGTTTGTTGCAAGAATTACAGGAAGTGCTGAACGAAACGGCCGTGACCCCCTAACCAAACCCCAAATCCGCCTCCACATCCGCCCAACTGCCCAACCGGTCAATGTGTAATGCCTGGTACAGTTGATATGCCTGCTCCGGCGAGCTAAGCTGTGCCAGCAACACCAATGCCGCCCGGTAACTGACCAACCCGCCGTTGGCCGTCACCCGCCGATTATCTACCACCACCGGCACATCAAACTGCACCTGCACCTCAGGAAACTGCGCCTGTAACTGCGCTTCGCCGCCAAACCAGGTGGTGGCCCGTTTCCCCGCCAGCACACCCGCCTGCGCCAATAAAAACGCGCCGCTGCAATTGCTGCCCAGCCATTGCGCCGTCTCTTCTTGCCGCCGGATAAATGCGTTCAACGCCTCATTTTGCAGCAAGTGATCCATCTCATTGGCCCCTGGCACCAGCAGCACGTCCAGCGCCATGTCATCGGCGATGGTGGCATCTACACCCAACATAACACCCTCGGCGGTGGTAATCGTTGGCTGAGGTTCCACGCCAATCAGCAGCACCTCCCAACCGGCAAACCAGCTTTGCTGCCGGGCCATCCCCAAAACCTCTGCCGGGGCAATGACCTCACTGGTGAGTACATCATTAAACACAATAATGCCAATTTTTTTGTTTGTCATCTTTTTGTTTCTCCAGGTATGATTGTTGTTATAGCAGACCTGAGCTTAACCGATTGTCGGGTCAGCGTATTGTAAATTTTCGACATCTTGCGCATGGAAATGACACCGCACACGGCCGTACACCCCCCCTCGCCTCTCCCCCACCTGGGTCTGATATTGGCTGCCCCGTCCCCGGCGCTGGCCCCGTATGTGCATAGTTACTGGTTCATCAACCACGCCTGGAAACGGCCGTACCCCCTGGAAGAAAACCTCTATCCCGAAGGCGGCGTAGGTATCATCTTTAATGCGGGCGACCCGGTGCTGGTGGACGGCACGGCCGTGACCGCGCCCGCTTTTCTGGATGCCACCAACAGCTTCAGAACCCGGCTTGGCTTTCAGGGGCAGGTGGCGCTGGCGGGTATTCGCTTCCACCCCGGCGGCGCGTTTCCATTTCTGCCCCTGCCGCTCAAAGAAGTGCAAAACTTGCCGGTCGCGCTGGAGCAAATCCTGCCGCCCGCCCTGGTATCATGGGCTGAACAACTGGCAGATTTGCCCACTCTGACCCAAAAAACAGCTTGTCTGGAAGCCATGCTCCGCCGCTGGTATCGCCCCCGGCAGGAACTATCGCCAGACATTCGCACTGCTCTGACCGCCATCCGGCAGACAAAAGGGCAGCTTAATCTACGGGCATTGGCCGAGGCCAACTTCATCAGCCAACGGCAGTTGGAACGCCATTTCCAGGCACAGGTTGGTCTATCGGGAAAAACGTATGCCCGGCTGGTACGGGTGCAGGCGGCGCGGTCGCTCCTCAGGCAGGCAACGGCCGTAGGCGCGGCCCATCTCAGTCAAGACCTGGGTTATTATGATCAATCCCATTTCATTCGTGATTTTCAGGCGATCATGGGGCTGACGCCGCAGCAATACCGGCACAATCGGGCGCTGCGCCAGCAAAAATGGCCGTCGGCAGCAGGGAGCCAAAAGGACAGCACATGAATTGGTGGTACAGCATGAATCGGCGCATTGCTTCCAGCGGCCCTGGCGCAAAACTGTTCTCCCGCATTGCCCACCATTTGGACGGCCCAAGTTTGCGTTGGAGCAACGGCCGTTTTGCTCCTGGCGCCTTTCTTACCGGCGTACCACTGATCACGCTCACAACCATCGGCGCTAAAAGCGGCGAATCCCGTTCCATCCCTCTGCTGGGCACACCCGATGGCGACAACATCATCCTCATCGCCTCCAACTGGGGCGGCAAAAAACACCCGGCCTGGTATCACAACCTGAAAGCCAATCCCCAGGTTCAGGTGACCCGCAAAGGGCAAACGCAAACCTTCATTGCCCAGGAAGTGACCGGCGCGGAATACGGCCGCTGCTGGCGGCAGGCCGTTGCCATTTATCCGGGGTATGAACTATACAAGTCGCGGACCAACGGCCGTGCCATCCCCGTCATTCTCCTCACACCCCAAAACTGAGAGGCTTCCCCACTAAATTGCCAACTTTTGCCATTTAACACCGACTGATACACCGCTATCCACCAACACCCCCCTGCCCACGGACACACCAGCGCCTACGGCAACCCCCACCGATACCTCCACACCAACCAACAGATACACGCCCACTAATACTCCAACCAACACTCCTGAGCCGACAGAAACGCCGGCTGCTACCAATACGCCCGCACCCACCAACACCCCCGCTGCTTCGGCCGTGTCCCTACCCCCTTTTTCTCACCCACCCACATACTTCACCTTATATCCCAGCGCCTGCAAAGCCGCCGCCACTTTGTCACGGTGGTCCCCCTGAATTTCGATAGTTTCTTCTTTAATTGCCCCACCAACCCCACAGCTTTTTTTCAAACCGGTAGCCAGCACCTTTCTTTCCTCCGGCGTCAACTGCAAATTCATCACCACCGTCACCGTCTTGCCGCCCCGCCCCTTCTTTTCCCGGCGAATGTGTGCCGTTTGTTCCGATGGCGGCAAACTTTTGGGCTTGGGGCAGCGGCAAGGGTAACTGCCACACCGTTCACACCGTTTGGCAAAAGCTGAATCTGTCGAGTAAACAACGTTCCGTTTCCGTTGAGACATGAATAGCCCAATTTTTGCGTTTATTTTGACCCCGTAATGTCACCGTATTGACACCGGGCTATTGCCATATTACAATAAGCGCGTACTTCCTCCTCTCAATACCGATGGTCTGAACAGCAGGTTCAGGGCAGAGGCAAAATGGGAGATGGGCGGGGTCAAGGGGTTGCCCCGCCCTCCTGTTTTTTATAACCACGTTCGCCGTAACAGATTGAGCCAGTTCCCACCCAAGATATTCTCAGCATCAATTGACGAATAGCCCCGTTCTTTCAATTTGTCACCAATTTTGGATAGATCGGCCACCGAATCCAGTTCGGCGGGAATATCAGCCACGCCAAAACCGCCATCCAGGTCGCTGCCAATGCCCACATGCGCCGCGCTGCCCGTTAGCTGGCAGATGTGGTCAATGTGCGCAGCCACGTGATCGAGTGTCACCAATTCCTTTGCCTCTCCGCGCCGATGGCCTGCTTTCAGGAAAGAGCTGCTGAGCACGACGCCAATGACCCCCTGGCGCTCGCCGATGAGCCGGATTTGGGTGTCACTGAGTTGGCGTTCGGTGGGCACCAGGGCGCGGGCGTTGCTGTGGCTGGCAACTACGACGCCGGGGTAGCTGTCCAGCGCTTCCAACGACGCTTTTTCGCTCATGTGTGTCAAGTCCAGAATGAAGCCAAATTGGGCCATGACTTCTAGCAACTGGCGGCCTTCGTTTGTCAGCCCATGGCGGCTGCCCCGCCACGCGCCAGAGGCGTAACGGGTATCGTCCCAGGCCAGCCCAATCAGGCGCACCCCACGCTCATACCATAATTCGGCTTCTTCAGGTTCCTGGATGGGGTCAGCCCCTTCCATCAACGGGACGATGCCAAGCAGGTGGTTATCTGTAGCAAAACTGGCGACGACTTCATCCAGGCTGGGGGTGTCTGTGACCAGACGGATGTGGGGCTGTTCATCGGCCAGGCGGTGGTAATAATCAAGTTGGGCCATGCCCTGGCGGTGGGCTTCGGCGGCGTCTTTATAGCCAACTGTGGCGCCGATGCCGGCCAACGGACTGGCCGCAGGCATGACGAAGATGGTGCCAAAGACCAGCCCTACGTTCCCTTTTTGCAGTTCGGGCAGGGTGACGGTGGCGATGCCGTTGCGGCTTTGCCCCTTTTCGGCGGCGCGGATGGAGGCCAGGGGTTGGGTCTGGTCACGGCCGTGTTCCAGCACGTTATACGCCAGGTCAAGGTGGGCGTCTACAATCATCGTCGTTATCAGGCGCGGATCAACGCACGCAGCCGCCGCAAGTTTTCCACGTCCATGTCCATTTCGTTGCCGGCGGCGTCTTTTTCCGTCTTCGGCGTTTCCAGGTGGGCGGCGTGGTTTGCCCAGCGGGGGTCATTAACAAAATTGGCAAACCCTTCGCGGCCAATATGCCCATCGCCGATATGTTCGTGCCGGTCTTTGCGCGAACCGAGTTCATGCTGGCTGTCGTTGAAATGGAAACATTTAATCCACTCCAGCCCTATTACCCGGTCAAACTCGGCCATCGTTTGGGCATAGGCGGCGGGGGTGCGAATGTCGTAACCGGCGGCAAAAACGTGGCAGGTGTCAAAACAGACGCCCAACCGTTCGTGGCGGTCGGCGCCATCCAGCATGGCGGCCAGATGCTCAAAGGCACGTCCCAGATTGGTGCCCTGCCCGGCCATGGTTTCCAGACAGATGGTGACGTTTGGGGCGGACACGGCCGTGTCCAACACCAATCGCCGCAATGCCCGCACAATCTGGGCAATGCCCGTCGCCTCATCCCCCTCCATGTAGGAGCCGGGATGGAAGGTGAGCAAGGGAATGTCAAAAGCAGCGGCGCGCTCCACTTCGTCGCGCAACGCCTGGTAAGACTTTTCCCACAACGCTTCGTCCGGGGAGCCGATGTTGATCAGGTAGCTGGCGTGGACGGCGACGGGGAAGATGTGGCTGTATTCAGCCTGCGCCTGCCGGTATTTTTCTACGTCGGGCGGCGTAATGGGTTTGGCCGCCCATTGCCGGTTGCTCTTGGTAAAAACCAGCATGGAGTCGCAGCCCGCCTCATGGCCGCGTTTGAATGCTTCGTGCAGCCCACCGGCTGCGCTCATATGTGCGCCTAATCGCATATGTTCTCCTGTGTAGCGAGATTTGGAAAATCGCGCTACAGATCATATTCTGACGGCCGTTCCCCACCCAAATAACCTATCGTTTCCGCACCATCTATCGAATAAACGCCATCGCCGGTCAACCGCCACATGCGGTTACCCGCCAGGTCGAGAACGTAATCCCCTTCAATATGACCTGTTAACTCACCTTCCAGGGTATACACATTCTGTCCCTGCACATAAGCAAACTGTTCACCTTTCCGATCTACTATACCGCGCATGATATTCCCCCTAGTCGGTAATCGGTAAACGGTAATCGGTTATCGGCCTCAAACAACGATTACCGATAGTTGCTTACCGATTACTGCTTCATTCAACAGGTACTGTGAAAGTTGCGATGATATTGTCCTGTCCGTCGAGCAATGTTACCAGTTCACCTGGTTCCCAGACCGCTTCGGTGCGACCCCAATAGATGTCGGTGGCGCCATCACGCCCGGCGCCGGTGTGGAAGAGGACGCCCGCACCATCGCCAAAAAGCGTTACCTGCTTGAAGGTGTAGACGTGGTTTTGTAAATCCACGATCTTCCAACCAAGCAAAGCGATGGCGCTGCTGCCGCTGTTGACAATTTGTACGGCTTCATTGTTGATGTCGCCAGGGGCGATCACGGCCGTAATCTCCACCACCGCCTCACTCCCTTCTGTCACCGTAATGGTGGCTGCCGGGATAGGCGTGGGCGAGGTAACTGGTGTGGGTTCCGGCGGCGGCGGGGTGGCGGTTGCCAATCCACCTACCGGAATGACTAACTGGTCGCCTACCGAGAGAAAATTGGGATTGGCAATGTTGTTGGCCACCACAATGTCATCCATGGGCACATCATAAATTTGGGCGATGGTCGCCAGCGTATCGCCTGCTCGGACCACATGCACCGGGGGGCCTTCCGGCTCCGCCGGCGCTTCGGGCGTATTGGTAACGGCCGAGATGAGAGAAGAGGGTGAAGGGGTGGCAAAAGAGGTATTGGCAACGGCCGTTTGCGCCACTAATGGGGCACTCTCTGCCTGCCGGTTGTCCCAGTAATAGAGAATCGCCAGCATCACCACGGCCGAGACCATGATGTTAATGAGAATAAACGGCAACATACGTCGAACAGACATTCCTTTCTCCTACCAGTTATTGTACCAAACCTCGTGGGACATGGCAGGTTTTTATACGCCGAGAGGCCTTAATCAATTTTGCCATCTGAGAACGAATGTTCTATAATTAAATCTCTTCTTACCACTTACCTGCAAATTGAGGAGACCACAGAATTATGACACAAAAACAACCCAATGGTTATCTGACCCTTCCCCCCACTGGAATTGGGCCGGGGGTTTTGGTGCTTCATGCCTGGTGGGGATTGAATGACACCATCAAGGCTTTTTGCACGCGGCTGGCCGAAGCCGGTTTTGTCGTTTTTGCTCCTGACCTGTATCACGGCCGTGTCGCCAGCACCATTCCCGACGCCGAAGCCCTTGTCAATGCGCTCGACGCCAACCATCTCCAGGCAAAGGCCGAAATCCTTGACGCGACCCGGTTTCTGCTTGAACAAGTTGAGCAGCCCGGTCGTGGCACGGCCGTGATTGGCTTTTCTCTTGGCGCTTATTACGCCCTGAACCTGGCCGCTGCCGATCCAGAACATATTCAGTCTGTCATCCTCTTTTATGGCGTCGGCGACGCGGACTTCAGCCGCTCCAACGCCGCCTACCTGGGCCATTTTGCCGAAAATGATGCCTATGAGTCGCTAGAAAATGTTGAATGGCTACAGGAGTCCCTAAAGAATGCCGGTCGCCCGGCAACGTTCCACACCTACCCTGGCACAGGGCACTGGTTTTTTGAGCCAGACCGCGCAGATGCTTACAATCAGGCGGCGGCTGACCTGGCGTGGGAACGAACCCTTGCTTTCCTGAAGCGTTCCGTTACCACATGAATTGCAAAAGGAGGTTCAAATGGATGCACTGTGGAAAATAAGCCTGTGGCAACAGTTTGGGGCGGCGATTGACGATCTGGAAAATGCAGCACGCGCCGTTAATGCTCTAAAACATGCGCCATGTGGTCGGCCATGCGGCCCAGTTGAACCTGTATCTGGGCAAAACGTGGGATCAGCTCCCGTCTGGGTTACCCGGGCCGAAGAACAGGGCTGAGTGCGCCAGCCAGGCGGCCACTTCCTCCGTTACTATGCGCACAATGAGATCGTCCAGATTGGCCACACTGTAATTGCTCACGGCAAATGTTGATTCGTCCGTATCACCATTATCAGGGGAATTGGCGGTGAGGAAGATGAAACGGCCGTGTGTCACCTGCGCCAACTGCCGGAAAATGTACTCTCCTTGCGCGTTCAGCCCGGTGCTGGCAATAGGATATATTTTGATACCGCGCCGGGCTGCCTGTTGCAAGAGGATGGTGTAATCATCTTGCTCAGGGTAATCCAGGTGCGGTGGCGCATCGGCGATCAAAAAGATGAGGCTGATGCCATTTCCCTGCCCCCAATCTGCGTCGTGGAGGGCGCTGGCTAACCCGGCATGCAAATCTTCGGGATAGTCGCCACCGCCGCGCGCTTCAATAGTCACTAAGGCATCCAGAAATGGTTCCAATTCATCCGTAAAGGGGAAGGTGTTGACCAGGAAATCATCACCCCGGTCGCGGTAGGTGACAAAGCCAAAGCGGACATCGGGGCGGGCAGGCAAGGCGTCAATTTGCAAGGCAATGGCGATCATGTTGTCTTTTAGCTGACGGATTTCGTCGTGCATACTGCCGGTGGCGTCTATCAAGAAGAGGATATACAGGGGCACGGCCGTGTCCACCTCCCGTTCCTGGCTAAACATCAGACGCCAATCTTGCCCGTCTCCGCCAATAGTGAGAGGGATAGAAACCATCTCCTCCCCTCTGGTAGCCGTGGCGATATATGAGCCAGTCTGTGAGCCATACATGCGTGGGAAAAACAAAACAGTGCCATCGCTGGTGGTACGCAGTTCCGTCACCGGTTCGTCATTCACCGTTATTTGCACCGGCACACCGGGCATCGGCTGCCCTTGCACATCTACCACGCGAATGACATGCCGCTCATGCACGTCCAGCGGAATGATGTCTTCGGCCGTATATGAGCGAAGGTAAGCCAGATATTCCGCCCAATGTTGGTTGTCATCTACTTCGCCGGCCGTCAGGCGGCTGCTTTCAACCAGGGTGATATTCACGGCCGTGCCCGCCCGCACGCCCTCCCCTACACTACCCGCCGCCACCAGCGCAGCCTCCCCACCCACTTTTGACCCGGTCATAGGCGTGGGCATGGGCACGGCGTCCCCCTCACTGTCTCTGGAAAAAGGGTAATCGCCCGGCTGCGTTTCCAATTCTTCAGGCGGCGCGGCCACTTCTGGCACGATCACCACTGTTTCTACCACCACCCGCGTCACCTCAACCTCGATGGTGGCCCCTTCTACCTCCACTGTCTCTACCACCGTCTCCGTCACCACGCGGGTGACTTCCACCACCTGTGGCTGGCGCTGTGAACAGGCCGCCAGCATAAGCAGCCCCACAAAAACTAGCCAGAAACTCCACCACTTTACTTTTCTCCGGTACATCCGTTTTCCTCCTGCATCAGCAACAGGCCCATTATGGCAATGGCATGGTTGAATCAGCGGCGATAATGCTGGTGATGGCGGCGCTTAGCTCACCAGGTGTTGGTCCATCGGGCAGCAGCAAGACACGGCCGTTCCCCATCTCCGCCACTTCCGCCCAATCAGCCGACTCAGCCGTTGTCAGTATGTAAAGGCGCATGTTTTGGGACACGGCCGTTGCCGCCAGCGATAGCATCTCTTCGTCCGGCGGCGTCGTTCCCTCAACCAGCAGCAAAATCAGGCGCGGCGTGCTACCCGCTCGCCAGCCGGGCAGTTGCAAACCGGCAGCTAAAGCGGCGGGCAAAGTGATCGCTGTTTGCGCCGGAGCATTGGGCACGGCCGTCGCTTCTGCCACATCCGCCGCAAAATCAAAGCTCCCGGCCAGATCACTATCACCATACAAAACCAGGGCAAAGTGGGCATTGGGCAGCGCCAACTGCGTAGAAACGGTGATCAGGTCTACGGCCGTTATCACCGAAGATGGCGCAATAACCAGAATATCTGGCGTCAGCGTCGTGACATTGGCGCGGGTGGGCAATGCTTTGGCGCCGGTGATGGGTGTGGGCAGAATGTCGCCAACCGATTCGCTGCCCGTTGCTTCCACATCACCAGACCCTTCTCCTCCACCACAGGCCGCCAGCACCAGGAGCAGGAAAAGGGTCACGGCCGTGAACGCGCCATTGCGCGCGCCAAACTGTTTCTGCATCATATCCTCCATCATACAACATCAGCAGATCGAAGCAGAGTTCGCATCTGAGGATGCGAACCGGTGGGCATCCTCAGATGCCCACTCCTCCCATTTTGATCTACTGAATATGTTTCCTAAACGCCTCTACAGGGCTGCCAGTTCCCCCCATCGCCAATCAAGGGTGATTGCATACTCCCGAAAAGGGCAGATAAATCTGCACCAACAAAAGGCAAAGTCGGCCTTCGCCGACTGGAACCCAGCCCACGAAAGTGGGCTTTGCTGTTTGTAGCCGCGATTTCAATCGCCGGGAATGGAGGATGCAATCGCCCTCAATCAACAACCGGACAAAAGGGCAGAAAGAGCCATTTCTGGTATACTCCGCCCCATGACGCAGCGGCAAGAGGCGCAGTCTGCCCTCAATGCAGGCACGGTCGTAGCCATACGCGGCAGTGTGGTAGACGCGCAATTTCCACAATCCCTCCCCAAATTGTACCAGCGGTTGGTCGCCGATGGCCCCAACGGGCCAATTGTCATTGAAGTGGTGGCCCACCTGGATGGGTAGCGTGTGCGCGGCGTAGCCCTGACGCCCACACAAGGGTTGGCACGGGGGACGCCGATTATGGATGAGGCACGGCCGTTGCAAGTCCCCGTTGGCCCCCACATCCTCGGCCGTGTCTTCAACGTCTTCGGTGAAACCCTGGACAACCAGGAACCGATCACCGGCGGCGAATGGCGCGCCATCCACCAACCCGCCATCCCCCTACACCAACGCGCGGTGCAATCCGAAATCTTCACCACCGGCATCAAAGCCATTGACGTATTGGCGCCCCTGGAACGCGGCGGCCGCGCCGGCCTGTTTGGCGGCGCAGGGGTGGGCAAAACCGTGCTCATCACCGAACTCATCCACAACGTCGTCGGCCAATACGAAGGCGTCAGCCTCTTCTGTGGCATTGGCGAACGCAGCCGCGAAGCCGAGGAACTGTACCGGGAGATGAAAGAGGCGGGTGTGCTGGAAAACACCGTTATGATATTCGGCCAGATGAACGAGCCGCCCGGCGCGCGCTTCCGCGTCGGGCACGCCGCCCTGACCATGGCCGAATATTTCCGGGACGACGCCCAACAAGACGTGCTGCTGCTGATTGACAACATCTTCCGCTTCATCCAGGCCGGATCAGAAGTTTCCGGCTTGATGGGGCAAATCCCTTCCCGCGTCGGTTACCAGCCCACCCTGGCCACAGAACTGGCCGAATTGCAAGAACGTATCTGCAACACGGCCACCGGGGCCATTACGTCGGTGCAGGCGGTGTATGTGCCCGCCGATGACTTCACCGACCCGGCAGCCATCCACACGTTTGGCTACCTGACCGCCTCCATTGTCCTCTCGCGCAAGCGGGCCAGCGAGGGACTGTACCCGGCCATAGACCCGCTGCAATCTGGTTCCAAGATGCTGTCGCCACGTATTGTGGGCGAGCGCCATTACCAGATTGCCCAGGAAATTCGCCGCACGTTGGCTGGCTATGAGGAGCTAAAAGACATCATCGCCATGTTGGGGCTGGAAGAGTTGTCGCCAGAAGACCGGCGCATTGTGGCGCGGGCGCGGCGGCTGGAACGTTTCCTGACCCAGCCTTTTTTTACTACGGAACAATTCACCGGCATGAACGGCAAACTGGTCTCCCTGGCCGAGGCGTTGGATGGCTGCGAGCGCATCCTGCACGACGAGTTCGCCGATTACCCGGAGCAGGCGCTCTATATGATTGGCCCCATCAGCGAAGCGGAGACAAAAAGATGATTTTGAAGGTGCTGCTGCCCAAGGCCGTGCTGCTGGAACAGCCGGTACGTAAAGTGGTGGCCGAGGGGCATAATGGCTCGTTTTGCCTGCTGCCGCGCCACATTGATTTTGTCTCTGCGTTGGCGCCAGGCTTGCTGGCTTATGAAACCGAGGCGGGTGAGGAGGCTTTTCTGGCCATTGACGAAGGTATTTTGGTGAAGTGTGGCCCGGAAGTGCTGGTCTCCACCCGTAATGCGGCCCAGGGGGCTGACCTGGGGCAGCTTCAATCGCTCATCCGGGAGCAGTTTGCGGAACTGGATGAACGGGAGCGGCAGACGCGCTCGGCGCTGGCGAAAATTGAGGCGGATTTTGTCCGTCGCTTTTTGGAGTTATAGGGATGATGGACGAGGGTGACGGCCGTAGCCCCCACCATGACCTGGAACGGCGCATTGCCCGCAAGGAACAGCGCAAATTGTGGGCGCGCCGCCATGAAAAAGAGCGCGTCTGGTTTGGTCTGGGCATGTTCGGCATTGTTGGCTGGTCTGTCACCATTCCCACCCTGCTCGGTCTGGCGCTGGGCCTGTGGATTGACACCAATTGGCCCGGCCGTTTCTCCTGGACGTTGATGCTACTGATTGGCGGCGTCCTGCTTGGCTGCTGGAACGCCTGGTATTGGATCAGCAAGGAACAAATGCGTATTGAGCAAGAACGGGCGGAACTACCGCCGGAGGAAACAGACGAGTAGCATGAGCGGCCCTCAATTATTACTCAGCTTTCTGGTGGGCATTCTGGGCGGCGGCCTCTATTTTGGCGGCCTGTGGTACACCGTGCGCCATCTGCCCGCCGCCCGCCGCCCGGCGCTGCTGCTCATCGGCAGCTACTTGCTGCGGCTTATTCTGCTGCTGGTTGCCATTATCCTGCTGGCGGGCAACCATTGGAGCACTATGCTCAGCGCCCTGGCGGGTATTATCCTGGCTCGCACGCTGCTGATCCGGCGCTGGGGGCCGAAAAACGTGATAGGTGATGCGTGACTCGTGATCTCACGCATCACGCATCACGCATCATATTGAACTGAAGGTCTCACAATCATGTAATCATATGGAAATCAGTCCCGACATCACCACCTATTGGACATATGGCCCTTTCAAGCTGAACGCGACCATTGTTTATACCTGGCTGACAATGGCGCTGCTGGTGGGTGTCTCCTGGTTGGTAACGCGCAACCTGACCAGCGACGAACAATTGACACGCGGCCAAAACCTGTTGGAGGTGCTGGTGCAGGCGCTATACGACCAGATTGGCGAGATCAGCCAGCAGCGGCCAGAGCGTTACCTGCCCTTTATCGGCACCCTGTTTATCTTTATCGCCACATCTAACCTGCTGGCGATTGTGCCCGGCTACCGGCCACCCACCGGCTCGCTCTCCACCACAACGGCGCTGGCGCTCTGTGTTTTTATCGCCGTACCGCTGTATGGCGTCTCCCACCTGGGCTGGAAAACGTACCTGAAACAATATACACGGCCCACGCCCATCATGCTGCCCTTCAACATCATTGGAGAACTATCCCGCACGCTGGCGCTGGCCGTGCGCCTGTTTGGCAACGTGATGAGCGGCTCGATGATTGTGGCCGTGTTGATTGCCATTGCGCCGCTCTTTTTTCCAATTGTGATGCAGTTATTTGGGCTGGTCACCGGCCTGATTCAAGCCTATATTTTTGCCGTCCTGGCAATGGTCTACATTGCCTCGGCCACACAGGTACAGGGGGAGACACGGCCGTTGCCAGACGATACAAACCCGTGATGCGTGACCCGTGATGCGTAAGCCGATGCTGACCTGCGGAACCGGGATTACGAATGACGAACAAAGGAGTTCACTATGGGTACACTTGAATGGATCGCCATCATCTCCATTGCCACCGCCGGCCTGACGATGGCTATTGGCTCATTGGGACCGGCCCTGGGGCAGGGGCGCGCCGTCGCCCAGGCGCTTAGTTCCCTGGCGCAGCAGCCAGACGAGGCCAGCACCATCACCCGCACCCTCTTCGTCGGCCTGGCGATGATTGAGTCAACAGCCATCTACTGCTTTGTCATTGCCATCATCCTGCTCTTCATCAATCCCTTCTGGAATTACGCCATTGGGCTGACCGGAGGTTAGCGGTGCTCATTGATTGGTTTACAGTTGTTGCCCAGATCATCAATTTCCTGATTTTGGTGCTGCTGCTGCGCCGTTTTCTCTACCGGCCGATCATGAAGGCGATGGCCGAACGTGAACGCAAAATTGCGGCCCGGCTGGCCGAGGCAGAAGCACAGCGCATCGCCGCCGCCGCCGAAATTGAGGCGTATCACCAGAAAAACGCCGCCTTTGAGCAGGAACGGGAAAGCAGGGTGCAGGAGATGGAAACGGCCGTGACCGCCCAAAAACAGACATGGCTGGAACAGGCGCGGGCCGAGGTGCAGGAGACGCGCACACGTTGGCATAAAGCGCTGGCCGAGGAGAAGGAGTCGTTCCGGCAAACAATGCGGCGACAGGTGGGCCAGCAGACCTACCAGGTCATTCGCCATGCGCTGGCCGACCTGGCCGACGCCGAACTGGAAGCGCGCATTGTGCAGGTTTTCCTGGCGCGGCTGGCGGCGCTGCCGGAAGCGGATGTGCAATCCATTCGGGAAGCGCTGCAAACGGACACGGCCGTGCTCACCCTGAACAGCGCCTTTGAGATTGACAATACCCAACGCCAGGCGTTACGCCAGGCGATCATTGGCCTGTTTGGCGTGGGCCAATCTATCCAGATAGACACAGACCCCGACCTGATCTGCGGCCTGGAACTGGTAGCGCCCGGACAGAAAGTGGCCTGGAGCCTGGCCAGCTACCTGGACGAACTGGAAGAGGCGCTGGCTGAGTCGTTGGCAAACCTGGCCGTGGGGGAATAGCTTCATGGCTGATGGTGCATTACACACACTGCTCGACGAAACCTTTGCCGCCTTTGCCCAGGTACAAGAAGAGGTGCGCCCCCGGCTGCACGTACGGGAAGTGGGGCATGTCCATTACGTGGGTTATGGGGTTGCCCGCGTCCAGGGGTTGCCCGGTGTGCAGGCGGAGGAGCTGGTTCGCTTTCCCGGCGGGCTGTTGGGCATGGCCTTTAACCTGGACGAAGGCGAAGTAGGGGTCGTCTTGTTGGGCGAAAGCCACCATTTACGCGCCGGGGATGAGGTGCGGCGGCTGCACCGCGTGCTGGATGTGCCCGTAGGTGAGGGGATGTTGGGGCGAGTATTGGATCCAACGGGACGGCCGTTAGACGGCCGTGGCCCCATTCCCGCCATTGAACGCTGGCCGGTGGAACGGCCGGCGACGCCCATCATGGACCGCGCCCCGGTAAAAGTGCCCCTGCAAACCGGCATCAAAGCCATTGACGCCCTCATCCCGGTGGGGTGCGGCCAGCGGGAATTGATTTTGGGCGACCGGCAGACGGGGAAATCGGCCGTCGCCCTGGATACCATCCTCAACCAGACAGACAAAAACGTCTTGTGCGTCTACTGCGCCATCGGCCAGCGCAGTTCGGCCGTGGCCGGCGTCATCGCCGATTTACGTGAGCGGGGGGCGATGGCTTACACCACCGTCGTTGTCGCCGCCGGTGAAGACCCGCCGGGCCTGGAATTCATCGCCCCCTATGCCGCTACCACCATCGCCGAATACTTCATGGAGCAGGGGCAGGATGTGCTGATTGTGTACGACGACCTGACGCGCCACGCCTGGGCTTACCGCGAGCTTTCCCTGCTGCTGCGCCGCCCGCCAGGGCGCGAGGCGTTCCCCGGTGACATCTTTTACCTGCACTCCCGCCTGTTGGAACGTTCCACCCGGCTACGCCCGGAATTAGGCGGCGGTTCGCTGACGGCGCTGCCCATCGTGGAAACCGAGGCGCAAAACGTCTCTGCCTACATTCCCACCAACATCATCTCCATCACCGACGGCCAGATTTACCTCTCGCCGGAGCTATACCAGAAAGGGGTTTTGCCCGCCGTAGACGTGGGCCGCTCCGTCTCCCGTGTGGGCGGCAAGACACAATTGCCCGCCTATCGCGCCGTCGCCGGCGCCCTGCGCCTGGCTTACAGCCAGTTTGAGGAGCTCGAAAATTTTGCCCGCTTTGGCACGCGCCTGGATGAAGCCACTCGCCAGTCCATTGAGCGCGGTCGCCGCGTGCGCGAGGTGCTGAAGCAGCCGCAGTATGAACCGCTGCCGGTAGCCGGGCAAATTGCCCTGCTGCTGGCCGTTACCAGCGGCCTGTTTGATGAACTGCCCGCCGCCGACGTCGGCGCGATGAGCCAGCAAATTCGGGAAGAGGTGATGCGGCTGGAAACGGCCGTGTGCCGCCGCATTGAACGGGGTGAACAACTCAGCGACGCCGACCGCGAGGCGCTGCTGGCGCGCATGAAAGAGATCATCGCGGCCAACCGGAGCAGCGGTTAACCAGCATGGAAAGCATCGAGGACATCCGGCGGCGCATCAAAAACGCCAGCGATTTACACGCCATTGTGCGCACCATGCGGGCGCTGGCGATGACCAGCATTCGCCAGTATGAGCGGGCGGTGGAGTCGCTGACGGAGTATTACCGGACGACGGAATTGGGGCTGCACGTGGTGTTGACAACGGCCGTGCGCGAAGGCCACGCCCTGCCCCCTGCCTCGCGCAAACCGGTGGCCGAACGGGGTACGGCCGTGCTCGTTTTTGGCTCCGACCAGAGCATGTGCGGCCAATTCAACGAGCAGATTGCTGCGTATACGGCCGAAAAGCTGGAGCATTTGGGCATTCCCCGCCATCAATTGCACGTCATCGCTATTGGCGCGCGGGTAACGCCTCCGTTGAGCGAATATGGCCTGAACGCGGCCGAACTATTTAGCTTGCCCGGCAGTGTGGCTGCCATCACCCCTATCGTGCAAGAACTCTTGCTGCACAGCGACGAATGGCAAAATCCGGCACGGCCGCCCGTGGTTGAGCAAATCTTCCTGTTTTACAACCGGCTGCACTCCACCATCGCCTACCGGCCACGAATGCAGCGCCTGCTGCCCATCAACCTGCGCCAGCTACGCCACCTGGAACAGCAGCGCTGGCCTTCGCCAGTACTGCCTACTTTTAGCATGGAATGGCAGCCGCTCTTTTCGGCGCTGCTGCGCGAACACTTGTTTGTCTCCTTGTTTCGCGCTTTTGCTGAATCACTGGCCAGTGAAAACGCTGCTCGCCTGGTTTCCATGCAGGCGGCCGAGCGCAACATTGAAGAGCGGCTGGATGAACTGCACCGCCTGTACCATCACCAGCGGCAAAATACAATTACCAGTGAATTGTTGGACATCATTTCTGGCTTTGAACTGCTCAACCAGCCCCGTTAAGCCTTCCCCAATGCCCGGTTGACAAAGCCGGGCAGGTTCTGTATCTTTACGCCACGATGAAACGATATGCCTTTTTTGCTCCCGTCCCTAGTAGCCCCGTTGTCAAAACAACGGGGCATTGGTCAACGGGGTGTTGGCGCGTGTAATAACTGTGAGGCAGACATCCGATTTCGACGACCAAAGGTCGCACAAGAAATCGGTTGTCTCGAGACGAACGATAAGTCACGCCCCGTGTTGGATTCCCACACGGGGCGTTTGTTTTGAATCAGGAGAATGATGAAATGCGAATGAGTCAACTAATGAACCAAACATTGCGTGAAGCGCCGACCGGAGCGGAAGTGGAAGGCCACCGGCTGCTGCTGCGCGCCGGGTTTGTGCGGCAGCAGGCCGCCGGTATTTTTAGCTACCTGCACCTGGGGTACCGCACGTTGCAAAAGCTGGAAGCGATCATGCGCCAAGAAATTGACGCCCTGGGCGGGCAGGAGATGTTGATGCCATTGGTACATCCAGCCGCCGTCTGGCAAGAGAGCAAACGGTGGCATGAGATTGATGACGAGATGGGGCGGTTTCAGGATAAAAACGGCCGTGACATGGTGCTCGCTCTCAGCCATGAAGAGATTGTTACCGACCTGGCCCGCCGCGAAATCCAGAGCTACCGGCAGCTACCGCGCCTGGTCTACCACATCCAACTGAAGTGGCGCGACGATCCCCGGCCCCGCGCCGGTCTCATCCGCGCCCGCGAATTCACCATGCTAGACAGCTATACCCTGGACGCCGACGACGCCGGGCTGGACAATCAGTATTGGGCGCACCATGAAGCCTATTTTCGCATCTACGGCCGTTGCGCCCTGCCTGTCATCGCCGTTGAATCAGACGTGGGTATGATGGGCGGCACGCTGGCGCACGAATTTATGTACCTGACCCCCATTGGCGAAGATACCTTGCTGCTGTGCGACGGCTGCGGCTACAAAGCCAACCGCCAGATCGCCGCCTTCCGCAAAACGGCCGTGCCCGCCGAAACACCGCTGCCCCTGGAAAAAGTGGCCACGCCGGACGCCAAAACGATTGAAGCGCTGGCCCAGTTCCTGGGTGTGCCCAAATCCAAAACCGCCAAAGCCGTGTTTATGACCGCCACCATCAAGGAAGGGCAGGCAAAAAGCGAAAAGCTGGTCTTTGCCGTCGTGCGCGGCGACATGGAACTGAACGAAACGAAGCTGGCTAACGCGGTCAAGGCGCAGGCGTTACGGCCGTCTACCGAAGAGGAAATCCGCGCTGTGGGGGCTGTGCCCGGTTATGCCTCACCGATTGGGCTGAGTGGGATCATGGTGGTGGTAGATGACGCCGCCGCTGCCGCGCCCAACCTGGTCGCCGGCGCAAATGAGGCCGGGTACCACCTGAAAAATGTCAATCACGGCCGTGACTATACCGCCCACATCATCACCGACATTGCCGCCGCCGCCGATGGCGACGCCTGCCCGCATTGTGGTGAACGGCTGACGGCCGTGCGCGGCGTGGAAGTGGGCAACATTTTCAAACTGGGCACACGATACACGGAAACGATGGGCGCCCATTACCTGGATGAAACTGGCGTCTCCCGCCCCATTATCATGGGCAGCTATGGCGTGGGTGTGACGCGGCTGCTGGCCTGCCTGGCCGAGCATTATCACGATGAGCAAGGGCTGCTCTGGCCGATCACGGTTGCCCCCTATCCGGTGCATCTGGTGGCGTTAAGAGGTGGGGAGGAGACGGCCGTGACGGTCTATCAACAACTCCAACAGGCCGGTATTGAGGTGCTGTTCGACGACCGCGACGAATCACCCGGCGTCAAATTTAACGACGCCGACCTGATTGGTCTGCCGGTACGCCTGACGGTGAGCGGCCGTTCGCTGCAAAACGGCGGCGTCGAATGTAAACTCCGCCGCGCCGCCGACCGCACCATCATCCCCCTGGTGGACGTTGTGGCGCAGGTACAGGCAATGATAGCGGAGTTGACAGCAGAGGTATTGGGGTAATTTGGTAATTGGGTAAACGGGCTATTGGCGTTTCTATCACTCAATTACTCATTTACCCAATGACGCAATGACGCATTGACAGAAGGCTATGCATGAATCTCCCCCCACCACTCCCCCTGACGACTTTATCGAACAGGTGAAGCAGGCGTTGGATCATTTGTATGATTTTGCTTATTTGCAGCGACTGCCGCTGGCGCAGCAGGTTGCCAGACCGCAGAGCAACCAGCCGCTCAGCCACCAGTTGCGGCGGGAGTTAATCACGGCCGTAGAAACCCTTAGCCCAGACGCCCGCCCCACCCAGGAAACGCCAGACGCCCGCATCTACAACCTGTTGCACTTGCGCTACATTGAGGGGATTACGATGCAGGAAGCGGCCAACCGGTTGGGCCTCTCCACCCGCCAGGCGCATCGCTCGCTGCGTCGCGGCGAAGAAAGCGTGGCCGCCATCCTCTGGAACCGCCTGCCCACCCCGGCGTCAGCGCCAGCATCTGCGCCACCCGCACCTGTTCACACCTCCTCCGCTCAAGAACTCTCCTCCGTGCAGGCGGAAATGGCTCATCTGGGGACCCACCTGCAACCGACCGATATACGGCCGTTGCTGCAAGAAGCACACACGGCCGTGCAACCCTTAGCCGAGTCAGCCGGTATGACCTTTGCCTGGGACCTGCCGGAGACGCCGGTGATTGTGCCTGTGGACACGGCCGTCGCCCGCCAGATTTTTGTCAGCGTTTTCAGCCGTATTCTCAAGGCGGCCCGCAAAAACAACCTGCACGTCCGTCTGGCGCAGCGCGAAGGGCAAACCACGCTGACCATTGGCTATACTCCCCAGGCCGGCGCCACCCCGGAAATCCTGGACGATGTGCTCAGCCAGATCATCGGGCGATTGGGGTGGGTGGTACGGCAGGAAGAGGGGGTGGACGGCCGTCGCGCCCTCGTTTTTAACCTGAGCAACAGCGGCGCTCTTATCCTGGTGGTGGATGACAATGAAGGGCTGGTAGAACTGCTCGACCGTTACCTCACCGGCCACGCCTGCCGCGTCGTCACCGCCACCAGCGGCGCGGCCGGCCTGCAACTGGCGCAAGAACTCATCCCCGATGCCCTGATTCTGGACGTGATGATGCCGGGTAAAAGCGGCTGGGAAATTCTGCAAACTTTACGCAGCCAGCCCGCCACGGCCACCATCCCCATCATCGTCTGCTCTGTCTTCAACGACCCCGACCTGGCCTATGCCCTGGGCGCCTCCCGCTTCCTGCCCAAACCCATCAGCCGCGACCGCATCCTGGAAACCCTGCACGAACTGGGCGTGGTGCAAACGTAACCTTTCACTGGTACAATGTCGCCAAATCAGGCAAAAGGAGACAGCGATGATTGCTACACAGACATTAGATGGTTTAGTTGTCAGAGACCCGAAAATTCATCACGGCCGTCCCATCATTGCCCAAACCGGCATCACGGTTCGCACCATTGCTATTATGTACAAGCAGGGTCTCAACCCAGAAGAGATGATTGGTGAACTTCCCCTCAGTCTTGCTCAGGTCTACGCTGCCCTCACTTACTATCATCTGCATACGGCTGAAATTGAAGCCGATATTCAGGCAGACTCTGAAGCAGCCCTGATAGCCCAATACGGCCATTCGATCAATGGCTGATCCCATTGCTCTCTATCTCGACGAAGATGCCCAGCGCACCTCGCTTGTCCGCGCCCTCCGTGCCCGCCAGATTGACGTATTAACAGCCAATGAAGCCGGCTTAGTCGGTGTTCCTGATGGGGAACAACTGGTATTTGCGGCCGCTCATAACCGTACTATTTTCACCTTCAATCGTGGTGATTTTGTCCGACTGCATACGGAATATCTGCGGGACGGCCGTGATCATGCCGGTATCATCGTTTCCGACCAACTGGAAGTCGGCCTCGTCATTCGCCGTCTGCTTAAATTACTAGACGCCCGCTCTGCCAAACAGATGAAAAACTGGCTGGAATTCCTGGGCAACTGGCGTTAATACCCTTCATTAACCCTACCCGCTTCCATAGAGTAACTCTTGACGATAGGCTTGCACCTGTTCCGGTGTAATTTCAAAGTGGCGCAGGGTGTCCAGCGCCACCCCGTTTTCCACCTGTGTCAATGCCAGTAACAAATGCCCCGTGCTAATTTGTTGTTGACCGGTTTCTCTGGCTTCTTTCACGGCCGTATCCAACAACGCTCTGGCCGGCTGGTTCAATTCCGGCTTCACCGGCTCCTTTAGCTCGGCTGTATGTTTCAGGCGCTCCTCCATCCGGCGCGTGGGTTCCAGTTCCAAACCCAGCCGGTATAACACCTTCCCGGCCGCGCTCTCCCGCGCCGCCATCAGGCCGAGCAAAATGTGTTTGGTGCCCAACTCCTGGTGATGCAGCCGCACCGCCTCCTGGTAAGCAAACCGCATGGCCGCCTCCGCCTCCGGCGTAAATGGTAAAAGATTCACCTGTTCTATCATCGATCCTCATCCTTTCCCGCACCCACTACACCATCGCGGGCCAACAAACCTGCCCCCATTATACCCGATTACCGCTCACAGCTTACTGCTTACAGATTACGGCTTACCGATTACCGATTACCTCCCCATGTCACACCCCTGTCAGCAACGTGGCACAAAAGGCATTGTGAACCAGGCCGATCAGCAGTACAGTAAACTTGTCGCACCCTATTTCCCGGTGGCGGCATTTTATCCACCCCTATTTGTTTGATTGAGGAGAAACGCAATGCAAGTCAAAAAATTGAGATTTACCCTTTTTGTACTTTTGCTCTTGTTTGGCCTGCTGCTGGCCGCCTGCGGCGGCGGCGACACCCAGACAACGACGGAGACAACAACGGAAACGGCCGTAGAAACCACCACCGAAACCACGACCACCGAAACCGAAGCAACCGAACCCACCACCGGTGGCATGGATGCCGTTGAGGTCTTTTCCTGGTGGACGGGTGGCGGCGAAGCCGCCGGTCTGGACGCCATGATCGCCATCTTCAAAGAAAAATACCCGGACACCGAATTCATCAACGCCGCTGTTGCCGGCGGCGCCGGCACCAACGCCCGCGCCGTGTTAGCCACCCGTCTGCAAGCCAATGACCCGCCCGATAGCTGGCAGGGCCACGCCGGGCAGGAGCTCATCGGCACCTACGTCGCCGCCGACCAGCTAGAACCACTGAACTTCCTCTATGAAGAAGAAGGCTGGTTAGATGTGATGCCCGCCACCCTAATCCCCTTGATGTCCCAGGGCGGCAACATCTACTCCGTACCCGTCAACATTCACCGCGCTAACGTGCTGTGGGCTAACCCCAACGTGCTGGCCGAATATGGCGTAGAGATGCCCACCACCCTGGATGAATGGTTCGCCGTGATGGATGAATTGCAAGCCGCCGGTATGGATGAACCGCTGGCGCTGGGCGAGCAATGGACGGCCATGCACCTCTTTGAAACCATCCTGCTGGCCTCCCTCGGCCCTGATGGGTATGAGGAACTGTGGACTGGCGGCGATTGGAGTACACCGGCCGTAACCCAGGCATTAGCCGACTTTGAGAAAGTCCTCAGCTACACCAACAGCGACGCCTCGGCCTTAAGCTGGCAAGACGCCGGGCAGTTGGTAGTGGATGGCGACGCCGCCTTTAACGTGATGGGCGACTGGCAGGAAGGTTTCTACCGTGAACTGGGGCTGACGCCGAATGAGGATTACGTCTGGGCGCCGGTGCCGGGCACGGCCGGGAACTTCCAGTTCCTCTCCGACAGCTTTGTGCTGCCCAAAGGCGCGCCGCACCGTGAGGCGGCCATTAACTGGCTGCGCCTGGCCGGTTCCAAAGAAGGGCAAGACGCCTTTAACCCCGTCAAAGGCTCTATCCCCGCCCGCAGTGATGGCGACCGCAGTTTGTATGGCGTGTATCTGCAATCAGCCATGGATGATTGGGCCAACAACCGCGTGGTGGGCAGCCTGACACATGGCGTGGTAGCCAACGATAGCTGGAAGTCAGAAATTGACACGGCGCTGGGCCTGTACCTGGGCAACAAAAATGCAACCGGTTTCCAGGCGGCATTAACGGCCGCAGCCACCGGCGCGGACCAGGAAGCGATTGATACCACCGCGCCGACAACCACCGCTACCGTCAGCGGCCCCGTGGAAATCTTCTCCTGGTGGACGGGCGGCGGTGAAGCGGCCGGTTTGGACGCCATGATCAAGGTGTTCCAGGAACAGTATCCCGACGTGGAATTCATTAACGCAGCCGTCGCCGGCGGCGCCGGCACCAATGCCCGCGCCGTGCTGGCCACCCGCCTGCAAGCCAATGACCCGCCCGATAGCTGGCAGGGCCATGCCGGGCAGGAACTCATCGGCACCTACGTCGCTGCCAATCAACTGGAGCCGGTTAACTTCCTGTATGAAGAAAATGGCTGGCTGGACGTAATGCCGGAAACGCTCATCCCCCTTATCTCCCAAGATGGTGACATCTACTCCGTGCCGGTGAACATTCACCGCGCCAACGTGCTGTGGGCCAACCCCAACGTGCTGGCCGAATACGGCGTTGAAATGCCCACCACCCTGGATGAATGGTTTGCCGCCATGGACGAATTGCAGGCGGCCGGCATGGTTGAACCGCTGGCGTTGGGTGAGCAGTGGACGGCGCTGCACCTGTTTGAAACAATCTTGCTGGCCTCGCTTGGCCCGGATGGATATGACGCCATCTGGAGTGGCGCAGACGACTGGAGCAGCCCGGAAGTGACGCAGGCGTTGGAGAATTTCGCCAAAATTCTGACCTACACCAACAGTGACGCTTCCGCCTTAAGCTGGCAGGATGCCGGGCAACTGGTGGTAGATGGCGACGCCGCCTTTAACGTGATGGGCGACTGGCAGGAAGGGTTCTACCGTGAACTGGGGCTAACGCCCAATGTGGATTACGTCTGGGCGCCGGTGCCGGGCACGGCGGGCAATTTCCAGTTCCTCTCGGACAGCTTTGTGCTGCCGGTGGGCGCGCCCAACCGGGAAGCAGCCATTGCCTGGTTGACGGTAGCCGGTTCGCAGGCAGGGCAGGATGCCTTTAACCCGGTCAAAGGTTCCATTCCCGCCCGCAGCGATGGCGACCGCAGTCTGTACGGTGAATATCTGCTGTCGGCGATGGACGATTGGGCCAATGACCGTGTGACGGGCAGTCTGACGCACGGTGTGGTGGCGAACGATAGCTGGAAAGCGGAAATTGACACGGCGCTGGGCCTGTTCCTGGGCACGGGCGACGTGGCCGCCCTCCAGAGTGCGTTGGTAAATGCCTGCGCTTCGTCGGGCGCTTGTAAGTAGTGAGATTAGAGATTGGAGATTGGAGATTGGAGACTAACAATCTCCCAATCTCTAATCTCCCAATTTCTCCATAGATGTAGGACAGGTGGGCAAACCTGTCCTACAATTCCCCCCATTATGAATCTAAAAAAGCTAGATCGGGACACAATCACAGCTATCCTGCTCATATCCCCTTCCATTGTGGCCTTGTTGATCTTCGTCTATGGCTTCATCTACTGGACACTGCGCGTCTCCACAAGCAAGTGGGTAGGGCTGACGCCGAACCTGGAGTGGGCCGGCCTGAGCAATTACCTCGGCTTGATGAATGATCCCCGTTTCCACATTGATGTACGCAACACCATCATTTTCACGCTCTTATTTGTGGTGGGCTGCCTGTTGTTGGGGCTGGTGCTGGCGCTGCTGCTGGATCAGGGCTTGCGCGGCGAATCGTTCTTTCGCAGCCTTTTCCTGTTTCCGATGGCTATCTCCTTCATCGTGACGGGGGTGGTGTGGCGCTGGCTGATGAATCCAGCGGGGGGGTCGCGCATTAGCGGCCTGAATCTGCTGTTTGATTCATTGGGCCTCGATTTTCTGATCAACAAATGGTACACCACGCCCAATTGGGGCATTGCCGCCATTGCCATTCCCGCCATCTGGCAGATGTCTGGTTTTACGATGGCGCTGTACCTGGGTGGGCTGCGCGCCATTCCTGAGGAACTGCGAGAAGCGGCGCGGGTGGATGGGGCGTCGGAATACCAGATTTACCGGCGCATTATTTTACCCCTGCTGCGCCCGGTGACACTCAGCGCCATGATTATTTTGGGGCACATTTCGCTGAAGGTGTTTGACCTGATTATCGCTGTAGCCGGGAAGCAGGTGGCGCTGGACGTGCCGGCCGTATATATGTGGACAACGACGTTTGATGGGTTGTTTTACGGCCGTGGCGCCGCCATCGGCATCTTCTTGCTCGTCACCGTGGCCGTACTGGTGATTCCCTATCTCTATTTCACCCTGCGCCAGGAGGCCGAAGTATGACCATGTCCTATCGCCGTATTCCATCTCGCGCTTTGATTTATATTTTGCTGCTCTTTTTCTCCATGTTTTACCTGATCCCCATGTATGTGATGCTGGTGACGGGGTTCAAGAACTTTGACGAAGTCAGCCTACGCACCATGTGGGATTTACCCTCCGGGCTGGCGGCGGAAAACTTCCGCGCCGCTTACCAGGTATTGGCCCCCCATTTGTGGAACAGTATTCGGCTGGTCATTCCCACCGCCATGATCTCGGCCATGGTTGGCTCGATCAACGGTTATATTCTGACCAAATGGCGTTTTCCCGGCGTGGGCATTCTCTTTCCGCTGATCTTGTTTGGCATGTTTATCCCCTACCAGAGCATCATTATTCCGCTGGTGCAGTTTATGAGCTGGCTGGGGCTGGCGGGCGGCATTCCGGGGCTGGCGCTGGCACACATTATCTATGGCATTCCCATCACCACCCTGATTTTTCGCGGCTATTACGCCAGTGTGCCCAATGAAATGGTGGAGGCAGCGCGCATTGATGGCGCCAGCCTGATTCAGACCTACGTGAGCATTTTTCTGCCTCTGTCTGTGCCCGCCTTTGTGGTGGTGCTGATCTGGCAGTTTACGGCGTCATGGAATGACTTTTTATTTGCCGTTATCCTGACCAATTCGGCCAACTGGCCGATCATGGTGGCGCTGAATAATATGGCCGGCAGCCAGATTATTGCCTGGAATGTGCAGATGGCCGGTTCGTTCCTGGCGGCGCTGCCGACGTTGATTGTGTATATTATCCTGGGGCGCTATTTCTTGCGGGGGTTGATGTCAGGGGCATTGAAGGGGTAGGAGAGGTAATCCGTAATCCGTAATTCGTAACCGGTAATCGTGTGGGAGAAGCCGGCTCGTTCTCATCGTTGGCGGTGAGCGCTGCCCGTTTTGGGTTTACGGCCGTTTGTCGCCGCATGGGTTGGTCTCAGGTATAATTACGGCCGTTAAGGAGATTGACCCACATGGAATTAACCTGGTATGGTTTAAGCTGTTTTCGCCTGACGGAGCGGAAATTTACAACGGTGGTGACGGACCCGTACAACGGCCATCTGGGGCTGCCCACGCTCAAACTGAAAGCGGATGTGGTGACCGTCAGCCATGATGCGCGTGGACACAACTTTGTGGAAGGCGTCACCGGAGCCACCCACCAACTCACCGGCCCTGGCGAATATGAGATTGGCGGTGTTTTTATCACCGGCATCCGCACCATTAGCGACGCCAAAAGCAATCAGAACGTGATTTATGTCTTTGACTACGATGGCCTGACCGTTGCGCATTTGGGTGATATGCAGTCGGTGCCGTCGCAAACACAAATCGAAGCGTTGGAGCAGGTGAATGTCTTGCTGGTGCCGGTGGGCAGCGGCAAGAGCCTGAACGCGGCGCAGGCATCAGAACTGGTTTCCATGATTGAACCGAATATCGTGGTGCCCATGCACTACCGCCTGCCGCAGCTAGAACTTGAATTGGACGAGGTAGACCGTTTTTTGAAAGAGATGGGCGTCAGCGATGTGCGCCAGGAAGAGAGCCTGAAGATCACCCTGGCTAACATCCCCGAAGAAACAGAAACGGTGCTGCTGACGCCGAAGCTGGTATGATCGGCTGGTTGTGGCCGGTCTTGCCACCACGCCGCCCAGTAACCTGGTGAACCTATGCCCACAAAACTCCTGATGCGTTGGGATATCCGCCCAGAATCGGAAGCTGAGTATTTTGAGTTTCTGGTTCACGAATTTATCCCTGGTTTGAATAAATTGGGCATTATGGATATACAGGTGTGGTATACGCAGTATGGGGATTGTGAGCAAAAGTTAGCCAGTGGCATTGCCGCCAGCCCGGAAAAGATGCGGGCGGCGCTGAAAAGCCCGGAATGGGAGGAGCTTTCCGGCCGTTTGCAGCAGTTTGTGGATAATTTTCACAAGAAGGTGGTTGTGGCTACGGGGGGATTTCAGCTATAAAAAAGCCAATCGGGATAGGAGGGGGCGACTAGCCCCCTTCCTCCCACACCACCGGACATGCGGGTCCGCATCCGGCGGTTCGGTCAAGTGTGACGAAGCTCGTA
>JACTMP010000062.1 GCA_014584575.1 Chloroflexota bacterium
GCCTGCCAGTGGCGAGCAAGGCTACCAGCCTGCCAGTGGCGAGCAAGGCTACCAGCCTGCCAGTGGCGAGCAAGGCTACCAGCCTGCCAGTGGCGAGCAGGGCTACCAGCCTGCCAGTGGCGAGCAAGGCTGCCAGCCTGCCAGTGGCGAGTAGGGCTACCAGCCTGCCAGTGGCGAGCAAGGCTGCTCGCGCTCCCAATGGGGCTTTTATTCAATGAGCCTCCGTTGTTGGTAGCTTTGTTTCACTTCGGCGGCGCGTTCGGCGCTGGTGGACCAGGAGATGACCAGGGCGTTGTAATCGCGGGCGTGGTCGGCCCAGCCTTTGCGTTCGCAGACGGCGTAGAGGCGGTAGGCAAGCTGGCGGGCATCGGCCGCGAGTTCCGGTGACATCTTGGCCAGCAGCAGCGCGGCCCCTTCTTCGCCGTGGACGTGCAGCCTTTCGATGAGGTGGTGGGTGGCTTCCCAGACGGTGGCGCGTTTGTCGGTGGCCGGGTCCCAACCGGGGTCTAGCTCTTCCCAGGTGAGCAGACGCACTTTGCCCGCGCCGGATTCCAGGATACCGGCATTGACCAGCCCGTCTACGGCCGTATTTTTGGCGCGGGCCAGCACGTCGGCGGTGCCGAACGCGCCGTTGTTGAAGCCATGCTGTTCAAACCAGGCGACGGCAAAACGGGAGTCGGCGTCCAGATCGCCTTCGCTTTCTGCCAGGTATTCGTCGAGGGCGTGGTTGATGAGTTGCAGGGCGGTGCGCACGGTGAGGCGGTCGCCGTTGGCTTCCAACACCTGGCGGTAGCGGCTGTAGACGGCCATGCCGGGGCCGATGGCTGCCTGGGCCAGGTCTACGGGGGCGATGTTGCCGGACTGCATCTGGCGCAGGGCGGCGGGCAGTTCCTGGCGCAGGGCGTTGACGAAGTCGCGGCGGCTGGTGGTGGGGGCGCTGGTTGGGCGAGGGCGGCAGACGAGGACGATAGAGGAGGCTAGGGCGTTGGTGCCACTAGCGATAAGGCGTGTCCTCATCTCTGTTCTAATAGGCCATGTGCCGTGAATTTCAAATCCCGAATTTATAAGCCCCTCAAGCATGGTTTCCCAGCCCGTATTTGTTATCGAGTCATCTGATATAACTTCTGCTTGCTTGAACGCATAATAAACTGTGAGGGGATATTTGGGGTCAGACAAAGCAGCTAGATTGCTAAAGGTTTGAAAGAGACCCTGCTCAAAATGTTCAAATGCAGCGCCCTTATCCCCATTAAATCTATAAGGTGTTGCGATCAACTCATTGGATTTTGGTACGAGCATCGTGCCAAACACATCAGGGTAAATTTGTCTGAGTGTTGGACGCAACCACACATAAAAGAAATCAGATAGATCCGCATAACCGACATTATCGTAGTAAGGAGGATCCGTACTTATTGCCATTTGAGTATTGGCGTTGACAACAGTTGCATCTTGTTGTTCAGATGTTGCTTGTTTCCCAGCATATACGCCACCTATATCAAGCGGATCAGCAACATACTTGAAGCCAGATGCCCAACTTCCAGTAGATTCAGTAAATGGATTGGGGTCTGCAAAATCCCAAACCATAGGCAATGCCTGTCGCCCAAAACAATGTTGCACTTTTCCACCTACACCATTCCACCTGGCTAATGTGTTGCATCCCATTGCTACACGGCTTAAAGATGCACCCAGATATACGCTGACGGCTTCGGCGTAGGCGTGAGCGGCCGTACCGCCATCGCGCAGTGGGGTGGGGTCGTTGGGCAGTCCGGCCGTCAGCGCGTCGGCGACGATTTGTTCGCGGGCTTCGGCCACCAGGCCGCTAAAGGTGGTCAGGGCAACTAACTGGCGGGGAGTGAAGAGGTCGGCAAACGTTCTCATGCCGTAGTTAGGCGTTTTGAAATCACGCGGGTTGTGTGGCAATGGATGGTCGGGTTTCCATTCAGGTTGGGCTTGTTCGGCTATTTTGACATGTTCCAGGTTGGGCGAGTGATAGTTACGGCCGTTGTTACCTTCGGTGACAATTGCCATGAGTTGGGCGCTCATCCGGCCAGCTTTGCCTTCATCGCGGATATGGGTGAGGGGCACGGCCGTGTCACAGGCAATACAAACTGCTCCTTCACGGCCGACGGTACCTTCACGGCCACTACCTTTAATGCCCTGTTTCACTTCAAACGAAATCTGGCGCGTTCGGGGGTCAACCTGTGGCTCTACCCAGGCGGTTTTGCCTTTCTTTTTGCTCAAGTCAAAGGAGCGCACCAGCGGCATTTGTGCGCCACAGGCGGGGTTGGGGCATTTCACCGTGCGCGCCCACAGCCAGGCAATCACCGTCTCCGCGGCGCGAGCAGCCTGCTCGCCTTTTTGCCCGCTGGCAGCGGGCGCTCCGTAGGTGGGGTACAGATGGCCTATCCGCTCCCAGGCCCGTTCCCGCATCCATTCGCCATAATAACGCACGTCGGCCGCCAGGCCGCTGGCCCCTTTCCACTCCACCTGGAGCGCAGGCATCCCTGCCTGCCCTTTTTGCGGGCTGGCAGCCCGCGCTCCGGGGTTTACCGGCGGCCGGTTGGCAAACCTGGGTGGAATTTCAATCAATGCCTTGTTAATCATCACCGCTACGGGGTTCAGGTCGCTGGCGTGGGCTTCCAGGCCGAGGCGTTGGGCTTCCAGGGGGATGGAGCCGCCCCCGGCAAAGGGGTCGAGCAGCGGCGGCGGGTTGCCATCCGTCGCCAGCTTGATCAACTCACGGGCGGTGGTCAGGATTTTCTCGTCCGTCGTCGCCTCCCACGTCACCAGCCGCTCGATAAAGTCAAAGAGGCGCTGGCGGGGCGTGTCGTTGGCGGTAGCGTTCTTCCCCTTGGGCAGTTCCCGGCACGCCTGCACCAAAGCAGGTGGGGCATTGGGGTCATCCGGGTCATCCACCAGGGAGGAGAAAATCACGGCGCGGCAGGCGGCCAGGGGGCGGCGCGCCCACCACAAATGCAGCGTACTGGGGTGCCCATGCCGGATAGATTTCTCCCGCGCACTGGCCTCGTTGATGGCTTCTAAGGGGAGGGCGACTTCAATCAATTTCTTGCGTGTGGTCATAGGCGTTAGTGGGGCAGGCTGGTAGCCTGCGCTCCGTTATTGCCGGTGGTCATAGGCGGTGGTGGGGCAGGCTGGAAGCCTGCGCTCCGTTATTGCCGGGGGTTTTAGGCAACTCTGACGCGGGCAGCCGGGATGAACCCAGCTTGAAGGACACCGATGGCCGAGACGGGCACGGTCACGACGGCAATTGAATCACCCAGAATATTGAAAACCTCCAGGACTGCCCCCTCTTCGCCACCGCCTGGATGAGCCACATAATCTGTAAGCCAGGCCAGATCACCTGCCTTGAGATTCTCTTTGGGGATGTCACGTTTCAAAATGACTCTCTGATATAACTTTGGTTTTTTCATCATTTACCTCCAGGGTTTCAGCGTAATAAACCGGTATTGCCCACTCTGCGCCTCTTGTAACCAGATGGTGATCACAGCCAGGTTTTGGTTATCAGGGCCATGCAGCTGACCACGCACTTGATAAAAAACCCCGTATTCGTCCCGGCGATCACTTATCGCTTCTTCAGCGGCGATCAGCTCGCGCAAGGCAGCATCCAGCACTTCGGGATTTTTCTCAGTAAAACCTGCTTGCGCCAGAAAGCGAGATTTATCATCTTCGTCACGCGGCGTTAGCAAATAGCGCGAAAGCTTATCCGGCGGGATCAAGGCATCAGTCGGAATCTTCATCCAGTAAACGGGCCGCGTTTGCCCTGACTTCAGCAAGGGCGGCAGCTATATCGGCAGCGATTTCTGCCTCGGAGTAGGCTTTATTATGCGCCGCAGTAATCGCTGCCAGGCGCTCAAAATGACTCAGTAGTTCCTGCTCTTGAATGTTGTCCAGAAGCAGAATTGTTTTGTCATGGCTCATGGGATGTATTATACCTCCTCCTTCAGAAACGTTAGGCCAGATTGATAACCTGGGTTATATTGGGTTATCGCTTTGGGCCAGCAGATCAGCCAGGTTGTAGTTGACGCTGGTCACGGCAAAATCCGGCTCACGGGTAAACGGCCGTGACACATATCTTGGTGTCTTTGCCTGTCCATTTTCCACTTCGACTATCGCCAGAATGTATTGCTCGGCTGAATTGATCCCGGTCAAGATTTCATTCTTCGTGACGGTTACCGTTTCGGCCCCGGCGCGGCGGCCTTTGACCTCGATGAAACGGAGACGGCCGGTTTTCGGCTCCAGGCTCTCCATGTCATACCCCAGATTTTGGGTATGCACATCTCTGGGGTGGTGGCCCAGAGCGATTTCGGCCGCTAGCACCGCCTGCATGGCAATCGCTTCGGTGATACGCCTGTCCAGCAGTTCTGGCGGGGTGCGTTCGCCCAACAACAATCCGGCGGGCACAATCAGTGCCCCACCAATTAGCACAGGTGGCGCGGCCGCAATCTGCCGCTCTAATGCCAATTCCTGTTTGCGCCGTGCCAGGCGTGTTGCTAACTCATCTGCCCGCTGCTGGGCCAGTGCCGAGTTGAGACGGGTGACGGAGGGGCGAGCAGGCTGCTCGCGCTCCTGGCGGCGCAGGTCGGCCGCCTGGCGGTCCCAATAGTTAATCTCCTTCGTTAGCCGTTCCTGAACCGCTTGCAGCGTCTTGTCAATCAACGCCTCGCGCCGGGTGCGCACCTGTTCCAAATGACCTGGCACCAGGCGGGCAATGGCATAGCTGATCACCTGGCTTTCCAATGCCTCCGCCGCTAACCAGTCCGCCTGCAAGTAGCTGGACAGTTGCCCCAACTCGTCAGAGGTCGCCGAACGGTAATCGAGATAAGGAGCATAACCACCGGCGCGAATGTGCCCGGCGGCATCAATCTCCACAAAATGAACTTCACGAGATATGGGCTGCTGGTTAGCATCTCGTATGGTCTGTTCCAGAAAGAAGAGCGCACGTAGTGATTGGCCGGGGTCGGACTCATCTACCAGCACGGTACCGGCACGTAGCGCCGGGCGATGTTTGTCGAGAATCAGGTCTATGACTGTATCCAGCAACGGGTGACCAGGGCAGAGGAATTGGGCCAGCGGCTTTCCGGCCTGGCTGATGAGATTTTTGTCAAAACAAACTCGTTCATATTCACGCAGGATGGGTACGGCCGTGCCCGCTGTTTTGGCCGAATCCCGAATCTGGGCCGGGACATGGGTGATGCGGTAACGGCCTGGTTCACGCTCCGCCATCGCTCCACCCAATGAGGCAAACGCCTGCCGGAAAAAGGCCTGGATGTAATATGGCTGTAAACGGCGAGCGGCATACCGTTCCATATCGGCGCGGATGCGTTCAATCTGGCTGGTATCCAGCGTCTGCGCGGCCAGTGACTTGCTCTCTAACAGTTGGCGCACGTGATCGCGGTCAACGGCATCATCTACCGCCTGGTTCAGATAGGCGCGGACTTCGGGTTGGTCGCCGTAGCGGATAGCGTCTACCAGCAGTTTGCGCAGCGGCTTCTGCACAAATAGTTCGCCCAGGATGTCAAAGACACGCCCTTGCAGGGCCGCACTTTCGGCTTCCAGTTTGCGCAGCAGCCGGGCATAGACATACCCTTCGCGGGTTTCGGCGGCGACCAGGTTCCACAGGTGGCATACTTCTTCCTGGCCGATGCGGTGGATACGGCCGAAGCGCTGTTCCAGCCGGTTGGGATTCCAGGGCAGGTCATAATTCATCATCAGGTGGGCGCGTTGTAAATTGATGCCTTCACCAGCGGCGTCGGTGGCCAGCAAAAAATGTGCAGTAGGGTCATTGCGGAAGCGATCTTCGGCCTGCCGCCGTTCTTCCCGCCGCAGGCTGCCATCTATGTGGACAATGTGTTCGTCCCGGCCGAAGAGGGTGGTGATGCGCTCTTGCAGGTAGCGCAGAGTGTCCCGGTGTTCGGTGAAAATGACCAATTTGCGCCGCTGGCCGCCCGGCCCGGTCATGTTTTCATTGTCCTGAATAATGGAGGCCAATTGTTGCCACTTGGCGTCTGTTTGTGTCTCGTAGCGCAGCCGGTAAGCCATGCGTTCCAGCTGGCGCAGACTTTCTATTTCTTCTTTGAGTTCGGCGGCGGTAAGGGCGGCCGTGGCCGCGTCCATGACCAGTTCTTCGAGTTCTTCTACTTCGGCGGCGGGGGCGTCGTCGAGGTCGTCCCAGTAGTCAGCATCATACAGGGTTTCGTTGGGCAGGCTGGTAGCCTGCGCTCCAACCTGTGCTTCAACTTCCTTGAGCCGTTTTTCGAGGCGTTCGCGGCGGCGTATCAGGGATTGGTAGATGGCTTCGGGTGAGGAGGCCAGGCGGCGTTGCAGCACCGTGAGAGCAAAACCAACGGTACCTTTGCGTTTGTCATCCAGCAGTTGTTCGGCGCGGTTGAACTCCTGACGCACATAGTCGGTGACGGCCGTATACAGTTCTTGTTCGGCCGGTGAGAGCTGATAGTTGACGGTGTAGGCGCGGCGTTCAGGGAAAAGGGGACGGCCGTCGAAGCGGCGTAGCTCCTCCTTAATCATGCGCCGCATGATGTCCGATACGTCTACCGGTTCATGGTGAGATTTGGAGCGGTTTTCAAAACGGTCGGGGTCAAGCAAGGCCAGGAACATCTGGAAATCCTCCTCCTTGCCGTTGTGGGGGGTGGCCGTCATCAGTAAAAAGTGGCGGCCAATTTTCCCCAGTAGCTCGCCCAGGCGATACCGTTTCGTGGCCTTCAATTCACCGCCCCAGATTGAAGCGGACATCTTGTGGGCTTCGTCTACGATGACCAGATCCCAGTCGGTGCGGCTGAGTTTGGCCTGCAATTCTTCACTGCGGGCTACCTGGTCTAGCCGGATGATGACCAGGTCTTTTTCCTGGAAGGGGTTGCCGCTGACGGCCGTTTCTACGGTTTCGCGCGTGAGGATGTCAAAGTAGGTCTGGAATTTGAACCAAAGCTCATCCTGCCACTGCCCGGCCAGGCTCCCCGGTACACAGATGAGGCAGCGGCGCACATCGCCGCGCACAATGAGTTCTTTGATGAGCAGCCCGGCCATGATAGTCTTGCCTGCGCCAGGGTCATCGGCCAACAGGTAACGCAGGGGTTGGCGGGCGAGCATTTCGCCGTAGACGGCCGTGATTTGGTGAGGTAGTGGCTCTACGAGGGAGGTGTGAACGGCCAGCACGGGGTCGAAGAGGTGGGCCAGGTGGATGCGAAAGGCTTCGGCGGCCAGGCGGAAGGTGTCACCATCGGCATTAAACAGCCATTGCTGCCGGGTATGGCTGATTTCCAGGTTGGCTTCATCACTACGATAGAGAAGTTGGTTACCGGGACGGCCGTCGGCCTGCTTGTAGATAATTTCCACGGCCGCCGTGCCATGCCAGGCGACATCTACAATGGTGACCGCTTGTTGGGGGACAATACCTGTGAGCTGTATGCCTGATTTGAGTTCCTCTAATCTCGCCATGATGTGAGGTCTTGAAACTATCTCACTTGTAGTGGACAGGTGGATTCACGGATAGTATGAAATTCTTAGTTTAAGACTGGCCTGGCGGTATGGCCGTTAATCTTTGACTTTATGATGGCAAGGATAACATAAAGTGTTGATTGGCACAATGAACCGGGAGCGAAGGAGATGCTAAATGGATAATCGTTACGAAAAACACGTTATCGAACCGCTGCGCGGCTATGAGCCGGAAATTGGTGTTCTGCTCTGGATACTCGAATCAGGGCGTTGGCGGTTGAAAGAGGGGCTGGCGCAACTGGATGCCGCCCAGGAACAGGCCATCCTAGACTGGCGGCCACGACAGGAGGTCAACAGCATTGGCAGCCTTTTGTATCATATTGCCATTGTGGAAACAGATTGGTTGTTTTGTGAAGTACTGGCCGATTATACGCCGCCAACGGCCGTTGCCTGGCCTGATGCCCTTCTCCCCCACGAAATGCGCGACAAACAGGGTTTGTTGACCCATGTCCCCGGCGAATCCCTGGCCACTCATATGCAGCGACTGGATGCTGTCCGGGAGCTATTTCTCGCTGCCTTTCGCGGTATGTCCCTGGACGAGTATCGCCGCCCGCGTCTCCTGGAACAATATGATGTGTCCCCCCAGTGGGTGCTGCACCACCTCATCCAACACGAGGCGGAACACCGCGGCCAGATATTAGACCGCCGCACTGAAGCCGAACGAACTCTCCTGAAGTGAAATTGTTTGCGATTGGAGACAGGTCGGCCGTTATCTGGCGGCCGACCGGCCACAGAGTTAACGCCCAAGAGGTATAGAAGAAAGCCCCAGGGTCTTCCTTAAAACGATGGGCATGGTATGATCCTGTTCATGCCCACAGAACTGGCAACCTTAACCGCCGCCATTCACCTGAACCGGCAAGAGCAGACGCCGCTGTACCAGCAGCTATATTTTGCCCTCCGCGCCCGCATCCTGGCGGGCGCGTTGCCGTCTGGGGCGGCGCTGCCGCCCACGCGCCGCCTGGCGCAGGCGCTGGGCGTGGCGCGGGTGACGGTGACGGAGGCGTATGCCCAACTGGAAGCGGAGGGGTTTGTCACCTCCCGGCAAGGGGCGGGCACGTTTGTGGCGGCGGGTCTGGCATTGGCCGATGGCAAGGACGCCGTTTCCCCGCTCACCCTTTCTGCCTGGGGGGAACGGCTGTTGGCCGCACGGCCGTCACCAAACCAACCCCTCACCCGCCCAGAGATTGACTTTGGCTTCGGCCGTTCCTTTCCCCACATCTTTCCCTATGACATCTGGCGGCGGCTACTCGACCGCTACCTCAGCACCGATGACGTGATGCTGTCGCGGTATGGCTCCGTGGCCGGCTTTTACCCGCTGCGGCAGGCGTTGGCCGACTACCTGGGGCAGTGGCGCGGGGTGCGCTGCACGGCCGAACAGGTGGTCATTGTGAATGGCGCGCAGCAGGCGTTGGACATTTTGACGCGCCTGTATCTGTCGCCGGGTGACGAGGTGCTGGTGGAATCGCCGGGTTATGCCCAGGCGTTTGCCGTCTTCCGCTTGTTTGGGGCGCGCCTGACGCCGCTGCCGGTGGATGATCACGGGTTTCCGGTGGAATTGATCCCGCCGGGAAGCGGGGCGCGGCTGGTGTTTGTGACGCCATCCAATCAGTTTCCGCGCGGTGGGGCGCTCTCTTTGCCGCGCCGGTTGGCGCTACTGGCCTGGGCGCGGGCGCGCGGCGCGTTTGTGGTGGAGGATGATTATGATGGCGAACTGCGCTATGCCGGACGGCCGTTGACGGCGCTGCAAGGGTTGGATGACGACGGCCGTGTCGTTTACCTGGGCACGTTTTCTAAAGTGTTGTTTCCGGCGTTGGGCCTCTCCTATGTGGTGCTGCCGCCGGAGATGGTGAGACCCTTTGTGCGCGCCAAAGAGGTGGTAGACCGGGGCGCGCCTACGTTAACCCAGGCGGCCATGACCGACTTTATTACTGAAGGGCACTTTGAGCGCCACTTGCGCCATTTACGCCAGGCGTATGGGCAGCGGCGGCAGGTATTGGTAGACGCGCTGGCGGCGCATCTGGGGGATAGGGTGCAATTTTCCCAGGCGCCGGCCGGGCTGCACGTGATGGTCTATTTGCCGGAGGGGGCGGTTGAGACGGCCGTTGTCGCTAAAGCCGCTGCTGCCGGTGTGGGTATCTACCCCGGCGCGCCCTACCATCTACACAGTCCCGCACCGCCCTCCATCTTGCTCGGTTTCAGCGGCCCGACGGAGGCGGAAATTGCGGAAGGGGTGCGGCGGCTGGCAGGGGTGATATGAGTGTCAGGTGTCATGTGTCGTGTGTCAGGTGTCAGGTGTCGTTTACTTGACACTTGACACCTGACACTTGACACATTATTTCGTAGAGAATAACGGCCGTAGCCGCATTGACGGAGAGGGAGTCTACACCAACGGCCATGGGGATGGTGATACGCTGGTCGAGCTGGCGCAGCAGGTGGGCGGGCAGGCCGTGATATTCGTTGCCCATGAAAACGGCCGTACCCCGTTCGCTGAATCTGGCCTGGGGCAGCAGGACGCCATCGTTGGCGGACGCGCCCACCGTTTCTATGCCCAGTTGGCGCAGTTGTGGCAGCAGGGCAGCAGCATCCGGGTAGGGGCAGACGGCCGTTTTGAACAGGCTGCCCATGCTGGTGCGCACCGCTTTGGGGTGGTAGGGGTCGCTGACGCCCAGGGAGATGAAGGCGGTGATGCCGCTGGCGTGGCCGGTGCGCACCATCGCGCCCACATTGCCGGGGTCTACCACGTCAGCAGCGACCAGGAGCAGGGGGTGTGATACGGCCGTGACCAGTTCGGCCAGGTCGGGTGACGGGGGTATTTTGACCAGACTGATGAGGTGGCCCAGGTCACGGCCGTTCACCAGTTCGGCCATGGCGGCGTCGGGGATGGGTTGCAGGTGGCAAGTGGCAGGTGGCAGGTGGGCCAGGAGTTCATGTATGCGCGGTGAATTGTCCTGCGCAAGAGTCTCGGCCAGGATGGTCAGTTCAAAGTTGAGGCCGGCGCGTAGGGCGCGTTCGTGCAGGCGAATGCCTTCGATGGGGTAGAGACCGGTCTGCTGGCGGCCTACGGCCGTTAGCGTGCGCCGTACCATTTCCACTGCGCCGCGCCAGTTTGTGGGTGAAGCCATCCTATAATTTTACGCAACGGGGCAAAAGAGGCTATCCGCGTCTCAGATCATTTGGGCGCTACTTCCCACTACTTCTCGCAAGAGCATGGCCTGTGATATGATTGGTGGTGGGAGGCAATACATATGAAGTGGCATACGTTTTTTTTGCTGTTGGGTATGTTGTTGGTGGTGGGAACGGCCGTGCGCCCCCATCGTTCTCAGGCGCTATTGGTTGAGCAACTGATCATTAACGAAGTTGATTATGATCAGCCGGGTTTGCTGGACGCCGAGGAATTTATGGAGCTAATGAACATCGGCACGTCGGCGGCTGATCTGGCGCAGTACCAGATTTTGTTGGTGGATGGTGACACCGGTTTGGTGTATGAGACGATTACCCTGCCTGCGGTCTCACTGTCGCCAGGTGATTATTATGTGGTCTGCCGTGATCAACTGCTGGTGCCGAATTGTGATCAGGAGTTCACCGGCCCTATCCAAAATGGGGCGCCGGATGCGGTGGCGCTGCTGTTCGGTGGTACTGTTTTGGTGGATGCGGTAAGTTATGAAGGCGACACTATCGCGCCGTACACGGAAGGTTCTGGTGTGGGGTTGGAAGATGATGGCACGGCCGTGATGCAAAGTATTGCCCGCTGGCCGAATGATCCAGGCATTCCAGACACCAACCAGAATAATGTGGATTTCAGCCCCCGTTGTGCTACGCCAGGTTTGCCCAATGTAGAACAGGAGACAGATTGTGCTGCACTGTTTGATCCGGAGATTGTGGTGGCGGTCACGGCCGTGCCTGGCAGCATACCGGAACCCGGTGGGGCCGTCACCCTCACTGTTCGCATAGACAATAACGGATTACTGCCGGTCACATTGGAAACGTTGACAGATAATAATGACCAAAACTTGAACGGGCGTGGAAGCTGCCAGACGGCGCAAGAGATTGCCGCTGGCGGTTTTCACACCTGCGAATATACGGCGGCAATTAGTGGCGAGGAAGGGGAACAGGTGGTGTATGCGGTGACGGCAACGGCCGTTGATTTTTTCGGTCATAACGCCACCGATACCGGGCAGATAACAGTCAATGTCACCAGACCGCTTTTTTGGGAGATATACTTACCGGTCCTGCTCAATCCCAGAATTTATGGCGAACCAAACAACAGTTGCGCGGAAGCGTATCCACTGCCATTGAATCAGACGCTGCCGTTTCTGGCGGAAGACATGGATGATTGGTATCTTTTTGACTTGCCGCAAGCGGGAACAGTGCGTATTCACTGGCTGAATTTTGTGCCCCAGGAAGGGCAAATCCTCCTGTATAGAGGCCAATGTGATAGTCGAGTGTTTGTTGCCAATAATGGGGAAACGGCCGTGAACCGGGTGCTGGATGTCGGGGCGCAGCCGGCCGACCGCTATTACATCCGCATCATCAGCGACGCTCTAAATGAGCAAGACGAATACACCCTGCGGGTGCAATTTGCTCCATGAAACGAAACCCGAAACCTGAAGATGGGTCACCGATAACCGATAACCGATTTCCGGTTATGGTTCTTCCGGCGGGGGCGTTCGTGTAGGGTCTGGTGGGGGTGTGCGTGTTGGATCTGGTGGCGGCTCGGTAGCGGTGGGCGGTGGTTCCGTTGGTGGCGGGCTGGTCGGCGGGGGATTGGTGGGCGGCACGGCCGTGGCCGGTTCGGCTGTCGCTGTCGGTGTTAAGGTAGGAGTAGGCGTCGGCGCTTGTGTTGCGCGTCTGGTAGCCGTAGCAGTGGTTGTGGCGGTGGCGACCGTTGTAGCCGTCGGTGAGGTGGTGGCTGTTTGCGTGGGGCGTGGGGTGCGGCTGGCGGTGGCTGTGACCGAAGCGGTAGGTGTAGCGCTGGCCGTGCTGGTAGGTGTGTATTCTGGCGTTGCGGTTGTTGTGGCTGACGGCGAAGGGGTTGTGGATGGTGTATGTGTTGGGACCGGGGTGTCGGGAGCGGCGATGATGTTGCTCGTGGGCAATTGCCCACTCAAGCCGTTCACCGGTATGGGGAAGGGAATGCGGAACCAGACCGCCAGCGCGCAGGCCAGAAGCAAAAACAGTGGCAGCAGCGCCAGCCATTTACGCCGGGAGGGGGAAGACGCTGGGGGTGGGGTGGGTACGGCCGTGTGTCCACCGCCACCAATCTGCCCAGACATTATTTGGGCAAAAGCTGCCTGCATGGCGGCGACGCTGGTAAAGCGCGCTTTTGGCTCGATAGCCATCGCTTTGAGCGTCAGTTGGGCCAGCGCATCGGGGACGGCGGGGTTAAACATTTGCGGCGGTGGGGGTGGGTCTTCAATTTTGCGCAAGATGAGCGCCAGGACGTTGCTGTCTTCATAAGGCAGGCGGTTGGTAAGCATCTGGTACAGGATGGCGCCCAGGGCGTACACATCGGTCACGGCCGTAGCGGTGCTGTTTTCAATCTGTTCCGGGGCCATAAATACCGGCGTGCCCAACGTCAGACTGCTGCGCGTTTGCAGGTCTACCCCCACCAGTTTGGCAAAACCAAAGTCAGTCAGGTAGATATGGTCACGGCCGTCGAGCAAAATGTTAGCCGGCTTCAAATCACGGTGGATCGTGCCCTGTTCATGGGCAAATTGCAGCGCCGTCGCAATCTGGTAATAGAGAGCATACGCTCTTTCCAGCGGCAGCGGCGTTTCCCGTTCTCCCAGAAAACGATCCAGGGAAACCCCATTTACATACTGCATCACAATGTAATACAAACCATCTTCGGTCACGGCAAAATCATAGACCTGGACAATATGGGGATGCGTCAGCGCCGCTACTGTTTGCGCTTCCTGGCGAAAACGTTTAACAAATCCGGGATCGTTGGTGTATGAAGGATAAAGAATTTTAATAGCGACTTCGCGCCCCAGATCAGGGTGCACCGAGCGGTATACTTCGGCCGTGCCGCCGCTGCCTATCAGTTCCAGCAGTTTATACCGGCCAATAGTACGACCGGTATGGTAGGCATATACATTTGGCGCTAGATGATTCATCACTTCCTGCCTGGCGGAGGGGGTCAGGTGGTAATCGGTAATCGGTGATCGGTGATCGGTTATCAGTTATCAGTTATCAGTAATCGGTTATCAGTAATTGGCGATCCGTAATCGGTTGTCTGACTTTGGGCTACGGATTACGGATACGCTTCATAAAAACATACCCCTTCCAGGCAGGATTATAGAAAAAGTGGCCGTCTAACTGTGTGAAGAAGCCGTGACGGTTTGAGAAGGTACTACGGCCGTCAATGAAACATAGCCATGGAGGGGGCAATTTTGGTGGGTGAGGTAGCGGCTGCCAAAACTGTCAGTGGTAATCGTCCACCTGGACAAAGGTCAGATCTCAATACCTGACCATCAATTCCTTTGCCCATGTTCAGGGCATGTGCTATAACTATGTGCGTTAAATGGGATAAAATTCACAAATCAATCTCTAAGAATCAATCTCTAAGGAAAAGGAGTAGAAGGAACCCCTCGTGCAAAACGATTGGTATTTTATCTTGTTATTTGTGGTGATATCGCCCATCCTCGCGGCGGTTCCCATGCTCATCAATTACCTGCTCGGCCCCCGCAAACCCAACTTCATCAAGCAGCAGACCTACGAATGTGGCGTCGAAACTGTGGGTGATGCCTGGGTGCAATTCAAAGTCCAATATTACATCTACGCGCTGGTGTTTGTTATTTTTGATATTGAGGCCGTTTTCCTCTTTCCGGTAGCGGCCGCCTATGGGCAGCTTCCTTTATTTGCCATTGGCGCGGCCGTCTTGTTCATCCTGTTACTGGCCGACGGTCTGGCCTATGCCTGGGGCCGCGGCGTCCTGGAGTGGGTTTAAGAATCGTATAGCACAGAAACCGGGTTTTTATAGCAAAAGCCCGGTTTCTTTTTAGCTGTGTACTGGCAGTAAACTTTTGGAGTGAAGTCATGCAAATTGACCCGATTGAACTCTTAGTAAGAACACTAGATTTGACCATATTGGCCTATTTGCGTGAGCAATTTGCCGAGCAGCCGACAGCTCTGTTAATCGTCAATATCGTGATTGTGCTGACATTAGCTACCGTGCCGTTGCTGATGGTATTTGTGGTGGGTTGGACGGAGCGTAAGGTGTTGGCGCGAATGCAAGACCGCATTGGGCCAAACCGGGTGGGTGGCCGGTATGGACTGCTGCAAATGGTGGCCGATGTGGTCAAGATGATGACCAAAGAAGTCATTATCCCGGCCGGTGCTGACCGGTGGGCTTATTTGTCAGCGCCTGTGCTGGCATTGATGACCTCGGTTTTGTTGTTTGCCGTGCTGCCGCTGGCCCCGGCCGTCATTGGCGTGGACTTAAACGTAGCCGTTTTCTACATCCTGGCTATCAGTTCCGTCTCCGTTGTCGCCATTTTGCTGGCCGGTTGGGGTTCCAATAACAAGTACGCGCTGTTGGGGGCGTTTCGCTCGGTGGCGCAATTGGTCAGCTACGAAGTGCCCATGATCCTGTCCATTCTGGTGCCCATTTTGCTGGCGCGCAGCATGTCTACCATTGGTCTGGTGGAAGCGCAAAATATCCCCTTCATCGTTTTTGTACCGGTGGCGGCGCTCATCTTTTTTGTCTCCTCCCTGGCGGAAACAGGGCGCTCGCCCTTTGACCTGCTGGAAGCGGAATCAGAAATTGTGGCCGGTTTCCATACCGAGTATACGGGCATGTATTTTGGTCTCTTTATGGCCGGGGAATACATAGCCATCATGTTTATGTGTGCCCTGTTCTCGACGGCGTTTTTGGGCGGCTACCGTTTCTTTGGCCTGGAAGAGTTGCAGACGACGGTGTTGGGCTACCCCTTCTTTGTGGGGAATCTGATCGGCGCGGCCGTGCTTTTTATCAAGTCGGCCATCATCTTCTTCCTATTTATGTGGCTGCGAGGGACGTTGCCCCGGTTCCGCATTGACCAACTGTTGAACTTCAATTGGAAGTTTATGGTGCCGTTGTCCCTGGTGCTGCTGTTTACGGTGGCGGTGCTGGACAAACTGATCTTTGTCTGGTTCCCGGATATTACGGACTGGGGACGGGCGCTTATTCACCTGGCCAGTAATTTGATCATTGCGGCCGTAACCATTGAAATTTTGCGCCGCCGTATTCAGCGGCAGCGCCGGGCGTTGCAACCGGTGGTTGTGGAAGAGCCTGTACATGAATTGGAACATGCACACGCGCATTAAGTTGGTAATCGGTAATCAGTAAACGGTAATCGGTCCTGTGCCGAAAACCGAAAACCGATAACCGATTACTGGAGCAAAGACGTGACTGGAGAGCAATTTGTTTTTTTAGCTGTGAGTGGGTTGACGATTGTGGCTGGTATTTTGGTGGTCACGCTGCGTAACCTGTTTCATGCAGCCCTGGCGATGATGGTATCGTTTCTGGGGGTGGCGGGCATTTACATTACGCTGGGCGCTGGTTTTCTGGCGGCGGCGCAATTGCTGATTTATATTGGCGCCATTTCCATCCTGATCATTTTTGCCATCATGCTGACGCGGCGAATGATGCAGGCGCAAGACACGCCGTTTAATTCGCAGGTGGGGGCGGGGTTGGTCACGGCCGTGCTCAGTTTCATCCTCTTCGTTTTTGTCATCACCCGGCTGTGGCGCAACGAGATTTTTGCTTCCGCGCCAGAGGTGCCACCCGCCATCATGGATCAGATTGTGGTGCAGTTGGGGGCCGATTTTGTCAGCCCCAATGCCTACGTCATTCCCTTTCTGGTGGCATCCATGCTGCTGTTGGCAGCCCTGATTGGCGCGGTGTACGTGGCCTGGCCCGAAGTGGAGGATGAGGCATGATTCCCTTAAGCTGGTATCTCATCGTCGCCGCCCTCCTTTTCTGTATTGGTGGGTATGGCGTTTTTGCCCGGCGTAACGCTGTCGCCATTTTAATGGGCGTAGAGTTGATGCTCAACGCCGTCAATATCAACCTGGTGGCCTTCTGGCGCTACAGCGTCTTGCTCAATCCCAATCCCAATATGCCCTTTTTTACCATTACCTCCGGCTGGGCCTGGGCGATTTTTATCCTGACAGTGGCGGCGGCGGAAGCGGCCGTTGGCCTGGCCCTGATTATCTCCGTCTACCGCCGCCGAGATTCGGTGATAGCAGAGGAATTAGACCTGTTGAAGAATTAGTCAAGGATTGAATCCTTGACTAATTTTTAAGAAAAAGTATGACCGAAGAAACCCTAACCTTAATGACCTGGCTCATTCCAGCCGGCCCACTCCTTGTTTTCTTCATCATCACCCTGTTCACCAACCGCAACCGGACGTTGAGTTGGGCGCTGGCCTGGGCAGGCGTCATTGCCTCCCTGGTGCTGAGTTGGACGGTGGTGGCAAATATGGTGGGGCTGGATGTGCATGAATTAGCCCATCACCCGGTACAATATGCCAGTTCCATTGATTGGCTGCCCTTTGGCCCCTGCCCACCGCAAGAAGGGGGTAATTGCACCCTCTGGCTGGACATGGGTGTGGCCGTAGACGCGCTGACCACTATCATGCTATTCATGGTGCCGTTGGCGGTCTTTATGATTTTTGTCTACAGTGTGGGCTACCACAACTATGGCCAGCCACGCGGCACGGTCAAAGGTGTGCCCAATCACGGTCAGGAAGACCCGCTCTTTTCCCGCTTTTTTGCCCTGATGAGCCTGTTTGCCGGGGCCATGCTGGTGCTGGTGGTGGCCGATAACCTGCTGCTGCTGTTTGTCGGTTGGGAGATTATGGGTTTCTGCTCCTATGCCCTCATCGGCTTCTGGTATGCCCGCGATTACCATTTGCAGCCCGGCGACATTCCCCACATTCCCCCCCGGCAGGCGGCGCGCAAGGCGTTTATGACCACCCGTATTGCCGATGTGGTGATGCTGTTGGGCATTGTGTTGTTTTATCGCAGTTTTGGTACGTTGAATTTTAGCGAGGCGTTTACCCTGCATGGCTTTGAACATGCCATCGCCGGGATTGGACTGGGTGGCATTGCCCTGATGACACTGCTGCTATTTACCGGCACGGTGGGCAAATCGGCGCAGTGGCCGTTACATGCCTGGTTGCCGGATGCCATGGAAGGCCCCACACCTGTTAGCGCCACCATCCATGCGGCGGCCATGGTGTCTGCCGGTATTTACATGCTGCTGCGCATTTTTCCTCTGGTGGCCGTTTCTCTGGAAAATAACCCGGAGGTAGGCTGGATTATCGCCGGGATTGGCGCGTTTACGGCGCTGATGGCGGCGACGATTGCCGTGGCCCAGAATGATGTAAAGGGTGTGCTGGCCTATTCAACCATTTCGCAGCTTGGGTTTATGGTAGCAGCGATTGGGGTGGGTGGTTATATTGCGGCGGCCTTCCATTTAATTACCCACGCTTTTTTCAAGGCACTGCTCTTCCTTTCTTCCGGCTCGGTGATTCATGGGATGGAGCATGGGGCGATGCATGTGCATGACCACCACACCGACCCCCAAGATATGCGCTACATGGGTGGCCTGCGCCACAAAATGCCTATCACGTTTTGGGGCTTTTTGATTGGCGGTATGGCGTTGTCTGGCCTGCCGTTTATCACTGCCGGTTTCTGGTCGAAGGATGAAATTTTTGCCCATGCCTTCCACGAGTTTACACATGGCAATCCGTTGGGACTGGTGGTGCTGGTGATGCTTGGGCTGGCGGCGTTCCTGACGGCGTTTTACACCACGCGGCAGTTGGCGATGACGTTTGCCGGGAAACCGCGCACACCGTTGGCGGAACATGCACACGAGAGCAACAAGTTTATGACTGTGCCGCTGATGATCCTGGCCTTTTTTGCCGTTGTGTTGGGCTGGTTGGGTATTCCCGACCATTTCCTGGGTCAGGACTTGGGGCAAATTAACTTTGTGCATCATTTTGTGCTGACGACGATTGAAGAGCCGATGATTGAACTTCACGAGGCTGGGTTGACGCCGATTGACGTTCATGCAGAGTTGGCCTGGTCGTGGGCGCCGTTGATTACGTCGTTGGTGGTGGCGTTGGGTGGTATTACAGTGGGGTGGTGGGTTTACGGCCGTAGACCCCTCGAAAAAGACCAACCCGACCCCCTCATCCGCACTCTCGGCCCCTTGCACACCTTCCTCAACCGCAAATGGTATTGGGATGAGCTATATCACGTCCTCTTTTACCGGCCCACGGTCTGGTTTTCTGAAACCTTTGCCAGCGAATGGGTGGATAAGGGCATCATTGATGGTACCCTGCACGCCATTGCCAATATCGTGTACGCCATCGGCCGTTACTGCAAACGGTTTGAAGAAGTGGTCATCAGCGGCGGTGTAGACAAGATCAAAGACGGCTTCCTTTACTTTGCCCGCGAAAGCCGCCTATTGCAATCCGGGCGTATTCAAGAATATGTCCTTTACTCCGGCCTCATTGCCGTCGCCCTGGCCTTTATGATGTTGTTCGTCAGCATTTATGGTGGGATGGATTGGCTGAATTCACTCAGGTAATTAGGTTATTGGGTAATTACGCAATTACTCAACAACTCAATTACTCAATTACTCTGGAATAGCACGATGGATTTCTTTTTAGATAACATCATCAACCTGGTTATTTTCTTCCCGGCAATTGCCGCGTTTATCCTCTTCTTGATGCCGGATGATGCCAAGTCAACCGTGCGGCGGCTGGCGTTGGTCTTTAGTCTGGTACCACTGGTGCTGGTCATTGCCATGTGGGTGGATTACAACGCCAACTTTCGCGGACTGCCCGGTTTTGCCTTCGAATATCAGGCCGAATGGTTGCCGCTCTTAGGCTCCACCTATCATGTTGGTGTAGACGGCATCACCATGCCCATGTTTTTGCTGACTACGCTGCTCACTCCGTTGGCTATCCTGGCTTCCTTTAATATCGAAGATCGGGCGAAGCTCTACATGATCTTGTTCCTGATCATGGAGACGGCCATGCTGGGCTTATTTGCCTCGCTAGACCTGCTCATCTTCTTCATCTTCTGGGAGTTTGGGCTGGTGCCCATGTACTTCCTCATCCGCATTTGGGGCAGCGCCGACCGGGTGTATGCTTCCTTCAAGTTTATGATTTACACCATGGCGGGCAGCCTGGGTTTGTTGCTCTCCATTCAGATTATGGGTCTGGCGACAGGCACATATGATATTCCCCAATTGTATGATTCCTGGGTGAATCTGAGTGGTGGGATGCTGCCGGTAGTGAATTTGCCCACCGATACGGTGAAGTGGGTGGCGTATATCGCCTTTGTGATTGCCTTTGCCATTAAGGTGCCCATCTGGCCGTTCCATACCTGGCTGCCGGATGCACATACACAAGCGCCCACGGCCGGCTCCATGATTCTGGCCGGTGTCCTGCTGAAATTGGGCGCTTATGGTTTCATCCGCCTGGTCATCCCCCTGTTCCCGGAACAAGCACATATGACAGCCTATATCCTGGCTACTTTTGGTATGTTGAGCATTGTCCTGGGCGGCTACGCGGCCTTTGGGCAGTGGGATTTCAAACGGCTGGTGGCCTACTCTTCCATTAACCACATGGGGTTTGTGGTGTTGGGGGTGGCGGTGATGGCCTATGTGTATGGCTCCGCTTACAGCATATCGGAATGGACGGGCGACGCCATTATGGCGACGAATGGCGCGGTTTTCCAGATGTTCAATCATGGCTTATCGGCCGCCGGTATGTTCTTCCTGGTCGGCGTCATTTATGAACGCGCCCATACTCGCGATTTGAAAAAGTTTGGTGGTATCTGGACGGTGCTGCCGGTCTATGGCGCTATCCTCATTTTTACCAGCATGGCCTCATTGGGGCTGCCCGGTTTGAATGGTTTTGTCAGCGAGTTTATGGTCGTGCGCGGCAGCCTGGGCATATTCCCCGTCCACCTGGCGCTCTCTATGCTCGGTTTGCTAATGACCGGCGCGTACATTTTGAAGGGTATCGGGGCCACATTGCATGGTCCTACCAAACCGGAATGGCAAAGCCTGAAGGGGCAGGATATGACACTGCGGGAGCATCTGGTGATTTGGCCGCTGATGATCCTGATGCTCAGCCTGGGTTTGTGGCCGCAGTGGATTGTGACCTTTATTAACGATACGGTGGTGTGGTTGTTTTCGTAAACGCGATCACGTGTTCACGTGATCACGTGGGCACTTTTTTGGGAAGAGGCTTATGGAATTTCCCTTTTTATCTATTATTGCATTATCGCCAATAGTCACGGCCGTGATCATCCTCCTGCTCCCCAAAGAACGGGGCGAAAATGCACGGATGCTGGCATTGGCGGCCATGATTTTGGGGCTGCTGCTCTCGTTGTATGTGTACTTCTCCTACAACGCCGCTTTGCCGCCGGCGGACGCGCTTTGGGGAGATACGCTGGCCTATTTAGAAGAATACGCCTGGATTCCCAGTGTAGGTATTAACTACATTGTGGGCGTGGATGGGTTAAGCGCGACGTTGGTGCTGCTGACTTCTATTGTCGGTCTGGGCGGCGTCCTCATCTCCTGGAGCATTGACGACCGACCCCGCGAGTTTTTTGCCTTTTTCATGCTGCTGGTGGCCGGTGTGCAGGGCGTGTTTGTGGCCGTAGACGCCTTCTTGCTCTTCTTCTTTTACGAGTTGGCGGTGCTGCCCATGTACGTCATGATCGTTATCTGGGGCTGGAAGCAAACGCGGGAATATGCGGCCATGAAGCTGACGCTCTATCTGTTGATCGGCAGCTTTGTCTCCTTTATTGCCTTCCTGGTGCTCTATTTCCAACTGCCACAGCCGACGTTTGACCTGCGCGTATGGGCAGAAGCGCAGTTCCCCTTTGACTTGCAATTGGTGACGTTCCTGCCCCTCTTTTTTGGTTTTGCGGTGCTGGCGGGTACGTTCCCGTTCCACAACTGGTCACCGGATGGGCATGTGGCGGCGCCAACGGCCGTGTCCATGATTCATGCCGGTGTCTTGATGAAACTGGGCGCGTATGCTTCCATGCGCGTCGGCATCCAGATTTTGCCGGAAGGCACCGTTTACTGGATGCCCTTTGTGATATTGCTCACGCTCATCAACGTCGTCTACGGCTCGCTCATCGCCATGCGCCAGCGGGATATGAAATACCTGATCGGCTACTCCAGCGTCAGCCACATGGGGCTGGTGGCCATGGGTTTTGCTACGCTGAACCTGACAGGGTATACCGGCGCCGGGGTGCAGATGGTCAGCCACGGCGTGATGACCGCCCTCTTCTTCGCCGTTGTCGGCATGATTTACGACCGGGCGCACACCCGCGATATGGATCAACTGAGCGGCATGAACAAGGTGTTATCCTGGGGGGCGGTGGCCTTTGTGATTGGCGGTCTTGTCTCCATGGGGATGCCCGGTTTGTCTGGTTTCATTGCCGAATTCCCTATTTTTGTGGGGTTGTGGGAAGGCAATGGCATGGACCTTAACAATACCGCATTTGGGTTGAACCCTGGCGACTATTATCGGTGGATAGCCATTATTTCTGTGGTAGCCATTGTGATTACGGCCGGCTATATCTTGCGTGCTGTCGGCTCCGTTTTTTTTGGCGAATATGACGCCGAAAAATGGCACGACATGCGCCCCATCTTACCGATTGATAAGCTGACGCTGGTCATGTTTGTGTCCATTCTGGTCATCATTGGCGTCTACCCGCAAATCATTGTGCCCATGGTAGAGTCAGGCATGGCCCCGGTCATTCACCGGCTGAACGAAGCGCAGCATAACTTGAGCATATTGGATACGGTGCAGATGGGCGCGTCTAACCTGCTGCTCTGGTTGGGAGGTGCATAACGTGGAAATTCCTTCATCCTGGTACCTTTTTCTATTACCAGAAATCTCACTAACGATATTGCTTTTTGCCATTCAGGTGTATAGCCGGATGCTGCCCAACGACCGGCAGCGCAATGTAGGGCTGATGACCGCCTGGGGCGCGTTTATCATCCTGGTGATCACCTTAGGGTTGTGGTGGTATGCCGACATTCCCAATGCCAACGCGCCGTTGGAGGAGTCACTTATTTGGGGCGGCATGTTGCGCAATGACATGATCACCCTGGTCTTCCGCGTCATCTTCCTGACGGCGTTGATGACCACCTGTCTGGTGTCACTGGACACCCCCTGGCTGCAAAAAATTGAGTATTTTGCCCTGCTGATCACGGCGACGATGGGTTTTAGCCTGATGGCCGCCTCCTCTGACCTGATTATGCTGTATATTGGCCTGGAAATGGCGAGTATTTCGTCCTATATCCTGGCGGGCTTTTACAAGGCGGATGACCGGTCGGTGGAAGCGGGCATGAAGTATTTTGTGTATGGGGCTTTTGCAACGGCCGTGATGCTCTTTGGCATGAGCTACATCTATGGCATTTTTGGCAGCACCAACATCTATATCTTGGGGCTGATCGTGCAAAACCCGACCCTGCAAAGCAGCATGACCGCGGCAGGGTTTAGTTTCCAGGATTTCACGGCCGTGAACCTGGTCGCCGTTGTCCTCATTGTGGTTGGTTTTGGCTTCAAAATCTCGGCCGTACCCTTCCACTGGTGGGCGCCCGATACCTACGAGGGCGCGCCAACGGCCTTTACCGCCTTTGTTTCTACCGCCTCCAAAGCCGCCGGGTTTGCCATCTTCCTGCGGGTTTTCACCGCCGGCGTTTTTGGCGTGCCTTCGGCGACAACCGGCGCTCAGCCGGTCTGGTGGGCGCTGCTGGTGGTCATTTGCATCATCACCATGACCCTGGGCAATATGAGCGCCATCTTCCAGAAAAACATCAAGCGCATGTTGGCCTATTCCAGCGTCGCCCAGGCAGGGTATGCTTTGATTGGGTTGATCATCTTCACCCAGGAGGGTTATGGCGCGTCCATGTTCTACCTGCTCATGTACGCCTTCACCAACATCGCTGCGTTTGGCGTCATCATCATCGTCAGCAACGTTTCCAAATCTGACCAGATGGAAGACTTGTATGGACTTAACCGGCGCTCCCCTTACCTGGCGTTGGTGATGATGATCGCCCTGCTCTCCTTAGGCGGCATCCCCCCCACGGCCGGTTTCCTGGGCAAATTTTTCCTCTTCAAAGCGGCTGTAGACGCCGGGTATTGGTGGCTGGCCTTCATTGGCATTTTGAACGCCTTTGTAGCCCTCTACTACTACCTGACGGTTATCAAATATATGTACCTTTACCGCTCTGACGCAGAGGGGATTGATATTCCCGTTTCGCGGGCGGCGGTGATGGGGTTGGGCATTACCACACTGGTGGTGCTTATTCTGGGCGTGTACGCCGGCCCGGCCTATGAATGGACATTACAGGCAGCGGCCTCGTTTATGACGCTGGTGGGCGGCTAAAACCGGTAATCGGTGATCGGTAATCGGAAGACATACCGATAACTGATTACCGATGACCGATTACTATTTCCATTGTCAGGCAATTCCTTTGTGATATAATGCGCAAACTCGCGCTCTGGTAGGAAAAACAGTGAGTAAGAGTCAACAAGATATCAATACCCAGGCCTTGCTGGCCAGTGTGGTGGGACAGGTAGGTTGTTTGATCGTATTCATTGTTTTTATCGCCTTGGGCGTCGGTTTGGCACTTGATAAATTCCTGGGTACGAAGGCATTATTTACAGTTTTGTTAATGGTTGGCAGCGTGCCGGTTGCTCTCTATTTTACGGTGCGCCTGAGCCTGACGGCCGTGAACCGTGCCCAGATGAAACTACAACAATCTGAACAAACGGAGGAAGATTCCACCACATGAAAAAACGGTATGTCATCTATCTTGGCGTCCTACTACTAATTCTCTTCGGTGGGGCCATGGGCAGCGACCCAATCAGCGGCATGTTGGGGTTAGATTTTACATTTTCGCCGGTGCGTCCGATTATTCTGTTGCCTGGTGAGGTTGTGTTAAAATGGCCTGAGGGAAGCCCACTGGATGGCCCCTTTTCATATGGCTTAACCAACACCTTTATTGCGGCTCTCATCTCCTTCACCCTCATTTTCATTATCGCCCTTGTCGTGCGGCCTCGTTCGCGCACGGCCGATGAAGTGCCCACCGGTTTCTACAACTTTTTTGAGATGGTATTTGAAATGGCCTACAACTATGTGGAAACTTCCGCTGGTAAGTGGACCAAAACCTTTTTTCCCTTCTTTATGACCTTTATCCTCTGGATTCTCATCTCCAACTGGGTTGGGCTGGTTCCGGGTGTGGATTCCATCGGCAAATGGGAAAATATCCCGCATTATCGCGCTGAGCAGGCGGAAAAGATTGCCTATGAAGCCGCTATCGCCGCCGGTAGGTCCGAAGCCGAAGCCAAAGAAGAAGCGCACATCATCTTTGAAGATGTTGAACACGAGGTGGCGGAGCGCAATGATGCGGCCTTACAGCGCGGCCCCTTCCTGGTCAACCCGCGCCCGGACGAAAACGGTGAAAACCCGCCCGGCGCTGTCTGGGCCATTGTCCCGTTTGTACGGCCGGCGGCTACGGATATGAACTTTACCCTGGCCATCGCCATCATCTCTGTGGTGATGACGCAGTATTATGGGATGCGGGCGCTGGGTATGCGTTATTGGAAGAAGTTTTTTGTCTGGGATGGCGACAAAATTGCCAAAAGCCCTCTGGCTGTCATGGATACCGGCGTTGGTCTCCTGGAATTCATCAGTGAAGTTTTCAAAATCGTCTCATTTGCCTTCCGGTTGTTGGGAAATATCTTCGCCGGTATGGTTTTGCTGTTCGTGATCGCTTCCTTGCTGCCGGTGGCTAACCTGGCCTTTTATTTCCTGGAATTTGGTATTGGGGCATTGCAGGCGTTGGTGTTTGCACTGCTTACTCTGACCTTTATGGCCGGTGCGACCCATGGGCATGGGGATGATCATCATTAAGTTTCTGTCAGAAGTTAGAAGTTCACCTTCTTCTGAGAAGTTGAACTTCTAAACACTAAAAAAATAAATCAAACCTTTGGAGGATAATCATAATGGATCTAGAATCCGCAATTGTTTTAGCAACGGGACTCAAATACTTAGGAGCAGGCCTGGCAATGACAGGTGCTATCGGTGCTGGCGCTGGCGTGGGTATTGTTGTCGGCGGCGCAGTGCAGGGTATTGCTCGCAACCCAGATGCTTCCGGTCAGATTGTTGGTAACATGATCTTGGGTGTGGCTCTGGCGGAGGCTGTGGCTATTTATGCCCTGGTCGTTTCTCTGATCTTGATTTTCGTGGCGCCAATAGGCAGCTAAACCAATCAGCAGCCTGTTGATAGCTTTGCTGTCAAAAGGACTGAATGGAAAAAAGAGGAAAGATATGGAAGCATTAGGTATTAATTTTGGCTACCTGTTCATGCAGATAGTCCTTTTCACCATCCTTCTCCTTGTGCTGCGGGGTTATCTCTATAATCCTATCATTCGGGTGTTGGAAGAACGAAAGGCGCGTATTGCCAAAGGGTTGGAGGATGCACGTCAGGCAGCTATAGCCCGTGACAATGCGGATGCGCAGGCGAAAAAGGTGCTGGACGATGCCCGCGCCGAAGCAGCTAAGATCCGACAGGATGCGGCCGGCCAGGCGGAAGAACAGGCCAAAATCATTTTGGCACAGGCAGATGAAGAAGCGAAGGTTGTGGTGGCCAATGCCGCCGCCGATGCCGAAGCGGAGCGCAACCGTATTCTGGCTGATTTGCGCGGCCAGGTGGCTTCTATCGCCATTGCGGCCGCCAACAAACTGGTTGGTGAATCATTGAGCGAAGAACGCCAACGCGCTTTAATTGCCGATTTCTTCGCTAAAGTCCCGGCCGATGTGAGTGGACTCAGCGGTCAGTTGGCCGAAGTGACCAGCGCACTGCCGCTGACGAATGCGGAGCAGGCCAACGTCAAGAGCGCCCTGAAAGTAGCCGACGTTAACTTTAAGGTAGACCCGCGTATTTTGGGTGGCCTGATTGTGCGTGTGGGCGATCAGGTAGTGGATGGCAGTGTGGCTAACCGCATGGGTGCGTTGGGTGAGTCATTGAAATAAACAATGAGACATGACAGGTTTTCAAAACCTGTCATGTCTTGCTCTCGTTTGAAGCGAGGAGAAAATGGTACGGCCGTGACTACGTATACGGCCGTACCGAACGCCCTAACCCGAAGGCCAGGAGTTGTTTCCCTGGCTTTTTTTGTGCGACCACGTAGTCGACCACATAGCTATGATCTCATTGCCCGCTGAATTTACCTGGCCGCAATATGACGGCCGTGCCATTGCCAATGTGCCCGCCACGGTGGCCGACATTTTACATGTGCCCTTCAACGGTTTGCCGCCGCTGGCGGCCGACCTGTGGCAGCCACTTGGCGGCGGCGTGAAACGAGTGGTACTCATTGTCCTCGATGGTTTTGGCTGGAATTTGCTGCAAGAGGAAGCGGCCAATTTGGGGGCGTTGGTGCAAAAAGCGGTCATCGTTGACCAACTGACCTCCATTTTTCCCTCGACGACAGTGGCGGCGCTGAGCAGCCTGTGGACGGGCGCTGCCCCGGCGCAGCATGGCATGTTGGGGCTGACCATGTTTTTCCCGGAGTATGCCGCCGCCGGTGATATGCTCAAGTTCTCACCTGTCTTTGGCCGTTATCCTGATGCGCTGGTGGAGGCCGGCCTGGAACCGGAAAGTTTTCTCCAGTGGCCGGGTCTGGCGGAGCAACTGGCGCGGTATGGCGTACCCACCTACTCGTTCAAGGCGCGGGAGATTGTCAACTCGGTGTTGAGCCGGATGCACGGCCGTGGCGTGGTGGCCGATCAGGGGGTGGTGACGTTTGCTGATCTGCTCTGGCAGATGAGCCACCTGCTGCATGAAAAGGCGGGTGAATCGCTCTTTCTCTTTGCTTACTGGTCGGCCATTGATACCCTCAGCCATTTCCGCTCTTGGGATGGCGCGCCCACCCGCGCCGAAGCGCGACTGCTTTTTCACCAGCTTGAGCATGAGTTTTTGAACCGGCTCACGGCCGTCGCCCGCCAGGACACCCTCCTCTTCATCACCGCCGACCACGGGCAGACCGTCTGGCCGGACATCATTTTCCTGGACGACCACCCCCGTTTGCAGGAGATGTTGTTTATGCGACCCACCGGCGAGCACCGGCTGAGTTATTTGTATGCCCGGCACGGCCGTACCGATGATATCATCCATTACCTGCAAACCCATCTCAGCCATGCCCTGGTAGCGGTGCGTTCGGAAGAAGCGTTGGCGGCGGGATTGTTTGGGCCGGGGCCGCACACGGCCGTAGCCCTGGAAAGAGTGGGGGATGTGATTGCCATCATGCGCGGCGGCTACCGGCTGCTTAGCCGCGCCCAGGAGAAAAAAGCGCGCCTGATGGTGGCCGGGCACGGCAGCCTGACCCACGCCGAAATGATGACTCCCTGGTTGGGGTTTCGGTTGGATGGCTGGTAGCGGCCAGGACATTTTTATTTGCTAATGCGGTGATGCCAGCATTGCATTGTCTCAACGGGCTGATAGCTGGTTAAGTATGTGCAGTAGAGCCAGGGCGTAGGTTTCGCTGGCGGTCGGGGCCGAAAAGATTAACGGCCGTCCCTCCCGCATAATGACCAAGTGATAGCCATCCGCCAACCGATTCAGGGTAAACTCCGGCCTTGCCTCTTGTAACAACCGCTCCAACTCCTGCCGCAGTTTCTCTTCGGTGGGCAGCCAGATGGCTTCGTGTGTCAGCAGGTGGTCGGCGGCCCATTCGGCCGTGCCATGAAACGTCAGCGCCGGCCAGCCTTGCACCAGTTCCATCGTCACCATCACGTCTGAAATGACAAACACCTTGTCGTCCATGCCCCGGTCAGGAATGGCGAAGAAGTCATTCACGGCCGTCTGCCACACCAGCCCGGCCTCTTTCAATTGTTTGGCTAACGTTAGTGGAATCATAACTATAACTCGTGATGCGTGACCTCTCACGCATCACGCATCACTTCCACGGATTCGCCATTGTCTGAATCAACACCGGCAGCCCAATTTTCAAGTTGGGGTGGCGGGTCAGCAGCCACATGACCAGGTCGGCAATATCTTCCGGCGACAGGCATTTGTCGTGAATCAGGCCGGGCATATCCTGGGCCATGGGCGTCAGCACCATGCCGGGGCAAATGGTGTTCACGCGGATGTTGAAGTCTTGATTTTCTACCTGGATAAACTGGCCCAATGCGTTCAGGGCATGTTTGGAGACGCCATACGCCCCATTCCCGGCGTAATACTCCACACCCGATTCGGAACTGATGTTGATGATATGGCCGCTTTGTTGCTGGCGCATGAGGGGCAGCACCGCCCGCGCAAACAAAAATGGCCCACGCAGGTTGATGGCTATGAGGCGATCCCACTCTTCGATGCTGTGCCGGTGAATGGGTGCGCCGCCGTCAACGGCCGCATTGTTGACCAGAATGTCCACCGTGCCAAAACGGGCTACGGCCGTCGCCACCACCCGCTCCACATCGGCGACTTCGGATACATCAGCGGTCACAGGTACGGCCGTGCTGCCATTGGTGCGAATCTGGGCCACTACCTCCGCCAACGGCTCCGCCCGGCGGCCACACAGGACCACCCGCGCCCCGGCGGCGGCTAACGCTATCGCAATGGCCTCACCAATTCCCGTGCCACCCCCCGTCACAATGGCTGTCTTGTTTTCCACACTTCCTCCTCTTGCCTGTGTAATCGCCATATTGGCCATTTTAAAAGGTCTAATATCTCTTTGGGAAAATCAATTTTTTTGCTGAGTTCCGAACTACAATCAAGGTAAGCCATCCATGAATTTGCCAAGCTTTTTCGTCCAGTAGCCAATTTGTGTCACCGTTTTCTGGTTTTCTGGCACGAATGGTGAAACATAAATTTGATCCCAATAATTCCGCATCGATGAAGATTTGGAGCCAGATATTGGAGCCTCGGTAAACAGTTTTAGGCTCAGGTAAGAACTTCTTAGCTCGTGATTTAAAAGAAAGTAAAAGTCATCGTTTAAATTCGTAGAGTTCACCAGTGTTTTTTCAGGAATTGAAGTGATGAAAATTGATATAAATCTATAGAAATACGCTACGGTGCGCTCACCAGATAACAGAAATTTTTGTTGCTTACTGTTTACTAAATTTAGAGTATTTTTGTAGAGCTTCGTTAGGAGATCATCGAGTGTTTCAAGTGCGGTAACAAGTTCTGGAGGAACTTCGAACTGCTGGGCATTTAATGTCCCATACTCTGTTTTAATTGGGAAATGGTTGCTTCTAATGTCCTTGATTACATTTTTTAGTTGTACAAAATCCATTAGGTAGAGGTCATTTATGGAACTGAATTCACCATTGTGCATTTTATCGCCCTCACGACTGAACATCCAATCACCCTTCCCATTGCCTCCACTTGCCGGTATGATCCGCCCTGCATGAATCACTTTGCCCACCTCCATGTTCACTCCCATTATACCCTGCTTGGCGGCACGGCGTCTATTTTTGATCTGGCAAATCGGGCAGCGGCGGAAGGCATGCCGGCGCTGGCGCTGACGGACACGGCCGTGCTCATGGGCGCAGTCCAATTCCAGCAGGCATGTAAACGGGCGGGCATCCAACCCCTCATCGGCATGACGCTGCCGGTGGCCGCGCCCGAAGGGGAGATGACCCTGACACCAGACGTGGCCGGGCGGCTGGTGTTGCTGGCGACCGGGCCAACCGGCTACCAATCGTTGTGTCGCCTCTCGTCGGCCGTGCAGTCCAGCCCGGCGCGGGAACAGTTGCTACGACAGGGTGTGCCCTGGGGCTGGTTGAAAGAGAACAGCGCCGGGTTGATCGCTCTGGATGGCGGCCGCATGGGGTGGACGGAGCGGTATGTGCGGGCGGGCAACCGGCAGGCGGCGGTGCGCTTTGCTTCCCGGTTGGGCGGGTTGTTTGGGGAGATGGGGTATCTGAGTTTGGAATTGCACAACGCGGCGGACACGGCCGTTGCCCGCGAATTGGTCACGATTGGCGAGCGATTTGGGCTGACGGCCGTTGCCGTCCACCCCATTTACTGCCTGGAACAGGCGGAAGCCCCCCGGCTGCGCCTGCTGGCGGCCATAGACCACAACTGCCCCCTGGCCGACGTGCCGGATGAAACGCTGCCCGCTTTTGGCGACACGGCCGTTTCCCTGCACTGGCAATCCCCCGACCAGATCGCCGCCACCTATGTCGCCTTCCCGGAAGCGGTGGCCCGGACAGCCGACATTGCCCGCCAATGTGCTACACCCTGCCTGCCCGACGGCCGTCCCATCTGGCCCAAACTGGAATTACCGGAAGGCCAAACGGCCGAGGAAACATTAACCCAGCAGGCCCAAACCGGCCTGCAAAAACACCTACCGATTACCGAAACCCGATTACCGATTACCGATTACCAATCCCGCCTGCAACACGAACTCACCGCCATCATCGCCAAAGGATTCGCGCCGCTCTTCCTGCTGGTGGCGGACATTACCCGCTTTGCGCGGGCGGCGGGGGTGCCGGTGAATACGCGGGGCAGCGTGGCCAATTCGTTGGTGGCCTACTGCCTGGGCATTACGCAGGTAGACCCGGTGTTGCATGACCTGTTGTTTGAGCGCTTTTTGAATCCGGCGCGGGCCAATTTGCCGGATATTGACCTGGACTTTTGCAGCCGCCGCCGCGATGAGGTGCTGCATTACATTCGGGAGACGTATGGGGCGGAGCGGGTGGCGCTGGTGGCCACGGTGTCTACGTTGCAACCCAAGTCGGCGGCGCGGGAGACGGCGAAGGCGTATGGGTATGCGGAGACGGACATTAAGCGGCTGACGGCCTTGTTGCCCGACCATTGGCACCCCGACCCGCGCCGCCGCGATGTGTCCAACGTGGAGGAGATTGCCGCGCAGTTGGCGGACGGCCGTGACCGGGATATTTTGCGGGCGGCGTATGCGCTGATCGGGCAGCCGCATCATTTGAGTGTGCATCCGGGCGGGGTGGTGATTACGCCGGGGCCGCTGACGGATTTTGTGCCGGTGCAGATGGCCCCCAAAGGGTTTTTGACGACGCAGTTTGATTTTCGGGATGCGGAGACGATGGGGCTGCCAAAGATGGATTTGTTGGGCATTCGGGCGCTGACGGTGCTGGCGGATGCGGCGGAACTGATTGGCCAATACCACGACCCGGCGTTTGATCTGGCGGCGATTGACCTGGAGGATGTGAACACGGCCGTGACGTTGACCAGCGCGCAAACCATTGGCGTATTCCAGTGTGAATCTACCGGGGCGCAGCGCACCTTGCGCCAGTTGCAGGCGCGGAATGTGCGTGATCTGGCGGTGGCGAATGCCTTTTTTAAGCCCGGCCCGGCGTTGGGCGGCATGGCCCAGGCATTTGTGCGGCGGTATCGGGGGCAGGAGGCGGTGTCCTATTTGCATCCGGCGCTGGAGCCAATTTTGCGGGTTTCGCAGGGGGTGTTGCTGTTTCAGGAGCAGATTTTGCGGATTGCGACAGAAGTGGCGGGGCTGACCTGGGCGGAGGCGGACCGGCTGCGCAAGGGGATGAGCAAGTTTCAGGCGCAGGAGATGGCGGCGATTCGGGCGCGGTTTGTGGGTGGCTGCCAGGAGCGGTCGGGGCTGACGGCCGTGCAGGCCGAAACGTTGTGGGGGCAGGTGGAGCCGTTTGCGGGTTATGGCTTTAACCAGGGTCACGCGACGGCGTATGCCGATGTGAGTTACCGCTCGGCGTATTTGAAGACGCATTATCCGGCGGCGTTTTTATGTGCCCGGCTGGCGGATCATGGCGGCTTTCACCATCCGGCGATTTATGTTGCGGAGGCGCAGCGGTTGGGGATTCCGGTGCATCCGCCGCATTTGAATGTGAGTTGGCGGGGGTTTACGATGAGTGAGATTGGGAGATTAGGAGATGGGGAGACTGCCCAATCTCCTAATCTCTCAATCTCCCAATCTCCTTCTCTTTGGATGGGCCTGGGCCAAATCCGTGATTTGCGCCACTCCTCGATTGAGGCGATTGTAGCGGCACGGCCGTACCACAATCTGCGGGATCTGCTGCACAAAGTCCCGTTGCAGAGCAAGGAGATTACGCATTTGATTCAGTGTGGGGCGCTGGATGGGTTGGCCGATAGCCGGGCCGCGCTGCTGGCGGAGGCGGCGGAGATTGAGCGGGCGGGGAATGTGGGGCAGATGATGTTTGGGTTTGGGGTGGGTACGGCCGTGCCGCCCGAATCGTTGGCGCAGCGGCTGGAATGGGAGACGCGGCTGTTGGGTTGGCCCGTCAGCGCCAACCCGATTGCGCTGGTTAAAGAGCAGACGGCCGATGATGTACCGCTGCGATTTGTTCACCGGCTGCGCGGCCAGCGGACGACGATTGCCGGGGTGCGTTTGCCGGGTTGGACGGGCGGGCGGGGCTTTTTTGTGGGGGATGGGGATGATTTTGTGGTGGTACGGCCGTTGCGTGGGTTGAATCAGAAGGTGGAACGGTGGCGGCCGTTGCGCTTTAGCGGGGTGTGGCGGGAGGATGAGTGGGGGGACGGCTGGTTTGAGGCGGAGCAGGTAGTCGGTTTGTGAGGGGAGTTATGGAAATCCACAGATTACACAGATGTCACAGATTCTTTAATCGGTGCAATCTGTGTAATGTGTGGATAACTTACTATGGAGCGGTGTAAAGAGAAGGGGGAAGCGGTGAAAGTGGGAAAACAATGCCGCAGAACGGTTTTCTCCCGTTGCAGAGCGGTTTTCTCCTACTGCAATATGATTTTCTCCCGTTACAGAATGGTTTTGCACCGCTACACAACGGTTTTGCACTGCTACAGAATAGTTTTTACCTGCTCCTCTGTCATTTTTACGGGCGCGCGATGATTTTTACGTGTTTCTGTTGGGTGGGGTACGGCCGTGACTGCCACCAACAATAAGCCTGATGCCCGCTTCGCCTGCTGATAGATCAACTGTAATTCATGTTAGGCAGGAAAATGAATTTATTTCGCACTAACGATTTGCCGGGGATGGACAACGGTAATATCAGGAATATTGGAAAAATCGCCTGGATTTAGCGTGAGAATGGTATCAATGGAAGCAATTTTCATCATAGCGACAATGCGAGCATCATGTGTGCGTTTTCCCGATATTTTTTGTGTTGAAACCATCTCTAACCATGTTGAAAATAGTTGAGGTGTTTCCTCCGCAACTGGAAAACGTTGCATCAATTGCTCAATGACGTTCCGCGTGTATGTCGTAGACCAACCTAAACCGTTGACATCTGTGGGACGTGTCGCTACAACCCACATTTCAATCAAAACTTGCGGAGTTAAAAAACAGTCATCGCCATTTGCCAAAATAGCAGCTACAGCATTTGCAACCACCTCGTGTTGTGCGTCCGATGGGTTGCTGAATCGAAGAATGATATTGGTGTCAAGCAAGTATGTTGTCACGATTCGTAAATGCTGCCACGATCAAACGCTTCATCCGGTAACGTCAGCCCAGTATTATTCAATCCCGAAACCCACTCCAGAAAATCTTCGGCGCGCTCTTTGGGCGTTGCATTTTGCCAAAAAGGGGTTGTCTTCCTCACACTCCTGGCTTGAACTTTGAGGGACAAGATGTAGTCAGCAATTCTAGAAAGTTGATTTTCATTTAATGAGTCGATTTGTTTTTTGACTGTTTCACGTAACATCATCATTAAACCTCAAAAAATTAATCACCAGATGGCGATAATTAATCCAGACAATCTTTCTCTTCAACTTGAAAGGTAACTATTCAGGTGTGAGTTGAGGCATGAGGAGATCGCCTTCAAAGAGGGAACCTAATGCCTCCCAAACATTGAGACCTTGTTTACGAATCGTTGAGA
>JACTMP010000025.1 GCA_014584575.1 Chloroflexota bacterium
GCGGAAGCGTTCGGCCATGCGTTCGGTCAATGGGAAGACGGTGGAGCTACCGGCGGTGATGATGTCACCGGTGACGGCCAATGGGTCAACTTCGGGCAGCATCATCACCTGAACCTGCTCGGTGACGGTTTCTACGATGGTCTCGACGGTTGTTTCCGTGACCGTTTCGACGACAGTTTCCACCACAGTTTCCACCCGTGTGACTTCCAGCGTCACCGTTTCGGTGATCACCTGTGGCTCGGCGCTGCCGCTGCCGGAACAGGCTGCCAAAGCGGCGGCAGCAATCAACAATACAAAAATGAAAAGTTTGTTACGCATCATTCTTCTCCTGCGTGAATTGGGATTTGGGCAAAAGGCAATATAGACCCCAAGGGTTTCCCGAAACCCTGAGGGTCTACGGCACACTCTTTCGCCTTTTAAGATACTGCCTGGGAGTGTATCCCCGGTCAGTTAAGATTTTGCGACTGATTGGTTAACATCTGGCTATGGCTTTGTTAAGGCAGGTTATCAGATTGTTAACAACTTGTTAACAATTCCGGTCTGTTAACTTCTTGTTAAAGTGGATAGAATTCAGCCCCGGAAAAACCGACACCCAACGGGAAGAGATGGTTTGGGAAGAGATGGATGGAAAAAAAATACAATCCAATACAGTCAAACGCACATTGGCAAACGCCAGCCCACCTTGAAAACCCAACCCGGCAAGCAGTCAAAATCATACTCATTTTGCTGCTTGCTTTTTTGTCGTTAGGGGGGTGCAACGGCCGTACTCCCTCTTCTACCACCGGCAATACCACCGCCGCCCCCAGCCGCTCCATTCAAAACAAAGGCTCAGACACCATGGTCAATATCGCCCTGGCCTGGGCCGAGGCGTACCGGGAGGTAGACCCCTCGGTCAGCATTGCCGTCACCGGCGGCGGTTCCGGTACCGGCATTGCGGCGCTGATCAACGGCACGGTGGACATGGCTAACGCCTCCCGTGACATGAAAGAGTCAGAATTTGAAGAGGCGCGGGCTAACGGCATTGAACCGGTAGAGCATGTGGTCGCCATTGACGCCCTGGCGGTGATCCTGCACCCGGATAACCCGGTGAGTGAACTCACCATCCCCCAACTGGCGGACATTTACACCGGGCGGATTACCAACTGGCAGCAGGTGGGCGGCCACGATGCGCCCATCATTCTGCTCTCGCGGGAGACCAATTCCGGCACTCACGTCTATTTTCTGGAAGAAGTGGTGCGGCAGGGCGACAGCAATAACAAGGACATTTTTGCGCCGCAGACCATGCTCATGCCTTCTTCGGTGGGCATAACCAGTGAACTGCGCCGCAACCCCAACGCCATTGGTTATGACGGCCTGGGTTACGTGGACCCGGCCCACGAAAAGATCGTGGCGGTGGCCGAAGATGAAAATAGCCCCTTTGTTTACCCCACGCTGGAGGCGGCGGCTACCGGCGAATATCCGCTGGCCCGCGACCTGTACATCTACACGGCCGGTGAACCGCAGGGGGTCATTGCTGAATATCTGCGCTGGATTTTGGGGCCGGCCGGGCAGCAAATTGTGGCGAATCTGGGGTTTGTGCCTTTGCCTGGCGATTGATGACTGTTTAGACCTGACAGGTTTTGTCAAACCTGTCAGGTCTCCAGAAGGAAACATGGCAACTTACGAAGAGATCGAACGAACACGCGAGCAGACGGCCCGGCAGCAGACACAACGTCGGCGCAACGGCCGTGAACTGGTGATTGAAGGCCTGATCCTCATCGCCGGGGTGTCGGTGATTATCATTATCACCCTCATCTTTTTATTCTTGTTGAAAGAAGGGCTGCCCGCTTTTACATCGCAGCCCATCAGCACGTTTTGGGGCCGCCGCTGGTATCCCGTTGAGGAAATGTACGGGTTGCTGCCGCTGTTGGTGGGGTCGCTGTTGGTGACGTTGGGGGCGGTGGTGATTGCCGTGCCATTAGGGTTGACAACGGCCGTGTACCTGGGTGAGTTTGCGCCCGACTGGCTGCGCGAAATCCTCAAGCCGCTGATTGAAGTGCTGGCCGGCATTCCCTCCATCGTCCTCGGCTTTTTAGGTTGGGTGGCGCTGGCCCCCCTCATTCAGAATATGGGCGCGCCCACCGGCCTCACCGCCTTCACCGGCTCACTCATCCTGGCCTACATGGCCCTGCCCACCATCATCAGCATTACTGAAGATGCGCTGTATGCCGTGCCCAAAGAGTACCGCGATGGCTCGCTGGCGATTGGGGCGACCCACTGGCAGACGGTGTGGCGGGTGGTGTTGCCCGCCGCCCGCTCCGGCATTGTCATCGCCATTATGTTGGGCGTGGGGCGGGCCATTGGCGAGACGATGGCGGTGATGCTGGTGACGGGCAATGCGGCCAATATCCCGGAACTGGGGCCGGGTATGATGTTTCAACCCATTCGCACGATGACGGCGACGATTGCCGCGGAAATGGGCGAGGTGGCCCAGGGCAGCACCCATTACAGCGTTTTGTTTGCCATCGGCATTGTGCTGTTCATCATTACCTTCCTGGTGAATACGTTGGCGACGCGGCTGGTGGGCGGCCGGCCGCAGCAGCGCGGAGCGCAGTTATGATGAGTCGCCAACAGTCGCAAAAAGTAGCAACGATTGTGATTACGACGGTGGCGACGCTGGTGGTTATTCCGGTGCTGCTCATCATCTTGACCATTTTTTACAATGGTATGTCGGCCCTTAGTTGGGAATTTCTGACGCAGCCACCGCGTAATGGCATGACAGAGGGGGGCATTATGCCCGCCATTTTGGGCACGATCCTGTTGACGTTGGGCACGGCCGTAGCCGCCATCCCCCTCGGCATTGGCGCCGCCATCTACCTGGCCGAATACGCCGGCGACACCATCCTCACCCGCACCATTCGCCTGGCCATTGTCAACCTGGCGGGCATTCCCTCCATCGTCTATGGCCTGTTTGGATTGGGCATGTTTGTCCTCTTTTTCCAGTTTGGCACCTCCATCCTGGCCGGGTCGCTGACGTTGGGGTTGATGACGCTGCCCATTGTCATCAGCACCGCCGAAGAGTCCATCCTCTCTGTGCCCCAGGCGTTCCGCACCGTCAGTTACAGCGTGGGCGCCACCCGCTGGCAGACCATTCGCCACCAGGTGTTGCCCCATGCTATGCCGGGCATTATCACCGGCATCATCCTGGGCCTCAGCCGGGCTATTGGCGAGACCGCGCCGATTTTGTTCACCGTCGCCGCGTTTTATCTGCCGGATTTGCCCAATTCGGTTTTTGACCAGACGATGGCGCTGCCCTATCATCTCTACGTTATCTCTACCCAGGTACCGGGTATGCCGCTGACGGTTCAATACGGTACGGCGCTGGTGCTGCTGCTGTTTACGCTCTCGCTCACCTTTGTGGCCACGATGATCCGCAGCACCATGCGGCGGCGGCGGGAGTGGTGATCGGTAATCGCTTCGTTCCGACGGTCTCCGGCGGAATGATGTCCGTGACGCTCTGCGTCACCTGCCTGGGACGCGGAGCGTCCTGGCGGGCGTTCCACGCGGAGCGTGGGAACGAGTAAAGAAGATTTTATGACGCCGAAGTTATCAATACAGAACGTCTCTTATGATTATGGTGATGGGGCGACGGCGCTGCGGAATATCAGCCTGGACATTATGCCCCACGAGTTGTTTGTGTTGTTTGGGCCGTCGCGCAGCGGCAAGTCTACGCTGCTGCGGCTGTTGAACCGGTTGTCCGATTTGCAGCCGGGGGGGGAGATGCACGGCCGTGTCCTTTTCGACGGGCAGGATATTTTTGCGCGAGGTACGGACGTATTCGACTTGCGGCGGCGCATTGGCATGGTCTTTGCCACCCCCACACCGCTGCCCGGCAGTATTTACGAAAATCTGACCTATGGCCTGAAAATGGCCGGTATCAAGAAACGCAATGTGCTGGATGAACGGGTGGAACGCTCTTTACAGCAGGCGGCGCTATGGGAAGAGGTGAAAGAGCGCCTGGGCGACTCTGCCTTTGCCCTCTCCGGCGGCCAAAAACAACGCCTTTGTCTGGCGCGCAGCCTGGCGCTGGAGCCGGAGATCGTGCTGCTGGATAACCCCACCTCCGGTCTGGACCCCATTTCCACCTCCATCGTCGAAGAGTCGCTGTTTGAACTGCGGCAGCAATACACCATCCTCATGGTGCCCCACAGTATGCAGCAGGCGGCGCGGGTGGCCGACCGGGCCGCTTTTATACTCGATGGCGAAGTGGTGGAGATTGGCCCGCAGCGTGAACTATTCGTCTACCCCAAAGACAAACGCACCGAAGATTATGTGACGGGGCGATTTGGGTAAATGGGGATAAGAGATTGGAGATTAGAGATTGGAGATTGGGTAATCTCTAGGGCGTGTTGACATTTCCTCTGGTACGGTGAATTGCGCCTACCTCTGGAAATGTCAACAGAACCTAATCTCCAGTCTCCAATCTCCAATCTCGGAACCTATGGACAACAAACTTCAAATCCAAAACTTTAGCTTCTATTACGGCAGCTTTCAGGCGCTTATTAACCTGAACCTGCCCATTCGCCGCAATCAGATTACGGCGCTGATCGGACCATCGGGTTGTGGCAAGTCTACCTTTTTGCGGGCGCTGAACCGGATGAATGACACCATCAAGGGGGCGCGCGCCGAGGGGGATGTGCTGCTGGATGGCAAAAATATCTATGACCCGGATGTGGACGTGGTGCAGTTGCGCCAGCGGGTGGGCATGGTATTCCAACGGCCGAACCCGTTCCCGCAATCCATTTACAACAATGTGGCTTATGGGCCGCGGGTGTTGGGGTTGGCCGGGCGCAACGGCCGTCTGGATGAGATCGTGGAGCAAAGTTTACGTGACGCGGCGCTGTGGGAGGATGTGAAAGACCGGCTGGAATCCCCCGCCCAGGCGCTCAATCCGGGGCAGCAGCAGCGGCTGTGCATCGCCCGCACCATTGCCGTGAAGCCGGAAGTGGTGTTGATGGACGAACCCTGTTCGGCGCTAGACCCGGTAGCGACGCTGAAAATTGAAGAACTGATGCAGCAGTTGGCGGCCGATTACACGATTGTTATTGTCACCCACAGCATGGAGCAGGCGGCGCGGGCTTCCCACTGGACGGGATTCTTCTGGCTGGGGGAACTGGTGGAATACGGCCGTACCAATGCCCTCTTCACCAACCCTGAAAAAGAACTCACCGAGGCGTATATTACGGGGCGGCAAGGGTAATCGGTAAACGGTAATCGGTAAACCGTTCACCGATTACCGTTTACCGATCACCGGGAAACAGGCAGTGTAAAGTAAAACGTACTCCCCTTCCCCTCGCGGCTGGTAACGCCGATACGGCCGTGATGGGCCTGCACGATGTGGCGGGAAATGGCTAAACCCAGGCCGGTGCCACCGCCGTTGCGGGTGCGCGCCCGGTCAGATTTGTAAAAGCGCTCAAAAATACGCGGCAAATCCTCTTCCACAATCCCCACCCCCGTATCGGTCACAGAAATTTGTAGTTCGTTGTTGTTGTCCGGGGCCAGGTTGGCTTGCACGGTGACACGGCCGTTGTCTGGCGTAAACTTCACCGCATTATGCAGCAAATTGGTAACAACCCGCTGCATCCGCTCCTCGTCGGCCAGCACCGGTGGCAGATTGGCGGGCACGTCCAGAATCATCTCAATGCTTTTGCGCTGTGCCTGCGGGCGCAATCGGTCCATGGGGCCGAGCAGGAGATTGGACACGGCCGTGACCTGAAACCGAAACGGCACCAGCCCCGACTCAATGCGCGACAGTTCCAGCAACTCCTCCACCATCTGCGTCAGCACATCCACTTCATTTTCGGCGCGTTGTAAGAAGTGCTGCGCTGCCGGGGGATCGTCCAGCGCCCCATCCTGCAACGTCTCCACCACCGCTTTCAGCGAGGCCAGCGGCGTGCGCAGTTCGTGAGAGATATTGCTGATGAAATCGCGGCGCACCGTTTGCAGCCGTTGAATTTGGGTCAGGTCATGCAAGATGACCAGGAAACGGCGGGCGCCTTCTTCTTCAAAGGGGATGACGGCCGTTTGCAAAAAAACACCCCGGCTCACCTCCACCATTTCCACCTGCTCCTGCCGCGTCTGCTGCGCTTTTTGCCACAATTCAATCAGTTGGTGGTGGCGCACCACTTCGGCAAAGGAGCGGCCAATGGCCCGTTCCGTCATTGGCTCCAGCAGCCGGGTCGCTGCCGGATTGAGCAGGCGCACCGTGCCGTTCTCGCCGGTAATCAGCACCCCGTCGGTCATGCTGTCCAGAATGGCCCCATATTGCTGGTTTTCGGCTTGCAAAGCGTGGATTTGTTCCCGCAGCGCGGCCACCATGTTGCTGATGGCGCGGGTCATATCCCCTTCATCATCGCTGGTGTAACCGAGGATACGCGCCTCCAGGTCGCCGTGGGTGATGCGCTGGGCCACTTCGGTGATATGCCGGGTGTAGCGGTGGGCGGACCGTTCCAGTCGCAGCGCCAGGAGGTAAGCGCCAACGGCCGTAACCGCCATCGCCGCCAAGACATTCTGCCACACACAGCCGGCCCCACCCAGACAGACGGGCCGCGTCAACAATATGCCCAAAATCAGCAAAACGAAGGCAAAAAAGAGAAAAAAAGGAATGGCGATGCGCCAGCGGATTTTGGAGAACATTTTCGGTTATCGGTAATCGGTTATCGGTAATCGGTCTTTGCACTGATTACCGATTACCGATTACCGATTACCATCATTACCCGTCAAACCGGTAGCCAATGCCGCGCACGGTGACGATGCGGCGGGCGTTGGCCGGGTCGGCTTCGATCTTTTCGCGCAGCCAGCGCACATGCACATCTACGGTGCGGCTGTTGCCGTCATACGTCCAGCCCCACACCCGCTCCAGGATCAAATCACGCGAGAGGGCAATGCCCTGGTGCCGCGCCAGGAAGAGCAGCAGGTCATACTCCTTTGGCTTGAGGCGCACAATCTCCTGACCCAGGCGCACCTCGCGCCGGTTCTGGTCAATGACCAGTGTGTCGTAGGTGAGCAGGGCGTCTGGGCCGGTGGGCACGGCCGTAGCCATCCCCCCCGGCTCATTACTTAACTCTTCGCGGATCAATTCCACCCGCCGCAGCAGCGCCTTCACCCGCGCCAGCAGTTCGCGCATACTAAACGGCTTGGTCAGGTAATCATCCGCGCCCATTTCCAGCCCCACCACCTTGTCCACTTCCTCTGATTTGGCGGTGAGCATGAGGATGGGGGTGCTGAACTCTTTGCGCAAAATGCGGCACACTTCAAACCCGTCCAACCCCGGCAGCATGACATCCAGAATCAGCATGTCCGGTTTTTGGGTGCGGGCCAGGGTGAGGGCGGTACGGCCGTTTTCCGTCGTCATCACCTCATACCCCTGCCGCTGTAAGTTATACTCCAGCGTTTCCAGCAACGTCTTATCGTCTTCCACTACTAGAATCTTGTTACTCATATCGTTCGTTTGTAACGCTGAACGCCTTTCTCGTCAACCAGCCCCCAATAGCCGCTGTGACGCAATAGCCGCTCCTTCGGTCAGCGAGCGCAGCTTGGCCCAAACCACCTCCTCCACCACCATTTTGGAACCGGCGGCCGTCTCAAAACCACAATCCGTCCCGGCAATGATGCGGTGTGGGTCGCCCACCGTTTGGGCAATGCGCTCGATCCGGTCGGCCACCACTTCCGGGTGTTCGATGTAATTGGTCGTCGTCTCGATCACGCCGGGAATCAGCAGCCGGTCGCCCAGGAAAGTGGGGTCAGCAAACAGGCGATACTCATGCGCGTGGCGCGGATTGGCCATCGAAAGCATGACCGCCCCGGCGTTCAATTGCGACACTTCCGGCCAGATGTCTGCCAGCGGCACGTCGCTATCATGCGGCCCTTCATAGTTGCCCCAGCAGACATGCAGCCGTACCTGTTCGCGGGGAATACCGGTGAGGGCTTTGTTCACGGCCGTGACCACCAGCCGCGCAAACCCCAAAAACTCCGCCAACGGCTTGTCTTGAAACAGTGTATGTCGCTCCAACGCCAGGTCAGGTGCATCAATTTGCAGCACAAAACCGGCATTGGCGATAGCCGTATATTCGGTGCGCAGCGCCTCACCCAACGCATTCACATACAGTTCCAGATTATCGTAATGTTCGTTTTGCATCCCGGCGGCAATGATGCCCGGCGAGGGAGCAGACATGAAAGCTTCGGTGTAACGGCCGTCGGTCTCCGCCAACAACTCCTGAAGCTGGTGACATTCATGCTCCAGTGGCCTACTGTTCACATAGCGCACCGGGCCAATCGCTTTAGGCGCACGCAGCAAATCCACCCGCTCATCCGTCCCCATCGCCTGCCGCCGCCGTTCCAGACTGCCCGGATAGCGCAACAGGTCGGCCATAATCGGCCGTGACCCCACGCCACCAAAACCACTCATGCGGTGCTGCACGTAAGTGAAAAAGCTCTCCCGCCCCATTTCGCCATTATTCACCACATCCAGCCCCACCGCGAGTTGCCGGGATAGACTGGCGCGAGACGCTTCGCGCACGGCCTGATCAAATACGTCATCCGCCACCCCCTGCCCCGAAAAACGGGATGTGTGCAGCGCAATCAATGACTGGGGGCGGGGTAAACTGCCCGCATGAGTAGTTAAAATTCTCTCCCTACTTTCTCGCATCAAATCTCCTCCACTTTGCAAGATTTGACAAATCTCCAAGATTTGCCAAATCTGAATAACACGATCTTGTTTTGTCCGCTATAATTTACCTCAACAACGGCAACATCCGCCAACTAACATTCCCCAATTTGTTTCCTTTATCATCGCCCAGGCTTCTAGTTTTTAGGGGTATTTATTATTTGCTTTTGAGATTAGAGATTACACAATCTCTAATTTCTGATCTCTAATCTCAACCAAAAAAGGAGAAAAAAGATGGCTGTTAACCCGATGGAGTATGCGAGTAAAGATGTGGTTTTGGATGTGGTGCGCACAGAGCGCGGCCGGTTTTTCGATGTGGTGGATAACCCGGACAACTGGTATATGGATACCCGCTGCGAAGGCTGGCAAGTGCGCGATCTGGTCGGCCACATGATTGATGTGACCGAGGCTTATCTGGATCGGTGGGAGATAGCCAGCAAAGGGCAGGAAGCGCCGCCGCCGCGGGGCTGGCAGGTGATGGCCAGGGATTTGAATGACGGTGCGCTGGCGTTGCGCACCCTTTCCCGCGACGAAGCCATTGCCCGGCTGAAAGCAGATTCAGACAAGATGATGGGCATTTTTGAATCCCTGAATGAGGATGAATGGAACGGCTTCATGGTGTCTCATGTTTTCTCCGGCCCGGTGCCTGCGTTTTGTTATCCGGCCTTCCAGATTATGGACTACGGTGTGCATACCTGGGACATGCACTGGGGGTTGGGTGAAAAGGATGGCATCCTGGATGAGCGCACCGCCGGGGTTTTGTTGCCCTACATGTTCATCATCTGGCAGTATTCGGTGGATCAGGAGGCGGCCAAAGGGGTAGACATTACCTATGGCATCAAGGTGGATGGTGAATGGGGCGGCCAGTGGAAGGCGACGGTTAAAGACGGCCAGTTTAGCTATGAGCCGGTGGATGATGTGAGCACATTGCCGGCCGTTTTCCATTTCAAACATCCATCGGACATGGTGCTGACCACTTATCAGCGCATTCAGGGTGGCGAAACGTCCGGTGACCCGGATGTGATCCAGAAAGCGCGCAGCGTTTTCTTCCACATTTAGGCATTGGGCGATTTTCAAAATCGCCCGACAAGGCGACAGCAGAAACGATGCGGCCGTGGACGAGAGAGAATGGCGCTTTGTGGGTGGTGGAGATGGGAAATGGTTTGCCGCCGCCTTGCCTGGCGCGGGCGGCGGTGACATTTGCCGAGACGCAGCCGGAGGATGTGGCTGAACTGGCGGCGGCAATGAACCTGCCCTCGGCTGAACCCATCTGGCAGCGTTTTCAAGATAAACGCCGTTGTTTTCATTTGCGTGTGGATGGGCAGATTGTGACTTATGGCTGGGTGACGCAGGGCGTGGAGTGTGTGGGTGAACTGGAGCGACAGTTTCACCTGCACCAGGACGAGGCGTATATCTGGGATTGTGGCACGGTAGCGGCCTGGCGGCGGCAACGTTTTTACAGCGCCCTGTTGAGCAGCCTGATTGCCCGGCTGCATGAGGAAGGGGTGGCGCGTATCTGGATTGGCGCGTCGCGGCAGAACCGGCCTTCGCTGCGGGGTTTTGCCAATGCCGGGTTTCAGCCGGTGGTGGAGTGTCGTTACGGCCGTGTCCACCGCCTCACCCTACTCTGGATTCAACACACCCCCGCCGCCCCACGCCCACTGATCCAGGCAGCCTACCGTATCTTGCTCAACAGCCACGAACGACGGCTAGGGCCGGTGGCTATTGGTTATTTGAAGTAAAAATGCGTTGCACTTTTGAAGTGCGTTACACCTGAGGGTACCTATATGAAAAAAATTCAAACTCAAGGCGTCCACCACATCACCATTGTGGGCGCAACGCGGCAGATGGCGATTGATTTTTGGGAAGGGGTGTTGGGCATGCCCTTTATCTTTGAGCAGCCCAACCTGGATAATGCCAATGAGAGCCACCTGTACTTTGATCCGGGCGACGGCCGTCTCATCACCATCTTCACCAATGAAACCCGCACCGCCGATCCCACGCCCAACCCCGAAGGCATTGGAAATTTGCACCACATCGCCTTCAGCGTCTCCCGCTCCACCTTTATTGAGACGGCCAGGCGGCTGAACGAACGGGGCATCAAAAACACCGGCGAAATAGATCGCGGCTTCATGTACTCCATCTACTTCCGCGATCCGTTGGGGCAGCGGTACGAACTCGCCAGCTACAAATTTGAGCCACCGACCGGCTGTACCCATGCCCAGGTCTTGTTTGAAGCGCACAAAATCCGGGTGGGTGAAGGCGCATACAACATCCAGGATTCCCATCTGGCGGACGCCCTGGAACTGCTGACCCGGCGCAATCAAGGATCACTCTCCGACGATTTATCGGCCAAACATGCCTATCCGCGGCCTGTGGATGGCCCGTGACGCCCTATGGAATATAGACAACTCGGTCATTCAAACTTAGAAGTGTCTGTTTTCTCATTGGGGTCCTGGCTGACTTATGAATTTATGGACGAGAAAGAGGCGCTGACGGTAATTGCCAGCGGTTTGCAAGCGGGCATCAACTTCCTGGATGATGCCCGTTATGATGACCGCACCGGCCATGCCCCGTTGAAAAGCGGCTATTCGGAGGTGTTGTTCGGCCGTTTGTTGCGGCAGGGGGGCTGGAATCGCGCCGACCTGGTGATTGCCAATAAGCTGTGGTACGAATTTTACCCCGCGCAAAGCCCGGAAGCAGAACTTGATGGTTCGCTGGCCCGCTTGCAGATGGAATATCTGGACCTGGCGTATTGTGTGCCACCGCCTGCGTCGCTGCCCGTTGCGGAGATGGTGCGGCAATTGGATGCTTTGATCCAAACCGGTAAGCTGCGTTATTGGGGTGTGTTGAACTGGTCGCCCGCGCAAATTGAGGAGGCGTGGCAGGTGGCTGCCGCAGAAGGTCTGGCTGCGCCAGTGGCGGCGCAGTTGGCTTACAGCTTGCTGCAAACTTCGCCTGTGGAAGAGGCAACGACTCACGACATTTTTGCTGCTGCGGGGATGGGGATTGTGGCTTCGTATTCGTTGTATGGGGGTTTGTTGAGTGGCAAGTATAACAAGGTAGGTGGGGACAACGGCCGTTTTCGTCCCGAAGCCATCGAATCCATGCGCCAAAAACAACTGCTGGCAAAGGTGGGACAGCTGATCGTGCTGGCGGACGAGGTGGGGTGCACCCCGGCACAACTGGCGCTGGCCTACTGCCTGGCAAATGAGCAAGTCGCCAGCCTGCTGTTTGGAGCTACAAAAACAGCACAGGTGGTGGAAAACCTGCAAGCGCTGGATGTTCTGGCCCGGCTGGATGAAGAAATGATGGAGAAATTACACGATTTGAGCCAACCACGAGTGGAGAGATAACGGTATGGAACAAAGTGAAACTAAAACCGGCGCCCGGTTTATTGCCGAAATGTTCAAGGGATATGGCGTGACACATGTTTTTTACATGGATGCCATTTTGCGCAAGACGATGGTGGATTTGGAGGAGTTGGGGATTCGCCGCGTCATCACCCATTCGGAGAAAGCGGCGGCGTATATGGCCGATGGGTATGCGCGGATTTCTGGCCGCCCCGGCGTGTGTATGGCGCAGTCGGTGGGAGCGGCCAATCTGGCGGCGGGGCTGCAAGACGCCTGGTTGGGGCGGTCGCCGGTCATCGCTCTCACCGGCAAGAAGCCACCCCTGTTCCAACACCGCCATGCCTACCAGGAAATTGACCACACACCTATGTTTGCGCCGGTGACAAAATATAACGTGGATGTGGTCAATATCGCCCAGTTGCCTTTTTACTTGCGGCAGGCGTTCCGGGAAGCGACTTCGGGCACGCCGCGCCCGGTGCATCTGGACTTGTTGGGGCACAGCGCACGGCCGTTGGAAGCCGCGGAAGCCTCTTTACCTGTGATTATCGAAGAGCCGTTCACCCATTACCCTGCGTTCCGGCCCGAACCGGACGCCGCCAGCGTAGAACGGGCGGCCCACGCCATTGCCGCCGCCCAACGCCCGGTGATTGTGGCCGGGGGTGGCGTGCGCAGTTCGGGGGCGGCAGCGGCAGTGGTGGCATTGGCGGAAAAGCTCTCTATTCCGGTGGCGACTTCGGTGAATGGCAAGGGGACGATTTTGGACGATCACCCGCTGAGTGTGGGGGTGGTGGGGTCTTACTCGGTGCGCTGCGCCAATCAGGTGGTGGCGGCAGCCGATCTGGTGATTTACATTGGCAGCAATACCGGCGACCAGGTGACACATAATTGGACGGTGCCGCCGATGGGCACGGCCGTTGTCCAGATTGACATTGACCCTACCGAAATCGGGCGCAGTTATGCCGGGGCGGTGGGGGTGGTGGGGGATGCGCATACGGCCGTGACCAGACTCACCGCCGCTTTAGAAGCCAAACCCGCAAACGAAACCTGGTTGCAGCAGGTTCATGCCTTTGGGCGCACCTGGCGCCAGGAAATGGAGCCGCTGCGCCAATCGGACGCCGTGCCCATTCGCCCGGAACGGTTGTGCAAAGAGTTATCGGATGTGCTGCCAGAGGACGCCGTTTTGGTGGCCGATACCGGCTACTCCGCCATCTGGACGGCGACGATGGTGTCATTGCGCCATCCGGGGCAGAGCTATTTGCGCGCCGCCGGCTCGTTGGGCTGGGCTTTTCCGGCAGCATTGGGCGTCAAATGCGCTGTGCCGGAGCGTCCGGTCATCTGTTTCACCGGGGATGGCGGCTTCTGGTATCACCTGAGCGAACTGGAAACGGCGCGCCGTCACCGTATCAACACCGTGACCATCATCAACAACAATGGTGGACTGGGGCAGGGCATCCCGGACATTCACAAAATGTACGGCGACCGGCCCGGCAAGCCGGAAGAGCTTTACCAGTTTGAGCCGGTTAATTTTGCCCGTATTGCTCAGGAAATGGGGTGTGTGGGTATCCGCGTGGAACGGCCGGAAGAGATCGGCGTGGCCATCCGGCAGGCGTTGACTACGGATGCACCGACTGTGGTGGAAGTGATCACCGGTCTGAACTATCACGCGCCGGAGGTCTGGTCGCCGTCTGGGTAGTTCTACCGGCTAAAGCTGTTACTACAAACTGGTTGGCGTGGTTAAAGAGCGGCGTACAACGGCAGCCATATGGAAAAAGTGGCGCCGGCCCCCACTTCGCTCTGCACTTCAATCAGCCCACCATAGGGTTCGATGATTTTCCTGGCAACAGGTAATCCCAAACCCATGCCGGAGATATTGGCCGCGCGGGCCGCATCGCCCCGGAAGAATCGGTCAAAAATCTGCTGCTTTTCGTGCGGGCCTAAACCAGGGCCTTGATCGCTAATTGTGACCAGAATAAACAGACGCCCGGCGCGATGTTGCGTTTCGGCGGTAATCTGCACTTCGCCGCCCGCCGGTGAATACTTGATGGCGTTGTCAATGACATTGGTGAGTATGGTGCGCAGATGAGCCTGGTGCATGTGTACGGCCGTGACTCTTGTTGTATTCCCCGTTACCGACAAGCGAACCCCTTTTTCGGCCACGCTGCCCGCAAAATAATCCTGCAACTCATTGAGTAACGGCCACAGGTCAGTGGTCGCCTCTGGATCAGGCGTGAATTCGGCGTCCAGCCGCGACAGTTCCAGCAGTTCCTGAATCATCTGGTTCAGGCGGTCAGTTTCCTGGTGCATGACATGAAAATAACGGGGATGGTTTTCCGGTTTGCCCCGTTCCAGCAGCGAGATGTGGGTTTTGATCACAGTCAGGGGTGTGCGCAAATCATGGGTGACGTTGGAGATGAATTCCGCTTTTAGCCGCTCAACCTCTTTCAACTGGCTGATGTCTGATTGCACAATGACATAGCCGGTGATGCGGCCGCTGTTGTCCTTGATGGGTGTTACGGTCAGGCGCACGCTGTACGTTTGCCCGTCTTTACGCTGGTTGAGCAGTTCACCAGACCAGCTTTCCTGGCTAAAACCGGTGGGCCAGGTTTGCACAAACAGGAAGCGAGCGGCGCGGTCATTGACCAGGACGCGCAAATTCTGGCCGATGAGTTCGGCACGGCCGTAGCCGCTCATACGCTCCATGGCCTGATTCATGTAAAGGATGTTCACGGCCGTGTCTGTCAGGATAATTCCCTCTCCGGCGCTCTCCAAAATAGCCACCGTCCGGTCCCGCTCGGCTGCCAATTCTGCCGTGCGTTCGTTAACCAACGTCGCTAACAGCTCCTTTTGTGATACCAACGATTCATATAACCGGGCGCGTTCAATCACGGCCGTGACCAATCCGGCTAACGTCACTAAAAAATCCAAATCCTTCTCTGAAAACGCATTCAGACGGGGGCTTTCCACATCAATCACGCCCACCACCTGGTCATTCACCCGCAGTGGCGCCACAATGGCAGACCGCGTTTCCGCCACCGGCATACCCGCCTCATACAGTGGTTCGTGGCGCACATCGCCCATCAGGCGCGCCTCACCGGTATTAACGACCAATCCCAGCAAACTTTCATACAAAATAGGCCGCGCCAGATATGCAGCCGGGATGCCGTGGAATGACGAATGGGGCTGCAAAAGGCCACTGGCCTCGTCTACCATGGCAAACCCAAAAACATCACGATACAGACGCCTGGTGATCATACCTGTCGTGTGGTTTAACAGTTCATCAACGTCAAACGTGGAGGCTGTGGCCACGGAAAGCTGGTGCAGGATTGCCAGTTCATCAGCCTGGCGCAAGACCTGGTCGTGCAGCCGGGCATTGGCAATGGCAATGGCCGCCTGATTGGCAAAGGCAGACACCGTTTCCGCGGCTTCGGCGTCATATCTGTTGGCCTGCCGGCTTTCCAGGCTGAGAATGCCAATCAACTGGTCTTTGACCATCAATGTGGCCCCGATCCACGAATGTACACCTTCCAGCGTAGGCAGCACCAGCCAGCCGGTATCCTGATGTGTGTCCCCAATAAAGGCCCAGCCGGGGGGAATGGGGATGCGCCGCAGCCACGATTCGGCGTAGGTGTCCAGAAACTCGCGCAGACTTTCGGCCTCTTCAAAACCACGGCTGGCAGCCAGGGTGAGTGACTCATTGTAGGGGTCGTCCAGGTGCAGAGAAACAAAATCATAGGCCACAATCTCGGCCAGGTAGTCAAAAATTTGTTCGTACACCTGTTGCAGCGTCAGACTGGTGGTGAGCAGCGCCCCCACTTTTTGCAGCATGGTCGCCATTTTTAGCTGCCGGGTTTGGGCTGTGTACAAATTGGCGTTGGCAATGGCAATAGCGGCCTGATGGGCCACGCTTTGGCACAGCGCGATTTCCTCCGCGGTGAAGGGCCGCGCCTGATGCCAGACATGAATGTGCAGCAAGCCGATGGGCCTGTCACGGAAAATAAGCGGCACATAGAGTAGGGCGCGCAGCCCGCTTCTGGTTACGTTTAACGCCCGTTCGTTCAGGTAGGCAATTTGCCATAAGTCGGCTACGGCCGTCGGCTGCCTGTTTTTCAGCGTGAGGCGCGAGAATAATGTCTCGTCTACCGGCGATTCCTGCCCCACCGGTATCAGCGTAAAGTGTGGTTTCTCTGACCATTCGGCGGCGGTGCGCAGGGTACGGCCGTCTGCGCTCAGAATGGAAATGGAACAGGCGCTGATATTGTCCAGATAACGCCGCGCCGCTGCCAACGAGCGGTTGAGGACCTCGTCCAATTCCAGTGTGCTGGAGAGGTAACCGGCAACTTCCAGCAGCGTTTCGGCTTCACGGCGGCGGCGGCTTTCAGTTTCATATAAACGCGCATTTACCAGGGCGATGGCGCCTTGTTGGGCAATAGCCTGGCACAGTTCAGTTTCGGCCGGTGTATAGGCGCGGCGGGTGCGGCTCTCCCATAATTCGGCAAAACCAATGATCTGGTTATGCAGCCGCATCGGCACTATCAATGACGTTTTGATTCCATAAGACGCCAGGTGCTGCCGATCCCATTCTGGCGTGTGGGGATCGTCCACATGAAGCAGCAGCGGGTAACGAGTTTCCAGAAAACGTTGGTCTCGTTTGACCTCGTTAAAGAGGTCATAAGCGACGCCTGTGTCGCTTTGCATCTCCAGCCTCCCGGCTTCCGGGCTGCGAAATTCGGCCAGCACGGTCGCCAGACCGGTGTCCGTATTCCAGTCAGAAATATAGGCGCTGGTGACCTGGAAGGTTTGCACCAGTTGTTGGGCCAGTTCGGTGAGCAGTGCCGGGGAGTTCAGGTTAGCGGTCACGGCCGTAATCGCCTTTAAGAGCGCCTCATATTGGGCTGCGGAATAGAGGGGGTTGTTTTTTGTGTTTTTGTCCATTTTGCTCCTGGTTACGGCCGTGCCGAAGATAATACCTGCACACCTCTCTTTCTGGCAACATTCGCAATGCAGGCTACAATTTGACCGGTGGATTTTGGTCAATATCCACAACCCAGGAGATATGAAAAACCCCAAAAAACTCCCACTTATTTTTCTCATCACACTGGTCGGCTCCCTGTTGTTATTGTATTGGTTTGGCGAACGCTGGCTGCGGGTGATGTTGTTGTATCTGTCTACGGCCGTGTGGGCGCAATATCTGGTCACACAAACCGGGCTGGCCTGGCGCGTCGCCAGCCGCTTCATTGCCGGCGAAACGGTGGATGACGCTATTGCCGCTGCCCGCACTGTGAACAGCCGGGGGCTGGCGGCCACCCTCAACTACCTGGGTGAACACGTGCATACGCCGCAGGAAGCCGCCAACGCCCGCGACGAGATCGTGCGGCTGCTGGACTGCATCCACCAGAGCGGTGTAGAGGCGAACGTGTCGGTGAAACCCAGCCAGCTTGGTCTAAACATAGACCCGGTACTTTTGTACGAAAATCTGCACGTAGTTCTTGACCGCGCCCGGCAAACCAATAACCGCGTCCGCATTGACATGGAAGAAAGCAGCACCGTAGACACCACGTTGGGCATTTACCGCCGGTTAAGGGATGACGATGGGTACGGCCGTCATGTTGGTGTGGTCATCCAGGCGTATCTTTTCCGCAGCGCCCAAGACATTGCCGCCCTGGTGGCGGAGGGCGCCTGGGTGCGGCTGTGCAAAGGGGCATATGCCGAGCCGCCCGAAGTGGCCTTTCCCCAAAAAGCGGATACCGACGCCAGCTTTGTGCAATTGGCCCAAACCATGCTCAGCGCCGGAGCGCGGCAGCGTGGTGTGTTCCCCTGTTTCGCCACGCACGATGAAACGATGGTGCAGGCTATCAGGCAATTTGTGCAGGTGCAGCAAATCCCGCTCGATGCCTTCGAGTTTCAAATGTTGTATGGCATTCGGCGCGAGTTACAAGAGCAACTGGCGGCGCAGGGCTACCGGGTGCGGGTATACATTCCCTATGGCACGGCCTGGTACCCCTATTTTGTGCGCCGACTGGCAGAACGGCCCGCGAATTTGTGGTTCTTTATTGGAAATCTGCTGCGCTAATTGCCAAACAACCGCACCCACAGCGGCGGCCCCAGGATAAGCAGGCCAATCAGCACCGCCCCACACGCGCCCACCAGCACGGCAGCGGCGGCTACATCTTTGGCCGTTTTCGCCAGGGGGTGCGGCGTCGGCGATGCCAGGTCTACCACTGCTTCAATGGCGGTGTTGACAAATTCAGCCACCCAGACAGCCATAAACGTGAGGATGAGAATGGCCCAATCGGTGCGGGGCAAACGCAGCCACAGAGCGAGAATGATCACCAGGAAGGTAATGAGGGCGTGAATCCAGGCATTGGGCTGGGTGCGTAACACATGCTGCCAACCGGCAAAGGCGTAGTGGAAACTTTTCAGGCGGCGGTAAAGTAGGGAGCGATGGGGTTGTTCGGGCACGGCTTTACTCCGGCGAAGTGATTTCCGCCCCGATTTGCGCCAGGATCGAATTTTGCGCCCACCACATCACCTTTTTTTCTTCCGGCTCTTCGTGGTCATGCCCTAGCAGGTGCAGCGTCCCGTGAATGGTGAGCAGTTGCAATTCGTCTTTAAGTGTATGGCCGCTTTCTCTGGCCTGGCGCTGGGCCATGGGCACGGAAATGGCAATGTCGCCCAGGTATGGGTCTTCTTCGCCCATGTAAGCCAGCGGCAATTTTTCGGCGGGAAAGCTGAGAACATCGGTGGGGGCATTTATGCCGCGAAAATCGTTGTTTAGCTGCTGAAGCTGCTCATCGCTGGTGAGCAGCACCGAGACGGCGGCGGGCGGTTTGACCCGTTCGTGGCGTAAAGTTTCGCTGACTGCGCCGCTCACGGCCGTGACAATGGAGCGGATCACCTTGAATTTCTGGATGACTTCAATGTTATAGGTCATGGGGCTACCCTATCTGGTCAATTATTACTTCTGTTTCTGATTCGGGTGTGGTGGGTATGGGATTTCCATTGGTGGCCGCGGCGGCCGGTGTTGTTGAGTCGGTTCGCAGGGGTAACGGCCGTGTCTCTGGAATTTGCAGCGCCTCATTACCGGGATAACGGGTGCGCACATGGAAGCGTCCTTTCAACGTCTTGATAAACGAGGCGCGAATCAGCCGGATGTCGCCCAAAGTCAACCCGGAGTCATCCAACTGCCCCTCGGTTAAATCTTCATCAATCAACGTATTCACCAGCCGCTCGATCTCCTTCTCCGTGTTCGGTTGCAGGGCGCGTGAAGTAGACTCGACGGCATCGGCCAACATCACAATGCCCGCTTCGCGGGAGCGGGGCCGGGGGCCGGGGTAACGGAATTTTTCACGATCCACCTGGCTGGCATCCTCATCGGCCAGCGCCACCGCCTTGTGATAAAACCCTTTGACAAGGCGCTGCCCATGATGTTCGGCGATAAAGTCCCGAATACGGTCAGGCAATCTATATTGCTGCGCCAGTTCCAGGCCGTCCGTCACATGGCTGAGGATGATGCGGCCGCTGGTGTAGGGGTCCAGGGCGTCATGGGGGTTGATCCCCTCCTGGTTTTCGGTGAAAAAGGCGGGGCGGTTCATTTTGCCAATGTCATGGTAAAACGCGCCCACACGAATCAAGGTGCTGTTGGCTTTTATTTGTTCGGCAGCCTGCTCCGCCAGATTGGCTACCATGATGCTGTGATGGTAAGTGCCTGGGGCGCGCCGCAATAACTCTTGCAGCAGTGGATGGTCTAAACGGGACAATTCCTGTAATTGCAGCGTGGTGGTGACGCCAAAGATGCTGCCCATGATGAAAAAACCTACCAGCGTCAGCGCCGCTGAGAGCAGCCCGTTACCCACTGCGTAACCCAGGTTTTCCAAGATAGAAACCGGGTCACTGATGGTCTGGCTGAATTGGAAGGCAACGATAATGACGGCATATCCAACGGCGGCGGCCAGCCCGGCGCGAAAGAAGGAATTGACCCGCTGGGCGTCATGTAATGTCAATACAGCTAATAATCCGCCGGCCGCCGTATAGAGGGCGATTTCCAAAGAATTGGCGGCATTAAAACCAATTAACCCGGCCAGAATCATGGTGAAAACGATGGACAGGCGCACATCAAACAGCACACTGAGTATGAGCGAAAAGGCGGCCATTGGGTAGAGATATGCCAACAGGCCGGGACTGGCTAACATGAAACGGGCGACCAGGGCAAAGGCCAGAATGAGGCCGGTGAGAGCAGTGAGATAACGGCCGTTGCCCGCACGACGGCCGTGATAAAACTGCCGCCAGTACAATGCAATTAACACGCTGCTGAGCAGGCACAAAATGGCAATGGCCGTCACAAAACGCCAGTCGGTCTGGCGTTGTAACAGCCCCAACTGGGTCATTTTTTCAATGTGTCGTTCGGTGACAATATCACCGGCGCGCACCACCAGTTCATCTTTGGCTACCGTCACCGGAAAGGGGGGAACGGCCGTGGCTGCTTCTTCCCGCCGCCGCTCGGTTTCGGCGGGATCAGGCTCCATCGTAGGCACAATAAAACGAGGCGCCAGGAACCGCACCACCCGTTCCTGGGTGGGGCTTAGGTCCAGGCTGGCGTCGCGCTGTGCCTGTTGTTGCAGCTCGCGCAGCTGGCTCTCGCGGATTTCGCGGCGCATCAAGTCCCCGACAATACGCTGTACTTCCGATTTGACACGGGCGTACTCGGAATCGCTCATGTTGAGCAAGTCAAGCGCTATCTGCTCTTCCAGGTTTAGCCCGACAATGGCTTCCAGATAGGTTAGCTTGGCTTCAGTAGAAGATTGGGTATCCGCGCGAACGATATCCACGAAGGCGAACGTTTGCCCTACCCGGTTTAATTGAAAACGCCCTACATCCCCTTCAATGCGTTTGTACTGTTCAGGCACCGAGGCTCTGGCTTGCTCTTGCGCCAGACGTAAAGCGACAGCACTCTCGTAGGTCATGGCGCGGGGGGCAAACAAATCCTCCGGCGCCGGCAGCCCTTCAATGACTCTGGCTTCGGCGGGTGTAAGCAACGTAAATGAAAAAATGAGGGTGAGTCCCAGCGTGAGCACGGCCGTAAATATCCATAAAATGGAATCTTGTGCTGTTTGCCGCCAGCGGCGCTGCTCTTCCATTAAAGTTGTTACCTGGGAGTTGAAAGCTGGAATCCGAAGTCCGGGGACCGAAGCCCACTTACCGGTTGCCGCCTATCGCTTACCGTTCCTGAAGGAGGGTGCGCACCACGTCGTTTACCATACGGCCGTCAGCTTTCCCTTTCACCTGGGGCATCAATTTTGCCATCACCTGCCCCATGCCTTTCGCGTCGGTTACGCCCAATTCCACAATAGCCTGCCGCGCCAACTGCTCTACCTGGGCCTGGCTCATCATCTGTGGCAAAAAGGTCTCAATGATCGTCAATTGTTTTTGTTCTTCGTCCACCAGGTCGGCGCGACCCGCTTTTTCATAATCCGCCATGCTTTCACGCCGTTGTTTGGCCTGTTTTTGCAATATCGCCTGCACACCATCCTCATCCAGCGTCACCTGCCGGTCAATCTCTTCTTGTTTGATGGCTGCCTGTAATAGACGAATGGTATCACGCCGTTCCACATCTCCGGCGCGCATGGCAATTTTTAGTTCGTCTGCTAACCGCTCTTTCAATGTCATTCCCGGTATCCTCCATTGCAGATTGTAACATTGGCAGGGGGGGTGTCAACGGCCGTGACCTGTGAGGGGGTGTGTGATGTGTGATGTGTCATGTGTCATGTCAGGTTCAGCCTCTAACCGAAGGTGAGGCGTAGCCCGATAAATAACAGAAGGAGCAGCACGAATTTGCGGAAGGTGGTGGGCGGTATACGACCACCCAATATAACCCCCATGAGCAGCCCGATTGCCGCCGCCGGTAAGGCGAGCCAGACATAGCGCCATACGGCGGGCGTGATATTGCCTTCCAGCCAATGCCCTACCAACACCAACAGGCCGGTGGGCAGAAAAAAGCCTTGCAAATTGCCTTTGAATTCGGCCGGAGACCAGCGGCGACAGTTGCCATAGATGATAACCGGTGGCCCGCTGGTGTTGTAAATGCCGCCAATCACCCCGGCGGCAAAACCAAACAGCCAGGCCCAATGGGGATGGGTAAGCCGGGGCAAATAGGGCGAGATCAGCGCATATGCCGCATAACCGGCGACAATAACCCCCAATACCCGCGCTCCCAGCGCCGGATCAACAACCCGCAGCAAATACAAGCCAATGGGTGTACCTATAAAAGCGGCCAAAACCAGCCGCCACACAGCTCTACCATTCACAGCCGCCCGAAAATAGAGAAGCAGAATGAACTCAACCACCAGCCCCACCGCCGACATAAGAGGTGCAGCCACAGGGAGACCAACAACGGCCGTCAGCAATGGCATGGATACCAGCGCCAACCCAAACCCGGTGGCTGCCTGTACCAGGACGGCCAGAAATACAATCACCATCGCCAAAAATTCTGTGGACATGCGTCTGGAAGAGGTGGATAAACGGTGGCTACCTGCCGACCGTTGGCGCTTGCTCGCCGGCCGCCCAGGCATGTGGCATAGCGGCCGTGTTAAAGGCGATACCGACCTGCCCCAGGAAATCAATGGCGATCAGGCCACCTTCACCATCGGTGCGCTGGCTGAGCTGGCGCACGGCCGTTTCCCCCGCCAACTGCGCCGAAAAACCCATAGCCACCAGATCACATACCTGCTTGCTGCTCAACAGCTTCATCAACGATTCGCCATGCCCGGTGGCGCTAACGGCTGCGGTGCGGTTGTCGGCGTAACCGCCCGCACCCACCAATGGGCTGTCGCCCACCCGGCCAGGCATCTTGTAGCGCGTACCGCCGGTCGAAGTCGCTGCCGCCAGATTACCGTTAGCGTCTAAGGCCACCGCACCCACCGTATCGCTGGTAGGCGTCGGTTGGGATTGTGCGGCCATCTCCTCCACCCACAAGTCGGCCAGTTCACAACGGGGAAAGCCAATGCTGTCGGCGAAGGCCGCCGCGCCGGCGCCCACCAGAAAGTGATGGGGCGTATCGGTCATCACCCGCCGGGCCAGGCTGATGGGGTAGCGCACATATTGGACGGCGGCGACCGCGCCCAGGTTGAGGCTACGGCCGTCCATAATCAACGCATCCATCTCAATCTCCCCGTTCCGGTTGGGGAAACTGCCCCGGCCCGCATCCAGCACCGGGCAATCTTCGAGCACACGCACGGCCGTTTCCACCGCATCCAGGGCGCCGCCCCCGGCCAGCAGCACCCGCTGCCCGGCCTGCGCCGCCTCCCGGCACGCCTCCATCGCCGTCACCAGGCGCGCCGATGTCAACTCCCATGCTCCGGCCCCACCATGCACCACAATCACCGGTTTACCCATCACGCACTCCTGTTTTTTGTGCATCCCCACCTTGACGTAGAGATCACATTTGTTATAATCCCGCTCGCTGCGTTCCTCAGTAGCTCAATGGCAGAGCATGCGGCTGTTAACCGCAGGGTTGTTGGTTCGAGTCCAACCTGAGGAGTAAGAAGAATAGAAACCGGGTTTTTCTTCAGGAACCCGGTTTTTTTATTGCTTCACGGCCGTGTCTAGCAATGCTCGCCCAATTTGGGTGGCCTCCGGCACGGCCGTGCTGCCCTCCACCACCACCACCACCAGAAATCGGGGATTGGCTGCCGGGGCCACCCCCACATACCAGCCATTCGTGCTGCCATCCGGCCCGGAAAGCACCAGGTCGTTAAACTCGACACGGCCGTCGTTTGTCAGCGCCTGGCGAATGGTGCGGGCGGCGGCGATGTCAACAACCGGGCCATTGCCGGCGGGAGGGGGAATGGGTTGCCGGTCGCCATTTTCATCCCACACGGCCGTAACCAACTGCGGCTGTAACTTCTGCCCATCCCGCGCCAGCGCGCCCCACGCCAGCGCCAGTTGCAGCGGCGTCAGCACCAGGTTTTCCTGCCCAATGCCGGCCAGCGCCGGGTCACGCATGGGCTGGGCGGCCGGCGTTTCCGTGTTGAGGGGCAGGTTGGGCACGGCCGTCAGGCCAAAATCAGCAGATACCTTGTTTAGCCAGGAAAGGCCCAATTCACCGGCCAATACCTGCATCGGCCCAGGGCAGCGATGTGTCAGCACATCTGCCCAGGTAGCCGGGTCTGGCGGCGGCGTGGCGCACTGCAATGCCTGCCCGTTCACTGTTACCGGGCGATTGGCGTCCGGTACAACTTCGTCCATACGGATGTTCCCTTGTTGCAGCGCCACTGCCAGCAAAAAGGGTTGCAGCAGCAGGCCAGGCTGGTACTGCCCCTGCGCTACCCGGTTCAGCAACGGGGCATCGGCTGCTGCCGTCAGCGCCTCGAATTCCTCATCCAACCGGTTGGGATCATAAATGGGATGGCTGGCCATCGCCAGAAGTTCACCCGTTTGTGTGTCCAGCAGCAGCATGGCCCCCGGCCGTGTACCCAAGAGGGCGTCGGCAATTTGTTGCAGCCGGGCATCCAATGTCAACTGGATAGGCCGTCCGGTCTGCGGTTGGTGCAGGTTTTGGTTCACCACCTGCTGCCAGAATGAGGACGGATCGCCCCGCAAAACTGTGTTGTACCCCTCTTCCACACCCGCCGCACCATGTCGAAAGCTGTAATAACCAACCGCCGGGCCAATGTTGGCGATGGGGTAGCGGCGGCTGGGGGCGGCGGCGGCGCCAACCGTTTCCGCTACCACCACTCCCTGGCGGTCATAAATAGGGCCGCGCCGGATGCGCAGTTCGGCTTCCACCAGCCGGGGATTGTCGCTGCGCGCCAGGATGTTTTGGGCGCGCCAGACGCCCCAGTAGAGCAGGGAAGCTGTTACCAGTAAATAACCAATGATCACGGCCGTCAATAATTGTTGTAATCGCTGCTGCATGGCCGGGTTGAAAGAGGTGCGCCCGCTGCCAGACGTGGCCGAAAGATAAAGCAGCAATCCAACCATCACACTGCTCACCAGCAGCGAACTGCCGCCATAGCTGAGAAATGGCAACGTGACCCCCGTCAGGGGCAGCAGTTTCACCACCCCGCCCATGATGAGGATGGCCTGGGCGGCGAAAAGCACGGTAATACCGGCAGCCAGATAGCGGCGAAACGGCCGTGCGGCCAGCGCCGCAATTTTGATTCCCCGATAGGCCAATACCAGAAAACAGGCAACCACCGTCAGGCTGCCCGTCAACCCCCACTCTTCGGCGACGGCGGCAAACACAAAGTCTGAGTGGACGACGGGGATGTAGTTGGGAAAACCCTGCCCCACACCGTGCCCGGCCAGACCACCGGCTGCCAGGGCATACAGCGATTGCACTATCTGGTAAGCGCGGTTACTGGCGTCCGGCCAGGGGTTCCACCAGGCGTTGACGCGCAGCGCCACCACGTCGAAGAGGTAATAAGCCAGCACGCTGCTCACCAGCAGCAAGACGAGGCCGCCAACCACGTAACGGCCGTCGCCCGATGCCAGGTATAACAGTGCCAGGAAGAGGATAAAAAAGAGCGTGGCTGCGCCCAAGTCACGCTGCCAGACGAGCAGCGCCATGCAAAAGCCCCACATCAGCAGCAAGGGGGCCAGGTAGGGCAGGGGGCCAAAACGGCCGTGACGGCCGTCTAACCGCAGCAGTGATTCGCGTTCGTCAAAATAGCTGGCCAGGAAAATGACCAGCAGCAGCTTGAGCAGTTCGGAGGGCTGGAAAAAGACGCGGCCGATCAGGGGAATGGGCAGCCAGAGCGCCGCCCCAAAACCGGACGGATTGACGCCAAAAAGGAATGTGGTCGCCAGCAGGAGGATACCACCCAGCAGTAAGGTGTACCGGTAACGGCGTAGCCAGCGCAAACTGCGTGGCAAAATGGCGATGGCCAGCAGCACGGCCGTGCTTAATACCAGCCACACCATCTGCCGTCCTAGAAAGTTGGAAGCCAGCCGCTGCACGGTAATTAACCCCCAGCCGGTGAGCAAGGCGAAGATGGGCAGCAGGTAGGGGTCGTGATGGGGGCGGAAACGCCGCAGAAACGCCTGGGCTAGCAGCATCAAGATGAACCAGAGTGTGGCCGCCCACAGGTACACACCACTGACCTGGCCGGTACGCGCCAGACTGAGGGTGATGGCGTTTGTGAATATGAACACGGCCGTGAGCAGAAGCAGGAGGAGCTGGTCACGGCCGTATGGCTCGCGCAGGGCAAGCCAGGGGGGCAGGGATAAATTTCTCATAGCCAATAGGGTGGTGGCTGATGGGGGATGATTTTGCCTTTGTGAGCCACACCCGTAAGCCGGTAATTGTATCGCTGTGGTCTCCCCTCGCAACCGCGTGTACACAGCACCAGCAATTCTCAGTTTAGCAAAACCCGGCGATTGAAATCGCGGCAACAGAAAAAGAAGTCGGCCTTCGCCGACTATTTTCAGTCGGCGAAGGCCGACTTTGTCCCTTGTTGGTGCAGATTTATCTGCCGCCGCAAATCAAACTGCGAATTGCTGACACCATGCCTGAACGCTGTCATTTCTGCGATTGATGCTATAATTAACCGAGGTTAAATTAAAACTAAACCTTGTTTTTGGGTAGCTGATTATGGACGAAACGATTGAACAGACCGAAGAAAATTGTGCTGAAGTGATTAACCATCTGCTGGAAGATGAGCCGGGCATTGTGCAGGTTAATCTCAATCCGGCCGATCATCAACTCAGCATTGATTACGATCCGGCGCAAATTGATCTGACGCGAGTGGATGAACTATCGCAGGCGATGACACCCTTGCTTAGCCAGCGGTGGCAGACGTGTACGCTGCGGCTGGGGCGGCAGGGTGGGCGCGCCTGTGAGTCGTGCGCGTTGGGGTTGGAGCGGCGGGTGGGGCAGTTGCCGGGTGTGCAGCGGGTCTCCGCCAGTTACATGGGCGGTACGCTCTCCATTGCCTTTGACGCCGCCCAAATTAACGCCCAGGATATAACCCGCCACATTACACAAATGGGGGTGGATGTGAAACCATCGGCGGCAGTGGAAATAGCGACGGCCGTGCCCGAAACCATCTCCCTCCCCTCCTCCCGCCGCCAGATGTGGGACTGGTTCCGCACCAACCCGGAAGCGATTTTTACCGTCATCACCTTTGTCGCCATGTTTAGCGCCCTGTTTTTGAGTAACCGGGGAGGGGCGGCCTGGTTGATCGCCGGTTTCTATGGCGCAGCCTACATCTTTGGCGGCTATTATGGGATGAAAGGGGGTATTGAGTCGCTGCGGCAGCGCACCATTGACGTGGATTTGCTGATGGTGCTGGCGGCTGGCGGCGCGGCGCTGGTGGGTGAATTTTTCGAGGGGGCCATGCTGCTCTTCCTCTTTTCCCTCTCCAATGTATTGCAAGATTTCGCCATGGACCGTACCCGGAATGCGATTCGGGCGTTGATGCAGTTACGGCCGTCTACCGCCCGTATTATGCGCGGTGACCGCGAAGTGGAACTGCCCATTGAAAAGGTCAACATTGGCGACTTGATGATCATCAAACCGGGCGACCGTATTGCCCTGGATGGGCTGGTGGTAGCAGGCGAGAGCAGCATGGATCAATCGGCTATTACCGGCGAATCCATCCCCGTTGCCAAACAACAGGGCGACCAGATTTTTGCCGGGGCCATTAACCAGACCGGCAGCCTGGATGTGCGCGTCACTAAACTGGCCAAAGATTCCACCATCGCCCGCCTGATTCAGATGGTGGAGGAAGCGCGCAGCGAAAAAGCAGAGACGCAGCGTTTTATTGACCAGGCGGAGCAGTATTATGCCCTGGGCGTCATCATCCTGACGGCGTTGTTTATCGTCATTCCGCCGACGCTGCTCAACGTGCCCTTTGACGATGCCTTTTACAAGGCGATGACGATTTTAGTGGCGGCGTCGCCCTGCGCTATTGTGATCAGCACCCCGGCGACGGTGCTGTCGGCCATTGGTAATGGGGCGCGGCGTGGGGTGCTGTTTAAGGGTGGCATTTATGTGGAAAATGCGGCCACCATCCAGGTGATTGCCTTTGACAAGACGGGCACGCTGACGGTGGGCAAACCACAGGTGACGGACATTCACCCCCTGGCCGATGTGACGGAAGATGAATTGTTGGCGCTGGCTACGGCCGTTGAATCCAAATCGGAGCACCCCTTAGCCCAGGCCACCATGCAGGCCGCCAACAGCCGGGAACTGGCGGCGCCGGAAGTGCGCTCCTTCAGTTCGGTGACGGGGATGGGGGTGCGGGCAGAAGTGGACGGCCGTCAGGTGCAGGTGGGGAACTTGCGCCTTTTTGCGGACCAATCATTGATCGGGCTGGCTGAAGCCGAAATGGTGGTGGCACAGTATCAGGATGAGGGCAAAACGAGTGTGGTGGTGGCCTCGGACGGCCGTGTGGTCGGGGTGATTGCCTACGCCGACGTGATTCGCCCGGACGCACCCCAGGTGGTGGCCGACCTGCGGCGGCGCGGCATTGAACATATCGTCATGCTCACCGGCGACCACGAACGGGTGGCGCGGCATATTGCCCAGGCAGCGGGCGTGGATGAAGTATTGGCCGATTTGCTGCCGGAAGATAAGGTAGCAGCCATCCGATCGGTGCAGGAAAAATATGGCCCCACCATCATGGTTGGTGATGGGGTGAACGATGCGCCAGCTCTGGTGATGGCCGACATAGGCATGGCTATGGGCGCGGCCGGCACCGATGTGGCGCTGGAAACGGCCGACATCGTGCTGATGGGCGACGACCTGAAAAATATCCCCTACGTCATTGGCCTGAGCAAACAGACCCGGCGCACCCTGGTAATCAACCTCACCTTTGCCATCTCTGCCATCGTCGTTATGCTGCTGCTGATTATCTTCCGTGACCTGCCGCTGCCGGTAGCCGTCCTGGGCCACGAGGGCGGCACTGTCCTCGTCTCCCTCAACGGGATGCGGCTGCTGCGTTATCGAGGCTGATAACATGTTGCGCATAGATAACGAAATACAAAATAGACCACATCGGCAGCCAGCCCCTCGCCACCACCTACACCAATGACATTATCGGCCTCTCCAAGGTTCTGGTCAGCGATGGGGGCACACCCACCACACACGGCTCCGGGGCGGCCTTTCTGACGGCGACCGGCGTCCTCGCCATGTCACACTGGCTCACCCCACCGCTACCCCTGCTGTTGTGTATCCTTCTCTGGCTGCTGTGGCGGCGCCCCCACTGCGCCACATTCGTTTGCCAGCCACCAGCCCGTTTTTGGTCGTTCGGTTCCTGGCTTCTAAACAAGGCATCGTTTCCCGGCATACCTCTACGGCCGTACACCGCACATGTGGCGCGCGTGGAGAAAGGGGGGTACGGCCGTAGAGAAGGACGCGGATTTTCAGGATTGGCGGATTTGGAAAAATCCGCCAATCCTGAAATCCGGTGTCATATTGTTGCCAAAAGCTCCTGCACCCGCGCCAGATAATAGGTGTTTTGCATGACGGTATAGGCGGTTGCACATTGTTGCAGCAGGTCGCGGGCGCGCTGTTGGTCGGTGGCTTCGCCCCGCGCCAGATGCGCCTGTGCCCATTCCAGCATCATTTTGCTCTGGAACCAGCGCGCGCCAATTTGTTCGCTGTGCTGCACGGCCGTGGCAAAATAGGCAAACGCTTCTTCCCAATGAGCCTGGTGTGCAGCAATCAGCGCCTTAGCCTGCGCTAATTGTCCCTGTTCGTGGGGCGAGATGAACTCGTCTGTTAACGCCTCTGCCTGGCGCAGCACGGCCGTCGCCTCTTCATGGCGACCTTGATAGGTGTAGACCACAGCCAGTTCGGCGCGCGGCGCCACCGGGCCGGTGCCCAGCCCCCGGTCGCCAATTTCCATCGCTGCCAACAGGGTCTCTTCGGCCTCCTCTAGCCGGTTCATTTCCCGCAGAATAAAGCCAAAGTCATTGTTCAGGGCGGCCAGTTGCTGCAAATCGCCCCGCTGGTGGAAGTCGGTCTGGCATTTTTGCATCAGGTCAACGGCCGTCGGCTGATCGCCGGTCTGGTAGGCGAGCCAGGCAGCCAACATATCCACCAGCGGCATTTTGTTATGGGAAGGGGGCATCGTCTGTACCAATTCGCGCATTTCCGCCAGCAAAGCCTGGGCGGTGACCACCTCGCCATTAGTCAGGGCGTCGCTCAGAGCTATCACCCGCTCGTCCAACTTCCACAGGGCCGCGCCGGTGCGCTGACCCAGTTCTACGGCGCGGCGGTTGTGGTAACGCGCCTGTTCCAGGTCGTTGCTGTGTTTAAGCTGCCCGCTGAGATTGGTGTGGGCGCGCATGGCGATAGCCAGCAGGTCGGCCGGTTCGGCCAGGGCAATGGCCTGTTTCAGAGCGGCGATGCGTTCGGCGACCGTTAGCCCCGGCAGCACCCCCATGGTCGCCAGAGTGTCGGCCTGCACGTCTACCAGATTGAGCTTTTTGGCCAGGGCCATGGCTTGCCGGCAGAGCGCCAGGGCTTCATCGGGCAGGCCGTTGAAGAAGCAGGCGCGCCCGGTTTCATGCAGCAGCACGGCCGTGCCCGGCGTCTCACTCTCCGGCGGCAAACCGGCCATGCCTTCGCGGCAGAGGGCCAGACCACGCGGCGTGTCGCCCACATGCCAGGCGGCGCGGGCGGCGCGGGCATACAGCCGGGCTACGTGGTCGTGGTGCGCCTGCGCCCGGCAGTGGGGAATGGCGGCTAACCAGGCGGCGATGGCCTCGTCATACCGGTTTTGGGCAAACAACGCCTCGCCCAGGTGGGCCAGCAAATCCCCCTTTTCGGCGTCGTTTTCCAGCAGTTCCAGGGCGGCGTGATAGTGACGCTCGGCTTGCTGATTGGTATGCACAGCCAGCGCCCGGTGGCCGGCTTTGGTGTAGTAATGGCGGGCGCGTTCAATGTCGCCCGCTTCGGCGTAATGGTAGGCCAGGGCTTCGTAGTCGTCGGGGTAGCGTTGGGCCAGGGCGGCGGCGGCACGGCCGTACAGACGGCGGCGGCGGATGACGCTCAGGCTTTCACGCAGGGCGGTGACGGTGAGGGCGTGGGCAAAAACAAACGTTTCCTCGCCGGCGCGGACGCGGGTCGTGCGGTCGGGTTTGCGTTCGCTGATGAGTTGGGCGCGCACGGCCGTTTCCAACGCATCAATCAACGCCTCCTCCTCCATCTCGCTGGCCTGTTGCAGCACGCCAAAATCGAATTCCCGGCCAATAATGGCCGCCCAGCGCAGCGCCTCCTGCGCCGTATCGGGCAGGCGGCTGACGCGGGCCTGAATGGCGCCGCGCACGCTTTGGGGTAACTGCATCTCGGCCATGTTCGGCCGCTGCCAGCGCCCGTCCTGGTGAATCAATTTCCCTTCCGCCACCAGCGCCTTGCACAGTTCTTCAATGAAAAACTGGTTGCCGTCGGTTTCGCGGTAAATGGCGTCCAGGAAGTCGTCGGAAATTACCTCCTGGAACATGACGGTTAACAGGGCGCGGGTTTGCTCCCGGTCAAAGCGGTTGAGTTTGAGACGTAAGACCAATTGTTCGCGCGTCAGATCATAGACAATATCATCCAGGCAGCAGGCGGCGTCTAGCTCCACGTCGCGGTAGGTCATCACGATGAGGATGGGCAGTTTGCTGGTGCGGCAGCGGCGGGCCAGATAGGTGAGCAGGTCGAGCGTGCCGCTGTCGGCCCAATGCACGTCTTCGACGATGAGCAGCAGAGGGGCGCGTTCGGCCAGGCTGGCCCAAAGAGTGACGGCGCTTTCAAACAGACGGTGCTGGTCGGTCTGGGCGTCGTAGGAGGGGTTGGGCGGCAGATCGGGGTAGAGCAGGCGCAAATCGGGGGCCAGGGTGATCAGGTCGGCCAGGATGGGGTCGGGCAGAGGGGGCACGGCCGTGCTGCGCGTAGCCGAAGTAGCCGTGCCGGTTTGCCCGGTGGCGGGGCGGCGGGCGGGCTGGATCAGTGCGGCGCGCAGCATGGTGGCGATGGGTGCATAGGGGGCATGGCCGCCGGCGTAACATTCACCCGCCAGCACCGTCGCGCCGGAGACTTCGGCCAGCGTGCGAATCTCGCGCATCAGCGGTGTTTTGCCCACGCCCGGTTCGCCGCTGATGAGCAGCACGTGGCGGTCGCCGGGGTCATGGATGGCCTGTTTCCAGAGTGATTTGGCCGCGGCCAGTTCTTTTTCGCGCCCTACCAGCCGCCCCTGGGCCAGACGTTCCAGGGGTGAGGGGGGTGGCTCGGCGGCGCTTACGGCCGTTGGCGATAACAATTCCTGCCGGATGCGGGCCAATTTCTGGCGGACGACGGTGGCCGACGCCGGACGGTCGTCCGGGTTCTTTTGCAGCAGTTTCATGATCAGCCCATCCAGCATCGGCGGCAGATCGCCGTTGTGGTTGCTGGGCGGCAGGGGTGGGGCGTAGAGGTGCTGCGAAATGACGGCCAGAGGGTCGTCGGCGGTGAAGGGGAGTTGGCCGGTGGCCAGTTCGTAAAGCATGACGCCCAGGGCATAGAGGTCGGTACGGCCGTCAATCGGCTGCCCCAATGCCTGTTCTGGCGGCAGGTAAAAGACGGTGCCGATGAGTGTGCCTTCGACGGTGAGGCGGCTGGCGACGGAGCGGGCCAGGCCGAAGTCGGTCAGTTTGGCCGTGCCGTCCGGGGTAATGATCACATTTTCCGGTTTCAGATCGCGGTGGATGACGCCGTTGGCGTGGGCATGTTCCAGAGCGGTGCAAATCTGAGTGGCAATTTGCAGGATGTCTGGCAAGTTTTGCGGGTGGCGATCATAGAGAGACTCGCCTTCCAGCATTTCCATGATGATGTAGGACGCGCCTTCAAATTCGCCGGCGTCGTAAATGGTGATGATATTGGGGTGATTGAGCCGGGCAGCGGCCTGCGCTTCGTGCAGAAGGCGGGCGCGCCCTTCGGTGCCCAGCGTACCGGCGGAAAGCAATTTCACCGCCACGCTGCGGTTGAGCAGGGTGTCTTGGGCGCGATAGACCACGCCCATGCCGCCGCGCCCGATTTCGGCTTCGAGCAGATAGCGGTTGTTTAAGAGTGTGTTGATCATCTACCTTCACGAGATTGGAGATTAGAGATTACAGATTGATCGCGCATCCAATCTCCTAATCTCCGATCTCTGCTAATTTACTTGAATTGTTGCTTTATCCCGGCAGGTTGTCAATGGCAAGGTAGGGCAATCGCATATTCCTCCATGCGGCAGATAAATCTGCACCAACAGAGGGCAAAGCCCGCCTTCGCGGGCTGGGTTCCAGTCGGCGAAGGCCGTAAATGGCAAGGCGTTTGATGAGGAGGATGGTCACGTCGTCGAAGGGTTCGGAGCCGCCGACGAAGTTGTGGAAGGTTTGCTCAAGTGTTTCCATGAGGGTCACGGCCGTTGCCCGGCGTTCAGCAGCGACGATCTGGCGCAGCCGGGCGCGGCCGAATTCTTGCTGCTGGCTGTTGAGGGCGTCGGTGACGCCATCGGTGTAGAGCAGGAGAAAATCGCCGGGATTCAACCGGATGGTATGCTGTGTGTAGCTCATGGTCTCGGTAATGCCCAGGACGGGGCCAGTGGGGGTGAGCGTTTGCCATTCATCAGTGGCAGCCTGGTAAAAGAGGGGCGGGTCGTGCCCGGCGTTAACGTAGGTGAAGTCGCCGGTAGCCGGGTCGAGCAGGCCGTAGAAGAGGGTGACAAACATGCCGTTGGCGGCGTCGGCGCAGATGAGGCGGTTGGCCTGGCTGATGCCGTCGGCGGGGGCGGCGTGGGCCAGGCTGGCGCGCAGGATGCTGCGGCTGAGAGCCATGAAGAGGGCGGCAGCCATGCCTTTGTCGGAAACATCGGCGATGAGTAGGCCGAGTTGGTCGCCGGTGGGCAGGAAGTCGTAAAAGTCGCCGGCGACCTGGCGGGCGGGCTGCCAGCGGGCGATGAACTGCCAGCCGGGATGGCGGGGGGCGTATGGCGGCAGCAAGCTGCGTTGCAGGTCACGGGCCATTTGCAGTTCGCGCTCCAGGCGGCCCTTTTCGATGGCGAGTTGGTAGAGGCGGGCGTTGTCTATGGCGATGGCGGCGCTGGCGGCGACGGCCGTTAATAATTCCAGGTCTGCTTTGGTAAAAATACCTGCTTGCAGCCGATTGTCCACGTAGAGGACGCCGATGAGTTTGTCACGCACTTGCAGGGGCACGCAGAGGATGGAGCGCAGTCCCAGGCTCATCACGCTTTGGCGCATACTGAGGCGGTCATCGCTTTGGGCATCGCTGGTGAGCAGGGGTTGGCCTTCTTCGGCCACGCGGGCGACCAGGCCGCGCGAGATGTGGAATTGGGGGGTGTCTATTGTTTGCTGCTCGATGCCCCGCGCCGCGTGGAAGTGCAGCTTGCCATCGCCCTCTTTCAGCATGACAAACCCACGTTCGGCGCGGGTGACGGCAATGACCTCATCCATGACCCGGTTGAGAACTTCGTCCAGGTCGAGCGAGGAGTTGAAGGTCTGGGACAGGCGGTAAAGCAGTTCCAGGCGTTCGGTGGAAAGCTGGCTTTGGTCGGTGGTCATGTGGCATCAACCATTAAATCTTACGTTCTAGGGTTCATATTCAACAACCGTAACGATTGCGGCTGTAATGGTCACCATAATTTCTGGGGAAACGAGACCCATCTTGTGAATGAAACGCTGTGTATCTACACCGCGCAATTGAAGCGTATCAACTGATGATATTTTGGTCAGACCGTTGGTTTGATCCGGCGTGATTTTTACATGCCAGACATTTTTAGCCAGGTAATCTTTCCACTCGGTTAATGGTGCAACCAATTTGATCGGAAGCCTGCCTAACGCGTCTGAACTAATAACTACCACTGGGCGCGTTTTGCGGATTTCAGCGCCAATAGTGGGATCGAGATTAACCAGCCAAATTTCCCCCCGCTTAATAGTCATCAAAATCGCCCCCTTGCCATTCTTCGCGTTCAGCGGCTGTTTCCGCGTAATATGATTGGGTCAGTATATCTTCTGCTTGCTGTGCTAATAAACGGCGGCGTTCGGGCAAAGGCAAACTTAGGAATGTGGCTTGCAAGGAAAGTGGAGTCTCTTCTTCATCGGTGAGCTTTGACAATATGGCATAGGCAGCCGGTAGTTTTCTGGCCGGTATCCGGGTCACCAATTCCTGGAGTTGAGTATAGGTTACACTATTCATTGAGCTTACCTCTCTCGTTATAACAGGTGGTTGATTTCACACTCGCCAGTATACGCCATTTAGGGTCAACAAAAAAGTTAGTTGGAGATGTGTGCAACCGATTACTGAACTACCGATTAGCGATTACGGATTCCACAAACTCCTGCAAATTGGCAAAATGGGAGCCTTTCCAGTAAATCTGGCCGCACTCCTGGCAGAGGCGGAAGTCGTCGAAGTAAAGGCGGGTTTTGGGTTGCAGGCGGTGTTCGATTTCGCTTTTGGGGACGGGGTGGAGACGGCCGTTACAATTCAAACAGCGCGTCCACGGTTGGATGTGGTCGTGGAGGTGGTAGCGGTGCAGCACGGCCGTGACCTGTTCTGCGGTGTTGGTGGTGCGCAGGCAGTAGCCATGGCTGATCAGGCTGCGCATGAGCAGGCCGCGGTCGCGGCTGAGCATAACGCGGTTTTCGTCGTGGGCGATTTGGGCCAGTTCGCCGTCATCCAGGTGGGCGCGGGGGTAGAGGGTGTCGAAGCCGAGCAGGCGCAGCAGGCGGGCCAGTTTGCCCAGGTGGTTGTCCAGGATGAAACGGGGTGGATGTTCCAGCGGCGGGCGCAGGGCGGGCAGGGGAGAGATGTCCAATTGATGGAAGACAGGGTAGACGCTGACGTGATCGTGGGGGTGGACGACGGCCGTGAAATCCACCGGCTGGCTGTTGATGAGGATGAGTTCTACTTCGGTGTGCGGGATGCGCAGCGCCTCGATGAGATGTTTGACGGTTTGTGGTTCGGTGAAGGGGTAGGCCAGGCTGCGCTGCCGCATTTCCGGCGGCAGGAAGTCGTTTAACTCCCCGTAAAAACGAAAGGTGGCTTCGGCCATAACGCTTTGGCTGATAATAGCTGTCAACCGCTTCTAGAGTATTTGCAGAAAGGTTGACGGTGAGACAACGGGAATGCCAGCAAAGGGGTGCAAAACCAGTAAGTCATCATCGCCAGTAACGATAACGTCTGCCCGGCCAGCGACGGCCACTTCCAGAAACTTGTTGTCTTTTGGGTCGCGGCAAATAGTAATGGTTTGGTCAGGTGTAACTGCTTGCCCACGCAGCAAAATCAGGGCTAAAACAGTCTGAATGTCGTTATTGGTCAGCCGATATTTATCTCGAATGCGCGGCCGATTGAGAACGTCGGCCAATTCTTCCAGAAGAGAGCCAGAATACAGCAGCGTATAATCACCTTGACGCAGTCGCAACAGCACCGGGCCAACCGTTCCCTGCGGCCTGATGAGGGCACGCACGATAACGTTGGTATCTACAACGGCACGCACAGCTAATCCAGTTCATTGATGGCTGCCGATACGTCGGCCTCCAGTTCTGTTTCATCCAATTGGGCGTTTTGTTCGGCCAGCCGGGTCACAAGCTGGTCAAAACGATACAGCACCTCTTCTTCTTGCAAACGCTGGAACCGCAAAAACGCCTCGTAAGAGATGATGGCTGCTTCCGGCCGGCTGCCCCGCGTAAGAATGTAGGGCGTATCTTCTTGGGTAACTTCTTCAAACACTGAGCGAAAATGGCGTTGTAACTCGGTAACACCAATAATTTTTTGCATCGCCTTTCTCCTATCTGATGAAAAATACATAGCGTGATATGTATTTTAGCACAGATAAATGATGTGGGGACAGGATCAAGGTGCTGATGTTTCCAGGATTTCCAAAGGCGGCAGATTTTGGACAATGTTTACGGTCTCCAGGCTGACGGTGATCACCTGTTTGATCAGGCGCAGGATGTAGGTTTCGTCGTCGGCGCGGTTGGGGTCGTTGGTGATGCCGCTGCGTTTGTCGGTGCTCACCTGGTATTGGTCAATGACCCAATCCAGGGCGGAGCGGTTGCCCAGTTTGTAGTCGAACGTCTGCGGCGGGATGCCGGTGAGGGTGAGGAAATCGTTGTAACGCAACGTGGTTTTTTCTTTGCTCAGCCGCATCTTTTCCACGCGCCAATCCAGCGGTTCATCCGGGTTTTCCAGATGGGTCAGCGGATATTCTGGTTGGGATTCATAGTGAACGTGGATGTGCGCCAGCCGTTCGCCCGCCTGCACTAACGGCCAGAAATGTTCGGGTTGCACAAAGGGGATACGCGGCAGTTCGCGGCGCAGATTGGCGGCGTAGGTGGCGCGGTAGGTGGGGTGGTGCAGCAGGGCATAGATATAGTGGAAGATGTGCCATTTGGTGATTGGAGATTGGGAGATTGGAGATTGGGAGATTGGAGATTCGGCCTTCATGTCATTCCGAACGGAGTCTTCGGAGTGAGGAATCTCACCGTGTTGACCGGTGGGGGATTCCTCGCCGGGGACGGCTCGGAATGACACGTCCTGGGGCTGGTAACGGGCGCGGAACTGCGCCAGTGCCCAATCGGTGATGTTTTCGCGGCGGGTGTAGGAGGAGATTGGCGGTGAGGACACCGCGAGATTGGCGGTGGGGACACCGCGAGATTGGGAGATTGGTTCGTAGGTATAGAACGGAAAGCATTGCGCGGAACAGCCTGCGCCGACGATGTGCAAATCAGTAATCTTGTCCGTCATCATCACCATGAACGGCTTTTCAGACCCCCTGTCTGTTAAACAAATGAGCCTGTTTTCAACATCAGATGTGGGAAACATTGACGGCATTTGATAACGCCGTTCATTTATGTACTGATCGAAGTACAAATATGACTTTACAAAAGGACGATATGTTGATTCACGGATGTTCTGATTACTGAATTCAATTTGGTCTCCACGTTTCACATTGAACTTTAGACTTTCTGACCAGCTTATTTTGGTATTGTCTGTGTCAACAAAATCATGAATTTGTGTGTTTTGAATACCACTTGCCCATTTCAAGACATCTAGGTTATATGCAGCGATCATCTTTTGGATATTTCCAGATACTAATTCGCGATCAAAGTTGTAAACCCAGGCATCGCGGCTGGTGGCAACACCACGACCGTAAGTAGAAAAAATTGCATCTGCTTCGCCAGCTTTGGCTTCTCTTGTGCCAATGGGCAGAAAGTTCTCAAAATCAGCCTGCATCCCTTCTGTTAGCCAGATCTGCTTCTCATTTGGTTCAATCTCCTGCCATTCAACATTTATGGCAGACCCGGCTTTCTCTAAAAGTTCAAACTTCTCAACACGGGTGCTTCTGAACGGAACACCATGTAAGAAAACTTTGTGATCATCCAGATGCTTTGCTTTCACAAAAAGCATAATGGCAATACCAACCATTGCCGACAGACCAAAAACTGTGTGTTGCTCGCCGAGTGGAATCCCGTCACGCATCGAATCTTTGCGAATGTTACCTTTCAAATCAAGCACATAGACTCTATTGAAATCTTGTCGGAGATGTTTTCGTACCCCATCAAAGGCCAGCGCATCCACAAAACTGTTGTTGGCGACAAACGCAATTATGCCTTCATCGCCAATACGATCTGATGCCCAACGAATCGCTTTGACATATACATCAGACAAAGATACTTTGTTGGTCTGCTTTGAATCTTTGGCATACGTTTCAGCGACACGGCCGTCAATCACAGGATATTGGCGGTTTTTACTGTTGTCATTTTCATCCACCTGATGGGCGTTATACGGCGGGTTGCCGATGATGACAAAAATGGGCGCGTTCTTCTGGCGCTGCACGCGCTGCGTATTCTCCGGCGCAAAGAGCGGCATCTGCCGCCCCTCCGCCAGTTCAAACGTATCCACCAGCGAAATCCCCGTAAACGGCTCATACCGCCCCGTCAGTTCCACATACTCATGCTCCATGTTCATGCTGGCAATGTAATAAGGCAGCAGCATCACCTCATTACAAAACAGTTCATGGGCATATTTGTGCGGCAGTTTGCTCTTGGGCATCTGGCGCATGACGCGCAAAATAAAGTTACCCGTGCCCACAAAGGGGTCCAAAATCGCCACGCCATCACTGGCTAAACCATCCGCCTTGCCAAACTCCCGCCGCAAAATATCATCTACGGAGCGCACCATAAACTCCACTATGGGCTGCGGCGTGTAGACAATGCCGTGTGTGTCCGCCACCTTGACGCTAAAACCCTGGAAGAACTGCTCATACACCGTATTCAGAAAATCCTGCTTCTCGGCATACTCCTCAATGGTGGCGGCCGTTGTTTCTATCGCGCCATAAAAACGATCCAGCCGCCCCAAGAAGCTGGCGCGGCTAAAGTGGCGGCTGGTCAGCGCTTCAATCACCTTCTCAATCTCGCGGGCAATCACGTTGCGCCGGGCAAAGTCGGGATTGTTAAACACGGTGCGGAAGATGCGCTCCGTGAGCAAATGTTGGATGAGCATTTCTTCCACTGCCTGGTCAGAGATGTTGGGATTGATCGCTTCACGCATCAACTCTTTGAAGGCTGTCAACGCATCGCGGAAACGGCCGTTGACTTTGCGCTCTTGTTCAATCAGTTCCAACAAACTTTGGGCCAGTTGCGGCACTTGTTCTTTGAATTCGGCGACGGCCGTTTCCCATTGTTCATACGCTGGCGGCCGGTATTCGCAAAACAGGCGCAGGATTTCCACCAGGTTTTCCGGTTGGCTAATATCCTCGTCGGCCACGAGACGGCCGTTTTGATACAGCATGGCTCGCTCCGGCGCTTGAAAGAGGATGTTGTCTTGCGGGTAGCCGATGGCGAACTTCTTCTTCACCTCTTTGGCCAAATCATCGTGTGTATCTTTGGCCTCCCAGACCCCGTGCCGCAGTTTGTAGGAATCGAGCAATACACCATCGGCTTGCAACGGCCGTTGGCCCTTGCGCGGCAGGTGATATTGCTCCTCCAGACTCCAGCCAAACTGCCGCGCACAGACGCGCAGCAAATTGGCAAAGTGCGGGGCCACCGCGCCTTCGTGCAGCAGGCTGAGCTGCTGCGTCTGGCTCAGCGCGGCGTAATAGTCGCGCACCGCTTTGTGATTCGGTTTGAGGGTGAGGGTTTGCATGGCAGCAGATTATAACGGAGAGAGGGGGGATGGGGTAACGGCCGTTACCCGACTGGATTGGCTCAATCCCCCCAATTTCAAATCGTGCCGCCGGAGAGTTGGATGAGGTTGATGAGTTCCTGGCGTTTGACGATGGTGAATTTACGCCCACTGACCTTCACCCAACCGGCCCGCCGGAAGCGCCCTAGCGCCTTGTTGATGCTGACGCGGGTTGCGCCGGTCATTTCCGCCAGGTCCGTTTGCGTCAGGGCAATTTGAATGGTGATACCTTCGGGGGTAGTACGGCCGTGCTCATCTGCCAGTTCCAGCAATTGCCGCGCCAGCCGCGCCGGCAAGTCCAGAAAGAAAATGTCACTCACCTGGTTATTCAGGCGGCGAATTCGCCGGGCCATCGTTTGCAGCACGTGTAGGGCAAAGTCCGGGTTCGCCTGAATGAAACGCATGAAATCTTCGCGGTGCAGTGTCAGCGTTTCTGTGGCTTCTAAGGCTTCGGCCGTAGCCGACCGGGGCGAATCATCCAACAACGCCAGTTCGCCAAAAAAGTCACCAACACCCACAATCGCCAGCATCGCTTCCTGCCCGTCCGGTGTGGAATGGGTAATTTTGACCCGGCCCTTGCTGACAATGTAAAGTAACCCGCCGGGGTCGCCATGGTGAAACACAATCTGCCCGGCGCTAAAACGGCGTACAACCAATAACCGGGAAAGATTATCTACTTCTTCATGATTCAGATTTGCAAAAAATGGGACTACCTGTAAGGCATGGGCGGCTGCCTGCATACTCCTCACCTTCTTCCTCAATTATTTCTTTAGACAAAGCCAGCTAATTGTATCTCATCATAGATATGATCCAAACTACATTTTATCTGCTGGCGCAGCCAATCTAGCGGCAGATTGTCTATGGGGAAGAAAGTCAGAAATTCAGGAATGTACACGGCCGTTTCCTCTCGTGTTTTTCCCTCTGTCACATGCTGGCTCACCCGTTCCCACATCTGGTGCAGATAGTCGCGGATGGGGGCCACATGACAGGCAGTTTGCACCCCCCCCCGGCCAGGCACAATGGTGTGCAGCGTCTCCGGCCACTTTTCCAGCCGTGCCAATGTTAATAACCATTGGCGGCTGATTGGTTCAAACAGCAGCGGACGCCAGCCAGTCGTAAAGGTATCACCGGTGAATAAAATACCTTTGGCCGGCAGGTAGACCCAAACATTGCCCGATGTAGGCCCTGGCGCCGCCAATAGCTGGATGTGTACCCCACCCTTGTACAAATGCAGTGAATCGGTGAAGCTAATGGCCGCTTTTTCAACTACCCCGCTGCCTAATTCCCGGCTGCGGCGCGGGTTGCGGGCGGCCATGCTGTCCAGCAAATGCGGCGGGTAGCGTTTGTCATAGCTAATCAGTTTGTCGGCCGTTATCTGATGGGCCACGATGGGGGCATTTAACCAGCGGGCGTTCAGGATGCGGTCGCTCTGATAATCGCTCAAAATGGTGAAAATGACGGGACGAGGGGAGATGGTTTGCAAACGCATGGCCCAGTCACGCGCCTGGCGGGGGTAGGTGGGGGCGTCTATGGCAATAATGCCCTGGCTGGTGATGATGGCGGCAACATTCACCCCTTCATGGGCTGTTTCCACATAGACATTGTCGGCGATTTGCTCCATTATGAATGGGTGAATGAGTGATTGGGTGATTGGGTAAATTGGGTAATTACCCAATTACATTATAGTTGCCCTAAGAGCAGGCGTTCTGCCCGCGCTACCGCCTGTTCCACCCGTTCCACATCGGCAGCCGGGCCGCCGCCCTGGGCCATTTCGGCGGTGCCACCGCCAGAGGCGGAGCCTAACATTTGCAGGGAGGGTTTAATAAGCTGGTTCATATCACCCGGCGCGGCTGCCGAACGGCTGAAAATGAGCATACATTTGCTGCCTGCCAGACCTAACAACGCCACCACGTTGCCATCTTTTGTCAGACGTGACGCCAACGTGCGCAGATGGCTGACATCGCTCTCGCTGTCGGCATAGACTCGGCTGACGATGGTGGTGGCGTTTTTCTTCGTGCCCTGAGCCAGTAAGGAGTTGGCTTCGAGCTGGAGCAGGCTGTTTTGCTGGCGTTTGATCTGGCGCCGGGTTTCTTTCACTTCATCTTGTAATCGGGTGACAGAATCTACCACTTCACCGGCACTGGTGGTTAACACGGCCGTCAGGCGATTCACCACGCTATTTTTTTGGCGATAATCTTGCAGGGCGCGCCGCCCGCAGCAAAATTCCACGCGCAAATTTGCGCCCGCGCGCCCCAGCTTCACAATTTTGATCAGACCCACTTCACCGGTAGCGCCGACATGGGTACCGCCGCAGGCAGAAATATCAAAATCCTCGATCTCAATCAGGCGCAGACGGCCGTCGCGCCCGGCGGGTATCTTGCGCAAAGGGAGTTGTTGGGCTTCTTCGGCGGAAGCGGCGCGGATATGCACCGGGCGGTTTTGCCAGACCACCTGGTTTGCCAGATATTCGGCTTGCTCAATATGTTCTGGTTGCACGGCCGTTGTTTCCAGATCAATCGTCACCGTCTCATCACTCAAGTGAAAGCTCAACGTCTCCGCATTAGCTACCCGCATAAACGCCTGGGACAAGATATGTTGGCCCGTGTGCTGCTGCATATGGTCGAAGCGGCGACCCCAGTCAATATCGGCCACAATGTCATCCGACCAGATGTCCCCGGTAGCGATCCAATGCAAAACAGCCCCATCCGCTTCCCGGATGGTTACATCCAGGACGGGTACATCGTTTATGGCCCCTTTGTCAAATGGTTGCCCGCCGGAGGTAGGGTAAAAGTAGCTTTTGTCCAGAACAATGGCGGTGGCAACGGCCGCGCCCCTTTCCACACGCACCCGCTCCACAATCCGCGCCTTAAAGCGCGTGGTGTAGGCATCTTCATAATAGAGTCGTTTGGTTGTCATAGGCACAAAGCGAAGATTGAGAGATTGGAGACTGGAGATTGGAAATGGGGCCACCCTTTCAATCTCTAATCCTCAATCTCCAATCTCCCAAATATCATTTTACGGTTTGCCAAAATCATCAGGCACTCTAAACGGGATGGTAAACCGGAAACAAGCGCCGCCGCCGGGTGCATCTTCCGCCCAGATACGGCCGTCGTGCGCCTCCACCGCCAACCGGCAAAACGCCAGCCCCAACCCCAACCCTTTGGAATCCGCGCCGCTGTGTCTCACCCGTTCAAATTTCTCAAAGATAGATTGCCGGAACTCCACCGGAATACCCATCCCCTGGTCACTGACTGAAAAAAGAACCCCACCCTGATCCTCGGTCAACTCAGCCGCTACCGTAATTTGCTGCCCTTCCATACTGTACTTCAGCGCATTCCCAACCAGGTTGACCAGCACCCGGCGGATCATATCCTCTTCCACGTAAAGATCGGGCAGCGCCGGCGCCAGCGCCTCCACAAACGCCACCCGGCGTTGTTCAAAGTTCGGGCGCTCAATCTCCCGCACCTCATCCACCAGATCATAAATATCTACCAAAACCCGCTCCATGATAGGGATGCCAGCCTCAAGCCGGTTAATGTCCAATAGCGACCGCACCAGCGTTTGCAGCCGTTCGCTGCTGCGTTTGGCAATGTCCAGCATATACAGCAGCGGCGAACCGGGATCCATAGGCGGTATTTCGTAGGAAAGCAGTTCCAGACTGGAAATTACATTGCCCAGCGGGCTTTGCAGATCATGGAACAACATCGCCGTCAAGTCGCGTCGCATTTCCTCCAACTCCACATGTTTGGAAATATCATGGAAAATCCACTGCAAAATTTCGCTCTGCTCAAACAGAGTACGCCGGGCGTATACCTCTACCGAAAGCGTTTGTCCATCGTGGGCGACAATCTTGCTGGTGAATACCTTTACGGCATCATTCTGAATGGTGCTGGCCTCTAGCAAGTCTGCACCCGGTGCATGAAGCTGGCTGATGTGTTTACCCAATAATTCATCCCGCTTAAATCGAAAAAGCTGGGTGGCGCGGCGGTTGACCTGGGTAATATATCCCGCCAGATCGGTGAGGATGATGGGATTGATGGTGTCTTGAAACAAGCTGGCGTATTGCGCTTCGGCCGCCTGGGTGCGGGCAAACTGTTTGGCATTGGCAATGGCGGTGCTGGCGATGTTTGCCAGGTTCATCAACAAATTCAGGTCCTGTTCCATAAACGATCCATCGGATGGATTGATCGCCTGGATGGTGCCCAAGACATCTCCCTTGAATTGAATCGGCGCACAAATCATGGCGCGGGTGGGGAAGCCTGTGCGTTTGTCGCCTAAGGACGGCTGAAAACGGGGGTCGCGGCTGGTGTCTGAGACCAGCACAGGCTGGCAATGTTCCATCACCCATCCCGACACGCCCTGGTTTGAGGGGATACGCAAACCACGAATTTCATTTTCGCCAACGCCGGCCGCAATCTGGTAAACCAACTCTTTGCTTTGCTCGTCTACCAGGGCAATGGAAACAGCTTCGGCATTCAAGAATTCGTTCATTTGCAGCAGCAACGACTTCATTATTTCGTTGAGATCGAGCGAAGAGTTGATGGCGCGGCTGGCTTCGTTAAGCAAGGCGGCTATTTGCAGTTGTCTCTGGGCGGCGGCAAACAAACGTGCATTTTCTACATGGCTGGCAGCTTCGGCCGCAAAACGGGCCAGCAGATCTAAATCTTCTTTCTGGAAACGTGGTGTGTTTTGGCGATGCAGGGTCAACACACCGGTCGCTCGCCCGTGAGTGAGCAGGGGAACACAAATGGCTGATTGTGTGGCATTGTTGGCCCGCAATTCGGGGCGCTTCAACCATTGTTTGTCGGTGAAGATATCTGTTACCAGATACGGCCGTCGCTTGCGAATGACCCAACCCGCTACTCCCTCACGCATCACGTCTTGCAAAAACACATCCGGTTTTTGGCGATGTGGCTCCTCTTGAAAGTAACAGGTGTGTTCGATTTGCTGGGCTTCATTGATGACAATCAGGCTGCCATCGTAGGCATCGAAGTGGCGCACGGCCGTTTCCACCGCCGCGTCCATGATGCGATTGATGTCCAGACCATCTTTTTCAATGTGCCGCAATACATTGGCAATGGTTAGCGTCAGGGGATGGGCGTCGCCGTTTCCGGTTTCAATTCCTGAGAGGTCGGGCATGTCGGGTGAATGAATCATACAATTGCGCCACTACTATCGGTGAACGGTATTCGGTGATCGGTCCCACTTGGCTATTATACCAATTGCAAGCTGGGAATGACATCCAAATCCAAAGAATGGTGCTGCCCATTCAGAAAATGCCAATGAGCCGCCGCTGCAATCATGGCTGCGTTGTCCGTACACAAGATGGGCGGCGGGTAACGCACCGGGATGGACAGCCGCTCCTTCATGGTTTGCCGCAGGGCGCTGTTGGCCGAAACGCCACCCGCCAGATGCACGGCCGTAACCCCATAAGCCAGCGCCGCCCGTTCCGTTTTTGTCACCAGGGCGTCTACCACGGCTGCCTGAAAACTGGCGGCCACGTCGGGGATCTGGTGTGGTTTGGCCGGGGCGGGCTGAATCTGGCGCATCACGGCCGTTTTCAACCCGCTAAAACTAAAATTAAAGCCATCCTCCATCACCCCACGCGGAAATTTATACGCCTGGGGATTGCCGCTGCGGGCGGCGCGGTCAATGGCCGGGCCGCCGGGGAAGGGCAGCCCCAACAGCCGCCCCACTTTGTCAAACGCCTCACCGGCGGCATCATCCAGCGTGCCACCCAAATGCTCGTAACGGCCGTGTCCGGCCATCAGATACAGTTCCGTGTGCCCGCCGCTGACCACCAGGTTCAAAATGGGAAAGGTAAAATCCTCGGCCTCTTCGCTGAGCCACAACGAGTAAATGTGCCCTTCAATGTGGTTGATGCCCAGCAGCGGTTTATTTCGCGCCAGGGCTAACCCTTTGGCCATATTCACCCCCACCAGCAGCGAACCTACCAGCCCCGGCCCCTGAGTAACGGCAATACAATCCACGTCGTCCAGCCCCAGGTGCGCCGCCTCCAACGCCTGATTGACGACGGTGTGAATGACTTCAATGTGGCGGCGCGAAGCCACCTCCGGGAAGACGCCGCCATACTGCGCGTGTAAATCCACCTGGCTGGCGATGATATTGCTGAGGATGGTACGGCCGTTTTCCACCACCGCTGCGGCCGTTTCATCACAGGAAGTTTCGATGGCTAGGATACGAGTTAATAGGGTCATATCATTTAGAGATTAAGAGATTGGGAGATTGGGCAATCTCTTAATCTCCCAATCTCCTAATCTCTTCTTTTGCCCAGTTTACCAGCGATTGTATCAGGTTATCAACCTGTTCGGGTAAAACTGTTCGCGGGTCTAGCAGGTAACGGCCGTCTTGAATGCGCCCGATCACCGGTATTTCTTGCGCCCGCAGCCGGGCAGCCAGGGAATCCGGGTTGGCTGTGGGCAGGGCGAGCAGGCAGGTGGGCAAACTGGTTCCGGGCAGGCTGCCGCCGCCGACGGTAGATCCCCCCGCCACCAATTCGGCCATGATCCCGTGTGTCTGCAATCGAGCGCGCCAATCCTGGGCAACGGCCGTGACCTCCATCAAAGACATCGCCATCATGCGCCAGATGGGTACGGCCGTGAGCGCCTCCTCTTTTACGTAATGGGTGAGTGTGGCGGCTAAACCTGCCAGGCACAGCTTGTCGGCGCGCACCGCCCGCGCCAACGGGTGCTGCTGGCAACAGGCGATCAGGTCGGCCCGCCCGGCCAGGATGCCCGCCTGCGGCCCACCCAGCAGTTTGTCGCCGCTGAACGCCACCAGATCACAACCCGCCTCAATGCCGGCAGGCACAGTGGGTTCCGGGTCAAGCCCAAAGGGGGCCGTATCCAGCAGCGCCCCACTGCCCTGGTCAAACAGCAGCGGCAGGTTGTGGCTGTGGCCCAGTTCCGCCAGTTCCGCCAGCGATGGTTCGCTGGTAAAACCGACGATTTTGTAATTGGAACGGTGTGTCACCAGGATGGCGGCGGTTTGGTCGTTAATGGCGCGGGCATAATCGCGCAAATGGGTGCGGTTGGTAGTGCCCACTTCCACCAGTGTGGCGCCTGACTGTGCCATTACATCGGGGATGCGAAAGCCGCCGCCGATTTCCACCAGTTGTCCCCGGCTGATGATGACCTCACGGCCGTGACACAACGCGGTGAGCATGAGCAGCACCGCGGCAGCATTATTGTTCACCACCAGTGAGCTTTCAGCCCCGGTCAGGCGGGGCAGCAGTTGGGTGGCGTGGACGCTGCGCGAGCCGCGTTCCCCGGCAGCCAGGTCATATTCCAGGTTGCTGTAGCTGTGGGCGGCGGCGGCTATGGCCTGGCGCGCCGCCTGGCTGAGCGGGGCGCGCCCCAGATTGGTATGCACGATGACGCCGGTAGCGTTGATGACGGGGCGCAGGCTGGGCGCGAGTTGGTCCGCCAGCCAGTCAGCGGCGGTTTGCACAAAATGAGCAGGGGTGGGCACGCTTGCACTGAGCGCAGCCGAAGTGGCCGTGACCGTCCCCTGCAAAATGCCCGTCCGCGTCTCGTCGAGGATATGGCGCAGCGCTTCGGTGGTGAGGGCACGGCCGTAGGTGGAGAGGAGGACGGCCGTTTCCGGCATTTGCAGCAGCCGGTCCACCCCCGGCAGTTCACGCAGCTTTATTTGTTGAGGATCATTGGCCATAGGTTATGTACCGGCAAGCTAATCCGAAAAGTTGTGCCAGCGCCTAATTCGCTGGTGACGGAGACATCGCCGCGATGGGATTGCACGATCTCTTTCACCAACGCCAGCCCCAACCCCGTGCCGCCGTGTTGACGTTTGCTGTGGCTGTTTACCTGGTAAAAGCGTTCAAATATCCGCCCCAACTGTTCTTCGGGGATGCCCATGCCGGTGTCGGCAACTTCTAATACTACCTGGTTTTCTTCAGACAACAGACGCAGCGTGACCGCACCTTCGGATGGGGTAAACTTGAAGGCATTGGAAACCAGGTTGTCTACTACCCGCCGCAAATGAGTGATGTCGCCCAGGATGGGGGGGATGTTTTCGGCAATATCCGTGTACAGCGCAATGTTTGTTTTGTCTGCTTGCAGGCGATATTCATCCAGCATGGCATAGAGCAGTGTGTCAAGTTGTACTTCTTCGCGGCGTAGTTCCTGGGTTTCGGCGGCAAGCATGGCGGTCAGGTCATCCATCAGGTCAATTAACATGCGCACGCGCCGCGAGATAATGTCTACCGACTCTTGCAGACGCGGCGTTAGTTCACCCAACGCGCCCATGCCCATGAGTTCCGCATGGCCGTGAATGATACCCAAAGGGGTGCGCAGTTCGTGGGAAACGGTCTGGATAAACTTGTTTTTGAGGTCGTCCAGTTCGGCCTGGCGGGCCAGGGCATGGCGCAGGGCGGTGGTGCGCTGGTGGGCTTCGGCGTACATGCGCGCGTGTTGGATGGCGATGGCTGCCTGGCGGCCGATGGCTTCGGCCAGCGCTACCTGGCGGTCGGTAAACTGGCGGCGGTTATGGCCTAGATTGAAGAGGATAAGCACGCCTAGACAGGTATCGGCGGCGGTGAGGGGCACGGCCGTGAGCGCCTTTACCCCTATCTCTATCCATTTGGGCTGTGCCAGATAGTAAGCCGGGTAATTATCCAGGCGCAGTGTTTCGCCGCTTTGCACCACCTCCCAGGCGATGCCCCGGCCACGCGGCGCCGGCCGCAGCACGATGCTTTCCGGGATGTTATGCGGGTAAAAGGTCATAATCTGATGGTCAATTACCAGCCCCAACAGCCCGGCGTCCGCGCCCGTCAGGTCGGCCGTCATGCGCAAGACCTGGCCGAGGATGGTCGGCAAATCCATGGTGCTGCCCAGCGTGCGCGTGATTTCATTGAGTTGTTGTTCACGGATCAGGTTCAGGCGCGTTTCATTGAGCAGTTGGACGTTGTGCAGCGCCAGCGCCGTCATATGCGCCAGCGTTTGCCCGGCGGCCACATCGTCGGCGGTGAAAGGAATGGGCTGGTCACGATAGGTGATCAGTGATCCCAATAACGTGGATTCGGCCGTCAGCAGGGGAAAGGCAACGTAGGCGTGGAAACCTTCAGCGGCCATGATGGGGCGCAGGGGGGCAGTACGGCCGTCGCTGTAAATGTCCTGGATGATGATCGGTTCTGGGTTTTGCCGCAGCCGCGAACTGGGCGCAATCTCGGCATTCTCACAAAGGGCCATGATGTATTCTGGCGACAAACCTTCAGCCGCCGGGCAGGTGGTACGTTCTTCGTCATAGAAGAAGATCGCGGCGCGGTTAGCCGTCAGGGATTTTCGGGCAGCGGTGAGCACGGCCGTCCACAAATCCTCTGGTGTCGTGGCGGCCAGCAGCGCTTTGGCTGTTTGCATCAGAAGGGCCTGCTGCTGATCCGGGCTGGTGAGTGTTGGTTCACTCTTGCTGCCAGAAGCGCGAAGCGTGGTGGGCGATGGGTGGCGAGTGGGGAGCGTCTGTTCAAGCTGGCTCATAATGGGAACCCCCTCAACGTATTGTCAACTACCGGCGTAGGCGACGGCGCGCAAGGCAAAGAGGGCCATTTCTTGCACGGCCGTTTCCGCCTCTCGCTCTGGTTCTGGATACGCCAACAGGTTGAGCACCATTTCATCAAAAGCGCCGGCATAACCTTCGGCCACGCGACGCACATTTTGTGGTGGGATAGTCTGTTGGGTAAGGGCGGCGGTTAACGGCCGTTGCCACATCTTCACCAACCGCTCCCGAAACTCCAGCCGCCGCTCCGCCAGCGAGGGCACCGCGCCCACGCCGCCTACCAGCAGCAGTTGAATCACCGCCGGTTCATACAGGGCGATGTTCACGTAGGCTTGAATTCCTTTCAACAGTTGGTGGGGCAGGTCGGCGCGGCTGTTGATGGCCTGTTCCATTGCTTGCAGCAGGAAATCGGCCGTCTCTTCATACAGATGCACAAACAGCGTTTCTTTATCCGGGAAGTAAAAATAAAACGTGCCAATCGCCACGTCCGCGTCCCGCACAATGTCACGCACCGTCGCCGCGTGGTACCCCTTTTGGGCAAAAACGCGCACCGCCGCATTCATCATCGCCGTGCGTTTGGCGTCTTTCTTTTGCCTGGTTCTCTCCGACGTGCTGTACTCTGTCATCTGCTCATCCAGGCGTCCCGCCCTAGAAGCTGGTGACCGGTCTCTGACCGCGCCATCCACCTCTAGGAGGATACTTGACCTTTGAGTAAGGGTCAATGCGTTGGCATAATCGCTTATTCCTATTTTTGCCACCTACCTGCACCTTGACGGCCCATTACCCATCCCGCATACTTCTTGTTAGTTGTGGTTAGCTCTGCTGCCTGCGCCATTCCACAAAAACCATTCCCCCTTATTTTGAGCCGTAGGTGATCTGGCAGATCGTCCTACCGGAAAAGGAGTTTAGCCATGTCAGAGAGTGTTTATAAAGTCATTGAGTTAGTGGGAACCAGTTCCGAATCGTGGGAAAAGGCGGCGACTACGGCCGTTGAACGCGCTGCTCAATCGTTACGTGATCTGCGTGTTGCCGAAGTGGTGGAACTGGATATGCACCTGGAAGATGGCAAGGTGGTCACCTACCGGGCCAAAGTGAAGGTGTCATTTAAGTACGAAGACGCCTGAAACCTGGTGGGGTTTTCAGGAATTCATAGGGGCTGACGTGATGCGTGACGAGTGATGCGTGAATTCTCGTTCTATTACGCTTCACGAGCTATCAGCTCTTTGAATTTTCCACAAGCCACTTGTTGACGCCAGTCAAACTTCCGTAGACGGCCGTCCCCAAAACACGGACACTCCCAGGACGTTTTTCGGACGGCCGTCTTTTATACTCCCCTCGTTATTGACCAAAACCGGGCTTTGCCCCCTCGCCAATTACACCTTAACGTTTATAAGTTATCGGGATTTCATAGGGTTTGACGTGATGCGTGAGCTTTCTCTGCTCACGCATCACGCATCACGTATCACGACCACCCCCCTCTGAATTCCCCACAACCACATTTAGTTTTCAACTAAAAGGAGAATGCGATGCAACGATTCATCGGTTATTTGATCTTGCCTGTCCTCTTGCTGGTGGGGCTATATGCCCTGATTGCGCCGGCCCATTCCAATGCGCTGGCAGAAAGCTCGTTGGTCGGCGGCTCTCCCCTGCCGGCGCCACTGCCGGACGGAAACCAACCCACCATCAACCTGAGCATCAATCATGGGCTGCCGGGCACGGCCGTGACTGTTTCCGGGCAGGGCGTGTCCCCCTATCCCGGCGTGCGTGTGGCCTGGCTGGATGAAGAAACGACGGCCAGCCTGGCCGTAGCCCCGGTAGGAAATGGGCAGGCTTACAGTGTGCAGGTGCAGGTGCCGGACACGGCCGTGCCTGGCCCCCACCGCATCTGTGCCGCCGTCACCGGTTCGCCCCAGGCCGCCTTTGCCTGCCAGAACTTCACCGTAGACACTCCCGCCCCCGGCAGCGTCACCGGCCAATTGCCCCTCTCACTCAACGCCGCGCCAGCAGGTGGTCTGATCATCAACAACCCCGATGTTCTTAACGCCACCGCTAACCTGTATGACCGCCAGGGCAACATCATCGCCAGCGCCCCGGTGAACGCGAACGGCAGTTTCAGCCTGAGCAATGTGCCGCCGGGTACATACACCGCCGCTATCGCTGGTATCGTGCCTGTGGTGGTGCAAAACGCCCAGGTCACAGTTACCAGCGGCGGGCAGGCCACCTTCAACCCGGCTCCCTTCCCGCAGTGCCAGAAAGGCAGTGTTGTCGCCGTGCGCATGACCCCCTCCGGCAAGGCTACCGACCAGTTTGAGTTTGGCTCATACGTCAACTATTGGCCCTATGATCAGGCCGGGCCAAAGCTCAACTTCCAGGTAGACATGCAGCTTCTCAGCGGGGCGACGCTGGGCCTCATGCCTGTTTATTTCGACCGGAACGAAGGCAACGATTACCTGTGGACGGCCGTTGATCCGCCGGCTCAGGGTACAACCTACAATTTCGACAAATGGGTAGCCACCGTGGACGTGGGTGTGCGCCAGTTCAAATTCCGCCCCGGTATCTCCGGCGGGCAGGGCTGCGCCAACGCCGCGGATGGCATTCGCCGCGTCCACATCATCGAACACCCCATGCAAACCAACCCGCTGCAAGGTCACGTTGACCGCCGCGTCACCGATCTGGTGTGGGATGGCAGCCGTTACGCCTTCAACGTCAAACTCCACAGCAGTTATGATGGCTACGACTTTCTCATTCCGTTTTTCTCTGTTGACGGTCAGCAGCGGCTGCCCATCACCTTCCCCAGCCCGCCGCCCGATCTGCCCTATATCGGCGAGCAAAACAACACGCTGGGGGCCACCCCCTTCAATATCCGGGGTACCATTGACCTGGATGGCAACATCACGTTGCAGGCTGTCCGCACCCGTTCCCGCTCGCACATCATGAGCCAGAACAGCGTCATCAACAGCATTGCCCCCCTCTTCCCGGAAGGCAGCGAGGTGCCAATGGGCAATACCGCGTCGGCGCAGACCGCCGGCATTCCCCTGTACCGCGCCAATGCCGCCCAATCATTGACCGACCAACTGCGCCAATTTACATACACCGTTGACCCCATCACCCTGTTTGAATATGACAAAGAGGTGCCGGTGTATGAGGGGCTGCTGTTTTCGGCTGCCGGTCTGGCCGACGTGCGCATCAGCATCACCCTGGGCGTCAGCGGTGATATGGTTATCAATGGCACCGTACGGCCGTTAGACCCCAGCATGAGCATCACGGCCGTCACCCACACCAGGCCACGGGTAGACATCACTGTTGCCCTGAATGCGCTGTTTGGCGTCGCCAGCGGCGGGGCCACCACCCGCACCGAAGCGGAAATGCGTTATCCCATTTCTATGGACTCCGACGACCCTGACGTGATTTCCCTCTTTGACGCCTGTATGCGGCTGAAAGTGACGCTCATGTTCTGGGCACGGGTGAACCTGCTGTTTGCCGACATGCAGTGGAATCTGGCCGAAGAAACGATTGTAGACTACACCGAGGGCAACTGCTCGCTGCCGCTGGCGCTCATGGGCGGCGCATCCGCAGCCTCCCAAACGCCGCCGCGCCTGATGACCGCACCCAAAATTGCCTCCGGCGCAAACGGGGCCATGTTGGCCACCTTCGTCGAAGATACCGCGCCTGACGCTGCCGTACCCAGCCCCAAAGTGATGGCCGCTTTCTGGAACAGCCAGAGCGGGCAGTGGGGCGCGCCGCTGGCGCTGACCGACGGCACACGCATGGTGCAAGACCCGGTCGCCGCCTTCTATGGCAACAGTGGGCAGGCCATGGTCGCCTGGACGGAAAATGTGATCACTCCGGCCCAAGAACAGGCCGCCACCGGCCTGAATGACATTCTCAAGTGGCAGGAAATCTATTATGCTACCTGGAACGGCTCGCAGTGGAGCCAGCCGGTGCGCCTGACCAATGACCAGCTACCGGACGGCCAGGCGGCTATTGCCGGAGACAGTCTGGGCATCACCCTGGCCTGGATCAATGACGCCGACGCCGATATAGCCACCCGTACTGACTGGCGCATCGCCGTGCGCCAGTGGGACATCAGCAGTTGGAGTGCGCCGGTGCTGCTAAACGGCCATATCAGCAACGCCGCCAATTACCAGGTCAGCGCCGACCGCCAGGTGGTGCAGGGTGTCTCGCGCCAGGTGTTGGCCTGGACGGTAGACACGGATGGCAGTCTGGCGACGACGGGCAACCGCTGGATCACGGTGTTTGATTGGAATGGAACCAACTGGATTAAAGACCCGACCAACACGCTGCCGTTGCACAGCGATTCAGCCAGTGTGGCTTATATCCCCGGTGGGCAAGACCTGGCGCTGACCTTCTTGCGCCGGGTGAATGACGGCAGCGGCAACAACGGCGGGCTGGGCAATACGGCCCATTTGTGGAGCGCCTATCGCACCTATGGCGACAGTTGGCAGAAGTTTGTGGTGGCCGATGAAGCCGGCGACCCGGTGCGCGCCGAGCAGCCACAGGTGGACGTAAGCGCCAGTGGCGAAGCGTTGATCCTCTTCCGCCGGTTTGGGGCGGTGGCGACCAATGGTGAATTGGGGCAGGTGGCCCTGACGCGGCTGATGCCCACCGGCCAGGCGCACCCGCCGCTGTATCTGACGGATGATACCCGCCAGCACTGGCAAACGGCGCTGGGCATTAACACGAGCACAGATGCGGCGCTGCTGCTGAATGTGGCACGGCCGTTGCCGGATGCGGCCGCTCTGGTGGGGATGCAATCGGCGCAACGCGGGGCGGCTACGGCCGTCACTCACACTGTCCTGAGCAGCAATGGCGATACGCTGGAAACGGCCGTCATGCAGCCCGCCGCCGACCCCGCCCTCGACCCCACGCTGGCACTGTCCCAGGTACACGCGCCGGTTGGCGCCATGGTGACGGTGACGGCGACGGTGCGCAATGTGGGCCGCGCCGAAGCCACCGGCCTGGAAGTGAAGCTGTATGCGGGCACACCGGGCAGCGGCTCTTTGCTGGACACGCAGGCGACCGCGCCGCTGGCTTTCAACGAATCGCGCACGGTCAGCTTCCAGGTGTCCAGAAGCGCCGGGATGATGCCGGTGTATGCCCAGGTGGTGACGAATGGGGGCAATGTGACGGCGGCGAATGATGTGGCTACGGCCGTACTCGGCGCACTCCTGCCGCCCACACTGGTGCGGGTAGACCCCAGCCCGCTGGTAGACAGAGCGGCGCAGGTGGCCTGGCAGGCCCCGGCCATTCCCGGCGTCGCCGGCTACCGCGTTTTGCGCGGGACGGCTGCCGGTGGCCCGTATGAATTGGTCGGCGAGACGACGGCTACTTTCTTTACCGACCTGCTGCTGGCCAGCGGCGCCACCTACCATTACGTGGTGCAGGTGTATGACGCCGACGGCCTGGTCTCGCCCTACAGCGACGAAGTTACCTTCGTCCTGGCGAACAACACCATTTACCTGCCGGTTATCGTGCGTTAATTCTGACAGCGCCGGGCAAGGGGCAGAACCGTTTCGGTTGACTAATGTGATTTCGCCCCTTGCCCGGCCCCAGGCAGCGCGCTACCCGCCGCCGTCACGTCCGCAGCGCGTAACTATCAATCATCTCACCGACGCGGTTGGAAAAAGTGAGAACATCCTGACCCTGCTCACCACGTCAATCCACCTCAAACCCAAAATGTTGGAACTTTAGCGTTCGGCTGTTTTCGCTGATGGTGCGGATCGTGGCTTCATCAAAGCCTTCGGGTAGATTGGCGTTTATCTCGATAGAGATTTCTACTTCACATTCTACCAAACTGGTTAATCGTTCAATGACTTCCTCGACAATCAAACCGATTTCCCGGTTCACGCGCTGGGGGTCTAAGGTAACACGGCCGTAATACCTGGTCGTCGCTTTCGGTTCAGACACGGTGGGTGGTGTGTCCAACCCCGGTTTTGGCTCGGCTACCTGCCCGGTGGGTAACGGCCCCGTACCCGGCTTTGGTGGCGGGGGTGGTGGTTCCTGCACGTGGTCGGGATGCACCAGTAGGCTGCGCTCATCAAAAAATACCTGCCCTGCTGCATGGATGACCACGCCGGTATGGTAGCCATCCGCGCTCACGCCGGTAGCATAGGCAAAAGGTGCATCAAAACGGCGCACCCCATTGCGCACGGCGGCCAGCAGCACGTCCTGGTCAAAGAGACGTGGCAGGTAACAATACTTCGCCAGATACTCCCATAACTGTTGTAGGCCAACTTGCCAGCCTTTGCCTTCGCCCCAGATGAAGCGGTCCAGCTCCATGCGCAGGATGTCCGGCGACCATTCCTGAATGAGCAGCCCATCTTGTTTTAGTTTGCGGGCCGCCCTGTCATAGAAATTGTCGTCACCGCTGATGCGGTTGGCCTGGAACTCAATCTTGCCCAAAGCATCCGGCTGCACCGGCGTCAGCAGCCAACAATACGCTTCACGCAAACGTAGTTCCACCGTTTCGTCCGTCTTGTCCAGGCTGTTTTTCACCTGGCGGCGTTGTTGGGCATCCAGGTTCAGTTCCTCTTCCTCGTTTTGGATGGATTGCCAGGCCAGATATTCGCGGGTGGCACTGTCCAGCCCCTCCAACCCATTCTCGTCCGGCACGATGAAAACCAGCATGTTTTTGTAATGGCGCTGGCTGCTGCCCCGGCTTTCCAGTATGGCCTGGGCTGTCTGCACGGCCGTACTCAACCCATTGCTCCGTTTATAAGTGGCCTCCGGCGACAAGACCACTACCCTGGCCCGCGCCTCATCGGCCACATCACCGCTATCCGGCGGGGCCACGTGGAAGGCGGCAAACTCCCGGTTCTTAGACACCTTTTTCAGCCGCCGCACCATCTCCGCCCGCACTTCTTCGCGGTGGAACCCCTGGGCACGGTCACGGGCCAGCCGGTTGACGGTGGGTCGGGTATCGTACCAGTAGCGGCTGCCGTCGCTGTACAGGTAGGTCAACTGGCTGCTCAACCGGCGCAGAGCATCGCCAAACACGGCCGTCGGTTCCCCCGGCTGTGCACAACCCAGGCGCACTCGCACTTCTTCCAGACCTCGGACGCGCTGCCCGGCCACCGAAGGGGCGCTGCCAATGAAGACGGTTCGCGCCACCCGGCGCGCGGCCGTATAACGACCCAGAGCCGGTACCTCGCCATCCAGGTGCAGCGGAATGGATTCTGTACCATCCACATCTTTGTCAAACACGGCCGTCCATGTATCCGGCAGGTAACGCAGCAGTTCATTTCGCACTGGAGTGGCCGCCAGAGGAATTGTGCCCGGCATGATGAGCAGCGAAGCGTCGTTGCGCGTCCACAACTGGTGGATGACGGCGGCCATCAGGCGCAGCACGCCGCGGGTGCGCTGGAACCGTTCCAGCGTTGACCAATCCTGGTACAGCCGGTCAAACAGTTCCGGGTGGATGGGATAAGCCGAGACCATGCGCTCATAATAGTCGCGTTCGGCCACACCGGAGGGGAACTCGCCCGCGCTGTGTCGGTACATATGGCTGAACGCCTGCAAGACGGCATCGCGCGCCGCGTACTCCACATCGCTGGCAAAGAGGCGGCGGCGCACAATCTCAAAACTCTCCGTGGCCGTCACCGGCTTCCAGACCGACTCAATCCGGCCGACGATGTGCGCCAACCGGTTGAGCGCTTCCTTGCCCGCTTCACCGCCCACTTCAATATCCGATTCGGGCAGGGAGACGAGCAACATCGAATCCGGGGCGCGGCGCACGGCTTCGGTGAGGGCTTGCATGAAGGTGGTGACGGAATCAAACGAGCCGGCGGGCAGCCCGTCTACGTGGTAAATGTTGCGGGCATAGGCCACAAACTCGTCAATGATTATCAGGCAGGGACCACAGGTGTCCAGCAATTCGGTCAGGGTGTTGGAGTTGGGGCTGACCCCTTTTTCATCTGCCTGGGCGACGATGGCGTACCCTTTGGCTCCGCCCAACTGGTAAGCCAGTTCGCCCCACAGGGTATGGACGGTGACCTCTGGGTATTGGCGCGGCCGGGCCGGGTCGAGGGCCGTGCCCACCAGCACGGCACGATTGGCTTCCGGCAAATCTATAGCGCCAATGCGCGCCCCGATGCGCTCGCCGCCGGGGAAGTCGCTGAGTTTGACCTGGCCGCCGCAAAGATGGTAGAGGGCAAGCATGGAGTGGGTCTTGCCGCCGCCAAAGGCGGTTTGCAGTTGCACCACCGGGTCGCCGCCTTGCGAGGTGAGCCGCTGGATGCCGGTAACGAGCATTTCTAGCAGCCCTTCGGTGAGGTAGGTACGGCGGAAGAACTCTACCGGGTCCTGGTACTCGGCTTCGGCCGTACCCGCCAATACTTGTGACAGGTCGGCGGCAAATTCGGCTTGCAGGTAACGACCGTTGGCCACATCCCGGTGTGGACTGATCACCTCGCGCCACGGTTTCAGCCCGGCTAATGTCGTTGTCTCTGGCGTTTTCTGGCTTTCCGCTTCCTGTTTGGACTTTTGGGCTTCGGCCTGGAAGCGCAACCGCAGCAGTTCATGGCCGATTTGCTCCACCTGGGCGGCCTGCTCGCCCGCGCTGACCATCTTCAGCAGGCGGCTGGCAGTGTCTGCCACCCGGTATGCTTCGTCGTTGCTGAACGGCTTCTTCTGATGCGCCCAATCAATGCGCGCCTGCATCAGTTCACTGACGTAGCTGCGCCCGGTATGCCCCAGTTTGTCATGGAACACCTCGTTCCAGCGCCGTAACATCAGGTTGAGCGTGTTTTGCGCGTCCAGGCGGCTGATGAGGCTGTTCATATCTTTGAAGGCGTCACGGGGCAGTTCAAAGGCGGCCGTGGTCAGGGCGGTGTCAATTTCACGGGCAAAATCTCCCTTGTACACCATACGATATTCCCGCACGGCAAAGGGAGCTAACCCGGCCGTTAACGCTTCCAAGACTCGTCCTACTCTTTCTCTGTTGCTAAGGGCCATTTAGAAATACTCCACGTGATTGAGCATGTCTTCAGGAGTGTAGACAAAACACAAGGTCTCCAGATTCTTTACCCAATCGCCAAGCGTATGATCTTGTTGCTGTCCAAAAACAATGCCCGCATGAGGCTTGCCTGCCGCTGCCAGCCGTAGAAAATCCGCGTCCATGGTCACCAGGACGCGCCCCATAGTTGTGGCCCGTTCCAGATGATTGGCGTCCACGTCACCCAGGTACCCTAAATCGCGCACACTGACGGCGTCTACGCCACGCAATTGCCATTGTTCGGCTATTCTGGGGCTGAGATTTTCATCCAAATAAAGAGTGATGGCGGCTGCCAACTTGCTTCTCCTTCATATCTTGGGCCAATTTACGACGCTCCAGAATTGTTGTGTCAACTTCATCTTTGTGTTCGTAGTAGTGGGCCAGGGCAGCATAAACTTGAGGTAGCGAAAGGTCGTAGTCAGCGGCGATCTCTTCCGCGCTCTGCCCGTGGACAATCTTGGCAATGGCGACGACGGAAACCTCAATTGACGTACCGGCAATACACGGCCGTCCCCCGCGGACTTGCGGGTTTGTGGCAATCAGGTTAATGCTTTGCATGGTTGCTTCCATGATCTCATCTCCTTATATCGCGTGGTTGACAACCATTATAGCTGCTTCCACTGGAGCGCGAGCATCCCTGCTCGCTTATTTGGCAGGCAAGATGCCTGCGCTCCATAATCTTGCGCTGCTGAATTGCCAATCTTCCGCCTTTTCTACAAGGCCGGCGGCTACTGGATTTTCATGAATGTACCGGATGGCATTGGCAAAATGTTTACCGTCACGTATGTAACGGTCAAAGTAATCCGGGAACCAAAAAGCACCTTTGCGCTTTAACAATTTGTTGGCTTCCGTAGCCGTATAAGATTTCCAACTATGAATGACCTTATCTAATGGATGACCTTCCCATATCTCAATCAGTACATGGACATGGTTGGGCATGACAACCCAGGCAAAAAGCTGGTAACGTTTCCCATCAAAATGCAGCCAGTTGTTTTCCACAATTTCAGCAATCTGCTGCTGTCGTAAATAACACGCACCGTGGCCCGCATTAAGATATTCCTCCACACGAGCACGTTTTACGGCATCATCCATTGTTTCAGCATCTGTCATTAATGACTCCACGACATTGGCCGGTAGCGCATCCCAAAGACGATAAGTAATACCTTGAATAACGCCCGGTGCATCGAAGTGTGGCAAGTAGCCTCGTGAATGCCATTCTTTATGTTTTACCATCTTTCTTTCCCACCTGGTACGGAGCGCAGGCTGCCAGCCTGCCAGTGGCGAGCAAGGCTACCAGCCTGCCAGTGGCGAGCAAGGCTACCAGCCTGCCAGTGGCGAGCAAGGCTACCAGCCTGCCAGTGGCGA
>JACTMP010000017.1 GCA_014584575.1 Chloroflexota bacterium
TACATTGTCGTTACTGCCACCATTGCCGGTGGAAATAGTGACGATTGTGCCCGCTGGTGACATGATAGTCATGCGTATATCTGCATTCCACGTATGGCTAATGTGTGTCGTCATGTTCAAATCCCACAGGTAGGGGTATGCACTGTTTACGGTGATAGTGGAGGTGACGACCGTGTTATCCAGGATGGAAACAGGCGTGGTGTTGGTAAACACCTCGGTAACCGGGGCATTGCTGTCAACATTCAACTCCACCGGCACTTCCACCAGCGGCGTTACCGGGTCATTGCTGCTGATACACAGCGTCCCGGTATACACCCCGGTTGATAGCCCCGTCGAGTCGAAGGTCACATCCACATTGGTGCTGTCGCCGTCGCCTGTGGTACCGCTGGTCGGATTGACGCTTAACCAGAGAATGTCAGTCGGTGTAGCGCATGCCTGTAGACCACCTTCAATAGTGAAGGGCGCGCCTTGCTGTGTCAAGGTACCACCATCCGATAGATTCTGCCACGCTGTGCCGGTCCACTGCAGCGCATTACCAGTTGTGGTCTGGCCCAGGATCGTAACTGGTGGTTGCCATGGGCCAGAAACAATGGACCCATCTAACTGCCAGTCTATCCAGTAGGTGCCTTCACCCAGATGGAAACCGCCACTGGCAACGATGTACATGATTGGCCGCAATGTATTGATCGTACTCTCCGAAACACGATAGGCATTGGTCCAATCGGTACTTAGCAAACGATTTGTTGTCGTGTCACCGTAGACTATGTTGCTGGCTGGATCATTCGGCGGACCATCCCAGATACGATAGTTCACATGGGTAAAGGAAGATGTGGTGGTCGAGCCTGTCTGATAGCCGTAGAACGTGATGGTGTCAACATCCCAACCACCAAGAGCAGCTACTGTGAAATCATCGGTGACACGAAAGCCACCTGGCAAACCAACGTTGGCGCCCAGCAATGTCATGCCTAAACTCACGTTTTGCAATGTGCTATGGTCAGAACCACCTGGGCCTGCTCCCGGATGCGTTACCAGCGGGCCATTGTCATAGAGAACGTTGCCGCCAAACGCTGCCGGTGGCGCCTCGTCAATCGTCCAGTTCAGGTCTGAAGCGCCGATATTGCCGATGGTTAAGGTCTCGGTGTTTGTTGTATCCGGCGCCTGGGTGCTGCTCACACTGGATGGACTGACGTCAATAATGGGCGGCCCACCGGAAACGGTCAGGGACAATGCCACTTCCAGTTGCGGATCGACCGGATCATTACTGTTGACGCACAACAGACCTTCATAAACGCCGGCGCTTAATCCGGTAGCGTCAAACGTCACAGTAACATCCGTGCTGCCACCCTGCGCCGTTGTGCCGCTGGCAGGGTTGGCGCTTACCCAGGGGACATTCGTCGGCGCATCACAACCCGAACCACCCCCCGAACCTTCGGTAAACTCGACCGTATCAATGCCAATGTAATTGGAATTGTTACCGCTGGGGCCAGCATCGGTGACAAAGTAGCGGAAAGCAATACGCCCGGTAGCGCCACCGGGGATACCGGACAACGTTGCCGTAAACTGCGTCCACACTTCAGGATAGCCACCCTGTACCAGGGTCGGGTTTACCGACAAGAGCAAAGTGGTGAAATCACCCACATCCGTGGACGATGTACCTACGTTAGTGCTGGCGCCATTGGTGCTCAGCCGCAGTTCCAGACGGTCAGGCCAGATGCTCCCGGCAGCAGTGCGTGTCCAGAAGGAGATGGTATCGCCATCGGCCAGATTGACCTCTGGGGTCAGCATCCAGTTACTGATGGTGCCAACGCCGGCTGTGTTATTGAAGTTAGCGCCAATGTAAGATGTGGGAGCGCCAGCGTGAGCCGGGAAAACAGCATCATTGCCCTGGAACCAACTGGTCGTCCCAAGAGGTTCAGAGTTATTCTGGAAGAACCAGCCGGGCATATTGGCGATGTCATCAAATCCCTCGCTGAAATCAGCAGGGGACAGATAGTTTATTGGGAGCTGCATATCCATTGCGCCCCCACGGCTGCCGTTAGCGCCGGTTGGCGGCAACAGCAACTGCGGTGAACTCTGCCCATCACCCCAATTGTTGGGGTCTGCTTCGTCAATCGTCCAGTCGAGATTAGCTGTGCCGATATTGCTGATGGTCAGCGTCTGTGTCACCACATCGCCGGACTGTTGCGAGCTGGACATGGAGGTGGTGGACAACTCAATGTCTGGGGTACCCACACGCGCCAGGTTTACGAAGTAGGGGCCGCCCAGGCTGCCATCGTCGGCATCGAGCGTGAAAGCGCCATACCAGAACTCACCAACGTTCATGGTGTCGTTCCAGCTAATGGTCAGGGTGAGCGGATCGCCGGCGTTGGTGTCGGGGCCGGTGACGGTCATGTTGCCCGCGTCGCTGGGGCTTAATACCGCATGAACCCAGCGGATCATATCGGGCGGCGAACCGGACGCCTGCCAATTTTGCACCAGAATCCACCAGACACCGGGCGCCGGGTCTTCGATCTTGCAGCTTTCCAGTTCGATGGGTGAGGTGCTGGCGCAAACCTGAGTAGCCTGACTGGGCGTATCACCGGTGCCTACAAACAGGTCAACATCGGGGGCGGTGGATTCCACAACCTCGGCTACCAGCAGGATATCGCCGGCGCTGACGGTGGTGGTGATATAAGCCACATCGTTCAAGTTGTCATAGGGATTGCCATTGGTCGGGTCCTGGTTCAAAAAGTCTACTTCTTCCGCAGCCAGCACCAGGCCGCTGACATCAGCCGTCAGGTTGATGACATCAATGTCCGGGGTGCAGGTAACGTCATGGGAACCAGTGTCAGACATGGCAGCAATGTCAATTTTTCCCAACGGTGGGCAACCGGCTTGAACCGGGATAACCGCAATGGGGAAGTGTACATCAGGGGCAATGCCCACACCACCGCCGGCAGGCGCATTCACGGACTGGCTTGACTGCGTGCTTGCCGGTTTGAGGAGAATGGGCAGATAAAGCATGGACTGCGGTTCAACAACGGCCGTGACCTCAATCTGATGCGTGTCCATGACCATATCCGCTTCATTTTCGGCCATGACGGTAACGGTCTTGGTACCTGTTGTCGCCCAGGTGTAGGTGATGGTGTCGCTCAGGCTGCTGACGACCACCGTCGAGCCGGTCTGGTCCGTAGCCGACATCGGCGGTGAAGCTGACGGCCGTGTCCACAGCGGTGGTCGTCGGGCCATTGATCGTCACAGAAGTTGGCGCTACCGGCGGTTCGGTGCTTTCCGTCACTTCAATCTCATGGCTGTCCATGACCATTCCGGCTTCGTTTTCGGCCATCACGGTAACGGTCTTGGTACCTGTTGTCGCCCAGGTGTAGGTGATGGTGTCGCTCAGGCTGCTGACGACCACCGTCGAGCCGGTCTGGTCCGTAGCCGACCGGTGAAGCTGACGGCCGTGTTCACAGCGGTGGTCGTCGGGCCGCTGAGGGCGACAGAGGTGGGGGCAACCACCGGGCCTGGGGTTTGCTCCACAAAACGCACATCCGCAAAAGCCCATGCGCCTTCAGCCATACCGGACACATCCGCTTCAATGGTCAGGGTCAAAGAACCATAAGGGGGCAATTCAAAGGTAGCCGGGGTCACGGAAACCGACATACCGACAGGGGCTGTCGTTACCGCCATCCAGGTAGTTGTGACGGGATAGGTGCCGCTAATGGTCCGTGTCCAGGTGCAGGGTGAGAAACAAGCAGAGTTAGCCAGACTGGGCAGATTGAGCAATTTCGGGTCGCCGCCAATACCTGGGTTAGCATCCACGTAATCGGCCGGGTCTACATCCAGCACAAAGGCTACATCACCGGCGGCCGTCAGGTTGACACGGCCGGCGCCAAAGTCAAAGGGATCGCCGGGAGTGATGTTGTCTTCTTTGTCTACTGTTGTGATACCCGTCATCATCAAAGCAGATTTCACCTGCGCTGGCGTCCAGTCAGGATGCATGGCCCGGATGAGGGCGGCCGCGCCGGCCGCATGGGGGCTGGACATGGAGGTGCCGCTGATGATGTTAAATTCAGGTGGGGCACTAAAACCGGCGCGGTAGGCCGCCAGAATGTTCAGACCAGGCGCGGTAACATCCGGTTTGATCAGGTTCGCCAGTCCGGGCACCGCGCCACCGGCCGGGCCACGAGAGCTAAAGCTGGCCATATTGTCGCCGTACATTGCATCGTAATCGAGCGTACCGCCGGTGATGCGGCCCATATTGTTTGTGCCGGATGCCATCCATGCTTTCAAGGCTACCCCGTCTGCATAGCTGATATGGGTAGCGGGCAAAACGTGAGTGTCAGCGTTCAGGCTGGCAGCGCTGGGCGCATCGTTAGCCAGGATCATACCGCCGCCGCCGGCCGCCAAAACATTGGCGCCTTTTTGTACACGGCCAATCACACCGCGATCACAGACGACGATTTCACCATTAAAGGTACCACCTGGGAACGGGTTACAGAGCGGGTTGTTATAGGGCGGGTCGCCGGCATACACCAATGTCGCCGGGCCAAACCCGGCAGCGGCGCTTTCACCCAAAATATCGGGATGTGTGCCGGTGCTGTTGCTCAAGTCTACTACGGAGTTAAGCACAGCCCGGTTATGGGTGCTGGCCGCCACGGTCATAATCCACGGGCCTTGATGCCCAACGGTACCGGCGCCAGGGCCAGCGTTACCGGCCGAGTTGGCCGGGAAGACACCAGCAGCCACGGCATTGAGGAAGGCTACGGCCGTGGTTTCCACATAGGGATTGGTGCCGCCGCTGATAGAGTAGTTGGTCACATCCACACCATCAATGACTGCCTGGTTCACGGCCGCTGTTGTTGAGGTTGTGGGACACGAAGGCACACAAACCTGGTAGGCAATGATGTTCGCATGGGGCGCCACACCAGACAGAGAGGCAAAGGTGTATGAGATGGTCGGCGCATACATGATGGGGTCGGCCAGATAGTTGCCGGCAACCGTGCTGGCGGTATGGCTGCCATGACCATCCGCATCTTCGGGATTGGTTGATGAGGGATGGAAAGCCCAGGCGCCAATCAGCTTGTCATTACAGAAAGAGGGATTGGCCACGCAGTATCCCACGTAGTTGCCAGAGCCAAAGGGGTTGGTGTGGGCGTAACCATCGCCGCCAACCGCGGCAAAGGAGGGGTGACCGGAGTTGATGCCAGTATCAATGATACCGACGATGATGCCTTCCCCTTTATTGCCGCCCGCTGCGTTCCAGATCGTTTCCGCGCCAATAAAGGCCGGGCCGGCATCGGTTAATATCTCTTCAAAACCTTCACGATAGAGCAAGATAACGTCGTCCATCTCGGCCACGCGAGCGGCTTCAGCCGGGGAGAGGAAAGCGGCTACGCCATTATAGGCATGGCGATAGGTGAAGACGATATCCACTGTGCGGCCCAACAAATTGTTCATGTCGGCCACAAAAACGTCTTGTTTATTAGCCAGATATTGCTCGTAAGCCAGACTTTCGGGACTCTTGCTGTCCAGTTTACGCGCGCCGGTGACCAGCGGGCTGGTGGCCGCCAATCCAGAAACGTCACCTTTATAGGTGGCTACCGGATCACCTTTGAGTTGGATGATGTAGTTGGCGGGTTCTGTTTCGCCTTTGGCTTCGTTGTAGACGCGGGCATGTCCCCCGCCAACAACGGTGACATCCTCGTTAGCCGGGGAGGCTGGCTCGGCCGTCACAGTGGCCGTAAATAGAGCCACAAAAGCCAAACAGAGGAGAATCTTTATAGTTTTGCGTATCATTTCTTTTCCTTCTCGTTTGTGGGAGGCATTATGACAAACCATGTGGCAAGCCTGGGAAACTTATATGCCGTGGTGACTTCACAATCTTCCTCCTCTAGGGGTTGCTGAAGCAGGTTATTGAAAGTAAACAATGTTCTCAGCAGAGGTAATGCTAATTTGTAGTCTGGTTCTTTGCTATCGTCGGGGATTTCACCTCCTTGTAAACACATTTCGCCCGGGCAGAAAATCACGCAATAAGGTTCATGGCTCTGACCAGGATAGGGTTATCTACCCTTGGGGGGAAAATGGTATGAGTATAGTTGCACAGGATGTGGGAGTTGGGTCTTCTAAGATTCTGTATCTCATTATTTCTGTGGGAAACTACATAGATAACCTGACAATGGGTAGGGTTTGATCTTGCAGGACCCCAGAATAGAGTTGTTTCACCGAAGTGGCGTTATTTTAAGTATTTTCTGGTTTTCGTCAAATTGATTTGCGGCCGAACTGTGATTATCAAAGAATAACCGGCTTCTGGTTGACGCGGCAGTGGGCGGCGGTGATGATGCTGAGAATCTGGTTCACGGCCGTGTCCTGCTGCTCCTCCGCGTTGATAATCCAATAATCAAATTCGTGGATGCGCTTCATCTCCTGGCGGGCGGTGGCAATGCGCAGATTGAGGCCCTCGGCCGTTTCTGACTTGCGTTCGCGCAGCCGCGCCACCAGTTCCTCTTCGGAATTGGTAGTCAGGAAGATGGTGATGGCGTTAGGAACGAGTTTGCGAATGGTGGCCGCGCCCTGCACGTCTACGCGCATAATCACATCCCGGCCACTCGCCAGCGCCTCCCGAATTTGTTGTTTGGGAATACCCTTGTAGTCGTTGTACACGATGGCATATTCTAAAAGTTCGTTACTTTCAATCATCTCGGCAAACTGGTCGCTGCTGAGGAAGATGTAATCCTGACCATCTATTTCGCCGGGACGTGGCGGCCGGGTGGTGGCTGTGACCACAAAATAAAAGGCTTCGGCCCGGCTTTCAATCACCAGCCGGGCAATGGTATCTTTGCCCACCCCGGACGGCCCGGAAATGACGATCAATAAAGGATAATTTTTGCGTTCGTATAAGACTTTATCTACCATCTGCATTTGCGCCGATGGGCTTGCACCGCCCGGCGCTCTCCGTATAATGAGTTTCCCAATTTATAACAGGAATTCGATTTGAGGACTACTGACCCTAAGGGTTTCAGAAAACCCTTAGGGTCTTCCCAAAAAGGGGTGTAAGAATTTATGCCGTATTATGATTATCAATGTCAGGATTGCCGACGACGGGTGCGGCTGTTTATGACGTATGCAGAATACGGCCGTAGCCAACCCGCCTGTCCCCATTGCCAGAGTCTTTCCCTCAAACGACGCATTGGCCGTATCGCGCTGGCAAAATCCGAAGACGCCCGAATGGATGCGATGATGGATGACAGCGCCCTGGCTAACCTGGATGAAAATGATCCCAAAGCCTTGGGTCGCTTTATGCGCCAGATGAGCCATGAGATGGGTGAAGACTTGGGAGATGAATTCAGTGAAGTGGTTGGCCGCCTGGAAAGCGGCGAATCCCCGGAATCCATTGAAAAATCCATGCCTGACTTAGGTGGCGGGGACGAGATGGGGCTGGATTTATAAGCGACAGAGCGTGACTCAATTCTTTTCAAACAAGTTGGACAATGACAGGTCGTGCAGGAAAAATCGCTGCAAGATGGCAAACATGAGAAGAACAGGCGCGGTCATCACCACCGCCCCGGCCATCAGCAACGGCCAGTTGGTGCGGTCAAGTTGATTGAGAATCTGCAATCCTACCGCCAGGGTGTAGTTACCTGGACTAAAGATGTAGAGGATAGGACTGATGAAGTCGCTCCAATACATGACAAAGGTGAGAACGGTGACGCCGACAATGGTGGGGCGAGACAGCGGCAGGGCCAGCCGCCACCAGACGGTCACGGCCGTAGCGCCATCCAGTTGCGCCGCCTCAAACATTTCGCCCGGTATGCGCCGGAACGTCCAGTAAAAGAGCAGCACAAACAGGGCATTGCTGCCGGTAAAGGAGGGCAAGATGAGCGCCCACATCGAGTCCAGCAGCCCCATCCAGCGCAAAATCTGGAAGCGGAATAACCAGACGGCAGCCGCCGGTACAATTAGCAGGGCTATACTGAAATAGACCAATTGGCGGCGCGGGCGGGTGGGCAACTGGCTCATGCCAAAACCGGCCAGGGAGGCGATGATGAGGGTAATGGGCACGGCCGTAGCCACCACAAACAGCGAATTTTGTAAATAACGGCTCATGGGCACTCGTTGGAAAATGGTCTGGTAGTTTTGCCATTGGGGATTGGGCGGATACCACTCCACGGTAGTAGGCGGCGGCAGCCCAACCTCACGCAACGAAGCCACCATTACCCAGAGCAGAGGGAGGAGGAACACGGCCGTTAAAACCCAGCCCAAACTATGGTGAATTATGCTTTTTAGTTTTGTCATTAGCAATCAATAGAGATTGGGAGATTGGGAGATTGAGAGATTGGAGATTGGAGATTGAACCTCCCCATCTCCAATCTCAAAAATCATCCGCCCCTCGCTCCGATCCCACCAGGTTCAAAATGCCCATGATGATCAGACCAATCACCAGATAAGTAAAAAGGAGCAAAGCCGCCGCCATGCCAAAATCAAAAAAATCAAAGGCCAGCTCATATAACAGCAACGGCACAAAGGTCGTGGCGTAATACGGCCCACCATACGTCAACACAAACGACGGCGTAAACGTATTTTGCAGGCTGATCACCAGGTCCCGAAAGGTCAGCAACAGCAGCCAGGGCAAGATCAACGGCAGGGTAATGCGCCAAAACGACTGCCACACCGTCGCGCCGTCCACCCGCGCTGCCTCAAAATAAGCACGCGGGATGGTGCGCAGCCCGGTGAGCAATATGACAAACCCCTCGCCAATGGTAAACAACGAAAGCAATACAATTGAGAATCGGGCCGTCCCCGGCTCTGTCAACCAGGCCGGCCCCTGAACACCCAGTCCGGCGAGGAGCATATTGAGTGGCCCATACACCGGATTGAGTATCCATAACCAGATCAGGGCATAGGCTACTTCGGGAATAACGGTGGGCAGGTAAACGGCCGCCCGGTGCAAGCCAAAGCCGCGCCGCTCGGATTGCAGCAGCAGCGCCAACAGCAGCGCCCCTAACAGGCGCAGCGGCACGGCCAATGCCAGAAAATAGATGGTATTACGCAGCGAAATGCGTACATACGCCGAACTGAGCAGCCGCATGAAGTTGTCCATGCCGGCCCAGGTGGGCGCAGCCACAGCGTTATAGTTAGTAAAAGCCACCGCCACCGTCGCCAGCGCTGGCAAAATGGTCAGCACCAGCGCCCCTAACAAAAAGGGAGCTACAAATAACCACAATTGCACGTTGTAACGTCGCAGCGACAAACGATTGATGAATGAGGTACTCATGCGCTGCGAATATAAAGAAGATAGAGTACCAGGAGAGCGGCCTGTACCAGCAATACGGCTACCAGTTTCAGTTGAAAGGAACGTTTGCTGGTTTTATGGCGAAATACAGCCATGCCACCTAAAGCGCCCACTGTGCCCCCCACAAACGCCAACGCCAACAGCGCATTTTCCGGCACACGCAGTCGCGCCGACCCGGCAGTGACTTTGTCATATCCATAGGTGAAAAAAGTAACAACGGTGATGCTTATCAGCCACGCCCACAGCGCATCCAATGAGCGAACCAACTGCATCAAGAGTAACGCCCCGATCAGGGCTATGACAGCCGGAATTACAAAATAACGAAGCATGAACATTCTCCAAATAGATTTCAGGTGATACGTCTTATGCTACCCAACCCCAGATAAAAAACTGCCCGCTGAAGTAAAGGTAAAGGACGAGTGATGGGTACAAGATCAGGCGGTTTACCCAGGGGTTTTGCCCCCAACGAGCCAGAAGCAGGAAGGTGGGGAAAAAGGCCAGGGCGTAGCGGGAAAAGGAGTAAAGCGGCTTTAACTCCGAGGTAGGCAGTAACATGAAAAAGAGCAGCAGCGCCGCATATAAACCCCAGGTGACGCCCAGGCGGCGGAAAGCCAGAATGGTGGTTGCCAGTAATAATAGCGCACAAAAAAAATCAAACCACAAGGTAAATTCGCCGGCACGGGCGGCCGCCCCCAGAAACATCGTTTGCAGGGCGCGCAGCAAATCATAACCGGGCAGGCCGGTTTGCTGGTACCAATAGGTTTGGTACATGACGCTCAATGGAGGCAGCCCAACAGCCCAGCGGTAGACGAGGAAGAGAAAGGTGCCAAGTCCGGGCAGGAACACGGCCGTACCCTCCCCCACACTTCTCAAATCTTTCACTGCGCCGGGCGACCACCGCTGCCGCCAAAATTCATAGGCCAGCGGCACAACCAGCACCCAACCCGTCAGCCGCGTCAGCGATGCCAACAAGCCCAACAACCCCGCCTGCCAGAACAAACCTCGCCGCGCCGACCAGAGCGACGCCAACGCCAGCAGCAAAAACAATGACTCTGTGTAGGGGGCAAAAAGAAAAAAGGCTGTGGGAAACAGCGCCAGGTAAACGACGGTGCGCGTGGCATGTTCGGGGCCGATTTCGGCGGCGGCCACTTTGTGCAGCAAGATGAACAGCCCCAGGCAGGCCAGATTAGCCACCAGGATGGCGGCGGTCATGTGCGCTGTGTGGCTGCTGCCCAATGGAAAAGCGACGGCGCGAATGAACCAGGGGTAAAGCGGCGGAAAGACGGAATCGGCCTCGTTTTGGTAGCCGTTGGCGGCGATGGCTGTGTAGTGCAGGGCATCAAACCGCTGCCAGGGGCCGAGCAACAACCCGGCTGCGCCGCTGGTAAGGATAGGCTGACCCTGATACGGCCGTAGCACCTCGTCCGGTTCTGGCGGCAACGGCTGCACCAGCAGCACCAGCGCCGCCCACACCAACAAAAACAGCCGCAGCGCCACAAAGACAATCACTCCTTGCCGCACGGCCGTATCCCGCCACCATCTCATCCTCACCTCTGCACCGTTTACCGATTACCGATTACGATTCGCCGTCCTCACGGCCGTCCACCAACAACCCCGGCTCTTCTTCATCCAGATCATATTCCCCCTCAATCACTTCGCCATCAATCACTTCTCCATCAATCACGTCGCCATCCACCACCACCGTGTCCCCCTGGATTGTCCACATCTGCCCGGACAGCAGACCGCCTTGCTGCCGCACGCGAAAAGCAGCCACCAGCAAAAGGACGCCCGCCACCAGCGAGAAAATACCCGTCACCCAGACCAGGCTCACGGCCAGCGGCCCGGTGAGGGCAAACATCAGCACCCCAAAACCGAGCAACATGACCCCGGTGAAGATGCTGGTATACGGCCGTCGTCCCTGAATCGCCTGCATCACACTCACCCCGCCACTAATCAGCAGGCCAAACCCGGCCAGGTAGAGGATGACGGTAAAAGCTGCCGTGACAATGGGCAGCGCCAAAACAAAAACGAGCAAACCAAGAAGGATTTCAATCAGCCCAGAGAGCAATTGATTTCCCCAATGGGGATGGCGTTTGATCACGGCCGTGCCCATCCGCCGCACCCCATCCAACACCAGTATCACACCCAACAATTGCACCGGCAGTGCGGCCGTTGCCTGCGGATTCACCAGGGCAAACAGCCCCACCGCCAGCGCTACCAGCCCCAGCAAAACCAATACCAGCCACAATCGCTGCCAGATATGAATGACTTGGTGGTTTTCTGTGTTCATAGTGGAATGGTTGGCGTGGTTCATAAGACGAGATTTGTCCTTTACAAATCAGCTGTAATTGTCATTCCGAGCGTAGTCTTCGGAGCGAGGAATCCTGCTCCTGCACCAGTGGTAGGGATTCCTCCTCGAAGACAAGCCTGCCCTGAGCTTGCCGAACGGGTCGGAACGACACGCTGACGTGGAATTTGTAAAGATATGTCGGTAGTTTTCTGAACCATGCCGAATGGCTATATCCCCGCTCCGCCCGTCACTTCCAGCGTATGCCCGGTAATATAGGCCGCCAGCGGCGAGGCCAGCAGCAGGATGCCGCCCGCCGCCTCTTCTGGCGTGCCGGGCCGCCCCAGGGGGATCAGCATGGGGGCCATCTGGCGCATCTGGTTGGGGATGCCAATGGCCACTTCCTTGTCGCCAATGGCAATCGTTTCTCCCTTTTCTTTGGCCTGGGTCATGCGCGTGTCAATAAAACCAAAGGCCACGGCGTTGCAGCGCACGCCAAATGCGCCCCACTCTTTGGCCACCGTTTTGGTCAGCCCGACGATGCCCATTTTGCCGGTGGCATAGTTAATCTGCCCCACATTGCCGTGCAGCCCGGAGGTGGAAGAGACGTTGACGATGCAGCGCGGCTCTACCGGGCCACCCGCTTCCTTTTCCGCTTTGGCTGCTTCGCGCATATAGGGGGCGGCGGCGCGAATCAGACGAAACGGGGCGGTGGCGTGGATATCCAACACCGCCTGCCACTGCTCGTCGCTCATTTTGTGCAACATGCCGTCCCAGGTGAAACCGGCGTTGTTAACCAGGATGTTGATCTTGCCGTAGGCGGCGATGGCCGCCTGCATCAGTTGGTCGGGGAATTGGGGATCGGTGACGCTGCCGGGCACGGCCGTAGCCTCACCCCCCGCCGCCTTTATCTCCGCCACCACTTCGGCACACGGGGCCGCATCCAGGTCATTGACCACCACTTTCGCCCCATACTGCGCAAACAGTTTCGCCGCCGCCGCACCAATCCCCCGCCCCGCCCCCGTTACAATCGCTACTTGATCTTGAAACATGTTCACTCCTTCTTTTTAACGCAGAGACGCGGAGGCGCAGAGAATAAGATTCGCGTCCCTTCGTGTCTTTCACGAAGACCTTCGCGTCTTTCGCGGATCATAAGTTCAACGCTACGGCCGCATTCGTAATCGCCACCACCCCACCCCGTTCCTGGATACGGGCACGGAAGAGGACACGGCCGTCGCCCTCATCCCACATCTCTGTAATCACCGTCTCGCCGGGGAAAACGGGCTGGCTGAAGCGGGCGCGGATACTCTGAAAACGCGCCGGGTCATTGCCGCCAAATGTCTTCAGCACCGCCCGCGCCGCAAAACCGAGTGTACACAACCCATGCAAAATGGGCCGGTCATAGCCGCCAAGCGCCGCCATTTGCGGGTCGGCGTGCAGCGGGTTGCCATCGCCGGAGGCCAGGCGGTAATAGAGCGCCTGATTGGGCTGCGTAGCCTGGGACAGCACCACGTCCGGCGGGCGCTCCGGCGGCGTGGCGGCGCTGCCCGATGGCCCGCGTTCGCCGCCAAAGCTACCCAGGCCGCGTATGAAGGCGGATAGCTGGTTGAAGGCCACTTCTTCGCCCTGCGCATCCACTGTCGAAATGTCCAGCACGATGAGCGCGCCGGAACCTTTGTCGTACACCTGGCTGATGTGGGCGTGGGTGGTGAGGGTGGTAGATGGGGGCAACGGCCGTCTTAACACCATCATCTGCTCCCCATGCAGCAATAACATCGGGTTGAACTCCAGCCCCGGCACATCCAAAATTTGCCACATCATGGGAAAGGGGAAGATCATGGGGAAGGTGGGAAAAACAAAAAAACCGGCACCGTTCAAATCATACACAAACTTCAACTCGTCCCGATCCAGCGGATCGGCCGCCGCCCCAATGGAAAGCGCATACAGGCTCACATCTCGCTCCGTATACCGCGTCTCCACCGGCTTGAACTGGTAGCCCAATACTTTTGTTATATCTATGCTCATCAGAATACTTTTGATGCGTGATGCGTGATACGTGACTGGAAAAGTCTCACGCATCACGTATCACGCATCACTTCAACTTCGGATTATTCGCGTGGCGCTCTTTGTCACGAGTGGTCTTTTTTGCCATGTTTTGGTGGAAGGCGGCGGTCAGGTCTACGCCGGTCTGGTTGGCCAGGCAGATGAGGACAAACAGCACGTCGGCCATTTCGTCGGCCAGATTGACGGCTTCGTCGGCTTTTTTGAAGCTCTGGTCGCCATACAGCCGGGCCATGAGCCGGGCCACTTCGCCGACTTCTTCCATGAGTACGGCCGTGTTCGTCAACTCCGAATAATAGCGTACCCCCACCGTCCGCACCCATTCATCCACCGTTTGCTGGCAGTCGCGTAGTGTGATGTCGTTCATAGTTGTTGTGGAGATTGAGAGATTAAGAGATTAGGAGATTGATAATCTCCCAATCTCCTAATCTCGTTCTTCTCTTATTCCCAAATCGGCCCAATCTTCTCTTCCGCCAGACGGCGCAGATATTGGCAGTAGGGGTTATCGTTGGAGCGGTTGGCAATGTCCATCAGCTGCGCCGGGCTGATGTATCCTTTGCGGAAAGCGATCTCTTCCACGCAGCCCACCTTGAGGCCCTGCCGGTGTTCGATGGTCTGCACAAAGTTGCTGGCTTCCAACAGGCTGTCATGGGTGCCTGTATCCAGCCAGGCAAAACCACGCCCCAGCAGTTCCACCCGCAACTGCCCCCGTTGCAAATAGATGTTGTTCACATCGGTAATTTCGTATTCGCCACGCGCCGACGGCCGTAGCTCCCTGGCAATCCGCACCACATCCGCGTCATAAAAATACAGCCCCGTCACTGCATAATTAGACTTCGGCTGTTTCGGCTTCTCCTCAATCGTCAACGCCTTGTAATTGTCATCAAAGGAGACCACGCCATACCGCTCCGGGTCTTGCACGTAATAGGCAAATACCAGCCCACCCTCGGCCAACTGCCCCGCCTGTCGCAGCCGCGCCGACAGCCCATGCCCATACAAAAAGTTGTCGCCCAACATCAACGCACACGGCTGGTTATTTACAAACTGCTCGCCAATCACAAACGCCTGCGCAATGCCATTCGCTTGCGCCTGCACCGCATACTCAATGTGCAGCCCTAACCGTTCGCCATTACCAAACAATCCCTGGTATAGCTCGATATGCTGCGGCGTGGAGATGATCAAAAACTCCCGAATATCGGCCAGCATCAGCACCGACAGCGGGTAATAAATCATCGGCTTATCAAACAACGGCAAAATCTGCTTCGACAGCGAAATGGTCAACGGATACAACCGCGTCCCCATCCCACCCGACAAAATAATCCCTTTCATACGCTCCTTCACGTGATGCGTGATGCGTGATGCGTGACACGTGAAAACATCACGCATCACGAGTCACGCATCACGCAGCTAAAACCCCATCGCCCGGCCAATAATTTCCTTCATAATCTCCGTCGTGCCGCCATAGATGGTTTGCACACGGGTGTCTAAAAAGGCTTTGGCAATGGGGTACTCCATCATATAACCATAACCGCCGTGCAGTTGCAGGCAGTCGTCCACCACCCGCTTTTGCAGTTCCGTCGTCCACCACTTGGCCATGGCCGCTTCCGCCGCCGTCAGATTGCCCGCATTTAGTTCGGTAATACAGCGGTCTACAAAGACGCGGGCGATTTCGATCTCCGTTTTCATCTCTGCCAGCTTAAATCGGTTGTGCTGGAATTTGCCAATCGGCCGGCCGAACGCCTCCCGCTCCTGGCAATAGTTGATCGTCATCTCCAGTACCGCCTCGCAGGCGGCGACGGCAATGACGGCAATGGAGAGCCGCTCCTGTGGCAACTGCATCATCAATTGATAAAAACCTTGCCCCTCGCCGCCGAGCAAATTATCCAGTGGCACTTTAACGTTATCGAAAAACAGTTCGGCCGTATCCTGCGCTTTCAAGCCAATTTTGTCCAGATTACGGCCGTGTGCAAACCCCGCCATCCCCCGTTCCACCACCAGCAAACTGACGCCGCTGTGCCCGGCTGATGGGTCGGTTTTGGCGACCACAATCACCAGGTCACTGTTGATGCCGTTGGTGATAAAGGTCTTTTGGCCGTTCAGCAGGTAGTGGTCGGTGTGGCGCACGGCCGTTGTCTGAATCCCTGCCAGGTCACTGCCCGCGTTTGGTTCGCTCATGGCAATCGCCGTAATCGTCTCGCCGCCGATCATTTTGGGCAGCCAACGCTGTTTTTGCTCCTCCGTGCCATAGGTCAGGATGTAGGGCAGCACAATATCATTGTGCAGGCCGAACCCCACCCCAGACGCCCCGGCGCGGGTCAGTTCCTCCGTCAGCACCACGTTGTAACGAAAGTCCACCAGCCCCAGCCCGCCGTAAACCTCCGGCGCGGCCATCGCCAGAAAACCCAGTTCACCCGCCTTCAGCCACAAGTCGCGGGGCACAATGCCCTCATGTTCCCATTGTTCGTGGTACGGCCGTACCTCCTTGTCCACAAACCGGCGCACCGCCTCCCGAAACATCAGATGCTCGTCATCAAACAACGTCCGCTTCATCAATCTCATCCTCTTCTGTTCGTAGCAGGCGATTTATCGCCGTAAGAGGGCGATAAATCGCCTGCTACGAACGGCTGCCATCGGGCATAATCGCGCCTGTCAATCGCCTTCATCCAAACCCACCATTGCGGGGCAAATCAGTCCACAAGAAACCTGTCTGGCACGTGTCATTCCGAGTGAAGTCTTCGGAACGAGGAATCTTTCGTCTCAGCCAACGTGAAAGATTCCTCCCTTCGACAAGCTCAGGGCAAGCTGTCGAAGACTGCTCGGAATGACATGTTTGATCTCAACTCATTTGAGACAAACCCTTTATTGCGGCAAAGGCAGTTGGCCTAACGACAGGTCTATGCGCGATTCATGCACACCGGACTGCCAGCGCAGCCGCAAGTTGGCGCTCAGCGCCGGCTGCGGCACAATGAAGACCTGCTCGCCGGTGGCTGACTGCCCGGCGCCAATTTCGGCAGGCAGCGCCGTCAAATCGCGGCTAAAGGGGGCGCTGGTCTGCCACGATTCATACAAATTCAAGTATTCATCAATCAAACGAAATTCGGTCGCCAATACAGATTTCTGGCTCTGGTTGGTAATGGTCATCTTCACCACCACATACACATAACCCGGTTTAAGCGGGTCTTCCGCCGAGATATTACCGGGGCGAGTGCTGACCTCATCCACCTGAATGGTCACACCTTTTAGTGTCACCGATTTTGAGGCATCACCGGCAGCATAATCATAATTGGCCGGTAGTTTGTCTGGGTTAACCTCTTCTCGCGGCTGGCAGGCCACAAACATAATTAAAAAGGTTAAGAAGATGAATAAGGTACTGCGTTTCACGTCTTTCCTCCTGTATGAATATAGGGCGATTTTGGAAAATCGCCCTACAGTTTTTATTATGATACCGCGTGTGGGGAAAAAGATGTAATTGAGTAATTGAGCAATTTCCTATTTACCCAATTACTCAATTACTAGCAAACCTAACTCCACTACGGCCGTATCCACCACCACATCCACCCCACTCTGGGCAAACAATTGGGCGGCAATGACGGCACGGCCGTCCCCCTCCACATCCAGCGACCATTGGGCATGTTCCGCCAGCAGCGCCAGCGCCAGCGCCCGGCCAATGGTCAACGCAAACCGGCGCGCCCCCGCTTCCAGTAAGGCCGGTTCCCGATTCGCCGTTTGCGTGAGCCAGCTTGTGGCATGAGAAAGAGCATGTTGGGCAGTGGTCACGGCCGTGAGCAATCGTTCATCGCGCACGGCCGTCGCACATTCCGCCACCTTCTGTATGAGGGCAGGCAGTGCCACCCCATCCCGCAGCGCCCGCAGCGTATCCAGCGCCAGTACATTGGTCGTGCCTTCCCAGATGGGCAGCACCTGGGCGTCACGCAGCAGCAAGGGCAGGCCGGTATCTTCCACGTAACCCGCACCGCCGTGCGCCTCCAAAATCTCGCTGGTCACCGCCACCCCCTGCCGCCCCGTCACCAGCTTGTTAATCGAAGTCAACATGCGCAGCAAAGCCGCTTCCTCATCCGAAATCTCACCCGCCTCGTCCTTGCCAATCAACTCCACGCCATAAAACGTCAGGTGAAAGGCGGCCTCAAATTCCGCTTGCAGCCGCGCCAGCGTATCCACATGCAGCGGCTTTTGCGCCAGCGGCCCACCAAAGGCCACCCGTTTGCGGGCATAATCCCGCGCCAGCGCCAGCCCCCGCCGCATGAAGGCAATGGCGCTGACGGCATTCCAGGTGCGGGTCAGATGCAACATGGGCACGATGTGGCGCACGCCGTCCGTTAGCGCATACACCGGCATGGCCGGTGCGCCGTGCAGCATGATTTCGGCCGTCGGCACTTTGCGGGTGCCCAATTTATCTTTCAGGCGCAGAATTTCCATGTTTTGCAAACGGCCGTGCCCATCCCGCGTCTCCAGGTAAAACAGCGCCAGCCCCTTACCGCCCGGCGGATTGCCCTCGGGGCGGGCCAACGTCAGCGTCATTTGCCCGGTGGCGGCAGAGGTGAACCATTTACGGCCGTGCAGCCGCCACGTTTCCTGGTCATCCAACACGGCCGTCGTCTCGCTCAACCCCACGTCCGAACCGCCGGTGGATTCCGTCATCCACTGCCCGCTGGTCCAGAATTGGGCCGGGTCGCGGCTAGTCAGGTGGGGGATGGCGCGGTCAATGAGTTCCTGGTTGCCGGAGCGCAGCAGGGTGCGCGCCGCCCCGTCGGTCATCGCCAGCGGGCAGGTGTACACATCGGTCGAGGGGTGGAAGAGGTAGGTGAGGGCAAACTGGTGAATGCGGTCGTAACGGCCGTACCGCCCCTCATACGCCGCCGCCACAATACCAAACTGCGCCGCCAGCTTTTCCGCCTCTTTCCACAGCGGCGTGACTTCAATGTGGTCAATGCGGTGGCCCCAGGCATCCCACTGCGTCAGCGTCGGTTCATTCAACCGATCAGCCAACTGCATCTGGTACAGCCGCCCGCCAGACAATTCTCCCAATTCGCGCATAGCCGGCTCAATCGCCGCCAGCATGTTCGCTGGCAGCACCCGCCGCAAATAACTGCGCAGCACCCGATCCTCATCATACTGATTGCCCAAAACAGGCGGTGGTTGGTTAAATGGTTGGTGATTCATCAGATAATGCTCCCGACTTGAGGAGTTCGCACGCCCACGTGCAGCACGTTTGCCCGCGGGCGTGCGGCACTCCATATTTTACAAATTTGACACTCAACGATCATAAATCGCGGAGGCGGGCATCCTCAGATGCCTGCCGTTCGCATCTGAGGATGCGAACTCCTCTGAACTACAACTGCAAGGCATACACAATGGCTTCGTCCAGCGACAACTGACGCCCCGCAGCCAGCCACTCCTGTTCCTGTTCTTCAGGCAACCGTGCCCGCACCGGGGCCAGCAGTTCATCCATCTTCTGCTGGTAACTGGGCGGCAGGGGGGCGCCAATCTCCTCACGCAGCGCCGCCGCCGCGCCATACAGCCGGAAGGCCGATTCCGGGTCATTTTCGGCCGCCGCCAGGCAGCAAATATCTTCCAGCAAATAAGCCAGCGCACTCCTATCCCCCAACTCCCGGTTGATGCGCAGGCTCTCGCGGTACAGTTCGCGCGCCCGCTGAAAATCGCGCTGATCGCGGGCTACGCTGGCCAGGTTGTTCAGCGAGTTAGCCAGCGCCCAGCGGTCGCCCACTTCACGCTGCAATGTAACCGCTTCTTCCAACCGCTGCCGGGCCATATCCAGGTCGCCCAAATTGAGCGCCAGAAAACCGAGATTGTTGAGCGAATTGGCGATGGCAAACTTGTCGCCGATCTCCTGACGAATCGCCAGGCTTTCCTCGTACAACCGCTGCGTGGTGGCATATTCACCCTGGTAACGGGCGACAATACCCAGGTTGTTGAGCAAGCTGGCAATACTGCTCTTGTCATTCAGCCGCCGCCGGATTTCCAGACTTTCCCCCCATAGGACGCGGGCGGTCTGGTAGTCGCCCCGCTGCGCGGCCAATATGCCGGAAAACTGTAATACCTGGCCGATGCCGGCTTCATCCCCCAGTTCTTCATAATTAAGGCGGGCGCGCAGCAAGCGGGTGGCGGCATCGTCATACCGACCCTGTTTACGCATATGTTCGGCGAGGGCGGTCTGGGCGGCGGCACGGCCGTGTAAATCCCCCAACTGCCGCGCCAATGCCAGCGCGTTCTCCAGCATTGTTTCCGCTTCCGGCCAACGTCCCACCGTTTGCAGCGCCTCGCCCAGTTTCAGCATCACCGGCGCTTTTTCCACCTCTGGCAGCAACGGCATGGCCCGCTCGTAATAGGAAATCGCCGCTTCGTGCGCATATTTGGCCTGGGCATCGGCCGCCGCCAATAACAAATAGCGTTGCTTTTTGCTCTCATTTTCGCCATGCGAAAAATGGTGTGCCAGAATGGGCACATAGGCGGCCAACATTTCCACGTAGGCGTGTTCGATGTACTCGCCAATCTGGGTGTGCAGCCGGGCGCGGGTGGCGTAAGGCAGGCTTTCGTAAGTGGCTTCCTGAGTGACGACGTGTTTAAAAATGTAGGTCAATTCCGGCTCAGGTGTGTCCAGCGCCGTCAGTTCCATCCGGCGCAGCGTCTCCAGGTCGGACTGCACATGCGCCGCGTCGCCCAATTCAGGATACGCCCCCCACAGCAGCGCCACGCGGAAGAGACGGCCGATGACACTGGCAATTTTAAGGGTGTTTTTCTGCCCTTCGGTCAATTGGTCAATGCGGCTGAGGATGAGGCTGTGCAAACTGTCGGGCAATTCCAGGGTCGCCAGGGCATCGGCAGATTCGGGGTCAATATGCCGATCTTGCAGGTAATTGAGCAGTTCTTCGATATAAAATGGATTGCCATCGGCTTTGGCGGTTATGCGCTCGATGAAGGTGGGGGAGACGGCCGTGTCTGCGCCAAACAACTGCGCCACCTTCAATTGCATCAAGTGGTGTGCCTCTGTGGGGGTAAATTCAGTCAGCATCACCTCCGTGAAATGGGGCAGCGAAATGACTCGTGGCGGCAAATCACCACCCACTTCCACAATGCGGTAAGCCAACACCATCAGCATTGGCATATCGGCTATGGCCCGGCCCAAGATTTCTAACAAATCATGGGAGAGGGGGTCAATCCAGTGCGAATCTTCCAGAACGATGAGCAACGGCGAACCCGAAGTGGCTTCGGACCGTGCCGCTGCCCGCGCCCGCACACAACTGATCAGCAATGATTCTAATGACGCTTTGCGCAGTTTGGCGTCAAAGGAGCGGGTCAGGTCATTGTCCGGGATGGCCCGGTTGAGGGCCATGCCTAACAGCGGCAGGCGGGGCAGCAGCGCCGGGTCAATTTGCGTCAGCTCTGCCTCCAACTGGGCCACCAGTTCATCCAATGGTGGGTCGCCCACGACGTTGAAAAAGCCGCGCCAGATGGTGTGCCACACATGATAGCTGCTCTTGGAGGCATACGCATGACACTCGCCGCCGTACCCGGTCAGTCCCCGTTCATGCGCCAGCCGGATGACCTCGGCTACCAGGCGAGACTTACCCATGCCGGGATGGGCGGTAATACCGATAATTTGTCCTTGCCCGGCCAACACCCGCTCGATCCGTTCGGCAATCAAGGACAATTCTGCCTCCCGCCCCACCATGGGCAGGGCGTAACCCGGTTCCAGCAGGCGCATCATGGAGCGCGGTCGGGGGCGCACAACGGCCGTGACTGCCTGCGGCCCACTTTTCCCTTTGACTTCAATGGGCGGTAATGACTCCCACTCGAAGCCATCCACAGCCTGCTGGATGTCGGCAGTAGTCAAAATCTGGCCGGGGGCAGCCCGTTCCATCAAGCGCGCCGACAGGTTAACGCTGTCCCCCAACACGCCATAGGTGCGGCGGGCGCTGCCACCATAGGCTCCCGTCCGCATCCGCCCCGCCGCAATGCCAATTTGCACCAATTGAATGGCCGGCATGGCCGCCGTGTGAATAATGTCCCAGGCAGCGGTCACGGCGCGGGCGGCGTTGTCCTCGTGGGCAATAGGCGCGCCAAAGGCGGCATAGAGGTAACTGCCCTTATCGCCGATGGTCAGTTGCAGCAGCGCCCCATCATATTGTTGGATGACGCGCTGCACGGCCTGGATGTACCAATCGAGCTTGACTGCTGCTGCCGGATCGTGGTCATAATCAATGCCGGTGAACTTCATAAACAGAGCAACGGCAGGGCGCAGTTCGGCCAGGAATTCGCCACGGCCGTGCTGCAACTGGTCATGCACGGTCGGCAGCAGCCATGGTTGAATTTGGGTGTTGGTGAGAGGGTGGGTCAGTGGAGGCCAGGACTGAGTAGATACGGCCGTCAACAACTCCTTCACAACCGCAAATTGTTCACCACTTTCCGGGTCGGTGCGCCATTCGCTAATGACCAGGTGTGGTTGCAGGTCGACGGCCGTTTTGGGCGTCAGCACCACATCTCCCTTGCGCGCCAGATGCTCCGCCGCCGTCAGCCATTCCAGCGTCTGCCCGGCTAACACATCCAGTAGTTGAATCTCCGGATCGCCGACCACAAAACGGCGGACGGAACCGATGGCGACGGCCGTTTTCACCGCCAGCGAAACCATCTTGCCCGATGGAATCAACACCTGGGCAAACTGGGCCATCGCCTGCTGCATCGCCAGCGCACAAGCCACCCCCCGCAGCCCGTCATCCCCGTCCAGCCAGCAGGTAATGGCGTCTCCGGCAAAGGAAATCACGCTGCCGCCAAAACGGTGCAATTCCGTGATCAGCGCGTCATACACCCGGTTCAAATGGCCGGTCAGTTCCTCCGCGCCGCGCCGGGCGCCCAATTCCTGGGCCAACGCTTCCGTCAGGGGGGTAAAACCGGAGATGTCGGCAAACAGCGCCGCGCCTTGTGTACGTTCGGGCAGTTCTACGCCCTGCGCCAACGCCTGTCGTCTGTCCATGGGGATGTAGGTGGTGGGCTGTTCCATACACCGCTAACTATACGCCACAGCAAGCGGGGTGGCAATCGGTAAAGGCGTAAAAAAACTTTATCTCTTGATATACACACGATCATATGTACAATCCCATGCGAAAGGCGACAAAACATGAAAAAAACATCTTTTTCAGAGCATTCGGAAACTGATCGAGATTTTTTGCACAACGCCAAAGACGAGGATATTGATTTGTCCGAAATTACCGAAATTACCGAGGAGCAGTTGGAGCGTGCTATTTTGCGGACGGGGGGCAAGCCGGTTATTAAAGGGAAAGTTCGGGTGAATATGTATCTGGACGCTGACCTGATTGCTTTCTTTAAGACAAAGGCCGGTGGGCGCGGCTATCAAACCCTGATTAACGAGACACTGCGGGAAAGTATTGAAAACGAGAATCTGGAAAAGCTGCTGCGCCGGATCATTCGGGAAGAGTTGACGGCAACATCATAACCGCAATTGTCAATCTGTCTCACCATCCCCTCCATACAAAAAACGGTAAATGACGTAGCCTTCGTAAATGCGGTCAATGTAGAGGCGGGTTTCGGCAAAGTTGACGGTTTCAATGTAACGGTCAAGGTCGCTGCCGGCGGCGTTGTACCAGCGGGCGGCGTTGCCCGGCCCGGCGTTGTAAGCGGAGAGCGCGGCGTGGGCTGTGCCATCAAAGGCGCGCAGCTGCTGCGCCAGATAAAACGCACCAAAGGTTAAACCCACGTAAGGCCGGTAAAGGTCTTCATTTTTGTAGTTCGGCCAGTTCAACTGTTGCGCAATGTACGCGCCGGTATCGGGAATCACCTGGCTGAGTCCCTGAGCCACAGCGCTGGAGGTGGCAAAACTCTCAAACAGACTCTCCTGCCGCAGCAGGGCAAATTGCAGGCGGGGATCATAGCCATGTTGCTGCGCCAGCGGCAGCACCAGGTCGTGGTAATAGATGGGGTACATCAGGCGGCCAATGAAGGGGGGCAGGGCAAATACGCTTTGCCCGGTGAGGCCGGGCAACCGCGCAGCCGCCAGAATGGAGGAGCGATATAACCCTAAATCACGGAAGAAGAGCGCCAGTTGGTAACTGCCGAGTACATCCTGGGAATACGCTTCGCGCACCCCTTCCAATTCCCGTTTGCCCTCTTCATACAGGCCCAACTGCCACAACTTCTGGCCGCGTATCAGGCGGGCATCGTTGGCCAGGGCGGGCGGCAGCGTGCGTATATCGGTTCCCGGTTCCAGACCGAGCCAGCGGCGCAGCCAGCTTTCGGCTTCGGCCTGGGCGGCGGTTTCTTCTTCGGACGTGGGGGGGCGGAAGGGGCCAACTGCCGTAAACGGTTCATTGCCCTGAACGATGTCTTTGGCGCGCAGAGCGTAGTAGTTCACGGCCGTGCCCCCCTCTGCCTGCTGCTGTATCTGCTCCAACAGCTTGTGCGGGTCGGGTACACCGCTGCCATCTTCGGCGTGGGTGGGATTGTAGCCGGGCAGAATGCGCAGCAGCCAGACCAGGGCGGCGCTGCCATATTCGTTGGCAGGGTAGGTTTGGGCGGCGCGTGTCCAGAGGGTCACGGCCGTGTCCAGATCACCTGATTGGTTTGCCAGCCAACCGGCGTGGAACAACGCTTCCGGCGCGCGTTCAGACCAGGGGTAGGTATCGGCCAGAGCGGTGTAACGGGTCACGGCCGTAGCCACATCCCCCTGATTTTCACTGTTGAGCGCCGCCCGCCAGGCCACCGCCGCGGCGTCTGGGCCATCCGGGAAATTCTGCAAATAGAAATCGTAGTTTTCCAGCGCGCCGGGCAAGTTGCCGGCACGGGCCAGCATCAGGCCCCGTTCAAAAGCGGCGGTTGCCGGATTGCTGCGGGCATAACTTTCCAGTTCGACCAGGGCGGCGGGCAGATTGCCCAACGCTTCATAACTCCAGGCCGCATAGAGATGGGCGTCCGCGTTGTATGTTTCCGGGTTGGCGGCCACATACCGGGCAAAGGCGGCCACCGCCGGTTCGTAGGATTTGGCGAAATAGTTGACCAGGCCACGCTGGTACTCGTCCACCGGCACACCTGCTTCCACCAACCGCACCAACCCCAGGTAGGTGTCGTAAGCGCGGGGATAGCCAGTGAGGGCCTGTTGGAAACGGCCGTATGCCGCCTCGGTATTGCCCGCCAGCAGTTCGGCGCTGCCCGCCAGGTAGGTCATCTCCCCTTTGGTGATTTCGGTAATGGCCAGGTCGCGCATGGCGTCATATTGAGCGATGGCGGCGGCGTAGTTGCCCGTGCCCAGGTAAAGCCGGGCCAGCGCCCGCCGGTTGGCGATTTCGGTGAGGCGATGGGCGGGGGCGTTGGCCGCCGTTTCACGGGCAGTCTGGGCATTGGCCGTATCGCCGGTAGCATCGTAGGCAGCAGCTATGAGTGGATAGATATAAGCGCCCATGTCCGAATTGGCGCTGACGTAGCTCTGGTAGGCAGTGATGGCCCCTGGGTAATCGCCGAGGGCATTACGCGCCTGACCGATGAAGAAGGAAACGGCCGTAGGCGTTTGTTCTCCCGCCAGGGCTGTTAATTGTTCAAATGCGCCCAGCGCGTCAGCATATCGCCCCTCACGCAGGTAGGCGATGCCCAGATTGTAAACATTGTCTATTTGCTCTGTGCGGCTAAAAGCATCGGGCTGCTGCACGTTGGCTTGCAGCAGGGTGATAGCCTGGGCGAAGTTGCCGTTGTGCATGTTGGCGTCTGCCTGGGCAAACCGCTCCACGGGTGAGGGCAGGTTGGTGGGGGTAGGCAGCGGGGTGACGGTGGGCACGGCCGTGAGCGTCGGTAACGGTTCGTTGGTGGGGTCGTCAACATGGGCGGCGGGCGCGTTGGCCGGGGGCTGGGTAGGCGGCGGTGGGGGTACGGTGGGCAGTCCGGCGGCGAGTGTGGGGGTGGGTACGGCCGTGTGTGCAATTTCCTGAGCAATTGGCCGCGCTTCCTGCTCCGTGCAGGCTGCAAAAACCCATACAGCCAGAAAAAAGAAAATGGGACGCGGAAGAACGCGGATGAACGCGGGGTTTTTTGATATATCCACGAAAATCCGCGTCATCCGCGAAAATCCGCGTACTAATCCAAAACTGTCATTCCGAGTGAAGTCTTCGGAACGAGGAATCTTAACGTCATCTCCGGTAGAAAAGGATTCCTCCTCGCAGACTCGTCGGAATGGCACGGGGGATTTTGTTAAGCTCATGGGCAGATTGTCCGCAGGACGGCCGTCTGAAACCCTACGATTGCCCACTGTCAGGCTGACGATACGGCCGTGTCCGGGGCATCGGCCGCGCTATTTTCGCTTTGGGCCAGCAGTTTTTCGTACTTTTCCATGCGTTCGGCAAACTCTTTTTCGGTGACGTACTGCTCAATGCCGCGCTCCCCGGCGGCCATTTCCAGCCCCAAATAAAGGGGCACCAGTTGAAACAGCAGCATCCAGAGGAAGATGAAGTTGAAAATCTGCTTGACCTGGGCCGCCTGATCGTCAATTTGCGCGCTGGCCAACCGCAGCCGGTCGTTCACGTCGGTGGCGATGCGGATGTACTCGTCCAAAATGGGCTGCACTTCGGCAATAGAATCGTTCAGGGTGGCCATGTCGCTGGCTAACTGCTCCATATTCCCGCTCATCGTGTCCAGGCTGGCCTGGGTGGTTGCCAGTTCCGACTCCAGGCCGCGCAAGGTTTCCGGCAGCCCTTCCAGACTGCCGCCCAACTCGGTTATGGCCTGGTCAAACGGCACCTCCGGGTCATAGGTTACGCCCAGGTCATACTGGATGCGATAGTTGACGATGGGGATGGTCTGGTCAATCTCAAACCGGCTGAGCGTGGTCAGGGTGTCATCAATGACGGTCGCCACCTCGACCAGGGTAGGGATGCTGGCCTGCAATGTTTCCAGGCTGTTGGGCACGTCGGTGGCAATGACGGCGCTGACCTGGTTGATCAGGGGTTCGGCGTCTTGCACGGCCGTAGCCATATCTCCCGCCGTTGTTTCCATCGTAGACAAGGTGGCCCCCAGGTCGGTGAGCGTTTGTTTAGAGACCACCAGCGTACTTTCCACGTTGGTCAACGTCTCGGTGGTCAATTGCAAGGCGCTTTTCATGCTCGCCGCCAGATTGTCAATAAAGCGGTCGGTAAGCTGCATCCCCTGGTAGGCCACCACCGCCCCGATGATGGCAATAATGATAAAAATAACCCCAACAATTCTACGAATCATATGTTCCTCCTTCATCAATAGGACGCAGATTCACGCGGATGACGCGGATAAGAGTTTAAAAGGTGTGTCCTATTTTCATTCATCGTGGTGTGCTGCACCCATGTTGAACTCCTCAAAAATTAGGATGCAGATAAAATGTTGTTATCACGCCTTGTAGTTTGACGCAAAAGAGCAAAGATAACGAAGAAAAAAAATCCGCGTCATCTGCGTTCATCAGCGTCCCACTCACGTTTAGTAAGCGTTCAGTGTTTATTCTAAAAATTCCCGAAGGTCTTGAACGGCTAACTCTACCTCTTCGCGGGTGAGGCCGCCGGTTTCCAGGGCGAGGTCGGGCAGGAGGAGCAGGCGTTGGCAGATTTCCAGGCCGGTTTGGGCCGGATTGGCCTCGCCCACCAGTTCGGGTGGGGTGTTTTCCAGCCAGTCGAAGAGGAGATTTTCTACGGCCGTATAATCCCCCATCTGCTCGTAATAAAGCAGTAACTTAACGCAACTTTCGCCGGGCAAATGAAAATCAGCCAGGGCATCCACCACCCGGTCAATGTCCGGTATCAGGTCATCGGCGGGCAGCGGTTCGCTTTCCGTTTGCGCCAGGAAGAGGAGCAGGTGGAGGGACTTGAGGTAACGGCCGTAAGCCGCTTCCTCCTCTCCTTCCTTTACTAAAATGTCCGCTTCCTCTACCAGCATCGCCGTCAGAAATAAACATTTGTCATCCCAGGCCGCCGCATGGTCCGCTTGCAGGCGGTCAATAATCGTTTCATCCGGCAGTTTCACCAGCCCATTCGTGCCAATGCCCATCAGTTGTTGCACCGCCTGGTCAATGACGGCGTGCGCTTCGGCATAGTTGCCCGACCGGGCCAAATCCAGCACATACGGCAGCAGCCCGCGCAACTGCTCAATCATCCGCATCACAAAGTCTTGTTTGGGCATGTCTCTCACCTGTCGTGCCGGGCACACCACACCAGATTTTGGTATTTCCAGGATCGTGTGTGGTGTGCCTGGCACGGCTCTCAAAGTTCATACAACGGCCGTAGCCGCCCATAATTATCCGGGTAACTCAGCAAATCGGTATTATCACTCATCTGATCCACACTACCCGTGTAGGGCAGCCGTTTCACGGCTTCATCGTCAATTGCCGCCCAGATCGTACCGGCATAATCGCCAACATGCACGTGGAAGGGACGGCCGTAATACTGTTGGCAGCCCGTAGGTAGCAGCGGCGTGATGTGCAACCGGTTGTGCATTTCGCCCACCACACGGAATGCGGCGCACAAATGGTTCTCGCGTGTTTGCCAGTCTGGGGCGGTCAGCACGGCCGTCAAAATCGGGTTGAGTTCGGCCGCACAATCCAGCCGATTAAAGGCGCCGCCAAACCATTTGGGGTAGGGGGCGTAACGTCTTTCGTAGAGAAAACCGAGCATCATCACATCATGCACCAACCGCGCCGCCAGCAGCCGCGAGCCAATGTCGTCGCCGCGAATGCCGGTGCGCCCCACAAAATGGTCTTCCTGCCCAATGCGCCGCCACTGGCAGGCCAGCAAATAGAACCAGATGTCATGCGGGAAGTAGGCCAGCTTTTGCCGCCAGGGGGCCAGTTCGCCCAACTCGTCGGCAAAGACACGCCCGGCGGTGAGGGTCAATAATCGCTGTTGGGGGATGATGATCCATTCAACGGCCGTCCACTCCGCCACCGGATCAACACCCAAATGCGCCTGGAAAAAGTGGCGGGCCGTTGTCACTTCAATGCGATGGCTGATCGGGCCAGATGTGATCTGTTCCGGCAGCCGCGCCCCTTCCCCATCAGGCGGCCCAAAGTGAACGGCGTAACCACGATAGGTGGGGGGCAGGTGATGGGCGAGGGTGTCCGTTACGGCCGTGCCCCACCGCGCCTCATCTTCTTCCCGCAAAAAAAGCTGCTGCCGGATGCCCCAATCATGGTCGGTGGACATGCCATCATCAAATCCCAACACCTCCGAGCCATCCCCCAACCGCCCCGCGCCATGCGCCAGACCGGGAAAATGGGCCGCCAGTAACGGCCGTACCACCTCGTGGTAAAATTGTTCGTTCAGGTCTAAGCCAGGTGTAAATTCGGTCATCGGTCATCGGTTATCGGTAATCGGGGGCATCAATAAACCGATAACCGGTTACTGATTACCGATTACCATCATCACTGCCGCCCGGTCAATACGGCCGTGCCTCTGTTCTGTTTCGGCGAGGGTTTGCCAGAGCCGTTGGAAGGCGGCGTAGGTAGAGGCGGCGTAGGGGCCGGGTTGTTCGTCGAAGGGGGTCACGGCCGTGTATCGGGCCACAAAATCGGCGGGCAGCGTGGCCGGGTCGGTGGGGCCAAAGGGGGGCGCGCCCATGGGGATGAAGGGCAGGTTGGCCTGGGCGTAGAGGGGGGTGGTTACGGCCGTTGTCTCCGGCAGCCAGTGACCCAACACAGCCACCACAGCGGGATCGGCGGCCAGGGCTACGGCCGTTTGCCGCGCCAGTTCGGGGTCGCCGCTGTCGTCCAGCGCCACCAGCGCCACCCGATAACCGCCAATGCCCCCGGCCTGGTTTATCTCCCGCACTGCCAGCCGGGCGCTGTAGATCACGTCATACCCCACCACCCGCTCCGCCCCTTCAAACGGAGCCACCAGGCCAATTTTGATGACGGGATCAACGGAGACGCAGGCTGATAGACCAGGCAAGAGCAAAAAAAGAATGAGATTGGAGATTAGAGATTGGAGATTGAGGGGACACCCTTTAATCTCCAATCTCCAATCTCCAATCTCCCTACCGGCATCTTTCCACATTCGCCAGATGCTCCTCATAGGTCACGCTGAAAATATGGCTGCCGGGGGCCATGCCATCACAGGAAGCCACAAAAAAGATGAAATCGCTGGGGGTAGGATTGGCTACTGCCTGCAAAGCGCTCAGGCTGGGGCTGGCAATGGGGCCAGGCGGCAGACCAGCGTAGCGATAGCTGTTGTAAGGGGAATCAAATTGCAGATCGTCCAGGAACAGCGGCGTTTTCCACCAGGTCTGGCTGTCCGGCTGGTAGCCTACGGCATATTGCACCGTCGGGTCGGCTTGCAGCAGTGTGCCGTCACGCAGCCGGTTCAAAAACACACCGGCAATGAGCGGCCGTTCGTCCGCTATCACCGCCTCGCGCTGCACAATGGAAGCCAGCGTCACCGCTTCGCGCAGGCTCAAGCCTTGCGCGCCATACGCCTGGCGCATCTCCGGCGTCACCCGCTGGCCAAAGTTGGTCAACATCAGGTCAACCAGATAGGCAGCATCGGCATCCAGCGGCACGCGGTAGGTATCGGGGAAAAGGTAGCCCTCCAACGTGGCGTCTGGCGGCAGGGAAGCCAGAAAATCATAACGGCTCAGGTCAAAGGGGGCCTGTCGTTGGGTAATGGCCTGGAATTCGTCGGCGTTGATGTTGGCCGGGCGAATCTGGCGCAGGGAGTCGGCCATCTCTTCCAGCCGCCAGCCTTCGATGAAACGCAGGGTGATTTCCCGCGCCCGCGCATCGGTCAGCGCCACCGCCATTTCCGGCAGGGGCCAGGTGGGGTCGAGCAAAAAGTCGCCCGCTTCCAGCCGGGAATCCAGGCCGAAATAGTGCAGATAGTTCAGGAAGAGTTCGGCGTCCCGTACCAGCCCGGCGGCGGCCAGGTTGACGGTAATCTCGTTCGCGGTCTGTCCGGGGGTGATGGTGAAGGGCACGGCCGTGACCCCATTCCCCGCCGGCCCCTGCAACTGTTCCGCCCGCGCTGCCAGGTAAGTCTGCAAATAGAGCCGCTCCGCCGGATTGAGGTGCGCACCGCCTCCTTCCAGCCGTACCCCGCCCTGCCCGCTATTGAGCCAGCGGGCATACAAAATTAGCGATGCCGTGAGACAGGTCACTGCTACGACCAGCAGCAGCCCCGCCCGGAAAAGCCATCCGGCGGTGCGCAGACAGCCGCTTTGTTCTTTGTATGGGTCCTGGCGTATGGGTTTTGTGGGGGTTGTGTGGTTGGTCATAGGATATTGGGTAATTGGAGATTGGAGATTGGGAGATTGATTGCTCACCTCATCACCCCCTCACCTGCTCACCTCTTCACCTGCTCACGAATGCGCGTCCAGGTAGCTTTGCAAAATAAAGGCGGCGGCAACAGCATCTACCCGCTCTTTGGCTTTTTTGCCCCGTTTACCGCGCAACGCCAGGCTTTCTTCGGCTTGCATGGAGGTAAAACTTTCGTCCCAAAACTCGATGGGAATGGCGGTGGTCTGGCTGAAAGCGGTGGTGTAATCCCGAATCCAGGCCGCTATCATACTGTCTGAGCCATCGCTGCGGGTGGGCAGCCCGACGATCAACAGCGTTACCTCCTCGTCGGAGATAATACGCCGGTAGCGGGCAAAATCCTCCTGGCGTGATTTACGCTGGATGACGCCATAGGAACCAGCAATGGTGCGGGTGGCGTCGCTGATGGCCACGCCAATCCTTTTGCTGCCCACATCCAGCGCCATCACGCGCCCTTTTTTCTCAAAATTGTGTTCTTCCATTCAGGCTTTTTGGACGTGTGGGTAATCGAGGATTTTACGGTCGGCCGTCAGAATGGGGAAATTGTAAATTCTGGCGGTTGCAACCAATATCTGATCTGCCGGATCTCGATGAAAGTCACCGGGCAATTGCGTAGCTTCTACGACAACCGGGACATCTAATTGAAGTAATCGCAAACCGGGATAGGCTATCGCCTGGTTCAACCAATCAAGTACAGGCAAGGTTAACGATAGTTTGCCAAGTTCTACCAACTTGGCTACTTCCCAACAGGAAATGATGCTAACGGCAAACCCATTGGCTTGATGCTGTTGAATTTTCTGTTCCAAATTTGAAGATAGAGAGTGAGAGCGACTGACCCACCAAACCCAAATATGTGTGTCCAGTAAAATCATTGCAAGACATCCCAATCATTTTCAGCAACTGGCTCAGTGGGGTTTTCATACTTGAGAACACTGTTTGCCAATGGGAATTTTTCCTCTGCCATTTTTGGAGACAATGGCAAAACAATAACCTCGACAGCCTCACCAGGACGAAAAGGTAATTTTTTTAGCTGCAATTCTCCATTAGGAAGGATGACTGTTTCTAAGCGATAGGCGATCATATTTACACTCCAATCCGCAGCGAAATGATATGTCGCCGGGAATTATAGCATAAGCTTTTCGGTCACGGCCGTACCAACCCACCATTTCACCTACGTTTCTTCGCCTGTTTTGGGAATGGGATACGGCCGTGTCCACCACCACACCCCTACACCTGCTACCACTCCGGGGATAAAAGCCGCTAAGAAAAGTAGTTCCACGAATTCTCCTGCTCCTCGCTCTTCGTCAATAAATCGGCACAAAGACAAGTTGGATGAATAGCAGGGCTTCTGCAAGAACGCCGGAACCAACAGGCGTATTTTGAGTTCTTGTTGGATAGCTTTTTCTAATGCATCTGAATTGGGATAACCTAGGGCGTGTTGACATTTCCTCTGGTACGGTGAATTGCGCCTACCTCTGGAAATGTCAACAGAACCTAACGCCTGGGCATTTCCGCACATATAAGTTCCATCAAAACTTTCTATTATCGTGCAAACAAATATCCTTTCCACGCTGGCTACCGTCGGCGAAAGAATAAAAAAGGCAAGCATAAAAGTTAGAAGTGCTATCAGGATTACCAGCAGGCTTCGTCTCCGGTTGGAAATAGCCCATCTTCGTAACGGTGGAAACAAGGCTACCAGCGAGAACAGGAGACCAAAACCAACAAGCCCTGCCAAGACAAGTATTAAACCTTCCATCTCACTCCTCCGTGTGAATCTCCGTGCTGATGCGGGTGGTCAGGTAAGGGATACGATCAAACCAGGTGGGCCAGACACGGATGTGGGGTGGTTCACGCAGGGGGAGTTGTTGGTGCAGGTAGGCAACGGCCGTGTCCACTTCCTGCCCCGTCACCGCCTCCACTGCCGCCGCCGGTTGTAGTTCCCGCGCCAGCAAGCCTGAAGCGAGCATCGAAAAGTAGACCCGCCCCGCCTCATCCACGCCGGTAATCGGGCCGCTGGCAAAACGGATGCTGTCCGGCGACAGCACGTAACCGGGCTGGATTTGCTGCCCCAGGGCGTAATAGGCCAGATCAGAAGCGGCCGTGGTGTTCACGGCCGTGCCCGCCACCTGCGCCCGCATCGCCAGCGTCAGTCGGCCCGTCTGCTCACCCACTTCATGGGAATAGGTTTCATCCAGCACATTGACTACGCGCAAGGAATCGGGCGTCAGAAATTCTTGCGGCGTCAACTGCGCTTCCATTTCCGAGGCGGCCAGCGCCAGTAAAAATTGCACCACCTGGGCACGCAGGCGGTCACGGTCTTCTTGGGTGACGGCCGGCGCCTGGCGCACATCCCCTCCTTCAATGGGCTCCAAATTGCGCACTTCCACCTGAATGGCCAGCGACCCTTCGATCTGGTTGACCAGATTGGCGGCCACATTGCCCGCCGGGCCGGGGGTGATAGCGATCACGTCCACTTCGGCCGTGCCGCCTACCGCGCCCGGCAGGGTCACTTCGGCCGTGGTCTGGTAGACGCGGTCGGTACCGTCTGATGTGCGCACCCGCGTCCCCACCGGGATGACGGTCGGCTGGTCGAGCAGGTTGGCGAAGATGACTTTGCCACGAGCAGGAGTTTCGGGTGTTTCCACCGTGCCTGTCGTTTGCACTTCCGCCTGCCAGTTTTGGGTGGTTTGCAGCAGACGGCCGGGTAGAATGCCGTTTTGGAAATCGGTCACGGCAGCGGATGGATCAGCCACAATCGGCCGTTCCACCTGCACCGGCAGCACTTCCGGTTTGAGGGTGACGGTGGCCGAGGGCAGGAGATAAAGGAAGGCGATGTAGAGTACGGCCGTTGTCAGGAAAAAGAGGAAGATGGCCGCATAACGCCACAGCCAGCGCCGCCGTTCGCTTTGCGGCGAGAGCCGTTTGTGCGCTTCCGCCTGGTCAGCCAGGTCGGGGCGGATGCGCCCTTCGTAATCGGTAAACCGGTCGTCGCCGATGGTAGAGAGGCCCACAATTTCGCGGCGACGACGGCCGCGCCGCCAATCCCGTTTGCCCTGCCGCGCCGCGCCAATGGTCAAGAACACGGGGATGCCCAACGCTCTGGCCTGGCGAGTGATGTCGGTATCGGCCGTGACCAGGGCAATTTCGGCGCGCATATTGTCGGCGTAGCGCAGCAGCCGCACCAAATCCAACCCCTCGCGCAGCACGCCGCCATCCTCCGGCAAAACAAAAATCACCTGCTGGTCCCGCGCCCAGTCCAGGTGATCACAAATGCTGACAATATCGTCTTCCGGCGTCAGGGGGATTGTTTTCATATGGCTAACCCGCCCTACCCCGACAACCGCCATAAATCCTGTACGAGGAACGTTTGAAAATCGGCAATCTGTTCTTGTAATCGTTGGTTGGCGATCATTTCTGGCCGGGGATCCACATAATACACACCATCCAGGCTATTCAAGGCAACAGTGTAGCCTAAAAAGTGGTTGCTTTTGAAAGTGGAATTGACGCCAAAAATGCTCTTTCCCTTTACGGCTCGTTGTACATCGTGCAAAAAAATGGCAACAACAGGAACTTCTCTGCCAAGCAATTTGGTTAAGAGGAACTTATCCAGAAAAATCTTATCAATCCGGTCTTTGCTGGTGGTTTTGACAGAACCAACAATTTCGGTAAGGTCAATAAAGCCAGATTCGGCCGTAACAAGAGCTTTATTCCTGGAGAAAACCAGATCCAATTCATAAGGCATTACCTGATCTGGATAACCCGGAATGGGTATTTTGATGGTTCGTGGCTCACATTCCAAACCGACTTCTTGAATGATCAGCTTGATCAATGTTTCAAAAAGCTGCCCAATGCGCTTGCGCGATTGATTGGGATTCCTAAATGAATCGCCAATACTGCCAATGGATTGCTGAATGGTATAGACGACCTTGTTGATTTCGTTGGCAGCGATATAAGCCTGGGCGCTTTTTCGCCCGGCGACAACATCTTCATATTGTCTGACATCGGCCAAAAACGCCATGAACCTGGCAAACGCCAACTCAAATTCATGGGATGACTCCATGAACAAGTTGGTATTCAATGGGCGCGTGACTCTGTAGCCATACAGTTCGTCATATTGATAAAAAATGTAGTTGTTATGCGTGGGCGAGATGATCCGGGTTGGCTGCGTCCTGCTAACAAGTTCTAAAAAGGTTTGGCTGATGTGGGCATACTCAGCCAACGTAGTAAAAGCCGTTTTGTCTTGAACACTAACCTGCAAATCGTGTAAGGTCACGGCCGTCATCGAATGGATTTCCTTCTTTCGGCATTATCCAGGTCATATTGAATCCACTTTTCAACCGGCCATTCCTCTACCAACTCAATCCGCTGCGCCGCCCATTGGCTGTATTCCGGGGAAATATCGCAGCCCTTCCACCTACGGCGCAGTTGTTCAGCGACTACGGCCGTCGTCCCTGAGCCCAGAAACGGGTCAACAATCAAGTCGCCAACATTTGATGACGCTAAAACCAGCTTTCGCAATAACTCTTCCGGCTTCTGCGTAGGGTGCGGTGTCTTTTCGTGCATCCCATTACACGTTGTGGGTATTTCAATCACATCTCTGGGTTTGGCCCCCTTTGGGTGCGGCCGCCACAACCTGTTTTTATCGTCATTTCCTCGCCCATACTGGCTGGTTTCCGCCTGAGGGTGATCAGGGTATTTCAAGGTGTGATTGCCATAGGGAATACGCACATCATCCACATTAAATGTAAACTTTCTGCTTTTGCGGAAATGGAGAATGCTCTCGTGTGAACGGCCCCAATCGGAACCAAGATTGGCCTTGTTCTTGTAATGCCAGACCAGCCACCGACAACCCTCAAAATAACGCAAGGCAGGCAACTTTATATCGGCCAAAATCTCTGAGAAGCCACAAATGTAAAGTGTGCCGTCTGGTTTTAGAACCCGCGCGGCCTGTTCTATCCACTGCAATGACCATTGCACATATTGTTCTTGCGACTGAAATGTATCCCACTCGGCCTTTTTGATGTTGTAAGGCGGGTCGGCAAAAACAAGGTCTACCGAATCACTATCCAGGGAAGAAAGCCAGGTGACCGCATCTCCAAGCCATATCTCACCATCTGGATGTTTGTAATACAACTCAGGCGAATCCAGGTTGATGTGTAACGGATCAACATCTACAAAAACACCTTTGTGCATGGGTTGACCAAAAAATAAGGGGATGTTTTTATGGCGCATGTAGTCTGTTCTAGGCTCTTGGACAGTCAATTTCTCATCTGGTACAGCCTCGTCAAACTCGTCTTTCATATCGTTGGATCTCCGCTAAATGTATTTGATTTTAGAGGAGTAGAATTTATCGGTGAACGGATCAGTCACCGATTACCGTTCACCAATTACTGATTACCTATTTCACTGCAAAGCCTGCTCCACCAGCCGGGGTACGATGGCCAGGGCTTCAGGCAGTTTGGCGGGGTCCTTGCCGCCGGCCTGGGCCATGTCGGGGCGGCCGCCGCCGCCACCACCGACTATTTTGGCGACTTCGCGCACGAGGTCGCCGGCTTTGAGGCCGCGGGCGATCAGGTCTTTGGTGACGACGGCGACGATGAGCGGTTTACCATCGTACACCGCCCCAATGACGCCTACGGCCGTCTCGTTCCTCTCTCTAAACCGGTCAGCCAGGATACGCAGCCCATCGCTGTCTACACCTTCGGCTACGGCCGTGACCACCCGCACTCCCGCCACCTCCTGCCCCTGCAACATCACCCGCTCAAATTGCACCGCCGCCAGTTTTTGTTGTAACTGTTCGATTTGTTTTTGCAGGGTACGGTTTTCATGTTGCAGCGCGTCCAGGCGGGTTTCCAGTTCGGCGACGGGTGTGTTTAGTTTGTGCGCCAGCCGATCCAGCACATCCAGCCGTTCGGCGATGAACTGCTGCGCCCCGCGCCCTGTTACCGCTTCCACACGGCGCACCCCGGCCGCCACCGCCCCTTCGCTGGTGAAACGGAACAGGCCGATGTCGTTGGTCTCGCTGACGTGCAGGCCGCCGCATAGTTCAAAGCTATACAGGTCGCCGTTTTTGCCAATCTGCACGGTGCGCACAATGTCGCCGTATTTTTCACCGAAGAGGGCCATCGCCCCGGCCTTGATCGCCTCTTTTTGGCCCATAAATTCGATATTGACCGGATAGTTTGCCAGGATGGCCTGGTTGATGTCCGCCTCAATTTGAGCCAGCGTTTCCCGGTTGACCGCTTCGCCATGCGAGAAGTCAAAACGGAGCCGGTCGGGGGCGACGAGGGAACCTTGTTGAGTGACGTGTGTGCCCAGGTGGGCGCGTAGTTCACGGTGCAAGATGTGGGTGGCGGTGTGGTTGCGGCGGATGTCGCTGCGACGGCCGTTGTCCACTACCAACTGCACATACTCGCCGATGGCCGCACGGCCGTCTACCACTTGCCCCCCATGCACTACCAGTCCGTTTACCGGCTTTCGCACCTCATCCACGCGGAAGGTGAACTTGTCATGGCTGATATGGCCGGTGTCGCTGACTTCGCCGCCCGCTTCCACGTAAAAGGGAGTCACGGCCGTGACCAGTTCCACTTTATCGCCCACATTTACCTCATTCACCAGTTCACCATCTTTGATCAGCCCCACCAGTTCCGATTCCAGCCGGTAATCTTCGTAGGGGTTGTATTCCACCCCTTCTTCCAGACCGGAAGCGATGAGTTGGGCGAGCAAACGGCCGTAGACGCCCGCATCCTGCGCATACCCCTTAAACGCACCGGATCCGCTGGCCCGCGCATGGGCTTCCCGCGCCGCCGCATAACCCGCTTCATCTACGGTCACATTCCAATCCTTAATTACGTCTTTGGTGATTTCCAGCGGCAGGCCATAGGTGGCGTACAGGCTGAAAGCGACCTCACCAGGAATGACGGCAGTTAAACCGCTTTCGTCCTTTTCGCGCAGGCTGGTGGCAATTTCATACAGGTGGATGAGGGCGTTATCCAGCGTGCGGGCGAAGCGTTCTTCTTCCTGGGTGAGGGTGTGCAGAATGTGATCACGGCGCTGGCGCAGTTCGGGATAAGCGTCGCCCATCTGGTCAATGTACACCTGGGCCACTTCGGCCAGGAAGGGCTGGTTGAAGCCAATGGAACGGCCGAAACGAGCCGCCCGGCGGATGATCATGCGTAGCACATACCCGGCCCCATCCGGCCCCGGCCGTACCCCATCGCCGATAATGAAAGTGGCGGCACGGCCGTGATCGGCAATCACCCGGTAGCCCACGTATTTTTCGGCGCGCTGTTCAGCCGTGTCGCCCAATAATTCCTGCACCCGGTTCATGGCCGGGGTGAAGAGGTCATTGTCGTAATTAACCGGCGTTTGCTGCACCACGCTGGTCAGCCGTTCCAGCCCCATGCCGGTGTCCACACCTGGTTTGGGCAGCGGGGTGCGCGTACCGTCGGCCGCCTGGTCAAACTGCATAAAGACCAAATTCCACACTTCCAGCCAGCGGTCACAATCATTGTCCAGCAGCACGGAGCAGTCGGGACGGCCGCAGGTACACGCTTCCGGCCCCCAGTCGTAATGCAGTTCGCTGGTGGGGCCGCAGGGGCCAATATCGCCCATCATCCAGAAATTGGTTTTGTCGCCCATACGCAGGATGTGGTCTTCCGGCGCGCCCACTTTGTCCCGCCAGATGGCGTAGGCTTCGTCGTCGCCGGTATGCACGGTGAAGTACAGCTTTTCCGGCGGAATGCCACACACTTTGGTCATAAAGTCATAGGCGAAAAAGATGGCCCCTTCTTTGAAATAGTCGCCAAAGGAAAAGTTGCCGAGCATTTCAAAAAAGGTGTGATGGCGCGGCGAGGGGCCAACGTTTTCTAAATCGTTGTGTTTGCCCTGGACGCGCATACATTTTTGGGAGGTGGTGGCGCGGAGGTACGGCCGTTTCTCCTTCCCCAAAAACACATCCACAAACTGGTTCATGCCGGCGTTGGTAAAGAGCAGCGTGGGGTTATCATGCTGCGGCAACACGGCGCTGGGCACAATTTCGTGGTTCATTTCATTGAAGAATTCCAAAAACGCGGTGCGTATCTCGTTGCTGGTTGTGGGTCTCATTTTTTAGTTCCTTGAGATTGGAGATTAGAGATTAGAGATTAGAGATTAGCGTCAATCGCCGATCTCTAATCTCCAATCCCCAAAATTTTACCTTTTCAACAAAAAACCGCCAGACCGGGGTACCAGTCTGGCGGTGTGGGCGGCCAGTTAAGTTGGGTATGATTCAGGCAGCCGACGTCACCAGACTGTTGGTCTGAGCGGCAGCGGCGGCGTTCATCACACAGTTTTGTTTCATGGGCGGGATGGTAGCAGAGGGGGACGGCCGTGTCAAACTCTATGCCACAAAAAAGAAACGACGAAACTCGCCATTTAGACCGCAAGTGCAAACTTAAAAACAGGCACTTGCAGAATGGCCTCAGGTTGTAATTGTGGCAACTGACGCCGCCGCTCAATCAAGGCTTCTAACTCCTCTAAAACTTCTGGTTTAAAGTATTCCTCACCACATTGCGGGCATTTTTCTACAGGTACATCTTCAATCACAATCAGTTCATCCCCGTCCCACTCCTCAATCGTCGTCGTTGTTAATTCCAGTGGGATGTAATTGCAAATACCACATCTCATTTTGTCACCTTTTCTTACGTTTACGGTCATTTTCCCACAAGTGCGGATGTGGATAATAAAGCGTGTTTACCTGTAAAATATCCTCCACGATTTTGCAGGTCACATGAATGACATCGCCATTGAACCGTTCTCCGGCAACAAGAAAACAGTCAAATCCCCAATCATCCACATGCGTTTCAATCACTTTGCCATTAGACACAGCATCTTTTACATCTTGAAGACGAATCTGCCGTGCCCGGCACTCATCTAAAGCATGACGAGTAAGACAGTACTTGTTGGTCTGTACCCGTTCTTGAATATCCCGTAAACTCAAGAGCCTCCCTTCATATCGTGATCATACAAGAAAGATGAGATTATTGACAAGGATGTGTCAGGGGCACCAGCAATTCTCAATTTGCCCGGCAGCGGCAGATAAATCTGCACCAACAAGAGGCAAAGCCGGCCTTCGCCGACTGGAACCCAGCCCACGCAGTGCCTGTCCTGAACCCAGTGAAGGATGGGCTTTGCCTCTTGTTGCCGCGATTTTAATCGCCGGGTAATGCCAAAATTAGAATTGCTGCCCCCTATATGTTTTTGTTTGCGGAAAGGAAGCGCATTGGCTAGACTTTGCATCGATTGAGGAGTTTATGGCAAACCATTGGTATGCTTTGCGCGTCAAGCCCCACAAAGAACGAGCCGTCTATCAATTATTGCAGGCGCAAGCCGAAACGATATTTTTCCCGACGGTGCGGGTGCAACCTGTGAATCCACGTGCGGCTAAAATACGGCCGTATTTCCCCGGCTATCTGTTTGTCCAGGTAGACCTGGATGTGGCCGGCCAACATGCCTTTAGCTGGCTGCCAGGCACACGCGGGCTGGTTGCTTTTGGCGATTTACCGGCGGTGGTGCCCGATAATTTGATAGCGGAATTGCGGCAGCGCCTGAACCAGATTGAAGCGGACGGTGGATTGGTCAACGGCCGTTACCAACCAGGCGACCGGGTGCGTATCATCGGCGGCCCTTTTGCCGGTTATGAAGCCATCTTTGATGCCCACCTGCCCGGCGCCGACCGGGTGCAGGTATTACTGGCCTTTTTAAGCCGCCACCCACAACCGGTAAAATTGCAGACAGGTCATATTGTCAAAGCCGATAACAATAACAAGAGAAAACATCCCACCACAGGCAAGAAACCGTGAACTCCTTATTTTTGCCGCCGCTGTTGTATGGCCGGAATGGTAGCAGCAGCAATCACCAGTAGAAACGCTATCCCCATCACCATCAGTCCAATTGGATCCATGTTGTCAAATCTCCTTTGCCAGATTGTGTCACAGTTGCTATTTGCCGCCAATTTTAGGCAGGGGATGACAGATGGGCAAACAGGGCGGGTGGCGGGCGAAGCGCCTGCCCAAAACAGTCGGCGCAAGCCGACTAAATCCCGGTAGATACCAGCCCACGAAGGTGGGCTTTGCTACTTGTAGCCGCGATTTCAATCGCCGGAAATTGAGTATGCAATCCCCCTAACGCCCGACCAGCCTTGTTAGACAATCATCTAACGTGCTGTTATAATGCTTGCAAACGGTTTTTGTCCACCACATATTCACAATAGGAGCAGCCATGAACATACAATTTGACCGGTACTATCGTTATGAAGAACTAACGGCCGTCCTGCAACAGTGGGCGGCGCAGTATCCCAATCTCTGTAAAGTGGAAAGCCTCGGAACCAGCTTTGAGGGGCGCGACATCTGGGTCTTGATTCTGACGAACTTTGCTACCGGGCCTGACGATGAGAAACCGGCCTATTGGGCCGATGGCAACATTCACGCCACCGAAGTCTCGGCGTCCACGGCGGCTCTCTATCTGGCGCACAAGCTCCTGACGCAGTATGGGCAGGATGACAAAGTGACCTATGCTCTGGACAGCCGCGCCTTTTACATTGTGCCCCGACTAAACCCGGACGGCGCAGAGTGGGCATTGGCCGACCGGCCCAAATATGTGCGCAGCAGCACACGGCCGTATCCGCGCACCGATGAACTGGATGGGCTGCACCAGGAAGATGTGGACGGCGACGGCCGTATCCTGCAAATGCGCCTCAAAGACCCCAACGGTTCCTGGAAACCCCACCCCGACGAACCCCGTCTGATGATCCCCCGCGACCCGGACGAACCGCCCGGCGGCAACTTTTACCGCCTGCTGCCTGAGGGTCGCATCAAAAATTACGACGGGGTCATCATCAAAGGCGCACCGCCGCTGCAAGGGCTGGATTTGAACCGGCAGTTCCCGGTATTTTGGGAGCCAAACCAGCATGGCGCCGGCTATTATCCCGGCAGCGAACCGGAACCGGCGGCAGCCATGCGGTTTATTGCCGATCATCCCAACATTACCGGCTCGGTGAGCTTTCACACCTTCAGCGGCGTCTACCTGCGCCCGCCCACCAAAGCCGCCGATGACACCCTGCCAACCTCTGACCTGTACACATACAAGAGGCTGGGAAAAAAGGCGGAAGAGATAACCGGTTATCCGGCCATTTCGATTTTTCACGAATTCAAATATGACCCCAAAGAGTTCATCAAAGGCACGTTTGATGATTGGATGTATGAGCATCTGGGCGTTTATGCCTGGACGTGTGAAATCTGGAGCGTGCAACGGCAGGCGGGCATTAAAGAGTACAAATACATTGACTGGTTCCGCGAACATCCCATTGAAGATGATCTGAAAATTTTGAAGTGGAACGATGAAGTTTTGAACGGGGAAGGTATTGTCGAGTGGTATGAGTTTGAACATCCGCAGTTGGGCACAGTCGAGTTAGGCGGCTGGCATAACTTTGTCACCTGGCGCAACCCGCCCTATCAACTGCTGGAAAAAGAGGTGGCGCCGCTGGCCGATTTTGCCATTTTCAGCGCCCTGGTGTCGCCGCGGCTGGAATGGTATGACGTGACGAAGAACAGCAACGGCCGTATCCATCACCTGCGCGCCGTTGTTCACAATACCGGCTGGCTGCCCACCAACATCAGCAAACGCGCCCTGGAAATGAAGGTGGTGCGCGAATTGGAAGTGGACATCAAACTGCCCGACGGGGCCAGCTTACTCACCGGGCAAGAAAAGACGATGTTGGGGCAGCTAAACGGCCGTGACCACAAAGGCCATTTTGCCATGTGGAGCGACGACAGCACCAGCGAACGGGCCAAAGTGGAATGGGTAATTGAAGCGGAACCGGGCAGCGTGGTGGAAGTCACGGCCGTACACCCCCGCGCGGGTACCATTCGCCAGACCGTTACTTTGTAAAGGGGACGGTCAGGTAGGAATACAAAACGGCCGTGCCTGGTGGGGCACGGCCGTATCAATCCGCTCGTCTATCTACTTTGGGGTCTAATTCATCTTGCCCAACAGGGCAGTTTTGGCCCAGGTCGCCGGCAGGTAAAGCGGATCAACCGCCAACGCCTTATCGTAACATTGCAACGCCGTGCGATAACGCCCCAGGTGTTCATACACCCGCCCCAGGTTCATGTAGGGAAACTGGCGCACTTCATAACGGGGCGCGGCAATCGCCATCTCAAACCAGGGAATCGCCTCTTCCCACCGCTCTTTTTCAATCAGATACACGCCAATGTCGTTATATGGGTTGCCATAGGCAGGATCAACGGCAATCGCCTGGCGGCACATATCAATCGCCTCTTCCAGCCGCCCCATCATGTTATACGTCCAACCCAGGAAGGTGTAGGCTTCAGCCGTGGGGTGTGTCTCAATGGATTGCTGATAAAGATGCGCAGCATGTTGCAGTTCCCCCTGTATCTGGTGACGGAACGCCCTATCAAACAATATCATCGCTCTTTGTTGTTCAATTTGATCGTCGGTCATCATGCAAAACAGTTTAGCATCACTGCCCATCTATGTCAGCAGGTCATCCAGAATTCTTACACGATTCATACGCGCCATGCTCGCTATACCGTAATCTGATTGCATTTTGCGGCTAACAAATCATCGTTGCCAACCCTCCAGCAAGGGCAGCAGTTCCGCCAGTTCGGTGATTTCGGCGTGGGGCACAACACCAGGTGGGGTAGTGAAACGGGAACTGCCTTTGTAGTACACCGTGTGCATCCCGGCAGCGCGCCCGCCAACTACATCACTCGCCGGATCGTCGCCAATGTACACGGCCGTGTCAGCCGCCACATCCATCGCTGCCAACACCTGCCGGAACGGATCCGCATTCGGCTTCCACATATTCACATCCGCCGAAAACACCATCTCCTCAAAATATGGAAACAGGCCAAAACGCTGCATATCCGCCCGGTGTAGCGACCCCGGAAACATCGTGTTCGATACCAGCCCCACCTGATACCCGGCAGCCTTTACTTGCGCCACTGTCTCCACCGCCTGCGGCGTCAACGCCGCCTGCGCCTGAATAGCCGCGCCATAACAGTCGGCCGCCATGTCCACATCCACTGCTGCCATCCCTCTCACCCCCATCTCTGCCAGCGTCGCCGCCAACAAATCCACCACCCGCAGATTGGCCTCATGGCGCGTGGCCGCCCGCCATAGGGTTGGCAGCAGCGCAAAACCCATCTGCTGAAAATCAGCAAAGGACGGCAACACATAATCCCGTTGCTGCCAATACGTATATGCTGCCGCCAGCCCCGGCGTTTCCAAAGCCGGCCAACTGGCATACGGCCCCGCATATTCAATCAACGTCCCCCCCAAATCAAAGATCACCGCTTTTATCACTTCATCACCCCATCACCCCATCACCCCATCACCTCACGGCCATACACAACCGTATCCCTCATACACCGCCCGGTCAGGATTTCGCTCCAGCCGCCACTCTTCGCCTCGTTGCCTGATAAGCAAGGGAATAGTAGACAAACCCCGGCTATTCACAAACCGCACATTCACACACCACTGCCTCTCGCCAGGCTCCACCTCTGGCGCATTTTCCACATACACAATCCGCCCACCCGATTCATCAGACCGCTCGGTCTTGATAAAATTGGCAACAATCTCCACTCCTCGTTCAGGCAGATTTCCCCCGCCTTCTCGCTTCTCCGGTTCACAACCAACTAAAAAACAAAGCGTCAAGATTGTTAAGCCAGACAACACAATCCATTTCATGCAATTCACCTCATACAGAAAGATTTAGCTGCATTGTACTAAACTGAGAACACAATCTAATCGGAATGGTACCAAAAAGCCATGAACCTCAGTAACCGTAAACATAGCACCACTTATCCCAGGAAAAATTTGCGGATAGTTGCCGCTTATGGTAACTTTTATACTGAGAAGAAGAACCATCCCTGTATAAACCGACCAATTGTCAAACAAGTAGATTCACTCGTTTGTTATAGAAACAACCAGATACTCAACCTACACAGGCCTATGAGTGCAAACGCCGATTTTTTGACCGTACAAAACGTCTCACTTAGCTTCGGGGGTAATGCTGCCTTGTCAGATGTCAGCTTTGGGGTACACCAGGGTGAAATTCGGGCAATTATTGGGCCGAATGGCGCCGGAAAAACTTCAATGCTCAATTGCGTTAGCGGTTTTTATCGGCCCCAAGAAGGGCAGATTCTCTTCAACGGCCAAGACCTGACCAAAACCCCCACCCACAAAATTGCCCCTCTGGGCATCGCCCGCACTTTTCAGAACATAGCCTTGTATACCGGCCTCAGCACACTGGAAAATCTCATGGCCGCACGCCATATTCACATGAAACAAAACGCCCTGCAAAGCATGGCCTTTTGGGGACCGGCGCGCCGCGAAGAGGTAAAACACCGGGAAGTGGTGGAGGAGATCATAGATTTTCTGGAGATTGCCCACATTCGCAAGGCCATTGTGGGGGCGCTGCCGTATGGTTTACGCAAACGAGTGGAATTGGGGCGGGCGTTGGCGCTGGAACCGGAACTACTGTTGTTGGATGAACCAATGGCGGGCATGAACGTGGAAGAAAAGGAAGACATGGCCCGGTTCATTCTGGATATTCACGAACTACGTAAAGTGACCATTGTTCTGATCGAACACGATATGGGGCTGGTGATGGATATTTCGGATCGGGTGGTGGTGTTGGATTTTGGCGTCAAAATTGCGGAAGGAACGCCAGACGAGATCAAACAAGATGAGCGGGTTATTCATGCGTATTTAGGTGAGCAGTAGGATGTTCTGGAAAAGATGATGGTCGAACAGGCACTCTCCCAATCAACCGTTTCGCAACAATCGCTGCCGCAGCAGACGCTGCCGCAGATGTTTCTAAAACAAACCCAAACTTATGGCCCCGGGCGAACAGCCGTGCGTCAAAAAGAGTTGGGCATCTGGCGCGAATTTTCCTGGCAGGAATCATATGAACAGGTCAAGAGTTTTGCTCTGGGTATGATTGCCCTCGGTTTGCAGCGTGGCGACCATATTTGTTCCATTGGTGATAATGACCGGGAATATCTGTGGGGATTCCTGGGGATGCAGGCGGCGGGCGCGGCCATTGTGGGGTTGTATACTGACGCCATCCCCAATGAGATCGAATACATCGTCAACCACAGCGATGCCACTTTTGCCCTGGCCCAAAATCAGGAACAGGTGGACAAATTGCTGGAGCTAAAGGAGAAAGCCCCCCGGCTGAAAAGAGTCATCTACTGGGATGACCGGGGGATGTGGAACTATGATGATGCGTGGCTCATTTCCTTTGCTGAAGTACAGGCTTTAGGGCGAGAGCTGGACCGGAAAGAGCCAGGCCGTTTTGAAACAGAGGTGGCCCTCGGCCAGGGAGAAGATACGGCCCTGATCTGTTACACGTCGGGCACGACCGGCTTGCCCAAAGCGGTGATGCTCAGCCACGCCAATCTGCTCTCGGCAGCTACGACCGCTTTTGCCATTGATCCCCGTTATGAAACCGATAATCACGTCAGCTTTATGCCGATGGGCTGGATTGCGGAACCGGCATTTGGCATTGTGCCCCATTGTTATTCGGGCATGATCATGAATTTCCCGGAAGCGCCAGAGACGGTGCGCGAAAATGTGCGGGAGATCGCCCCGGAAAATCTGTTTTACAGCGCCCGGCTGTGGGAGAACCTGGTGGGCATGGTGCAGGTGCGGATGAAGGACGCCACCTGGTTTAACCGTAAGTTGTATGACTGGTTTTTGCCGGTAGGTTATAAGATGGCGGACAAGAGGTTGAGCGGGGAGAAACCGGGGTTGGGTTTGCAATTGGGTTATATGATGGGCGATTGGATGGTGTTTCGCCCTTTGCGTGGGCAGTTGGGGTTGTCCCGGCTGCGCAGTGCTTATACGGCCGGGGCCACGCTTAGCCCGGATCATATTCGCTTTTTCCATGCCATGGGGATTAACTTGAAACAGATCTATGGTTCCACCGAGGTGACGGGTGGGGCCACCCAACACCGGGATGGCGACATTAAGTTTGCCAGTGTAGGTGTGCCGAATCCGGCAGTGGAAGTGCGTGTGTCAGAGGAAGGCGAACTGCAAATCTGTGGGCCGACGGTGATGAAGGGATATTACAAAGACCCGGAAGCGACGGCGAAGGATATTATGGTGGATGGCGACGGCCGTCGCTGGTTCAATACTGGCGACGCTGGCTATATTGACGAGGATGGGCATGTCATCTTCCAGGATCGCGTCAAAAACATGGTCCGTCTGGCGAATGGTGAACTGTTTTCACCGCAGTTCATCGAAGGGCGGCTAAAATTTAGCCCTTACATCCGCGATGCCATGACCATTGGCAGCGCCGAGCACGAATTTGTCTCGGCTATGATCATCATTGATTTTGAGAACGTGGGGCATTGGGCGGAGAAACAAGGTATTGGCTACACCACTTTCGTGGACCTGTCGCAACGGCCACAGGTATATGGCCTGATTCAAGAAGCCGTTGATGAGGTCAATAAATCACTGCCGGAAGGGGCGCGGATTCGCCGCTTTGTGCTCATGCACAAGGAGTTTGACGCCGACGAAGCGGAGATGACCCGCAGCCGCAAACTGCGCCGCAATGTGTTGATGGAGCGGTATGGGGAAATTGTGACGGCGATGTATGACGGCCGTGCCGCCGTCAACGTCCGCGCCCCGGTCAAGTACCAGGACGGCAGTGAGGGCTTTATAGAAACGCAGGTGCAAGTGATGAGTGTTTAAGTGTCAAGTGTCAGGTGCTTGACACCTCACACTCGGTACATGACCCCTTTTGTGAGGCGCTATGGATAAACGGACAAAACGGATTAGAAACCTGTTTGTGATCATCGGGGTGGCAGTGTTGGTGGTGTGGTTGATACGGCCGTATACCAGCTGGATTCTCGTCCCCCAACAAATCATCAATGGCATCCTCAACGGCGGCACGCTGGCGCTGATTGCCCTGGGCATCGTCCTCATCTACAAAGCCTCCGAAGTGTTCAACTTCGCCGCCGGGCAGATGGTGATGATCGGCGCCTACCTGGTCTGGTGGTTTGCCGGCGGCCCCGGTGAAAACGCCATCGTCAGTCTACCCCTTTGGGCCGCCATCATTGCCGGCATGATTATCGCCGTCCTCATAGGCTTCCTGATTGAGCGTGTGGCGCTGCGCCCCATGACCGGCCAACCGCTGCTGGCCATCATCCTGATGACCCTCGGTCTGGCCCAAATCATGCAAGGTCTTACCACCGTCCTCTTTGGCGTCACCCCCAAAGGCAACTTCCCCGCCCCCTTCTCCCCCAGCGACGTATTCAACATTCCCATCGCCCCCATCAACGATGTCAGCATCGTTTTCCTCAATCGTTTGCAGTTGGGGCACGCCCGTCTGGCCACCTTCATTGTCGCCCTCCTGGCGGCCGCCATCTTCATCGCCTTCTTCAACTATACGCGCACCGGCCTCTCCATGCGCGCCACATCGGAAAACCACGAACTGGCACAAAGCGTGGGCATCAAAGTCTCGCGAGTCTTTGGCCTCTCCTGGGCTATTGCCGGCATCATTGCCACTCTGGGCGGCGTCCTCCTGGCTACCCTGTCCGGCGTCAGCGTCAGCCTGGCCTTTGTCGCCCTGGCCGCTTTCCCCGCCATTTTATTGGGCGGCCTGGAATCATTTCCAGGCGCCATCGTCGGCGGCTTGCTCGTGGGGCTGACCGCTGCCCTGGTGCAAACTTCCACTATCGTCGAGGTGCGAAACTCCGCCGAAATTGCTCCCTACGTTTTATTGCTCATCGTGCTGCTTATTCGCCCCGAGGGGCTGTTTGGGCAGAAGAGGATTGAAAGGATTTAACCTATGGCCGTTCTACGTCCAGCTGGAGATTTTGATCGCAGTTATGAACAGGACATGTCGCTGGTGCGGCAGAAGTGGCAATGGCTTATCCTCGTCCTGAGTTTAGTGGTTTTGTTTGTCCTGCCCCGCCAGGGGAACACATACATCGTCACCACTCTCAACCAGATTGCCTACACAGTCGTGACCCTGCAAGGGCTAAATTTACTTACCGGCTATACCGGCCAAATATCATTGGGCCAGGCAGCATTTATGCTGGTCGGCGGATACGCCGCCGGCCTGGGCGCCAAAGAGCTAGGCATGCCCGTTTTCCTGGCTGTCCCCTTCGCCGGCTTGATGGCTGGTCTGGTAGGTCTGATTTTTGGTTTGCCTTCTCTGCGCGTCAAAGGGTTTTATCTGGCGATGGCCACACTGGCCGCCCAATTTATCATCCCCTGGCTGACCCGCCAGCCCGCTTTTGAAGCGTATCTGGGCGGCACCAACGGTTTCATTACCGTGCCGGTTGTGACCATTCTGGACTACCGCTTTAGTGAACTGGCAGATTTTGTCTACATTTCGCTTATTGTCATGCTTATCACTACCGTGTTAACCATCAATGTGACCCGCACCCGGATGGGACGGGCGTTTGTCTCCATACGCGATAATGACCTGGCAGCCGAGCTATTGGGGGTGAACCTGTTCCATTACAAGTTGCGGGCCTTTTTTCTGGCGGCATTTTTTGCCGGCGTCGCCGGATCCCTTCGGGCATTTAGCCAGCGTGGCGTGGGCACTCAATTTGGTTATGGCCTGGAAGAATCGGTTCTTTTTCTGGGCATGTTAGTGATCGGTGGGCTAGGCACTAACTTAGGTCCATTTCTGGGGGCGATATTTATCATCCTGGTTGAGGATTTTGCCCTGTGGTTGGGGGCATCATTGGCCGAAACTTTCCCGGCGCAGGCAGCGCAGTTGTTAACGTCATTCCGCCCCCTGTTTTTTGGCTTGGTGCTGGTCCTGTTTCTAATTTTTGAACCACGCGGCCTGGCGCACCGGTGGCGGTTAATGAAAGCAAGTTGGCGGTTACGGCCGTTTGCCCGCTAATACCAGGTAAGGTGATTTTCCAAATCGCCTCACACATTTAGAACTCTTCTTTCATACAAACAAAGGAGGTGATCGCCGACAACAATTGACCATATAACACGACTTTATTGTTCAAATATACTTTTCTGAAAAAAGGAAGGAAACGAAATGAAGAGAAAAATCCTGTTAATTCTATTGCTGATTTCCGGCGCTCTCCTGGTGGCTTGCGGCGGCAGCCAGGCAACACCTACGCCACCACCGCCCGCTACCTCTGCCCCCACCACCGAAACAACAACAGAGACAACGACCGAAACTACAACCGAACCCATGGATGAGGGCATGATCGCTGTTCTGCTGCCAGACAGCGCCTCCTCCGCTCGCTGGGAAGCGGACGACCGTCGCTTCTTCGAGCAGGCATTTGAAGCCGCTGGCGTCGAGTACACCATCGTCAACGCCGAATGCTGGTCAACCTGGACAGCGGCTCCGGCGCGGCTATCATCGCCCAGGCGCGGGAAGCGGGCGTCAAGGTCATTGACTACGACCGCCTGACCATTGAAGGCCCCGGCGCGGATGTGTACGTCAGTTTTGACAACGTCTCCGTCGGCCGCCTGATGGGTGAAACGCTGGAACCGATCATCAACGCCCTGGCTGCCGACCCGAAGCGGGTGGTGCAGCTCAACGGCTCGCCCACCGACAACAACGCCACCCTCTTCCGTGAAGGGTATTTCGGCGTGGCCAGCCCGCACTATGACGCTGGTGATTGGGAATTGGTAGCCGACCAGGCGGTGCCCGGCTGGGACAACCAACAGGCATTGGTCATCTTTGAACAAATCCTGACGGCCGCTGGCGGCGATGTGGACGCCGTTTTTGCCGCCAATGATGGGTTAGCGAACAGCGTCATCTCTGCGCTCAAGAGTCAAGGATTGGACCCGCTGCCGGTCAGTGGGCAGGACGCCACCGCCGCCGGTATCCAGAACATCCTCTCCGGCTGGCAGACGATGACGGTGTACAAGCCGATCAAGTTGGAAGCCGACGCCGCCGCTGCGGCTGCCATCGCTTTGCTGCGTGGTCAGGATGTGTCTGCCCTGACAAGCGACACCATCAACAACGGCCAAAATGACATCCCGTTCATCAAACTGACCCCGGTAGCGGTAACAGTTGACAACATTGAATCCACGGTGATTGCCGATGGTTTCCGCACCTGGGAAGAAATCTGTGTGGGAGAGTATGTCGCTTACTGCGAGGCTCTGGCGTCTGGTGAACCAATGCCTGCCCCCGCACCGGCCGGCTGCGCCGAAGACCTGACCGGCGAAACCATCACCCTTCACCAACAGGCTGGCCGTGAAGGCCCGTTGGCGGCCATTTTGGGTGAGGCTTTTGCTTATGCTACCGATGATGTTTTGAAAATTATCAATGAGTCTGGCGGCGTCTGTGGGGCGCAACTGGCATTAGTGTTTAATGAGACCAATTATGCGGTGGAACAAGAAGTGGCCGTTTACGAACAAACCCGTAATGACGCCATTCTCATCTTCACTTATGGCAGTGGCGCTACGGTAGCCCTGGCGCCCCGCCTGAATGAAGACAAAATCCTGTCTATTGCGGCCGGTGTGCATGGCCCATCCATTTATGTGCCGCGCAATGGTTATACCATTGGCGCTGTACCCATTTACTCTGACCAGTTTGCCGGTTTCTTGACCTGGCTGAGCGAAAACTGGGATGAGGTAAAACCGGAATCGGCCGGGGATGATATTGTGGTTGGCGTGATTGGCTGGGCTAATGTGTTTGGCGCGGGCGCTATCACCCCCGAATCGCTGGCAGTGGCCGAAGAGCTGGGTATTACTGTGCTGCCATTGGAAGAGCAGGCCGTCGCCGCTGATGCGGATGTCTCTGGCGCACTGCAGAACCTGCTGCTAAACGGCGCCAATGTCATTTACAACCAGAATCTCTCCTTTAGCGTGGCGCAGGTAATTGGCACATTGCGGGCGTTAGGCGTTTGGGATGACGTGGTCGTTGGCGGCGTCAACTGGACGTATAACGCCGATGTTCTCAACTTCCTGGGCGACAATGCTGCCCTGGCGAATGGGTATTATGGCGTGGTGCCGAACCTGACCTGGGCTGATACCGACGCTGAAATTATCCAGTTAGCGTCGGAAGCGTTTGCTGCCGGTGGGTACCCGGAAACGGAACGTACTAATACCTACTTGCTGACGTTTGCCACTATGTTTGCCGTGCGCGACATTATTGAACATGCGGTAAATGAATATGGTTACGAAAACCTCAGCGGCGAAACGTTGCTGCAAGCAGCCAACGATCTGGGTATTGTGAGCGCCAATGGCTTGTTTGAGTATGATCTGCGTGGCGAAAACCGGGCGCCGAACCGGGCACAGATTCGTCAATGGCAGGCGCAGGCGGATGGCACGATCCTGGATGTAGCGGTATCTGACTTCTTTGATTTACCTGATACCCGGCCGCCGGCCCCGTAATCAGCAGATAGTAGGGGCGGGCCTTGTGCCCGCCCCACTAAATTCCATATGCTCAAAGTCAACAATATCGAAGTGGTGTATAGCGACGTTATTTTGGTGCTGCGTGGCATTTCTTTTGAAGCGCCATCAGGGGAGATCGTGTCCCTGTTAGGGGCTAATGGGGCCGGCAAATCTACGACGCTGAAGGCGATTTCTGGCCTGTTACGCGCCCAGCAAGGGGCGGTGACGCGCGGTTCTATTGAGTTTGAGGGGCAGCGCATTGATGGGATGTCGCCGGAGGAGATTGTGCGGTTGGGCATTGTGCAGGTGATTGAGGGACGGCCGTTGTTCCGCCACCTCACCGTTGAAGAGAATCTGCTCACGGGGGCCTTGTTCCGCCGCGCTTCTGGTAGTGAACTGAAACGCGACCTGGATCAGGTGTACCACTTTTTCCCCCGTTTGCAGGAGTTTCGACAACGCACCAGCGGTTATTTGTCCGGCGGCGAGCAGCAGATGGTGGTTATTGGCCGGGCTTTGATGAGCAAACCGCGCTTGATGCTGCTGGATGAACCGTCGTTGGGGTTGGCGCCGATGCTCGTGCAGAATATCTTTGAAATCATTCGCCAGATCAATCAGGAGTCGGGCGTGGCCATTCTGCTGGTGGAGCAAAACGCCAGTGTCGCCTTGCAAACGGCTTCGTATGCGTATGTAATGGAAAACGGCCGTATCGTCCTGGATGGCAGCGCCGATCAACTGCAAAACAACGCCGATATTAAAGAGTTTTATCTGGGGTTGACGGCCGTCGGTGAGCGGAAATCTTACCGAGACGTGAAACATTACAAACGGCGCAAGCGGTGGCTGGGATAAAAGCGTGCTTTTTGAGTAAATGCTAAACAGAGCGGACGCCCCCGCCGAATGTGTTTACAATCGCGTCATGCGCTGGAAATCATGGCTCAAATCTTCTCCTCCTGCCCTTCATGATCCTGCTGAGTGGACATTACCCCTGCCGGAAACAGCCAATCCACATGAACAAAAAGGCAACGGCCGTCTGCCTGACCGCTTTTTACCTTTAGAAGGCGGCGTCAATTTTCGGGATATTGGTGGCTATGAGACGGCAGACGGCCGTGCCATCCGTTGGGGCCAGATTTACCGCGCCGGCGTCCTCTCGCAACTGACGCCGGCCGACCAGGAACATCTGGGCAGGTTGGGTGTTCGCCTGGTGTGCGACCTGCGCACAGAAAGCGAAGTGCAAAAGCGACCGGACAGGCTACCCACCAACCCTGAGTGCCAATGGTTACACTTGCCTATCGAAAATTTGGAACGTTCGACCCGTATCCGGGGATTAAAGGCCCTTCTGTTTGACCGCTCCGAACTGGACAATTTGATGGATGAAGGGTATATCCGCGTGATGATTGATGAAAACGGGCCGCTGGTTGGGCAGGCATTGCGCCTGATGGCCGACCCCAACAATCGTCCCTTTGTCATTCATTGCTCGGCGGGGAAGGATCGCACGGCCGTAATCATTGCCCTCCTGCTCCATATTCTGGGTATCCCCCAAGAGACCATCCTGGCCGACTACACCTTGAGCAACCTGCACTATGACAAATTCCGGGCCGGAATCCAGCAAGACCTGCACAGCCTGAAACGATGGGGCGTCACCGTGGACCATTTGCAAGCCGTCATCCTGGTAAAAGCGGCCCGCCTGGAAAAAACAGTGGGCCACATTGAGCAGAAGTACGGGTCAGTCACAGATTATCTTGAAATTCAAGCCGGCGTAGATCACCAAATCATCAACCAGTTACGCACCAATTTATTGACATCCCATTGAGGGCTTGCCTATGCGCCTGGCCACCAGCGGCGTCCTGCTCAACCAGTTCAATCAAGTCCTGCTAATCCAGCGCAACGACACCCGCACCTTCGCCGAACCAGGCGGTGGGTTGGAAGAGGGAGAATTACCCACCGACAACATCGCCCGTGAAGTGCGCGAAGAGACGGGCATCATTGCCCAGCCGGTTCGCCTGGTCTCCTTAAACTATTGGGCGCTGCCGCCCAATGGGTTTCTGGCCTTCACCTTCCGCTGTTTGCAGCGCGGTGGTGAACTACAGACCTCAGCAGAGTCACCCCGCGTTGGGTTTTATGCCACCCGGCCCTTGCCCCGCCCCATGCTGCCCATCAACCGCCAGCGCATTGATCACGCTGTAAAACATGCCGGCGGCCCGGTGGAATGGTGGACAATACCATACCCGCTGTTTATGCGGCTGGGTCGGTTTTTCCTCTTTAATGGGGTTTATCGTTGGTACGATTGGCGACGCAAAGCGCAGGGTTTACCGCTTTATCAGAAGCCGCCCGATTGGGAAATTGGGGTGCGGGTGGTGATGCAAAATGAGTCAGGCGCGGTCTGCTGGCAACAAACAGAGGCGGGATGGCAGTTGCCGGGCGGCATAACACCACCCAGAACAACACCCTGGGACACGGCCGTCGCCCTCACCCACCAACAAACCGGCCTCACCCCCCAATTGCAGGATGTCAGCGGCATTTACGTCATGGAAAATAGCAGTCGCATGGTGTTGTTTTTCACGGCCGTGCCCCACCCCACCTCTTCACCTCTTGCAGCCGGAAACAGGTGGCTCCCCCCCACCCAAATGCCGCCAGATTCGCCCCCCACCTGGGCCGTCCACTGGGGGCCTATCATTCAACACGCCGCCACACCCGGCCGGCTAACCATCTGCCACCACTTGCCGGACGGTTGCTTCGATACCTGACATGGTGACATCTGACGAGGTGACAAAAATGTTAGATTGTGACCTTTGCCAGTGTAAAAGTCAGGCCCGGCAAACATTCGCGCTTCTTCGCCTCCTGCGCCTTTTGCGCCTTTTGCGCCTTTTGCGCCGATCACTGAATCTTCACCAGCGACCAATCATCTAAAAACCAGCCATTATTGTGCAGCGCATACCGGCCGCGCACACCCAAACCCAACCGCACCGTTTGTGTTTGGGTAATAGTAAAGGTATGGGAAAGTGAATTCTTCTGCCCAAAAGAGACCAACAGCCAACCTGTGCCGCCATTCCCCACGATAAATCGCACTTCACCGGCTGTGGGATCAGACGGCCGTATCTTCTGCCCATTTACATATTCCGTGACCAGATCAGGGTACACATTGGCCACAAAGCGATATGTACCCGGCGTCAGCGCCACATCTTGCAGCAGGCGGTAGCTGACCGCGCCATTCCCCTTGAACGCTTTTACTGTTTGATTTCCATCAAAAATAAAGATGTTTTGCTCCTGGGGAGGTAGTTGAAAAGCTGGCAGCACCCGCACTTCTGGCCTGAACCACACGTCCCAGGGCGAATTGCCAAATCCCGTTGGCCCTTCGTCCCATTCAAATATCCAACCGCTGGGGATTTGTAATTCCGGGAGGTTGCCCGGATGGTACCAGCCACCTTCAAACGAAGCATTATTGAGCAAATTACCGCTGGCCGGCGGCGGCGGGGGAGGAACCACAGGCGGCACGGCCGTTGCTGCCGGTGGTGGCGCAGCGTTACTGCCCGGAATGACCAATACCTGACCCGCATAAATGAGATTGGTATTGCCGATATTGTTGGCGCTGGCAATGGCCTGGACGGTTACGCCAAAACGCACGGCAATGCGGTAAAGTCTATCCCCTGGCTGCACCACATAGATAACGCCGGTCGTTGGTGGTACAGGCGGCGCAGGTGGGGGGGGATTGACCGGTGGCACGGCCGTGGCCACAGGGGGCGGCGGCGCACCGCTACCCGGAATTGTCAACACTTGTCCCACATAAATCAAGTTCACATTGGAGATATTGTTCGTCGCCTGCAAAGCGGCCACCGAGGTTCCAAAGCGCACGGCAATGCGGTACAACGTGTCGCCCCGCTGCACCACATAGGTTGTTTGGGCCAGGGCAACGGCCGTTACCATCAGCCAACAGCCTAACAGTACCAACCCCACCATCATCTGCCAACCTCTTTTTTTCATTGGAAATCTCCTCATAAAGGGATGACGCGATCCGATAAATCGCGTGATTATGCTTTTACCACATGATATGATTCAGTGTATCGGTCACGAGCAAATAAACCGTGAAGAGGGAATAAAAAAGAGGAGAATCGTAAGATAAATGGCCTACTCTACGGGACAATCTTCCATGCCTGATCTATACTCTGGGGGTTAAAACCTGACACAGGTATAAAATCATGACATCTCAGCCCGAACCAGACCGTTTCTGGCAAGACAGAATCCACCAACATATCTTGCAGCAAAACACAACTGCTTTTGCCGAGTTGTGTGAATTAGCGTTGCCCCATCTTGTGGTATTCTTGCGGCAACGCTTCCCTCAAAGCGACAAACACTTGTGTGAGGCTACGGCCGTTGATTGTCTGATGCAGTATTATGGCCGTCCTGCCCAATACAATCCCGATAAACTGTCGCTCTTTTCCTATCTGCGCATGGCCGCCCGTAACGACATGCTCAACGCCCTGGCCAGATACGGCCGTGATCAAACCCATCTGCAAGACATTGATGACCCCACCCTCAAACCATACCTTACCGAGCCAAACACCTTCGCCTACACTGACGACTTAGACCGCTGGTTAACCCAACACACGAAACTCTCACGTCGACAGATTTTGCAAGCGCTGGACAAAGAGCTGAGCAAGACCGATAAAAAGCTGGTTGCCATGATGTTCAATGGTGTGCGTGACAGCCGTCAATATGCCCTCGCCATGGGTTTAACCCACCTGGATACCGGCCAGCAACGCCAGGAAGTCAAACGCGCCAAAGACCGCCTGACAAAAAAGCTCCAGCGATTTGGCGCTCAACTAGAGTAAAAACCGGATTTTTGGCAAAAATCCGGTTTTTTTATGGAATTTTGTCGAACTTACAACTTTTACCCGGAACTATAGATATGGACACATTACTGCTCAAAATGGCGCAGCGCGCCAGTGACGATAGTAGCCTCATGGCCTCACTCATCCAGGTACATGCCCGCCAGCATGAGTTAACCTGGTCCCAGGTAGCAGCTGAATTGACCCTGGATGAAGAACAGTTGGCCCGGCTGGCGCTGTGCCGCCGCCCCAATGGCCAATCCACCAGTGATGAAATCCAGCAAATGGCCGCCTACGTGGACATGAGCAGTACCGAGTTAACTACTTTTATTCGCCGCAATAGTAACAGCGACACCCAAACGGCCGCACGGCCGTTGCCAGCGCCAACACAACCGAAACGACAGCGTGATTCATTCGTCTGGCCCTCTTTTAAGTGGGAGAGAAACCCAATGGTCAATCGCCGCACCATTTCCTTTGCCCTGGCAGCAATCGTGTTCATGGCCTTTGCCGCGTTTGCGTTTGCCCAGCCTTCTGGCTCTGAGGCCACTCTGGTCGTCTCTGCCGGGCAGGCCACTGTGCAACAAGGCGAAACCATGTTCCTGATCGTACCACGGCAAACGCAAACCACCGTCGCCGCCGGCAGCATTCTCACCGTCAACCAGGGTGACCGCATTACTGTTCCAGACGGTTCTGCCGCCCAACTGAATCTGTACGATGGCAGCATTGTAGAAATGGCCGGCGGCAGCACTCTGGAAATTTCCGAACTGGTAACCAACGGCCGTACCTACCGCGTCCAACTCTCGCTGGTTGCCGGCCGCACCCTTAATCGCGTCGTGAAACTGCTCGGCGCTGACGACAAGTTTGAGGTACGCACGCCCTCCTCCACTGCATCCGTGCGCGGCACCATCTTCACCGTCGCCGCCCTGTCCGGCACAGAATCCTACATTGCCGTAGACGAAGGCATTGTGCGCGTCACACTAGGTGGCGAGTTTATTGATGTATATCCTGGTCAGGCGGTCATGGCGGTTGTGGGCCAGCCGCTTAGCCTCATGGGGCAAACACCAGACAATCCCGCCAACGCCCCCGCCGCACAGCCGGCATCGCAAACGCCGGTACAGAATGATGATAGTGATGATGCCGATTCAGATGGAGATGCGGATTCAGAAGCTCTCACCGACACACCGGCAACTGAGCCGCCGGTCATGGCCCCGCCCGCCACTACGGCCGTGCCCGGAGTCCCTCTGGATACTCCGCCAATAGTAACCGGCACGGTCCCGACAGTGACCCCGGCGCCCGGCACATGCGCTGACGGTGAAATACAGCCGACAGCGCTTACCCTGGCGCAAAGATATGACGTCACCTATGAAGAAATCATGGGCTGGTTCTGCGCCAGGTTTGGTTTTGGCGAAATTGACCGGGCCTATTCACTAAGCCAGGAAACAGGGGCAACGGTAGCCGAGATTTTCTCCAAGAGGGCCAACGGTATGGGTTGGGGCCAAATCCGTGACGTTTTAATGGGTGAAAACGGCGATAACGGAAACAGTGGCAACAACGGCAATAATGGAAACAGCAATAACGGCAACAACAACGGCGGCAATAACAACAATGGCAATAACGGCAACAACAACGGCGGCAATAACAACAATGGCAATAACGGCGATAACGGCAATAGTGGCAACGGTGGGCAAAGCCCACCAGAACCACCACCCGCTCCCCCCCCCGAACCACCGCCACCACCAGACAACAGCGGTGGCAATAACGGGAGTAATAATGGAAATAACGGTAATGGAAATAATGGCAACAATGGTAATGGTGGCAACAGGTAAATTGAACAGGAGATGATGCGGGTATAACTTGTCGTTAGCCCACTGAAAAGCGTTGTATCGGAAACGAAAAACGCCACTGCTGGCTTTCAGCAGTGGCGTTTTTTATGCGATGGGGAGTAAGATGGTAAAAATTGTGCCCTGGCCCAGGGTGGACACGGCCGTAACCTCTCCCCCATGCGCCACCACAATCGCCTTCGCAATCGCCAGCCCCAGGCCCGAATTACCATCCGGGACGCGCTGCCGCGCCTTATCTGCCCGGTAAAAGCGATTAAAAATATAGGGCAATTCCTCAGCCGCAATCCCCACCCCCGTATCCTTTACCTGCAACACCACCTGCTGCTCCCCCACCCCTGCCGCCAGCACAATTTCCCCCGCATCCGTATACCGCAAGGCATTGGCAACCAGATTATTCAACACCTGCGTCATGCGTTCCACATCCACATTGACCGAGGGCAGATTATCCGGCGCATCAATCCGCAGCGTCACTCCTTTAGCCTCGGCCTGCATCACATAGGCCAACCCCGTCCGTTCCAACAGGGCGCGGGGATCAACGGCGCGGCGGTGTAAGGGCAGTTCCCCGGCATCCGCCAGCGACAGCGTGCGCAAATCCTCCACCAGATGTTGCAGGTGGATCACTTCCTCGTGCATGATGGCATACAGGTCGGGCGAACCATCCAGTGAACCGGCGCGCAGCCCCTCCGTATAACCGCGCAGCACAGAGAGCGGCGTGCGCAAATCATGGGCAATGTCGGCCGTCATCTGTTTGCGCTGCTGGCTGGCCTGCGCCAGGTCACGGCTCATCTGGTTAAAAGAGGTCGCCAGTTCACCAATTTCATCCCGTGAATGCACATCTACCTGCTGGCCCAGGTTGCCGGCGGCCATGGCATGAGTGGCGGCCGTCAGGGCGCGAATCGGCCGTGTCAAGGTGCGCGCCAGCAAAATGCCCAATACCAGGGCGATCAGCCCGGCAATCACCGCGCTGGTGATGGTAGCAATGGTCACATTGCTCAGGAAAACATCCTCCGGCGAATCACGACCGGGCGGCGCGCCCGACCCATAGCCGTCTCCCGGCTGATCGGGGCGCAGCAAGACTATGCCCACCGTCTCCCCACCTACTTCTATGGGCAATCCTTTGTCCAGGTCGTCGTAGGGATAGGCACGGCCGTCATTCTCCTGCCCCAACCCAAACACCACCACGCCGGCATTGTCTACCACTACCACTCGCACCATCAATCCCCGCCACGCCGGATCGCTTTCAGCCGCCTCATGAAAGTTCTGCCATCCCCCATTTTGGGCGTAAAAGTCGGCCAGCGTCGTCGCAATCCCCTGGTGGCTCTGGTTCTCGATAAAACGGCCGAACTCCTGCCGCGTGCGCAGCCCAATCACCAGCGCCACCAGCAGTGCGCCGCTGACGCCAACGAAGACAAAAGCGAGAGTGAGTTTAACAACTAAGGAGCGCATAAAAGAGATTGGGAGATTGGGAGATTGGAGATGCCTTAAATCAATCTCTCAATCTCTTAGTCTCCCAATCTCATCCTGTTATTCCGTCGCAAACCGATACCCCATGCCATACACCGTCTGCACATATTGGGGAGTGCCGGGGTCTGGTTCAATTTTGGCGCGCAGGTTACGGATATGCACATCAATGGTGCGCTCATACCCTTCATAGGCGTCGCCGCTGGTGCGTTCTAGCAAATCCAGCCGGGAGAAAGCCCGCCCCGGCGAAGCCATTAACGCCGCCAATATCTCAAACTCTGAGGGGGTCAGGTCTACCGGGCGGCCGCCAACCTGCACCACCCGTCCGGCGCGGTCCAGCACGATATCGGCCACACGCAGAATGGACGAGGCAGCGTCTTGTTTGTTCACCCGGCGCAGCACAGCGCGCACGCGGGCGACCAGTTCGCTGACGCCAAAGGGCTTGGTGACGTAATCATCTGCGCCCAGTTCCAGACCAATCACTTTATCCGTCTCTTCGATCTTGGCGGTGAGCATGATGACCGGCGTTTCCGCCTCTTTGCGGTAGGTGCGCATGAAGTCATACCCGCCCAATTCGGGCATCATCAAGTCCAGGATGATCAGGTCGGGTTTTTCATAGCGGGCGACGATGAGGGCTTCACGGCCGTTGCTCGCCTCCACCACACGATACCCCTCTTTCTCCAGATACACCCGCAGCATATCCCGCAGTCTAATTTCGTCGTCTACTACCAGTATCGTTTGGGCCATGTGCAAACCTCATTAGAGATTGGAGATTAGAGATTAGCAATCTCCAGTCTCCAATCTCTAATCTCTGATCTCTATGCAGACAAATCCAACCCCACATCAAAAGTTGCCGTGTAGCCATTGCCGTCCGGCACGGCCGTTAACACCAGTTCTGGACTGTAAATACGGTCGTTGACGTTTAGTGTATCCCGGTAACCTTTGCTGGCATACAACTGCTGGGCGTGAATCTGGTCACTGAGCGCCTCATCAAAGAACAACTGCGACGTAAACTCGTAACCTTGCGCCGCATCCGGGTCGGTGCGGATTTTGAAGTGGATATGCACCGTGCGTCCCGGATACCAACCTGGATAAATGGTCGTAAACCGGGCCACACCATTCGCGTCCGTCACCTGATACCCACGCAAAAATTGCTGCCCGCTGGTATCAAAACTGCGGTCAGCCACACCGGAATAAACGCCCAACGCATCACAGTGCCACACATCCACCAGTGCGCCCGGCAGCGGCGTACAGCCATTATTGATCTGCGACACATTGAAAACGAGCGTCAGCAGTGCGCCATCTTTGACTACACCTGTTGCCGGGTCCGAGCGAATATCTGACCGTTCCAATCCCGTGTCCACAAAGTAAGGCCCTTCCGTCATTTCCGGGCGGGCTACACAGACGGGCACGGCCGTCGCCGAAACCAGGGTTGCCAGAGGTGTCGTTGTGGATGGCACGGCCGTCGCCGCCGCAGTGGGCGCAGTGGCAGCCGGAGCGGTGGGCACGGCCGTTGTCTGCTCCGGCCCACACCCCACCAACAGCGCCGCACTGGCCGCCCCCAACAACTTCAAAACTTCCCGCCGACTCAAAATGCGCCCCACCGGTTCATCATCATTGTCACTCATCACGTTTACTCCTTTTTTGTACGGCCGTATTGTACCGCATCCTACCCTATCCCTTTTCAGACAGATTGAAGAAGTTGTTGGGAAATTGTTAAGATGTTTGCCACAAAAAAAGGCGCACCAGCCTCAGCGGTGCGCCTTTTAAATAAGGAGGAGGTTCTTCTGTTTGTAATATGCAAGTATCTTTACTTTTTCGCCATGACTACAGCGGATAAAGAATTAAACGGATTGCCTTCAAGGAATTTATCCGCTTGTTCCTCTATCCGTTGTAGTCTTAAAGGGGTGACAAAAGCTGCGTGGCACCGCTATCTTCCGTAATTCGTAATTCGTAATCCGAAGTCGGAACACCGATTACGGATTACGGTTCACGGCCTACCGATGCCCATGATGGCCGGGGCCACCAAAACCAGGGCCACCAAAACCGCCAAAACCACCCAGACCGTCGCTCAAGTTGCTCAACACAGCGTCGGCCTGCGCCTGGGTGATGACACCGGCGGATAGGGCTTCGGCGACGGCCGTTTCATACACCGACTGTACCGCTGCCTGCAACGCATCTTGATCCACGTAATTCTGTACGGCCTGCCGCGCCAGCATCAGGTCAGCCTGTTCCTGGGTGATCGTGCCCGCTTCTACCATCGCCGCCACTTCATCGGCGCGTACTTGTGCCTGGGCTGCCTGCAATTCTTCAACGGTGATACCCAACGCTGCGGCGAGCGCTTCACCCTGATCACCGGCCATCAACCCGCCCCGGAGATGGAAACCACCACCACCTTGTGCCAGTTGGTCGGCCTGTTCCTGGGTCAGCAGCCCATCGGCCACTGCCTGCTCAATCTGCGCAGCGCGGACGGCCGTGTACGCCGCTTCCAGTTCCTCGACGGTGATGCCCAGGGCGGCGGCTAACGCTTCCTGATTATCACCCCGGCCACCAAATCCGGGACGGCCGTGACCACCCCTGAAGCCATCGGGCACAACCGGTGTTGTTTGCACGGCCGTGTCATCCTCTTGCGTCAGTGTGGTGGTCGGTTCGTCCGCGTCATCGTCCGTCTGGGCAAAGGCCGCCAACCCACCAAAGGCCAGGGTCAGCGCCAACAGCCCACCCACCATCATATAACCAATTCGTTTCTGCATTAACATTGTTTTTGTCTCCTTTTGACAATTTTTCGCCACCATCGTGGCTGTCCTGTAATGGCCGTAAGCATAATCACTACCTATTCAGAACTTGTTAAGAGCATATTGGGATGTTGTTTATCTATTTGACGCAGGCACATATCTGGTGCAAACTAAGTAATGACTGGTGACGACCACCGGTTGCCAACCCACTATTTGTAGGATAGACCATGTTTTTAATCACGATCATTAACACAATTTACTGGCTGTTGCTCATCCTTTTTCTGGCGCGGATGATCATTTCGTTTGCGCGCATTGACCCGTATGATCCCACCTGGGGACGGCTGGCGCAATTGGTTTACCAGGTAACAGAGCCAATTTTGGAGCCGGTGCGCCGCCTGATCCCGCCGCAAGGAGGGGTGGATTTTAGCCCCTTGATCATCTTAGTAGGGCTGGCTGTCTTGCGCATGGTCCTGTTTTCGCTTCTCTGATACCACCCAATAACGCAGGTGATTTGATAAATCTCAAGGTGATTCCGATTTAAGTTGTTGATATATGTCCAATGTTATTTGTGAGGGTTGTCTATTTACGGCCGTACCCATTCTCCCCTACCCTGTAGACAACAATTCTTGAGGAGGTTAATCATGATCAAGAAAAGCAAAGTTAAAGGAACGGAACAGGTGAAAGTGACATTCAGTTTGCCGCTGGATAATCCCCACGGCGCAGCAGCAGTTGTTGGTTCATTCAACGATTGGGACCCCACGGCGCACAAAATGACTAAACGGGCCAATAACACCTACAGCACGGCCGTGACCCTGCCAGCCGGGCAGCGGTACGCCTTCCGCTACTATGCCGAAGATGGCTCCTGGTTCAATGACGACGAAGCCGATGGCTACGAACCCAACGAACACGGTGGGCAAAATTGTATTGTGGAGACTAGTGCCTGACCAACATACGTTTGAGGAGTGAGCATCCTCAGATGCCTCACGTTCGCATCTGAGGATGCCTCAATTCCCACCCCACAAATTTAGTTTGTTGAGGTACTAGATTAGAGTAGCAGGTGGCAAGTGGCAGGTGCCATGCAACTTGCCACTGTGTGGAACGTCCTCTAGGAGTATGGGACAGGCAACACGGCTCTGGCAAAAGCCACCGGCAACACCCGCGCCGTTAAGACGGAGGCCAGGTGGCGCTTATAAGCAGCGGTCGCATGGATGTCAGTGGTGGGGGTGATCTCTGGTTGAATAGCCTGGGACACGGCCGTAAATAACGCTTCATCGGCTGCCTGACCAACCAACAACGCAGCGGCCTGCACCGCCAGCCGTGGTGTGTCGCCCGCGTTCAGGTAGACCAGCCGGGCCGCCGTACAAATTCCCTGTGCATCTAAAGTAACAACGGCGGCAACACCGCTGAGGGCATAATCGCCATGCCGCCGGGCGACTTCGGTGAAGGCAACGCCGGTGCGCGGCGGCAGCGGCGGCAGTTCAATCTCGGTCAGGATTTCATCTTCGGCGCGGGCGGTGGTGAAAAGGTCGGTGAAAAAGTCACGGCCGTGTACCCACCGTTCACCCCCTGTCTTCTGCAATTTGACACGGCCGTCCAGCGCCAACAAAATCACCGGTAATTCGGCGGCAGGATCCGCATGGGCCAGACTGCCGCCTATCGTACCCCGGTTGCGAATTTGCGGGTGGGCGATAGTGGGCATGGCCTCATGCAACAGGGGCGCATATTGGGCAATAAGTGGATGACGTTCCAGGGTGCGCTGCCGGGTCATACTGCCAATGCGGATACGGCCGTCACTTTCCCGCCGCACATAATCCAGTTCCGGCAAACCGTTCAAATCTATCAGCACCGCCGGCTGCGCCAACCGAAAATTCATCACCGGCGCCAGACTTTGCCCGCCCGCCAGCAGGCTGGCATCCCCCCCTTGTTCGGCCAGCGCCGCCAGCGCTGCTTCGAGTGAAGTAGGAGCATAATAATCAAATGGGGCAGGTTTCATGGTGGGTTCCTTTTTATGTGCCAGCCAAAAGTGCAAATCCGGTCACGGCCGTTGGCACATTTCCAAAAAGAATTGTATCTCGATATTTTCTATACTGGCAAAGGGCTGTGGCTGTGGCCGATCTATAAACCGCGCCGCTTTGACAAACGCCATCTGGGGACCAGCCAGCGTGTCAGGAGTGGTGCATATCATCATATTGTCACCTATTACGGCCGTCTGTTACACTTCCCCCATGAAATACGACATACCACATAGGGCCGTACCGTGTGAGTGTGGTGAATTCGTAGCCCAGGCGTTGAAATCTGGGGCGCCGCAGCCACGATAATGGCCTGATACCGAAATATGTTGACAACAGACAGGTCATGCCGACAGAGAGAGCGGCGGATGCAAACCCAAACCTCTTTCCCCGCGTCTCCTCATCCCATCACCGACCTGTTGTACAGGAGAAAACAAGATCATGCGTAAACACATTCGCGTCACCCTCATTTTTATCACATTTCTGCTGGTAATCGTCGCCTGCCGCAAGGACGAAGAGCTGCCCACGCCGGTGCCTACCATCGCCGTGCCTACGGCTACCCCCACCAACACCCCCACCCCCCGTCCCACCCTGGCCCCCGGCGAAACGCCCGCCCCCGGCGAACCCGTCGCCCCCACCACCCTCAACCCGGCCGACATCACCTGGTCGCCCCAGGTGATAGACAGCAGTCCGCTGCCCGGTGAAGAACTGCTGCTGGATGGGGCCATTACCATTCGCTTTGACCAACCCATGAACTCCACCTCCGTGGAACAGGCCATGTCCGTCGCCGCTGAGGAGAGCGGCACGGCCGTGACCGGCGACTTTAGCTGGCCCCGCCCCGATACCGTCATCTTCACCCCCAAGAGCGACCTGCAAGGCAAACAGCTTTATCGCGTCAGCATTGACAACCGCGCCGAGGGGCAAAACGGCCGTCCGCTAGAAGTGTCCATCGAACTGCTGCTGCAAACCGCCGGCGACCTGGCCGTCAGCCAGGTATTGCCCGCAGACAACACCGACGGCGTACCCACCGACGACGCTATCACCGTCATGTTTAACCGGCCTGTTGTGCCCTTAGTCAGCACCGGGCAGCAGGCCGACTTGCCGCAGCCGCTGGGCTTCGACCCGCCGGCTACCGGGCGCGGCGAATGGACGTCCACCAGCATCTACCGCTTTGTGCCTGACCCACCGTTGGCAGGCGCAACCACGTACAGTGTCAGAGTAGACCCGGCGCTCACCGACGTGGTAGGTGTGAAAATGGCCGCCCCGTTTATCTGGTCATTCACCACCCTCAACCCCGATGTGGTCACCATCTTCCCCGAAGAAACGGCCCCCATCGCCCCCGATACCACCTTCACCGTCACCTTTAACATGCCTATGGATACCGCCAGCACGGAGGCTGCCATTTCTATTGAAGGCGGTGAAGCGTTGCCTGAACTGAGCTTTAACTGGGTTGATGATGGCGAACCCGGAGCGGCTTCGGGCCGTGTCGTCGGCGTCACGCCTCAAGACCTACTGGACATGGAAACAGAGTATACGTTTGTCATTGGCGCATCTGCGGGCGCGGCCAGCGGGCAGGCCACCCTGGGTGAAGACGTTACCTTCACCTACACCACCCATCCTTTCCCCGCCGTCAGCAGCGTTTATCCCCGCGCCGGGCAAACGGCCGAACAGTGGGATCGCGGCGTCAACATCCAGTTTGCCTCGCCCATGAATTGGGACACGATAGAGGGCAGAGTGAGCATCTCCCCCGCCCCCGCTGTGCCGCCGCGTTACCACATAGACCCCTGGTCAAATGGCGTCTTTGTAGATTTCACCTACCAGCCCAACACGTTATACCGGGTGGTGATCCCCGCTTCGGTGGCCGACCCCTATGGCAACACCATGGCCGCGCCTTACGAATGGACATTCCGTTCACCCAGCACGCCGCCCATTGCCTCCCTCAATCTGCCGCCTAACCAGAGTTTGCTCAGCACCAGCTTCCCCACCCAGGTAGACATCATTTACAACAACGTCGCCATGATAGACGTGACGTTGCACAACCTGGGGCTGCCCATGAATCTGCTCAGCAATCCCTGGGACATACGCGACTACTCCCCGGCAGGCGAACCGCTGCGTACCTGGGAGCTGCCCATTACCACCCCGCGCAATGAAATCGGCGTGACGAATCTGCCCCTGGCCGATGGCGGCGTGTTGCCCACCGGCATTTACCTGATCCAATTGCTGGCAGATGAACTAACCGAAGATTCCTACTGGTGGCAAAACCAGAAAAACCTCATCATCATCGCCGATACAAACCTGGTGGTGAAGGAGATGTTTGGCGACGTGTACGTGTGGGCCACCGATATTGGCAGCGGCCAACCGGCGCCCAACCGCAACCTGACGCTCTACAATGCTCAGGGTGTGCGCATCGGCACGGCCGTGACCGACGCGGATGGTCTGGCCCGCATGGACTATATGCCCGCTAACAATTACCTGGAAGGCGTCATCGTCATCAGCAATGCCCCTGGCGAGGCCGGCTTTGGCGCCGGCAATAGCAACTGGAACAGCAACACCACTCCCTGGCAATCTGGCATCAACGCCGCTTCCGACGATGAGTCGCCCCTGTTTGCCTACCTGTACACCGACCGGCCCATTTACCGCCCCGGCGACACCGTCTATTACAAAGGCATTGTGCGCGAGACGGGTTACGGCCGTTTCTTCGTGCCTGCTGAATCGCTCAGCCTGGAACTGAACATCTACTACTATGACTACACCGGCCAAAACGAATTCAGCGAATTGGTCAACGTGATTACCCAGCCTGATGGCACATTTAGCGGCGAGTTTGTCGTCCCCGAAGATGGGCCATTGGGCGCATACAGCATGAGCCTGGGTGGCCAGAGCTTCAATTGGCGCGCCTCCGTTACCTTTACCGTTGCCGAATATCGCCGCCCTGAATTTCTGGTAACGCTGACGCCGGAGACCCCAGACGCCCTGCGCGGCGAATCAGTGGACGTGACGCTGCAAGCCGAATACTTCTTCGGCGGTTCCGCCGCTGACCTGCCGGTAACGTGGAACGTCTACGAAAATACCTTTTACCCCGACTTCCCCGGCCCTTACTACTGCTGGACAGACTGTGGCGGTTTTGATTATGAAGACCCCGGCTTCTTCACCTTCCAGGGTGAAAACTTGGTGGGCAGCGGTGAAGGAGTGACGGATGGCAACGGCCGTCTTGTCATCACCCTGCCCGCCGACCTGCTCGCCGACAGCGACGCCGGCAGCCGCCAGGTACGCATTGAGGCCACCGTGCAAGACATCTCGAACCTGCCCGTCAGCAGCCGCACCGAGATCACCTTCCACGCCGCCGAAAATTACGCCGGTATCCGCGCCCTCACCGGTTTTGTGGCCGCCGGGCAGCGCGCCGAAGTGGAAGTGAAAACGGTCAACTGGGCAGGCGAACGGGTCGCCAATCAGGATGTGGAAGTGGTCTTCTACCGACGCGAATGGACGCCGGTGCGCACCGAGCAATACAGCATATACTACACCGCCTGGAACGCTACCGACACCGAAGTGGCTCGCACTACGCTCACCACTGACGCCCAGGGGATCGCTGCTGCTGACTTCACGCCGGATCAGGGCGGTTCTTACCTGGCGGTCGCCACCTACACCGACCGCAGCGGGCGCACTACCCTGAGCAGCACCTACGTTTGGGTAACGGCCAACGGCCGTATCGCCTGGCAAACCGATCCCTATGACAAAGGCATGGACCTCATTCCCGACCGCGCCGAATACACGGTGGGGGACACGGCTCAGGTGTTGGTGCAAAATCCCTTCGCCGTGCCCGTGCAGGCGTGGGTGACGCTGGAACGGGGCAGCCTGATCAGCCAGCGCATCGTCACCTTACAGCCCAACAGCGACATCATCAGCATCCCGCTCACCGACGTTTTTGCGCCCAATGCGTTTGTGACGATCACGGCCGTGAAACCCACCGACGCCAACAACCCGGACGACCCCTACGCCGAAATCCGGCTGGGTTTTGCTGAACTGGTGGTTAACCCGGCTATCTTCAACGTCAACATCGAACTGACACCGCGGGAAGGTGTGCTAGAGCCGCGGGACACGGCCGTGTTTGACATCCGCACCACCGACCATACCGGCGCGCCCGTCTCCGCCGACATCTCCCTGGCGCTGGTAGACCTGGCGGTGCTCACCCTGCTGCCGGACAACGCGCCGCCCATCCTGGAAACCTTCTACGAACGGCAGCCCTATCGCAGCCAGATCGGCGGCGGCCTCTTCATCTCCGGTGAAGGGCTGCCCGTGGAAATCCCGCTGCCCGGCGGCGGTCTGGGCGGCGGCGGCGGTGATATGGCCGCTACCGAATCCGTCGCTCTGGAAGAAGAAGACGATGTGCGCCGCGACTTCCGCGACACCGCTTTCTGGCAGGCTAACTTGCTCACCGACAACGACGGCCGTGCCACCGTCGAAATCACCCTGCCGGACAACCTGACCACCTGGCGGCTTTCCAGCAAAGCCAACACCAGCGATACCCTGGTGGGGCAGAACAGCGCCGACATCGTCACCACCCTGCCGCTGCTCATCCGCCCCGTTACCCCCCGCTTCCTGACGGTGGGCGATCAACTGCAATTGGGCGCCATCATCAACAACAATACCGACAGCGCCATTGAAGCCGCCATCAGCCTGAACGCCACCGGCGTCACCCTGAACGGCCCGGCCGAGCAAACGGTAAACGTACCTGCTGGTGGGCAGACATTGGTGCGCTGGAATACGGCCGTGAACGACGCTCAATTTGTAGACGGGCAGGCCTTTGCCGACCTCACCTTCCGCGTCAGCGGCGGCGGTTACACGGACGCCACCAAACCCACATTTGGCGTCGGTCCGGACAACCTCATCCCCATCTACCGCTACAACGCTCAGGACATAACCGGCACGTCCGGCGAACTCAACGCCCAGGGCAGCCGCGTGGAAGCGGTCTTGCTGCCGCCCGGCGTAGACATGGCCCAGGGCAACGTGGACGTGGTACTCAGCCCCTCATTGGCCGCCGCACTGCTGGATAGCATTCGGCTGAACAACAACAACCTGGACTTCTTCTACGACTGCCCGGCAGCCATTGCCGACCAGATGTTGCCCAATGTGGCCGTGCAGACCTTAACCACCCGGCTCGATGCCCCTGAAGTGGAAGCCCAATTTGGCGACGAACCGGCGCAGATGATCGACGCCGGCATCGGCCAGTTGACGGCGCTGGTACACAGCGATGGCGGCTGGGGCTGGTGTTTTGAAAGCGAGAGCAACCCCTGGATTACGGCTTATGTGCTGCTGGGGCTGGCCAAAGCGCGCCAGATCGGTTTCACCGTAGACGAAGCGATGCTGGAAAAATCGGGCAACTACCTGGTGCGGCAGTTAGGCCGTCCGGAAAACTTCCGCACAGCGTCTGACGCCAACCGGCACGCCTTTTTGCTCTACGTGCTGGCCGAATTGGGCGTGGACGTGAACGCGGAACTGGATAACCTGTTCACCGAAGCGCAGGGGCTACTGGACCCGTATGGCAAGGCGCTCATGCTCATGGCCTATGACATCACCGGCAGCAGCGCCAATGGTGACGCCCTCATCGCCGACCTCAGCGGCAGCGCCATCGCTTCGGCCACCGGTACCCATTGGGAAGATGCCGATCAAGACTACCGCAACCTGAGCAGCGATGTGCGCGGCACAGCCATGATCATCAACGCCCTCTCGCGCTGGCAGCCGGATAATGCCCTGGCCCCTGGCGCGGTGCGCTGGTTGATGGCGGCCCGCACCGCCAGCATCTGGCCAACCACACACGAGTCTGCCTGGAGCATCTTTAGCCTGACGGAGTGGCTGGCCGCCACCGGCGAACTGGACGCAAATTACGACTACGGCTTGCAGGTAAATTTGCAGCCGACGGCCGATGGCTCGTTCAGCCGCGAAAATATCGCCGAAAGCCATTCGGTCTCAGTGCCGGTGCCGGGTATGTTTAGTGATGACCCCAACTTTTTTGAGTTCCGACGCGGCGCGGGCGATGGCACCCTGTACTACACCATGCACCTGAACACAGCGATTGACGCCAGCCAGGTCAGCCCCATCAATCGTGGCATCCACGTGGAACGCGCCTACTTCGACGCCGCCTGTGACCCGGAGACGGAAACGTGTGAACCGATCACCGAAATTCAGGCGGGCCAGCAGGTGCGGGTGGTGGTGACGATTCAGACAGAAAATGACCTGTTACACGCCATCATTGAAGACCCCATCCCGGCAGGCGCGGAAGCGGAAGACCCGAATCTGGCTACCACGCCTTCGGGCGGCGACGGCGGGCCAATTCCGCTGGATTACCTGTGGGGTTACTGGGGCTGGTGGCGGTTTGATCGGGTGGAATACCGGGATGAGAAGGTTGTCTTCCTGGCCAACTTCTTACCGGCAGGTACCTACCAATACAGCTACACCCTGAACACCTTCATCCCCGGCACGTACCAGGTGATGCCCACGTTTGCCAGAGAAGCGTACTTCCCAGAGGTAAACGGCCGTGCCGCCGGCCTGCTGTTCACGATTGCGGAGTAAACGGCCGTTTGTGAATAAAAGACCCGAAGGGTTTCCCAAACCCTTCGGGTCTGCTAGTTTCACTCTTTTTTTCTGTAAGCACCGATAAAAAATAGAACCAATCCCCCAAGGCAGAGGATGGCAATACCCGAATAATATACTATTACCGCCCCTCTTCTACCGAAGAAAATTGCCCCTATTGAACCGGCAACAAGAAAATACCATCCTAACAAAAACCAAAGAGACCAAAAACAAGAAATGTTCCCATTTATAGGCTTTAGTCCGAATAATTTCAACCATCGTTTGTTCTTGGTTGACTCCTCAGGGGGCATATTCTCTGGATACAACCATAACCCTAAGCTAATAAGCAGGGATGCCAAGATAGCAAAGCCAAGTATCATCTGGACAACATCATTCATTTCCTAATATCCAATCGCTGTAGCCAGTCTGCCAACTCACCATACCTGTTTTGCTCAACCACACGTGGGAATCATACGGCCGTACCCCCCACCAACCAATCCCCTCACGGCCGTCGGATGGGTACGGCCGTGCCGTTTCCGTTCTGCTGGCAACCGTTAATCGGTCATCAACAACGGGTATCATGTTGCTTTGAGATCAGGTCTAACATACCTCCACCAATATAGTGGTAGACAGATAACGCCTAAAAATAAGATTCCAAGAGACCACAGCATTTTTTTGTTACCGATCATTCGATTATTGTGGTAGAGATTAAAAAGGTACAAGGCTATCCCAGCAAGAGACACCCCCATCGTGATAACGTGACACACTAACAAGAATCCCAGGCCCACATAATCCTCAACTGGTTGATTTCTCAGGCTAAACACCCAGAAAAATACAAATATCACGCCATAAAATATTGGCCAGATTGCAAGGAATAACAAAACAAAACTGTTAAAGTGGTTCATTCTTCTAACTGCCATCTATGTTTTTGCCTTACGCATTGTTATCTTACTGGTGCTTGTTGTAGCTGGCGTTCACGCCATACCACACTTGTTTTGCTCAGCACATATGTGAGAATTATACGGCCGTACCCCTCTCAGAATCCTGGGAATAATGGCAGGCTTATAGACCTAACCACTGCTTCAAGGAACGGTCTAACTGCTCTAAATCGTTCAGGGTCAAGTGACCGACCGTTTTCAGGCACAGTTGTTCTTGAATTGTGTAAAGGCCGCGTTTTATAGCCGAGGTTACATTGAGTCCGGCCAACTGCCAATCAGCCAGCAAAAATTCACCGGGCAACAGCGCCGTAATGCGACTGGTAAGCGGGACAACCAACAAATCCTGGGATACATGAGGGGCGCTAACGACTACGGCCGGTCTGACTTTAGCGCCAGACAGGTCAGAGAATGGATAACGCACCAAAACGACATCACCCTTCAAGTAACCGGGCATAAATATCATCCTCCTCGTTATCCCAGATAGCGTCTAAACTGCTTTGGCTGGAGTCAACCCAGAATTGAGATTCCGGGTCATTGAGAAAGGTGATCAGCAGCCGTTGCCCTGCACGCAAGGGCACGGCCTCCAATAATTTGATTTGATTATCTTCCACAATTGCCTGTACCGTTGTCAACATGACGTACCTCTTTTCTGGGTGATTGTGCCCATTGTAACATATGGCAACAGTACAGAACATAGCGTCACGGCCGTGACTGTTAGCGGTGATGCGGTCAGGTGTTGAGGTATGGAAGTGAGTTGCCGGGAATGAAGATTGTGGGCACACTAGAGATTGGTTCTAAAGATGGGTTCAATTTTGGAAATTGAACCCATCTGAAACATGCGGATGCTCGAACTCAAAGATTTCCTACACTTACCCCAACTCGACCCCCTCATGGACGAAGTGGCGGCCAGCCGCAGCGGCCTGATCGTGGTGGCCGGGGCAGACCCGCACCAGCCAGAGAGCGTGGCCGGCTTCTCGCCCAGCGGTCGCGCCGCCATCTTCCGCATTCTGCTGCGCCAACTATTGGAGGCCGACCCCACCGCACGGGCCATCGTCATCGCCGAACACAAAGAAGCCGTGCGGCTGCCCCGCCACCTGCGGCGGCGGGTACAATTTACCCTGGTGCGCGGCATCTACACCTACGAAGGGGCGATTGCGCAGGCGATAAAACAACGGCCGTCCCTGCTCGTCATAGATCAATTGAATGTGGACACGGCCGTGCCCGCCCTGGCCGCTGCCCAGCAAGGCTTGTGCGTGTTGGCCCCCCTGGATACCATCTTTCGCGGCGCGGAGGTGGCTCGCGTCCTGCTGGATTGGGGCGCGACGCAGGCGCAGTTGGCCGGGCTGCGCTGGGTGGTGGCCGTGCAGCGGCTGCCCATGCTCTGCCCCCACTGCCGCCAGGCCGTTGCCAGCCTGCCCGCCGCCCTCACCGACCGGCTGGCCCATTACCCTGACCTGGCGGCGCAGCTACCGACTTTTTACCGGGCGGCGGGTTGTGAACAGTGTCAGGGACACGGCCGTCACCAAACCGAAATCACCGCCTTTGACATTTTCCGCGCCCCCGATCAAGTCGAGACGCTATTTGCCCAAACCAGTTTGTTACCATTAGAAGAGTATGTGCTGCGGCTGGCAGCGGCTGGGCATCTCTGCCTGGATGACGCCCTCAGCCTGGAATCTGACCAACTGCGCCGCACCTATAATCTGCTCACCGCCAGCGAACACGCCCTGCGCCAGAGCAACCAGACGCTCCAGGCCAAATTGCTGGAATTGGAAGCCGCCAACCGCGTCTTGCAACAGCGCACCGAAGCCCTGATCTCCCTGCAAGAAATGGGGCAGGCGCTCATCAGCGCGATGGGGCTGGCCGAACTGGCCCACCACGTCTGCCGCCACACCTACGGCCTATGCGACGCCGACCGGGCGGTGTTGTATTACCTGCGCTCGCCGGAAACGGCCGACATCCTGGCCTTCACCGGTTGGGATAAGAGCCACGTCACACCTCAGGTTTCCACCGCCGATGTGTTTGATGGGAACACGGCCGTGACCCCCTTCCACCACTTCCCCCCCGGCATCGCCCCCCATCCGCCCGCTGCCGGGCAGCTTCCCATCCGCGCCGGGCTGCGGCTGCCGCTCATCGCCCAGGGACAGCCGGTAGGCGCCATGATCGTCCATACCACCCAACACAGTAGTTTCGCCCCCGGCAAAGTGGCGCTGCTAGAAACCTTTGCCAACCAGGCGGCGCTGGCCATCCAGCGCGCCGGGTTGATCACCACCCTGCAAGACCATATCCAACAGCTAGAAGCAGCCCAGGCGGAAATTGTCAAAAAGGAGCGATTGGAACAGGAGCTAGACCTGGCGCGGCAGGTGCAAGAGAGCATGTTACCCCGCATCTTTCCCCTAACGCCCGGTTATCACTTTGCCGCGCTCAACCGCCCGGCGCGGCACGTTGGCGGCGACTTTTACGATGTGATTTTGTTGGATGCCGATGCCGTGGGGCTGGTCATTGGCGATGTCTCCGACAAGGGGATGCCTTCCGCGCTCTATATGGCGTTGACGCGCAGCCTGATTTTCGCCGAGGCGCGCCGTGAACGTTCACCGGCCCGCGTGCTGCAAAATGTCCACCGACTGCTGCTAGAGTTGGGGGAGAGCAATATGTTTGTCACCGTGTTTTATGGCGTGGTGGATATGCCTGCCCGTCGCCTGACGTATGCGCGGGCCGGGCACGATTATCCCCTGCTGCTGCGCCAGGGTGCGGTGCAGCGTTTGGGTGGCGATGGTCTCTTTTTGGGTTTTCCGGGGGTGGATGATTTGCAGTTATCGGAAGAGATGTTGGCGTTAGAAATCAATGACCGGCTGGTTTTGTATACGGATGGGTTGACGGATGTGGTGGATGCACACGGCCGTATCTACAGTCTGGGCCAGTTGATCCCAGTTATCCAGCGCCACGCCCCACTGCCGCTGCTGGAGTTTTGCCAGGCCACCTTTGCCAAACTGGAAACGTTCCAGGGCAGCGCCGCGCAATATGATGATATGACATTGCTGGTAGTAGAGGTAACGTGATGCGTGACCGGAGTGGTTTCACGCATCACGGCTTGTTCAGACCCCCGCCAGTGCGCCCAAGAAATTGATAACCACCCCCAACCCAATCAGGTAAATGAACCAGCCCACCAGCACGGTAACGGCCGCTTTGCTGCCTTCGTTGAGTCCCAGGACGTTTTGCGTGGCAAAGTAAAAAGAAACGACCAACCAGCAAGCCACCAGGAAGTGGATGATAATGCCCATGAGGGGAATAAAGGAGAGGATGTTAAAGGCGGCGGGAGCATAGGCAAAACCTAACACACGCATGATCTGGCTCATGGTGGCCTCGCCTTTGAAAACCTTCACGCCAATCAGGTAGACAGCGCCGGCCCACAACAGCCAGGAAACGAACGCCCACACCAATGTTGTGCCAAACCCTGTTGGTATGCTGCTGGCTAAAAGCCCACCGCCAATGGCCGAGCAAATGGCAGCCACAATCACCACCAGAAGCGCCTGCCCGGTTGCCTTTTCATCCACTTTCAAAGCGGCATAGGTGTCTGCGTTCATCGTCAGTGCGCCGATCAATTTTTCTTTCATCGTCTTTACCCTCCTCGTGTTGGTTGGAATTGAGAGATTGGAGATTAGAGATTGGAGATTGGGTAATTGCTTCTAATCTCTAATCTCTAATCTCCACTCTCCTTTATTCTGACGCCAAAGCATAACATCAGCATCGCAATCCAGCAATTCTCAATTTGGCTGGCGGCGGCAGATAAATCTGCACCAACAAAAGGCAAAGTCGGCCTTCGCCGACTGAGCATAACCGACGAAGGTCGGCTATGCTTCTTGTAGCAGCGATTTTAATGGCCGAGTTTTGCAATTTTTCAAAACCGGACGCATTTCGGACAGAAGCCGGACGGCCGTACCCTATGCTACCCCCATCTTACCCATGCGTTCACGAAAACAAATGAACGCCGAGCCGCGGGACGCAATAAGAAACCTTCGCGTCCTTCGCGGATCAAAACAAGGAGCAACAACATGAAATCAAGAGTTCCCTTCGCTTTTGTCCTGTTGGCGCTGCTGGCTTTGCTGCTGGCAGCCTGCGGTAGCAAACCGGCTACCGTCAATGATATTCCCGCTTACCCCAATGCCACAGCTTTGCAGCCCGGTGAAGACCCCATCGCCGACACCCTGGTGAACAATATGGCCCAAGACGCCAGCCTGCGCGCCAACATCGGCGTGGGCGGCAGCATTGAGCAGATGGCTTACCGCCTGCCGGAGGGCGCCACCTGGGATCAGGTCAAGAGCTATTACGACAAAGAGCTAGACGGCGCCGGTTGGGACAGTGGCATGGGCGGCCCCGGCGGCGACCTGGCCAGCAACATCATGGACTCGGTCAATACCGGTAATGATCTCTTCCAAATGGCTTCCTGGAACAAGGGCAAACAAATCTTGACGTTGGTACGCAACGTGAACCCGACGAATGAATCTGAGGTTTACCTGCTGATGTCGTTGAATACGAACTAAAAAAGAGGTTGGGAGATTGGGAGATTGAGAGATCGATATGCGCCCAATCTCCCGATCTCTCAATCTCAAATTGGACCTGACGAGAAAGTCTAGTGAATCTCAATGCCATTGCCCTGGTGCAAGAGACACTGGCGCAGGTAGAGCCGTTGGCAACGGCCGTCGCCTTTTACGACCATCTCTTTGCCCTCGACCCCGGTTTACGGCCGTTGTTCACCCATGACCTGGAACTGCAAGGGGTTCGTTTCCTGGCGGCGTTGCAGGTAGCGGTGAATGGGTTGAGCGAACCGGAGTTGATGGTCACGGCCGTGAAGCAGTTGGGCAAACGGCACGTGGCCTATGGGGTGCGCCCCGAACATTACCACACCTTTGGCAAAGCCTTATTCTGGACGCTGGAACAACAGTTGGGCGACCGCTGGACTCCCACCGTCGCCGCTGCCTGGACAGAAGCCTATTATTTGCTGGCGGGGCTGATGAAAGAGGCGGCAACAAGGCAAGAGATTGGGCGATTGAGAGACTGGGAGATTGAATCTCCTAATCTCTTAATCTCTCAGTCTCCAATCCCCAGTCTCCAATCTCCTCTACAAACTTCTCCGCCCCAACAAAAAAGCGACAAACAACACTACCGCCGCCCCAATCAGCCCCAAGGCGGCGCGTAATTCCAGACGGCGGGTGGGTGTTTCCGACACGGCCGTGTGCCCATCCGGCGGCGGGATATAAACGGGCATGGCATACACCGGCTCTTCCGGCCCACGGCGCTCTTCCCGGATAAAGATGGTGGCATGGGACGACGGCCGTACCTGCGAACCATACTTGTTGGCATACACATAGGTAAACTCCGCCCCAAAAAACAACATCTGCGCCGAGTAATAGACAAAATAGAGCAGCACCACCAGCGACCCGGCCGCCCCATAAACCGAACTGCTGAAAAAACGGCTGATGACAAAACTCAATACCTGAATGCCAACCAGCAGCAGCACGGCCGTAACCGCCGCGCCCAGCCACACATCTCGCCACACCAGATGCGCATCCGGCAAAATCTTAAACAGCAAGGCGATCAAAACAACCATCAACGGGAAGATCACCATAAACTGGTAAAATGCCGCCAGCCGCCCGACAGCCGGCAGCCAGACCACCAGATAATCACCCAGCGTCGTCAATGCAAACATCAGAGCAAAAGCCATTACAAACAAAAACCCCAACGTCAACACCATAAACAGCGCCAGCGACCGGGTCTTGATGTAATTGACAATCCCGTTTTTCGGTTCAGGGCTGATGCGCCAGATGAGGTTGAGGGCCATCTTTAACTGGTAAAACACGTTCGACGCGCCATAGAGCAACAGCCCCACCCCCACAATGGTGATAATGCGCCCCGCCGCCGCCGTGGAGGCATTCTCCACCAACAGCGCCACAAACGCCGCCGTCTCCGCCCCCACAATATCCTCCAGCGTAGCAAACAACTGCCCCTGCACGGCCGCTTCGCCAAAAATAGCCCCGGCAATATCAATGATAATCACCAGCAGCGGCGCCAGGGCAAAAATCATGTAATAGGCCAGCGCCGCCGCCATCAGGTGCCCCTTATCCTGTCCCCACCGGGCCACCGAATCCTGTAACAGACCGATGATTGCTTTTACATATCGCATGGTCTATAGAGATTGCCAATGGCAACCCGGCTTCATAACAGCGCCAACGCCTGCTGCAAATCGGTAATCAAATCAGCGGCATGTTCAATGCCCACCGAAATTCGCACCAGGCCAGGGTCAACCGCCAGCGGTGAATCGGCCACAGAGGCATGGGTCATGGGTGCGGGCAGTTCGATCAGCGATTCGACGCCGCCTAATGATTCCGCCAGCGTGAACAGTTTGGTCTCCCGCGCCACCAGCCGGGCCGCCGCTTCGCCGCCGTGTAAGATAAAGGAAATCATGCCACCCGGCCCGGCCATCTGCCGCCGCGCCAGTTCGTACTGCGGGTGGCTTTCCAGGCCGGGGTAAATGACGTGGCTGACTGCGGGGTGATCCGCCAAAAAGTGGGCGACCTGCTGCGCGTTGTGGCAATGCTGGGCCATGCGCAGCGCCAGCGTCTTGATCCCTCTTAACGTCAGGAAACAATCCATCGGCCCTGGCACCGCGCCAATGGCGTTTTGCAGGAATTTCAGCCGCTCGTACACGGCCGTATCATGCAACACCACCGCTCCCCCCACCACATCCGAATGGCCGCCGATATATTTGGTCGTAGAATGCAGCACAAAATCCGCGCCCAGGGCCAACGGCCGTTGCAGCACCGGCGAGGCAAACGTATTGTCCACCCCCAACCAGGCCCCGCCCGCATGAGCCATGTGGGCGATGGCGGCAATGTCCGTCAGGCGCAGCATGGGGTTGGTAGGCGTTTCTAGCCAGACCAGGCGAGTATTGGGTTGCATGGCGGCTTGCACGGCCGTCACATCCGTCGTATCCACAAAACTAAATTGCACCCCATACCCGGACAGCACCTTGTCAAACAGCCGGAACGTGCCGCCATACACATCATTGCCGCTCAGCACATGTTCCCCCGGCGGCACCAGGCGCAGGATGGTATCAATCGCGGCCATGCCAGAGGCGAAGGCCAGGGCGTGCCGCCCCCCTTCCAGCGCCGCCAACGCCTGTTGCAGCGCCGTGCGTGTGGGGTTATCGGTGCGCGAATACTCATATCCCTTATGCACGGCCACATCAGCCTGGGCATAGGTAGACGTCTGGTAAATGGGCGTCATCACCGCCCCACTCACCGGGTCCGGCTCCACGCCAGCGTGGACGGCTAAGGTTTCCAGATGGTAATTGGTGGTCATGTTTCTCCTTGTAGCGTAATTCGTAAGTCGTAATCCGATCACGGATTACGGGTCACGGGTCACGGCCGTAACAACACCTTCCGCACCCCAGACCGGGCGGCATGTTCCATGGCCGCCAGCCCCTCGGCCAGCGGGTATTCGGCGTCAATGAGCGCGCCCACATTCACAGCATCCTGGGCCAACAGCCGCAGCGCCGGGGCAAAGGGGCCGCAGCGCGAGCCAATAACGGTGATTTCGCCCACCACCAGTTTCGTCAGGTTCAACCGGCTGTCACCGGCGTAGGTGCTTTTGAGAATGAGCGTGCCCAACGGCCGTACCAGCCGCAGCGCCTGGGCAAAACCGGCCTCATTCCCGGTGGCTTCCACCACCAGGTCAAAGCTGTTATCGGCAAAATCATCGGCCAGCCCGGTGGGCAGCCCCAGGCGTGTGGGCAAATCCAGCGAGTGGGTTGTGCGGCCGAGCATGGTTACGGCCGTGCCTGCCAGCGCCAATACCTGCCCCACCAGCAACCCCAGCCGCCCCGGCCCAACCACCGCAGCGCGGGCCGTCGGCCGTACCACCACCTGCTCCCGGATGCGCAGTGCCGCCGCCAGTGGTTCGGTAAACACGGCCGCTTCATCGGGCACTTCCGGCAGCACTTCCAGCAAATTCGCCAGCGGCAGAGTGACAAAATCGGCAAAAACGCCATCTTTCTGGATGATGCCCAGCACCCGGCGCTGCGGGCAATGTTCCGGGCCATGCCCCAGGCACACCGGACAAACGCCACAGCCCAGGTTAATGCTGCCTACAACACGACGGCCGTGCCACTTCTCGTCCGGCGCCGCGATGATCTCCCCCACAAATTCGTGCCCCAACACCCCCTGATAACCGGGCACATATCCCTTCACAATTTCCAGGTCGGTGGTGCAAATGCCCGCCAGCCGCACCCGAATGAGCGCCTCGCCGGGCGCCGGTATCGGCTGGGGATAGTCAGGGCGAAAAGTGAGTTGGCCGGATTGGAGATAGAGAGCCTGCATGGAACCTCGGTTAGCAATTGGGTAATTGGGTAATTGAGTAATTGGGTAATCGAACGACAATCACTCCATTACCCTGTGCAACACATCATGGCGACGGGGGTGTTGCCTGGGCGGTTGCCTGGACGGTTGCCTCGGCCGTTGCCTGGACGGTTGCCTCTGGCGACACGGTTTCGGCGGGCGTTGCTGTGCCATCCCCGGTGGGCACGGCCGTTTCTTCGGGCAGGGCCGCCGGGTTGAGCAGGCCATCCAATAAAGCGTTTAAGGCCGCCAACTGCACCAGATCGGCCGTGCCAAACCATTCCCCATCATAAACCCCACCCGGCCCGCGTACCAGCAGTTGTGTGCGCGGCGGTTTGGGTGTTGCCGTTACGGTTACGGTTACACCCTCGGTGGTGGTAATGATACTGGTGGCGTCTGCCGGAAAGCTGTTCAGACCGGTGCGCACAGCGCCGCTGGCAATTAACTCATTGGTCAGGCTAATACTTTGCGTGGTGGTGATAGCGCCGGTGAAAACCTGGCCGGTGCTGCTCAGGGCTACGGCCGTGCCGTCCATGTACAGCGTCAGCCGGGCGCCATCTACTCGTTTATAATCGAGCACGGCCGTTAACGGGAAGTCGGTGGGCGGGCGGGGCAAAACCTCTTCGCGTTCAGCCAATTTGGCCGTCAGCGCCGCATCCAACCCAACATACAGCGGCAGCAGCGGCGCCGGCAGCGTATACTCCGGGCACACCAGCCCAATCGTGCGGCTTTGTGTTCCTTGTTGAATAAACAGCGATTCCAAAGGGGAACCCAAACAGGCCGTGCCATACTCGTTATTCAACGTTGCCAGCGACAGTTCATTCAGCGCCGCCAGTAAACCAGGATCGGCCGCCACCGGCTCACCCACCTCGCTTTCCGTAGCCAGCCAGGTATATAAAAGCCCATCAGCCGTCAGCGCCGCGGTATGGGCCGGGGCAAAGGGGGAAGCACTGCGTCGTAAACCCAGCACCGTGCCTGGCGGAAAATGTGGGCCTAAACTGACGGCCAAATAATTTTCCAGACTGGCTAAAATCACCGGATCACGCAGCCAGCCTTCCCCATGCAATTCAGAATAAGGCAGGTCATAAGAAACAAAGACGCAGCTATCACACCCCTCCGGCACGACCGGCAGCAGCAGTTCGCGTAACACTTGCTGCAATTGCAGCAAAACCCCACCCTGGTTGCTCCGCTTGACGGCCTGCCCGGTGCTTTCGTCTACCAGGATGATCTGGCTGCTGATGCTGCCCTGTAGACGCCGGTCCAGCCCCAGCGCCGGGATTGTGTAGCGGATTTCTACGGCCGTCTCCCCAAAATCAATAGGCGTGCTGGTGGCGGCCAACGGCCGTTGCGTCACCGTCACGGCCGGGAATGTGGGAAACAACCGCTCTGAAGGGCTGGGGGGCGTAAACGTGGGCGGCAACTCGCTTACCGGTGTTGGTAATGGCGTCACCGCCAATGTGGGCGCTATATCTTCTTGCCGCGTGCAGCCAATCAGTGTGAACAGCAGCAATACCAACAAGTAGTTTGCATAAAAAAAGCGTTTGCCAGACATGAGGCGGATTATACCGTAATCACCGGCAAAGGGCGCATAGCCGGGCAACGCCCACTGCTCACCGGGCCAGGGAGACGGGCCAGGGAGACGGGCCAGGGGAACGCCAGGCTGACGAATGCCAGCCCCATTCGCTGCCAACCAACCATCATAAACCCGGTGGCAGTTGCACAATAATGGTTGCCCCCTGGTTGGGCGCCCCCTCCGCCCAAATGTGCCCCATATGGCGCAGCACAATTTTGCGGCAAATGGCCAGGCCGAGGCCGGAACCTTCGTATTGATCACGGCCGTGCAGTCGCTGGAAGACGCCAAAAATCCGCTCGCCGTCCTGGGGGGCAAAACCGATGCCATTGTCGCTCACACGAATTTCCAACAAGGCACGGCCGTTGACCTCCACCCGCTCCCCCAGCACTTCCACTTCGGGTGTTATCCCTGGGCGGTGAAACTTCAGGGCATTGCTGATCAGGTTTTGGAAAAGCTGGCGCATTTGCGTGGCGTCGGCCTCAATGGTAGGCAAGGGGTGGATGGTGACACGGCCGTTGACCCGTTCGACCTGGTTTTCCAGATCAGAAAGGACTGAGTTGAGGACAACCGTTAAATTCACCGGGACAAAAGGACGGGCCTGTGTCTGCACCCGCGAATAGAGCAACAACCCATCCAATAACAGTTGCATACGCGCCGTTGAACGCAACAGCCGCTGCAAATAATCCACCCCCCGTTCATCCAACTGTTCTCCATACCGGGTTCGCAGCCGCTCCGCAAACGCCAGAATCTTACGCAGCGGCTCTTGCAAATCATGGGAAGCGACAAAAGCAAATTCCTGCAACTCATTGTTACTCCGCTCCAGCTCCGCCGCATATGCCTGCCGCTGCTCATCGGCCTGTTTGCGCTGGACCGCATTGACGATAACGCTGGCTAACAGTTTCAGCATCGTCAGCCAGACATCCGGCCAAACCATCTCCACCCCTACCGGCCCATAAAAACCTAACGCTCCCACCAGTTTCCCTTCCGAAAACATGGGCACAAACAGCATCGCCCGAAAGCCAAATTGTGCCATCCAGGTATTCAGGCCAGGCAAAGGCTCTACGTCCTCCTGCCGCGAAATGATCAGGTTTTCATCGGCGGAAAAACGCATCATCGTCAGTTGTAAATCACGCACCAGTAAATTTTGCACCACCGCCTTTTGGGAATCAGCCGGATCCGCGCACCACTCATGTGTATTACTCATCCGTGTCAGGTCATCGTGAAACACAAAAACAGAACTGCGTACCGCCCCGGCAAAACCGGCAGCCAGGCGAAGCGTCTCGTCAATTTCGGTATCTATCTGGCTGGCGGGCAAGTTAATAAACCGGGCGGCCACTTCTGCCACGAATTGTTCCATGGCCAGCCGTTCACCGAGCGCCTGTTCTATCTGCCGACGGGCTGTCACATCCCGATTCAAGGCCACTACCCCCACCGGTTCACCGGCTTTGTTGTACAACAGTGTCACTTTGGCCCACACATGAAGCTGCCGCCCATCGCGGCATGTTTGCATAGCTTCCCCTTCATAAAATCCCTGGCTAAAAAGGCGTTCGGCAGCCTCATCATAAGAAATGCCAACTTGATATTGAGGAATAACATCATTGACTGACAGCCCCAATACCTCTTCCTCTGACCATCCATACATGGCGGCAGCAGCTTTGTTCCAACTCAGGATGCAAAACTGCAAATCGGTAATAATGACCACATCGCGCATGTGGTCTAACAGCGCTTTCTGCTGCTCTAAATTTAATATGGTGTGCATAACAGTACCCAACCTGGCCTCGCCCTTGCCGTTACACATTCTTTGGCACATCTGGGCGCATGGTTAATGAGCATCATATACCGCTTTGTTTCACATGGCAACAATTACCGGGTAACTGTTCTCAACGCCAATTGTCTATCCATCTATCTGGCTACCCTATACCCAACACGGCCGTTACGCTACAATAATCGCCTTATGATCAATTTGTATGATTTGAGTTACCCGGCGCTGGAGAAGCTGCTGCAAAATTGGGGCTTCAGCCCCTACCATGCCGGCCGTATTTGGGTCTATCTATACCAGGAACAGGTGGAAACGGCAGCGGCAATGACAGATTTGCGCCCGGATTTACAGGCGAGATTGGAGGTGGAAACGGCCGTACCCCTGCCCACCTCTCAACTGGAAACCCACAGCAGCGATGGCTTCACCCGCAAATTCCTGCTGGCGCTGGCCGACGGACAAACCATAGAAACGGTGTTAATGTGGTTCAAAGGGCGGGCCACCGCCTGCGTCAGCACCCAGGTAGGCTGCGCCATGGGCTGCGTCTTTTGCGCCACCGGGCAAATGGGTTTTACCCGCCACCTGACTGCCGGGGAAATTGTGGGCCAGATTATCTTTGTAGACCGGCTGCTACAAACGGCGTATGACCAGCGGCTGCGCAACATTGTCCTCATGGGTATGGGTGAGCCGCTGCACAACTATGAGGCCACGATGACGGCCGTAGACATCCTCATGCACCCCAAAGGTCTGGCCATCGCCCCACGCCACATTACCCTCAGCACCGTGGGCGTGGCGCCCGGCATCATCCGCCTGGCCGACGAGGGGCGTCAGGTGCGGTTGGCCGTCAGCCTGCACGGGGCCACCGATGCCGAACGGCAGGCGCTTGTGCCACCGGCCCGCCGCTGGCCCCTGGCCGAACTGCTGGACGCCTGCCGCTATTACACCGAAAAACGCAAACGACACATCTTTTTCGAGTGGACGTTGATTGAAGGCAAAAACGATTCCCTCGAACAGGCGCATGCCCTGGGCCAGCTTTTGCAAACAGTTCCCTCTCACGTCAACCTGATCCCCCTGAACCCCACGCCAGGTTATGAGGGGCTGCCGACGGCACGGCCGTCGGTCAAACAGTTCCAGGCCATCCTCACCAGCTACGGCATCCCCAGCACCGTCCGCCAGCGCCGTGGCATAGACATCGCCGCCGGTTGTGGACAACTGAAAGTGCGCACGTGATCAGGTGTTTACGTGAGTACGTGCCCACGTAAACACGTTAACACACAAACACATCCTTTTCGCTTTACCTTAAAATGGGAAAACTGGATATACTAATCATGCCAACTGCTGGTGGTGAGTATCCTTATATTCAAGCCACCAGACTGGCAGGCACAATAGACATGGAAGAAACTACGCTAACCGGGAAAACCATAGGCAAATACCACATTGAAGAGCGGCTGGGCCGCGGTGGTATGGCCGAGGTGTACAAGGGGTATCAGGAAAGCCTGGATCGCTACGTCGCCATCAAGATCATGCACACCTTCCTCAGCGCCGAGGATGATTTTTTGCAGCGCTTCAAGCGCGAGGCGCGGGCGATGGCGTCGCTGGGCCATCCCAATATCGTCCGCGTTTATGATTTTGATACCTATGGCAAAGATAGCTACTACCTGGTCATGGAGTTCATTGACGGGGGGACGCTGAAACAAAAGCTGGAAGAACTGGCCGCCGCCGGTGAAAAATTCCCGCTGGAACAATCGGTCAAGATGATGGCGGACATCGCCGATGCCCTGGCCTATGCCCACCGGCGCGGCATGGTACATCGGGACATCAAACCGGCCAACATTATGCTGCGCAAGGAAACGGGCCAGGCCGTGCTGACTGATTTTGGCATTGTTAAGCTGATGGGCAGCCAGACGATGGCCTATACCGCCACCGGGGCGCTCATCGGCACGCCGTCTTATATGTCCCCGGAACAGGCGTTGGGCAAGCCGGGTGACGAGCGGGTAGACATTTATTCGCTTGGCGTTTTGCTCTTTCAAATGGTGACAAACCAATTGCCATTTGCCGCTGATACGCCGTTGGCGGTGGTGATGAAACATGTGAACGAACCTGTGCCGCAACCGGTCACGTTTAATCCAGATATTCCCCTCGACCTGCAAAATGTGATCATCAGAGCATTGGCGAAAAACCCGGATGACCGTTACCAGACGGCGGCGGAAATGGCAGCGGCGCTACGGGCAATCAACTGGTCTGGCGAACGAGCGACAACGGCCGTCACCCCCCTGGTTGGCGCCACGGCCGTGACCCCTTCCCCCGACTTCACCGCCCCTGGTATGACGATGGCCGCACAAACGGCCGTTGGCGCTGCCCAAACTTCCACCGTTGTCCACACCCCGGCAGAACAAACGGCCGTGGGTGCAACAGTGATCGGTGCCGGGGAAACGGCCGTAGCCACCCCACCTGCCCGCAAAATGCCCGCCTGGGCTTACGCCGTCATTGCCGTTGTCTTATTGCTTCTGATTGGCGGCGGCCTATTTGCCAGTGGCGCTTTTGGCGGTGGAGATGAAGGCAGTGAAACCCCCGCCGTCATTAGCGGCGGCGAGAATACCAATACCCCCACACCAACCACCATCGCTACCGAAACAGCGCCGCCAACAACCGCCACCCCAAACCAGGTAGCCACCCAATTGGCCGAACTGTCCATCGCCTTGACAGCGGCTGCCGCCACCGACACACCCACCATCACCCCCACCCCTTCCCGCACCCCGGCGGCGTCCGCCACCCCCTCACCCACGACTGACGCCACGGCCGCGTTTCTGGCAACTTGTGTGCCCACCGTGCGCCTGGTTTCGGCCAGCCGCGCCAACAGCACCTCCAATGCCGTCTTATCCGGCGCTAACTTCACGGCGCAGTGGGTACTGGAGAATAATAGCAATTGCCCCTGGCCGGCTGACCTGGTCTGGGCTTATGTGGAGGGGGAGGAGTTTGGATATGACGGAGAGCCAATTGCGGTGGGCACGGCCGTAGCCCCCGGCGCCCGCGCCACCCTCACCGCCGATTTCACCGCCCCCACCGCCACCGGCACGTATGAAAGCCAGTGGCAGTTGCAAAATGCCAATGGCGACCCCCTCGGCGCGCCGCTAACCTTCAGCTTTTTGGTAACGCCGCGCCAGACGGCCACACCCACTTCTTCGCCCACGCCGTCCGTGCCCACCGCCACTCCATCTCCCACGCCAGGCGCCGGCGTTGCCAATTACATCTTCACCGTCGAATCGTGTGAATATCCCGGCAACGGCCCGGATTGGCGCTGCCAGATCACCATCTTCCCTTACCTGGATGGCGGCAGCGGTGGCGGTCAATTTACCGTGTTCGTCTTTGATCTACCGGGCGGGCAGGCAACCGAATATCGCGGCGCCGGCCCATTTACCCACTTCGCCCAGGCGCGGCGCTGCGCGGCCTATAACCACGAAATCCGCGTCATCGAAGACACAACCGCCACCCAAAAATCAGGCCAGATTTACATTGATCCCAACAACCATTTCCCCGGTGGTTGTACCTTGCCGTAAAGAATGTAATTGGGTAATTGAGTAATTGATCTGCCAATTACCCAATTACCCAATTACCCCCATCACTTCCACCCATCCTGAAAACAATCAGCGCCATCTTTGCTTCTCTGGAGTCTGGCGATTTTTGTTTCCACCTCTTCTGGTAGAGACGTTGCAGTGCAACGTCTCTACCTTTTACATTTTTCCTTGTAATCACGGCAAAACATTGACAAAACCTATACATTTAGATTACAATAGAGCCTGGATGTACAAAATTTCACAACAGGACAAAAAGTAATGACACTTATTCACCCCACCGAGCCACTATCTGCTAAGAAACACGGCAGAACGAACAAGCCAGACAAATGGAAAATAATCATCATTTTTATCACGGCCGTGATCCTGCTGGCGGTTGTCGGCTTTGTGGCCTGGGCCGGCAACGCTGCCGACCCCATGCCGGAAGCCATTGCCGCCCTCACCTCAGACGCACAGGTGACGGTGACGCAGGATCAATGGATCGCGTTTACGCCCAATAACACACCACCAACGACCGGCCTCATCATCTACCCCGGTGGTCGGGTTGACCCGCGCGCCTATACACCCGCCGCCCATGCCATTGCCAGCCAGGGTTATCAGGTGGTGATTGTGCCTATGCCCCTGAACCTGGCCTTCTTTGACGCCAACGCTGCGGCTGACGTCATCGCCGCCTACCCTGGCATCGAGCAATGGGCGATTGCCGGCCATTCACTCGGCGGCGCCATGGCTGCCCAATTTGCCCACAACCAGCCTGATCTGGTTGATGGCCTGGCTCTGTGGGCCGCATATCCCGCCGAAAGTGCCGACTTATCCAACTCCGACCTGAATGTGGTCTCGGTGTATGGCACAGAAGATGGGCTGGCTTCCACAGCAGATGTTGAGAATGCACGAAATTTGCTGCCTGCTGATGTACAATGGTGGCCGATAGCCGGGGGCAACCATGCCCAGTTTGGCTGGTATGGCGCACAGCCCGGTGATAATCCGGCGACGATTGACCGTACAACGCAGCAAACACAGATGATAGAAGCTACCCTGAATCTGCTTAATAATCTGAAATCAGAGTAAGAAACAGACCATATATAGACTCTACTTACTACCCACCTGACTCAATTGCACTCGACGACAATTTTGCCGCTCAGGTTTATCTTGCAACTGCTAAGGAGACGAAAATGAATAAGACAATAAAAAACAATGGGCACACGCCTGTACTGAGCAAACCCGAAGTGGCCGTACTCAACGGCAACGGCTTTCATAAAAACGGGAATGGGAACCTCAATGGCCTGATCATGGTGCCCGACATTGACGTCCTGGCGGCCGACCAGCGCCGGGTGAAAGATTTGCAAAAGGTGTACGATACCGAATTCAAACCAACGGCGGCCTATAAAGCCACCATGCCGGATATGCAAAACACCAGCGAGAACCGGGGCACGGCCGTGACCATCCAACACGTCGGCATCCACAACTTCAAAGTGCCCATGCGCGTCATGACCCGCGACGGCGGCTCACAGCAGGTTCACTGCTCCATCACCGGCACCGTCTCTCTGGATGCTTATAAGAAGGGCATCAACATGAGCCGCATCATCCGCACCTTCTACGAATACGATGAGAGCGAATTGACGCCGCAAACGCTGCAAAACGTGGTCGCCAGCTATCTGGAAAACCTGGAAAGCTCCTCCGCCCGCATCGCCATCGCCTTTGATTATCCCCTGCTGCAAGAAAGTTTACGCAGCGGCCTGGCCGGCTACCAATACTACCCGGTGGTGCTGGAAACGATTGTCACGCCTGATCATGGCCTGCGCCAGTTCATTCATCTGGACTTTGTCTACTCCTCCGCCTGCCCATGCAGCTACGAATTGAGTGTGCACGCCAGCCTGACGCGCGGCGTCGCTGCCGTCCCCCACAGCCAGCGTTCCGTCGCCAAAATCTCGGTGGAATACAACGACGGCTTCTGGATTGAAGACCTGGTGGACATTGCCCGCGAAACGCTGCAAACGGAAACGCAGGTGATGGTGAAGCGCGAAGATGAACAGGCGTTTGCCGAATTGAACGCCGCCAATCTGAAATTTGTGGAAGACGCGGTGCGCCTGTTGTATGAGGGGTTGGATGCCGACGGCCGTATCGCCGACTTCCGCATCTTCGCCGCCCATAAAGAATCGCTGCACTCCCACGACGCCATCAGCGTCCTGGTAAAAGGTGTGCCCGGCGGCTTCGACGCCTACCTGGAACCGTTCACCTACCGCTCCCTACCTACCTGATTGGTTTATCCACAGAATCCACAGATTACGCAGATTTTTTATCTATGTAATCTGTGGATTCTCTCCCTAACGGCCGTGCCATCAACCCACATTGAACCCAAACCATTCCTGAAGTGGGCCGGCGGCAAATCCCAGTTACTCGCCCAATTTACTCCCTACTTCCCAACCCAATTTAACCGTTACTGCGAGCCATTTACGGGCAGCGCGGCTGTGTATTGGCGACTATACTCGCTACGCGAACAAGGGTTGGTGAATTTTTCGGTCCCCATGGCCGCAGGTGTGCGCCTGGCGGACAGCAATACCGAACTGGTCAACTGTTACCAGGTCGTCCGCGATGACGTGCCTGCCCTCATGGAAAAACTGACCAAACACCGCGAACAGCATCAACAAGATTACTACTACCAGATACGCGCGCAGCACGTGAGCGAACTTTCGCCAGTGGAGCGCGCCGCCCGCTTCATTTATCTTAACAAAACCTGTTACAACGGCCTCTACCGTGTCAACCGCGCCGGGCAGTTTAATGTGCCTCTGGGCCGCTATAAAAACCCGGCCATTTTTGACGAAGCCGTCTTACAAAGCGCCAGCCGCGCTTTACAAGGCGTAGACATTGTCCAGGCTGATTTTCGGGAACTGCTGCACTGGGCGCAGGCAGGTGATTTTATCTATCTTGACCCACCCTATGCGCCGCTCACTAAAACGGCCAATTTCACCAGTTACACGGCCGTGACCTTTGGCGAACGGGAACAGACAGAACTGGCGGCCGTTTTCCATGAATTACACCGGCGGGGGTGCCTGCTTATGCTCAGTAATTCCTGGACAGAAACAACGCTGGCTTTGTACCGGGAATTCCATTGCCGGGAAGTCAAAGCCAGCCGCGCCATCAATTCCAAAGCCAGCAAACGCGGCCCGGTGAGCGAATTGCTGGTCACCAACTACCCCGTTACAATTGCCCATGCGCAAGCCAATGCCCAAGACCCAAATGACCACCGTTGATAATGCAGAAGCATTGACTTTGCTGGCGGATGATGCGCGCGGCTAATTGGGTAACTGGGCAATTACCCAATTACTCAATTACCCAATTACCTGTCTATCAAATTGTTATGACTGCTTCTCCCGAAAACACCGTTCATCTTACGCCTGCCGATACCGGCGGGTTAGGCGAAATTGCAATTTACCAACCGCCGGGCGCATTTGCCCTGACGCCTGCCAGCCGCATTGCCTTGCAGACGATTGGCGTCCACCGCCATCTGCTGGCGGGCGTGGGACTGGATTGGGGCTGCGGCGCGGGCGGTCTGGCGATCACGGCCGTGCAAATCCCCACCGTCAGCCACGTTATTGGCCTGGACATTGAGCCGGCCAACATCGCCGCCGCCCAGCACAACGCCGTTCTGAACGGCGTCGCCGACCGCCTGACCTTTTTCCTGGCCGATTCTTACACCCCGTTTGCCCCTGCCGACCAACAAATGCTGACCGCCTACGCCGGGCGTGTTGACTTCATCCTGGCCAACCCACCCACCAGCGAGGGGGATGATGGTTTTGGTTTTCGGCGTGTGGTGCTCGAGGGGGCGAGGGCTTTTCTGAAACCAGGCGGACTGGTGTTTTTAAGTGTGTCCTACCAGTACGGCCGTGCCCGCATCCACCGTCTGGCCCAGGAAATCCCCGGCTTCACCTATGGTGGCCTGCTCGCCAGCACCGACTGGGTACCCTTTGACATGCAGCGTCCCGACCTCTACCACTGCGTCGAACTCTACGCCGCCGAAGAACAGGCCGGCGGCCCGCTGTACGAATTCCGCCACCCCGCCGCCGCCGACCAGATTCTCAATGCCCAATCCGCCCTGGCCCACTTCCACCAAACCGGCCAAAGCCCATTCAGCCAATGGCAAACCCATTTGTTTCGTTTCGGTAACGCCAGAGGGTGAAACTCATGGAACCACCTCCCAACTGTAATTGACACACTTTAAGCCTGTCTCTATACTCAAACGAACAGGTAACAATCAACCTGATTGAAGGTGCAAAATGACTGAGCAAGTCACAGTAAACATATCCATCCAGGTTTACCGGCGCGCCGAACGCTTAGCCGGGTTGCAGCAACGCCAGGTTGGCGAGGTTATTGAACAAGTATTGGACGCTGCGTTAAACACGGAACTCTCGGCCGAGGAGAAAGGCTGGCAAATGTTGATGGAATCCATCGAAACATACCAGGTAGACACAGGCATTTCGGATCTGGCCGACCAGCATGACCATTATCTTTATGGCAAACCAAAGCGTTTGAACAGTCATGGCTAAAGTATTTGTAGACACCTGGGCCTGGCTCGCTATTTTGAATCGTCAAGACAGCCGCCATAGTCAAGCAAAAGCTGTTATGCAGCGATTACAACAAGACAGGAACAAACTGGTGACATCTGAATTTGTTCTGTTTGAGTTGGCTGATGCCCTTTCTTCACCGGCCATACGTCAACAGACAGTGGGATTTGTCCAAACTTTGCGAAAGAATCCGTTGGTGGAAATTGTGCCGCTTTCAGCTGATTTAGGGGAACAAGCCTGGCAGTTATATGCTGCTCGACCAGACAAGGAATGGGGAGTAACAGACTGTACCAGTTTTGTCATCATGGGAGCACAAAATATCAAGCAAGCCTTCACAGCCGATCACCACTTCAGTCAGGCAGGTTTTCAAATAATTCATTAAACTCCCTCATGTAAGAAATTCACCCATGGAATGTCGTATCGGTTGTGGGGCGTGTTGTATTGCCCCGTCTATCTCTTCCCCCATCCCCGGTATGCCGGATGGCAAACCGGCAGGGGTGCGCTGTGTGCAGTTGACGGCCGATAACCGCTGTGCCATCTTCGGCCACCCTGACCGGCCCGCCGTCTGCAACCGGCTGCAAGCCAACCAGGAGATGTGTGGCGATACGGCTGCTTACGCCCTGGTTTATCTGGCAGCATTGGAAGTGGCGACACGGCCGTAGCAGGTAATTGGAATCACGCCCCATTTCCCCTATAATCGCTTTCCTAAAAAGTCAGGACTTTTCACTATGGCTGCAACCCTCCGTGACGTGGCGCAAAGAGCGCATGTTTCCCCTTCCACCGTTTCCCGCGTACTGAACAATATCAGCACTAGCATTCCCATCAGCGAGGAGACACGGCAGCGCGTCTTGTTGGCCGCCCACGAAGTGGGTTATAAACCCAATGTGGCCGCCCGCCAGTTGGCCCGGCAGCAATCGTTTGACCTTATCTGTGTCATTGTGCCCCACGCCAGCCCATCGGTGCTGACGCACCCGTTTTACATGTCAGTGGTGCAGGGCATTGCCCGCACCTGCCAGCAGCAAGGGTACGCCGTCACCCTCTACTTTGCCGACACCAACACGCCTGATCCGCAAATACTGGCACGGGATTACGGCCGTATCCAGGACATCCCCGCCAACGGCGTCATCCTCACCACCACTTACCTGGACGAACAATACGTGCCCCGCCTGCTGGCCGACAACATCCCCTTTGTCCACATCGGCCACCTCTCCGGCGACACACCACCCGCCACCCACTTTGTAGATGTGGACAACGTGTTAGGTGGGCGGCAGGCCACCGAACATCTGCTACAAAAAGGGCACCAGCGCATTGCCACCATCACCGGCAACCTGACCATGCCCGCCGGGCAAGACCGGCTGCACGGCTACCGAACAGCGATGCAGACAGCCGGTTTTGCTGTACTGCCCGGCTGGATCGTACCTGGCACGTTTGACCCCGACAGTGGCTACGCCGGGATGCAGCAATTGTTGGCGCTGTCGCCGCGACCAACGGCCGTTTTCGCGGCCAGCGACGCCATGGCCATTGGCGCCATGCAGGCCATCCAGGAAGCAGGGCTGACCGTTCCCGACGACATCGCCCTGGTTGGTTTTGACGACCTGCCCCAGGCGGCGCACACCACCCCACCGCTGACCACCGTGCAGCAGCCCACCGCCCGGTTGGGTGAAGTGGCCGCCGAACTGTTACTGGCCCAGGTCACGGCCGTGCCCACCCCACCCCACATCATCCTGCAACCCCACCTCATCATCCGCGACTCCACCTGATTTTGCAGCAATTCTCAATTTAGCTGGTGGCGGCAGATAAATCTGCACCAACAAAAAGCAAAGCCGACCTTCGTCGGCTGAAATCAGTCGGCGAGGGCCGACTTCGCCTTTTGTTGCCGCCATTTTAATCGCCGGGAATTGAGTATGTGATTGCCCTGCCTGATTTCACCATTTCCTTGACCAAACGTCACGATCCTTTTATCATATTGCAATCGCTTGCGGTATAGCGTTTGCAATATAGGCGGCGACCCGGCGTCGCGCCGACCGCCCCGCACAAGGAGAAAGGAAGCCCATGAAAACAAAACCCACCCGTTTATTCATCTTCGCCACTTCGCTGGCGCTAACCCTGGTTGCCGTGATTGGCTTTATGACCAGGCTATCTGTGGCAGCCAGCCACGAACCGGCTGCCCCCACCGACGTGGTCGAACTCATCAGCAACGGCGATTTTAGCGCCGGTTTAGACCCCTGGTGGACAACCCCCTCCATCACCCCAGACACCACCTCCGGTGAACTGGAAGCGGTGATCACCAGCGGTGGCAGCAACCCCTGGGATGCCATCGTCGGGCAGCACGGCATCCCGGTGCAGGCCGGCGAGCCATACACACTGACTTTTGACGCTCACGCCAGCACGGCCGTGACCATCACCGTCATCTTGCAAGAAGATGGCGGCAGTTATACCCAGTATTTTGGTACGGCCGTGCCCCTCACCACCGGCAGCCAGACCTTCAGCTACTCCTTCACCCCGGCCGACAGCAACCCCGTCGCTACTTTCCAATACCACATTGGCGGGCAGGGTGAATTCACCTTTTACCTGGACAACGTCAGCCTGATGGGGCCGGAACCGGTCGTGCCGCCGCCCTCCACCGTAGGTGAACTGCTGCAAAATGGCGACTTTAGCAATGGCCTCTCCCCCTGGTGGACAAGCCCGTCCATCACCCCCAACACAGCATCAGGTGAACTGGAAGCGGTGATTACCAGCGGCGGCGTCAATCCCTGGGACGCCATCGTCGGCCAGCACAATATCCCGGTGTACATGGGCGCACCCTACACGCTGACGTTGCAGGCGCGGGCTTCCCAGGCCGTCACCATCACCGTGCTGCTGCAAGAAAATGGCGGCGCGTTTACCCAATACTTCAATGCGCCGTTGCCACTGACCACCGGCAACCAGACCTTCACCTTCACTTTCACCTCCCCCGGCGACAATCAGGCCGCCAGTTTCCAATTCCACATGGGCGGGCAGGGTGAATTCACCGTTTATCTGGACGATATTTCCCTGTTGGGGCCGGTACCGGACGGCGGCAGCGACCCGCTGCCCAACGTGCGCGTCAACCAGGTGGGCTACCTGCCGCAGGCGGTGAAGCGGGCCACCATCAGCAATACGGCCACGCTACCGCTGACCTGGACGCTGTATGATGTGACGGGCACGGCCGTGCTTACCGGCAGCACCACTGTCTACGGCCATAATGAAGCCTCCGACGAACATGTGCATATCGCCGACTTCTCCGCCTACCAGACACCCGGCACCGAGTACACGCTGGAGGTGGACGGCGAAAGCAGCCACCCCTTTGCCATCAGCGCCGACATCTATGACCAGATGAAGTATGATGCGTTGGCCTACTTCTACCACAACCGCAGCGGCATCACCCTGACCATGCCCTATGCGGGCGATCCGCAGTGGACGCGCCCCGCCGGGCACATTGGCGTGGCCCCCAATCAAGGGGATTACGACGTGCCCTGTTTTGACGAGGTGGACGTGGAAGGGGCGCAGTGGTACGGCTGCAATTACACATTGGACGTGGTGGGTGGTTGGTATGACGCCGGCGACCACGGCAAATATGTGGTCAACGGCGGCATCAGCGTCTGGACCTTGATGAACCAGTACGAACGCACCCAACACCTGGCCTGGGCAGACGCAACGGCCGTTGCCGATGGCAGCATGAATATCCCCGAAAACAGCAACGGCGTGCCGGACATTTTGGACGAAGCGCGCTGGCAGATGGAGTTTTTGCTGGCCATGCAGGCTCCGGCGGGCGGTGTATTCACCTACACCCTGCCCGGCAATATCATCTCCCCCACCCTGGTGGAGGGCATGGCCCACCACAAAATTGCCGACCGCTTCTGGACGGGGCTGGGACTGGCCCCGCATGAAGATGCGCAGCCACGTTTCCTCTATCCACCCAGCACGGCGGCTACCTTGAATCTGGCGGCGACGGCGGCGCAGTGTGCCCGCATCTGGGTGGATATTGACGCCGTTTTTGCCGACCGTTGTCTGGCAGCGGCGGAAGCGGCCTGGGCGGCGGCGGTGGCCAACCCGGCCATTTACGCCCGCAACAATTTCACCGGCTCCGGCCCGTATGATGACACGGACGTGAGTGACGAGTTCTACTGGGCGGCGGCGGAACTGTATATCACCACCGGGAGCGCCAATTATCTGGCGGCGATGAGCAGTTCCCCCCATTACCTGGGCATACCGGACGGGGCCAGCGCCCTGAGCTGGCAGCAGGTGGCGGGGCTGGGCACCATTTCGCTGGCGCTGGTACCGAACGATTTGCCCACAGCGACGATGCAGCAGGCGCGGCAGGCAGTTATTGACACGGCCGATGACTATGTGGCCGCGCGGGATGGCGAAGGGTATTTGTTACCTTTTGCGTCGGAGCTATATCCCTGGGGTTCTAATTCCAGCGTGGTCAACAATATGCTCATCCTGGCGCTGGCGTATGACTTCACGGCCGTGCCCACTTACTTTGATGCGGTTAGCGATGGCATGGATTATCTGTTGGGGCGCAACCCAAATGATCAATCGTATGTGACGGGGTATGGGGCACGGCCGTTGCGCCATCCGCACCATCGTTTCTGGGCCGACCAGGTGAGCAGCAGCTTCCCGCCACCACCGCCGGGTGCCTTCTCCGGCGGGCCAAACTCTGGCCTGGAAGACCCGTATGCCCAGACCATCTTCCCCAATGGCTGTGCGCCACAACGCTGTTTTGTGGATCACATTGAGTCCTGGTCTACCAACGAGATCACCATCAACTGGAACGCGCCATTTGCCTGGGTGACGGCGTTTCTGGACGAACAATCCGCGCCGGAACCGGAGTGGGTCTGGTTTAATTATCTGCCCCTGATGCTGAAAGTGGGCGAGTAACTTGATGGTGATTTGGTAATTGGGTAATTGGGTAATTGCGCCATTTAGGCGACCAATTACCCAATTACTCAATTACATGGTTTCACTTGTGATGGGGGCTGGGGTGGGTACGGCCGTGTATTTCCCGTCATGTGTCAGAGGGTGTTGGCGTATTGCAAGACGACGACGCCACTGTCAAACCGGCGCTCGCCCACCAGCTTCAGGTTCAGCCGCGCACCCTCCGGGAAGAATCGTTTGCCGCCACCGACGATGACCGGGCAGATAATCAGGTGGAATTCGTCCACCAGACCGGACCGTATGGCCTGCGCGGCGAGTGTCGGCCCGTCAACGGTGATGTCGTGCAGGGCTTCCGCCTTGAGCCACCGCACCATGTCGGGATCAAACTCCCGCTCGATACGGGTGCGCGCACTGCGCGGCTCGGCCAGTGTGGTGGAAAAAACGATCTTGTCGGCAGCCTGCCATAGGCGTGCCCAGTCCAGCACAACCGGGGGCTGGTCGGGTTCCAGGTGCGCGGTCTCCCAATACACCATCGTCTCGTACATCCGCCGCCCGTAGAGATAGGTGCCAACCGACGACGCGAGTTCGTTGATGAAGGAGTGTAGCGACTCGTCTTCAGGAGCGCCCCAGCTGAAGTCGCCGTTTACGTCCTCAACGTAACCGTCCAATGACATGATCATCGAGTAAATTAGTTTAGCCATGTGTTCTGCCTTTTGGTCGTGTCGTTTTCAACTCCGACACGGCCGTGTGCCTGGCGCAATCTGTTTTTGTGGTGAGGGGGAATGGGGGGTACGGCCGTTGGCCCACTCACCACCCTCCCGTCTACCAGTCTACCAGTCTAACGATTGGCATAAGCGGTTGGCGCGTACTCCGCTAGAGTGATTCGGTTGAAAAACCAGAAACCATGCGAAGCTCCAACAGTTAGGGGGGCAGAGCGCCAATTCGCTTGATGCCCGTGTTGCCCGCGAGGTATAGCTCATAAGCCAAAATGCTTGATGAGCGTGCGCGCTTCATCCGCTCGATCCAGACAAAACTCATCCAACCGAACCCAGCCCTCCAATACCGCCTCAGCTTCACGCCCATACATCGCTTGAAGATTGAATCCAGAATCTGGGGACAACATGAGGGCAGCCCAACCTGGCAACGCTGCTCCCATCCCGCACGAGAGGGAGATCAGGTAACCCAGCCGAACCAGTTGTGGATCCACCTTGGCACCACTCTCCGCGAGTCCCGCCAGATAGCCCTCCAATTGGGCGGCTTCAAGCATGGCCGCATCCATGGGGCTATAGTCAAAAAAGAACAAGCTGGTTCCCACCAGTTGACCTAAATCATGGCCCAACGCTCCGATGCCTGCGAAAGCCCAGTCTATGCCGATCAGATCTTCTTCGGCTGTTTCCAACGAACGAGACCTCATAAAATTCCTGCAACTCGCATCATTGTGACAAAACACCTGAGGCAGGCGGTCACTGGCATCGAAAAAGAGTTCTTTTTCCGCCAGCAGTTGCAGCACGCGTCTCTTTTGCCTGGCATCGAAGCCGCGTTGGGTAATCGGTGACTGCCACGCATTATTTGCCGAGTCGGAATTCATAAACCCCGACCAAAAGCCCTCTTTGTCCCAGACACTGCGAAAAAAAGTCTGCGTCAGCCAGGGCTGGTCAATGAGCGGGGTTCCCGCCAGATACTTTCCTTGGGAGCGACCCAAGTGCTGCGCGGTGCGTCGAAAATCTTCAAGCACCCAGGGTTTGCCTGTTGTTTCCTGGATATGTTCCATCCAAATCCACGCCTCATTTTCACTTTCCATGCCTCCATAAAAGCGCGGCGCACGAACACCAGATGGTAATTGGGCCAAAAATCCCGACTGGAACGCGAGAATTTCCCGCTTCCAGTAATACCAGATGCGCGGCTCCTCACTTAGCGTTTTGGGCTTGTTGAGGCATTTCATCACTACTTTCCAGGGTCGTATACCTTTGGCACTTTGGCTTTGCCCACTGAAGCAGAACAAACCACCAGTCGTACTGATGATTTTCTCATGGCTAAGGGGCGTGACCGTCCAATCCAAAAGCACCAGTTCCGAGTTACGCTGGTCTTTGCGGACGACATCTGTCAAAATTGCTGGATCGATTTTTTTGAGTTGTCCCAAAAGGTCATCGCTCATCTTTGCCTCCTTGGTTAAAAGCCCATCATATATAGCGGGCTAACGATCCAGGATTGATGCGGCGCGGTCAGACGAAACCTTAAATGACCAGCACCTCAGCCGCCGCATAATGGGCATCAGAATGCCTTGTTGAACTAAGCCGGTCTAACGCGAAACGCCTGTATGGGATTTAAGCCTTTAGACACTCAGGCATTTGCGGCTGCCAGACTGGTATTGGCGGCCATTGTAACAGTTTCTTTTCCTAATGGTCAATGTTGTGGACACCGGTTTTAGGTATCCAGGTCAGCGTCAACAGCGATAAGGCAAGCCAAAACAGACAGGGGGCCCAGTTCCTGCCATTTAAGCAAAAGCAAGTCCCCAAAATCACCACTCATGGCGGGCGTGCCCGCGGCTTCAGCGGTGGAATTGCCTGGGTGGGGTGCATGGGCGCGCCACAAAGGGGGCAGCAGGGTTGCACGGGCGACTCCTGGCTCTGTGCTTTTCCGCTTTTCGGTTCAGTCACAACCGGCGGCGGTAGCAGCAAGTCGCGGATTTGGGTTAGCAGCGGTCGCTGTCCAGGGCTGAAGAAGCCATAGTAACGTACCTTGACAAATCCCTTGGGCAACACATGCTGCAAAAAGCGGCGCATGAATTCCAGGGGCGCGAGTGTACACAAACGCCATTGTGATGAACCGGAAGGGCGATACCGAAAAGTCACTGCTTCATCCGTAGCCGAGACCAGACGTTGGTTAGACAATGCCACTCGAAAGACGTAAGCCGCCAGATATTTCAGGGCACGTTTGCCGCGACCCACTGGCTGACAATGTACCACCCACTCTTTCTGCCATACGGTTGGCGGCAGTTGGTTAAAACAGTCATGTTGTTTGAGCGCATCCCGAAATTTGGCCCGAAAGAGAATGGAGAGGGCTCTGACCGGCAGCAAGAAGCGTTGATAACGGCCGTAGCGCCAACCAGAGCCGTCCCAGACACCAGCGGGAACCAGGTAATGGACATGGGGATGGTAGGAAAGGTCACGGCCCCAGGTGTGCAATATGCCCATCATGCCTATCGTCCCACCCAGAAAACGAGGGTCTTGCGCCAGTTCTTGGGTAGCAGCAGCCGAAGCACGAAAGAGGGTGTTGTAAAACAGCGTTTGTTGGCGACGCGCCCATGAGCGCAGTTCGGCCGGCAGGGTAAAGGTGAGTAAGAAGTAGGGTACGGGCAATAACATCTCCTGCTGACGGCGGTCGAATAGCTCGTTAGCAAGGAGAAGAAGGAGAGGGGTTTGATTTTGCGCCAGGCACACGGCCGTGTGTCTGGCGCATCCTGTTTTTGTGGTGAGGGGGAATGGGGGGTACGGCCGTTGGCCCACTCACCACCCTCTCGCCTACCAGGCTACCAGTCTAACGGTGAGCGTTAGCCGCAAATGGGCGGGACGAGAACCAACTGATTTAACGGAATCAACCCACAGTAAGACAAATTTCCGAGGCGGGAGAATCCCATTTGTCGGCTGCACGCAATGTTGGGCTGAAAGGGCTGGAAGACACCATAGTTTTTAGGACTCACGCCCGCTTTACTGAACCTTTTGAAATAAATATACATCTGCGGTCTTTTTATAGCCAATGCTTTTTTGCAGTTTTTCGAGATATTCCTTCGTTATCTCAACTTGTGACTTTGGAACAAAATATTCATCAAGATTATTTTCGCTGATTCTGTATTTCTCATTTCTCACAGAGAAAACCGCTAATAACTGATAATCAGCATCAATTGCTGCCATGCCGGCGTCACCATGACTATTGTTTGCCAAAAGCAAGCCACCTGTTTTTAGATATTGCTTGCAATATTGACCTACAAATCCAGCATATTGAGAAATGAGCAAGTCGAAACTATCAATCATTTCATCAAAGCCATTTTTGTAATCCGCATAGTGAAAAGAAACCTTTGCTTCTTGTGGATAAATCTTTCTTTCGGCGATAAATTTGAAAATTTCAGGCTTGCCAAAGAATTGCTTCGCTTGTTTGTCGTTGTCCACATAGACCACATCTGGAAAAACGAAGGAAGGCGAGATATGGACAAAACTACCTGGATACAAAGCTCGCTGCACATTGAATTTAGCAGCCATGATTTCAAATAAATCAAGCCGCTCGAATTGTCTATCTTGAAAATACTTTCGATACAAATCAAGAGCAGATTTCGACATGATTCTTGACGATTTCTCTTATGTTTTCAGCCCGACACTTATGATACTGCACGAATGCGGGGTAAACCCCCAAATCCAGATACATACCCGGCAAAACCTGCGATGTTACATGAAAGCAGGGGTTTTATCCGGCCAACGTGCATGATAAACCTCTTTGTGTATTGGTAGCAGTTTGCTCTGACGCTTCGTAGTATAGAAGGCAATTGGCAACTTCACAAGCGGACACCGATTACCGTTCACCGATTACCGCCGCAACCAACATCACGACTTCATCCGCACAACCCCAGGAGAGGGTGAAACCGGCGCCGCCGCGCCCGTAGTTGTGGATGACGGTGCAGGTGGGGGTGAGGGGCTGTGTTTCCAGGCGTACTTCGGGCCGGCCGGGGCGCAGCCCCACACGTTGCTCCAAAATTTCGGCATCTTGCAAGCGGGGTTCTAATTGCAAGCAGTTCTGGCGAATAGTCACGGCCGTCTCCCCATCCACCGCCAAATCCCAATCCCCCGCCTGCGCCGTGCCGCCCAAAATGACACCATCTTGCCGGGGAATGATGTAGGCCAGCCCCCGGGTCCACCCGCGGGTCTGCCCGCGGTCACTGTGTTCGTCAATCCAGGTGTGTAGGCCTTGTACGGCCGTGACCCGCATCATCTGGCCGCAAATCGGATACAGCGCCGCGTCCCTAATCCGGCTCAAAATGCTCAGGCCGGCCGGAGGGCCAGGTGGCGTTGGCAACCGGTTGCAGGATTGAAAGCACGGCCGTGACCAATGCCGGGTCTGGTTCCTGCTCCAGCAGCCGCAAACTCCGTCGCAGTTCATCCTCCGTGCGTGTGCCCAGCAGCGTCACATCTACCAACGGGTTTTGCAGCGCAAATTGAATCGCCAGTTCGGCCAGGGGCGTCCCCTGTTGGCGACAGTACGCAGCCGCCTCTGCCGTCAGCGCCTTGACTTGCGCGGAGGCGGGATGCCAGGGTTGCGCTCCCTGGTCGGTCAGCAGCCCCATGTTGGTGACGGAAGCGTTGATCAGCCCCATGCCTCTGGCTTTGACGGCCGGGGCCAGCCCGTCATTCAAGGTCTGATTGAGCAGGTTGTAATGGCTGTAGGAGAGGGTGACATCGAGCGCCTGCGTCTCTACCATTTCGCGCAGCAGCGGCAGGGGGAAGCCGGTGACGCCAATAAAACGCACTTTGCCGTCGGCTTTGAGCTTGTGCAGCGCCGGTATGGCTTCGTTGACTATCTGGGCCTTGTCGCCAAATTCAATGTCGTGTAACTGGTAAACATCAATCCACTCCGTTTGCAGCCGTTTCAGGCTGGCCTCGCACATCTGGAGGATGCCGCCATAGGAAAAGTCGAACTCGTCCCGGTCAATGCGGCCCCCCTTTGTCGCCAACACAATGTGATCGCGGCGGCCAACCAGGGCTTTGCCCAGGCGTGTTTCGGAGAGGGTACGGCCGTAATAAGGTGAGGTATCGAAAAAAGTGATGCCGCTGTCAACGGCCGTGTGTACCGCCCGAATCGCCTCCCGGTCATCAATGTCACCGTATTGATTACCCAACGGCGCGCAGCCAAAACCAACTTTGGAAACGGTGAGGCCGGTTTTGCCGAGTGTTTGGTAGAGCATGATGCGTAACGAGTGATGCGTGATGCGTGAGCTTCACGTTTCACGCATCACGCATCACGTTAAAGGTCAAGCCGATAAAACGTTTTAGCATTGGCGTAAAAGATGTGATCTTTTTCGGCTTCGTTCAAGTGGTTGAGGGCAGTCACGGCCGTGTGTACCCACCGCCCATACTCCGTTGCCAGTTCGGAGACAGGCCAGTCGCCGCCAAACAGCAGCCGCTCCGGGCCAAAAACGGCCAGCGCGTGGTCAATGTAGGGTTGTAAATCGGCCGCCGTCCAGTGCTGCCAGCCCGCTTCCGTGACCAGACCGGATAATTTGCAGGAGACGTTGGGATATGCGGCTAATTGCGCCAGTTGCGTCGCCCAGGGTTCCATCAGGCGCCCCTTAATGCCCGGTTTGCCCAGGTGATCCAGGACGAAGCGCACCTGCGGGGATTGTTCGACCAGGGCAATCACCGCTTCTAGCTGGTGGTGGCGGATGCAGAGGTCAAAGGACAGGTCGTAATCGGCCAGCATTTGCACGCCGCGCACAAAATCAGGTGTAGTGGCAAAAGTGGCTGGCTCATCTTGAAGCAGGCGGCGCACGCCTTTGACCAGGGGATATTGGCGCAGTTGGGAGAGGTGGGTTACGGCCGTTTCCCCCTGCTCCAACGGGGCAAAAGCGACAATGCCCTGAATGCGCGGTTCAGCCTGCGCCAGTTCAGAAACCCAGGCCACTTCGTGCAGGCCATCGGCGGCCACACAATCCGCCTGCACGAAGACGATGCCCACCAGGGGCAGTCCCTCTGCTGCCTTCGCCAGGTCGGCCGGTTCATACGGCCGATTGATCGTCGGCACACTTTCAAGCCACTCATACCGTAGGTGGGCTGGCTGCCAGAAATGAATGTGGCTGTCTATCAGTCGTTTTATCATCAGTAGCCGTCTAAATCCCCTGTCATTGCCAACGGAGTCTGCGGAGTGAGGAAGCTCTCTCCTGTACGAATGGAAGGGATTCCTCGTCGAAGACTCCTCGGAATGACACGAGAATGTTTAGGGCGAGATTGAGGGACCAGGAGGCTCTCCAATCTCTCAATCTCAGTAGATCGAAGCGGAGTTCGCATCCTCAGATGCGAACCGGTGGGCATCTAAGGATGCCCACTCCTCCCAATTTCGATCTACTGAATCTCCTAATTCCGTAATCTCCTAATCTCAGATACAGGCGTCACCCCTTTTTTGAGGATGATATTGGCATATTTGCGCGTGTCGCCGGTCATGACGACGGCAAAGGCGGTTTTGGCCCGTTCGTAGAAGGTGAAGCGTTCGATGAATTGAATGGGCGGTGTATCCGGGCTGTGGTTGTTTATCAAGGTTTGGTAGGTGGCGGCGACGGCGGGATCGGCCGTGTCATGTGCCACCGGCGCCATCATCACTACCGGATCAGGCACATAGCTGTCAAGGGCAAAGAGGGGCAGGATAGCTCCTAACAAGTCGTCAATCTGCAAGCCGTCTGCACGGATGACCAGCGGATTGATGCTGTGGCCGGGAAAATGGGCATCGGCCAGGACAATTTCGTCGCCATGCCCCATCCGGTAAAGGGTGGCGAGCAGTTCCGGGCTGAAGAGGGGGGAGATGCCTTTTAACATGATTGTAGCTCGATTTAGAAAATCGAGCGGCGATTTGGAAAATCGCCCTACTGCCAGGCACGGCCGTTGGGGAATTCATAGTGGGCCAGGCTTTCCGGGTGCATGGTGATGCTGTAGCCGGGGGTGGTGGGGGGCAAGTAACGGCCGTTGCGGATCACCACCGGGTCCACAAAATGCTCGTGCAAATGGTCTACATACTCCACAATGCGGTCTTCCAGCGAGGCGCTGATGCAAATATAGTCAATCATCGCCAGGTGCTGCACATATTCACAGAGACCCACGCCGCCCGCATGGGGGCAAACGGGGACGCCAAACTTCGCCGCCATCAGCATGACGGCTAACACCTCATTGACCCCGCCCAAACGGCAGCTATCAATCTGGCAAAAGCGAATCGCTTCCGCCTGTAACAACTGCTTAAAGAGGACGCGGTTCTGACAATGTTCGCCGGTAGCCACGCCGATAGGAGCCACAGCACGGGCAATGCGCGCGTGCCCCAACACGTCATCCGGGCTGGTTGGTTCTTCAATCCACCAGGGGTTAAATTCCGCCAGGTGGCTCATCCATTCAATCGCCTGATCAACGTCCCAGACCTGGTTGGCGTCCACCATCAGCTTACGGCCGTCGCCGATTTCGCGGCGAATCAGGCGGGCGCGGCGGATGTCGTCGCCCAGGTCCCGGCCGACCTTGATTTTGAAATGGTTCCAGCCCTCGGCCACCCCTTCGCGGCAGAGGGCGGCTATCTTTTCATCGGAGTAGCCGAGCCACCCGGCCGAGGTGGTATAAGCCGGGTAGCCTTCTGCTTCCAGGTAAGCGATACGTTCGGCTTTGCTGGCTTCGTTGGCCTGCAACATGGCCAGGGCTTCGGCGGGGGTGATGGCGTCGCTGATATAGCGAAAGTCAATGCAGCGCACAAACTGTTCAGGGGACATGTCCGCCACCAGCCGCCAGAGGGGTTTGCCCTCCGCTTTGGCATACAGGTCCCACACGGCATTGACGACGGCGGCTGTGGCCAGATGAATGACGCCCTTTTCCGGCCCGACCCAACGCAACTGGCTGTCGCCGGTCATCATGCGCCAGAACGCGCCCATATCGGCCGCAAACGATGCCAACGTTTTGCCCACCACCAGCGGGGCCAGCGCGTGGCAGGCGGCGACACACAGTTCGGTGCCCCGGCCAATGGTAAAGGTCAGCCCATGTCCCTCCAGGCCGCTATCCGTATGCAAGACGACGTAAGCGGCCGAGTAGTCCGGGTCTGGATGCATCGCGTCCGATCCGTCATGGGCCTGCGAAGTGGGAAAGCGAATATCGCGGGCGGTTAAGTGGGTAATGGTAATAGTCATATGCCAGGGGGTCATTCCGAACGCAGTCTGCGGAGTGAGGAATCTCTTGCGATTACGTCGAAGGGATTCCTCGTCGAAGCCTCCTCGGAATGACAATTTTTAATCTCCGATTATTTTACACCTGTTTTCCAGCCGGCCGATCCCTTCAATCTCCACCACAATAACATCGCCGTCCTGCATGTAGACCCTGGGGTCACGGCCGAGGCCGACGCCGTGCGGGGTGCCGGTGAGGATGATGTCGCCCGGTTCCAGGGTGAAGGCTTGCGAGCAGAAGGCAATCAGGTGGGCGACGGAGAAGATCATTTCGCCGGTGTGACTGTTTTGCATCACACGGCCGTTGAGCAAACTGCGAATGGTCAACGCTTGTGGGTCGGGAATTTCGTCGGCCGTTACCAACACCGGGCCGAGCGGGCAAAAGGTGTCCAGGCTTTTGCCGCGTATCCATTGGCCGTCGCCCATCTGGATGTCCCGCGCACTCACGTCGTTGGCAGCCGTGTAACCGGCCACATAGGCCAGCGCGTCCGTTTCACGCACGCGACGGCAGGTACGGCCGATAATAACGGCCAGTTCCGCTTCAAAATCCACCTCATTGGTAAGACCGGTTGACCAGGTGATGTCACTGCCGGGGTGGGCAATGGTAGTGGTGAATTTGGCAAAGAGCAACGGCCGTTCCGGGACAGGCGTGTTGGTTTCGCGGCAGTGATCCAGGTAGTTGAGGCCGACGCAGACAATTTTACCGGGGCGGTCAATGGGGGCGAGCAGCGTGACTGCGGCCAGGGGGATAGCGCCATTGGCCGCTGCCGGTGGTTGTTTAGCGGCCAATATATCTTGCCAGCTATGATTGGTTAGCCGGATGGTCTGGCCATCGAGAATGCCGTAAGCAGGCTGGCCGTTTTGGTAGCCGGGCTGGCTGAATCGAACCCACTTCATGCGTTGAATCTCCTGAAAATAATCAAAGATTACGCAGATTTCGCAGATAGAATCCGCGTCATCCGCGTTCGTCCGCGTCCCATTTCCTTTCTATGCCAGACGGCCGTCGGCCAGCGCCTGCCTGAAATGATCAATCGTTAGGGCCACCCCTGCGGCCAGTGGCGTATCGGCAATGTCGTTACCCAAAAGGGCACGCAGAGGGCTATCTTCCAGACCATCAGGGAAGACCAGGGGTTGCTCTTCATGTGTGATCTGGCCGCGTACGCCGGGTGCGGCTGCTTCAATGGCGGCCACCACTTCGCTGATATGGGCGACGGCCCCTTTGAGATTAAAGACCTCGGCGCCCTGGAAAGGGGTGCGGGCGGCCTGGATGAAAATTTTGGCTACGTCGTCGGCGTATTGGAAGCCGTTGGTGCCGCCAAAGGAGATGTGATAGCTTTCGCCCCTGGCGGCGGCCAGCATTGCCTGGGTGGGGGTGGAGGTCATGCCCTGGTCACGGCCGGGGCCGTAGATGGTGTACGGCCGTAAACCAATGCTGGCCACGCCGTCATCCTGCCAGTAGATGCGGGCGGTGCCTTCGTTGGCCTGCTTGAAGACACCATAATGGGTGTGCGGATGCAGCGGGGCGTCAGGTGGCAGCAGGCGGGTAGCGTACTCCTCTTTACGGCCGTAGACGGCCACACTGCTGGCATACACAATCTGGCGAATCCCGGCCGCTTTGGCCGCTTCAAAGACGTTGACCGTGCCCACTACATTAACGGCCGCACCCAATGGTGGGTTCGCGCGGCAAAACGGTACTTGCAAAGCGGCCAGATGAATGATGTGGGTAGCCCCGGAATGTGCGACGGCCTGGGCGACAACGGCCGTGTCCGTAATGTCGCCATAGACAAAATTCACCTGGGCGATTTCGGCCGGCGTCATCATGAGTTCCAGCCGGTGACGGCCGTTGCTCAGGTCAAAGACGGTTACAGGAACGCTATTTTGCACCAGGTTGCGAATGACCCAGGCGCCAATGCAGCCCATACCGCCGGTGATAAAGAAGTGTTCAGGCATAAGGCTTTCTTGATGTTAGAGATCGGAGATTAGAGATTGAGCAATCTCCAATCTCCAGTATCCAATCTCACTTAATTGCTCCAATCAACAGACCGCGAGAAATGTAGCGTTCCAGGATGATGGCGACAATGATAACGGGAATGATCATGATCAAAATCAGCACAGACATATACCACCACTGCGGCCCACGCACTGCGTTTTGGGCGGCAATGACGTAAGGCAGCGTTTGCGCTTTGGCACTGGAAAGGAAGAGCGCCAGCAGATATTCATTCCAGGTGAAAACCAGGACAAAGAGAAAGGTAGCCACCAGGCCAGGGATGGAGAGGGGCAAGACAATCTGGGTAAAAATGCGATAACGAGAAGCGCCGTCAATGGCCGCACACTCTTCCAATTCGATAGGGATCGTGAGAAAGTAATCGCGCATGAGCCAGACGACAATGGGCAGATTGACGGTGACGTAGGTGATAATCAAGGCAGCGTGAGTATCGAGCATACCCAATTGCAGAAAGAGAACATAGATGGGGATGATGACGGCAATGGGCGGCAGAATGCGCTGCGAGATCATCCAGAAGGCAATATCTTCATTGCCCAGCGCCCGCCGAAAACGGCGGCCAATCGTGAACAGCAGCACGATATACAATGCGATGGCCGATGGCACCGCAATTTGCCAGGGCACACCCAGGAAGATGGCAGCAGTAGCCAGCGCCAGGCAGCCGATAAACGTGACAATGCCGCCGACGCGCGGCCGATACTTGAAGCGGGCCAGGGCATAGGCGCTGGCCGAGCCAAGAATGAGCGCCAGGAGCGCACTGGTGGGGCCAATCAAAAGCGTGTTGGCGTAGGTACGGCGGGTATCATGGCTCAGGTCGCCGAGTAAAATGTAATACCAGGGTTCACTTGTCGGCTTGAAGTCCACAAAAGGCACGTAGAAAGGGCCTTGATGAACCTGGATGGGCATCTTGAGGGAGGTGATGAAGAGCCAGTAAAGAGGAAAGAGTACCACCAGCGTCCAGAAACCCAGAATGATGTAAGAGGCCAGCGCCCCGGCGGGTGAAGGTTTAAATGTGGAACGGCGGCGGAAAAATTGATGCATCATAGTTCTGTAACCACTCGTTGCCGGATCAGGTGGACAAAAGCCACAGCAAAAAAAGTAACGACAAATAAAAGCATGTAGGCCAGCGCCGCCGAATTGCCCAGGTTAAAGGCGCGCCAGGAAATAAAGGCGTGCAGGGTCAGCGACTCGGTAGCCGTACCAGGGCCGCCATTGGTCATGATGTTAGGCAGGTCAACAATTTTGAACGCTTCGATCAGGCGAATGAGCAGGACAGCCAGGCTGACGGGTAGGATGGCGGGCCAGGTGATATGGCTAAAAATTTGCCAGGGGCTGGCGCCATCTACCGTAGCCGCCTCCACCGGATCCACCGGCTGGCTCTCCAGGGCGGCCAGTAACACAATAAACATGAACGGCGTCCACTGCCAGGTGTCGGTCAAGATGATGGCCAGCCGCGCCCCCCAGGGGTTGGTGACCCAGGTGAAGTCGGCCAGCCCCATGGCCAGCCAGATTGGCACCAGCGGCCCTTTGCCGGTATCGGTGACCATGCGGAACATGTAGGCCACGCCAACGGGGGTGATCATCATGGGCAGCAGGAAGATCACACGGAAAAAGCGGCGGCCTTTGAGGTCCTGGACTGTAAGCAAGGCCAGCGTCAGCCCCAGAATGTATTGCAGGGTGATACCGGCGAAGACGTAAAGCAGGGTGACGCCGAGGCTGCCGAGACGTCCGCCGGGAGTGAAGGTGCGCAGCAGAAGCCAAACCAGGCCTATCGTGCCAATGATGAACAGGAATCGCCCGATAATGCCGCTGAAGGTGAAACGGCGGGCGCGCACATAGGGCACGAAGAAGAGCAGGAGGGCCAGCATAACGGCCGTCAAAATACCCCAGTGTACGGCCGTCAACGGCGCCAAAACACCCAGAAAACGGCTCTGTTCATTGCCAAACAGTAGCGCCCTATAATTTGCCAGGCCGACAAACTCCAGATCAAAGCCACCCCGCGTAAACTTGAAGCGGCTTAAAGAAAGATAGAGAGAGAACAACAAAGGGAAAATGGACAAAAAAAGCAGAGCCAGCACCGTCGGCATGACGAAGGCAAATCTGGCCCGCCAGTCATAATGGTCTAAAGACCGGGTTTTTGCGGCTTTATTGCTTGTTTTAGCCATGAGCCAGGTAGTCAGTTTCTGCTCGCCTTCCATCGTTTCTTACCAGGTTGGAAGTAACGACTTCAGTCGGTTGAAGTCGTTACTTCCGACCTGTGAACCAGTCTACTCTGATGCACCAATCGTCGCCAGGTAAGCAGCGTGTTGCTCTTCGCGCCCTTGTGCTTCGCTAATAGATTGCCAGGCGTCGAAGACGGCCTGGGCTGCCTGGTCGGTGTCCAATTCGCCAGCCAGGTATTGCGAGAGAATGCGATCCAGTTCCTCCTGCTGATATTGCTGATTGCCCGGAATCCGTAAATCCAGAACCATGTTGGGGCTGTTCAGGCTGTCTTCAATGGCTCCCAGGTAGTTGGCGGCTTCTTCCGGGCTAAAACCGGCTTCAACCCACGGCTGGCGGTTCAGGAATTGCGAGATGCGGTACGGGTTGTAGCCGGTGGCTCCAATCGTCACATCTTGGTTAGCCTGGGCGGGTGCAGCCATATAGGAGAAAAAGGCGTAGGTGGCTTCTTGTACGGCCGGGTCGGCGCCAGCGTTGACCGCGCCGGCCCAACCGCCAAAGGAGGCATAAGGCGCGTAGTTGACGCCATCAATCGCATACGGGCAGGTCTCTTCGTTGCAATCTACCAGTTCGCCGGTCGTCCGGTCAAGCACCTGGCGGGAACCGGGGGTAATGCTGGAGCCGGTAATGCCTTTGACCGAGGAGTTTGCGGGATCGAGAGCCAGGGTGCCGATATCACCCCAATCAAGTGAGAGAGCGCAACGGCCGGAGAGGAAGAGACCACGAATATCACCAAGACCCAGATTTAACTCATCGGGTGGGCCAAATTCGGTCGAGTCCCGATAGATTTCCAGAGCGCGTTTGAAGGCGGCATTGTTGACCAGGGGATCAAAGGTTTCCAGGTCAAAAAAGACGCCTTGAGACGTCCCCTGGCTTTGCAGGTAGGGGGCGGCAATGGTGTAAATCCACCAATAGGCTTGTTGCGCCCGCGCCTTGCTGATACAGGAGCCATAATCCGGTGTACCGTCGCCGTTCAAATCTTGACCGTCAAAGGTCTCAGCCGCAGCCAGGTAATCATCCCAGGTCTTCGGCGCCTCCAGGCCAGCTTCTGCAAACAAGTCGGTGCGGTAGTACATCATGTGGAAGTCGCCATCGAGGGGGATGCTGTAAACTCGCCCTTCATAGGAATTAAAATCGCGGAAGAAGGGGGCCACATCCTGCCAGTTTAGCTCCGCATCGGCATTGGCCCAATCTGTCAGGTCCGCCAGATAGCCGGCGGGAGCAAAGTCCACAATCCACTGGGGCGCAAACAGAAAACCATCGAAGCTGTTGGTGCCGGTGGCCAGGTCGGTTAAAGCTCTTTGATACAGGTCACTATTGGGCACTGTGACAACATTGACTGTCGCCCCGGTCAGGGCGTTAAAGTCGGGCGCACGCCGCTGCAAAGGTTCAGCTACCTGAGGGCCAACAAAGGTGAGGATGTTAACTTCGATGCCTTCATAGGGTCGGCTCACTTCGGCCGGGACGGCAACCTCGACAACGCGGGTTACTTCCACTTGCTCGGTGACGATTTGTTCCTCCCCCTCTACCTCAACGATGCGGGTGACTTCCACCTGCTCGGTAACAACCTGGGTTTCGGTAACAACCCGCGTTACTTCAACGGTCTGTGTTTCCGGTGTGCAGGCAAACAAAAAAAGTGCCATCAACAGGAATGCCAGTAATAAAGCAACCATGCGATTATGGTTCATTGGATTTTCCTCCTCAAAAAAAGTTAGCAGTTAACAGTAAACGACGGACGCAACGTCCGCTGAATGACAGACGCAAAGTCTGCAAGTTATCAAAATTGAGCGGGAGTCTTTTGGTCTCTTATTCATCGTTTGGGGCTATGGCCCATCAAGCCTCCTTCGTAAACAGTAAGCAGTGAGCAATGAACAGTGAGCGGCACACTCCACTTTCTACTGTTTACTGTTTACTGCTCACTGTCATTTGTTTCCACCAGCCGTTTTAATTTTTCTTCGACATTTTCCAGGTGGGCGAGCATGGCAGCACGGGCGGCAGCCGGGTCTCGCGCAGCAAGGGCGGCTACGATACGCTGGTGATCGGCCGTACTTTGTTCAGTCACACCGGGCAGATGACCGGTGCGGCGGCGGCTGACCAGTCCTAATTGGTGAATGGATTCCATCAGGCGGAGCAAGATCGGGTTGCGAGCGGCTTTGGTGATCAGGCTGTGCAGTTCCAGGTCGGTGAGAAGGAATAGTTCTGGGTCGTGCATACTTTCGATGGATTCTTGCAGACACGCCTCTAATTCGGCGATCTCTTCGTCAGTTATGCGCTGGGCGGCCAGTTCAATAATGCCTACTTCGACAATTTTGCGGGCATCGAACAGGTCGAGGATAGCTGTGTCGTTGAGGGAAAAGACAAAATCGAGGTGCTGCACCAGTTGAGCCGTTTCCAGTTCGGTGATGTAAGCGCCTGCTCCCTGGCGAATCTCAATAACGTTCATCATGGCCAGGGCCCGCAGGGCTTCGCGCAGCGCCGGCCGGCCGACATTCATCATCACTGCCAATTCTCGTTCGGCCGGCAGTTTTTCGCCCGGCTGCAACTGGCGATCTTTAATCATCTGCAAGATGCGTTCGGTGATTTGTTCTGATAAGGCGGCCCGTTCCACGGTGCCAAAATCTGTGGATGAATTAGTCATATTTCTGCGAGTTGATTGGTCTTGTAGTAAGGTGGTAAGACCACTTTACCAAATGTTAGCAAAATGCCGTCTGTTTGTCAATTGTTGAAAATGGATGTGTGGAGGGGTCAAATGGAACGCCGTCGCCAGGTTATGGCGCGGCGGGGCCGGTGTGGCCGGCCAGGCAGCGCCAGCCGGCGGCATCACGCATGTACACGTAGGTGGAGCGAAAGGTGGCGTCCAGCAAACGGCCGTGAACCATCACCCGATCCTATACCTGGCAGGTGACCACGGCCGTGTCGCCCACCACCCGCACCACCACCTCGGCAAGCTCCTGCGACAGCCACCGCACGTCTGGGTCGCGGACGCACCGCGCCAGGTAGCTCTCTTTATCCAGCACCTCGCCGGAGGCATTGGTGTAGACAAAGCCCGGCGCCAGGATGTGTTCCAGCGCGGCCACGATACGCGCTTTGCCTTTGGCATCCTTTAGCCCGGCCAGCCACTTGTCGAATTCATCCGATCGGAGCATAGTGTACATGTTCACATTGTATCCAAACGGATACACGGTGAGGGCGTAGACGAAGCGGTCAATTTCCGCTTTGCACATATTCTGAATGGGGTCACGGCCGTTTTTCACAACCCCAAAAATCGCTCAAAATAGGCCGCCAGCTTGTCCAACACCGTCTGCTTTTTCAGCGCGTGGCTGTTCTGCGGGCTAAAACGCGAGACCGGCGGCAGCACGGCCGTAATCGCCGTGCCCGTCAGCGGAATCCCGCCATCGCGGAAGGCGTTCTCCACAAACTGCCGCGTCGCGGCCGCGTTCAGCCCCTCCTCGGCAATGATCCGCTCTAGTTCGGCCGCTTTTCGGGCGGCAATAAAAGCACTCCATTCCGCATCCACCTGCGCCTGCGCCGAGACCGAAGCCACAAACTGCTCCACCAAATCCTTTTTGTTGCGCAGGCTGGGGCTGGCGCTGATCGCCCGCTCAATGTCCGCCAAAATTTCCTTATCTTCGCCCGAACCCTTCTGCTTCAGATACTTTTCCACCAGCATCAGAATGTAATCAACATTGATCTCCACCTGCCGGATCAGCTCAATCTCAAACAGCACATCATCGTTGATGGCTTCTTTTTCCGCCGCCGCCGCCGCCCGAAATTCGGCGTACAGATTCAGGTAGACGCTTTGGTAATCCTGAAAATCGCGCAGGCTGAGCAGTTCACGGCCGTCGAAATCATCGAAGGCCACCAGGATGTTTTTCAGGCGCAGGATGGCGCTAAAGAGGCGGATAAACTCCTTCTGCGCCGCTTCGCCGATAATGGCCTGGCCTAAAGGAAAAGCGGCGGCCAACTCATCCACCCGCTGCCGGTACTCGTCATAGTAGTCGGCGTAGGGCTTGAGCAGCACGATCCCTTTGGCCTCTTTGTTGCCAAACAGGGCCAGGGCGTCGTTGGTCTCCTGCTCCAGGTCGCGGAAGGTGACGATGTTGCCGTAGGTTTTGACGGAGTTGAGGATGCGGTTGGTGCGCGAAAAGGCTTGAATCAGTCCATGAGCGCGCAGGTTTTTATCTACCCACAGAGTGTTGAGGGTGGTGGCGTCGAAGCCGGTGAGGAACATATTGACCACAATGACCAGATCAATTTCCCGCTTTTTCAGCCGCAGCGATAAATCTTTGTAATAGTTCTGGAATTTGTCGCTGGAGGTGTCGAAGTTGGTGGCAAAGAGGGCGTTGTAATCGGCCACGGCCGTTTCCAGAAAATCACGCGAACTTTTATCCAACCCATCCGTCTCAAACGCCTCTTCATCCAGCAGGCCATCCCCATCGTCCACCCCTTCATTGGCGGCAAAGCTGTAAATCAGCCCCACTTTGAGACGCTGCGCCGGGGGGATTTCCGCCTGCTGGCGGGCAAACTCGGCGTAATACCGTTTGGCCGCCTCAATGGATGCGGTGGCGAACAGGGCGTTGAAGCCAACCATCCGTTTGCCTTCCAGCGCATAGCTGGCGCTGCGCCTTGTTTTCTGGTCGAAATGCTCACGGATGTAACCCACCACCTGGGCGATGCGCTCCGGGGCCAGCAGCGCCCGCTCCGTGTCTATGGCCGCCACTTTTTTGTCCTGAATGGCCGGGGCGGTTTTGATGGTGCTGATGGTGTCAATGCGGAAGGGCAGCACGTTTTTGTCGTTGATGGCATCCACGATGGTGTAGGTGTGCAGTTTGTCGCCAAACGCCTGTTCGGTGGTGCGCCGCAGCGGGTTGCCGCTGGTCCCGGCGTTGTCGGCAAAAATGGGGGTGCCGGTGAAGCCAAACAGGTGATACCGTTTGAAATGGCGGGTGATTTCAGTGTGCATATCGCCAAATTGGCTGCGATGACATTCATCGAAGATGACCACCACCCGCGCCTGGTAGACGGGATGCTTTTTGTTTTTGGCCACAAAGCGGCTCAGTTTCTGGATGGTGGTGATGATGATGCGGGCGTGGGGGTCTTCGAGTTGGCGCTGCAACACGGCCGTAGACGTATTGGAGTTCGCCGCCCCTTTCTCAAACCGTTCATACTCGCGCATCGTCTGGTAATCCAAATCTTTGCGGTCTACCACAAACAACACTTTGTCAATCTCCGGCAAATTGCGGGCTAACTGCGCCGCCTTGAAGCTGGTCAGCGTTTTGCCGCTGCCGGTGGTGTGCCAGATATAGCCACCGGCGGCGATGCTGCCCATCTGCCGCAGATGGCCGCTGGCGACGATGCGCTGCAAGATGCGCTCGGCGGCGGCAATCTGATACGGCCGTAACACCAACAATTTGCGATCCACATCAAACACGCAGTAACGGGTGAGGATGTTCAGCAAGGTATGTTTGGCAAAGAACGTTTTGCAAAAGTCCATCAGATCGCTGATGGCTTTGTTTTGTGCATCCGCCCACCAACTGGTAAAGGCGAAGCTGTGCGAACTTTTGGCCCGCCCGCGTTGGCGGCTCTGCTCCGCCAGATGGCCGGCGCGCACGGTGTTGCTGTAATACTTGCTCAATGTGCCGTTGCTGATGACAAACAACTGCACATACTCAAACAGCCCCGATCCGGCCCAAAAGCTGTCCCGCTGGTAGCGGTTGATCTGGTTGAACGCTTCGCGGATGTCCACGCCGCGCCGCTTGAGTTCCACATGCACCAGCGGCAGGCCGTTGACCAATATCGTCACGTCATAGCGGTTGGCGCGCCCCCCGTGCGCTTCGTATTGGTTAATGACCTGCAAGCGGTTGTTGTGGACGGCTTGTTTGTCCAGCAGATAGATGTTTTTGATGCTGCCGTCGTCCCGGTGCAGCAGCTGCACATGGTCTTCCTGAATCCGTCTCGTCTTTTCGATGATGCCCTCGTTGGCCCCGGCGATGCTGGCGCTGAAGAACTGTTCCCATTCGGCGTCGGAAAAGGTGATCTGGTTGACGGCTTCCAGTTGGCGGCGCAGGTTGGTGATGAGGGCGGCTTCGGAAACGAGGGGCAGGTATTCGTACCCCTGGCTTTGCAGTTGGCTGATGAAGGCCTGTTCCAATGCCGCTTCGCTCTGGTAGCTGGTTTCGCGCACGGCCGTTTCCGGCACATATTCGGCGACGACGGTGCTTTCCTGGGAAAGGGCAATCGGTTCAAAGCGGTAGGCTGGGTTGGTTTCGCTCATGTTATCTCCTGTGTAATTGTCGTAGGGGCGGGACGGGCGGGGCGATCCTGGCCCGGCCAACCAAAACGTTCGTTCCCGCCCGTCTCGCCCTGCGCCAATCGCCCACAACATATCGTAGGGGCGGGACGGGCGGGGCGATCCTGGCCCGGCTAACCAAAACGTTCGTTCCCGCCCGTCTCGCCCTGCGCCGTCTCGCCCTGGGTGCGGCATTGTGTGCGGCAATGGGGGTGAGACAGGCGGGAGACGAGGCGTTTCTTCATGGCGAACAACTTTCCCGCCTGTCCCACCCCTACCGTTCCCAATGGTCGTAGGGGCGGGACGGGCGGGTTGGGCCTCGTCGGTTCACCAAAACGTTTGTTCCCGCCCGTCTCGCCCTGCGCCGTCTCGCCCTGGGTGCGGCATTGGGGGTGAGGGGTGAGACAGGCGGGAGACGAGGTGTTTCTTCATGGCGAACGGCTTTCCCGCCTGTCCCACCCCTACCGTTCTGCCCATATGTGTCATGGTCGTAGGGGCGGGACGGGCGGGGCGATCCTGGCCCGGCTAACCAAAACGTTCGTTCCCGCCCGTCTCGCCCTGGGTGCGGCATTGTGTGGGGCAATGTGTGCGGCAATGGGGTGAGACAGGCGGGAGACGAGGTGTTTCTTCATGGCGACCGGCTTTCCCGCCTGTCCCACCCCTACCGTTCCGTTTTTTCCGGGAAGGTGAGCAGGCGGTTGCGGTAATGGGCGTATTGTTGGCGACGGCCGTTTATTTCTGCGGGCAGGCCGATGGTGAGGTCGTTGACGAGGGCGTCGAACTTGTCGAGGATGGCGACGATGCGGGCTTGTTCGTCGAGGGGCGGGATGGGGATGTCGAATGATTCAAAATCCTTGACGCGGACATGAGGAACTCCACTGCCTTTCTTCATCCCATGGATGCGTTCCTGCTCATTTTGAAGAAAATAATAGACGAATCTTGGTTTGAGTAACTTATTGTCGGGGTGAACGCTGAAAGCATCCGTGAGAAAGATCGGTTGATTCCAGAAGCTCACGAGTCCTGAATATGCACCTGACCTTGCTATGACAATTGTTTCGCCCCATCTATTGCTTTCACCATGAAAATAGATAGGCGCTGGGGCGTTTGCCACGACTGGAATTTTCCCATCTGTTGTGCCTTTTTGTGTGATTGCTGTCCCTCGGCGGAATGTTGCTATCTCCCCTAGGGTGGCCCAGCGGATGTCGGCACGGCCGTTAAAAGCCAGCAAGCGGTCGCGGTAGTAGGCATACTGCCGTCGCCGCGCCTCCAGCTCCGCCTCCAGCTCCGCCTCCAGCGCGGTGAAGGTGTCCAACACCCGCACAATCTCCCGCTGCACCGCCAACGGCGGCACAGGCACACGGATTTTCGACATGGCATTGCTCATTAGCTTGGGATTGCCCATCCCGGAACTAACGTGTTGTTTCGTAGTTATTCCTAGCACGTAATAGATAAACTTTGTAGTAATAAGGCTGTCATCTTTAACTTTGAGCAAACCACACACGTTGGTGATGCTAAATTTCTCGTCGCAGTGGTAAAAAACAGATCCTGCATTGGCTCCATCAGTCGTCCAAGTAATGGATTCAAAGTCGTAGTCGTAGGAATTGATGTAACCAAATACGCCTCCGTTCGCAGTTTGTGATGAGTAAACCGGATACTGCCCCGCATTGTCACGCAGGTATTCTTTCGACATTACCCGACCGCGATTGATATGGCATATCTCATCCAGCTCTCGAAACTCCACCCCGTCCGGGCATAACGCGGCAATCAGTTCCTCAATGCGGCTCATCCCTCACCTTCCAACTCCACCACAATCGCGTCAATCTGCGTCCGCAGTTCCGCCTGCCGCGCCACGATGCGGGCAATCGCCGCGTTCAGCGCCCGAATATCCACCACCTCCCGCGTGTCCTCCTGTTCCACATAGGATGAGACGGCAATGTTGTAGCCATTGGCGGCAATCTCACTGTTGTCCACCAGCCGGGCAAAGTGGGGCGCGTCGGCCCGCGCCGTGTAGGCATCCAGGATTTTTTGCCGGTGGGCGGGCAGCAGCTTGTTTTTGTTGCCCACGCGGGCAAATTCGGCCGAGGCGTCAATAAACAGGGTGGTATTGTCCCGCTTGGACTTTTTCAACACGATGATGCAGGTGGCGATGGTGGTGCCAAAAAAGAGGTCGGGCGGCAGTTGAATCACCGCCGCCACAAAATTGTTATCAATCAGGTATTGGCGGATTTTCTGCTCCGCGCCGCCGCGATAGAGTACGCCGGGAAATTCAACGATAGCGGCCGTGCCATCCACCGCCAGCCAACTGAGAATGTGCATGGTAAAGGCCAGATCCGCCTTGCTCTTGGGGGCCAGCACCCCCGCCGGGGCAAAGCGCGGGTCGTTAATCAGCAGCGGGTTGGCGTCGCCCGCCCATTTGATAGAGTAAGGGGGATTGGAGACGATGGCCTCAAACGGTTCATCGTCCCAGTGGCGCGGGTCGGTCAGCGTGTCGCCGTGGGCGATGTCAAACTTTTCATAGTTCACATCATGCAAAAACATGTTGATGCGGCAGAGGTTGTAGGTGGTCAGGTTAATCTCCTGCCCAAAAAAGCCGCGGCGCACCTTCTCCTGCCCCAGCACTTTGGCAAAGTTCAGCAGCAGCGAGCCGGAGCCGCAGGCGGGGTCATACACCTTGTTCACCTCCGTCTTGCCCACCACCGCCAGGCGGGTGAGCAGTTCCGAAACCTCTTGCGGCGTGTAATACTCGCCGCCCGATTTACCGGCGGTGGAGGCGTACATCTGCATCAGGTATTCGTAAGCGTCGCCGAACAGGTCAATGGTATTCCCGGCGAAGCCACCGCTCCCGGCAAAGCCACCGTTCCCGGCGAAGCCACCGTTGCCGGCAAAACCATTGCTACCGTTGGAAAGGGGCAAATCGCCGATAGCGTCCAGCAATTTGACCAGCTTCTCGTTGCGCCGGGCGACGGTGGGGCCAAGTTTGTTGGAATTCACGTCCAGGTCGTCAAACAGCCCTTTGAAATCCTCTTCGCTGGCCTGACCGACGGCCGAGCCTTCAATCTCCTTGAAGACGCGGGCCAGCGTTTCGTTCAGATTGGGGTCGTGGCGTGCCCGCGCCCGCACGTTGGCAAAGAGGTCAGAGGGCAGGATGTAGAACCCTTTTTCCTGCACGGTGGTGGCACGGCCGTATTCGGCCTGTTCATCGCTCAGCGCCGCATAATCAAAGTCCGGGTATCCCGCCTGGCGCTCCTGGGTGTTGAGGTAGTGGGCCAGGTTTTCGGAGATGAAGCGGTAGAACAACATGCCCAGCACATAGCTTTTGAAGTCCCAACCGTCTACGCTGCCGCGCAGGTCGTTGGCGATGCGCCAGATGGTTTTGTGCAGTTCGGCGCGTTCGCTTTCTTTGTTGTTGTTCATGGAGTTGTGCCTCGTTCATGGTTTGGTTTTAGAGAGATGGTTTTGCGCCAATGATAGGGAAAAAGGGCGCAGAGGGCAAACGGGCTAAATTTGAAATCAAATGGTTGTAGGGGTGGGACGGCGCGGGCGCCATCTGGACAAAACGGATGGCCTGGTCTCCGCGCCGTCTCACCCAGGGCGGCCAAAACGGGGCGAGACAGGCGGGAAAGAAATCATTCTTTATGGCAAAGGTATCGCCCGCCTGACCCGCCCCTACATATCGTCTCAAGATGAGACAGGACTTACGCAAAAGGCAAAAGACCTGACAGGTTTTTTGAATCGTTCTATGAGTTTCAGGAGAAAACCTGTCAGGTCTGCGTATCAAGCTCGTTCCACGCAGAGCGTGGGAACGAGCAATAACCGATTACCGATCACCGACCACCGACCACCGATTACCGACCATCGGCCACCGCTTCCGCCAACACCACCACCTCATCCGCACAGCCCCAGGAGAGGGTAAAACCGGCGCCGCCGTGCCCGTAGTTGTGGATGACGGTGCAGGTGGAGGTCAGCGTTTCCGCTTCCAGGCGCACTTCCGGCCGGCCGGGGCGCAGCCCCACGCGGTGTTCCAAAATGGCGGCGTCCAGCAGGCGGGGTTCTAGCTGCACACAGTTTTGGCGAATGGTCACGGCCGTCTCCCCATCCACCGCCGTATTCCAATCCCCCTCCTGGGCCGTGCCGCCCAAAATGACGCCATCCTGCCGGGGAATGATGTAGGTCAGCCCCCGGGTCTGCCCGCGGGTCTGCCCGCGGGCAGACCCGCGGTCATTGTGTTCGTCAATCCAGGCGCGCAGACCGGGCACGGCCGTGACCCGTATAATCTGGCCGCGAATGGGGTACAGCGCCGCGTCCCCCACCAGTTCCCGCGCCCCCAGCCCGGCGCAGTTGATGATGAGGGGGTATTGGTCGGACACGGCCGTCAGGTCAGCCACCTCCCGCTGCTCAATCACCCCGCCCAATGCCTGAAACTGCTGCATCAGGTATTGCATGTAGATCGGCGTTTCAATCAGCGGCACTTCGGCCACGTAACCATCCACAAAACCGGGTGGCAGTTCGGCGGCGGCGGCGCGGCGGAAATGGGGTACGGCCGTAACCCACCAGGGGTCGGCCACCGGCCATTGGTACGGTTCGATCAGGGTGGTCAGGGAAATACCGGCAGCGGGTACGGCCGTGAGCCGCAAAAACTCTTGAAAGGATGCCGCACTCCAGGCCAACACCCGCTCTTCCGGGTACGCCCGGTATGGATACCAGATGGCGGCAGCCACATTCGAAGTCGTCTGCGGCGGCAGTTCCCGCGCCACCAGCCGCACCCGCCACCCCCGCTGCAACAGCCGGATGCCAGACGACAACCCGGAGACGCCGCAGCCGATAACTAAAATATCTTGATTGTTCATTTATCTTTGCAATTGGTGGCAGGTTGCAGGTGGCAAGTTGCAAGTGACCTGCCACCTGCCACTTGCCACTTGCCACCCACTCATTTCACCCCAATAACCTTATGCATCTGCACACTCAGCCGCCAGCCGCGCTGCTGCACCACTTCCAGGCAAAGGGCGGTGGCTTTGGCGCTGACGCTGACGGGTTGCAGGCAAATGTGGACGTCCGGTTTGAGGGGTGCGGAAGCCAATAATTCATCCAATTCATCAATATCTTGCTGACGGCCGACCACGTGTTTGATTTCGTCGGCTACGGCCAGCGCCGCCGGTTGGATGGCCTTGCCGCCGGGCATATGCAGCTTGGGCGAGACACACACCCAGTCAAACCCGGCGTCCACGTGCCCCACTTCCGTGCCGCTGGTCTCGATGGCCGCTTTCAGGCCAATGTTGTGAATGGCGGCGACCAACGGCCGTAACGCATATTGCGCCGGTTCCCCCCCGGTCACCAACACCCATTTTGGCCCCGGATGGTGAGACCGGATGTGTTCGGCAACGGCCGTTGCCGACAAATAGACGTAACACGGATTGGCCCCCAACGCCGCCGCCAGGGTATCTACCTGATTTTCCGGGGCAAACTCCCAGGTCTCTTTGGTATCACACCAGGGGCAGCCGACGGCGCAGCCATGCAGCCGCAGCAGCACCATGGCCACACCCGTCTGCACCCCTTCGCCCTGCACGCAGGTGTACAGGTCATTCACCGGATACAGCAGGTCGCTCATGGCCGGTACTCCGCCCAGGTGCGCGGCGTTTCGCTGATACGCACGGCCGTGACCTGCGGCCATTGCTCTTTAGCCCATTCGTACAAATGGCGCGCCAGATTTTCGGCGGTCGTCGGAAACGGTAGCACATCGTTCAAATGGCGATGATCCAGCGTCTCGTCCAGGTACGTCTTAAACGGCTTCAACGCCAGATAATCCACCACAAAACCATACTCATCCAGCGTTTCTGATTGCAAGACCAGTTCGACCTCATAATTATGCCCATGCAGCCGGGCACACTGGTGTTCCGGCGGCAGGCCATCCAACTGGTGGCTGGCCGAAAAGTGAAATTGTTTGCTAATTGTGTACATAGGGTTGTTCTTGAGATACCGATACGGAATGATGCGTGATGCGTGATACGTGACCAGAGCGATCTCACGCATCACGCATCACGCATCACGGCTCACGTAAGCAATCGGATCCGCCACCCCCACTTCCGCAAACGCCTGCAACCGTTCGGCGCAGGTGGGGCAGCGGCCGCAGGCCAATTCCTGCCCTTCGTAACAAGACCAGGTCTGGCCGTAATCCACGCCCAGTTCAAACCCCAGGCGCAAAATGTCTGCCTTGCTGTGCTGCACAAAGGGGGCGTGGATGTGTACGGCCGTCTTGCGATTCAGCCCATACACCTCATTCAGCGCCGCCAGAAATTGGGGGGTGGTGTCCCAATAGCCGTACATGTCGTGCCGCTGCGCGCCGTAGAAAATGTCGCCCACGCCATTGGTTTCGGCGTAGGCGGCGGCCAGCGCCAGGAAGATCATGTTGCGATTGGGCACGTAGGTGGCGGGCTGCGGGTCGCCCTGGACATCTTGCATCAGGGGCACGGCCGTCGCCGCATCCACCAGCGCGGAATGGGCGAATAACGGCCGTAACAACGCCAAATCCAGCACCAGATGTTGCCCGCACCCCGCCAATTGGGCCTGCGCCTGAGCCAGCGCCACCTCTTTCTGGTGCTTCTGCCCATAAATAAAGGTAATCACCGCCGGGTTGCGCCGCTCTTGTTTCACCAGATAATGCAGCAGCGTCACGCTGTCCATGCCGCCGCTGACAATAACGACTGAATCTACCATGGTGTCCTCCATAATGCGTGATGCGTGATGCGTGAGATTCTTGTCACGCATCACGCATCACGAGTTACGCACTTCGGCTACGGCCGTCATCTGCAACCCACCCCGGATATTCTGATGCAGCGTCACCCGGCAGTGGTGGGGCTGTAGCTGGTCAAACAAATCCTGGGCAATAGTGGCCGCCAGCGACTCGCCAAAAATCGGCTCATCGCGGAACGTCCACAAGTACAATTTCAGGCTTTTGCTCTCCACGCACCATTGGTCGGGTGCATACTCAATCTCCACCGTGTTAAAGTCCGGCTGCGCCGTCACCGGGCAAAAGCTGGTCAGCTCATCCGACGTAAACCGCACCAGCGTCACATGCGCCGGCGCGGGAAACCGATCTAGCTCCTTGCTGGGCTGGTTCATCGGCCGGCCCAATTTAGTAAAGTCGTATTCCATCATCACTCTCCTTGTTTGTTGCAAGTTGCAGGTTGCAAGTTGCAGGTTGCAAGTTGCAGGTAAAGACCTGCCACTTGCTACTTGCAACGTGCCACTTCATTCTCAATTGTTCGCGTATCGCGGTATGGCCTGTGTTTGCCGCGGTTTTGTTTAGCCGGGTATTCAGTCCTCAGGCAAGAACCTTTTCCGCCACCGGCAGGGGAATTTTACCAGTTATCCGTAATTGGTAAACGGTAATCGGTGAATGTTCATGTGAGATTTTGCGTGATACGTGATGCGTGATACGTGAGATTTTTCTGATCACGCATCACGTATCACGCATCACGACAACCGATTACCGCAAAACAACCTCCGTCCACGCCTCAATCCAGGCGTCGCGGTTGGCATCAATGTCCGCCGGGGGCAGGGTAGCGGGCTGGTCGGGAATTTGCGCCCAGTCGGCAAAAGCGGGCGGCAGAGCAGCATTTACATTGGCCGGGAAGACAAACATATTGAGGGGGATGTCTTCCTGGAACGATTGGCCGAGCATGTAATCCACAAAGGCTTCGGCCAGGTCGCGGTTTTGCGTACCTTTGAGGATGCCCACAAATTCAATCTGGCGGAAGCAAGCCCCCTCCCCGACCACACTGGCGGTAGGCGCTTCCGCAACGGGCGGGTCAGCATAGATAAATTCGGCCGGGGGGCTGCTGGCGTAGGAAACGACCAACGGCCGTTCGCCGCCGGAGCGGGTGAAGTATCCATAGTAAGCGTCATCCCAGCCGTTGGTGATCAGCACCCCATTGGCGCGCAAATCGGCCCAATAGTCGAGATAGGTGTAATCGCCCGTTTCGCCAAATTGGGCAATAGTGGCCAGCAGAAAGGCCAGGCCGGGACTGGAAGTGGCCGGATTTTGGGCCACCAGCAGCCCTTGATAGGCCGGGTTGGTCAGATCGGTGAGCGTTTGCGGCGGCTCCACTCCCTGGGCGGCAAACCAGGCTTTGTCGTAGTTCAGGCAGACGTCGCCGTAATCTACCGGCAACAGGTGGTAGGAATTGTCTAATTCCAATTCGTCGGGGATTTCGGCCAGCAGTGGCGATTGGTACGGTTCAAAGATGTCAGCAGCCAGCGCCCGTCCCATGAAGGTGTTGTCAACGCCAAAAAAAAGGTCGGCCAGGGGGTCGGCTTTGGTGAGGATGGCCTGATTGAGGGCCGCACCGGCATCCCCGGCGGGCAATAGTTCAATGGTGACATTGTGTTCGGCCTCAAATGCTTGAATGATGGCCTCGCTGGCAGCAAAACTGTTGTGGCTCATCAGGGTGAGGGTGCGCGGCGAGGCAGCAGTTTCTATGGCAGTGGTGGGTGTGGCGGATACGCCTGCGCTGAGCGGAGTCGAAGTGACCGTTGCCTCTGGCGCACCTTCTGAAGATGAACACCCTGGCAGTAGGATAGTCATAAGCAGTAATAGGCTAAATATTTTCATAGTTGTCTCCTTCGTAAATAGGACGCAGATTCACGCGGATGACGCGGATAAAATGTTGTAAAAAGGCGTTCTATTTTCATTCATGTGGGTGGGCTATCGCCCGTGAAGTCTCCTTCGACAATAGACCTGACAGGTTTTCTGAAACCTGTCAGGTCTGCTTTACAAACTTTTGGTGTGGATACAGAGTAGTTGGCCGGTATGGAGGGTGACGGTGGCAGGCACGGCCACTTCGGCTGCGCTCAGTGCAGGCGTCAACACATTGCTCACCCCCCGCGCCAGACCAAAGGCCAGCACGTCGTCTTGCAGCGGCCATTGCAGGCCGGTGGTGTTGGCGATGTGCGCATCGCCGCCGAGGGGGATGAGGGAGACCAGATCACCGATTTGCCCATGAATTTCGGTGTGGTCGCGCACCAGCCAGGCGCGTTCGTGGGCGGTGACAAGTTGGATGGCACGGCCGTGCAGCCCCGGATGCGCCAGCAGCAAAATGTTCGCCAACATCTGGTCTAACCTGCCACCTAACGCGCCAAAGATGAGCAGCGGGTCGGCATAGTTTTCGGCGGCGTAGAGCAGGGCCAGTTCCAGGTCGGTCTCGTCTTTGGCCGGGGGATAGGCCAGCAGGCGGGTATGCGCCGTCGCCAGCCAGGGGCGCGCCTCGTCCGGCAGCGAATCCATATCCCCCATGACGATGTCCGGTGGGTGGTTCAGCCGGAGCAGGTGTCGCGTACCGCCGTCGGCGGCAATGACGGCCGTCGCCCTTTCCAGATACGGCCGTATCCATTCCACTTCATTGATCTCACCGTTGGCAAAAATTAAGATGGTCATGGGTTGCAGGTTGCAAGTGGCAGGTGGCAGGTGGCAGGTCACTTGCAACCTGCTACTTGCCACTTGCAACAAAAAAGCCACCGTTTCCGGTGGCCTATGGTCAAGCAAAGCTGTTTTGCAATTCCTCCGCCGGCATTACCCGGATCAGGTTCGCAGGTCGGTGGTTAACGACCACCCTCTCAGCCGGGCATACCCAGCTCCCTGTGCTAAATTGTTAAGTGATGAGGGGGATTATAGTAACGGCCGTAGGCTGGCGCAACAATTGAGTCAAAAAAAAACCGGCTCGTTACTCCCCGGCCCGGCACGCCCCAGGTGGGCAAGGTTCACTTTGGCAGAGCCTCTGGCAATCTTGAGGTCGAACGTAAGTAAGGGACAGGATGGTAATGTCGGTGGCCTGCAACACAATTAAGAACGCTGATCAGGCCGGCTGGTGGCAGCATTGGCCGCTGCTGGCCAAACTGATGCCGCACCCTCAGGGTCTCCCGTAGTTCAATTGGGTCCCCACATAGACAAAACCCAGCTTTTCATACAGTCGCTGTGCGCCTTCGGCAGCCGAGAGCCAGCAAGCCTGGTGGCCGGCCGCCCGGTAATCGGCCAGAAGCTGCTGGCAGAGGGCATAGGCCAGACCGCGCTGGCGCTGCGTGGGTGCGGTCCACACACCGGCCAATTCGCCGATGCCCTGTCCGCCCGCACCCATCTGGATGACCGCGCCTGACACCATCTCCCCCGCCTGAAGCAACACTGCGCCCATCACCGCGCCGTTCGTCAGCCCCTGCCGCAAATTGGGCAGCCAGCCCAGCGACTCCTCGCCGCCACTGCCGCCGTAGGCGATGCTCTGGTTCATCAGGTACGTTTTCAAAAAAGGCTCATCTGCGGCGGTTAGCGCCTGGTAATGAGCCAGCGGCGGCGGTTCTGGCGGCAGCGACAGTTGGGCTATATTCAGCACCATAACCGGGGCGCGGCTTTCGCAAACCAGACCGGCTTGCGCCAACGCCGGGGCCAGTTCGGGATGCAATTCGGCGATGTATTCCAGGCGCGGCCGTTTGTGATGCTGTTCAAAGGTGGCCTGCATGTCGGCTATTGCTGACGACCAATCGCCAGGGGCAGCGGACAGGGGTACGGCAAAACTGAGGTGGTCATCCTGGCTGGCCGAGATGAATATCTCGAAGTGGGGCTGGCTGAACACCGTCCGCTCCTGCCGCCCAACGACGCGCATACTGGCTTCAATTTGGGTTAAGGCTTGATTGTTTGTCATACGTTCCTGTCGTTGTAAGCAAAGATTACGCAGATTTCCGTCGTAGGGAGTGTGCAGTATACCTGCCTGGGTGGGCTGTTGTCCATGAAACTCCTTTAACAAAACTCATTAAGGGCTACGGCCGTGACCAATATCCAACCAACCTGCCCCGGCCCCAGCCGAATCTCATACCAGTTTACCTGTTCCTGAATGCCCTCCGCCCACCGGTTGACGTCCAACCGGGCGATTAGCGCAAACTGCGCGCCCGGCCCCAGGTGAACGTTGACCGGCCCGGTCAGGCCGGGGTGCGAGATTATACAGCGTTCAGACGGCGGTGAACCTGTTTCCCCCACCAGCGGTACGTCATGCGCGCCAACCGGGGTGGGCGGCAAGATGGGCGCGGGCAAGATAGGCAGATGACCGGTATGACCTTCGACTATTACATCGGCGGCAGCCACCCAACTGTGTGGCCCTGGCCCATCACCCGGCCCGTGAATGGCCCACCAATCACCGGCGACATTGCGGCCGAGAATAGGAGCGGTTGTGCCCGGCCCCAGGAAGTGAGAGAGTTCATATTCCAAACCAGGGCCAATATGCACGGCCGTTTCCCCCTGCGTTATCAAGCGCGGATCGGCCGGGAGCGGCGTGGGCGACGGCGGCATGGGCGTAGGCGTGGCTGCCGGGGGCATGGTGGATGAGGGAACGGCCGTGGGCACGGCCGTTGCCGTCACCACCAATGTGGGTGTGGCAGCTACGATTGGTGGCAGCAGAACGGCCGTGTCAACCGGCGTTGGCGCTTCGCCTTCCACGATAAGCGGCCCACTTAAGCAGGCCGTCAACACCACCAGCGCCCACCAGGCCACAAACGCGCCGATAATACCTGTAAAATCTCGAATCACATGGTTCATGGTTTACCTCCAACAAGGCCACTTGCCCTGCTCATTTGCCGAGCGTGACTGTATACGAACGGAGTCAGCAGCCAATAGACAAGACACATATAAAACAACACGTAGGGAAAGGCGGCTGAACGCAGGGTAATTTGCAGTCCAAACGCGCCCAGGGACACGGCCGTGCCCAAAATCAGGTACAGCTTCGTGCGGTGCAGCCAGGCGTAGGGCAAAAAGTGCCCGCCGCCAACAGCCGCCAACACCACCGGCACGGTGATTGCATTGAGATTAAAGGCAATAATGACCGCCGGCAAGGCCACCACTTGTGACATAGCCATCTGAATAGAAAGCGGACGTAAGGGATTGTTAGCGGCCATCGGCTTTGCACTCAGGCGGCGCTCCAGCCAGAAAGCCACGGGCAGGGCGACGACGCCTTGAAACATGGCCATCAGCGCCACCGTTTCCAGGGGGAGGAAGAAGTACAACACGGCCGTGACGCAAAGTGTGAATCCATAAGCCATTAAAAAGGGGGCGCCACCGGCCGAACTGAGCCTTACGTCTTGTAAAGCCTGGTTGAGATCGTTGTTATCAATCATCATCGTGCTCCATCTATCTTTGTGAACAGCATGATGGGTAAGGCATCCTGCCACGCCTCACCCATCACTCGTCGTAGTCTTCAATCCATTACTCGATGACAAACTCCTGCATCATGCCCATCATAAAGTGGGGAGCGCCGCTGTGCTGTTCGGGCGCAAAACAGAGCAGGGCATAGGTGCCAGGTTCCAGGTCAACGGTGAAGTAGCTGTGGTCGCCAGATTCAATGACGCTGACGCCGCCCAGGGCGCGCCAATCAATCGCTTCCGGCGGTGCATCTGGGGCCAACGAAGCCAGCAAGTCGTTGACAGTCTTGCCGGGCGCCAGCCGGGCCAGGAACAGTTCATGTGGCTGTTCGCCCCGGTTGTTCACACGGATGGTCTGTTTTCCAGCAACCAATGACCGGGACACAGTAAAGTTGAAATCGAACATATCTATCACGGCGTCTGCTTCGGGTTCTACGGCCGTGCCGTTGCCATTTGCTTCTACCCGCACCGCTTTGGCCATGCCATGATGAACGTGCGGCGTGCCATCTTTGCCGGGTACGGTGTCAATCAGGGCATAATCACCCGGTTCCAGAAAGACGACGGCCGTGCTGCTTTCGCCCACATGGGGTGGGTTGGGGCCGCCATAATGTCTGGCCCAGGCCGGCGCTACCGAGCTTTCGGCCAGCGCCGCCGTCAGGTCGGCTACCGTTTTGCCTTCATCCAGGCGCATCAATTGCATGTGGTAAAATTCTGGCCCTTCGTTTGCCAGCCGCAGTTCCGTCCAGCCTGCCGGAATCGTATCCGGGCCGCTAAAGCTGTTGGCGCGGGCGGTGAAAGTGACTTCATTGGGTACGGCCGTGGTCTCGCCGCTCTGGCAGGCTGCCAGTAATAAAACCAGCGCCAACCCTATGAAAAAAATGGTTCTATTAGATTTTCTGCGTAACATGATTCATCCTCCATCATACAGGTGGTAGGGGCGGGCCTTGTGCCCGCCCTTACATAGTTGATTTGTAAAAGTTTGTCAGGCCGCCGCTGCCTCGGTCAGCGCCCGTGTATCAATGACGCTCACCCCGGCCGGGGCGAAAGGCACGTCAAAGGTCGCCACAAAGTTGTTGCTGCCGAAGAAGCCAAGCACCCTGGCCGTTTCCTGACCAACATTGCGCACGTTGTGGGGGGCCATCGTCGGCACCAGCGCCAGGTCTCCCTGGGAAAGCTGCCCTTTTTCGTCGCCAACAGATACTTCCACAACGCCTGCCAGGATAAGCAGCAGTTCTTCCACGCTGTCGGTATGCCAGCCCAGCACATCGCCGGGGTCCAGTTCGAAGTACACGGTGGCCGAATTTTCGGTACCCATCGCGCCCAACAGGGGAAATGTGGAGCGATTGTGAATCTCCGGGCGGTTTTCGCCCCAAAATTCGGTGAGGGACAGATTGTTAAGATTTACACTGATCATGCGTTGTTTCTCCTTTTGTTTGTGGTTTGTCCACCGATTGTTTATTTGCAAGCAGTGTAAAGGTGCGCCGGGTGGAGCGTCATCAACCGAAGGGTGGAACGGGGGGTGGATTGGGGGGGCTAACAGTGGGCAGTGAGCGGTGGGCAGTGAGCAGTGGGTGATGGGCGATAAGGCGATAGGGTATTGGGAAATGTTTTACTTTTTCGCCATGACTACAGCGGATAAAGAAATGAACGGATTTCGCTCTGGAAATTCATCCGTTTTTTTCTCCATCCGCTGTAGTCTAAAAGGGGTTTCGTCGGCCACCATGAATGAAAACAGGACGCCTGTTAACAACATTTTATCCGCGTCATCCGCGTGAATCTGCGTCCTATTGACGAAGGAGGTGGAGGGTGCGGGCGCGGGCGAGGGCCTGGACGCGGTTGGTAACGCCCAGTTTGCTGTAGATGTTGTTGATGTGCGTTTTGACGGTGCTGAGGCTGACGGTGAGTTGGTCGGCAATTTCCTGGTTTTTGAGGCCGGCGGCGATGCCTTGCAGCACTTCCAACTCGCGCTCGCTGAGGGGATCGAGCAAGGGATAAACCGGGGGGGAGGTCTCGGCCAGATCAGGCGGGGCGGGCAGGATGTGGCTCAGGGAGGGCACGGCCGTTAACGCGGCTAACAAGAGCGGAATCAATGTCTCTAGCTCCGGTTCGGTGGTAGGGGGCACGGCCGTGTCCGCCAACCCCATTTCCTGTAAAAGCTGCCGCGCCTCATCCCTGGTGGCCTGCTCCGCCGCCGGATGGTGGGCAGCCAAAAGCAGCGCCGCCACACCGGACTGCTGTGGGCCACTGGTGATCAGAAATTCACCGATTCCCACCAATAACGATAAAACCACGGAAGGCGTCTGAATCGCCATCGCCGCCCGCAAAGCCTGTTCAAAATAGTGGCGCGCCGCCGCTTCATCCCCAATTTTGGCAGAGGCAACGGCCAACCCATAACAGGCGCGCGCCAGCCCACCCCGGTCGCCCAATTTTTGATACAGACTCATGCTCTGCCGGTACAGGTCATGGGCCTGCTCATACGCACGTTCGGCCAGCGCCAGTTCACCCAGATGGTTCAGCGCCAGGGCCATGCCCGCCGGATCATCAAACCCTTCCCGGATGGCGTAACTGGCCTGATAATAATGGCGTGCGGCCGTTAGCTGGCCTAATACCTGGTTAATCTGCCCCAGTTGGTTATAGATGAAAGCCATCAGCCAGCGGTTGCCCGCTGTTTGCGCCTGGGCCAACGCCGCCTGCGCCTGGCGCAGCGCCGCATCATACGCCCCCTGGGCCAGCAGGGCGCTGGTCAATCCATAACCGGCATACGCCATATTCTGGGCATCGTTCCGGGCCGCGCCGCGCTGCCAGGCCTGCTGGCCCAATGTGACCGCTCTGCCAAACTCTCCCTGGATGGCCGCCAACACAGACAGAACCGTCAATGGGTCTGTGCCCGCGCCCAGAGCCGGAAGCATGTCATGGGTGGCATAAAGCGCCAACGCCTGCGTTGCCATTTGTGTCGCTTTTTCCATGCGGCCAAAACGCATTTCCAACCAGGCAGCATGAGTCAGCAGAAAAGCCAGGGCGCGATCCCGCTCTGGCGCGGGCGGCAATTGCGCTACCGCATTCACCGCCAGCACAAACAAATCAGACCCTTCCTGAAAACGGCTGCGGAACTGGTAGAAACCATGAAGGGTGGCGGCGGCATATTCCAGAGCCGCTGCCTGCCCTTGTGTTGCCGCCCATTGCCAGGCGGCGCGCACGTTGTCCAGGTCAGCGCCAATTTCGGCTAACATCTTTTCCTGCGCGCCGCTGGCCAACCCGGTGAAGCGGTCACCCAGAAAGCGCGTGTAGTAGTCAGCGTGGCGATCAGCCGTATGGTTGAACGCAGCCGGGTCGGCAGCCAGGTGCTCGGCGGCAAACTGGCGCAGCAGTTCGTGAATCTGGTAACGGCCGTGCCCATCCCGGCGCAGCAATGACTTATCCACTAACGCCGCCAGCAGGGGCAGGGTGGCCCCGGTCACGGCCGTAGCCGCCTCCCGGCCGAATCCCCCACGAAACAGGGACAGGCGCATAAAAACCTGCTGCTCTTCCGGGGAAAGCCGCTGCCAGGTATGGTCAAAAATGAGGCGCATACTGCGATGGCGTTCCGGCACGTCCACCTGAGAGGTGGTGAGTAAGTCCAGGCCGCTTTCCAGTTCAGCCACCACATCGGCCAGGGCCAGGCTTTTTAGCCAGGAAGCGGCCAATTCCAACGCCAGCGGCATCCCCTCCACCAGGCGGCACAGACGAATAATGTGGGCCGCTTCCACCGCCGGGGAAAAATCATGCCGCACCTGGCGGGCGCGTTCGGCAAACAACTGCACGGCATCGTGCCCGGCCCAATTGGCCGTCTCCGGTTGCGGTATGGACAAACCGGCAACCGGATAAAGCCACTCTTCCTGCCGGTTGAGCGTTTCACGCGAGGTGACCAGCAGTTTAACGCCGGTTGCGGCCTGTAACAGTTCGGCCAGCCAACCGGCGGCAGTCTGCAACTGCTCGAAGTTATCCAACACCATCAGCAATGTTTTTTCACGCAGGTATTGAAACAGTTGGGTTTGGGGATCATCCTGGCCGGTTCCGGCGATGTGCAGGGCATCGGCTACGGCCGTGACTAGAAACTCAGCCGTAGACACCGCTTGCAGCGGCACAAAAACCGCACCATCGGCAAAGCGGGCGCCCACTCTGGCAACCACCTCAATCGCCAGGCGCGTCTTACCAATACCACCCGGCCCCACCAGCGTTAGCAGGCGGCAGTCAGCGTCAGCCAGCAACCGGCCAATATCGGCAATTTCAGTATGGCGGCCAATGAAGGGCGTCAGTTGGCGCGGGAGGGTAGATGTGGCGACCGGCCTGTTTGGAGCAACCATTGATCTATTTCTCTATCGTCCACACGGCCACGGCCGTGGGCTGCGGCTGACAAAATCCCCCAAGAATATCTCTTTTTCGGTGAGCGTTTCACACCGTTGATCCAGTTCGGCAAATTCGCGGGCAAATTGTTCGCGGAAGTTATCACGAGCCGCCTGGGAGACCCAGTAATCCACGGTCAGATACCGTAGTTTTTGGGACACATCCTGGTGCAATTCCGTGCCCAGATAACCCTCACCGTTTTGAAATAGGTGTACCCACTCGCCTTGTGGCCCATAGATGCGCTCAAAATCAGCCTGCGCCTCTTGTTTCACCACATATTCCCACACATAAACGAAAATTTCTTGACCCTCCGGTTTGTTCATTTTCTGTTTTTGCCTCAGCGTAACCAGGAACCAGACAAACCCGGCGATTAAAATCGCGGCTACAAGAGGCAAAGCCCACCTTCGTGGGCTGCACACCAGTCGGCGAAGGCCGACTTTGCCTTTTGTTGGTGCAGATTTATCTGCCGTCGCAAACCATATTTCGAATTGCCCCGGCGTAACGGCTCCACAGGACACATTGTACCAAGACGAGGTAGAATAAACAGGAATAGTTAAACCGAGGGTTAAACGATGACAAATTTCCCTTATAGGCCAACCGAACAGCCAACCACGGCCGTGATTCGCACACCTGACCAGCGTTTGCGCGTATTTATCAGTTCTACCCTGCGAGAGTTAGCCGCAGAGCGAGAGGCGGCGCGCCAGGCGATTGAGCAACTGCGGCTCATTCCGGTGTTGTTTGAAACAGGCGCCCGCCCTCATCCACCGCGCAACCTGTACCGGGCTTATCTGGCGCAGAGCCACATCTTCGTGGGCATTTACTGGCAAAGTTACGGCTGGGTTGCGCCAGACATGGACATTTCCGGCCTGGAAGATGAGCTGCGGCTCAGTCGTGGTTTGCCGAAACTGATCTACATCAAGACGCCCGCGCCCGACCAGGAAGCCCGGCTCAAAACCATGCTGCAACAGATCAAAAATGCGGATGATGTTTCCTACAAGTATTTCAGCACTGCAGCCGAATTGGGTGAACTCATCGGCAATGATCTGGTGCTGCTGCTGACAGAGCAGTTTGAGCAGGCCAGGCTGTCGTCGCCAGCACCAGCTGCGCCAGAACCAAGCCGGATGTACGGCCGTACCACCCTACCCCGGCCTCTCACCAGTTTAATCGGACGGGAAGATGACGTGACGGCCGTGCGCGCCATGCTCGGCCGGCCCCAGGTGCGCCTGGTCACGCTCATCGGCCCCGGTGGCGTGGGCAAGACCCGGCTCAGTCTAGAAGTGGCCGCCGGGCTATCAAGGCAGTTTGCCGATGGTCTCTACTGGGTTGATCTGGCCCACTTCCGCCAGCCCGATCTGGTCATCTCTGCCATTGCCCAGGCGCTGGACGTGCGTGAGCGCGAAGGCCACTCCCTGCTGGAAAGCGTGCAAACCTATCTACAAGAAAAACAACTGCTCCTGCTGCTGGACAACTTTGAACAGGTAACGGCCGCCGCGCCGCTTCTGGCAGATCTGTTGGCGGCCGCGCCCGGCCTGAAAATAGTTGCCACCAGCCGGGTATCGCTGCACCTGCGCGGCGAGCATAGCTTTCCCGTACAACCACTACCCGTGCCCCCGGCTGGAAGCGACGCCTTGCTGGAAACGGTCGCCGTGCAGCTCTTTGTGGAGCGAGCGCAGGCCGTGCAGCCTGGTTTCCAACTGACGGTGGACAACAGCCGGGCCATCGCCCAGATTGTACAGCGCCTCGATGGGCTGCCGCTAGCGATTGAGCTGGCGGCGGCCCGGCTCAAATTACTGCCGCCCCATCTTATCCTCGACCGGCTCAATGACCGCCTGAAATTCCTGACCGGCGGCGCCCAAGACCTGCCCTCGCGGCAACAAACAATGCGCAACGTCATTGATTGGTCGTATGACCTGCTCTCGCCACACGACCAGACCATGTTTGCTCGCCTGGCTGTCTTCGTCGGCGGCTTTACCCTGGAAGCGGTCGAGGCCATCGGCAATCCTGACGGCGCTCTGGATGTTTTTGAAGGAGTCTCCTCACTGCTAGAACAGTCACTCCTGCAAACAGCGGGCATCGTTGATGACCAGCCCCATTTTATGATGCTGGAGACTGTGCGTGAATATGCCCAAGAGCGACTGGCGCAAAACGGTGAACAAGAACGATGCCAGCAACACCACGCTGCCTTTTTTGCCGGTTATGCGCTGGCTGCACGGGCCAGACTCTTCTCCGGCGAGAGCGAACGGTGGTTAGAGCGGCTGAACGCGGACATCGGCAATTTTCGCGCCGTTTTGGAATGGAGCAGCGCAAAACCATCGTCCTGGGCGGCCGGTTGGCCGCTCATTCCTGGCCTGATCTGGTTTACCTACCGGCGCGGTTATCTGCACGAGGCGCGCCGCTGGTGTGAGCAGGCCATCGCCCAGACCGCTTCATTGGGTGACACTGCCCTGCGCGCCTCCATTCTGACCCACGCCGGGCTGGTAGCAATGTGGCAAAGCGACCTGGCCGCCGCTGCCCGGCTTATGGATGAGGGGTTAGCAATGATGCGCCGCGTCGGGGATGAAGCCGGTTTGTTGGATGTCCTTTTCCCGCGCAGTGTGTTGGCGGTTAATCAAAGCGACGCCCCGACGGCGCACCGGCTGCTGGCCGAGGCATTGCCCCTGTTCACCGCCGCCGGGCAAACCTGGTTCCAGGCCATGATCCGTTTGCACTGGGGTAATGTCTATTTCAGCCAGGGTGATCTGGCCGAGGCCGAGGCGCACACACAGGCGGCCCATGTGTTGGGGCAGGACATTGGCGATCCCTGGGTGGCGTCGTCGGCCGTCAATAATTTTGGCGAGTTGGCCCGTTATGGCGGGGATTATGACACGGCCGTGCCCTTCTACCGGGAAAGCCAGGAGCTATTCCGGCAAATCAACTCAGCGCCAGACCTGGCCCGCGCCAACCACAGCCTGGGCTGGGTGATGCTGGCGCAGGGCGAACGGGCGCAGGCGCGTTCGCTTTTTGCCGAGGCGTTGGCCCTGCATCAGCAGTTGGGCATTAAACGCGGCGAGGCGGAATGTGTGGCCGGGTTGGCGGCGGTGCTGGCGGCAGAGGGCAGAATGGAAACGGCCGTCAGCCTCTTCGCTGCCGTCTATGCCCGTTTTGACCAGCTAGGTACCACACTCTGGCCGGCCGACCGGGCTGATGTGGAGCGCCAACTGACGGCCGTGCGCACCCAAATAGACGAGCCCGCGTTCACCGCTGCCTGGGCGCAGGGGCAGGCGATGCCATTCGACCAGGCGGTGGCTCTGGCATGGTTGCCCGCCTGAAATCTGTTATAATCCCGGCGCTGTGGCTGAGCAGAACATTACCAATTCCCACGAGGATGAACAGTGGATGCGGGCGGCGCTGGCGCTGGCCGCGCAGGCCGTGGCGCTGGCCGAAGTGCCGGTCGGGGCTGTGGCCGTTAAAGATGGCGTCATCATCGGCCAGGGGTATAACCTGAAAGAACAGGCGCAAGACCCCACCGCCCACGCGGAAATAATTGCCCTGCGGGAGGCGGCGCAGACGGTGAATAACTGGCGGCTGATTGGCGTCACCCTCTATTGTACGCTGGAGCCATGCCCGATGTGCGCCGGCGCCATGATTCAGGCGCGGCTGCCCCGGCTGGTGTATGGGGCCAAAGATACCCGCTTTGGCGCGCATGGCAGCATCGTCAACATCCTTGATGAACCGCTTTTTAACCACCGGGTCCAGGTCACACCCGGCGTTTTAGAAACGGAAGCGGCCGCCCTTTTACAGCAGTTCTTTCAAAAATTGAGGAATGGGTAGCAGGTGGCAAGTTGCAGGTGGCAGGTAAATAATTCACCCCCTCACCTGCTCACCCTTTCACCATTTGGAGAGGTGCCGGAGTGGTCGATCGGGGCGCACTCGAAATGCGCTGTGGCTTAGCGGTCACCGTGGGTTCGAATCCCACCCTCTCCGCCTTGACCCTTCGGGTTATCCAGCCCGGAGGGTTTTTTGTATTCCCCACGAGGTAGGAACAATGGAATTTACATCTGAACTTCCCTTAATCGCCTGGGCGCTGCGGTTGGCCGCCGCACTTCTTGTCTTGTTATTCGGGCGGCGGCTGGCCAGGATCGTGCGCGAGCTGATGCGGAAGACCTTGCACCAGACGGGGCTGACTGAATCGCTGGTGACGTTGTTCACGGCCGTGACGTACTATGGCATTCTCTTGCTGGCCGTTATCCTGGCGCTGGCTATTCTAGGCGTACCCATCACCTCCGTTGTCCTGGCGTTGGGCGTGTTGGTCGTGATTTTGGGCATTGCCCTACAAGAGTCGCTGTCTAACCTGGCGGCAACGGTGTTGTTTTTGCTGTTCCAGCCGTACAAAGTGGGCGACATCGTGCAAACGGCCGGGGTGATGGGCGTCATCAAAGAAATCCAGATTTTCCACACGGTGATCATGACCTTTGACAATAAGCTGGTGACGGCGCCCAACGGCAAAATTCAGGACAGCAACATCGTCAACTACTCTCGCCTGGGCACGCTGCGTGCCGATGTGAATGTGCAGGTGAGCTACAGCGATGACCTGCGGCAGGTAAAGCAGATTTTGCTGGACATTCTGGCAGCGGATGAACGAGTGCTGCCCGACCCACCGCCCTCGGTGGTGATATTGGACTTTGGCGCGGATGGGATCAATGTGGGGGTACGGCCGTTTGTCAACCTCAACGATTACTGGAACATACAGTTCGATTTACGCGAACGTATAAAAGAACGTTTTGATGAGGCGGGCATCACCATCCCCTTCCCCCAACGGGACGTTCATCTGATACAGGCAAAACCATGAACAAAAATTTACAGATTACGGCCGGCTATTACGCCGCCTTTATCGCTCTAGGGCTGGCGGTGTCGGCATTGGGACCAACATTACCCGCCCTGGCGGAGCAAACGGGCGCGTCACTCAAATCAATCAGCATCCTCTTTACCGTGCGCGGCCTGGGGTTTTTAGTGGGGGCGCTGCTGGCGGGGCGATTGTATGACCGCTTCACCGGCCACCACCTGATGGCGCTGGCGCTGGTGATGATGGCGCTGTCTATGGTATTAGTGCCTTTTGTGCCGGTGTTATGGCTGCTGGTCGCCCTTATGTTTTTGTTAGGTCTCTTTGAGCCGGGCGTGGATGTGGGTGGCAACACCATGATTGTCTGGCTGCACCAGCACAGGGTAGCGCCGTATATGAATGGGCTGCATTTCTTTTTTGGCGTGGGTGCGTTTATTTCGCCGGTAATTGTGGCCTGGGCGATCAGCGTCAGCGATGGCATCACCTGGGCATATTGGGCGTTGGGACTGCTCATCTTTTTGCCGGTGTTGTTTATCGTCTGGCAGCCCAGCCCAACCGCGCCGCCGGTCATTGCCAGCGATCCCCGCGATCAGACTAACTGGCCGCTGGTGCTGCTGATTGCCCTCTTCTTTTTCCTGTATGCCGGGTCAGAAGTGGCATATGGCGGCTGGATTTTCACCTATGCCACCACGCTTGGGCTGACCAGCGCGGCGACCGCCGCCATTTTAACCTCGGTATTCTGGGGGTCGCTGACCGCCGGGCGGCTGCTTTCTATTCCGCTGGCTACCCGCTTCCGCAACCGCACCATTATTTTTGCGGATTTGATCGGCTGCCTGATCAGTGTGGGGATTATTTTGGTGTGGTCACAGTCGGCAACGGCCGTATGGCTAGGCACCATTGGCTTGGGGCTGTCTATGGCCTCGGTTTTCCCCACCACCCTCTCGTTGGCGGAGCGCCATTTGCACGTCAGCGGCAAGACAACCAGCTACTTTTTTGTGGGCGCCAGTCTGGGCGGCATGACCATTCCCTGGTTCATCGGCCAACGTTTTGAAGCCACCGGGCCGCTGGCAACGATGATGATTATTTTCACCTGTCTGGTCGCGTCGCTGGCTGTTTTTGGTATTCTCATGCGGCTGATCAATGCCAGGGAGGTGGTGATGGCGGGGGAAGCGGGGCGTGTGTAATTGGGTAATTGAGTAATTGGATAGTTGAACGATGGATGAAAAACCGACCTGGAGTGAAGAGGCTTCGACGACGTTTATTGACTACGGCCGTTACTTTGTGCCCGACCGCGCCCGCCAAATGGAGACCATCTGCCGCCTGATCCCCGCGCCGGATGGGCCGTTTGTGGTCATGGAGTTGTCGCATGGCGAGGGGTTGTTGGCCGAGGCAATTCTGGAGCGGTTTGCTACGGCCGTTGTGCATGGGTATGACATTTCACCACAGATGCGGCAAACGGCCGTGAGCAAATTGGCGCGTTTTGACGGCCGTTTCCACTCCCATTACTTCGACCTGCGCGAACAGGACTGGCGCCAGCCGGATTTTACACCGCAGGCCATCGTTACTTCGCTAACCGTGCATCATCTGGATGGGCCGGAAAAGCAGCAGTTGTTCCGGGACATGTACGCCATTTTAGCGCCCGGCGGCGCTTTGATCATCGCCGACCTGATTGAACCGGCGAACAGCCGGGCAAACACGTTGGCCGCCGACGCCTGGGATGAGGCGGTCAGCGAACAAGCACTACAATTAGACGGCAACACAGAACGCTTTGCCGAATTTGAGCGGTTACAATGGAATCTATTCCGCTACCCCGACCCGGAATTTGACAAACCGTCCCGTTTGTTAGACCAGTTGAAATGGTTAGAAGCGGCGGGTTTTACGGCCGTAGACGTATACTGGATGCGTGCCGGTCATGCGATTTTTGGTGGATATAAGCGAGGAGATTAGAGATTGGAGACTGGAGATTCTCCCCATCTCTAATCTCCAATCTCATTTACAGGTATTCCCCCTATGGCTATTGGTTACTTTTTGGCGGGCATCGCCGCCCTTATCTGGAATCCGGCTACTGACCAATACCTGCTGCTGCGCCGGGCGGCGAGCAAGGATTTTGGCGCGGGCAGTTGGGAATGTATTACCGGGCGGGTAGACCAGGGGGAAAGTTTCACCCAGGCCATTGTGCGTGAAGTGTATGAAGAGGTCGGCGGCGTTGTTCAGATCGAGTTTTTCGTCGGCACAACGCACTTTTACCGGGGGGCGCCGACGCCGGAAAACGAGCTGCTGGGTGTGGTCTGCGGCTGTACACTGGCCGACCCGGACACGATTGTGACGAGTGGGGAGCATAGTGAATGGCGCTGGCTCACGGCCGTAGAAATCGCCCACTTTTTACCCCCCGACCACTGGTTACAAACGGTCGTCGCCCGCGCCGAATTCCTGCGCGCCCATTTGCCGACAGCGGTGCTGGCAGAAATCCGGCAGCATGGGTTGGAGGTTGATACGGTAAAAAAAGGTGATTGAGTGATTGAGTGATTGAGTGAATGAGTAGTAACGCTTGCTGACAAGCGGCTTTTTTTCCTAACAAAGCCTGGGCGCCCCGTCATTCCCCCCGCAAAAATTGGTGCAATAAATCACACGAAGCGTCAATCGCCTCCTGGCGGGCCGCATAGCGGCGGCCTTGAGGGCTGAGGGTGACATGCACCAGCCGCGCCAGACGCAGCGCATCCAGATGATGGATGACGGTGGGTGGCCGCAGCCGCAGACGGCGGGCCAGTTCGGCCGGCGTCAGTGGTTCCTCCGCCAGATATTTGAGGATGCGCAGCCGGGTGGGATCCGCCAGCGCCTTCAGCGTTTGGTAGAGCAGTTCTGGCACCACCTCGCCAGGCACCAATGACATATCATTTGGCCGGCCGCCAAACAAAAACGCCCACTTCATATGACCCTGCCCAATGGGGCCAAAGTAGCTGAGAGGCGTCGTCCAAAACGAGGGAACCATCACCACCTCCTGCACGGCCGTGACATCCTCATAATCAAACCGCAGCCCTTGAGACAATCGGTCCAACAATTCCGCCAGCGGCAAAGTCTCTGCCAAAGCCCGCGCCTGGGCAGCGCTTTGGATAAGCGCGGGCATAATTCGCTCCTCCTCTTCTCGAAAAAAAACTTCATAATAGGCTTGCAGCGCCACCAGATATTTGACGCCAAATTGCTCCGGTTCTGCCCATAGTTGCAAGATAGTGCCTACCTCTTCGTCGGAAATTTTCTTCTTGCTCTTACCCTCGCGGCGGTTCTGTTCAGCGTAGAGTTGGCTCAACTGTTGCCGGTCTGTTTCCTGCCAATGCCCACGCGCAGACACCTGATAGAGCAAACTCTTAAAGTCACCTTCCAGATGGCAATCGGAGATGTCTTGCAAACGGCGATGCGCAGGGATTTCGGCCAGCCTGTCCAGAACCGTGCTGCTATCTTTAGCGCCGGGCAAATGAATCAACCAGGGCAGCACCCAAACATGGTGCAGTTTACTGCTCTCCTGCAAAAATTCGCGCTGTTCACCCGGCAGGCGCGACCGCACCCCGGCCGCCCAATTCCCCCGCAAACCAAAACGCTCCGGGTCATGTAATACATCCAGACTGATGAACAGGTCATAGGCTGTGCCCACTTCCCAGGTTAATTGTGGTGATATATCCATATATCCTCTCCTCATACGCCGCCGTCAAACGGCCAACCGTGGGGTTTCAACTAGGCTTTCAAGCCGATACAAGCGCAGCCTGCGCCTGGCGCACAATCTCCTGAATTTGCCCCAGATGACTGTCGTCATGGGAGAGGCCGAGGGCAAAACGGATCACGGCCGTCAATTCCACTCCCCCTTCCCGCGCCTGATAAAAGTTGTCCAGATATGACTCGTCCGGCCACATACCCAGGCTGGACAGCCGCATCCGGCGGCTCTCTTCTAAACGATGGCGGCATTGGGCAATGGTGGTGATGGTGTGCCACGGCCGTTCACTTCGAGACCGTCTGGGCTGCACTACCACGCCCCGCGCCAGTTCCGCCGCCAGCGCTGCGCTTTCCTCGGCCGAAGCGGTGGTATGCACAATGACATGCCCCAACGTCCAGGGTAAATTTACCTCATCCTGATGAATGGCATAGGTATCATTAGCCGCCGGGTCATCAGGCACAAATGTCACACATTCATCGGTACAGTCGGCAATCAACGCCAACATCGTATCAACCATCTCATTCGTCAAATCTTGTAAATCTTCTACTGTCAGACCAGCGGTCAGTTCCGCCCAAGTCATCTCTTTTTGGCGCACAAGCGCAAAATTAAGCATCAACCGGACCCCTTCCTTTTGAATTGGATAAAATTAGCGGCGAATATCACTCTTGGAAGACCTGTCATTGTCTGCCCATTCATCCCTTACATCTCCCAGGTAGCATCACCAAAGAAGTTCCCATGATCTTTCGCCAAAAATGCCTCAATTTGCGCTCGTCTATCACCTAGCCGAAAGGAAGGGCCGTGCCCCGGATAACAAACTGTATCGTCCGGCCACTGCAAAACCACACTGCCCAACGTCTGCAACGTCGTTTGGAAACCAGCCGCCGACCACGTTTTACCTGGGCCGCCATCAAAAATCGTATCCCCCACAATGATGCGATGGTCATTTTGTAGCCGGAAACAAACCTGATCGCCGATGTGGCCCGGTGCGTAATAGACGCGCAATGTATGCGCCCCCACCGATACCGTATCGCCATCGTGCAGCACCCGGTCTAGCCCTACATCCTGCCCATTTGGCTCATGTGGGCCGTCATGCCCGGCTACGGGCACAGCCAGCCGTTGGCGCATCACCGCCAACGCCCCAATATGATCGACATGCGTATGAGTCAGCAAAATTGCCGCCGGCCGGCTATCGCCCAACATCTCTTGCAAAACGTCGGGATCATCTCCGGGATCAATCAATACGCTCTGGTTTGTGTCTGGACAAATAAGCGCATAGGTATTCATGCCCCACGGGCCAACCTGTCTGGTGATCAGTTCCAACTCAGCCATCTCACTCTCCTTATTCTTTACAATATGTACCCGCATCATCAAATATATTAGATTCCCGTCTAATGTACCACATTTATTAAGCAGCACTCTCATGGTACACCTGACCTATTCACCAATTACCCACTTTACCGGAAACTGTAAATGCAGGTAATGAAGATTCAATAGATCGAAATGGGAGGGGTGGGCATCCTCAGATGCCCACCGGTTCGCATCTGAGGATGCGAACTCTGCTTCGATCTACTGAGATTGCATCTATGAAGATAGCGCCAATCAAGGAGGTGTATTGCCATGACAAGAAGTAAAAAGATTCTCACGGCCGTTGCCGCTGCCCTTGCGTCTACCCTGATCATTGCCATTGGTTATGCCATTGGTGGTGAGATAGGGGCGTTCATAGGGCTGGTCATCTGCACGCTAATTGGCGCCGGCGTGGCCGCGTTTTTTACCAGCCGGGTCACGCTCACTGAGATGGAAGTGGGGGTCTTGTTTGACAGGCATGATAATTTCCTCTGTTTTCTGGACAACGATTACGGCCGTATCCCCCGCCGTTACGATAAAGATACCGAAACCTGGTACGGCGACCCCAATGGAGATGGTATAGACGAGATTGAGTTGCCTAAACCTCTCTCCAAACCACTTGCCCACCATCACATTAATCCCACGAAAGAGGTGCTCAAATCCCGGCTGCGTAAAGGATCATTTGACGCCAGCGGTACGGCCGTCAATGTCCGCACCCGCGAAGGCATCCCGATTAACGCCCCCTGGAGCGTCTCGTTTCGAGTGGAGGTATGGCGGATCAAACCCGGCGTTGATTACAAGCTGGCGCGCGCGCTGCCCAACAATGCCGACAAGATGGTAGCCGGGCGCATGATCCAAATTTTGCAGCATGTGGTAGGGCAAAAGAGCGTGAAAGAGTTATATGCAGCACCAGACCAAAACAGCGCCATCCAGCAGTTGGAGGATGAAGTGCGCACACAACTGCTGAGCCGCGCCAGGGCCATTGGCGTCACCGGCATTGCCGGGCATGACCTGAAGATTGGCCCCATCGAACTGCCGGGTAAAATTGAGACCACGCTGCGCGACGCCCACCAACGGCTGCTGTATGCCGATACATTAGCCCACGCCTTGCAACGATTACAGCAGGCCGTTCACGCTTTTTCGCCGGAAGATATGGAACGGCTGACGGAGTTGGAGCGGCTGCGCATTATTGACGAAAAAACACAGTCACTCGTCCTGTCTGAATCTTTTGTGCATGCTCGCCGGCAGGAAAAAGTGAACTTTGTCAGGGAAGCAGGGGCGGTCGGTAATAACGGCCATTATGAATCGGAATAGATGGCTCTGCTGCTCTTCCTCTTTTTCGACGCCAAATCCCGCCGCGAAGAGCAATGGCTGGCCGAAAATTATAGCGATTGCGGTGCGTGCCAGAAATGGGGGCAGGGGTCTTTTGGATCTCGTTTGGGAGATTTGAGATTGAGAGATTCAGCGGATTAAGAAATGAACGGATTCCTCTCTGAAAATTTATCCGCTTATTTCTCCATCCGTTGTAGTCTTAAGGGGGTGGCGAAAACTTTGTGACACTAACGATTTACTGCGATCGGAGGTTGGCAGGTCTGGTAGTTGGGGTCTACTCTCTCTCATTCGATTGCCAGTTAATGGTCGCCAGGGTGAGCATGTCCACGTCTTCACCGGCAACGGGGAAACGTTGCCCCGTTTGCGGGGAGTAGAGGCCGACGCGCAAGAAATAGTCGCCCGGCGCTGTGCCTGGCGATGGCGTAAGGGTGAGTCGTTGGATGATAATGTCGCCCGGTTCCAGAGTGTTCACGGCCGTGTCCCAACCATCATACTGCGCCACAATGTGCGCCGGGTCCTCGCCGGAGAGATGCACAAAGGCAGCCAACGGGGGACCACTGGCGGGGGCGGGCATAGGCAGCGGCGCAGCCCCGCGCTGCCAGACCAGCGTCACCTGTACCGGCTCCCCCGGCCCGGCGCTGGTTGAGGGCAACACATAACCGAGCAGGGTCATCACCTCGCTCAAATCCACCGCCACCGGTTCAAAATCAGGCGGCGGCAAGAACGGTTCGTTAAAGGGGATGATGGTTATACTCTCATTGGCCGCCCATTTGGTAATCAGGCGACGGCCGTTGCCAGTCATCGGTAAGCCGTCTGCGGATAACGCTGTTAACTCTTCAAGTGACAGGTCAGACACGGCCGTGCCCGTCACCACCACCCGATCCACCGCCGTCTCCGGCGGGTATGTCACCTGATACAGGTTGATGGCATAACCGGCCCGCGCCGCCGGCTCCTGCCCCTGGAAATACGCATACAGGTCGTTATTTTGCAGCACCAGCCCCATGTGCAAACTGCTCTGGCTGATGGCATACCAGCCCGGCGGCGGCGTATACGGATTGTAGCTGTTGGATTCGGCGTCGGCCGTAAAGCGGAGGTAGCCCGGTAATGGCCGGTAGTGAATGCCGTATTGTTCGGGCACGGCCGTGCCAAAATAGCTCAGATACACCTCCTCAATACCACGTGCCGCCATCACGTCCCGCAGCGCCAATAAATCCTGCCCCCAATCCAGGTTAGAATCAGACAGCACTCGACCGCCGCCGGACGGCCCGCCAACCAGTTCATTAAAAAACGCCTCCTGGTGCGGAAACAACAGCAGCGTGCCCACGGCGTGCCAGAGCAAAAGGAGGAGAATGAGTAATTGGGTGATTCGGTAATTTTTACCCCGCCCCCGGCCAATCACCCAATTACCAGCGTAAGAAGCCAGCATGATCAAAAACGGCACAACCGGCAAAATGTGGCGGTAGCCGATGGTGATATTGCCGACCATGGCCAGCGCCAGAAACAACACAACCGGCAGCCAGAGCACGGCCGTCGGCCGCCACCCCACCTTTTTCAGCGCCATCGCCGTGCCCAGAAAGGCCAGGATCAACAGGGGCAAACTCGTCTTGACGGCCAGCGTCACCGGGAAGTAATACCACCAGCCGCCGCGAGACGTTTCGCCCCACAAATAGCCCACCTTGGCTTCGCTCTCAATGGCCTGGAACGTCTGCCACAGGCTGTAGGGGTAGAATGAAGCGGGCAAGGGTACGGCTACTTCGACTCCGCTCAGCACGGCCGTGCCCGGAAATGGCGTCATATCAAAACGGTAAATGGCCCACAGAACCAGATACGCCACCACCCCCATCATCAGAAAACGGCTGCCCAAGAACCAGGTTTGGCGCTGCCAATCGCCCCTCTGCCATCGCCAAATAACGGCAACAGCTACCATCATCGGCCAGACGAAAATACCTGTAAATTTGGCAGCCATGGTCATGCCCGCCAGCAGGCCGCAGAGCAACAGATTGGAGGCAGACGGCCGTGCCAGCCAATGCCACAACCGCCACATCGTCAGCAGCAGCAAACAGGTCAGGCCCAAATCCGTCGTCACCAGGCGGGCATTGGCAATCAGATTGGGGTCAAACACCGCCAGCGCCAGGGCAATCCAGCCGGCCCACACGCCCACCATTTGCCGCGCCCACCAGAACAGTACGGCCGTGAGCAACAAACCCAGGCCAATGACCGGCCAGCGCGCCCACTCCAAAATAGATTGGGGATCGGCCTGCGCCTGCCACAAAAAAACGTCGGCAAAATGAAAATAATCGCCCGCATCCCAGGAGGGATGGTCGAGGGGTAAATTCACGTCCTGGCGGAAGAGGAGGGGCACGGCTGATAGCACGTTGACCAGCGGCGGGTGGCTCAAACTCATGCGGAAGTCGCCCGTTTTCAGGTAGGCGTAACCGGCAGCCACATGATACTGCTCATCAAACGCCGCCGACTTCCGGGGAGAACTGAGACCGGCCTGCCTGGCAAACAGCAGCAAGCCTGCCAGCAACAAGATCACCTCCCACCAGCGCAATCTACCCGGTCTAATCGTTACTTTATCCACCTGCCCCGTGACTGCCAAGTCTTTCTAGCTGCGGCTGGAAGAATTGCGCCAGATGTTGATTAACTGCCGCCGCCTCATCATGCTGCAACCAATGAGAGGCGTTCGGGAAAAAGACGAGACGGCCGTGACTGCACAATTCAATACTCGGCGGCGCCAACTCCTTGCCCAGCGCCCGGTCTTGTTCCCCCCACAACATCAACGTCGGCGTCTGAATGGAGCCCGGCGGCGGATGCGGCATCGTCAAGAAAGTGCGCAAATTAGCCCGGTACCAGTTCAGCATGGCCGTCACCGCCCCCGGTTTCTGCCAGGCATGTTCATAAACACCCAATTCCGCCGCCGAAAAAGTAGCTTTGTGGCTGGTACGCAGCAAGATGTTGCGCCCTTCACCAACATTTTGCCGCTGAAAGCCCTGTTCTGCCAGCCAGGGAATCTGAAAAAGCAGCACATACCAGCTTTTGCGCTGCTGCGCTTTGTTACCCGTCCGTATGGCATCCACAGCCACCGTCGGAAAGGGCACATTCAAAATCGCCAGTTTACGCAGCCGCTGTGGAAAATGAACGGCCAGCCACCAGCCCACCACACCGCCCCAATCATGCCCGGCCAGGTAAACATCCTGGTATCCCAAAACATCCATCAGACCAACCACATCCTTTGCCAGTTCGTCCAGATGGTAAGCGGCCACGCCGCGTGGTTTATCGCTGAGGTTGTAGCCACGCTGGTCGGGCACAATGACCCGAAAGCCTTGCTGCGCCAACGCCGGAATCTGCTTGCGCCAGCCAAACCAACATTCAGGAAAGCCGTGCAGGAGTATAATAGGCGGGCCATCGGCCGGCCCGGCCATCACCACATGCAGCGTAATGCCGTTGGTTTGGATAAAATGATGCTCGTAACCGCCTGTGTCTGTTGTCATGGTTCACAATTTTATCCTTTAGCCACAGGTAGGACATATCAGAAAAGGTTTGCGAGTTTGTAGTAGGCAATTTATCGCCTTCTGACAGCGACCAATCGCCTACTACCAATCGTTGACAAAGGAGTTAAGAAGATGCCTAAACAATTTGCTGGATTTTGTCTGATGGTGTTGGTGTTATTGGCGCTGGTCAGTTGTGATCTGCTGCCCGGCGGTGGCGGGGGATCGGCGGCCTCGCTGCTGCCCGAACTGGATGGGTATAGAACCATCGAGGGGCAAAGTTTCACCGACGCGCTGACCACATTGGGGGTGATGACCACATTAGCCGGGCAACCACAATTCGGCGGCCCCATTGCCGGCGTCAGCGCCATTGTGGGCTGTTATCAAGAGGCGGGGGCCGTCAGCGCCCGCGTCTATAGTGATCCTGCCATCCCCGAAAATAGCGGCATTGTGGCCGTGGGTGACCGCCAGGCGCTCATGAATCCGGTGACGTTTTTACAATGTGTGCCGGGCAACCGGGGGCCGGGCATCCAATCCGTCACTATCGAACCCTGCTCCCATAGTTATACCCTGACCCGCGATAACAACGAGTTTTACATCATCTACGCCGGCCTGACGCCAGAGATGTGCCAGACGTTCTGCGCCAATCTGGAAGGGTGTACGGGGCATTAGGCAGGACTGGAGAATGGAAATTGGAGATTAAGAGGTCGGAATCTCTAATCTCCAATCTCCACCACAATGGGGCCGAGGGTGACAAAATCATCTGTTTTGCCTGAAAGGGGGAAGCGTTGGCCGGTTTGGGGGGAGTAGAGGCCAACGCGCAGGTAATAATCGCCGGGTGGGATATCTGGCGGTGGGGTGAGGGTGATGGTTTGGCTGATGATGTCGCCAGGTTCCAGGGTGGTCACGGCCGTGTCCCAACCATCATACTGCGCCACAATCTGCGCCGGATCCGCGCCCGTCAGATGAACAAATGCAGCCAACGCCGCCCCCTCTGTGGGCGCAGGCATGGGAACCGGGCCGCTGCCCCACTGCCAAAAAAGGGTCAATTGCATGGCTGTCCCCGGCGGCTGCGGGTGGGCGAGGGCATAACCCATCAAAGTGGCTATCGGCGCAAACCGGGCCGCGACCGGCTGCCAGTCCGGCGGCGGTGTAAACGGTTCGGTAAAGGGGATGATGCGCGTGGCGTCGTTGGCCGTCCATTTGGTAATCAGGCGACGGCCGTCCACAATGCCCAACGCTTGCGGCGACAGGTCTGACACGGCCGTGCCCACCACCACCCGACGGTCTATCGGCATCTGCTCTGGATAGGTGATATGGTAGAGGTTAATCGAATGTCCGGCGCGCAATGCAGGTACCCGATCCTGAAAAAAGGTATAGATGTCCACGTTTTGTTGCATCAGGCCCAGTTGTAGACTGGTCTGGCTGATGGCATACCAGCCCGGCAGGGGGGTGTAAGGGTTGTAGGCGCTCACTTCGGCCCCGGCCACCTGCCCCAGAAAACCGGGAATGGGCCGGTAGCGAATGTTATACGATTCGGGCACGGCCGTGCCAAAATAAGCCAGGTATACCTCTGGAATGTTCTGCCGGGCCATCAATTCTTGTAGGGCGATCAAATCCTGACCCCAATCCAGGTTAGAGTCGGCCAGCACTTCGCCCCCTCTGGCGGCCCCACCGGCCAGTTCGTTAAAGAACGACTCCTGATGGGGGAAGAGGCGCACAGTGCCCACCGCGTGCCAGAGCAGCAGCAATACCAGCAGGCAGGAGGGAACGGGAGATTTTTTGCTGCTGACCCACTGGCCGGTGTAACTCGCCAGCATGATAGCAAAGGGCAAAGCAGGCAAAATATGCCGGTAGCCAATGGTGATGCTGCCGGCCATTGCCACCAGCAGGAAAAAGAGGGGCGGCAACCAGAGTACGGCCGTCGGCCGCCAGCCCGCCGTTTTGAACATCACCACTGTGCCAACCAGCGTCAATATCAACATGGGCAGGCTGGTCTTCACGGCCAAAGCCACCGGGAAATAGTACCACCAGCCGCCACGCGCCGTCTGGCCCAGCAGGTAAGCCGTCAACGGCTCATTTTCGATGACATGGTACGTTTGCCAGACGCGGTAAGGGTAAAAAGAGGCGGGAAAGGGCACGGCCGTGCCCGGAAAAGGAGACACATCAAAACAATACACCGCCCACACCACCAGATAGGCCGCCAGCGCCAGCAGCAGCAGATTTCCCACCAGCGAGGGCAGTTGCCCAGACGACCACCAGTACCGCCGCTCACGCCATTGCAATCGCTCGATTATTATCACCCCCACCAGCATGGGCCAGACTAGCAGGCCGGTATATTTGGCGGTCATGCTTAGCCCGGCAAAGAGGCCGGTGAGCAGCAAATTGAGGGGGGACGGCCGTGCCAGCCAATGCCACAACCGCCACATCGTCATCAGCAAAAAGCAGGTCACACCCAGATCGGTGGTCACCAGGCGGGAGTTGGCGATCAAATTCGGATCAAACACCGCCAGCGCCAGCGCCAGCCAGCCGGCCCATACACCCACCATTTGCCGCGCCCACCAGAACAACACGGCCGTTAGCACCGTCCCCAAAACGATCACCGGCCAGCGCGCCCCCTCCAAAATAGATTGCGGATCTTCCTGGGCCTCCCACAGGAAAATGTGGGCAAAATTGAAATAATCACCCTGCTGCCAGGCCGGTGTATCCAACGGCAGCGCCACATCGCGGCGCAATAACAATGGCACGGCGCTTAACAGATTGATCAGCGGCGGATGATCCTGGCTCAGGCGAAAGTCGCCCGTCTTCAGGTAGGCATAACCGGCCGCCACATGGTACTCCTCATCAAACGCCGCCGACTTCTGAGATGAACTAAAAAAGGCTTGCCCGGCAAACAGCAGCAAGCCCAAAAAGAGCAAAACAACTTCCCACCCGCGCAACCGGTTATCGTGCAGTCGGCTGTCGCGCAACAGGCCATTCGGTTTAATCGGTAATGTGTCCACCCGCCTCCGCTTCAGCCAACACTGTCTGAATGGTCCGCACCAGGGCGCGCGCAGCTTCCGCACTTAACTCCACCGCCACCCGCGCCCCCGGCCCCCGCGCCTCATCCACAAAATCAATATTCAACGCATGGTCATACGGCGCATGAAAGGGATGGTCATAAGACACATTCGCCTGCTTCACCGCAAACCAGCCCTCCCGCCCCTTGCCGCTTCCCTCAATCGCCACCTGCTGCACAATCATCGTACACATATTGATTTCCAGTGTATAGTGTGTGGCGGCTGCCACACACTACACCAAATGTTTCTCCAGAAACGCCCAAATCTTCTGCCAGCCATCCACCGCTTGCTGCTGGCGGTAGGCGGCCCGGTCGTGGTAAAAGAAGCCATGTCCCGCACCGTCATACATATGAAATTCATACACCTTGCCGTGTTTTTTCAGTTCCGCCTCGTGCTGCGCCACCTGATCGGGCGTGGGGCTGTGGTCATCCGCGCCAAAGATGCCTAGCAGCGGGCAGGAGAGGTCTTTGGTGTAATCAATGGGGGCAACCGGATATTTGTCGTTCAAGTCAGCTTCAGCCATCACCACCCGGCCTCCCCAACAATCCACCACCGCGTCAAAACCGGGGGCGCGGCAGGCGGCCAGATAGGCATGGCGGCCACCGGAACAGGTGCCCCACACCCCCACTTTGCCGTTCAAAATGGGCTGCGCCTTCAGAAAATGCAACGCTCCGGCAATATCACCCACCGCCTGCGTATCGGCTACGCCGCCCGCCGCCCGCACTCTGGCGGCCACATCTTCCGGCGTGCCATGCCCGGCGCGGTAATACAGATTGGGCGAGACGGCCGCATACCCATGATGGGCAAATTTGCGCGTCGCTTCCCGGTACCATTCGTCCCAGCCAGGCATATGGTGAATAACTACCATGCCGGGAAAGGGGCCAGGGCCTAATGGCCGGGCATAATAGGCGTTAATGATGTCCCCATTCGCGCCGGTTATCGTCACCGTCTCGGCCAACATGCCTTCATACTGGTTGGTTTCATACATGACGTGCCTCCATTCGCAGGGCGATTTTGAAAATCGCCCTACAGCTATTTAGATACCCACCCCACGCAAAAACAAAAGATACATACCCAGAAAATAGACAATCAAAATAGCCAGACTGTCCAGTTCAATAAACAGGAAACGGCGTTCGACGCGGGCCAGTGTGCCCATTAAGGCCATGGCGGTGAGCAGCAGCCCCAGCAGCCCCACCAGGGCAAAGGTAGGATCAATGGCATCCAGGAACGGGCCGTCAAAGTAGATAAAGTCGGCCAGACCCAGGGCGAACATGTTGAACACACTGGAACCAAACAAATTGCCCACCGCCAGGTCAAAGGCATTGATGCGCATGGCGGCCATAGCCGCAATCAGTTCCGGCAGCGATGTCACCAGAGCCAATAGCGATGTGCCCACAAATCCTGTGCCCAAACCGGTGACTTCGGCAATACCGGTGCTGGCGTCCACCAGAATTGGCACAACGGCTAGCAGGACAATGGTGGCAATGGCAAAGCCGACGAGTCCCCGCCTTAATGTGGGGAAGTTGGGGCCGGGTTCAACGTCGGGAGTCACGGCCGTAGCCACACTTCCCCGCATCCCCTGCTGCACCACCCACAACCCGCCAAAATAGCCAACAATGATCACAATACTGTCCAACCCCACCCAGCCAATCGTAATACTGACATCCGCCAGAATGGAGATGACCGCCACCAGCATCAACAAGATCGTCAACGTCGCCGTCAGGGCATGGTTGATGGCGATCCGCCGCATCAAGGGCTGCCGAAAAAAGAGCAAACCCAAGATGGCTAACAGGGCCATATTGACCATGTTGCTACCAAAAAAGTTGCCCGCTGCCAGATCAGGCGCACCTACGCGGAAGGCGTTGACCGAAGCCAGCATCTCCGGCAGCGAAGTCGCCGCCGCCAGAAAGACTGTGCCCACAAACAGGCCACCCAGTTTCGTGCGCACGGCGATAATGTCACCATAATGCGCCAGATAATGAGCCGCCGCCACCGTCACCGCCGCGCTAAGTATAAATTGCAGCCAGATCATACTGCCTCCCCCTGATCTGCCCCGCCTAACGAATTCCCCCAGGCCAGGGCCACCGGCAAAACAAACATGACGCCGGTATGGGGTTCACTCAATTTACCCAGCACCGCTTCTGTTGCTGAGCATACCTTGTGTGCTGTTTCTAGTTGCGGAATGACCGAGAAGATGGTGTTGTGCCCCACCCGGCCCCCACCAAAAATCTGCCCAAAGCGGGCATACGCCACCTCCGGCCCCTGGCGCGCCAGGACGCGGTTAACGCCGGTGCTTTCCAAAATGGTAATACCGGGCACACCGGCCGACCGCCAGGCCGCCAGCACCTCACTCAGACGCGCTGCGTCGTCTAATACCATCACTAATAGATACATGGGGTCCTCCTTAATTTTCATAATCCGTTATCCGACTGCGGTCTACGGTTCACGGATTACGGTTCACGGTTTAAACCGCCGGTACGTTTGATACGCCTGTTGGGTTTCGTTGAGCCAGTGAGCCAGCCCAGGCTCATCGGCGGTTTGCAACAGGTGGGTCACGGCCGTTAGCTGTTCCTGAAAGGCGGCAATTTGGGTTAACACGGCCGTGCGGTTGGTGAGCAATATGTCCAGCATCATACGCGGGTTTGTGCCCGACACCCGCGATGTGTCCCGAAAGCCGGAGGAACTCACCGGCCACAGCCGCTCATCGGCCATGTTGGCCGCCGCCTGCATCAAAGTCGCCGCCACCAGATAGGGCAGATGGCTGACGGCGGCCACCATCTCATCATGCACTGTCGGCGGCAGGAACAGCGGCTGCGCCCGTACCTGGCTGATCAGGTCTAGGGCTGCCGCTTCAATTTCGGGGGTGGTGCGTTGCGTCTGGCACAAGATAAAGGTCTGGCCCTGGAACAGGTCTGGCGTGGCTGCGCCAAACCCGGCTACTTCTTTGCCCGCCATGGGATGCCCACCAATAGCGCAAAAAGCGGGCGGCAGATCGTCCATGGCCCGGCAGATGTCTGCCTTGCTGCTGCCCAGGTCGAGCAGCATACAACCAGACGGCCGTACCGCCGGCAGCAGCGCCAAATAATGCAAAATGGTGCGCACCGGCGTCGCCAAAATCACCAGTTGCGCGCCCTCTACCCCGGCGACAAAATCGTCCGTCACCACATCCGCCAGCCGCTCCGCCGCCGTTCGCGTCTCCGGGTTGGTGTCTACAATGGTCAGATGAAGGGGGAAGGTGGGCACGGCCGTGCGCTGCGCCAGCCGCAGCGCCAGCGCCAGCGACCCGCCAATCAATCCCAATCCCACAATGCAAACCCGTTCCACCTGCATAGGGGCGGATTATACCCTAGAGGTGAGAAGGTGAGCAGGTGAAGGGGTGACGAGGTGAAGGGATGAAGGGGTGATCATTTACCTGTTGTACCTGCCACCTGCCACTTGCCACCTGCCACCTGCCACCTGTAAACTTCCCCCCATGCGCGCCGACCGTCTGATTTCCCTGTTGATGTTGTTGCAAACACACGGCCGTCTCACCGCCGATGAGTTAGCCGAACGATTGGAATGTTCACCCCGCACCATTTATCGTGACCTGGACGCCCTCAGCGCCTCCGGCGTACCGGTGTATGCCGAGCGCGGGCCGCAGGGGGGCTGTATGCTCATGGAGAGCTACCGCACCAATCTGACCGGCCTGAAAGAAGACGAAGTACGCGCCCTGTTCATGTTTACCGTGCCCGGCTTGCTGGCCGACCTGGGCGCGGACAAAGCGGGGGAAAGCGCCCTGCTGAAGCTGACCGCCTCGTTGCCGGCCCCTTTTCAGCAAGACGCGCAGCGCATCCAGGAGCGGCTGTACCTTGACCCGGATGCCTGGTTCCAGCAAGAGGAGCCGACGCCCTTCCTGCCGCTGGTGCAAACGGCCGTCTTCACCGACCGCCGTTTACGCATGAGATACCGCCGCGCCGATGGGCGGTGGGTGAAGCGGCTGGTTGATCCCCTGGGGCTGGTGGCTAAAGCAGGCGTCTGGTATCTGGTGGGCACAGTGAACTATCCTTATCCTCAAACCTACCGTGTTTCTCGTATTCAGGAGGCGGAATTATCGGATGGTCACGGCCGTCGCCCACCCGATTTTCGACTGGCCGACTACTGGCAGCAGTGGCGCGCCCAATTTGAAGCCCGCAACGAAAGATACACCGTCACCGTGCGTGTGGCCCCCGAAGCCATTGCCCGGATGTTGCGCTTTGTGGGTGAAGGTTTATATACCCTGCTGGAACAACCGGGAGTCACCGACGCCCAGGGTTACGCCACACTCTCGCTGCCCTTTGATTCAGCGTCAGCGGCGTGTGAAGCGTTAATGGGGTTGGGCACGGCCGTAGAAATCCTGGCCCCACCGGAATTGCGCGAACAGATGCGGGTGACGGCCGTGGAACTAGCGGCGTTTTATGCCCAGAGTAGAAAGATGGAGATCGGGAGATTGGGAGATTAGGAGATTGGCAATCTCTCAATCTCACCCCTATAACCACCCTCGCAGCCCATAAATCAAAATCCCCACATACTCCTTCATCACACTGGTCGTCAATTCCAGCGATTTAGCATCCGGCAGCAGGCCCAACAGCCAATAAAACCAACCCGCGCTTTCCCCTTCGTCCCAATCCGGCTGCACAAACTGATAGTCGGTCGGCGCCGGAATGATGTCCATGCCTTGCTTTTTGAAAATAGCTGCCGAACGTGGCATGTGAATGGCCGACGTGACCAACAGCACGGTGTCCAGGTTGTGCGCCTGCAAAATGGGCTTACTCAAGATGGCATTTTCATACGTGTTCATAGAGGCCGATTCCAACAACATCGCCTCGTCGGGGACACCCATCAAGCGCAACGCTTCGGCCATCCGCTCCGCCTCGGAGACCGCATTGCCGGGCAATTTACCTCCGGTCAGCAGCAGCCGGTCGGCCGCCCCCTCATGGTACAGCCAGGCAGCATACCACAACCGGTCGGCCGCGTCGTTCAGCCCCACCGTCGTCTGGGGATACCCGGCAATCGTGGTGCTGCCACCCAGCACCACAATCACATCCACCTGTGGCAATGGGTCTGGCGGTAAATAGTCCCACTCCAACGAGCGCACCAGCCATAACGAGACCAGCGGATTGGCAGCCACGAAGAGGAGAAAAAAGGCGGTGAGGAGCACGGCCGTTTGCCACCCCCGCCACCGCCACAAAAAAATCGCCACGATGAGCAGGATGCAAACCAGACCGACGGGGTAAATAAAGAGGGGGAGGGTTTTGGAGAGGAAGAAGAACATGGTAATCGGTAAACGGTAATCGGTTAAAAAATCAAAGGCCAATCACGCGCCGATTACTGATTACACCGTTAACAAAATAATCTAAATTTTCTCGTGTCATTCCGACGAGTCTTCGAGGAGGAATCCCTCCCATTTGCACTTGAGAGGGATTCCTCGCTCCAAGTGCGAAAGTTAAGAAGACTTATTTAACAGTGTACTGATTACCGATGTCCGATAACCCTAAAAACTCGCGGTACCAGGCCATCGTCTCCGCCAGCCCCTCTTCCAGCGAATACTGGGGCGACCAACCCAGGGTTTTGCCCGCCTTGTCAGAGCAGAGGTACTGGTCTTGAATCTCGTTTTTTACTTCATTCAGAATAATAGGCGTCAGGTCAGGTCTACCGGCAACCTTGATAATCGTTTGCACCACGTCCAGCGCCATCTCCGGGCGTCCCACGCCAAAATTAAACGCCTCGCCATAATACTGCGCCTCGGCAAAACAGCGCGCCGCCATCATGTAACCACGCACCGCATCTTTCACATACAGATAATCCCGCTTAAACGTGCCATCAGAGCGCACAATCGGCCGCTCCCCTTGCAGCACACTGCGAATAGTACCCGGCAAAATGCGGTTCCAGTTCAGGTCGCCGCCGCCGTACAGGTTGGCGCAACGGCTGACAATGACTGGCAACTGATAGCTGCGGGCATACGCCTGGGCAATCAAGTCCGCGCAACTTTTGCTGACATCATAGGGATGTTTGCCTTGCAGGGGGGCCGATTCCAGGTAGGGCAAATCGGGCTGGTCGCCATACGCCTTGTCGCTGCTGGCAACCAAAATACCTTGCACCGTCGGATTGCGCCGCGCCGCTTCCAGCAGCATGTACGTCCCGCGAATGTTGGTTTCAAAAGTGGACATGGGGGCGCGGTTGGCAATGCCGACGATGGTTTGCGCCGCCAGATGGTAGATATACTCAATTTCATATTCGGCCAGGGTGCGCTCCAGCAAGTCATAATCGCACAATTCGCCGCGCACCACCTTGATGCGCTCTACCGTGCCGGAGCGGTATAGCTGTGACTGGGGCACATAATCGCGCACCAGCCCCACCACATCGGCCCCGGCCGCCGCCAATGCCTCCGTCAGCCACGACCCCAACAGCCCGGTACAGCCGGTGATAAATACTCGTTTGTCTTGCCAGAATTGATCGTCCAAAGTTCTTCTCCAGAGGTCGGAGAGTGGGGATTTCAGAAATCCCCACTCTCCGACCTCCTTTTACCACACCCGCCAGGGCTGGTTTGCCTGCCACGCTTCTTTGAGCGTGATGTAATCTTGTAAGGTTTTCATGGATTGCCAGTACCCATGATGCCGGTAGAGGCGCAGTTGTCCCTGCGCCATCAGCAAAGGCATGATGTCTGTTTCAAAGAGGTCTTCACGGTAGTGCTGGCGCAAAGTGTCCAACACGGCCGTCTCAAACAGCATAAACCCGCCATTCACCCAATACGGCAGCAGCGGTTTCTCTTCAAAATGGGTGACACGGCCGTCCGCGTCCGCCGCGATCAACCCATATTGTGAATGGTGCTGAATACCCGTCACTGTGGCCCATCCGCCATGTGCCTCATGGAAAGCGAACAGCGCCGCCAGGTCAATATCGGCCACCGCTTCACCATAGGCCACAAAAAAACGGTCGCCGTGCAAATAATCCGCCAGCTTTACCAGCCGCGCCCCACGCCCCGTCTCCAATCCCGTGTCTACCAGCGTCACTTCCCAGGGTGGGTGTTCGTAGTCGCCTTGAAAGGTCAGATGGGGACGGCCGTCGCCATTGTCCCCGTTTGCCAGATGGATGGTCACGTCCCGGCTCATGGCTTCATATTCCAGAAAGTAGCGGCGCACCTGGTCGCCCTGGTGCCCCAGCGCCAGGATAAAGCGGTTGTGCCCATACGCCGAAAAGATACGCATGACGTGCCACAACAACGGCCGTCCGCCAATATCCACCAGCTCCTTCTTCGTCAACGTATTGCCCATGCGCGTGCCCTGTCCGCCGCACATGATGACTACGGGGATGTCTGTCATACGGTGATCGGTAATCGGTAATCGGTGATCAGTAATCGGTTTTGTCACCGATTACCGTTTACTGATTACCGATTACCACTCCACTCCGCTTCTACTGCGCGGCGCAAATTCAACTCAAACGGCGGGTAAACAATGCCCGCTTCGGTGACAATGCCCGTCACGTAGCGATGGGGTGTCACGTCAAAGGCGGGGTTACGCGCCGTGATGCCCGCCGGGGCGATGGGCTGGCCCAACACCGTCAGCACTTCGTCCATGTCGCGTTCCTCGATGGGGATCAGGTCGCCGTGCGCCAGCGCCAGATCAATGGTGCTGGTGGGCACAACGGGATAAAAGGGGACTCCATTTTCTCTGGCAACCACCGCCAGTTTATATGTACCGATTTTATTCGCCACGTCCCCATTGGCGGCTGTGCGGTCTGACCCCACCAGGACGATATTCACCTGCCCGCTGCGCATAAAATGACCGGCGGCGTTGTCGGCAATCAGGTCAAAGGAGATGCCGCGCTGCTGCAATTCCCAGGCGGTCAGCAGCGCCCCTTGCAGACGCGGGCGGGTTTCATCCACCAACACGTGAATCTTCTTCCCCTGCTCGTGGGCGGCAAAAATCACGCCTAAGGCCGTGCCCCAATCCACCGTCGCCAGCGCGCCGGTATTGCAGTGGTGCAAAATGGTGTCGCCGTCGCGGATCAGTTCTGCGCCGTGGAAACCCATGCGCCGGTTGAGGGCCACGTCTTCGTCGGCAATGGATTGGGCTTCGTCCAACACGGCCGTACCCCCCCCGCGCACCGTCGTCACCTGACCACTATTGACTACGCGCAGAATTCGCTGCACGGCCCAGGCCAGGTTCACGGCCGTTGGCCGCGCCGCATTTAACACCTGCCCGGCCGTTGCCATATCCGCCCGCCAGTCAGCCAGCGTGGTGGCCTTGCTTTGCTGCGCCGCCAACGCCATGCCAAACGCTGCTGCCGCGCCAATGGCGGGCGCGCCACGCACCACCATGGCCGTAATCGCCTCGGCCACAGCCCGGTAATCGGCATATTCAGCGATCACCAATTCAAATGGCAGTCGCCGCTGGTCTATCATCTTCAGCGTGTTATGGTCGGAATCCCAAAAAACAGTCCGCATCTTTACTCCGTAATCGGTAAACGGTTATCGGTAATCGGTTAACGGCGAGACGTACTCTTCACCGATTACCGTTTACTGATTACCGATTACCGGAACGCGGCGCGATCATAACACAGCCCCCAGACCACTGCCACCGGGCGCCGTTATCCGAAGTCTGATTACCGATTACCGATTACCGATTACCGGCCTCATTTGTTATCATCCCGCCCATGAGACGGCGGTATATCTTTATTTCCAGCACACGCTGGTTGATACCGGGTATAGGCATTAAGCGGTGGCTGCTGGTATTGGGGGTGGGCACGGCCGTGATCGGCATGGGTTTAGGCGTGCTGCTGGCAACGGCAAAGGAGCATGAATGGCTGCCTACGGCCGTGTATGAAACCCTGACGCTGCAATTCCTCCCCTTACCGTTGCGCGTTTTGGTCGCCTTTGTGCTGGGCAGTCTGCTCATCGTCATTAGCGTACTCAAAATTGGGCGCAATCTGGTGGCCCCCTTTTCCCCGGCGGACATTGACGTGGCCGAAACCGTCTACCACTACAGCCGCCGCCAACGCGGGCCACAGATCGTCGCCATTGGCGGCGGCACGGGGATGCCCGGTTTGCTGCGCGGTCTGAAAGAGCACACGGCCAACATCACCGCTATCGTCACCGTGGCCGATGATGGCGGCAGCAGTGGGCGGCTGCGGCGCGAGTTGGGCGTGCTGCCGCCGGGTGATTTTCGCAACAACATCGCGGCGCTGGCGCGGGATGAGGCGTTGATGACCCAGGTGCTGCAATACCGTTTTGGCAAAACAATTGACGAGAATGGCGCTGCGGCCAACGGCCGTACCGACCTGCAAGGGCACGCATTTGGCAATCTGCTGCTGGCGGCGCTGACGGGTATTACCGGCAGCTTTGACGAGGCGCTGCTGGCGGCGCAGCAGGTGTTGGCGATTCGGGGCCGGGTGCTGCCCTCTACGCTGGCAAATGTCACCCTGACGGCCGATGTTTTCATGGCCGAAGGGACGGTGCAGCGCGTGTCTGGGGAGTCGGCGATTCCAGAGGCGCACGGCCGTATCCAGCGCGTCTACCTGGAACCGGAACACGTCAGGGCATACCCCCCCGCGCTGCAAGCCATCCTGCAGGCCGACCTGATCGTCATGGGGCCGGGCAGCCTGTATACCAGCATCCTGCCCAACCTGCTGGTGCCCGATCTGGCCGCCGCCTTGCAGCACACCCGCGCCCGCAAGGTATATGTGTGCAACCTTGCCATCCAGCCCGGAGAGACGGATAATTACAGCGTGGCCGATCATGTCGGCGCTTTGTTAGAGCATATTCCCACCGGCTGTGTAGATGTGGTATTAGCCAACAACAATCTGTCTATTTCCCCGGAAACCGGCGGCGGCCATACCATCTTCGTGCAGCCTGACCCACCCACTCACATCCCCATGATCCTGGCCGACCTGGTAGATGAGGCACGGCCGTGGCGACATGACAGCGCCAAATTAGCCCAAGCGGTGATGAATTTACTGGCTTGATGATGACATCCGGCATTGGCAACAGCCAATTGTGGGTGATAATTAAGTAGATAGTTGAAGAGAGATTAGAGATTGGAGATTGGAGATTGGGCAAAGCAGCAATCTCCAATCTCCAATCTCCAATCTCCAATTCTAAATAAAGGAGAGTTTCGATGACGATAAAAATAGGTATTAACGGATTCGGCCGTATCGGCCGTCTGGTTTTCCGCCGCGCTCAGGAGATTGAAGGCTTCGAGGTGGTGGGTATCAATGATCTGATTGATGTGGACTACATCGCCTACATGCTGAAGTATGATTCCACACACGGCAAATTTAAGGGCACGGTGGCGGTGGAAGATGGCAAGCTGGTGGTTAACGGCAAGGCCATTCGTGTCACCGCCGAAAAAGACCCCAAGAATTTGAAGTGGGATGAAGTCGGCGCGGAGTATGTCTTGGAATCTACCGGTCTCTTCCTGACGGATGAGAAGGCCCGCGCCCATATTGAAGCCGGAGCAAAGCGAGTTGTTTTGTCGGCCCCGTCCAAAGATAGCACACCGATGTTTGTGATGGGTGTGAACCATAAGACGTATGCCGGGCAAGGGATTGTGTCGAACGCTTCCTGCACCACCAACTGCCTGGCGCCGCTGGCGAAGGTGCTGAATGATAGTTTTGGCATTAAAGATGGTTTGATGACCACCGTCCACGCCGTCACCGCCACGCAGAAGACGGTGGATGCGCCTTCGTCCAAAGATTGGCGCGGCGGGCGCGGCGCGGGGCAAAACATTATCCCGTCGTCCACCGGCGCGGCGAAGGCGGTGGGTAAGGTGATCCCGGAGTTGAACGGCCGTCTCACCGGCATGTCTTTCCGCGTCCCCACCCCCAACGTGTCGGTGGTTGACCTGACGGTAAACCTGGCCACCCCGGCGACCTATGACCAGATCAAAGCGGCCATGAAAGCGGCTTCAGAAGGTGAACTGAAGGGGATTCTGGGTTATACCGACGAGGCGGTGGTTTCCACCGATTTCCTGGGCGAAGTCTGCACCTCGGTGTTTGACGCTGCCGCCGGTATTGCCCTCACCGATACCTTCGTGAAGGTGGTGGCCTGGTATGACAATGAGTGGGGCTACTCCTGCAAATGCCTGGATTTGATTCAACATATGGCGACGGTGGCGTAAACGGCTGTGTTTATGATAGAGATTAGAGATCGGAGATTAGAGATTCAATCTCCAATCTCTAATCTCCAATCCCTTCATGGAATTACATGATCTAGAAGCCCTGATGCACCAATTTGTGGGCAGCAAGGGCTGGTATGAACCCGATTCCCCCAAACCACAAACCGCCCGCAATTTAGCCGCTTCATTAGCGATTGAAGCGGCCGAGGTGTTGGAACACTTCCAGTGGCGGGAGGAGGCCACACAGCCGGAGGAGTTGGCCGGGGAGCTGGCGGATGTGGCGCTCTATTTGCTCCAGCTTGCCAGCATCACCGGCATTGACCTGGAGCAGGCGATTCTGGACAAACTGGCGCACAACCAGACGCGGGAATGGCCGGCCCCATGAAGATTCTGGCGGTCAGTGACCGGGTGATGGATCAGTTGTATTGTGCTGATGTACGCCAGAAGTTTCCGGGCATTGATTTGATTGTGGGGTGTGGGGATTTGCCGTTTTATTACCTGGAATTTCTCATTTCAGCGCTGGACAGGCGGCTGGTGTATGTGCGAGGGAACCACGACAAGGGGCCGCAGTATACGGTGGACGGCCGTCAACTGGAACACGTCGAAGGTGGCTCGGATATTCACGGCCGTTGTGTGGAGCGGGACGGGCTGCTCATTGCCGGACTGGAAGGCTCCATGCGTTACCGGCCCCACGCCCCTTACATGTACACGGAAACGGAAATGCGTATGGTGGTGGCCGGAATGCTGCCCAAATTGCTCAGAAACAAGGTGAAGTACGGCCGTTACCTGGACATCCTCATCACCCATTCCCCCCCTTTTGGCATTCACGATAAACCGGACATTCCCCACACCGGTTTCAAAATTTTCCTCAACTTCATGCAATGGTTCCGCCCCCAATACCTGCTGCACGGCCACATTCACCTGTACCGGCAAGACACTCCCCGCGTCAGCCGCTATCTGGATACAACGGTTATCAACGTGTACCCCTACTACATTCTTGAAGATGTGATGGGCTAATGGGACGATAAGGCGAGCCGTATACCTGCAACCTGTCATACAGAACAGGGGACGTTTTTCGCTATCAAACACCCCCCAAATACTGTATACTGCCAGCAGGCGAGCCGCCTTCAAAAAAACCCCGTACTTTGCATCGCAGCCACAGATTTGTAATTGAGTAATTACCCAATTACCCAATTACCTCTCCAAGGAGGAAAAATGAACAGGCTGCAAGAGTTACATGAGTTGGGACAATCCACCTGGCTCAATTACATGCGTCGTTCTTTCTTACAGTCCGGCGAATTGCGCACCCGTGTGGCCGAAGGTATCCAGGGATTGACGGCTAACGCGGCCAACTTTGAGACCACCATCGCCAGCAAAGCCGATTATGACGAGGCGATCTGGGAGCAGGTGCGCGCCGGGACGCCCGCGCCCGCCATCCACCGCGCCCTCATTATCTCGGACGTGCAGGTTGCGGCCGATTACATGCAAACGATTTACCAGGAGAGTCACGGGCTGGACGGCCACGTGAGCCTGGAACTGGACCCGGCGCTGATGCACGACGCGATTAACACGGTTGCCGAAGTGCGTCATCTGGAAGCACAGATCAATCGGGCGAATGTGATGGTGGAAGTACCGGCTACCCCATCGGGTATCGAAGCCGTGAAAACCCTGACAAAGGACGGGGTGAGCCTCAATATCACCCACGTTTTTTCGGTGGATGTGTATGAACGGGTAGCGCAGGCATACATTGAAGGGCTGGAAGTGTTTCTGGACACGCACAGTGTGTGGCGCTTCACGCCCACGTCAGTCGTCTCGTTTTCGGTGTCGGCGATTGATGAGGCGGTAGACCCGCTGCTGGCCGAAAAGGGGAAACGGGATTTGGTGGGACGCACGGCCGTCGCCCAGGCCAGGCAGTTAGTCGGCCGCTGCCACTCTATCTTCAGCGGCCCGCGCTGGGAAAAGATTGCCCGGCGTGGCGGGCGCATCCTGCGCCCCAAATGGAGCCGTACCACACCGCGTAACCCGACCTTCGCCGACACCTACTACATCGAAGACCTGATCTGCCCGGATACCGTCACCACTTTCTCGCTGGAAACATTGATCGCTTTTATGGAACACGGCCGTATTGAATCCCACATCGCCGCCTGGCCAGAACAGGCCGAAAGCCATTTACAACAAGTGGAAGAGTTGGGCATCAATCTGGACGCCATTGCCAATCGCTTGCAGCAAGAATACCTGCAAGCCTCGGAACGGCAGTTCCAGGCCATCACCCGGCGCATCAGCCGCAAACGGGAAGAGCTGGAGAAGATGTGGCAGCGCACCGGCGTTCATGGCACGGCCGTACACCCGGCCGTTATGGCAGAACCTCCCACCCAAAGATCGGCAGTGCGGTAAGGAACGGTTGTGTTGAGTACGGCGCAGGGCAAACCGATCCCCTGCGCCGTTTTTGCATGTGGTACGGCCGTTACCCCCCACCGCTTATCAGGTAATACACCAGCCCGGCGACAGCTGCCCCGGCCAACGTCCAGAGCATACTCACCTTAAAGCGAAATAGCGCCAGGAAAGCGGCGATAGCGATGAGCAGCGCTGCCCAATCAAGCGTTGACCAATCGGGCACATACAGGCGCATCGGCCCGATATACACCTCATTCAATACGCCAAAGATGACGTTGAGCGAAAACCAGACCGCCAGATTAAGAATGACACCCACCACCGCCGCCGTAATCGCCGTCAGTGCTGTTGTTAATGATTGCCGCCCGCGCAAACCTTCAATATAAGGCGCGCCCAGGAATATCCACAAGAAACAGGGCACAAACGTTACCCAGGTTGTCAAAACGGCGCCAATCACCCCGGCCATTAACGGCGAAAACGCGCCAGGATGGCGATACGCACCCATAAAACCGACAAACTGCACCACCTGAATCAGCGGCCCCGGCGTGGTTTCAGCCATGCCTAGCCCATCCAGCATCTCCCCCGGCTGCAACCAGCCATAGGTGTCCACCGCCTGCTGGGCAATATAGGCCAGCACCGCATACGCGCCGCCAAACGTCACTACCGCCGCCCGGCTAAAAAAGAGGCCGATGTTTAGCAAGGCGTTCCGGTCGCCATAGGCCAGCCAGAGCAGCAGCAGCGGTGCAAACCAGAGCAGCAAACAGATGAATAAGGTGATAAGGGCGCGCCGGGTAGACGGCCGTGTATGCGGCGCACCATCATCAATCACGGCTTCGGCAGCAGTTTCCACTCTATTGCCAACACCAAACAGTTCCGGCCAGCGGCGTCCGGCCACCGCCCCCACCAGCCCGGCCACGATGATGATCAACGGAAACGGCGTATTGAAAAAGAACATGGCCGTAAAGGCCAGCGCCGCGATACCCTGCAACACCCGGTTTTTCAAGGCGCGCCGCCCAATGCGCAGCACCGCCTCCGCCACCACCGCCATCACTGCCGGTTTCAGGCCATAAAAGAGGGCCTGCACGAAGGTCACGTCCTGATATTGGGCATACAAAATGCTGAGCGCCAGGATGGAAAGGAAGCCGGGCAAGATGAACAGCAGCCCGGCCGCCAGACCCCCCTTGAGGCCATGCAGCAGCCAGCCCAGGTACGTCACCAACTGCTGCGCCTCCGGGCCGGGCAGCAGCATGGCATAATTGAGCGCGTGCAAAAACCGAGCCTCGCTCACCCATTTTTTCTCCTCCACCACCAGGCGGTGCATCACCGCCATTTGCCCCGCCGGGCCGCCAAAGCTGTAAATGGCGATCCGCAGCCACACCCGTAATGCCTCGCCGAAGGAAACGGCCGTTTGTTGGTTGTTCGTTGGTTGCATGAAAATGAGATGGGAGAAGGGAGATTAGGAGATTGGGAGATTGGGAGATTGGGTAATCTCTCAATCTCCAATCTCCCAGTCTACCGGTCAAAAATGAGAAATGCGCTGATGCTAACGAAGGCCACGGGGCCGATCAGGCCGCCAATCAGCACCACGATGTCAATGACGTGCAGCAGCAGGCGATTGCTGGCGCTGCCGCCTTTGGCATCCCATGTGCCCGCACCAGCGCCGCCAAACCAACGGCCGTCCGTCATATCCTCTTCTATCTGTACCCCCAACAGCGGCGCTAACCAGCGCGCCAGACGTGGTCGCAAGAAGCTGAAAAAGAATTCAATGTATTGGATATAAGCCGCCAGCATCCCAATCGCCACAAATCCAAGCAGAATCTCCTGCATCCCCACGCCGGGCGCATGGGTGAAAAGTGCATACAGTGCAAAAAAGAAATAGGCCGTTCCAAAAATTAGCAGCGCCCCCAACCCCGGTGGTATGTTCGCCAGGACGTTCAAGATGGGATTACTGCTGTGGTAGCGGTAAACATTGGGCGGCAGCCATTCGGCCAGCCCCTGCCAGTCGGCGTCGGCTTGGGCGTAGAGAGTGAGGGTGAGCACGGCCGTGTCCCCATCCACATCACTGCGGCGACTAAACTGCATGTTCCCGTCCGGGTCTTGCCACGTCAACCGGAATCCGGTGGACGGCCGTCCCTGGGCGTACAACACATCCCCCCTCCCCCGCCGCAGTTCCACCACCACCCCCTTGCCCGGCGGTAGCCCGGCCATCGTTTCCCGGATCACCCGCTCATCTGGTTCTTTACTGACAATTTTTCGGTTAACTTTCAGGTTCATAGCTTTTTGAATTAGGAATTATGAAGGAGCCGATGCACCACCAACCGATTACCGTTCACCGATAACCGATCACCGGCTACCGCCGCCCCACAACCCATACCCCGCATTTCGTCTCTCTTCCCGACGGCCGTGCTGCTCGTGAATTTCGCGGACGTGGGCTACTTTTTCGGCGATGCCCGTTTCCAGCCATAGTTTGCCGTTTTCCGGCGTCGCCAGACTGCCCGCGCCATATGCCCCCGTTTTGGTGTCATCATCCCAGGGTGGATTGGCGATCAGGTCGCCGCCTTCGATCCAGTCCATGTAATAGTTGGGTGTGCAGACAAAGTCCGTTTCGTCCACCACCCGTTCCATGTGCACCAGGTCCGGGCGCAAATGCAAAATCATAGCCGTTTCCAATTCACCGGCGTGCCCCATGCCGCCGCGCGCCGAATGGCGGCTGGCCTGCACCACCGGCGCGGCGAGATGGCCGGAGGTGTGCAGCCAGGCGGTGGCGCAGAAGATACGGCGGTGGCGCTCCCCGGCATACTTGACCACATTCACCAGGAAGGAGCAGTTGCCGCCGTGCCCGCTTATCAAATAAAAACGGTCAAAGCCGCGCCCCACCAGCACATCCACCACTGCCAGCCAGAAATCTTCAAACGCCCGCCCGCCACAGTTTAGCGTCCCGGCAAAGGAGGGGCGATGGGTGCTGACGCCATAGGGGAAAACGGGCAGGCAAAAGGCGAGATCGGGAATGGCTACGGCCGTGCCCTCTCCAATCGCCTCAATAATCAACGTATCCGTGTTCATGGGCAGGTGGTAGCCGTGTTGTTCCGTGTGCCCGATGGGCAGGATGAGCAGGTGAGCAGGTGATGGCGGCGAGGACGCCGGGGTGATGGGGTGTAGGGGCGGGACAGGTGGGTAATGCCCTGGTTGTTCACCTGAGCCTGCGCCCCACCTGTCTCGCCCCTCTGTGGTTGGGTGAGGCAAGGCCAGACGTTGCGGGCCGAGGTTGAGGTCTATGCCTTGCGGCGTAAGGGCGTAGGTGCGGCTAAAACCATCATCACGCAAACTGTCCAGCAAGTTAGCCACCAATTGCCCCAACACCGGTTCCGGCACAGCCAATCCGCTGCCGCGCCAGCCGTAGGGAATAGGCGGCAACAAACCAATGCGCGTAGGCTGCCCCAACGCCTCCGCTACTTTAACCAGGTCATACCCCTCGCCCAATGGAATAACCAGCGGCGTATCACGGGGTAAAGCCGCCACTTCCGGCCATGTTAATTCGTCATATGGGAAAATCTCGGTCATGGTTCAGTCCAAAGGCTGCTGATGAAGTTAACAAAATAAACCGGCAATCCAAACTTGTCGTGCTGAGAGCTTGTACTGAGGCCGCCGAAGTATCTTACGAAGCATCCCCTTCACCTGAAAAATCCAGGTAGTAGGGATTCCTCGCTCCGAAGACTTCGCTCGGAATGACATGATTCTATTACCGAAACATTTCTCTTATGGACATAGCATGTCCACTCGTTCGCGTCAGACATCCGATTTCTCAAAGAAATCGGATGTCTGGTTGCAACTCAATCTTCATCAATCGTCAGGAAATTAGTATCAGTAGATCGAAGCGGAGTTTGCATCCTCAGATGCGAACGGACGGGCATCTGAGGATGCCCTACTCCTCAATTTCGATCTACTGAGTATGGAATTGCCCTGGTGCAGATTATAACGAAGATGCCCGGAAATGGGTGGTTGGGCTAAAATCCGGCCATGCAGCTTTATTTTGTGCGTCACGGTGAAAGCACGGCCAACCTCGTCCATGAGTTTGCCAACAGCGGGTTCAAGCATCCGCTAACAGAAAACGGCGTGGCTCAGGCTCATGCGTTGGCCCAAAAATTGTCCGGCCTTCATTTTGAGATCATCTACTCCAGTCCCGTAATGCGGGCGGTGCAAACGGCCGTGATTTTGGCCGAACACCTGCACACCCGGCTGGAGATTACCGAGGCGCTGCGGGAATGGAGCGTGGGCATTTACGAGGGCACAACTGACCCGTCCGGTTGGGAACTGCACCGGCAGGTACAGGAAGATTGGTTTATCCACCACAAACCGGAAAGCCAGATGCCCGGTGGTGAAAGTTGGCTGGATATTCGGGCGCGTTTTGTTCCTTTTATCGAGGGGTTGGTAAGTGATGGGCAACATTCAGAGCATAAATTTTTGCTGGTGGCGCATGGTGGCCTCTATCTGGCCATGCTGCCCGCCATCCTGACGAATGTGGATTTTTCGTTAGCCAGTCAGGGATTTCCCTATACCGCCTGTACGGTTGCCGAGACACGGCCGTCCGGCCTCCATTGCCTCTCGTGGTGTGATCAGCCGCTCAATGGTTGAGCGTTACCCGCCAATTGAAATCATGACGACGCCAGCTACAATGACCAGGGACATGGAGATGCGCCAGCGGGGGGCCGGTTCGTGGAAGAGAACGGCCGCCGCCGCCACCCCGATCACGATGCTAAACTGGCGCAAGGCGACAATGTAACTGACTTGCGGAGCTAACTGATATGCCCACAACACCAGGGTATAAGCGCCAAACATGCACACGGCCGCGGGCACAACGACCCGCCACATGTCCTTCCTGGTAACCGGCGCTGGCCGGTTTTGTTGCCAGCGCAGCAGCAACCAGTACCCGCCGAAGGTGGTGGCTGCTTGAAAGAGCGCATACCGCACCGCCAGGCCAAACCCGCCTACGGCCGTGCCCAAACCGGGATTCATCACCTGCGCCGCCGCCCGGTCAATCAGTGTGTAGCCAATCATGCCCACGGCCGTGAGCACAATCCACCCCATCGCCGGCTGCCAATACCTCTGCCAGGAAAAATCCCGCCACGACTCCAGCGGCGCTAACAGGCAGCCCACGGCAATCAACACCATGCCCAGCCAGCCCCACAGCGAAGGTGGCCGCCCCTGGGCCACATCCACCAACGCCAACACCAGCACCGGCAGCGACCGCGCCACCGGATAGACCACCGTAAAATGACCACTCTGGTAACCCCGCAACAGACCCAGGAAATAAAGGGATTGAAAGGCACCCGTCCACAGCAAATAAACGCCAACCACCGGCAAAATTGGCGACCATAGGACTTCCGCCAACAATGCCGGGCCAATGCCCACCAGTGTAACCAGCGCCAACACCGGCAGAAAGATGTCCTGCCCCTGTTTGCGCCGCGCCAGCAAATTCCAACCGGCGTGCATGAAGGTGGAGATGAAAACCAGGATCAGGGGGAAGAGGGGCATGGGAAGTGGGATGAGCAGATGAACAGGTGAGGGGGTGAGGGGCGGAACGGTCGTAATGTTGATTCCGGTCAGATGGAGCTATGTGTCAAGGCTGAATATGATGAATCAGGCCAGGGGCAGCAGCAGGTGGAAAGCCGCACCCTGATCAGGTTGATTTTCGGCCCAGACACGGCCGTGCTGCGCTTCCACCAATGATTTGACAATGGCTAAACCCAGACCAGAACCGCCATCTGGCTGGCGTTGGCGGGCCGTATCGCCACGATAGAAGCGATCAAAAGCATGGGTCAGGGCGTCGGGAGAGAGACCGGGGCCGCTGTCTTGCACCGACAGGCGTATCATATGGTCTTGTGAACGGGCGACGAGGGTGACACGGCCATTTACCGGCGTGAACCGGAGGGCATTGCTAACTAGATTATCCAGCACCTGGGCCATACGGTCAGGGTCCACCAGCACCAGGGGCAGGTGTACGTTGGCGTCCAGCGTTAACCTGACCGGCCGGTCATTGGCCTGAGGCAAGTGGGCGGCATAGGCGCGCTCCAATAGGGCATAGGGTGAAACCGGGCGTAAGGCCAACGTCAATTCACCGGCTTCGGCCAGAGAAAGTGTGCGCAAATCCTCAATCAGCCGGTTCAACCGTCGCGCCTCATCGTAGACAATTTCTAATGTGGCCTGGTTAGCAGGTAAGACGCCATCACGCAGCGCTTCGGCGTGGCCGAGGATGATGCTGAGGGGAGTGCGTAAGTCATGGGCAATATCGGCCGTCATCTGGCGGCGTAAGGTTTGTGACCGGGTCAATTGGGCGCTCATCTGGTTAAAAGAGGCTGCCAGTTGACCCAGTTCGTCGGCACTGCGCACAGGAACTTGTTGCGCCAGGTCGCCCTGGGCCATCTGATGAGTGGCGTGGGTGAGTTCTTGCAACGGCCGTGTCAGACTACGCGACAACACCCCCGCCAAAACCAGGGAGACGCCCACCGCCCCTACTGCTGCCAACAAAATCGCCAGGTTCACCCGCCGCGCAAAAAAGGCGCGTAGTTGCTGCTGCTCTGCTTCGCCTGGTTCCACCACATAACCAACCACCTGCCCCTCTACCGTAATGGGGACGCCTGTACGCGCCAGATTGGGCGTGATGCGTTCACCCATACGCAGGCCGCCGCCAGGCAGCACAGCCACACCTTGCGGGTCGGTAATGGCAAATGGATTACGCTCGGCCGCCGGTCCGCCCCCCATCATCCGCCCGCCAAGTACACGCGGCATCAACTGATGTACACCGCTCCAGTCGCCGTTGGCAGCGTAATAGTCAGCCAGTTGTTCGGCCAGAAGGGCCTGGTTTTGTTGGGTGATGTAGTTGCCAAACTCGACGGCCGTGATGCGGCTGGCCAGAAATGCCACCAGCGCAATGCCCGCCAGGCTGACAAATAAGAAAGCCAGGGTGAGCTTAAAAGCCAGCGAGTGGTGCAGAGTGGACATACTATGTTACTCAAGAGCAAAACGGTAGCCCACGCCATACACGGTTTCAATGTAGCGCGGGTGGCGTGGGTCAGGCTCTATTTTGGCGCGCAAATTCTTGATGTGTACGTCAATGGTGCGCTCATATCCTTCGACTGTGTCGCCTTGCAGCCGTTCCAACAAATCAAAGCGAGAAAAGGTGTGACCAGGCGCAGCCATCATCACCGCCAGCAAATCAAACTCGGAGCGGGTGAGGTCTACGCGCACGTCGTTAACTTTGACCAGGAAACTATCTTTATCCAGGCTAATATCCCCGGCGCGCAACATACCGGCGTCTGGCAAATTTTGACCGGTACGGCGCAGCAGGGCGCGGATGCGCGCCAGCAGTTCTCGCGGACTGAAGGGTTTGGTCACATAATCATCCGCCCCCAATTCCAGACCCAAAACCCGGTCATCTTCTTCAACTTTGGCGGTGAGCAAAATGACAGGGGTGTTGCGCTCCTGGCGGTGTTGGCGCAAAAACTGATAACCATCTAACTCAGGCATCATCACGTCCAGCAAAATGAGGTCGGGTTTTTCCTGGCGAGCGAGGAAGAGGGCGTCACGGCCGTTGCGCGCCGTCAGCGCCCGAAAACCTCCCTGTTCCAAATACGCTTTTACCAGGGAAACGAGCCGTTCTTCATCGTCTACAATAAGGATGGTTTTTGTCATAGGTACTGTTGTGGCGCCTGGGCAGCCAATAAAGTATAAATTTGCTTGACGAAAACAGCATAATGTGAAATTGTTAAGGGATTATGAAGGGAATATGCCGGGGTTGTAAAGATATCAGGGGAGAACTAATAGAGCGGCGCGCATCCAATCTACAAACAGGTAAAGAGTGCCGCCAACATATAAAATGGACAGGAGCCAACTGCGGGCAACCGTATGGGGGATGGGGCGGATGAGGAGGGCCATCAAAATTGCCAGGGCGGGAAAACTAGACATGAAGTAACGATGATCGGGCAGGGTGAGTAAAACGGGCAGCCAGACGGCCGTGACCCACAACAAAACCAGCCAATCACTCCGGCTGCGCCGCATCACAGCCATCAGTCCACCCAGAGCGATGAGCGGCAAATTGTAAATCCCCAAGGCTGAAGGCAGGCGATTGGTTATAGTTTCCAGAAGGAGGTTACGGCCGTAGGTATTGGTCAGCGTCAAACCAGCGTAATGGGTGATGGTAGCCAGTTGTATCTCCAACACATGAAAGCGATTGGCAACGAGACCCCAGACTACCGCCAACAAAAGCCCGGCCAACAGCAACACACCGCCCGCCTGCCACATCTGGCGGCGCGAGCCGCGCCACAAAATAAACCCCAATACAATAGGGCCAACAAACAGCATGGTGTATTTTGTGACTAATCCCAACCCGACCACCAAACCAAGAGCTAACAGGTAAAACCAATGCTGGCGGCGCAGCCATAAAAGGGTCAGGTACAGGGCAAGGGTAAACAAAAACACCAGCATTGGCTCGACCATTGTGGTGGCGCTCAATCGCATGAATAAGGGAAAGGTGAACAGGAAACCAGCGGCCATCATACCGGTGTTTTTGTCATAAAGCGCCGCGCCGATAGCGTAGGTGAGCAGGCCCGTGCCCGCAGCAAACAGCAGGGAAAGCAGGCGGGCCACAGCCAGCGTCTGGCCTAAGAAAGGGCCAACCAGCCAAAGGAACTGACCATACACGATTGGCGCTAATGGTGGATGCTGCGTGGCTAACCATCCCCAGTTTTGGTAGTTTGCCATCAGGCCAGAGATACCCGACTGGGCTACGGTGACGGCCGCGGCAAAACTGGCTTCCTCATCAAAAGTCCACAACCTTTGCTGGAACGCATAATAAACACCAACCAGACCGAAGCCGATACCTATGACCATCAAGCCGATGGCAGGGCGATCAGCAAGGGACACAACGGCCGTGTGCCATCGGCGGACGAGAACAGGCGGCAGAAAAGCCACGACCAGACCGATTATGAGGGTGTATGCAAGCAATAGGGGCAGTTTGTAAACGGCCGTAGCCGCCCCCGTCAGCCAGATGAGCGCCAGCCACAACAACTGCAAGGCCATCATCACCAGGGCCATACGACGCGGCGTAAACCAAAGGAAAATGGCCATTACCCAGGTGGGTAACGGCCGTTCCGATTCCGATAGTTCTACGTAGTCAGCCAACAGCTTTTTCGCACCAACGGATACGCTGCCAGAGGGCAGCGTCCGTTAATAATATACTGTCAAAGGCTATAAACTGACATTTCTCTCTCTGGTCGGAATGCCAATTTATGCCCTCGTTGAGTATAACAGAAACACCTATGGGAATATAATCGCCAGCCTCAACTCCCCACCTTCGTGAATTTGCAGTAATCGCACCATCTCATTTTGCTGATAGGAAATTGCAATGGGACTTACGGTTGTTGATTGTTAGGTCTAGGGTACTAATGCAATTTGGGAAACAGACTTGTAAAATGTGGCTAACCATGACCTTTGTAAGTATGATTGTAAGAAATGGCTAGAAGTTGAAGAAGAGGGAACTTTAAGATGATCTGGTTAGCTGCAATTGGCATTTATTTTTTGGCAACGGCCGTGATAGTCATTAGTGTTTGCGCCCTATCAACACGCATGAGCCAACACGAAGAGTGGGGTGAAGTGCCAATTGTGGAAACGCAGGGTGAGGCCTCTCTATCACGCGATTATCAAACCGATGTAGCTACCTCGGCCTGATTGAGACCACAACCTACAATTTGAACATAAAAGCCCGGCAAATTGCCGGGCTTTTCTATTCCTGTGTTTGGCGGTCGAGCTGGGTGCGTGGGATGTCCAGGCCGGTCACGGCCGTCGCCAGCCCATCACGCTTAATTTGACAGCTTTCGTGAAACAAATCACAATTCACGCATTGGCGTAGCAGCAGCAGCTAAATCAGGCAGGAAACTCTATGTCCGGCAAGCCCCCACAACCCATAACGTCAAATGAAGAACGAATGGCTGCCCGGCGCATTTTGGCCGTCACCGAAGAAGAGTTGCAGCGCATTGTGTTGGACATCCACGATGGCCTGGCGCAGCGTTTGTTTGTCGCCCAAACTCAGATCAGCCTCCTCAAACAGAAACGGCAGCAAGGGACTGTGATTTCTGAGGTGGAGTGGGACGAGAACTTGTTGCGCCTCTCCTCCCTGCTGGCAGAAGCCTTGCAAGAAATCCGCCACTTTCTCGGCGCCTTTCGCGCCCCCGATTTTGCCCAACGGGACACGGCCGTGATCATTCACGACCTGGTCAGACAACACGAAGCCCTGACCGGCTGCCCGGTGGCCCTCATTAGCTGCCCGGAACGGCTGCCCGCCTCCCTGCCCGTTAAAATCGCCCTCTATCGCATCTGCCAGGAAGCCCTGAACAACGCCTACCGCCACGCCCACGCCACCGAGCAAAAAGTACGCCTGTCCCTGGAAAACCAGATGATTCGGCTGGAAGTTAGCGACAATGGGCAGGGGTTCACGCCGCCGCCGCTGCACGGGCCGGAAGCCACCGAACAGGCCGAACACATTGGCCTGCGGGGGATGCGCGACCGGGTTGGTCTGGTGAACGGCCAGTTTGAACTGCACACGGCCCCCGGTCGTGGCACCCAAATTATCGTGAAGGTACCGCTAGATGGATAAACTCATTCGTGTTGTATTGGCCGACGATCATGCGCTGGTGCTGGAAGGGCTGCGCAGTCTGCTGGCAGCCGAACCAGACATCCTGGTCATTGCCACCGCCACCGACGGCGAGCGGCTGTTGGACGCCGTTGAACGTTTCCACCCCGACGTGGTGGTAACGGACATTCAGATGCCCTACCTGGATGGCCTGGCCAGCCTGCAAACCATTCGCCAACGCCACCCCGCCGTCACCATTTTGCTGCTCACCGCCTACAGCGACAGTGACACCTTGCGCGCCGCGCTGGAGGCGCGCGCCGATGGCCTGCTGCTCAAGAGCGACCCGCCGGAGCGGGTAGCCGAGGCCATCCGCCAAATCACCGCCGGGCAGTTGGTTTTTCCGGCGGCGGCCCGCCATTGGCTGTCTGGCAGCCACACGGCCGTGCCCCCCGTCCCCCTGTCTGAGCGCGAAAATGAAGTGCTGGCGCTGGTCGCCGAGGGGCTGACCAACGCCCAAATCGCCCACCGCCTGCACATCAGCCAGAACACCGTCAAATTTCACCTGCAAAACATTTACCAGCAGTTGGGCGTGCGCAACCGCACCGAAGCCAGCCGGTGGTATCTGGATAAACGGCCGTAACCGCCCCATAGATTAGTTCAATCGCCAAAGATTGAACCAATCTCCCCCACCTACCCAAACGGGTAGTTTGAAACCACCCACCGCACCCACCCCCTGACTACCCCATCAGTCATTCTCCCTCGCCGCCGCTTCGGTTATCCTGATTGTGAAAATATGAACAAACAAAATTCATAATTCATGATTCACACAGGAGACAACACGGGCGGCAGCCCACCACGATAAATGAAAACAGGACGCCTATTCACAACATTCTATCCGCGTCATCCGCGTGAATCTGCGTCCTAAAATGAGTACAACCATGATTGCCCCCAAAACCATCAGCCAGCCGCCAACGGCCGAACTCAGCCAGAAATACCAGGCTGGGGTGCGTGATTATGCCGTAGATTACTACGCGCCCGATTACGCGCCGGCCGATACCGACCTGCTGTGCGCCTTTCGCATTACGCCCAAACCCGGCGTCAGCCTGACGGAAGCGGCCGCGGCCGTCGCCGCCGAATCTTCCACCGGCACCTGGACGGAAGTGTGGTCAAACCAGCTCACCGACCTGGATTTTTACAAGGCCAAAGTTTATGACATTGCCACCGCTGCCGATGGCAGCGCCATCGCCTACATCGCCTACCCCATGGATTTATTCGAGGAGAACAGCATCGTCAACATCATGTCCTCGATTGTGGGTAATGTGTTTGGCTTCAAGGCGGTGGCGGCGCTGCGGTTGGAAGATATGCGCATCCCCACGGCTCTGGTGAAAACGTTCCCCGGCCCGCACGTGGGCATTTATGATGAACGGGTGTGGGCGAATAAGTGGTCACGGCCGTTGCTCGGCGGCACCGTCAAACCCAAACTCGGCCTCTCCCCCAAAGCCTATTCCACCATCATCTACGAATGTCTGGTGGGTGGCCTGGACACCACCAAAGACGACGAAAACATGAACAGCCAGCCCTTTAGCCGCTGGCAAGACCGTTTCCGCTATGCCCAGGAAGCCGTGGGCGAAGCCATGGTCGCCACCGGCGAATTTAAGGGACACTGGCATAACGTCACCGCCGGTTCCACCAGCGAAAGCCTGCGCCGTATGGATTTCCTGGCTGAACGGGGCGCCAAAATGTGCATGTTTGACTTCATCACCGCCGGTTTTGCCGCCTCCGCCGACGTTTTTGCCCACGCCCGCGACCTGGACATGATTGTGCATTGTCACCGCGCCATGCACGCCGTCTTTACCCGCCAGGCCAATCACGGCATCCACATGCGCGTGGTAGCTAAATGGCTGCGCCTCACCGGCGGCGACCATCTGCACACCGGCACCGTCGTGGGCAAGCTGGAAGGTTCTCGCAGCGAGACGCTGGGCATCATTGACCTCCTGCGCCAGCGGCACACACCCGCCAACCGGGAGCGCGGCCTCTACTTCGACCAGGATTTTGCCGGTCTCAAAGAAGTGTGGCCGGTGGCTTCCGGCGGCATTCACGTCCACCACATTCCCGAACTGCACCGGATGTATGGCAACGACGCCTTTTTCCTCTTCGGCGGCGGCACACACGGCCATCCCAAAGGCAGCCGCGCCGGCGCCCGCGCCAATCGCGTGGCCACCGAGGCTATCGCGTCTGGCTCCACGCTGGAAGAAGCCGCCCGGAATTCCCCGGAACTACGCGACGCCATGAACCTGTGGGCGGACATTAAATTTGACGTGCAGCAGTAGAGCGATTTTCCAAATCGCGCTACAAACACAAGAGTTTCCATGGGCAGTAGCGCACCACAATAAATGAAAATTGGACGCGGACGAACGCGGATGACGCGGATTAAATCTGTGAAATCTGCGTAATCTGTGGATTATTTTCGAAGGAGTGAGGACAATGAAGCGATCACAGCGCCCCATCGTATTAGGCATTGTGGGCGACAGCGCCGCCGGTAAGACGACCATTACCCAGGGGTTGACGCGCATTTTGGGCGAGGAAAACTGCACCCACGTTTGCACCGACGATTACCACAAATTCGACCGCCAGGAACGGGCGGCGCGCGGCATTTCGGCGCTAGACCCGGATTGCAATTACATTGACATCATGCAACTGCACATGGAGCGGCTGCATTATGGGCAGCCCATCTTGAAGCCGGTGTATGACCATTCCAACGGCACGTTGGTACGGCCGGAATATGTGCAGCCCAAACAGTTTGTCATTGTGGAAGGGTTGTTGGGGTTTTCTACGGAAGTGCTGCGCAATTTTTTTGACGTGAAAGTATTTCTGGCGCCGGACGAAAATGTGCGCGCCATCTGGAAAGTGCAGCGAGACACCAGCAAACGGGGCTACACGCCGGAACAGGTGCAGGCCGCGCTGCAACGGCGCGAACCTGTGTCGGAGGCTTTCATCCGGCCGCAGCGCAAACACGCCGATATTGTGGTGAACTTTTATCCGCCGCCGGGTTGCGACCCGGAAACGGCCGGATCGCATCTGAACACCCGGCTGATCTTGCGGCCGACCATCCCCCACCCGGATTTGAGTTATCTGTTGGAGGGCAGCCGGAACGGCCGTATCCGCCTGCAACTCAACCGGGACAATGGGCTGCCGGTGGATTTTCTGGACATTGATGGCAATGTGTCCACCCTCGAGGCCACCCGCCTGGCCGACGCCATCTGGGAACACATGCCGGAACTGCGCCCGGAAGCGGAGTCGGAATTCGGCAATTATCTGGATGGGCTACGCCACCAACACAGCCACCCATTGGCCCTGACCCAACTGCTGATCACGTACCACGTGCTGCGCAAATACAACGACCTGACCAACATGCCCTTTGCCACGCCAGTAGCGGCGCTGAGCCGCCTGCAAACGACGGTTCAGGCAACGGCCGTTACCTGAACGCATATTCCATGCGGCAGATAAATCTGCACCAACAAAAGGCAAAGTCGGCCTTCGCTGACTGGTACCTGACCCACGAAGTGCCTGCCCTGAGCTTTGCGAAGGGTGGGCCTGGCCTTTTGTAGCCGCGATTTTAATCGCCGGGAATTGAATATGCGACGGCCGTTACCTGAATTACAACCCCGTTGCCAGGAACGGGCAAATGGTTGGATAATACGCCCATGAACCAGATCAAGTTAGCTCCCTCTATTTTGTCGGCCGATTTTTCTCGCCTGGGTGAACAGGTCGGCGAAGCCATTGCCGCCGGCGCGGCTTACATTCACATGGATGTGATGGACGGCCACTTTGTGCCCAACATTACCATTGGCCCGTTGGTGGTGCAGGCGTTACGGCCGTTGGCCGAACAAACCGGCGCCCTCCTCGATGTGCATCTGATGATTGAAAACCCGGACCGGTATCTGGCCGATTTTGCCGGGGCGGGCGCGGACATCCTCACCGTTCACGTGGAAACCTGCCCCCATTTACACCGCACCATCCAGGTGATCCGCGAATTGGGCGTGAAGCCCGGCGTCACCTTGAATCCGGCCACGCCGCTGGCTACACTAGAGGAAATTCTGCCCGACGTAGACTTGGTGCTGATCATGTCGGTCAACCCCGGTTTTGGCGGCCAGAGCTACATCCCCGGCAGCACGGATAAAATCCGCCGTCTGCGCCGGATGTTAGACGAGATTGGATCGGCAGCCGATTTAGAGGTAGATGGCGGCATTAAGGTTCAGAACGTGGCCGAAATCGTCGCCGCCGGGGCCAACGTGTTGGTGGCCGGCAGCGCCATCTTTGGCGACACGAAGACGATTAGCGAAAACATCGCCGATTTCCGGCGTGTGTTAAGGATGTAGGGCAATTTGCCCAATTGCCCCACACCGAAAGGGGAAAACAGGATGAACAAAGAACTATTAGAAACCACTGCCCAGGCCATGGTAGCGAAAGGCAAAGGAATCCTGGCCATGGACGAAAGCACCGGTACTTGCGTGAAGCGCTTTGTGAAATACGGCATCGAATGTTCGTTTGAAACGCGCCGTGTTTACCGCAGTTTGCTGTTGACCACGCCAAATTTGTCTGACTATATCGCCGGGGCCATTTTGTACGACGAAACCATCCGGCAGCAGGTGACGGGCGGCGATGTGCCCATGCCGGCCCACATGGCCGCCAACGGCATTATCCCCGGCATTAAAGTGGACATGGGCGCGAAGCCCTTGGCCGGGCATCCCGGAGAGGTTGTCACCGAAGGGCTGGATGGGCTGCGCGAGCGGTTGGCCGAATATCGGGAGATGGGGGCGCGTTTTGCCAAGTGGCGGGCCGTCATCAACATCGGCGACGGGCTGCCCACACGGGCGGGCATTGAGGCCAACGCCCATGCCCTGGCCCGGTATGCGGCGCTGGTGCAGGAGGCAGGGCTGGTACCGATTGTGGAGCCGGAAGTGCTGATGGATGGCAACCACACGATTGAACGGTGTTATGAGGTCACGGCCGTGACCCTCCAATCAGTTTTTGCCGCGTTATTCCAACAGGGTGTTTACCTGGAAGGGATTGTGCTGAAACCGAGCATGGTGATTTCCGGGAAGGAGTGCCCGCAGCGGGCGGCGCCGGAACAGGTGGCGGCGGAGACGGTGCGTTGTTTGCGCAACCATGTACCGGCGGCCGTACCCGGCATCGCCTTCCTTTCCGGCGGCCAGAGCAGCGCCGAAGCCACCTGGCACCTGAGTTTGATGAACCAGTTGGGCGGTGTACCCTGGGCGTTGTCATTTTCTTACGGCCGTGCCTTGCAGCAAGAAGCGCTGGAAACCTGGCACGGCAGCGACGCCAACATTCCCGCGGCCCAGGCCGCATTTCGCCAGCGGGCCAGCCTGGTAGCCGCCGCCGCCACCGGCCAATACACTCCGGAAATGGAAGCGTGACGAGTGACGAGTGACGAGTGACGGGTGACGAGTGATTTTCTCACCCGTCACTCGTCACCCATCACCCATCACTTCCGGTCTCACCAAATTCTGAAGACCCAAAAGGGATTACACGCTTTGCAGGATTATTCCCAACACCTGCACGATATTGCCCGCATTGTGGTGGATGAACCAGACCTGGAAACACTGGTTGCCCGGCTGGGGGTAAAAATCGCGGCCATTTTTGGCGCGGCGCAGGTGTTCATTGGCGTCGTGGAGGGAGGGCGCATCCACGTTAACGCCATTATCGTTAACCAGGAACCACACCCCATAGACGTGAGCCTGCCCACCAAAGACGGCACGTTGGGCTACATTCTGGCTAACCAAAAACCGTACCGCAGCCAGGCGGTTAATGACCGCGCCACGCCGCGCCCGGCCCTGGAAGAGATGTACCCCTGCGCCAGCGTGTTGTCTGTGCCTGTTTTTAACCACCAAAATCACCCATTGGCCGTGATTGAGTGTCGCCAGGAAGATAAGGCAGCCCCGTTTACCGTTGACGATGAAAAACTGCTGCAAACCATTGCCCTGCAAATTGCCAGCGGCATTGAGCGCGCCCAATTGTTCCGCCGCCTGACCAATTGGAACAGCGCCATGCAAAACCTTTTTGCCTTTAATGCCGTCCTCAATGAACAACTTGATCCCCCCATCCTTTTGCAGCGGTTGGTGGAACACGCCGGCCGGTTTTTGGGGGCGGACGCGGGGTTGGCGGGGCTGGTAGATGGTGGCGCCAGCCTGGTGACGACGCAGTATTGGGTAGACGGCCGTTGGCGCGACGTCATCATCACCTGGCAGCAGGGCACCATTCCCCACTACGTGTACCAGCAGCAGTGCCCCTTTCTATCCAACAATTACCCCGACGAGCGGCTGGCATTCCCGCCACTGATCGCCCGTTTTCAGGTCAAGAATGTGCTGTGTGTGCCCATTTTGTCTGCGGGCGAAGAATCACCGCTGGGGTTTATCAAAATTCACAACAAACAGGGCGGCAAGGAGCCGTTCACCTGGTCGGACGTCTCTTTTTTGGAATCATTGGCGCATACAACGGCCGTGTCCCTGCGCAATGCCCGGCTGATGCAAGAGCTAGACCGGCAGCGCCACGAATTACAGGCGCTTTCCAACCAGCACATCACGTTGCTGGAAGACGAACGCACCCACATCTCCCGCGAACTGCACGATGAAGCCGGGCAGTTGCTCATTGGCATCAAGCTGAATTTGCAACTGCTGGAGCATCAGATACCGCCGCAAATGACGGCAGCGCGAGAGCAAATGCGCCAGCTTCGGGAAGAGGTGAACAGCGCCGCCTCCAATTTGCGTAACCTGGCGCGCAGCCTGCGCACCCCGGCGCTGGATCAATTGGGTTTGCAGGCCGCCTTGCAGCAATTGGTAACCCAGTTCAAAAAACAAAGCGACCTGGTCATCTACTTTGACGTGTTGGGCGCGCCGCAGCGGCTTTCCACGACGGCCGAGACCGTTTGTTACCGCATTGTGCAGGAATCTTTGACCAATGTGCTGCGCCATGCCCAGGCGCAGCACGTGTGGCTGACGCTGATGATGAATGAACTGGACGTGGTGTTGACGATCCGGGATGACGGCCGTGGCTTTGACGCCCAACTGCCCACCGATGGGCTGGGTTTATTGGGCATCCGGGAGCGGGTGGCGATGTTGGGTGGTAAATTTACAGTGCGCTCTGTGCCCAATGGCGGCACGGAAGTGGCGGTTCGGTTGGCGACGGAACAGGTCACGGCCGTAGGAGAAAGTGGGTGATGAGTGGCAAATCGTTACAGCGGGTGATTTTGGCCGACGACCATAACGTGGTGCGGCGGGGGTTGGCGGCATTGTTGACTATGGACGGCCGTTTCACCGTCGTCGCCGAAGCCAGCAATGGCGAAGAACTGCTGCCCCTGGTGGAGCAGTACCAGCCCGACGCCATCATCCTCGACCTGGCCATGCCCCGCCTTAACGGGCTGGAAACACTGCGACGGCTGAAACGGCTGGAAAACCCACCCGCCCTCATCGTCCTTTCCATGTATGACGACGAAGAACTGGTGGTGCAGGCATTGAGCAACGGCGCCAACGGCTACATCTTGAAAGATTCCATGGAAACGGAACTGTTTGAGGCGTTACAGCGGGTGCAGCAAGGTGAATGTTATCTCAGCGAAACCCTCGAAAAATCCATCCTCGAACGCGCACCGGCCGAACCGGCCATTGATCTGACGACCAGAGAGTATGAAGTGCTTCAACTGATTGGCGCCGGCTATACGGCCGTTGAAATCGCCGACCGCATGTGCATCAGCCCGCACACGGCCAACCGCCACCGCGCCAACATCATGCAAAAAATGGGCGTCCACAATCAGGTGGAACTGGTCCGCCTGGCCATCAAACGCAACCTGATTATCCTGGGCAACCGCCCGCCCATTGATCAATGAGATTGGAGATTAGCGAATCTCTAATCTCCAATCTCCAATCTCCATTATCATTTTTAGCCAATTCCAGAGCCTCCCTTTTGTCATAAATACATAAATCTTGCTATTGTTCATTCACGGCCGTGCCATACAATAGCCACATTCAACAACATATCACATCCCCCACATCATCATAAGCGGCAAGAGCGACGAGAAGGAGAGGTAGATGTCCACTGTAAACGGCACTTATGTGAACGGCGATGTTTCGCGCCAACTCCAGGTCAGGCTCAACGAGCCACAGACAGCGCAAGCCATTAACCAGATTTTAGACAAGATAGAGTTGATCGCCTTTGCGGTCACGGCCGTAGATGGCCTGCTGCAAAGAAGCAACATCATCGCCGAAGAAGCCGCCCGCGGCGTGGCCGACCTCAAAAAATCCCCCCCTTCTGATCTGACCACCCTGCTGCAATACCTTCCCCAACTCATTGAGATGCTGCCCCAGATGATGGCCTTTTTGCCTTCACTGATGACCCTGGTTGGCTCTGCCGAATTTCAACGTTTACTGGCCGTTCTCAGCGACCCCAAGGCGCTGGAAGCCATTACCAGCATCGTGCAAAACATTGACAAGATCGCCTTTAGCATCGAAGCCATAGACGGCTTCTTGCAGCGCAGCGACGCCATCATTGAAAACGTAGCCGGCGGCATCAAAGACGCTTCGGGGGCAGTGGACACCGCCAATCTGGTGGCGCTGCTGCGCACCCTGCCACAGTTCATGGAGGCTGCGCCGCAGTTAATCGAGGTGACGAACCAGCTTGTGCCCGTCATCGCCTCTGAACCGGTGCAAAACTTCATCAATTCCGGCGCGCTCGACCGGTTGGTGGAATCCGGCATCCTCTCCTCACAAACGGTTGGCGTGGTGGGCTACGCCGGGCAATCGCTGGTACACAGCTACGACACCACCAAAACACGAGACACCCAGATTGGCTTGATGGGCCTGTTCAAAGCCTCCCGCGACCCCGACGTGCAAAAAGCGTTGGGCTTTCTGGTGGAGTTTGGCAAGCAGTTTGGCCGGGAGATTTAATGCACGAACTCTCCATTGCCTACAGCCTGGTGCAAATGGCCGGTGAAGCGGCTGCCAACGCCGGTATCCATTCGGTTCAGGTGGTACACCTCCGGCTGGGGGCGCTGTCTGGCGTGGTAGAAGAGGCGCTGCTTTTCAGTTATGACATTGCCGCCCAGGGAACGATTTTAGAAGGCAGCCGCCTGATCATTGAAAAGATTCCAGTAGCCGTTCGCTGCCCGACCTGCGGCGAAGTGGAACTACCCACCATGCAACGGTTTCGCTGCCCCATTTGCGAAACACCCACGGCCGATATTGTGCGTGGCAAAGAGCTGGAAATTGCGGCGCTGGAATTTGAGGATGAAGAGGATGAGTTAGCCGGTGTGGCCGCCCCCACACTCGCCGCCGTATAAAACGATGACTCGCTTACTGGAAATTCAACAAGACGTTCTCAGCAAAAACGACCAACTGGCCCACAGTTTGCGCGCCCGCTTTACGGCCGCCAACGTGTTTGTCACCAACTGGGTCTCCAGCCCCGGTACCGGTAAAACCGCCCTGCTGGAAACCACCCTGCGCCGCCTGACCGAACGCGGCCTGTCCGTGGCTGCCCTGGTGGGCGACCTGGCTACCGAAAATGACGCCCTCCGGCTGGCCCGTTCCGGCGCGCCCGTGCGCCAGATCGTCACCGCCGGCTGCTGCCACCTGGAAGCCAACATGGTGGAAAGCCACCTGGCCGGATGGGATTTGTCTGAACTTGATTTTCTGTTCATTGAAAACGTGGGCAACCTGGTTTGCCCTTCCAGCTATGACCTGGGGGAAGATTTGCGCATCGTCTTGATGTCCGTCACCGAAGGCGAAGACAAACCGCTCAAATATCCGCCGCTGTTCCATTCCGCCGACCTGGCCCTCATCACCAAAATAGACCTGGCCGAGGCGGTGGAGTTTGACCGCACGGCCGTTTACGACAACATCCACGCGGTACGGCCGTATCTGCCCATTCTGGAAACATCCGCCAAACGCGGCGAGGGCATAGAAACGTGGCTTGATTATTTAGTCCAGAAGAAGAGTGAGAAGGATGTGATGCATGGTGCGTGAGGTTTCTCTGATCACCCATCACGCATCACGCATCACGCATCACGTATCACTTTGTCTGTGACCGGTCTGGAAACCGGCCAGAGCATTAGTAATTACAAGGAGGCATCGTATGACATCTTTATTGTGGTTTCAGGGTGGCGCTTGCAGTGGCAATACCATGTCATTTCTCAACGCCGAAGAGCCGAGCGCCTGTGATCTCGTCACCGACTTTGGCATAGACGTCCTCTGGCATCCGTCGTTGGGGATGGAACTGGGCCAGCAGGCTCAGAAAATCTTCTGGGATTGTGCCAGGGGGGAACGGCCGTTGGATATCTTCGTCTTTGAAGGCACGGTCATCACCGGGCCAAACAACACCGGCCGTTACGATATGTTCGCCGACCGGCCCATGATGGATTGGGTCACAGACCTGGCTAACCAGGCCGCCATCGTTGTGGCCATTGGCGACTGCGCCTGTTGGGGCGGCATTCCGGCCACCGCCCCCAACCCCAGCGGCTCCGTTGGTTTGCAGTACCTCAAGAAAAACAAAGGCGGCTTCCTGGGCGAGGGCTGGACATCCAAAGCCGGGCTGCCCGTCATCAACATCCCCGGCTGCCCGGCGCATCCAGATTGGGTCACACAAATCCTGGTCGCCGTCGCCAGCGGCCGCACCGCCGACATTGCCCTGGACGAATTGCAACGGCCGCAAACCTTCTTCAAATCCTTTACCCAAACCGGCTGCACCCGCGTCCAATTTTTTGAATACAAACAATCCACTATGGAATTTGGGCAGGGCACGCGCACCGGCTGCCTCTTTTACGAATTTGGCTGCCGCGGCCCCGTCACCCATTCTCCCTGCAACCGCATTTTGTGGAACCGCCAGTCCTCCAAGACCCGCTCCGGGATGCCCTGCACCGGCTGCACCGAACCGGAGTTCCCCTTCTTCGACCTGGCCCCCGGCACCGTCTTCAAGACGCAGAAGATCAGCGGCAGCATCCCCAAAGAAGTGCCCATTGGCACCGACCACGTCACCTACATGGCCCACGCTGCCGCCGCCCGTATCGCCGCCCCCGAATGGTCAAAAGAGGATATGTTTGTCGTTTAGCCGAATTTTCATAGACCCTCTGGGTCTATGAAAATTGGAGAGAAAGAAATGGCTGTAAAAACCCAAGATTTACGAATCAGTCCCCTCGGTCGCGTAGAAGGCGACCTCGATTTGAATGTGGTCATTGAAGATAACGTGGTGGTGGATGCCCATGCTGAAGCAGCCATGTTTCGCGGCTTTGAAATTATCCTCAAAGGCAAAGACCCACAGGCCGGCTTAATCGTCACGCCGCGCATTTGTGGCATTTGCGGCGGCAGTCACCTGTATAAATCGGCCTACGCCCTGGACACGGCCTGGCAGACGGAACTGCCGCCCAACGCCACTCTCATCCGCAACATCGCCCAGGCCTGCGAAACGCTGCAAAGCATCCCGCGCTGGTTCTACGCCCTCTTTGCCATTGACCTGATCAACAAAAATTACGCCCAGGCCAAAGAATACGACGAAGCAGTGCGCCGGTTTGCCCCCTTTGTGGGCAGCAGCTACGAGACGGGCGTCACCTGGTCTAGCAAGCCGGTGGAAGTGTACGCCATGTTTGGCGGCCAATGGCCCCACTCCAGCTTTATGATCCCCGGCGGCGTCATGTGCGGCCCCACGCTTTCGGAAATCACGCGCTCCATCGCCATTCTGGATTGGTGGGCTGACGCCTGGCTGGAAAAGCAGTGGTTGGGCTGCTCCATTGACCGCTGGCTGGAAAACAAAAGCTGGCAAGACATTCTGGATTGGGCCAATGAAAATGAGAGCCAATACAATTCTGACTGCGGCTTTTTCATTCGCTACGCCCTGGAAATTGGGCTGGATAAGTTTGGGCAGGGCGCGGGCGCATTCCTGGCAACCGGCACGTTCTTTGACCCTGACCTGTACCACCGCCCGACGATTGACGGCCGTAACGATGCCCTCATCACCCGCGCCGGCGTCTACGACGGCGAAAATTACCACGACTTCGACCACCTGCGCGTCAGCGAAGACCATACCCACTCCTTCTTCAAAGGGTCTGGCTCCCTGCACCCCTGGGACGGCGTCACCGACCCCATGGACCCGGCCGACGGCCACAAACAGGGCAAGTATTCCTGGGCCAAATCGCCGCGTTATAACGTACAAGGCAAAGGCTACATCCCATTGGAAGCCGGCCCCCTCTCCCGTCAGGTCATCGCCGGCCGCCCCGGCGCTGCCGCCCACCAGGATTACGATCCCCTCTTCCTGAACGCCATTCAAACCGTCGGCCCCAATGTGCTGGTGCGGGTGATGAGTCGGATGCACGAAGCCGCCAAATACTTCAAACTGGTGAAAGGCTGGCTCAATGACGTCAACCTGCACGAGAAGTTTTACATCAAGCCGGTGGAACGGCCCGACGGCAAAGGGTTTGGCTCCACCGAAGCCGCGCGCGGCAGCCTGTCTGACTGGATCGTGTTGAAGGATGGCAAGATCGAGAATTACCAGGTGGTGACGCCCACTGCCTGGAACATCGGCCCGATGGATGGCAAAAATGTGCATGGGCCAATGGAGCAAGCCTTCATCGGCGCGCAGATTGAAGACATGAACGACCCGGTGGAACTGGGGCACGTGGCCCGCAGTTTTGACTCTTGCCTGGTCTGCACCGTTCACGCCTACGACGGCAAAACGGGCAAAGAACTGGCAAACTTCCGCATTGGCGACGCCTGTTGAGGGCAGTAATCGGTAATCAGTAACCGGTAATCAGTGGCTCAAGCTGATTGCCGGTTACTTTTTTTAGGGCAGCCATTTAACGCGAGACATCATATGTGAGGCATTTATGGCGGCGAATTATTCCCCGGTTTGTGTACATCCAGGTGTGGTGTTGATGGATGAGTTTTTACGGCCGTTAGAGATGAGCCAGAATCACCTGGCGCTAGACATTCACGTCCCGGCGCACCGCATCAGCGAGATTGTGCGCGGAAAACGGCGCATCTCCGCCGACACCGCCCTGCGCCTGGCGCTCTATTTCCACACCACCCCCCAATTCTGGCTCAAACTGCAAATGGAGTATGACTTGGCCCAGGCCCACGCCCGGCTGGACGAAACCGTGCAGCGGGAAATCAGCCGCTGCGCCCCGCCCGTGCGCCAGACAGTAGCGCATTGAGTCGGTAATCAGTAACCCGTATTCCGTTATCCGTTGACCGTTATCCGTTATCCGTTGACCATTGACAAATGACCATTAACCCCTCCCTCCCCCTGATGCCCCCGCCGGCCGTGCCGCCGCCGCATACGCTTGTGATTGGCTGCGGTAATTTGCTGCGTGGGGACGACGCCGTTGGGCCACTGTTGGTGCGGCGGCTGCTCGATTTCGAGTTACCGAAGGGGGTGCGGCTGGCAGATGGTGGCACGGCCGGGATGGACGTGGCTTTTGGGATGCGCGGAGCGCACCGCGCCATCATTGTGGACGCCTGCCAATCGGGTGACCCGCCGGGCACGCTTTTCAAAGTGCCCGGCGACGTGCTGGAAAGTTTGCCGCCGGTAACGGGCTTACACATGCACAGCTTTCGTTGGGATCATGCCCTGGCTTTCGGCCGCTGGCTGCTGAAAGACGAGTACCCACAGGAGGTGAGCGTTTACCTGGTAGAAATTGAATCACTGGCCTATGGCGAGCCGCTGACCCCGGCCGTCGCCGCGGCCATGGAACGGCTCATCCCCCTGTTGCTGGCAGAAATTGGCGAGGCGGCCCATGCAGCATGAACGGGTGGAGATCACGGCCGATGGCTACCTGCGTTTGTCGGCGGCTGTGGCGGCGCATTATTTTCCTGAGGATGTGTTGGTACCGCTGGTGAAGGGCCGGGAACTATGGCTGCTGCCGCTGCGGGGCGCGGCCGCGGGCGGACTGCTGCTGAAACAGCGCAATGCCCAGGGAGACCGGGCCGTGATTATTTGGGAGGCGCTGCCGCCGGATACGCCGCCGGGTTGGCGCCCCGCTTTTTGGGACGGCGCTAACGGCGCGCTGCGGGTGGCGCTGCCATTGGAGCAGCCATGAACGGCTGGAACCCCAACGCGACCTTTGTGGAGACGGTGATTGAGGAGGAAAACGGCCGTTACGTACTCTACCTCCTGGTGGATTTTTTTGAACCGGACAATGACGAGGACGAAAAATTCCTGACCGTGCGCCATCGGATTCAGGATTACCCCAAACGCCGCGCCGCCGAAATTGCCGCCGAATGGATTGAACGGGCCGCCAAACGAGACCTGCCCGGCCCGCCAACCGGCCTCTAACCCTTTGGTCGGCATCGCCTATGAATTCATTCATAGGCTGATATAGAAAACGTGCTGAAGCCCGTTAAAAGCGCCGCCGGGTAACGCGCTTTAGCGTGTTTTTCATAGCAGCCGCCGATTGGAAATCGGCGGCGAAGGCTGAACAAAAAACCAGGTGAGGATGAACGACTGATGATGGACATGACCACGTTTTTGACGCCGCAGCCGATTGGCATTTTCTCTTTACCGGCCGGGTATTTACTGCTGCCGGATGGTCCGGCGGGCACGGCCGTACAAAGCCAACTGCTCCAAGGTCTCATCCCCGCCGACCTGCCGCCCGAACTGGCCTATTATGGGCTGGCGCTGGCAGGCGATACCGACGCGGCCCATGCCGCTTTGGCCGGGGATACGTCGCTGGTCGGCCGGTATAACCGTTTTGTTTTGCAATCAGACCTGGAAACCTACGCCGGGCTGCGCGCCGACCTGCCGTCCGACCTGCGGCTACTGCTGGATGTGGTCGCATTTACGTTGGGGTATCTGGAAGAGCCGCCGGTAGCGGACACGGCCGTGCCCGAAATTAACGGCCTGGCGCTGATGGCTCAGGCGTCGTATCACCTGGAACAGGGGCAGCCAACGGCCGCTCTGCCCTTCATCGAACAGGCCATCGCCGTCACCCAACCCACCTCGCCCCTGCTGGCGGCCCAATTCACAGGTACGCTGGCCGAGACAAGACAGGCGGTGAATGGCAGCAGCTATGAGATTGTGCCGCTTTACCAACAGGCGCTCAAACTGCTGGAACCCACCGCCTTGCACGAGCAAAAAGCAGAACTATGGCTGCACCTGGGCATCACCTACCAGGAAATGTCCGCCGGGCGGCGCAATGGGTTGGCCGAAGCGGTGAAGTGTTACCAGGCCGCGCTGCACACCTTCAAAAAAGAGAGCCATCCCGAACATTTCGCCCTTTGCCAGACGAACCTGGCGCTGGCTTACCTGACCATGCCCATGCGCGAGGCCAGCGACCAACTGCGGATGGGCATTGCCGTGCAGTCGCTGCGCGAGGCGCTGGAAATTTACCGCCCGCACAGCCACCCGGAGCAGTGGGCCAGTGTGCAGCTTAACCTGGCGAATGCGCTGCAATATCTACCTTCCTCCCACCCGGCAGAGAATCTGGCGCAGGCGGTGGAACTGTATGAGGAGATTTTGTCGGTGCGCACGGCCGTCGGCGATCCGGTGGGGTATGCGCGTGTGCTGGCCAACCAGGCCAATGCGCTGGCGCACCTGGGCATTTTTAACCACGCCCAACAGAAATTCCAGCAAGCCCTGACGATTTTTGAGTTGTATGGCGAGGCGGAAGCGGCCGTTTCCGTGCGCAGCGCCCTGGAACAAATGATCGGGCATCGAGAAACGGCCGTTAATGGTGAAAATGGAACTGCACGAACGCCAACAGTTTGACTTCTTGTTGATGACGGCCACCGAACGCTTTGTGGATCGGCTCATTCAACGCCAGATGGGGGCGGCCAACGCCCTGCATCAGCTACGCGCCAACCCCAACGGCGACGGCGTCTGGCTGGACGAATTTGTCAACGCCATTTTTCAAGACTTTTTGCTGGATAACGTGGCCGGGGCCTGCTTTGTGCTGACCGCCTTAGCCAAAAGCCAACCCCCGCCGCCGCCCGCCGCAAAGAACATCGAAGCCATGCTTATCATCATGGCCAAGATGGCTTTTGCCGACGTGTTGCGCCGCAAGACGGAAGAATTTTTGGAGCAGGAAGCGATGTATGCATAGATGGGTTCATTCTTTGGCGAATGAACCCATCTTGACCGAAAAATGACCACCACAAACCCAACCACGACCGCAGAAAATTTGGAGACGCTGGCGCAGCGTGTGGACGCCGCTTTACAGGAAGTGCAAAAGCTGAACACGGCCGAACGCACCAAAGCCATGGATCTGAAACAGGCTATTGAAGCGTTCCACAAAGCCGGGCTGACCAAAATGGTGCAGCATCTCAAAACAGACCCGCGCGGCAAGGAACTGCTGTTTGAACTGGTAGACGTGCCAGAGGTGTACGCCCTGTTTGCCATGCACGGCATTGTGCGCGCCGACGTGATGACTCAGGCGGCGCGGGTGCTGGAAGCGGTTAAGCCCTACATGCGTTCACACGGCGGCGATGTGGAACTGGTCAAAATTGAAGGAGATACAGCCTATGTCCGGCTGCATGGCGCCTGTAATGGCTGCTCCCTCTCGGCCGTGACGTTGCGCAACGGCGTGGAAGAAACCCTCAAGGAACACATCCCCCAAATCCGGCAGGTGGAGGTTGTGCCCAATGAACCGGAAGCGGGCATGTTGTTCCTGGACAACATGGGGGTCAACGGTCATGGTTCCCAAAACGGCAGCCAGTTGGTAATTGGCGGCTGGGTGAAGGGGCCGGTGGCGGCTGACGTGTCTGCGGAACGGCCGTACTGCCTGCAAACGGCCGTCGCCCCCATCCTCATCCTGCGCCACGAAAACCGCTTCTTTGCCTATAAAAACGAATGCGCCCACATGGCCATGCCCCTGGATGGCGGGCTGCTGGACGCCGAATCGGCCATTCTCACCTGCCCCTGGCACGGCTTCCGCTATGACATCACCTCCGGCGAATGCCTCACCGCCCCCCAGGCGCAGTTAGAACCCTACCCGGTGCGCATTCAGGGTGGGCACGTGTGGGTGAGGCCGGGATAATGAGCAAACTCACCGTCTCCATTTCCTCCTCTGCGCCGCTGCCAGCAGTGGGGGCCTTTTCCCAGGCATTGGCGGCGCGGCCCGCCGTCTGGTTGGGAGCAGCCGCCCCATTTGGGCTGGCGCTGCCCGCCGCCGCGCCTACGCCCAACCAACTTTACGCGCCGCGCGGTGTCTATTTTGATGACGAGCGGCTGATTGTGGCCGATACGGGCAACCACCGCCTGCTCATCTGGCACGGCCGTCCTGCCACCGACCAGGCCCCGGCAGACGTTGTCTTAGGCCAGCCCGACTTTTACAGCGAAGGGCCAAACGGCGGCGGGCGCGGCCCGGAAAACGGCCTCCATTTGCCAACAGGGGTGCTGGTGGTGGACGGCCGTCTCTACGTGGCCGACGCCTGGAATCATCGCGTCCTGGTGTGGGAGCAGGTGCCCCAAACGTCAGACACGCCGCCGAATTATGCGTTGGGGCAGCCTGACCTGCACACCGTCACAGAGAATCGCAGCGGTGTAGTGAGCGCGTTGGGGATGTATTGGCCGTATGGGATAGGGTTTGTCAACGGCCGTTTCCTCGTCACCGATACCGGCAACCGCCGCCTGCTCGTCTGGAACGGGCTGCCGTCGCCGGAACAGCCGCCAGACTTCATCATGGGCCAGGATGGGCCGGACAAAGGGTTAGAAAATCGCGGGCGCGGCGTTGGCCCGGACACCTATCGTTGGCCGCACGCGATAGCCGGTAACGACGCCGTGTTATACGTGGCCGACGCGGGCAACCATCGCCTGCTCGGTTGGACGCCGCCGCCCACGGCCGACCGCCCCGCCGACCTGGTCATCGGCCAGCCGGACTTTCACCACGCGGCCGAATGGCCTTACGGCCAGCAAGGGCCGCAGGCGCTGCGCTTCCCCTACGCCATTTCTCTGGACGGCGACCTGCTGGCCTGCGCGGACACGGCCAACAACCGGGTATTATTCTGGCAGGGGCCGCCACAAACGGGCTGTTTCCCGGTGGCCGATGCGGTAATCGGCCAGCGCAACTTTGCCCAGAATGGCGAAAACCGATGGGAGACGGTGGCGCGGGATACGTTGTGCTGGCCGTATGGGATTCATTTGCGTGAAGGCCGTTTAGCCATTGCCGATTCAGGCAATAACCGTGTTATGATTTGGGAGATACAGTAGACCACCACGAACAGGGTGTGAATCCTCAGATGCACACCGGTTCGCATCTGAGGAATCCCTAAAAACATGATGAAAACCATGCCCTCTACCCGCCCAGACTCTTCGGCCACAACTCGCATCCGCCAACGGCTGACGGTGACGGGCGTGGTGCAGGGGGTGGGCTTCCGGCCATTTGTCTATGGATTGGCGCGGCAGCATGGGCTGGCGGGTTTTGTGGGCAATGACAGCGGTGGGGTGTTTATTGAGGTGGAGGGAACGGAAACGGCCGTGACGACCTTCCACGACGACCTCATCCACCAACCGCCGCCGCTGGCGCACATTGAGCAGGTGACGGTGGATTGGCTGCCCGCCCAGGGCGACCGCGATTTTGTCATAGTCCACAGCCAGGCACAGGCGGCGGCCAACACCCTCATCTCGCCGGACATTTGCCTGTGTGACGACTGTTTGCGCGAACTGTTTGACCCCGCCAACCGGCGCTACCGCTACCCCTTCATCAACTGCACCAACTGCGGCCCGCGCTTCACCATCATCAAAGAGATTCCCTATGATCGGCCGTATACAACAATGGCCGAATTCCCCCTATGCCCGGCCTGCCAGGCCGAATATGATGACCCGCTCGACCGCCGTTTCCACGCCCAGCCCAACGCCTGCCCCGATTGTGGGCCGCAGGTGTGGCTGGAAGTCAGTAGGGCGATTTTGAAAATCGCCCTACAACATGGCGACACGGCCGTGCGACAGGCGCAGGCGTTGTTGGCGGCGGGGCAGATTGTGGCCGTGAAGGGGTTGGGCGGCTTTCATCTGGCGTGTGACGCGGCCAATGATGATGCCCTAGCGACGCTGCGCGAGCGCAAGGGGCGGGTGGATAAGCCATTTGCGGTGATGGCCTGGGACGTGGACGCCGTGCGCCGGTTTGCCCATGTGTCAGACCAGGAAGCGGCGCTGCTCACCAGCAAAGAGCGGCCGATCCTGCTGCTGCGCCAGAAAGAGAACCATCCGCTCTCCCCCCTGATCGCCCCTGGCAACAAGACCATCGGCGTCATGCTGCCCTATACGCCACTGCATTATCTCTTGCTCGGCACCCCATCGCCAATCTCCAATCTCCTATCCTTCGACAGGCTCAGGACAGCGTCTCCTGTTTTTGTTATGACCTCGGCCAACTACAGCGACGAACCCATCGTCAAAGACAACGACGAGGCGCGCGAACGGCTGGCACCCCTGGCCGACGCTTTTCTGATGCACAACCGGGAGATTCACGGCCGTTGCGATGACTCCGTGATAAGAATAATCGGCCACGTGCCACCGCACACTGCTCACCGCTCACCGCCCACTGCTCACCTCCTCCCTCTCCGCCGTTCGCGCGGCTACGCCCCGTTTCCAGTGAAATTGCCTTATACTGTGCCCCCCACACTGGCGGTAGGCGGCGAACTGAAAAGCACGTTTTGCCTGGCAAAGGGGGAGTATGGCTACATGAGCCAGCACATCGGCGATATGGAGAATTTGGAGACGGTGCGCGCTTTTGAAACGGCCGTGACCCACTTCCGCCACATTTTCCGCGCCGAACCGGAACGGCTGGTCTGTGATATGCACCCCGGTTATCTTTCCACGCAGTGGGCGCAAGAACAGGCGGCGCGGGCGGGGCTGCCGCTGGTAGCCGTGCAGCACCACCACGCCCACATTGCCAGCGTGATGGCCGAACACCGGCTGGACGGCCGTACACCGGTCATCGGCTTTAGCTTTGACGGCACGGGTTATGGCACAGATGGCGCGGTGTGGGGCGGGGAACTGCTGCTGGCCGATTACACCGGTTTTGAGCGGGCGGCCCATTTGAAATATGTGCCACTGGCGGGGGGGGATGCGGCGGTGAAACGGCCGTATCGCCTGGCATTGGCGCATTTGTGGGCTGCTGGCCTGGAATGGGATGAGGCACTGCCCTGTGTGGCTGCCTGCCCTCCCCAGGAGCGGCGCATTTTGCGGCAGCAGCTTGAACAGGGCATCAACAGCGTGCCCACCAGCAGCATGGGGCGGCTGTTTGACGCCGCCGCGTCGCTGTTGGGCATCCGCCAGGTGGTGACGTATGAGGGGCAGGCGGCGATGGAGTTGGAAACGGCCGTAGCGCCAGACGTGACCGGCCATTACGCCTTTGAACTGGCGGGCGCGCAGATTGACGCCGCCCCGGTGCTGGCGGCGATGGCGGCGGATATAATGGCCGGGGTGGCGACGGCCGAGATCGCCGCCCGCTTTCACAACAGTGTGGCCGACCTGATCGTCCGGCTGAGTTTGCAGATGCGGGCGCAGCATGGGCTGAACCAGGTGGCGCTCAGCGGCGGGGTGTTTCAGAATGTGCAGTTGTTGGGTACGGCCGTGCAGCAGTTACAACAGCATGGTTTTACAGTTCTGACCCATCGCCTGGTCCCGCCCAACGACGGCGGATTGGCGTTGGGGCAGGTGATGATAGGAGTAAGACCTTAAGGGTTTCAAAAACCCTTAGGGTCTAAGTGAGGTTGATTATGTGTTTAGGAATTCCCGGAAAAGTGGTGGAAATATACGAGGCACACGGCACACGCATGGGCAAAGTAGACTTTAGCGGCATCCAGAAGGAAGTGTGCCTGGCTTACCTGCCGGAAATTGAGGTGGGTGATTACACCATCATCCACGTGGGTTTTGCCATTACCCGGCTGGATGAAGCCTCCGCGCTGGAAACGCTGGCGTTGTTTAACCAGATGGGCCTGCTAGAAGAAGAACTGCTGGCCGACGAGGAGGGCGTGACATGAAATACCTGGATGAGTTTCGGGATCCCGACCTGGCGCACAAGCTATTGGCGCAGATCGCCCAGTTGGCAACGCGAAAATGGGTGATGATGGAGGTGTGCGGCGGACAGACCCATTCCATCATCCGCAACGGCATTGACCAACTGCTGCCGGACACCGTGGAGATGATTCATGGGCCGGGCTGCCCGGTGTGCGTCACGCCGTTGGGCATTATTGACAAGGCGCTGGCGATTGCCGCGCGGCCAAACGTCATCTTTTGCTCCTTTGGCGATATGCTGCGTGTGCCCGGCAGCGAAAAGGATTTGTTCCGCATCAAAAGCGAAGGGGGCGACGTGCGCATCGTCTACTCGCCGCTGGATGCGGTGAAGATTGCCCGCGAGAACCCGGACAGGGAGGTGGTCTTTTTTGGCATTGGTTTTGAAACCACCGCCCCGGCCAATGCTATGGCCGTTTTCCAGGCCAAACAGCAAGGATTGACCAACTTTTCGATGTTGGTCTCACACGTGCTGGTGCCGCCGGCAATTGAAGCGATTTTGCAGTCGCCGACGAACCGGGTGCAGGCGTTTCTGGCGGCGGGGCATGTGTGCAGCGTGATGGGTTACTGGCAATATCTCCCCATTGCCGAACAGTACCAGACGCCGATTGTGGTGACGGGTTTTGAGCCGCTGGATGTGTTGGAAGGGATTCGGCGGGCGGTGCAGCAATTGGAACACGGCCGTGCCGAAGTCGAAAACGCCTACCCCCGCGCCGTTACCGAAGCGGGCAATGTGGCCGCGCAAAAGATGTTGGCCGACGTGTTTGTGGTCAGCGACCGGCAGTGGCGGGGCATTGGCCTGATTCCGCAAAGCGGCTGGGAACTAAGCGAAGCCTACCGGGATTTTGACGCGGCCGCGCGTTTTGACGTGGGGCACATTGAAACCCACGAATCGCCCCTATGCCGCAGCGGGGAAGTGCTGCAAGGCATGATCAAACCCAACGAGTGCGCGGCCTTTGGCCAGGAATGTACCCCACGCAACCCGCTGGGGGCGACGATGGTTTCCAGCGAGGGGGCGTGCGCGGCGTATTACCAGTACGGCCGTTTTATTGCGCTGGAAAGTGTGGTGGTGTGAAAGAAAGAGATTGAGAGATTGGGAGATTAGGCGATTGGGAATCCATCAATCTCTTAATCTCCTAATCTCCTAATCTCAAAACAACAAGCTATGAACAACGACTTAGATTTTGAAGGCTGGATGTGCCCGGCGCCGCTGCGTAGCTATCCGAACCTCATCCTGGGGCATGGCGGCGGCGGCAAATTGTCGGCCGAGTTGGTGGAGCATTTGTTTATGCCCGCCTTTCGCAATGAGAAGCTGGAAGCGTTGGGGGATGCGGCTGTGTTCTCGTTGAATGGGTCGCGGCTGGCGATGTCTACCGATTCGTTTGTGGTACGGCCGTTGTTTTTCCCCGGCGGTAACATTGGCGACCTGGCGGTGAATGGCACGGTAAACGACATCAGCATGAGTGGGGCACGGCCGTTGTACCTGAGCGCCGGTTTTATCATCGAAGAGGGACTGCCCATGCCCACGCTGGCGCGCATTGTAGACAGCATGGCCGCGGCGGCGGCCAAAGCCGGCGTCACCCTGATCACCGGCGATACAAAGGTGGTAGATAAGGGGCATGGCGACGGCGTGTACATCAACACCAGCGGCATTGGCCTGATTCCCGATGGGTTAGAGATTGGGCCGGACAGGGCGCGGCCGGGCGATGTGGTCATTCTCAGTGGTACGATTGGCGATCATGGCATGGCGATCATGAGCGTGCGTGAGGGGTTGGCGTTTGAGTCACCCATTGTTAGCGACACGGCCGCGCTGAATGGGCTGATTGCGGCGATGATCCAGGCCGCCCCCCAAATTCACGTGCTGCGCGACCCCACACGGGGCGGCGTGGCCTCTTCACTCAACGAGATTGCCCGCAGTTCCAGGGTGGGTATCGCCCTGGACGAAAAGAAAATTCCGGTACACCAGTCGGTACATTCGGCCTGTGAATTGTTGGGCATGGACCCGATTTACGTGGCGAATGAGGGGAAATTGTTAGCCATTGTGCCCGCAGCGCAGGCAGAAGAACTGGTAGCGGTGATGCGGGGGCACGAGTTGGGGCGGGACACGGCCGTGATCGGCCAGGTAGTCGCCGAACATCCCGGCATGTTGGTCGCCAGAACCGGCATCGGCGGCACGCGGGTCATCCCCATGCAAATTGGCGAACAACTGCCGCGCATTTGCTGATAGCTATATGGGGCCTGTAGTAGGCGATCAATCGCCTACTACAAACACCAGTTACTTGGCAAAGCTGAGGGCGCGGGTTTCGCGGATGACGGTCACTTGAATCTGGCCGGGATACTGCATACTCTCCTCAATGCTCTTAGCAATGTTTTTGGAGAGGCGCATCGCTTCCAGGTCGTCAATTTGATCCGGTTTAACCAGGATGCGAATCTCCCGCCCGGCCTGCAAGGCATAGGCGCTTTCCACCCCCTGGAACGAGGTGGCAATGTCTTCCAGGGTACGCACTCGTTTGATGTAATTCTCCAAACTTTCGCGCCGCGCACCGGGTCGGGCGCCGGAAATAGCGTCGGCCGCTTCCACAATGACTGACTCGACCGATTCCTGCTCCACTTCGTGGTGGTGGGAGGCGATGGCGTTGATAACGGCCGGGGGCACATTAAACCGCTTGCAAAATTCCGCGCCGAGCATGGCGTGGGTGCCTTCCTGTTCGTGATCCATCGCCTTGCCAATGTCGTGCAGCAGGCCACCCATCTTGGCGATTTCTATATTGGCGCCCAACTCGGCAGCCAGGACAGAGGATATTTTTGAAGCTTCCACGGCATGGAACAACTGGTTCTGACCGTAGGAAGTGCGGTATTTGAGACGGCCGAGCATCTTTGTCACCTGGGGGTGCAGGCCATGAACGTTGGCTTCGTAGGCGGCCTGTTCACCTGCTTCTTTGATGTCCTGGTTGACCTGCTGCTGGGCGTCTTTGATCAATTTTTCGATACGGGCGGGGTGGATACGGCCGTCGGTAATCAACTTCTCCAGCGCCCGCCGCGCCACTTCCCGCCGCACCGGATCAAAGCTGGAAATCGTCACCGCTTCCGGTGTGTCATCCACCACAATGTCTACCCCTGCCGCCTGCTCAAAAGCGCGAATGTTGCGCCCGCTGCGGCCAATGATGCGCCCCTTCATCTCTTCGCTGGGCAGCACCACCGTAGACACCGTAATTTCCGCCACCTGGTCGCTGGCAATACGCTGGATGGCCATGGCAATCAATTCGCGCGCTTTCTGATTGGCCGTCTCTTTGGCCTCATCTTCAATTTCACGCATGATGCGGGCCATGTCCTGCCGCGCCTCTTTTTCTACATCCAGTAACAACTGCTGTTTGGCCTCGTCCACCGTCATGTTGGCGACCTGTTCTAGCTGGCCGCGAATGGTCAATTCCATCGTTTCCAGTTCATTGTGCCGCCGGTCTATGCGGCTCTGGCGTTTGTTCAGGATTTGTTCGCGCTGCTCTACCTTTTGCACCTGTTTGTCCAGGTTTTCGTTGCGCCGGTCTACACGTTCCTCAGCGCGGGACAGGTCAGCATAGCGGCGTTCAATCACTTTTTCAGCTTCAGTGCGGATTTGTTTGGCGTCGCGGCGCGCTGTTTCCAGCAGTTTTTGGTTTTCAACTTCGGCTTCTTTGCGTTTTTGTTCAAGTTCCAGTTCTAGATTCTTTTGGGCCTCTTCCACACGGGGTTTTAACACCATATAGGTGATGGCGGCAGCCGCCACAGCCCCTATCAGCAGGCCCACAATGATATATACAACACTGGGCATAGTTGCTCTCCTCTATGTTTTAAGAGAGTGAGCGGTAAGCGGCTACCGCTGCGGCTACCGCAGCGGCTACCACTCACCGTTCACTTCATTCCAACTCTCGTTCACAATTTGTTTGATAAGGTCATATGAAAAACCGCGCCGTTGCAGATAACTACTCAATTTCAGTTTGAACTCATCTTCCGGCAGGTTCTGCCAGCGGCTGCTTTGTTTGCGCGCTGCTTGCCGGGCAACGCCGGTTTCATCTACCTCAGTTAATACCGATTCAATAATTTCCCTTCTCACCCCTTTCTGCTGCAATTCCTGGCGCAGCGCCATCTGGCTGCGGGGTTTGAACGTTTCGCGCTGCTCCACCCAGTAATGAGCAAAGGCCGTGTCATCCAGTAAGCCAACTTCCTGCAATCGCTCACAAGCCTGGTCTACGGCCGTGTCCGCAAACCCCTTCTGCCGTAAATGGTCGCTCACTTCTCGGATGCTGCGCGGGCGGTAGCCGATGTAACGGATGGCGCTTTGTTTGGCATTTTCCAGTTCATCAGCCTGTTGCAGCTTTTCCATTTCGGCCGGCGTCAACGTCTGACCAATGCGTAGGGACACGGCCGTGACCGCCGCCAGCCCAAACGCAAACGCCCCATCCAGGAAAACATTCACCCGGTTGGGGTTACGCTTCTGGGTTGTTAATGCCGTAATCGTGCCCATAAAACAACAAAGCCGCAGCGCGGGCGCCACGGCTTTACCATTTCTAAACGACGAACTGTTGAGGTTGTCTGTTTGGCAAGAAACCAGCCACAGGTGAGGTGGCTGACTTTACGCAGTTGCTAGATCAAACCATCCACCGCGACGAATTGCCGGAAAAAGGATGGCAGTACAAATGACATTGCACGGGTTTTGCTGGTTACAATACAACCGTTTGCAGACCATATAGAACAATTCCTAAAAGGCTTTTCCAGAAGTTCAACTTTTCCAAAAAGTTGAACTTCTTAATCATACCTTTCGTTCAAAATCATTTTTCTCAAAAGGCGCTCCCCACACTTTTGGGGAGAAGACGCCGCGTTTTTTTTACTTGCTGTAGACAAAATCAATTGCTAATCGTCAGTTTCAATCTGGTTGCCAATGGCATAGGCCGGAAATAGCCAGGTTTCACGGCCGTTTATGCCGGCTGCAATTGTGGCAATCCGGCATCCTGGCGAATCAGGTTCTCCAATTCAATTAAAAGTTCAGGATGTTGGGTCAGGTACTCTTTGGCGTTTTCGCGCCCCTGGCCCAATAACGCTTCGCTATAGCGGAAAAACGCGCCTCGTTTTTCCACCAGGCCACGTTCTACTGCCAGGTCTAACACGCACCCCGTCTTGGAAATGCCCTGGTTATACATGATGTCAAAACCGGCTTCGGTGAAGGGCGGCGCTACTTTGTTCTTTTTCACCTTCACCACCGCCCGGCTGCCCACCACATCGCTGCCCGATTTTATGGTCTCTGTGCGCCGAATATCCAGACGCACGGAGGCATAAAACTTGAGGGCATTGCCGCCGCTGGTGGTTTCCGGGTTGCCAAACATCACGCCAATTTTGGAACGCAGTTGGTTGGTGAAGATCATTACCGTATTGGTTTGTTTGATCGCGCCGGAGAGTTTGCGCAGCGCCTGCGACATCAGCCGCGCCTGCAAACCTACGTGCGCATCGCCCATTTCCCCTTCGATTTCGGCGCGGGGCACCAGGGCGGCCACCGAATCCACCACCACCACATCCATTGTGCCCGAACGAATGAGCGCTTCGGCAATTTCCAACGCCTGCTCGCCGGTGTCGGGTTGGGATACATAGAGGTTATTGATGTCTACCCCACACCGTTCGGCATAGAGCGGGTCAAGGGCGTGCTCCATATCCACAAACGCACAAATACCGCCCATCCGTTGCGCCTCGGCAATGATGTGCTGGCACAGGGTGGTTTTACCGGATGATTCCGGGCCATAAATTTCAATGACACGGCCGCGTGGCAAACCCCCTACCCCCAAGGCAATATCCAGCGATAACGCGCCGGTGGGAATGGCCTCAATTTGCAGGTGACGGGCATCACCCAACCGCATAATCGTCCCTTCACCGTATTTCTTGGTTAAAGTGGCGATTGTGTTTTCTAGCTGCCTGTCTTTTCCCTCTTTTGCCATTTTTCCTTTATAAAGGCGCCTATTAGAATTTTGATTATGTAGTGTACAATAGCGTTATGGAATTGGCAAACGACGCACTCTCTCGCCTGGCCCCAGCGGAGCTATACAAAGGGATTCGCGTGGCGACGCAGGCCGACGCCGGCGCTGTGATGCGGTTGTTGGAAACGGCCGTGTACCGCCACCTGCACGCCGATTGGTATATGCCCGGCGACTGGTTGGGTACGGCCGGGTTTGTCCTCTTGCCCAAGCCGGTGACGTCGCCGCTGTCGGCGGCGGCCCGCTTTGTGGGTGTGCGACAACAGGCGCTGGCCTGCCTGGCCGGAGGGGCCGATGTACCGGAGGTGGCCTGGGTACGGCTGGCGGCAATAAGCGGCGATTTGCCCATGCCGGATGTGGTATTGGCGGAAATGGTGCAGCGCGTGGCCGCCTATTTACAGCGACGGCAGGTTTCCCATCTGGCCTGGATGCCCTCCACCTATTGGCCGGGAAGCTGGCTGCAAACAATGGGTTTTACGCTGTATAACCAGTTGGAGACTTATGTGAAGGGGGACACGGCCGTGCCCCCCACCACCATGCCCCCCTTCCTCACCATCCGTCCCGTTGCCGCCGCCGATTTTGAACCATTGGCCGAGCTGGAATCCATTGCCTTTGCCCCTCTGTGGCGGCACAGCGCCCACGCGCTGCGGCTGGCCTCCTACCGGGCGCTTAGTTTTGACGTGGCCTGGGCTGGAGAAAGGGGCGAGACGGCCGTTGGTTTTCAACTGAGCGCCCACAGCGACTCCGGCGCGCACCTGGTACGGCTGACCATTCACCCCGACTATCAGGGGCAGGGTATTGGCTCAGCCCTGTTGGCTCATGCGTTGGCCAGTTATCATCGTCATGGGCTGACGGCCGTGTCCCTGAACACCCAGCTAGATAATATCGCCTCGCAACAGTTGTACCGGAAGTTTGGTTTTCGCCCCAGCGGCCAACGCTGGCCCCTGTGGCTCAAGGATTTAACCAATGACCCAGTATGAACCCGTCCACATTTCCGATGATGCCCCTTATATCAATGCCTTGCTGCTGCAAACGATGCATGGCATTGAAGAAGTGCTGGGCAGCAATGGGCTGAATGCCGTGCTGCAAAGCAGCGGCCTGGAACGTTATGTCAACAATCCACCGCCCAACAACCTGGAGTCAGGCATCGAAGCGCGGGAGTTTGCCCGGCTGAATGCGGCCATTGAAGAGTTCACCGGCCGCGCCGGTAAAGGGATGTTGCAACGCATCGGCCGTTCCTCGTTCCGTTGGGGCATACGGGAACAATCGAGTACGATGGGGCTGGCGGGCATCGCCCTGAAGGCGCTGCCACAGCGCTTACGAATGCGCGCCGTGCTGTTGGGCATTCGCAAGGCGCTCATGGACACGGTACCATATGGGTTGATTGATGTGCGGGATGAAGATGGCGTATTTATCTTTACGGACTATGCCTGTGTCATCTGCCATTTGCGCCCTACCGACAAGCCAATTTGCCATATGTATGTGGGTACGCTGAGTGAAGCGATGGCCTACGCCACCGGCAAAGATTTCCGCAATTTTGAAGTGACGGAAACGCACTGCCGGGCACAGGGACATGATTATTGCCGTTTTGAGATTCGGGAGGCGGGAATGTAATTGTGTAATTGGGTAATTACTCAATTACCCCAGTCTCCCATGCCATGAACATGACAGACAGGATTTCCAGTAGTAGTAACAGCAAAACATGGCGTGACCTCCTGTTTATTTTGCTCGTGGGCGTTTGCCTGGGCATTTTAGGCGGGTCGGTAAACAAGGCGGCCGGGACGCTGGTGGGCACGGCCGTGCTGCTGGCGCTCTTTGGCGCATACAATCAGGTGCTCGACAACAACCGCCGCCTGATGAGCGGGCTGGTGGCGGGCGGCGTAGCCGGGGCTATTGTCGGCGAAATCGCCTTTCTGCTGGGCGGCATCCCCGAAAGCATCGGGCAGGCGGCGTTGTTTGGCATGGGGCGCGGCATTTTATTAGGCGCGGTCATCGGCTTTATCACCCGCGCCCGCCCGGATGAGGGAGATTCGGCCAGCGTGACCCTGTTTCTGGTTTTCGGCTCCATTGTGGTTGGCGCCATTTTTGGGGCCGGCGTGGGCCTGGTTACCGGCTTGACAATGGCCCTGGTGAGCAGTGGTTGGTGGGGTTGGCTGCTGGCGTTGGGCCTGGGGGTGGTTGTTGGCGGTTATCTCGGTTCTTATTTTCAGACGCGGCAGGCCATTATCTCCGGCGCGGCCATCTTTGGGCTGTTGGCGCTGGCGGGGGCGCTGTTTCAAGGAATCCCCGCCGGATTGGTTATTGGCGTCTTGGGCGGCGCACTGACGCCGATGTTGGTGGTGGCGGCCATCGGCTTTTTTGGCGGCCTGACCAGCCGAGGGCTGCGCGCCGGTGTGGAAGAGGCCATTGAAGCACCGGCCGAGATGATCCAGCAGGGTGCGGTGTCGTTTCTGGCGCCGGCTATCCTGGTGGGCATCATCGTTGGCGTGGCTGCCGCCGGTGAAGGCGCCATGATCGCTCTGGCGGTGACATTGGCGATCATTGGCATGTTGCTGGGGGTGATCATTGAAATTGAACAGCAGCAGGTCAACCGGCTAACGATTGGGCGGCTGATTGAAATGATCATGTTGGGTTCTGATCGCTGGCCGATTGTGGAGATGGTGACGAAATTGTCCGGTGTGAACCGGCGCACGGCCGTGTCCGGCGCATTGATCGGTCTTGTTTTAGGTGTGCTGGGGGCGGCTATTGGCCTGCTCATGGGCTGGCAATTGGCGCAACTCTTGAATACGTTGTTGTGAGAGATTGGAGATTGGGAGATTGGGAGATTGCGAAATCTCTCAATCTCCCAATCTCGTAATCTCATCTTCTGAGGTGTACGATGAAACGTTCCCCGGTGCCACAAACAGAATTGATTGAAGCCTTACAAACATTACCTGGCTGGCAGGTGCAGGATGGCAAACTGCATAAGGAATATCACTTTGCCACTTTCTCTATGGCGATGGGCTGGATGATGAGCGCGAGCATTGAAGCAGACAAGATGGATCACCACCCGGAGTGGCGCAACGTCTATAACCGGGTGACGGTTGACCTGGTGACGCACAGTTTGGGCAACCAGATCAGCAACCTGGATGTCGAATTGGCAAAGAAGTTGGAAGCGTTGTGGGACGGCCGTAAACCGTGACGGTTCAGGGCAATAACTCACCGACCGGCAGTGTCGCTATCTGCTCGCCGCCCAAGATTATGGGGATTCTATCGGTCTCCCGATACGTGACCATGTGATGGTAAGTTGGCTGAGCGGCCGGGCCAGAAGGCTGAGTATACACCTCAATCTGGCGCTCCGGCAGATTAACAATCCAATAACTGGCAATACCGGCACGGCCGTAAATCCGCTTTTTCCAGTTTTGATCCTGGTTGATGGTGCCATCGGCCACTTCCACGAGCAAGGCAACTTCTTCCGGCATCGGGTGGCGCTGGATAAAATCACGGCGTTTACCTCTCACCACCAGCACATCCGGCTCGGGTTCACTGTCTGGCATGGTAACAGGTTGTTGTGAACTAACAAAAAACGCATCAGGAATGATGGCTGTGATGGCTTCCCGAATTGTCTCGGTCACAAAGGTGTGGGGTGGATTAACGGTCTTTTTTCTACCAGGTACCCTTCCAGTAGTTCCAGCCGGTCGTCTTCCGTGAGCGAACCGGCCTCTATCATCTCATGGTAACGTTCCACGCTGATTTGCCATAATTGTGGCCGGATCACTTCTTCGGTATCGGGATTTAGAAGCAATGTCATATCACTATTCCACAAAAGTTGGTTGCTAATCCTGGCGTTGATTATACCATGCTTGAATATATTGAATGTCACTCTATTTTTGGCGGCGTGAAGCTCATTCCCAGAGAAAAGCTGGTCTTTCGGCCGTCGGTTTATGCACTTATCATTTACCAGAGTAAAATCCTGTTGCTCAACTCGCGTTCTGCCAATTTACTGGCGCTCCCTGGTGGCGGCGTGGAAATTGGCGAGCCGCTGGCATTGGCTTTGCGGCGCGAAGTGCGGGAAGAAACGGGTTTGGAAGTGCAGGTAGGGCAATGCCTGCATTTTGCGGAAGAGTTTTTCTATTACGATCCTGAAGATATAGCCTTTCATAGCTTTCGGTTTGTTTTTGAATGTGTACCGCTCACATTTGAACTGGTCAGTGACGAGGAGGTTGATGACGTAGAAGCAGAAAAACCGCGCTGGTATGACATACAGCAGTTAAACACCACGAAGCTCCAGAGCTTTGGCGAATTTATCACGAACTATCTGAAGCAAATTGAATTGGAGGAAAGATAGATGCAAACTCATTTACGTGGTCGAGATATGATCACAACGCAGGAATGGACGAAGGATGAAATTGATACGGTGCTGGATGTGGCCTTTGAGTTGAAGCGACAGCGGGCGTTGGGCATTTCCCATGCTTCGCTGCGGGACAAGGTCTTGGCGATGCTGTTTTTCTTCACCAGCACGCGCACACGGGCCAGCTTTGAGGCGGGCATTGTGCAGTTGGGCGGGCACGGCGCGTTTATTGACAGCACCACCACGCAGATCAGCCATGGGGATACGGCGAAGGAGATTGGGGAGATTTACGGCCGTTACTTCGACGGGATCGCCATTCGCCAGTGTGATTGGGGGGTGGGCAACCAGTACATCCGCGATGTGGCCGCCGCCAGCCGCGTGCCGGTGCTGAATATGCAGTGTGACCATTTCCACCCCTTCCAGATTTTGGCCGACCTGATGACCATTATCGAGAAAAAGGGCGACCCGCGCGGGCTGACGATTAACGTCAGCTACGCCTACGCCGCCAGTTACCAGAAGCCGATGAGTGTGCCCATCAGCCTGATCTTGTTGATGACCCGCTTTGGCATGAACGTGCGCCTGACCCATCCGCCGGAATTTAATCTGATACCGCAATATGTGGAGCAGGCCAAAGAGAATGCGCGCAAAGCGCGGGGGTCGTTTGAGATTCTGGATGATTTTGACGCCGGGTTTAAGGATGCGGATATTGTGTATCCCAAAGCGTGGGGCTGCATGTTGACCACCGAAAGTCATCAAGAATCGGCCGAGATCAGCAAGAAGTACACAAGCTGGATCACCGACGAGCAGCGAATGTCGCTGGCAAAAGAAGATGCCATTTACATGCACTGCTTACCGGCCGACCGCAATCTTGAGGTGACGGACGGGGTGATTGACGGCCCGCAAAGCGTGGTCTACGACGAAGCCGAAAACCGGCTGCATGTGCAGAAAGCGGTGATGGCTTTGACGATGTAAAAATGGAACACATCCTCCACCTGAAATGCCTGATTTGCGGCCGTACCTATCAGCCGGACGAGGTGGCGTATGTCTGCCCGGCGCATGGGGATGAGGGGATTTTGGACGTGGTGTATGACTACGGCCGTATCGCTCCCCACATCTCCCCCACCACCTTAGCCACCAACCGGGAACCCTCCATCTGGCGCTACAAACCGCTGCTGCCTGTCGCCCCGAACACGGCCGTGCCCCCCCTGGCTGTTGGCTGGACCCCCCTGTACAAAACCGACCGGCTGGCAAATGACCTGGGACTGCAACATGTGTGGGTGAAGGACGACGGCCGTAACCCCACTGCCAGCTTCAAAGACCGGGCCAGCGCCATTGCCGTTGTCAAAGCAAACGAAGTGTCAAGTGTTCCGGTATCAAGTGTCACGTCACCCAGTCACCTTGCCACCTTGTCACCCCCTCACCCCCTCACCATCACCACCGCCAGCACCGGCAATGCCGCCGCTGCGCTGGCCGGGTTGTGCGCCAGTGTAGGGCTGCCGAACGTCATCTTTGTGCCCAAGTCTGCGCCGCAGGCGAAAGTGGCACAGTTGTTAGCCCTTGGCGCGACGGTGCTGCTGGTGGAAGGGACGTATGACGATGCCTTCGACCTCTGTTTGCAGGCAGCCGCCGAATTTGGCTGGTATAACCGCAACACCGGCTATAACCCCTACATGACCGAAGGCAAAAAGACGGTGAGCTATGAGATTGCCGAGCAGTTGGGCTGGCAGGCGCCCGATGTGGTCTTTGTCAGCGTGGGCGATGGCTGCATCATTGGCGGGGTGCATAAGGGGTTTAAGGATTTGCTGGCGTTAGGTTGGATTGAACAGATGCCGCGCTTGATTGGGGTGCAGGCGGCGGGCAGCAATTTTCTGGCCGAAGCGTGGGCGAATGGTGAAGATGTGTTGACCAAGCCCCCTATCCAGGCACAGACGGTTGCGGACAGCATCAGCGCCGGGTTGCCACGAGACCGCATCAAAGCGATGACGGCCGTGACCACTACCAACGGCGCATTCATTACGGTTACGGACGAGGAAATTCTGGCCGCCATTCCCGCACTGGCGCGGGGCTGCGGCGTTTTCGCCGAACCGGCGGGGGCAGCGGCTTACGCCGGGCTGGTGAAAGCGGCACGCGAGGGGCTGGTGCGGCCAACTGACCGCATCGTGGTCATCAATACTGGCAGCGGGCTGAAGGATGTGGCGACGGCAATGAAAGCGGTGGAAAGGGTGGGGGTACGGCCGTATGCCATCCAACCCACCCTATCCGCTGTCAAAGCTGTTTTAAAACCTGGCGGTTAAAACCGCGGCTACACAAGGCGAAGACCGCCTGCGCGGTCTGGTAGCCAGCCGACGAAGGTCGGCTTTGCCTCCTGTAGCCGCGAATTTATTCGCCGGGCGAGGAATAACCAAAACAATTTATTAACTTTCATCAGTACGTTTATCGTATCAGCCTATGAACCGAATTCATAGGCTTTGGAAGGCACACATGATTGACTTAACCACCCGAAATGAAGAAGCCCTGGCGCGGGCGGTGCAGCGCGCCCGTGAACGGAATATCATCATCCCCACTTTCAAACAAATGCGCAATCCCGCCCTCATTCCCGACGCCATTAAAGCAGAACTGGCCGATGTCGGTTTGTGGGATTTGAACCCGCGCAACCTGTTCCGTATCACCTGGCACAATGAGGCCAAAGCGCATGGCGGCAGTTTTGGCGGCGTCAACTATCTGGAATTCCCGCCCGAACTGACCGGCGTCCCCGCCCGCATCATCATTTTAGTGGGCAAATGGTTCCCCACCGGCGCACACAAGGTGGGTGCGGCGTTTGGTTGTCTTGCTCCTGCTTTGGTGACGGGCCAATTCGACCCCACCAGCCAGAAAGCAGTCTGGCCCAGCACCGGGAATTACTGCCGGGGTGGAGCGTATGACAGTCACTTGCTGGCCTGCGACTCCATCGCCATTTTGCCCGAAGGGATGAGCCAGGAACGGTTTGATTGGCTGTCTCAAGTGGCCGGGGAGACGATCAAGACGCCCGGTTCCGAGAGCAATGTGAAGGAGATATTTGACAAATGTTGGGAACTGATGGCCTCCGGGCAGGATGTGGTCATCTTCAACCAGTTTGACCAGTTTGGCAACTACCTCTGGCACCACGAAGTAACCGGGCCGGCCATGGCCGAGGTGCTGGCGCAGGTGATGGGGCCACACGACCGGTATCGTGGTGTGGTACTGACTACCGGCTCGGCCGGTACGATTGCTTGCGGCGACTATCTGAAAAAACTGTACCCGACCAGCAAAATTGTCGCCAGCGAAGCGTTGCAATGCCCCACCTTGTTGAACAATGGTTTTGGCGCACACCGCATTGAGGGCATTGGCGACAAACACGTGCCCTGGATTCACAATGTCAAAAATACGGACATGGTGGTAGCCATTGATGATGCGGCCACGATGGGGCTGATTCGCCTGTTTAATGAAGCGGCAGGGCGGGAGTATCTGGTGCAGCAGGGGGTGGATGTGGGGTTGGTGAATCAATTAGATTTGTTGGGCATTTCGGGCTGCGCCAATTTGCTGTCGGCGATTAAGTTTGCGAAGTATTATGAATTGGGTGACAAAGACGTTGTGTTGACGGTGGCGACGGATTCGATGGAGATGTATGGCAGCCGGTTGCGGGAATTGGATGAGGAAGAAGGGGAATTTACGCCTCTGGAGGCGGCGGGCATATACCACCGTTTTCTATTGGGGCAGAGTATTGATTATGTGGAGGAGCTGAGTTACTACGGCCGTCAACGCATCCACAACCTCAAGTATTACACCTGGGTGGAACAGCAGGGTAAAAGTTATGATGAAATTCAGGCACAGTGGTATGATGACGATTATTGGACGGCCGTGCCCGCCACCGTAGACGCCATTGATAAGCTAATTGAAGAGTTTAACGGCCGTGTGGGACTAATGTGATTGACAGGGTGAAAAGGTGACAGGGTGAAAAACGATGAGTACCTCTTTGCGAATTGCCACGTTTAATCTGGAAAATTTGGACGACAAACCGGGCGCACGGCCGTCGCCCCTGGAACGCATGGCCGTGTTGCGCCCGCAACTGGCGCGGCTGCGCGCCGATGTGCTGTGCCTGCAAGAAGTGAATGGGCAGGAAACGCCGGGCGCACCGCGCCAACTCCTGGCGTTGGCAGATTTGCTGGCCGGTACGCCTTATGCTTCGTACTTTATGGAATACACGCGCACAGCTAAAGGTGAAGCATATGACGAGCGAAATCTGGTCATTCTCAGCCGCTTTCCTCTCACCACTGTTAGCCAGATAAAACATCAATTTGCGCCCAAGCCCAGTTACCGGAAGGTCACGGCCGTGCCCACCGAACCCGCCGCCAAAGACGTCACCTGGGAACGGCCGTTGCTGCACGCCACCATTGATTTAGACGGACAGGGCATCCTGCATGTGATCAATTTGCATTTGAAGTCAAAACGGCCGACGCCCATTGACGGGCAAATGCGTGATCGATACACCTGGCGCACGATGGCCGGATGGGCGGAGGGTAGCTTCCTATCCGCCATGAAGCGGGTGGGACAGGCATTGGAAACACGGGTGCTCATAGACAAGATTTTTGACGACACGGCCGTGACCGGAAACCCCACCTACATCGCCCTCTGTGGCGACTTCAACGACGACCTGGACAGCGTGCCCCTGCAAGCCATTCGCGGCCCCATTGAAGAAACCAACAACCCCGGCCTCATCAACCGCATCATGATCCCTGCCGAACTTTCCATCCCCGAACCGTCCCGGTACACCCTCTTTCACCGGGGGCGCGGTGAATTGATTGACCATATCCTTTTCTCCCGTGATCTGCTCACCTATTATCGCGGCGCGGAAATTCATAATGAGATATTGCCCGATGAATCGGGCGCCAGCGACAAAAACTACCCCGAATCTGACCACGCGCCAGTTGTGGCCGAATTTGTGTTGCCCTGATACCTTTCAGACCTGACAGGTCTACTCAGCAGCTAACCATGATTCGCATTTTGTACATCCCTACGGAAGACGAGTATCGCACCGACTTGGAATTGGCCGACCTGTCCCCCATTCTGGCACAGCCACAAGGTTTACTCTGGGTAGATTTCTTTTGCATTAGCCATCGGCTCCATGCTGGCTGTGCCCATTATCATGCTTTGGTGGATGCGCTATCGGCGCTGGCTGTAGGCAACTATTCACTTCCCTTTCACGAATCAATCCCCCCAAAATACCATTGAGAAAAACCGCCCAATGCTCTACCTTTGTGTCTGGGGAAAGCAGCGTAGGCTAGAAGAAAGTTAGAACTGGAATCTGAACAAACAAGAGTTAGCCAGTTTTGGATGCAGCTTAAACCACCGTCTCCAGGCCAGAAGTTCAGACCAACCGCTAACGACCAGATTTCAGAAGCAGTACACAATTGAAATAAAGGTATTATGAACAGACTTTTTTCTGGCATTGGTTCAAAGATTATTCTCCCCTATCTGCTACTCACGCTCCTGGTGGCCGGCATAGGGGCGTTTATCGTTGTCAATCTGGTCACGGGCACGCTGCAAGAGCGGTTCAACAACCAATTGTTAGACGCCGGCCGGGTGGTTGCGGAAAGCATGGTCGGGTACGAAGCGGATCGCCTGACTGTGCTTCGACAAGTCACTTTCACCGAAGGCGTGGCCGAAAATATGGCCGACAGCAACCGCCAGGCCCTGGCCGAACTTGTGCCCCAAATCATTGCCAACAGCCCGACCGATGCCGTCGTTTTATTGGATGAAGACGGCCGTGAACTATTCGCCTGGCAAAACCTCAATACCAACCAGGACGCAACCTTTCAGGCTGATTTCTCCCCGATTTCTGAGGTGCAACTGGTGTTGGACGGCCATGTAGATGAGTTTGGTGACAAACGCGCCTTCCTGGCGCAAACAACCACCGGGCCAATGCTGTTCACCGTTGGCCCCGTCTTTCTGGATAGAGAACAGGTGGGCGTCATTATTGTCGGTACGGATATTCGCAAGCTGGTCATTGCCCTGACCCAAATTGCGGTGGCGCGGGTGACGTTGTATGACCAGAACGGGCAAGTGATCGCTACCACATTGGGCGACGGCCGTGAAAATATCGCCGACCTGCTGCAAGAACCACCCGCCCAATATGCCACCGTGCTGCAACTGCTCCAGGAAACCCCCGGCCAATACCAGGTGGTGGCCGAAAACGCCGCCCTCAAAGTCCCCCTGCGCCAGCTAGAAGTGCTCAACCAGAATTACCAGTTGGCCTTTGGCGATTGGCGGCTGCGCAACGCCTCCTACGGCCTGTTCAGTGTGGCCCTGCCGCGTAACTTCATTGTCAATGCCGCCGCCACCAGCCGCGACCTGCTGAACATTGTCTTTACGACGGCCACCATCGGCGTTATTTTGATCGGCTTTCTCGTGGCGCGGCGGATTGTACGGCCGTTGAACCGGCTGGTGGATGTGACAACGGCCGTCACCGAAGGCGACCTGAACCAACGCACCGGCATTCAACGCAACGATGAAATTGGCACCCTGGCCGGTTCCTTCGACACGATGACGGAACGGCTAGACCAACGTACCCAGCAGTTAGTTGCCCAAACGAGCGAGCTGGTCGCTATCCTGCAATCCATTGCTGACGGCGTGGTGGTGCTGGACACCGACGACAACATCGTCAATTCCAACCCGGCGGCGCAGCAACTCCTCTCCGACCTGTCTGAGGGTTTTTCCAAAGGCGCATTGCATGAGTTGATGAACGGCCATTCACCAGCCAGTTTCCACAAAACGGAAGAGCAAGTGCGGCGCTATGAAATGAACGGCCGTGTCCTCAGCGTCTCCTCAGCTCCCGTTCTCACCCCCGAAGGGGAGCGCATGGGCACGGTGATGGTACTGCGCGACATCACCCGTGAAGCCGAAGCCGAAAGCCTCAAAGATGACTTCATCACCGGTATGTCCCACGAACTGCGCACCCCACTTACCGTCGTCAAAGTGTACTCCGACCTCATGCTGCGCTCCGCCAACGGCCACCTGAAAGAGCAAGAACACGCCTACCTGGAAAAGATAATCAAAGCCAGCAGCGAACTGGAACAACATATCCAGAAGATGATCAACATCTCCGAGATTCAGGCCGGCACCCTCAATCTCAGGCGCGAAAATTTCTCCTTCACCGCCCTCGTCCGTCAATTGAACGAGCGTTGGCAGCCACTCATGGCCCAAAAGGGTGTGCACTTCAGCGTGGAGCAGCCCGCCCATGAACTGACCATAAACGGCGACCGCGAGCGCCTGCAATGGGCCTTCGACAACCTGTTGGATAATGCCCTCAACTACACCTCGGAAGGGAACAGCGTGCGTGTGGCCGTGTATGCACAGGGTCATGCGGTGCATCTGGATGTGATAGATACCGGCATTGGCATTGCCAGTGCCGACCAACGCTATATTTTTGACCGCTTCTTCCGCGCCAAAAACGAACACAACTATACCGAGCGCGGCATTGGACTGGGGCTGTTTATCACCAAAGAGTTGATTACCTTACACGGCGGCCAGATCAGCGTCAGCAGCAAAACAGGTGCGGGCAGCACATTTCACTGTGAACTTCCTTTAATTGTGGAAGCTGCTGAAGCAGTGGCGGGAGTCAATTGAGCGTATGCAGCACACATCGGAAAATGCGCCGAACAAACGCCGTCGTTATGGCCTGTGGTTGTTGCTGCTGCTGCCGTTGCTGCTCAGTTGTTTTTGTGTCTACTCCTCCACCCACCTGGCGCTGAGCCTGGCCCCACAGGAAATTGACCAGGCCCATATGCTGGCTGAAAACGAAGCCAACTACGGCCGTGACCCCTTCCCCACCCCGTTTGCCCCCCTCAACCCGGAAATCATCATCCAGGCGACTGAGGACAGCACCGGGCTGCAAGTGACGCCGGTTATTGATACCGGTGGCCCGCTCCCGGCCAACACGCCGGTGGTCATCGCCTACATTACCGCTACGCCCACCCAATTGCCAACGGCCGTCGTCGCCACCCCTACCACCGGCAATCCCGCTACGGCCGTGCCCGCCTCCCCCACGCCGCGCCCCACCCAGGAACCACCCCCCGCCCAGCCTACCCATACGGTGACGGCCGTCACCGCCACCCCAACGGGCACTGTGCCCCGCGCCACCGCCACGCCGCCCGCCTCCAGCACACCGAGCGCCACGCCAACGAGCACGTCAGTGCCGCCCACCAATCAACCACCCCCACCCGCCACCTTCACCCCCATCCCCACCGGCCAGCCGCTGCCCACGCAGACGCCGACACGCACACCCAGCGCCACCCCGTCGCCCACCACCGCGCCGCCAACGGCCACGCCCACGCGCACACCCAGCGCCACGCCGACCCTGACGCCCAGCGCCACCCCCACCGGCACCTTTATACCGCCGACGAACACGCCAACGTTTACACCCACCCGCACCCCATCGCCAACCGCCACGCCGACATTTACGGCCACACCGACCTTCACGGCGACGCCCACCAACACGCCCACACCCACCTTTACGCCGACGGCCACGGCCACCTTTACGCCCACGCCTACCTGGACGCCGACGCCAACGTTCACGCCGACCGCAACGCCCACCTTTACCCCCACACCGACGTTTACGCCAACGCCGACATTTACACCAACGCCAACCAACACACCCGCCCCGCTGCATGTGCTGATGGTGGTCGGCAATGCGGGTAGTCCGCCGCCGGCGGACACGGCCGTGCAAGCCCGCCTCCTCTCGCTGGGATACCTGGTCACGCTGATCAGCGATGACGACGTGACGCCGGGCGACGCCAACGGCATGGCGCTGGTCTACATCTCCGCCACCGCCGACTCCAACATTGTGGGCACAACCATGCGCGACGTACCCACGCCGGTGATGGTGAGCGAGGCCAATTTGTATGACGACATGGGCATGACCGGCCCCACCGCAGGTGTAGATTATGGGTATACGGATTCATTGCAAACGGCCGTGAACATCATAGACCCTGGCCATCCCCTGGCCGGCGGCTTCAGCGGCCCCGTCACCGTCTACACCGCCCAAAACCAGATGCGCTGGGGCAACCCCAACGGCAACGCTGCCCTGGTGGGCATCTCGCTTGATGGGTTTGATCGTGGTCTCTTGTTTGGCTACGAAACGGGCGCACCCATGTTTGGCCTCAACGCCCCCGCCCGCCGTATTGGTTTCTTCTACTCCGCCACTACCGGCGCGAACCTGAATGCGAATGGCTGGGCGCTGTTTGATGCGGCCGTAAATTGGGCCATTCCTTGATGGCCCAATTTACGGCCGTGTCAATATCTCCGGCCCATGTGGTGTAATGGCAATGGAGTGTTCAAACTGGGCCGACCATTTGCCATCGGCCGTGATCACCGTCCAGCCATCATTCAGCAGCAGCCACTCATGTGTCCCCTCGTTGATCATTGGCTCAATCGTAAAGGTCATGCCAGGGCGCAGGCGTGGCCCTGGCTGCGGCTGGCGCACATGGGAGACGGAGGGGGACTCATGCAGGGAGCGCCCCAGGCCATGCCCGCCCCACTCGCGCACCACACCCATCCCCTGTTTATCCGCATAATCGTGAATGGCGCGGCCGATGTCGTTCAGGAAACGCCCTGGCTGCGCCGCCTCGATCCCCCGCCGTAAACATTCTTGCGTGATGTCCAGTAGGCGCTGCGCTCTGGCGGAGATTTTGCCCACCGGGAAGGTGTAGCAGGCATCACCGCAGAAACCCTTGTACCGCAGGCCAATATCAATCGCCACGATGTCACCCTCCTTGAGGAAGCGGTCATTGGGCAGGCCATGACAGATTTCGTTGTTGACGGAGGCGCAGATGACACCGGGAAAGGGGGGATGGTTGTTGGCGCTGCCCCGGTACCCTTTGTACAGCGGCTCGGCGCCCTGGTCGGCGATGTATTTCTCTACCATCTGGTCTAAGACACGCAGGTTTGCGCCAGGGCGGATGTTTTCTCCCAGCAGTTGGAAACATTCCGCGACCATGCGACCGGAGATGCGCATACGGGCAATGGCTTTGTCGTTCTTGAGTTTCATGGGCGAGGAGTATATCACAATCCTCGTTTGCCACCGCTTCCCGGCCTCGTTAAAATCCGGCTATTCGTATTCCTAACCAACCTCGTGGAGCTTTTGAAGCTTCGGGAGGTTGATGGAGAACCCCATGACCAACATTGGCCTGCTGTTACCGCGACATGCAACCTATCGCCCTGACCATCTGGCGGTGGTGTTTGAACAGGAGCGGCTGACATTCCGGCAATTTAACGGCCGTGTCAACCAACTGGCCCATACCCTGCACCAACTCGGCGTGGGCAAGGGGGACAAGGTCGCCACCATCCTGCCCAACTGCCTGGAACAGTTGACCATGTATTGGGCCGTGGCCAAAACGGGCGCTGTCGTTGTGCCCCTCAGCCCCATGCTGCGGGGGACGGGGCTGAGCCGCCTGCTCAATGATTCCGACAGCGTGCTCGTCCTCACTGACACGGAGTTTATGCCCCACCTGGAAAAGGTGCGCGGCGACTTGCCCCTGGTGCGCCACTATTTGCTGGCAGACGGCCGTGCCCCCGGCTACCACACTTATCACGACCTGGTAAACGCCGCCCCGGAAAGCGAACCGCCCTACCTGGAAATCAGCGGTGACGACCCGTACAACATCATTTACAGCAGCGGCACCACCGGCCTGCCTAAAGGCATTGTACATACCCACGACATCCGCGCCTGGTACGGCGCCACCTTCGCCGCCGCCTATCGCATGAACCCAGAAAGCATCATGGCTCATGCCGGTTCCGTCGTCTTCAACGGCGCTTTTCTCACCCTCATGCCGGCCATGTTCCTGGGCGCGCCGTTTATTTTGATGAAGCAGTTTGACCCCGCCGCCCTCATCGAACTCATAGCCCGCGAAAAGGTGACGCACATCAAGATGGTGCCCTCGCAAATCATCGCCCTGCTGCACGCACCCAATTTCAGCCCGGAAAAGCTGGCTTCGCTGGAAATGCTCGGCTCGGTGGGCGCGCCGCTGCACCTGGAACACAAACAGGAGTTGGCCCGTGTTTTGCCCGGCCGTTTTTATGAACTGTATGGCCTCACCGAAGGCTTTATGACCATTCTGGATAAACTGGATTTTGCCGCCAAACCAAACTCAGTGGGCACGCCGCCGCCGTTCATGGAGATGCGCATTGAGCGCCCGGACGGGACGCTGTGTGCGCCGCACGAGGTAGGCGAGATTGTGGGGCGCGGCCCCATGACCATGCCCGGCTATTACAAGCGCCCCGACCTGACCGCGCAGGCCATACACGATGGCTGGCTGCATTCCGGTGATTTGGGCTATCTGGATGAGGAGGGCTTTCTGTACCTGGTGGACCGGCAAAAGGATATGATAATTTCCGGCGGGGTGAATGTGTATCCGCGTGATATTGAGGAGATTGTGGTGCAGCACACGGCCGTGCGTGAAGCGGCCGTGTTTGGTGTGCCCGATGACCATTGGGGGGAAACGCCGATGGCCGCCGTCATCCTTAACGAACCGGGCAGCATCAGCGAAGCGGAGCTGCTGGCCTGGGTGAATGAGCGCGTCGAGGCCCGTTTCCAAAAGCTCAGCGGCGTGGTTTTTATGGCCGACTTCCCACGCTCAACGGCCGGCAAGACGCTCAAGCGCGTCATGCGAGAGCCATTTTGGGCGGAGCAGGAGATAAAGATTTGAGGTGTAGGTATCAGGTGTCAAGTGTCAGGTATCAAGTTTTATTGTCACCTGACACTTGACACTTAAACACTTGACACGAATGCCGGAGGGAACATGAACATGTTTGTGCAGACAAATGGCATCCAACTCCATGTGCTGGAAAAGCCGGGTATTGAGCCAACTGTCCTGTTGGCGCATGGCCTGACGGCGAATGCTGCCTGCTTTGGCGCGCTGATGGCCGCCTTGCCTTACCGGGTGCTGGCCGTGGATTTGCGCGGGCGCGGCCAGAGCAGCGCCCCTGTGTCCGGCTACACCATGCCCGATCACGCCGCCGATCTCATCGAGCTGCTGAATGCACTGGAATTGGAGCAGGTGATATTGGGCGGGCACTCGTTCGGCGGGCTGTTGACGGTGTACACGGCCGTGCACCATCCCCATCGTGTGCGCCAATGTATTGTCATAGACGCCGGTCTGATGCATCCCCAGGTGCGGGAACTCATCAGCCCCTCCCTGGCCCGGCTCGGCCAGACCTATCCCTCATGGGAAAGTTACCGGGACGCCGTGAAAGCTGTCCCCTACTGGGGCGGGCAATGGGATGACGCCATCGAAGCGTATTATCGCGCCGACATACGGGAATTGGCGGACGGCCGTGTCACCCCCATCCCCCAACCCGCCACCATTGCCGAAGCCGCCGGGAAAGGGCTGGAACACAACTGGCTAGAACTCATGGCCCGCCTGCCCCAACCCACCCTGCTGCTCAACGCACCCGCCGGGTACGGCGCACCAGGCACACCGGCCGTCATGCCCGCCAACCTGGCCGAAGAAACCGCCGCCATCATCCCCCATTGCCGCCTCATCACCATCCCCGGCAACCACATCACCATGTTATTCGGCGACAACGCCCGCCTCATGGCCCAGGCGATTGTAGAATTTGTAGGAGAAACAGAATAGGAATCCACAGATTAGACAGATTCCGCAGATTATTCCACCTGTGAAATCTGTCTAATCTGCGGTTGATTGGAGCATTTATGGCAGGTGTGATCGCAGCGGGGGGGCCGGCAACGGCCGCAGCAGGGGCAGCAATGCTGCAAATGGGCGGCAACGCCGTAGATGCGGCCGTGGCCGCCGCTTTTGTCTCCTTTATTGCCGAAATTGGCGTGGTGCATTGGGGCGGCAGTGGCATTGCCCATCTCTACGACCCACAGCAGCAGCGTTCCGTTGTATACGACTTTTTCAGCAATACCCCCGGTCTGGGCGCAAATCAGCCGGCCGAACTGGATTTTGCCAGAGTGATGGTGGATTTTGGCGCGGCCACTCAGGATTTTTACCTGGGGCGGGCAGCCGTGGCTGTACCCGGTAACATCTTTGGGTTGTGCCAACTGGCAGTGGACTACGGCCGTCTCCCCCTGCCCACCCTGCTCGAACCGGCTCTGCAACTGGCCCGCGATGGCGTCATCATGGAGCCGTTCCAGGCCAACACCTGCGACCTCCTCTCGCCGCTTTACACCCACACGGCTAAACTGCGCGCTATTTTTGCGCCCCACGGCCGTGTCATCCAACCCGGTGAACGCCTCTTTATTCCCCATCTGGCGGACACATTAACCGCGCTGGCAGAAGAGGGAGAGGGGTTGTTGCGGCACGGCCGTCTCGCCAAAACCCTCGTCGCCGACCAGCAGCAAAATGGCGGCCTGCTCACCGCTGCCGACCTGGAGCGGTATGCGGTACATAAAGTTGATTCCATTCGCATTCCCTACCGCAACTATGAGCTTTTACTGCCGCCGCCCAGTTCCACCGGCGGCGTCCTGACTGCTTTCTCTCTACAATTGCTTGCCCATTTCGATATGGTTCATTTCCCACACAGTTCCGCCCGCCACCTGCAACTGCTGTATGAAGTGATGGCAGCCACCAACCGGGCACGGCCGTATTGGGAACAGTGGAGCGAGACGCTGCCGGTAGCAACAGCCATTGCCCGCTTTCTGGATGAAGGTTTTGTGCGGCCATATGTCACCCAGATTGAGGCGGCGCTGCGTCACGGCCGTCCCTCGCCGCCTGCCGCCGAACCGGATGGCCCCAACCACACCAGCCACCTCAGCGTCATAGACGCCGATGGCCTGGCCGTTGGCCTGACCACCACCGCCGGGGAATCGGCCGGGTACGTCGTGCCCGGTACCGGCTTTATCCCCAACAACATGATGGGCGAGGAAGATTTGCACCCGCACGGCTTCCACAGCCGGCCGCCCGGTGTGCGCCTGCCCACCATGATGGCCCCCGCCATCGTCCTGCAAAACGGCATGACGCGGCTCGTCGTTGGCAGCGGCGGCAGCATCCGCATCCGCAGCGCCATCCTGCAAACGCTAAGCAACGTCCTGGATTACGGCCTGCCCCTGGCCGAGGCCGTCAACCAGGCGCGGGTACATCTGGAAAATGGGGTATTACAATGCGAGGCGGGGTATGATGCAACGGCCGTGACCCAACTGGAAAGCATGGGCTACTCCGTCAACCGCTGGCCCCACCGCAGCATCTATTTTGGCGGGGCACATTCCGTAGCGCGGCTGGCGGACGGTCGTCTGGAAGCGGCCGGCGACAACCGGCGCGGCGGCGCCATCGCCCAGATTTAGAATTGTTTGTAGTAGGCGATTTATCGCCTTTTCACGGCGATAAATCGCCTACTACAAACCTGCAAGACCTTGATTTGAAATTGTGATACAATTCACGACAATTGGAACAGACAGGCAAAAGTGTAACAGGAATCGTATGACGCCCCCTGGCAATTCATCCAAACCAGTAACCACATCACTGCTGTCCCCCGTGACAAGCGGCTTTGAACCCAGTGCAGAACAGATAGCACGGGCAACCGCTTTGCGCCGGTTTAACCGGCTGTATGTGTATGTGCCGGTGGGGTTGGTCACGGCCGTTGTCCTGCTCATCACCCTTTATATGCTCATCCTGGCCATATTCAGGCCATCGCCAGAGCTGTACCTCTTCTTGTCCGGGCTGGCGGACTTTGTGCTGATCATGATGCTGCTGCCGCTGGTGTTGATCTTTGGGTTGATAATGACGGCTATCATTGGTGGTTACGTTTACTACAACTTTTTCATGGACGAGGCTGACCGGCCAATAACACCTGCGCCGCCATACGGCCGTATCCGCACCTTGCTCTGGCGCATTGACAGCCTGCTGCTCCTGATCATCCTACCCAAATTACGCCATTATAGCTACCGGATCACCCGTCCCCTCATCCGGTTCAATGGCTGGTTTGCTTACATCCAATCATGGCTTAATACTTTGAGGAGATTGGTGATTAGAGATTAGAGATTAGGGATTGGAGATTGGAGATTGACCAATCTCTAATCTCCAATCTCCCTATTTTATTGATAACGTGGAGAATAACTACATGTCCAACATCAATTGGAAAACAAAAGCAATGATTCTCGGCACGGTCGCGGGCGCGCTCATTGGCTTGGGCGCGGCTACCTTGTTCACCCGCAACGCCGGCAAAAGCGGCAACACCGACGCGCCCGAAGTGTCTACGGCCGAAGCGCTGGGGCTGGCTATCTCCATCATCGGCCTCGTGCGCGGCATTGCTTCACTGGCCGATGGTAAATCGAATAAGAAAAAGAAGTGATGCGTGATGCGTGACCAGAAGGTTTTCACGCATCACGGATCACGCCTCACGCTCAGGTAGACATTATGCCCAACATCGTGGTTGTAGATGACGACATCACCAATGTCCAATTGTTGCAGATGCTGCTGGAACTGGACGGTTTCAAAGTAAACGCCTGCACCAATATCCCGGAAGCCATTTCCCTCACAACCCCCTCCACCTTTGCCTTTGTGATTGACTGGCACCTGGAACGCAATGCCAGTGGCTTAGATTTATTACGCGCTATTCGCCAGGGGGAAACGGCCGCAAAACAGGACACGGCCGTGATCATCTCCTCCGGCGACCATCGCCGCGAACAAGAAGCGTTGGCAGCCGGGGCCAACCATTTCCTGCTCAAACCCTACCCGCCAGACGAATTATCCAAACTCCTGGCCTCCTTACTCACTTCATAATTCATACTTCATAATTCATAATTCTCATTAGGAAACACATCTTGGCTACAAAAACAGGTCGGCGACACGGCCGTACCACACATAAAAACAATACTCCCTCCCGACAATGGCGGCGCATGGACTTACACCTGCACACGCCTGGCTCCAACGACTACCAGCAGCCAGAAATCACCTATCTGGACATTTTGCGCCAGGCCGAAATACGCGGCCTGGACATCATCGCCTTCACCGACCATAACACTATGGCCGGCTTTGCCGCCATGAAGAAAGAAATCGAGCAGTTGCTCTGGCTGGAAGAGCGGCGGCGCATTGAGCCGGACGAAAAACGGCGGCTGGACGAATACAGGCGGCTGCTCACCAAAATCCTGGTGCTGCCCGGTTTTGAATTCACGGCGACCTTTGGCTTCCATATCCTGGGCATCTTTCCTTCGGAAACACCGGTCAGCCTTTTGGAGCATTTGCTCCTCACGCTGAAAGTGCCGCCCCAGGTACTCCACCAGGGCAGCGCCAATGTGGGCGCGACCAGCGACGTGTTAACCGCTTATCGCGTCATCCACGATGCCGGGGGCATCGTTATTGCCGCTCACGCCAATTCCGGCAACGGCGTGGCCATGCGTGGGTTGGACTTTGGCGGCCAAACGCGCATTGCTTACACCCAGGACCCCTATCTGCACGCCCTGGAAATAACCGACCTGGACAAACGGGGCTTCACCACCCGCCGCTTTTTTGATGGCTCCAAGCCGGAATATCCACGACCCATGCGCTGCATTCAAGGCTCAGACGCGCACCGGCTGCTGCGCGACCCGGCGCAGCCCAAACATTTGGGCGTGGGCGAACGGGTGACGGAGATTTTGCTGCCAGAATTGACGTTTGAGGCGTTGGCGGCGGTGTTGAAGGGAAATGATTTGTCGTTGACACGGCCGTATCGCGGCCCGGCCAACCCCATTGATTTTGTGCAACTGGCGCAGGAGGAAGGGGAATCCATCGTTCAGGCGTTTCATGCCAGCCTGGTGCAGCGGGGCGGGCATCAAGACCGCATCTTGCAAGACATTTGCGCCATGGCCAACACCAACGGCGGCGCGATTTATGTGGGCGTCAGCGCCGACCCGAAGGTGAAACCGGAAGGGGTGAAGGAGGCGGGTAAGGCGGTGGAGAAATTGCTGACGGCCGTGAGCAACCGCATCACCCCCACCCCCGACATCCACATAGACACCCTGCCCTCACGCGGCGCACAAATTGTGCGCATCACCGTGCAGCCCGGCAGCGATGCCCCCTACGCCATAGATGACAACAAGTTTTACGTGCGTGACGAATCGGACACGAGTCTGGCAGTGCGGGACGAAATTGTGCGCCTGGTGGAACGCGGCCTGCGCCATGAATCGCCAGAGCCGGTAGCGGCCCTGCCGCCGCTGCCCGCCCCGGAATTGCCGATTGCGCCGGTGGTGACGGCCGTGAAGCCCGACAGCAAATCCACCAAACAAATCGAACCCCCGCGCACCGGCGTGGAAGTGGTGGAAAGCGAAAAACGCAACGGCACCTACTACCACACCGTGCGCGATTTACGCAATGGCAGCCTGATTAAAAACGTCACCCGCTCCTCGGCGCGCAAACTGTGGCATTACGCCATCTCCCAGGTGGAAGCCGGGCAGCCCAAACCGAAAGAGATCAAATGGCAGGGCAACATCGCCCTCATCAACAAGCGCGAAAAAGATGACAACATCTGGTACGACCTGGCTCTGCGCGAAGGGGACACCGTTCATATCTACTACGGCGTGACAGACAGCGGGTTGAATGATGCCTGGCTGGCGTTAATAGAGGGAACGTGATGCGTGATGTGTGACCTGTTTGTTCACGCATCACGCATCACGCATCACGATGAACATCGGCATTCTCACCATCAGCGACCGGGGGGCGGCGGGGGAGTATGAAGACCGCAGCGGGCCAATCATTGCCGCCAAACTGCGGGCGCATACTTCCTGGCCCATCACCCATCAGACCGTCATCCCCGATGATTTTGAGACCATTGTGGCCGTACTGACCCGCTGGTGCGACGAAGGGGTAAACCTGCTGCTGACCAGCGGCGGCACCGGTTTTGCCCCGCGTGATGTGACCCCAGAAGCGACGAAACGGGTGATTGAGCGGGAAACGCCGGGCATTGTGGAGACATTACGGGCGGAGAGTTTGAAAATTACCCGCCACGCCATGTTGTCGCGGGCGGTGGCAGGTATACGGGGGCAAACGTTGATCATCAACCTGCCCGGCAGCCCCAAAGCGGCGCGAGAAAACCTGGAAATCCTCCTCCCCGTCCTGCCCCACGCTCTGGAACTGCTCACAGACGCGCCGGACACAGAAAGTGGTCATCGTTCAGTGTAGTTTTAAGGGATAGCCCACAGGCGGACTGTGCCGCCGGACACATAAACAAAATGGTAACGGCCGTACTTCTTCCCACCAGTAGCATCACGGCCGTGCCCTGTTTGGTCAGCGTTTTGTTTTAGAATGATTAACCTTTATAATGCTGTTGGCTAACGAATGTTTTGCGGTGTAGCAATGAAACAATATCGCTTCTGGTGGGACGAAATTAACATTGAGCATATCGCCAATCATGGTGTTGAACCCTATGAAGCAGAAGAACTGCTTGATGATGAACCGCTCATACTCAGGGCAGGAGAAGGTAAGTATGCTGCCTATGGTCAAACAGACGGCGGACGGTATTTGTTAGTGGTTTATACCGTCAAACCAGACGATCGTTTGCGGGTGATCACCGCTCGTGACCTGACACCCGCGGAGAAGAAACGGCTTAAACGGCGGAGAAAGTAAAATGGCAAAATTACCAGAATTCAAAACCGATAATGAAATGGCCGTATGGTTTGACACGCACGATACGGCCGAATTGATGGACGAGATGGCGGTTGTGGTAAAGGACTTTGAACTCATGCGCACCACCTTTGCCACACGGCCGTTGGACATTCGGGTTCGCTCAGACCATTTTGCTGCTATTCAGGAGATAGCCGAAAGAAAAGGCATTCCCTATCAGATGTTGGTACAAGAGTGGCTGTTTGAGAAGTTGAACGAAGAAGTTCCTGAACGGGTATAAATTGACCCGGCGGGTAGCAGTGAGCAGGCCCTTCGTTGGCGTAACATTTCTATGGACGGCCGTACCAATTGGGGTACGGCCGTTTTGTTTGGTGATTAGTTGTATGACAACTTCTCTCTAGTTTGCCAGTTTAGTCACCACCTTTCTTTGATCATCATCAACCTGCCCGGCAGCCCCAAAGCGGTGCGGGAAAACCTGGAAATCCTCCTGCCCGTCCTGCCCCACGCCCTGGAACTGCTCACAGACGCGCCGGGCACGGAAAACGACCACCGCTCAGTGTGAGTCTGGTGGATTCCCTGAAGTTGAGCGATTTCAGGCCAGATTGAGCCAGAGTATCAACCATCCAACGGGCTGCGCACACCTAACGGCCCTTTGTTCATCACGTGGGTATAAACCATGGTCGTCTTCACATCTTTGTGCCCCAACAATTCCTGCACTGTGCGAACATCATAGCCTGCTTCCAGCAAATGGGCAGCAAAACAATGGCGGAAGGTATGCGGGCCAACCGGTTTGGCAAACCCTGCCTCTTTGGCCGCTCGGCGCACCGCTTTTTGCAGGCCACTTTCATCCAGATGGTGGCGTCTGGTCACGCCAGAACGGGGGCCCTTAGACAGTTTATTCGCCGGAAAGAGATACTGCCAGCCCCACTCCCGGCCGGCGTTGGGGTATTTGCGCGCCAGGGCATCTGGCAAATACACATCGCCATATCCTAACTTCAGGTCCTGTTGGTGCAGTAGACGAGCGCTTTCCAACTGCTGCGGCAACGACACTGTCAGCGAAGATGGCAGCAACGTGACGCGGTCTTTAAAGCCTTTAGCATCACGGACGATGATATGCTGCTGGCCAAAGTCAACATCCTTAACGCACAAACGGAGGCACTCCATCAGACGCAGGCCACTGCCGTAAAGCAATTGAGCCATCAGTCGGTACGTACCAGAGAGGTGGGCAATGAGGCGGCGGGTTTCTTCCTGGCTAAGAACTGATAGGTAGGCGCTGCGGCTTCCTGGCCCAGACGACTTCTACCTTTTCCAGCGGCTGCTGCAACACCTCCCGGTATAAAAAGAGGAGGGCGCTGAGGGCCTGGTTTTGAGTAGAGGCGGCCACCTGCCCTTCTAGCGCCAGGTGCGTGAGAAAGGCTTCGATTTCAGCAGCCCCCATTTCGCGGGGGTGGCGCTTATCATGAAAAAGGATATAGCGGCGAATCCAGTGGATATACGTCTGCTCCGTCCGATAAGCGTAATGCCGGACACGAAGAGCGTCCGCTACCTGATCCAGCAACTTCTTGGGTGGATTATCCATTATTGACCTCCAGATTGTTTGACCGGGCACGAATAAATGTTTTATACTACAATCAGTTATCGGCCAGACAGTGTGCAGTATAAGATGCCTGACATTATACGGACAAATGTTCTACCTAACAATACCCAATTCTCGTGTAGCGCCGTTACTTAAATGGAAAAGGTATCCATATAACACGACTTTTGCACCTTAAAAATGATTATGCGGCGGCTGAGGTGCTGGTCATTTAAGGTTTCGTCTGACCACGCCGCATCAATCCTGGATCGTTAGTCGGGCCGCTGCTGAGGCCATTTTTTAAGGTTTTGGCACGGTGAAGGCCAGCGGTTGCGGTTGATTTTCTTGGCGAAAGTTGGCGCAGGTTTGGGTGAAGGTTGAGGCGTTGGATGGGAAACGGCCGTTCGCTCTTCAGTTCAATGTCAGTGCATTCCAAAAACCAAAGGATTTACAAAATGAGACTTGTCAATAAAATGATCGTGGTAATTCTACTAATGCTGATCATGGTAGCTTGCACATCAACAGAAAGTGTGCCGTTGTCCGTGAATTCCGAAACCGAGATTGAAGATGAATCTTTTCCTTTAATCTCTGAAGATATAGTTCATTCAACACCAGATCAAATAACCGCAAGCTCTGAGATCGCCCAAACAGAAATTTCCTCTCTCGCTACTGATAGTTTGTGCTTCGTATTTATCTCCGAACGCGCCGAACAGTTAGGTGGAATGCCTACGCCGGTAGAAAACCTTTACCTGGCCAAGGATGGTACTATTCAACATAGCCAAGAGACTAATGATGACTTTATTCTTACGTTAAGACAAGGTAGCGGAAACACATTGGACATATTACAACAGTTAGAGCTAGTGGAATCACTGACCGGAGACTCGCAATCCAGTGATACAGCAAATCAAGGGCTAATAGTCACAGAGTATTATGGACCCACGGTAACTTTCGAGATGGTTGACTGCGACGGCTCATCAAGACGTATCATTTTTCCTGTAAACGAAATCCCTGAAGAAGTTGAGCGGATACTATTAACTATTAGACAACTTGCAGAAACTGTACCGCTTGTAAGGTTATCGGAAGGACACCAATTTATTCGTAGCCAAAAGCTTTCATCTGAGAAAGAGGAGCAACTGCGGGAGGCCGCTCTGGTTGTTGATATTGACAATCAGCAATTGGCAAGCGCCCCATTTATTGAGGAGGGGATGACTTATGAAAGAAGATTGATTTTAGTCTCATCGCAAAACCTGTATGGAAGTATACCGTTGTCTTTTATACACGGAAGAAGCGGGCATATTTCTATTGATCAAGACGTTTTTCAAATAAGACATTTGCTAGTTAAATGATTGTGGGAGGAACAATATGTATACATTCAATAGTAGACTCGTTTCGAGAAAAATGATCCAAGGTATTTTGAGTATTTGCCTGATTCTATTTTTCTCTATAACAACAACGATTGCAACACAAGCTGAAGGGTTATCAACCGTATACTTCGAAGATTTTGAAACCAGCAATGCCGGTTACACAACTGCTGGCACCAATGTGGATTGGGCATGGGGAACGCCAACCACATGGCCTAGTAGTTGTGCGTCAGGCAATTTTTGCTGGGGTACGAATCTTAGCGGAAACTATCAGCATAACTCTAATCAAGAATTGCTGTCACCAGTGATTGATTTATCAAATGTGGCTTTGCCACACCGCCATCGTCTGAAAGTTAGTTGGCGACAAGCCTTATATATTCAAAGTTCAACCACATCAACCCTTGACACAGCATCTGTTGAGGTCAATTTGAATGGTGGGGGCTGGCAAACGCTTTGGAGCTATTATGGGGGTACCTCACAACAGAATTGGGGTGCCACTATTCCATTGCCCTGGGACATTACGGAGGCAGTAGGTGGTACAGTACAATTACGCTGGCGATTAACCAGTAATGCCTCAACAGCTTATGCAGGCTTTTACGTTGATGATGTTCATATCTATCATGAGGAAGCTCCCCCGACTTTAATTGATGTTAGTATTTCGCTTTATAACTCCCCCTTATCGGATAATGACCGAACTCCCTACGAGCGTATCATTGAATACTTTGCGGATGGTGTTTACGAAGCTTCTAACGGGACTCATAAGATTCGGAAGGTGACAATTTATCCAAACGAAGGTTTCGCAAATCGTGCTGATGTTATATGGATTGAACAATGTCATCCGAACGCCCATGTTTCTGGTGCAATAATACCAGGATGGCGTGTGGAAATGTGTGATAGATTTTCCGGTTTTGATTTTCTAGAAGACGATTTCGGATGGAAAATGGGAGGCTATACCCTGGCACATGAATGGGGGCATTATCACTATTCTTTGCGTGATGAGTATCGAGGGGATGGTAGTCGTGATCATCTTATCGGGTCACCACATTCTACGGATGATCCAGTCGAGCCATCAATCATGAATACTCAATATCGAGCAATTTGTACCTGGCGACTAGATTTATTCCAGCCATGTTGGCCTTGGCAACAAGGACGCTTTGAGTGGCTTAACTTCTCAGTAGATAGTCCGGACAATCGCAACACCGCTCAATATCGTGTCTATGGCGCTACCGGATGGGAAACTCTTGTACGTCCGTTAAGCCAGGATCCCCGTGATGGTCAAAGAGCGGCATTACCACAACGTATCTACCACCCCGAATTAGTAAATGCTGCACCTACTGATGGCAACCCTATAATAATGTTGCCCAGTGACGCAGCTCGCAACGATCTAGATATTATCTGGGCCACACGAGATACCACATTCCAAATAGTCATTGATAGTTCTGGCAGCATGAGTGGCACAAGTTTGGCGAATGTTAAAACTGCGGCCAGGCTTTTAGTTGACCTCGCAGAGATAGATCACGCAACCATTGGTGTTATCAAGTTCTCTAGTACAGCAACTGTGGTTATGCCGCTGACTTTGGTTGACAGTGAGGATGTCAAGAATAACATCAAAGCTGCAATTGATACAATTAGTGCTACAGGACAAACAGCCATAGGTACAGCCGCACAACTGGCTTTGGACGGTCTTGTATCTTATGGTGCGGAAGATACCAATCGCATTGTCTATCTTCTTACAGATGGGGAAAACAATAGCGGTATCCCACCCCTCTCAGTTATACCTGGATATCAAGCCGCAAGTATTCCTCTGTTCACTTTTGGTTACGGGTCGAGTGTAAATCATGCTGAATTACAGCAAATGGCCAGTGAAACTGGTGGATTCTATTACTTTTCCCCAACGACATTAGAAGACCTTCAGCAAGTTTTCCAAGACGCAGCACAATTAGGTTCCAGCACGGTGGGAATTATCGCTGGCACTGCTACTGTTACCTCATCAGTGCCATCTACATTGCCCATATACGTTGACTCGACGCTCAATCGTATGAATGTGAGCGTCTCATACCCTGGGACAGTCTCGGCTGTTAATCTGGTTTTGCGCGATCCTACAGGAAACCCGACCGATCCCGCTAGTTGCAGTCTTTCTGGCAACGAGGTGTTATGTTTGTTTACGGTGGAGTCTCCCGATTCAGGTGGCTGGTCCTTAGAAGCCATCGCCTCTAGCTCGAATGTTAATGTGAACTATCGGGCAAGTGGTTCAGCGGTAGACCAGATGACTTACTATACATCTCTGACCTCCCTAACGGGAGCAGTTGTGGAATATCCCGATCCCATTGTATTGATGGCTGTGTTGGGCAAAGAATGGCCCATTTCTCAAGCCCTTGTAACTGGGACAATTCAAAAACCTGACGGTAGTATTGCCACAATCCAATTGACTGATGATGGTTCTGGGCCTGATGCAGTTGCTAACGATGGTAATTACTCCGCTATTCTGGATTACTCTCAAAATGGGGTGCATAACATCACAGTTCAATTCAATAACAGCGCAGGCACAGCGCAGATGACCCCCATGGGATTAGCGCCGTCCATTGGTCCTGACGGAGAAGCTATTCCTATGCCTGATCCAATTCCTGTTAATGAGAATTTCGAGCGTTTTGTCCGCCTACAAGTTACCGTCACCGGTTTACAAGCAGATGATCACGGAAATACACCGGCGCAAGCAACACTTGTTGTCCCAGACAATAGCAATGTTCCAGGGCGAATTGATTACTCTGGGGATGTAGACGTATTTCGTTTTGAGGCGCTACATAGCGGGGAATTGGTTATCAGGGTTGCTAATCTAGCGTTAGGCATGGATCCACGGTTAATACTCTTTGCAGCCGACGGAAGTAACCTGCTGGCTGACATTGATTTGACAACCAATGCCGCTGCACGAGGCTATTTATATCTGCCCGTTGACGTAGCCCAAGGCGATATTATCTTTGCCGAAGTGTCAAACTTAAGTGGTGAGGGGCAAGGATTCTATGAAATTAGTGTGGGTAGCAGGATAGTTAGCGATGAGGATCCCCCACTTCAAGTATTCTTACCTCTCATAGCGCGGTAAGAGATACATCTTGTTATCAAATTGGCTGTTTGCTTCAGAAAGGTATCAGAGGTCCACCTTTCTTGAAGCAAACAGCTATTATGTAAACAGCAAACTCTGGCAACTCCAAGTTTCGATAGGAAATCCTATTCTCTGACAAAATATCTGCCAATAAGTTAACCCCGTTGTTAATTCAGGCAGTTCGATTCGGTGCAAAGCATCAACAATTTTCGCAAGACGTTGGTCAGGCGTCCCGCCTAACATTCCTTTCAGCCGACGCTGGCGCGAGTCCTCGGACGGTTGGCTACTTGGTAACTAGCAAAGGTGTTGGCTAACCGCGCCAGCGCAACTGAAGGTGGCGTTAGGGGCGGCTCAACCCCACGTCAGAAAGATGCTCAAATCATTGCAATTACGTATCACAATTGATACACTTCTCGCATGAATGATGAGTTGCGTCTGCAAGTTTTCTTCTACCGCACATCGAGCGGCGCAGAACCGGTACGAGAATGGCTGAAAGCATTGCCAACCGAGGAAAGAAAAATCATCGGCGATGACTTAAAAACGGCTCAGTTCGGTTGGCCGTTAGGGATGCCGTTGATTCGTAAGTTAGAGGCTGATTTATGGGAAGTTCGTTCTCGTTTACCCAATCGCATCGCCAGAGTTATCTTCACAGTTGAGGGCAACAGAATGGTGCTTTTGCATGGGTTCATCAAGAAATCGCAGAAAACGCCGGTCGAAGATTTGCAGCTTGCCAGACAACGTTTGAAAGCATTGCGAGGATAAGCAAATGAATGAACAACATTTAGGCAGTACGCTGGATGACTTTTTGGCAGAGGAAGGATTGTTGGCCGAAGCGGAAGCAGTTGCCTGGAAACGAGTCGTAGCATACCAGATTTCCCAACTGATGCGTGAGCAGAATATGACCAAAGCAGAAATGGCGCGGCGAATGGAAACCAGTCGTGCCGCAGTAGACAGATTACTTGACCCGCAGAATGAATCGGCCACGCTGATCACGTTGGAAAAGGCGGCATTGGTATTGGGCAAGCGGTTACAGGTAGCTCTTGTTTAGACAGGGTAAGAACAGCCGTTTTGGTGAGCATAAAAAGGTGGAAGGGAAACGGCCGACTTTCGTTAAAAATCCTGGGCAAGCGCCAGTGCCAAAACCAGCTAAGTCATGGTATTGGCTTCGGCAAAGGCGTTGGAAGTTGTTGTTCAGAAAGAGAAGAAGTCCTAACAACCCATGCAGCCGACGCTGGCGCGATGCCTTGGACGGCTACCTATTTGGTGATTAGCCAAGGCGTTGGCCAACCGCGCCAGCGCACCTGATGGCGGCGTTAGTCACCCAGATAAACCAGCCAGTTGAAAGTGACTTCCCTGCCAAACGGCCGTACCCTCCAAATCCCATAGCCCCGCACCCGTCATTCTCTCATGGCGACATTGTACCGCCATTCACCCGCCAGACCATGCGCCTGCCCTACGCAATGGTGAAGACTACCAGGCAGGCATCAGGCAACGGCAAATTCGGTGTACGGCCGTTTCGATTCTACTTGACCTCAAAACTATGCGTCAGGTTGGCCACGCAGCGGATGGTGGCGGCGACGGAACAGTATTTTTCCTCAGACAGGGCGATGGCCCGCTCCACTTTTTGCGGGTCTAAATCTTCCCCTTCCACAATGTAATGCAAATGAATATCGGTGAACATGTATGGCGGCTCGGAAAGCTGCTTACCCTCCACCTGCACATACAGGTTCGTCAGCTTTTGCCGTTGCCGGCCCAAAATCATCACCACATCATGTGACGAACAGGAAGCCAGGCTGATGAGCAGCAGGTCAGACGGTTTCACCGCCTTCCACTCCTGCCACTCCGCATTTTCTTCATCATTCCAGGAACCGGCCATCACCACATGACCGAAGGAGTCACGGCCGTAAAACAACTTGCTATCAGGTCCCGCCCATTTCAAGGCAATATTACTCATAAAATCCTTTCAATGGATGCGGATACGGCCGTACGTCCCTATCCGCATCCGTTTTCACCGACGGGCAACGAGGCGCCAGTAGCCGGATCAATACATTGGCAAAACGTTACGTTTTGGTTCTGCCCCCCATCGTTTTCCCACAGCAAATAGGTAACGCTGGTTTTGGCGCAGGATGGTTGGCCGGGCAACGGCCGTGTCCACTCCACCCCAATGCCATCCGCATCCTCCTCCTGCACCAGAAAAAAGCGCAGGTGGCTGCGCGGATTGCTGCCCACCTCAATCTGCCCATTCATGGCTAATGCAAAAGCAAACGTGGGAAAACACATCACCATCAGCCAGATGATGACAATCAGCACATAAGCAAACCGGCGCAGCCAACGCTTCATACTTCGGTAATCGGTAATCGGTGGACGGTAATCGGTAATCAGGACACAACCCACCGATTACGGATTACCGATTACCGCTCTTGCAAAGCCTTCACATACATCTCAGTGGTGTACTCTTTTACCATGCGGCGGGTGCTGAAAAGCGGGGCGTTGGAGCGAATGGTTTCGCGCATAATCTCCACCCAGCCCCGCGGAATGCCATCCCGGTCCCGGCTGTAATAGAGCGGCACAATCTCATCTTCCAACAACTGGTACAACGCATTAGCGTCAAACTCATCCTGCTCGTGTTCGTTATTAAACTCGCGCTCGTCGCCAATCGCCCAGCCGTTGGCCCCGTTGTACCCTTCTACCCACCACCCATCCAAAATACTCAGGTTGGGCACACCATTCAGCGCCGTTTTCATACCGCTGGTGCCGCTGGCTTCACGGGGGCGGCGTGGATTGTTCAGCCACACATCCACCCCCTGTGTCAGGTAACGGGCCATGTGCATATCGTAATCCTCAATAAAGGCCACGCGGCCACCCAGTTGGTTATGTTTCGCCAGGTTATACACCTGTTGGATGAGCGCCTTGCCCGGCTCATCAGCCGGATGGGCCTTGCCGGCAAAGATAAGCTGCACCGGGCGATGTGTGTTCAACAACAGCCGTTGCAGCCGTTCCAGATCGCGGAAAATGAGCGCCGCCCGTTTATAGGTAGCAAAGCGGCGGGCAAAACCGATGGTTAGCGCCTCAGGGTCTAGCAGCGTACCGCCGGTCAAGACTTGTGTCGGGTCGTTGGCGCCGCTGACCCAACGCCGCCGCACTTGATGGCGGAAATAGTTGAGCATTTTCAGTTTGAGATGCTGGTGAAGCTGCCATAATTCTTCGTCAGGCACATCGGCCAGCCGTTTCCAGATAGCCGGGTCATCGTGGTGCGTGCGCCAGTTGGCATCCAGGTATTTATCCAGCAGGCGGCTCAGTTCGCTGGAAATCCAGGTGGGCAAATGTACGCCATTGGTGATGGAGCTAATGGGCACATCCTCCACAGCTTTGTCCGGCCACACTTCCTGCCACATTTCGCGGGAGACACGGCCGTGCAGCGCACTCACACCATTACTTTGCCCCGACTGCCGCAAGGCAAACACCGTCATGTTAAAGGCCATGCCCCAGGGTTCCTGGTGGCCGCCCATACTCAAAAACTGCTCCCGGCTAATGCCCATCTTGTCCCAAAAACCCTGGAAGTATTGTTCCACCATGTGCAGGCCAAAGGCGTCGTGCCCGGCGGGGACAGGCGTGTGCGTGGTGAACACGGTTTGCGCTCGCACCTTCTGGCTGGCTGTTTCAAAACTATCGCCTTGTTCCACATACTCCCGGATAAGTTCCAGAATGAGGAAAGCCGAATGTCCCTCGTTCATGTGCCACACCTGCGGCTGCACACCTAACTGGCGCAGCAGGCGCACGCCGCCAATACCCAACAACATCTCCTGGCGGATGCGGGTTTCACTATCACCCGCATAAAGCCGGGCAGATAATTCCCGATCCCAGGGATCGTTCTCGTCCACATCCGTATCCAGCATGTAGAGCGGGTTGCGCCCCACATTGATGTGCCAGACGCGGGCAAATACCCGGCGACCAGCCAGATTGACGCTTATTTTCAACATCTGCCCTTGCTCATCTGTCACCACTCGCAGCGGCGCGGAACTCATGTCTAGCTGGTGATAAATGGCTTCCTGCCAGCCATGGGAGGGAATGCGCTGGCGGAAGTAACCCTGTGGGTACATAAAACCGACGCTGACAAAGGGCAGTCCCAGATCACTGGCCTCTTTGGTGTGGTCGCCGGAAAGAATACCCAGGCCACCCGAATAAATGGGCAGGGAACTATGCAGCCCAAATTCAAAGGAAAAATAAGCGATTGTTTTGTCTTTTAGCTCCGGGTAAGTGGTATGAAACCAGGAAGTGCCATTTTGCATTTCCTTGTCATACAGGATCATCACCTTTTCATAGGCGCGGATGAAGGCGCTATCTTGCGCGACTTCTTGCAGACGCGCCGGGCTGATTTCTTGCAACATTTGCACGGGATTGTGCAGGGTGCGCCGCCAGAGGGGATAGTCCAGACGGCGGAAAAGCTCGCGGGCGTCGGTATTCCAACTCCACCAGAGATTGTAAGCCAATTCATCCAGGCGTTGAATCCTGGCGGGAAGTTTGTCACGTAATGGGGTCATAGTTGTATCCCTTTCCTTAATTAGTCGGATTGTGTGTATAGTTTTCAAAGGTGAAACGGCCAAAAACCGGCCACATTGCCTATAACACCACATCCATATGGTTGATGCGTCAACCAATTGATGGCGGTATTATATGCAAGTGGGGGGGATCAATCAACCGGGGAGGCAGTAAATGGGGTGATGGCGGGCAACGGCCGTTGCACCCGCTCTATGGCTACTGCTACCATCTGATTCACACACCAGTTAAACTGTTCGGCCGTCATCAGTTGGCGGTCAATGTCCGGGGCGGGGTTGCTGGCGGCAATCACATACACATCGTTTCCCTTCACCACAAACTCCACCATATTCATATCGTACCGGTACAACCGGGTGATGCGCCGGGCATCTTCGGCTAACTGTTGGCCCCATCCCTCATCTTTAGACAGAACGCCGGGCAAATAGGCGCCACCAGCCTGGGAATAACGCAAGATCATCACCGCTTCCTGGCCCACCACAAAGGCGTGCAAATGGTCATTAGAATCAATGATCTGCTGCAATATGGTGGTGCGGGAACCGCTTTCATCATACCGTTGGATGAGTTCATCCACGCTGCCGACACGGGCAGCAAACTGGCGTCCGCCGCTGTGAATATCTTTGAAGATGGCCGGTACACCCACGTATTCCACAATTGCCTCCCAGTCCATGGGGTATTTGAGATTGCGGAAGGTATCGGGTGAGGTTTCACACTCCACATGTTTGTTGGGCAGCACCACCGTGCGTGGACTTTTGAGGCCAAGCTGGCTGATCACGGCCGTGCCCAAAAATTTGCTATCTGTCCCCCATAAAAAGGGATTATTGATGATGGTCACACCTTGCATGGCGGCATGTTTCACATAGGCGCGGTAATAAGGAATCTGGTGTGACATACGGTCTATTATGACTCCATATTCCACGGCTTCTGCCATGGTCGTGCCGCCCAGTTTCACCAATTCGGCCGTAATGCCGGTATCGCTACTGTTCACGGCCGTCATAAACGCTTCCGGCCAATCATACTCTGCACCAACAATTAAACCTATTTTCATGCGCTCGTTTTGGCTCATGTGTGCTTCAATCCTCCATTTTCAAAGTTCAGTGGGTGAGGTGGATGATACCTCATTCGCTGGCGGCAGACTAGATGAATCGGTAACCGGTAATCCGGTCACGACTCATGGATTGGATTACGGTAGTCGCTTCGGTGGCAATTTGCTATAGTCTGGGCATGGAAAGTGATATGAACCAACCAACAACTGTTTTGCCGGCCAGCAGCAGCACGGCCGTGTCCTTCAACATATGGCGCACCTTACGGTTGAGTTCTTTTCAAATAGGCTCGGCTACGGCGGATATTCTCACCGCCAGCGTGTGGAACCGGGTGATGATTGCCGAATTGGGGATGCCCGCCACCTGGGTGGGGCTGCTGCTGGCGCTGCAATACCTGCTCATGCCCATCAGCTTTTGGGCCGGGCATCGCTCCGACACACGGCCGTTGGCCGGGCGGCGGCGCGTCTCCTATATCTGGCTGGGACGTGGCCTGGTGGTTCTTTCCTTTCCGCTGTTAGGCATGAGCATCGCCCTGTTTGAAGACGGCGATATGACCCAGGGGTGGCTGGTGGCATTGGTCTGTTTTCTGCTGTTTGGCGCCGGCAAGCTCTTTTCCGGCAGCGTCTATCTGGCGCTGGTGCGTGAATCCGCGCCGCCGACCAAACAGGGCATCGCCATTGGGATCGTCGAAACAGTGCTGATTGCCTTCTTTCCCATCATGGCCATTGCCTACGGCCGTTGGATGGAGCATTATGATCCCCAAACCTTTGCCACGATGATTGGGTTCACGGCCGTTTACTGCGCCTTCTGGTGGTTTTTTGCCACCATCAAAAGCGAACGCCCCCTGGCTGTACCGGCTGTTGCCAGCCGCAGCGGTGGTTGGGGCGAGACGGTCGGCAAGTTTAAGCATGTGTGGGCGGACGGCCGTGTGCGTCGCTTTTTCCTCTTCCTCTTTGTGGCTACCTTTGCCGCCTGGATGCAAGATAACATCCTGGAACCTTTCGGCGCGAATGTCTTCGGCCTGCCCACCGGCCAAACTACTCGCTTCACCGGTTACTGGGGCGGCGCTACCCTCTTTATCCTCGTTCTATCCTTTATAATCTGGCGCAAACGTCACCCGGAAACGTTATCCAGCTTCGCCAAAGTGGGATTGGGTATCATGGCTGCCGGATTGTTGCTGTTGGCGCTAACCTCAGTCGGCGAGCAACGACATATGTTAGAGATGTCGCTGCTCGTCTTTGGCGGCGGCTTTGGCCTCTACACCTTTGGCGGCGTCAGCCTGATGGCCGCCATGTCGCCGGCCAGGGATGCGGGCGCTTATCTGGGATTGTGGACGGTGTGCATTTTGGTATCCAAAGGATTGGGCACCTTTGCCGGCGGCCTCCTGCGTGACATATTCCATCTGGGGTTGGGCTGGTCATTTGCCCTCAGCTATGGCCTGGTTTTTGCCATTGCCGCCGCTGGTCTGGTGATAGCCGCGCTGTTGTTAAACGGCCGTCAGGTCATCTCCTTCGTTCACGAACACCAGTAGCGCCCGGCACTTCCCCTCCAACTCACCTACCCTCCCTCGCCAAAACGGGTAAAATTAGCAAAATATAGGACACCTCTATTTTTTATCCGCGTCACCCGCGTCAATCCGCGTCCTATTACAAGGAGAAACCCATGCGAACCCCAATCATTGCCGGTAACTGGAAAATGAACAAAACGGCCGACCAAGCCGTCACCTTCGTCCGCGAAATCCGCCACGCCTTGCAAAACATCAAAGGAATAGACCGCGTTGTCTGCCCCCCCTTCCTGGCGATTCCCGCCGTGTATGAAGCGCTGCAAGCCACCGACATCGGCGTCGGCGCACAAAATATGTACTTCGCCGACAAAGGAGCCTACACCGGCGAAATTGCCCCGGACATGCTCACCCCTTACTGCCAGTATGTCATCCTGGGCCATTCTGAACGACGCGCCCTCTTTGGCGAAACGGACGAAGGTGTCAACAAAAAGGTACACGCGGCGCTGACCCATGGCCTGACGCCCATCATCTGCGTGGGCGAAAGTCTGGCGCAAAACGAGGCAGGCGAGACCCACGTCTTTGTCAGCGGGCAGGTGAGAGCGGCGTTTGCAGGCTTAACGGCCGTGCAAGCCCCCGCCTGTGTCATCGCCTACGAACCCATCTGGGCCATCGGCACCGGCAAATCGGCCAGCGCGGCCGAAGCTGGCAGCATTATCGGTCTCAGTGTGCGCGGCGCATTGGCGGAACTGTTTGGCGAAGCGGCGGCTCAACAAGTGCGCATCCAATACGGCGGCAGTGTCACCGTAGACAACATCGTCGAATACATGGCCCACCCCGACATTGACGGCGCCCTCGTCGGTGGCGCCAGCCTGAAAGCGGACTTTGTAGATTTGGTGCGCAACGCCGTTGTATGAATGAGATTGGGAGATTGAGAGATTGACAATCTCCCAATCTCCCAATCTCCTAATCTCCGATTACCATGAATGACTCCCTCATGCCCTTCTTCTGGGTTTTGGTGACATTACCCATCTTGCTGGTGATGCAGCGGTGGATTCATCAACATCTGCACGGCATCGCCTTTCTGCTGATGGGGCAGCCGGGGCGGGCGGTGGTGCTGTATGCCATCGTTTTGTTGCCCGGCGTCTTTTTGCACGAGGCCAGCCATTGGCTGGCGGCCACGCTGTTGGGGGTGCGCACCGGCACATTTTCCGTCATCCCCCGCCAGCAGCCAGACGGCAGCATCCAGCTAGGCTACGTGGAGTATTACAAAAGCCGCTCGCTCGACCCATTGCGGGAGAGCATCATTGGTGGTGCGCCGTTGATGGCGGGCACGGCCGTGATCTTGCTCATCAGCTATCACATCTTCAACTATCCCCAGTTGGCGGCGTTGGTACAAACGGGCGAAATCCGCGCCCTGACCATTGCTCTGGAACAACTACTGCGCACCCCCGACTTTTTCCTCTGGCTCTACCTCATTTTTGCCATCGCCACCGCCATGATGCCCAGCCAATCCGACCGCCGCGCCTGGCCTGCTTTTGCCATCGCCCTGGCCATCTTCGCTCTTATCCTCAGCGTTTTGGGATTGTTCAACGTGGTCGCTACCAGCCTGGCCCGGCCAGCGGCTACCATGTTTGCTTACCTGGGGCTGGCTTTCTCCCTGGCTATCGGCGTCAACGTCTTCTTCATGGTCATCATCGCCTTCCTGGAATGGCTGCTGAGCCGGCTAAAAGGGGTTTCGGTGTTGTATAACCAGGCGCCAGAAGCATCAGATTAAGAGATGAGGAGATTGAGAGATTGGCAATCTCCTCATCTCCTAATCTCCTAATCTCCCAATCTCCTCCATGATTTCTATCCTCATCACCACCTACCGGGAAGCGCAGACCATTGGCCGGGCGTTGGAAGCGTTTCTGCCACAACTGCCCGCCGATGGGGAGATGGTGGTGGTGTGCCCGGATGCGGGAACAACGGCCGTTATCCAGCAATACGCCGCCCGTTACCCCCAAATTCGCCACGTAGGCGATCCCGGTCTGGGTAAACCAACGGCCGTGAACATCGGCCTGCAAGCGGTTCGTGGCGACTTGATTGTGTTTAGCGATGGCGATGTGGTGGTCGGGGAACAGGCATTATCCCCGCTGCTGTCCCCTTTTGCCGATCCACAGGTGGGCGCGGTAACGGGACGGCCGTTCAGCATTTCCCCGCGTGAGACCAAACTTGGTTACTGGTCACATTTGTTGGTGGAGGGGGCGCACCGGGCGCGGCAGGCGCGGGAAGCTGCCGGGCAATTTTTGCTCTGCTCCGGCTACCTCTTTGCCGCCCGCAAAGCCATCATCCCCCTTTTGCCTGCCGACGCCCTGGCGGAGGACGCCGTTATTTCCCACCGCATCGCCGAGCAGGGATACACCATCCGTTACGCGCCGGCGGCTAAAGTCTACGTGAAATACCCCACCACGTATGCCGATTGGCGGCGGCAAAAGATACGCTCTACTGGTGGCTACGCGCAAGATTACGTGCGCCGCTCCCCCTACCAGATGCGTTCGGCGCGACGGGAAGTGCAGCATGGTTTCTGGCACGCGCTCACGTTTGCCCAGTCGCCGCGTGAACTGTGGTGGACGGGGCAACTGTTTGCCGCCCGGCTGCATTTGTGGGGGTCGGTGTGGTGGCAGGTGCGGGTGCGGCAACGGCCGTTGCCCGAACTCTGGCAGCGCGTGGAAAGCACGAAATAGGGTGGTACAATACGGCCGTTATGCGCCAATTGACACTGCCTTTTGATACGCCTATTTATCTGAAAACCTCGCCCATAGTCACCGCCCATCCTTTGTCCCATGATGGGTTGTGCCGCGAAGATGCCCGCTTAAATTTGGAAACCCAATACGCTTATTTACTGGAAGAAAGCGATTTATTTAATCGTCGTGTGGTCAGTTTCCAGGCCAACAAAACGGAAACGCTGCATAGTTGGATCAAATACCGGGAAGGGTTTTCGGCGCAACTGGTGGAAACATTGTTCGCCGAATTGGGCATACAGCCAGGTCACACCATCTTAGACCCCTTTGCTGGCTCTTGCACCACTTTGCTGGAAGCCAAAATGTGGGGAGTAAATGCAACGGGTATTGAATTGCTCCCGCACTGTCACCTGTCCTGGCAGGCCAAAGCACGCGCTTTTGATTATGACATAGATGAATTAGTGCAAATTCGCCGACTGGTACAACAGCAAACGCCACCATCTACAAATGCAGTTTTTCCCCATCTGCTTATCACCGAAAGTGCCTTTTCTCCAGAAACAGAACAGGAGTTGATGGCTTATGACCAATGGCTCGCCGAACAAGAATTTAGCGCAGACACGCATTTGTTGTGTCAGGCCCTATTGATGAGCTTACTGGAAGAGGTAAGTTATACACGCAAGGATGGACAGTATTTACGGTGGGACGGCCGTGCCCTGAAAATCAAACAACGCAATCAGCAACGCAATCAGCAAGGCAAAGAGCCGATACAGGGCATTGACAAAGGTGATCTGCCTTCCGTCAAACAGGCGTTTCTCCACCATCTCAATCGTGTCATTCAGGACATCGTTGAACTGCAAAAACAACCACCACCTACCAGCCATCAAACCGTTTTAGAAGGCAGCGCGCTGGATATTTTACCCACGCTTAAACCCAACCAGTTTGACGCCGTCATCACCTCCCCACCCTACGCCAATCGCTATGATTACACCCGCACTTATGCCCTGGAATTAGCTTACTTGAATGTTGGTGATGCCATCTTCAACCTGCGCCAACAGATGCTCTCCTGTACAGTAGAAAACAAACCAAAGATCGATCAATTGCAAGAATTTTATTTATCGCTTGAACGTGAAGCTGAGTTCGTCAAAACCCTAAACGTTGTCCAAACAAATCCGGTTCTCAATGAAATCAACCACGCTCTCCAAATCCGAAACCAGGAGGGAGATGTGAACAATCAGGGTGTGTTGGGCATGATAAACCAGTATTTTACCGAGTTAACCTTTATCTTTGCCGAACTTTTCCGCGTTTGCCGTTCCGGCGCTCACGTGGCCGTTGTGAATGATAACGTGCGTTATGCCGGGGAAGTGATTCCCGTGGATTTGCTTTGTACCAATCTGGCCGAAGCGCTGGGGTTTGAACCGGTGAAAGTGTACGTACTACCCCAACAAAAAGGTAATAGTAGCCAGCAAATGGGCAAGTTTGGCCGCCGCCCATTGCGCAAAAGCATCACTGTCTGGAAAAAACCGTAACCGCTTATGAACTACCAAACCCATCTGGCCTCGGCCGACTCCCTTGTAACCCCCTACGCCCAGGTTCGCGCCGGTTTTATCAGCATGGCTTTGGCGAAGAATCGTAAGGCAACGCCTTTTTGTGGAAGAAGCAAAGGCTTTGCAGGTGTTAGCGGCGCAGGCAAATAGAGCTACGCAGTTATTGGATATGGTAGCGTTACGGCCGTCGCTGCTCACAGCCGCGGGTATCTCCGACAAAGCCGCTAACCACCTCACGGAAGATGATAAAACAGAAGCAATTCGCGGGTTAATTGATAACTTTCTGGAACCTGCCGGCGTGGGCTTCGTGGACGAATTGGTCTATCGTTTTTTGTTGACCCGAGGCGATTCGTTAGGCGGTAGTATGCGCAATCTGGCCGGTATTCTGGCAGAGCAAAAATTAAGCCGTACCATTATTGCCACGCTGTCTATACAGGGGAAAGCATTTCATTGGCTGGACGGCCGTTCTCAACAATGGTTTCCCGGTAAGAGCCAGGATGCGGAACTGCCAAACACTCTGCGCGGATTGCACTGGCAAAACCATGCAGGCGACCGGATGCTCATCTTTAATCTGACTGTTCCCCAGGTACAGAAAAATGTAGACCTGTGCCTGTTTGCCAGCTCACCCGGCCAATTCCGATTTGGCAGACATTCAACTTCTTGCCATTACCAACCCCAACAGTACATCGCCCTCGGTGAGTTGAAAGGTGGGATCGACCCGGCTGGAGCCGACGAGCATTGGAAAACGGCAAACTCCGCCTTACAAAGAGTACGTACTGCCTTTGCCGCTGAAGGCTTATCCCCCCATACTTTCTTCATTGGGGCAGCCATTCAAAAAGCGATGGCTGTGGAAATAGTTGCACAACTCGAGGCTGGCACGTTAAGCAATGCGGCCAATCTGACCAACGAGAATCAATTGATTGCTCTTTGTCAGTGGTTATTGGGGATATAAAATAAAGATAAAGACCCTGAGGGTTTTCTGAAACCCTCAGGGTCTTTATCTCCATTAAGCCACAGAGATTTCGGTGTTTTCGGGGGATTTTTCGGCGGGGGCCGATTCCACACGCACCACGCGAATGGTGCAGTCCGTGACCATGGCGGCGATGAGGGCGACGACGGCCAACCAACCCATGCCGATCAGACCTAAGACGGCGATGCCGCCCACGCCCACGGGCAAAGGCACTTTGAAGTGGATATTGTGCTTTTCGTTGATGATTTCCACGTGGCGGACGGATGATTCTTTGACCAGTTTCTTGACGGTGCCCACCAGTTCTTCACCGGCGACCACAAATTCTTCTGTCCACGAATTTTTCTCGCTGCCGCTTTCTTCCTTGACTTCATCTTCGTCAATCTTGATGGTTTCTTCGTTACTCATTGTTACATGCTCCTATTTTGAGATTGGAGATTGGAGATGAGAGATTGAATACGGTTACAATCTCCAATCTCAAATCTCTAGTCTCCCTAGATTATGCCCCCTAATACGGGCTTACGGCCGTATGGTTGCAAACTGTTTTGGGAGGAGATTGGGAGATTGAGAGATTAGGAGATTGGGAAATCAAAACTCCCAATCTCCTAATCTCCTAATCTCCTGATCTCACCAACAGATTATCAAACGCCCCGGTAATGCCCTGGTTTTGCAGGCCGACGGTGCCACGTGATACTGTCGTTGTCGCTGTAAGCAAAGCGTCGGGGTAGCCGAGGATTTCGCAGGTGACGGCCGTGCCTACGGCCGTAGCCCGCAGCCGATACGCTTCCCCGGTGACAAAATGGAAGGAGGTGGCGAGCAGTTGCCCTTCCGGGGTGAGCAATTCTAATTGGCGCTGCCCACTGGCGCGGGTGCCCAGGCGACATTGCCCGCCATGCCCGTTTTCCTGATAACGAAACAGCAGCCCGGCACTGGAAGGGGACACCGTGCCCGTGGCCGTTACGTCTGCTTCCAGGTGGTAATTGGTCCATTGGTAGCCACGGCCGTACACCGCCGCGGAGCGCACATCGGCGCGGGTGTTAGTGCCAAAATAGACGCCATTTTGCACGTCCCAGCCATCGCTAATGGTGTGCCAGTCGGGCAGGGTACGGCCGTCAAACGACTGCCGGTAGAGAACATCATGCTGCACCGGGGGTGGTGGGGCAATCTGGTTGATGTTGTAAGAGGCGATCATGTGGGGCACGGCCGTGCTGCCCGGCGGCGACAAGGGCCAGACATGCCCCAGAGCGATTCCGGCAGCGAAAAAGGTGAAGTTTACAGCCGCACACAAAAAGACCAACGTCGCCGCACCCAACAACAACAAAAACATCAACCGGCGGCGTTTATAGCGAGCATATTTCAGATCGTAAATCTCTGATTCGGGGGATTTTTCCATCTCGACTTTCTCCTCGTCAATGGAACGCAGATTCACGCGGATGACGCCGATTAGACGCATAATCACCCTTGTCTGTGCCCCATTTCCAACCATGATCTTTGCTATTAACCCATACCATGCCTGGAAAACGCCGGGCTGCCTGCAAAAGTTCCCCCCCTGTGGGCACAAAAAAGCCGCTGCTCACCAATTCCGTGAGCAGCGGCGCTTTAATTAAAACGTTCTGTTGCCAGGCGACTATTGCACAGCCAATTCAAATTGCACGGGACGGAACTTGTACCCGTACACAATCATGCCTTCGTCACCGTCGGTGCGCAGTTTGCGGGTGACCATTTCTACAGGCATCCCGATGTACATTTCGTCTTCGTCCATGTCGGTCAACTGCGCCGTGACGATGGGGCCTTCTTCCAGCTTCACCAGTGCGACGCTGTAGGGCGCTTGCTGCTCAAAACCCGCCGGGGCATCATAAATCGTCGTGTATGAATAGATTTCCCCCAGGCCAGTAAACGTATACAGTTCCTTCGCCGGGGCCGCACATTCCAAACAAACATCACGCGGCGGAAATAACTTAACGCCGCAGCTATCGCAGGTCTCCCCTACGAGCTTATATCGCTGTTCCTGTAAACGCCAATGACGTGAGACTTCCATCTGTTTTATCCTCCGGTTTTTATTTCCGGTTCTAGTGGGTTATTAAAACCAAAATTTCCTGTTCGTAATTATCTACGGAAACCCTATCATGTACTGCCAGTGTCGCCCGGATAGCTGTCAAAAGCTGTCAGGAATGGGGATATAACGATTCTTGCAATCGTTATATCCCCAAAATATGCGTCACGGCCGTAGCCCCCGTACCCCCCAAATTCTGAGCCATACCAATTTTGGCGTCCGGTACCTGGCACGCTTCCGCCTGCCCCCGTAGCTGTCGCGCCACTTCCACAATCTGGTACATGCCCGTCGCCCCACCGGGATTGCCTCGCGCTTTCAGGCCGCCAAACGTGCTAATGGGGATACGGCCGTTGCGCCCAATCTGCCCATCCCGCGCCAACTGCCACCCTTCACCCGGAGCCGCAAAACCCGCCGCCTCCAACGACAGTGCCGCCAGCACCGTAAACGCATCATGCAGTTCAAACAGATCAATATCATCGGGCGTCACGCCGGCCATGACCATCGCTTTTTGGGTGCTGCGTTCGGCCGCACCCAGCCATAACGGGTTCTTGCGGTCATGCAGCGCCAGCGTATCCGTCGCCAATACCGAACCCAAAATGCGAATCGGTTGCGGCGACATGTCCATAGCCTTTTCGCTGTTGACCACAATCACCGCCGCCGCGCCGTCACCTGCCGGGGCCGCATCAAAGAGGCTGACCGGCGTGGCAATCGGGGATGCTTTGGCAAACGCCTCCGCCTTCAGCCGATTGCGGAACATCGCCAGCGGATTGTCCGCCCCATTCGCATGGGCATTCACACTAAACCCGGCAAAATCGGGCACGCTTACCCCATACTCGTGCATGTAGCGGCGCATCAGCAGCGCACCCGCGCCCGCCGCCGTCAGCCCCTGCATCGCTTCATAATCCGCATCCAGACCGGTGGCCAGTGCGGCCGTAATGGGCGAGCCGGTCTGGTCGGTCATCTTTTCCACGCCGACCACCAGCGCCGTTTCTACCAGGCCGCTTTGCACCGCCAGCACCGCCTGGCGCAGTGCGGCGCCGCCAGAAGCGTCTGCCGCTTCCACCGTCACCGCTTCAATTCCCCGCAGCCCGGCAAAGTCGGCCACCAGCGCCCCCAAATGGTTTTGTGCGCTCAACTGCCCGGCCAGCATATTGCCCACATACAGGGCATCTACCTTGCTAATATCGGCATCATCCAACGCCGCCTCAATCGCATACCAGGCCAGATGGCGGATGGAGGTGTCCCAATGTTCGTTTACGGCCGTGCAGCCAATTCCAATGATTGAAACATTCGTCATTGTGTTTTCCAAAGGTTGCAGGTGGCAAGTTGCAAGTTGCAGGTACTTGCCACCTGCCACTTGCAACTTGCTACATCCTACGACATCTTCAACTTATCCCGATACCGCGTATACGTGGCGTAATTGATCTCCTTACGCCGGGCAATGTACGCTTCCGTCGTCGGCGCATTGGCGCGCACTTCCGGCAGTTTGTCCGTTACGGTCATGTCAAAAGCATCTGAACCAGAGCCAGAACCGTAGCTGATCATGAGAATCCGGTCGCCGGGTTCGGCCACATCCAGAATCGCCGTCAACCCAATCATGGAGGAGCCAGAATAGGTATTGCCAATGCGCGGGCTGAGCAAACCGGGTTTGATCTGCTCCATCGAAAAGCCCAACTGTTTAGCCACCCGTTCCGGGAACTTGGCATTGGGCTGGTGGAACACCGCCCAATCATAATCGGCCGCCGTTGTACCCATCTCATTCATCAACGCCTCGGCCGCACCCATGATGTGCTTGAAGTAGGCCGGTTCACCCGTAAAACGGTCGCCATGTGACGGGTACTCGGCGTGCGCCCGCCGCCAGAAGTCCGGCGTATCGGTCACGAAAGAGTACGACGCATTGATAATCGCCACCGCCTCATCGGCCGGGCCAAGCAGGATGGCCGCGCCGCCGGCTGCGGCCGTGTATTCCAGCGCATCACCGGGCCGCCCCTGCGCCGTGTCCATGCCAATGGTCAGGGCATAACGGGCCATACCCGACCCCACAAAGCCGATCCCGGCCTGCATCGCTTCCGTGCCCGCTTTACAGGCAAATTCCCAATCGGCGGCCAGGGTATTGGGTACTGACCCAATCGCCTCGGCGACAATGGTGCTGGTGGGTTTGACGGCATAGGGATGGCTTTCGCTGCCCACCCAAACGGCGCGGATGTCCTGGGGGTCAACCTGACCACGCAGCAGCGCGTTCCGCGCCGCTTCCACGGACATGGTAGCCACGTCTTCGTCCAGGCCATTAACGGCTTTTTCCTGAATGGGCACGCCGCCCACCCCATTCGTCCACATCTGCGAAATCTCTTTGGCCGGGATGCGGAAACGGGGTACATAGGCCCCATAACCCACAATGCCTACGGGCCGGTCTGGTTTCATTAGTTTGTTGTTTTGGGTCATAGTTTCCTCGTATTCGGTAATCGGTGAACGATAATCGGTAATCGGCGCAACAACCGATTACCGATTTCCGATTACCGATAACAGTTCTTTTGCGCGTTCCACGCGGATATTTTGTTCTTTGACGAGCAGGTCGGCAATGGTTTGCACCTGACCGTCCGTAGCGCCGGCTGCCAGAGCCACCTGGCGGGCGTGCATACGCATGTGCCCTTGCTGAATGCCGACAGTGGCCAGGGCTTTAATCGCCGCCAGGTTTTGGGCCAGGCCAACAGCCGCCATCACCTGCGCCAGTTCAGCGGCCGATTGCACGTTGAGAATTTTGAGAGCAACCTGGGCGGTAGGGTGTACTTTGGTGGCGCCGCCGACTACGCCGACGGAGAGGGGCAACGTGATTTCGCCATACAGATCGCCGTTGGGGGTGACGTGCCAGTCGGTGAGGGATTGGTAACGGCCGTGCCGCGCTGCATACGCATGTGCCCCCGCTTCCACCGCCCGCCAGTCATTGCCGGTGGCAATACACACGGCGTCAATGCCGTTCATAATGCCCTTGTTGTGCGTGGCTGCCCGGTAGGGGTCTACCACGGCAAAAGCGTTGGCCTCGGCAATGAGTTGGGCCACTTCGTAACCGGAGTAGGTGGTGCGCTGCGCCAGAGCATCGGCGGGGATGGTGCAGCGAGCGGTGGCCGTGCGCCGGTCGGTGAGGTTGGAGAGGATGCGCAGATTAGAACGCCCGCCGGTCAGTTCGGTGACAAGGGGAGCGATGGCTTCTACGGCCGTGTTAATCGCATTAGCCCCCATCGCATCCCGACAATCGTAGAGCAGGTGGATGATGAGCATGGGGCCGACGGGGGTGTCCCAAAACGGCCGTATCTCAATGTCCCGCGCCCCACCGCCCCGATTGACAATGTTCTGACTGCACTCGTTGGCCGCTTCCATGAGGCGGTGTTTGTGGGCGGAAATGGCCGACATGGCCACATTCATGTCGGGGATGTCCAGCAGTTGAATCTGCCCAATCATGATAGGGTCGGAGGATTCGGTGTGGAAACCGCCGCCTTCGCGGATGAGCTTGGCGGCATGGCTGACGGCGGCCAACACGCTTGGTTCTTCCACGGCCATGGGGATGAGATAGTCACGGCCGTTGATCAAAAAATTAGCCGCCACCCCCAATGGCAGGGCAAACGTGCCCAGCGCGTTTTCGATCATCTTATCGGCCTGGGTGGGCGGCAGGCCACGGCCGTGCAGCACCGCCTTGTCCTCTTCCGTCAGGTCAGCCCATTGGGCCACCATCTCAATCCGTTCCTCCAACGACAACTTATAAAAGCCGGGTAGTCGTGAAGATTTGTCAATCACAGAGTTTCTTCCTTGTTTGGGAGATTAGGAGATTAGGAAATTGAGAGATTCATGCCAATATCCCAATCTCTCAGTCTCCCAATCTCTTGAATTACACATAAAAAGATTGGGTTTGCACCCAATCTCAATAACCCGGACTATAACGTTGGTTTTCTGCCAAAAGCTGTCAGGAAAGGTTTCAGGAAGAAATTGGCGGGGAAAATGAACAGGAATTGAGTAATTGGGTAATTGAAAAGCCGATCCCCCAATTACTCAATTACCGCCAGATGTGTGGCACGTAAGGAGGATATGAGCCTTGCCTTAAGCCGGGTTGTTTTCCTTTGGCGGTAACATGGCGACAGGCTAAACTATTTTTTGGTCTCCGCCAACATGGGCGGTGACCGGTATGTCTGAACCGGGTGTAGGAATTTAGCACAACATATGGTGGATGTAGCCGTCATTATCGTTAGCTGGAACGTGCGCGATTATTTGATCAAATGTTTACGTTCCGTCTTCGCCGAGTTTAAGCGGTCTGGCCTATCAGGTGAGGTGTGGGTGGTAGACAACGCCTCGACTGATGGCACGGTTGCCCTCTTAGGCGATCTCTTTCCCCAAATTCATTTGCTGGCAAATGAGCATAATCCCGGTTTTGGCGCAGCCAATAACCAGGGAATGCGGGCCGCTGCCGAGCGACAACCCCGTTATTACTTTTTGCTGAATCCTGATACGGTGCTCAATCCGGGTGCGCTGAAAGAGTTGGTGCGTTGCCTGGATGAACGGCCGGATGGGGGTATGGCCGGGGCGCGATTGGTGTATGGCGACGGCCGTTTCCAACACAGCGCCTTTACCTTCCCCGGTGTGCGACAATTACTCTTCGACCTGTATCCATTGCCATCTCGTTTGTATGAAACACGGTTGAACGGCCGTTACCGTCGTTCTCGCTTCCAACGCAACGGCAAACCATTTGCCATTGACCACCCGCTAGGGGCCACCATGCTGGTGCGCGCCGAAGTCGCCGAAGCCACCAAAGGGTTCGACGAATCCTACCACATGTACTGCGAAGAAATTGACTGGAGTTGGCGGGTGCAGGCGGCTGGCTGGAAAATTTACGCCGTGCCCACCGCCGAGATTGTGCATTATGGCGGCGAAAGCACCCGGCAGGTACCGGCGCGTTCGCTGGTGAACCTGTGGCGCAGCCGGGCGCAGTTGTATGAACAGCATCACGGCCGTGTCAAACTGGCCATCGCCCGCCAACTGGTTATTCGCGGCATGCGCCGCAAAGCCGCCCATACCACCGACCCCGAACTCAAATGCGCCTACGAAGAGATCGTCGCCATCTGGCAAAACGGCCACCAGCCGATAGAAGGGCAGGCGGCGGGGCTACAAGTGGCAGGTGGGAAATAGTGTTTGCGTGTTTAGGTGTTTGAGTGATCAGGTATTCAGGTGTCAAACGAATCCTCGACCTCCCCATCTCCTGATCTCCTGATCTCCCCATCTGCAATCTCCAATCTCCAATCTCCCCAATTAACGGCCGTCATCCTCACTTTTAACGAAGAATCCCATATCCAGCCCTGTATTGAGAGCCTGTCCTGGGCAGACCGGGTGGTGGTTTTTGATTCGTTCAGCCAGGATGGGACCGTGCCGTTGGCACGGGCGGCGGGGGCAGAAATCCACCAATCAACATTTGAAAATTACGCCCAGCAGCGCAACGCGGCGCTGGCGGCTATCCACACTGACTGGGTATTTTTTGTGGACGCGGACGAGAGGGGGATGCCAGAACTGGCGGCTGAAATTCGGCAGGTGATGGGCACTCGTGCCGAGTGCGGCTGGTATGTGCCCCGACACAACTATATTTTTGGCAAACTGACGCGGGGGGCAGGCTGGTATCCTGATTACCAGTTGCGGTTGTTTCGTCACGGCCGTGTCCATTATGAACGACCTGTGCATGAAATTGCCGTCGTGGATGGCGAGATCGGCTATCTGCAAAACCCGCTCATCCACCACAACTACCGCGACCTGGCCCACTTCCGCGCCAAACAGCAGGCGTACACCGCCTATGACGCTTCCATCCTCAAAGCGGATGGCATCCGCCCCAAACCCCATAACTACATCTTGCAGCCGCTCCGCCACTTTTACTGGCGATTTGTCACCCTGCACGGCTACCGGGACGGCTTACACGGCCTGCGCCTCAGCCTGTACATGGCCTACTATGAATGGGTAAAATATCACAAACTGGCGGCGTTGTGTCGGTAAACGGTGATCAGTAATCGGTGAAATGGCTCTAACTTTCAACATCCTCCTCTTCACCCTGCTCTTCATCAGTTGGGCCGTGCTGCATTCGTTGGCGGCGGCGGTGGGTTTGAAGCGGTTGTTTCGGGGGCGGTTTGGGGAAGCGGCTTATGTCGGCTGGTACCGGCTGTTGTATAACCTGTTTGCCCTGATCACGTTTTTGCCCCTTTACCTGCTCATCCCGGTTTTGCTGCCGCAGACGGTGGTGTGGAGTTGGTCACGGCCGTATCTCTACCTGGCCTACCTCTTTCAACTTATTGGATTAGCCGGGCTGGCCTATTCCCTCTGGTTAACGGATATGTGGGAATTTTTGGGCGTGCGGCAGGCGCTCTGGTATGTGCGGGGAAAGGGCGTCGGCCAGATGCCCACGCCACGATTTATCACCAGCGGCCCCTATGCCCTGGTGCGCCATCCGCTCTACTTTTTTTCGCTGGTGGTGCTGTGGTTTAATCCGGTGATGACGGTGGGCAGTTTGGTGTTTTATACGGCCGTGACCTTCTACTTCTGGCTTGGCTCTATCTACGAAGGACGCAAACTGGCCGCCGCTTTTGGCGAGACTTACCACGCCTACCAGCAACATGTTCCTCGCCTTTTTCCGTTTGGCCGCAGAAAAACAGGCAACCTGATGTGAGGGTTGTCATATAAGGGATATGACTCGGCCGTTTGAATACTTCTCTGTTTGCGGCTATATTAGGCGGCAGGAGGTCTGCATTGAACCAGAAGAACAACTATTTTCTGTTAAGTGTGGTGGCAATGGTCGGTATTCTGGCGGGTCTGAGCCTGTTTACTTTCAGTTATGCTCAGGGCGCTTCCTATCTGTCTGATGACCCCAATGCCTGTGTCAACTGCCATGTAATGCGTGAACAATTTGATGGTTGGAATCGCGGCAGCCACCAAGCCGCGGCCGTCTGTAATGATTGCCACACCCCTCATAGTTTCCCCGAAAAGTGGATTGTCAAAGGCATCAACGGCTTTAATCATAGTTGGGCGTTTACTACCGGTAACTTCCCCAACACCATCCAGATCAAGCCATTTAATGCCGCCGTGGCGCAGGAAAATTGTATTGCCTGCCATGAGACTATGACCATCAATGTGCATAGGCCAGGTGAAGAAGAAACGCTGGCCTGTGTCACCTGTCATGGCAATGTGGGTCACGGCCGTTAAGCCCATCAGAAGTTCAACTTCTTTTGATAAGTTGAACTTCTAAAAAAGAGGTGAAGTCAAGATGGAAAAACGTTCAGCACGAGAAAAATGGTTATATGTGGCCGTCTTTATTCTGGCGGCCGCTCTGACAGTGGTCGTCGCCGGTTTGCTGCTCAACATCAACCAACGCAAACAGGAAGCGACCCAATTCCCGCTCAAAGTCGTGGAAATTGCCTCTGGCGAGCTAGACCCGGCCGTGTGGGGGCTTAACTTCCCCAGCCAGTATGACTCTTTCCGGCGTACCGAAGAAAATTACGGCGAAACCCCTTATGGCGGTTCTGAACCTTACAGCAAGTTAGAGCGTTACCCGGCGATGGTGCGTCTTTGGGCCGGATATGCTTTCAGCAAAGACCACAACGAAGAGCGCGGCCATTTTTACGCCCAAATTGACCAGGCGAATACGCAGCGGGTACAAATCGTCAATCAACCCGGCGCTTGCATCAATTGCCACGCCGCCGAAACGCCAGATCTGTTCGCTGAAATGGGCTGGGAAAATTTCAACCGTACTCCCTACAACGACCTGAAAGATAAGCTGCACTATGGTTCTTCTTGCGCTGACTGCCACGACCCGGTAACCATGGACCTGGTCATCACCCGCCCCGCCTTCCGCAACGCGATGGAAGCACGCGGTATTGACCTCAGCCAGGCCACGCGCCAGGAAATGCGCTCCTACGTTTGCGCCCAGTGCCATGTTGAGTATTACTTCCTGGGGGATGACAAAGTGCTGACCTTCCCCTGGAGCCAGGGGTTGACGGTAGACAACATTGAAGCGCACTACGACAGCTATGGCTTTACCGACTGGACTCACGCAGAAACCGGCGCGCCCATGATCAAAATTCAGCATCCCGAATTTGAGATGTGGAGCACCGGCCTCCACGCGCGCTCCGGCGTCTCTTGCGCCGACTGCCACATGCCCTATGTGCGCGAGGGCAGCGTGAAGGTATCTGACCATTGGCTGCGCAGCCCGCTGGTAAATGTGAGCCAGGCCTGCCAGACCTGCCACAACCGACCCGAAGAGGAGCTGACCGAACGAATTCTGACCATTCAAAACACCACCGCCAGTTTGCTGCGGCAGAGTGAAGAGGCCATCCTGGACGCCATAGATGCCATTGTGGCCGCGCGCGAGGCGGGCGTCACGGATGCCGAACTGGAAGAGGCATTATTGTTGCACCGGGCCGCCAGTTTGCGTTGGGACTTTGTCTCTTCGGAAAACAGCACCGGTTTCCACAGCCCGCAAGAGTCGGCCCGTATTCTGGCTGAATCCATCAACCTGGCGCGGCAAGCAGAACTGGCAGCATATCAGCTACAGGCAGGGAAGTAACGCCACAAGATTTGACAAATCTCCACGATTTGTCAAATCTGAAAACTCTTGCCCGTCACAGTTAAAATGAGAAGGGACACGGCCGTGTCCCTTTTTTTGTTGCCTGCCCCTCCCCCATGCATTAGAATCAAGCCACGCGAGGATTGTAATGAGTACAGAACGAATTGGACGATATGAGATATTAAAGCAGTTGGGGCGCGGTGGTATGGCGGCGGTGTATCTGGCCCATGACCCCTTTATCCGCCGCGATGTCGCCATCAAGGTGATGTCGGCGCACCTGATGGAAAATGACCCGACATTTTTTGATCGCTTCCAGAATGAAGCGGAAACCATTGCCACACTGGAACACCCGGCCATTGTGCCCATTTATGACTTTGGGCACCAGGGCGATCAATCCTACATTGTCATGCGTTATATGAGCGGCGGCACGCTGGAGAGCCAGATAAGCGCCGGGCCGATGAAGCTGCAAGAGATAGCCCCCATCATCGAACGAGTGGCTTCTGCTTTGGACGAGGCGCACCGCAAGAACATCATTCATCGTGACATCAAACCAGCCAACGTCTTGTTTGACGCCAAAGAAGAAGCGTTCCTGTCTGACTTTGGCATAGCTAAAAGCACGGCTCTCACGTCTGGCTTAACGGCCGACAATACCTTTATTGGCACCGTCGAATACATGAGTCCAGAGCAAATTCAGGGGGAAAAGGATTTAGACGGCCGTACCGATGTCTACTCCCTAGGCATTGTGCTGTTTTTCATGCTCACCGGCAAATTGCCCTTCAAAAAGGACACCATGGTTAGCACCATTCTGGCGCACCTGACGGAGCCGGTACCCAGCGTACAGGCCGCCCTGCCCCAATCGCGCCTGCCCTGGGACGAAATCCTGAATAAAGCGTTGGCCAAACATAAGGCCGACCGTTACCACACAGCCGGCGAACTGGCGAAGGACGTGAACAGCCTGCTTTCCGGCAAATGGTATCTGAACAAACTGCTTGATTAGGCATCTGTACGAAAAGGTAATCCATGTTCAATAAATTGCTCGTTCCGCTCGATGGCTCACCTTTTGGTGAATTGACGTTGGATTATGCCCGTTCTTTGGCCGAACAATATGGCAGCCACATTTTGCTGCTGCATGTGGTGGCCTCTGATTGGGAAGGCGAAATGCGGGCGGAGATGCCCTCGGTGGAGGGGGACACTCAGGCACAGGGGTTACAAGACGCCACCACCTACCTGGAAGAGAAAGAGCAGTCGCTGCGGGGGGAAGGCTTTATGGTCACGGCCGTTACCCGCAAAGGTGAACCGGTGCATGAGTTGATATTGGACACGGCCGTGGCCCAAAACGCCGACACCATCATCATGTCCACCCACGGCTTCACCGGCCTCAAACGGCTCATGTTCGGCAACGTCGCCGAAAAGGTCATCAGCCGCGCCACTGTCCCCGTTTTGCTCATTCGTCCTCCCGATAACTAAAAAATTGCCAGATGAACTAACATAAAGTATTCTTACCCACGAACTTTCATAATTCCTGATTCATAATTCCCACCGAGGACTGCCCATGATTCGCATCCTCCGGCTTTACGCCAACGCCATTGACAAATTAACCGAAGGACTGGGTGCTATTTCCATGTACCTGGTCTTGCCCACCGTTTTCATTGGCTTTGCCAATGTGGTCTTGCGCTATGCCGGTCAATTTATTGGCTTTCGCCTCACCTCCAACGCCATCATTGAAATACAGTGGTACCTCTACTCCCTTATCTTCTTTTTCGGTTTTGCCTACATTCTCAAACATAACATCAACGTGCGTGTAGATTTCTGGTACGGCCAACAGAGCCAGAAACGCAAAGCCATCATAGACTTTGTGGGGCATCTCATCGCCCTCGTGCCCTTCTGCCTCCTGGGGTTATACGTCACCTACAATCCCGTCATGCTCTCTTGGGGACGCCGCTTCGACGGCTCCTGGGGCCCCTGGGAAATGTCGCCCGATCCCAGCGGCCTGCCCCGCGCCCCCATCAAAACCATGATTCTCGTCGGCTTTTTTACGCTGCTGCTGCAAGCCATCGTTGAACTCATCCGCCTTTATGGCACATTGCGTGATATTGACGAACTACAACGCACAAAGCCAGAAGACAAGGAAGCACCCCTGCGCATTGAATAAAACACGTCACGCCGGTTGCTAACCGGCGCTACAGGAGGGAAGGTATGGGATCGGGATTTGAATGGGTAGCCATCATCATGTTTGTCCTATTTTTGTTTCTCATTCTCAGCGGCTACCCGGTGGCATTTTCGTTTGCGGGCACTGCCATCGTCTTTGGCGCCATTGGCCTGGCCCTGGACGCCTTTGATCTGAACATCCTCCGGCTGCTGCCCAACCGTTGGTTCGGCTCTATGTCAGACTTCACCTTGCTGGCTATCCCATTTTTTGTTTTTATGGGGGCCATATTTGAAAAGTCTGGCCTGGCCGAAAAATTGTTGAACACCATCGGGCTGCTCATGGGCCCATTGCCCGGTGGCCTGGCCATCGCTGTTGTCATCGTGGGCACATTATTGGCAGCAGCCACTGGCGTTGTCGCCGCCACCGTCATCGTCATGGGGCTGTTGGCGCTGCCCATCATGGTCCGTTATGGCTACGACAACAAGTTGTCCACAGGCGTCATCACCGCTTCCGGCACGCTGGCGCAATTGATCCCCCCCAGCCTGGTATTGGTTGTATTGAGCCAGCAAGTAGGCGTTTCCGTGGGCAAACTTTTTCTGGGTGCGTTGATTCCCGGTTTGATTTTAGCCGGTTTGTACGCTCTTTATGTGCTGGTGGTGGGGTTGCTACGGCCGCACCTGGCCCCCCCTTTGCCCCCAGAAGCACGCACCGTGAAAGGGTGGGCGTTGGCGCGCCGGTCGCTGGTGGCTGTGGTGCCCCCGCTCATCCTCATCTTTGCCGTGCTGGGCAGTATTTTTACCGGCCTGGCTACCCCCACCGAAGCAGGAGCGGTGGGCGCATTTGGCGCCTGCGTTTTGGCTATCCTCAATCGGAACTTCACCTGGTCTGTAATCAAACAAGCCGCCCGCTCCACCGCCAACATCACCTCATTGGTCTTGATGATCCTCTTCTGCTCCAACCTGTTTAGCCTGGTCTTTGATAATCTGGGCGGCCAACAATTTGCCACGCAATTGCTCACCAACCTGCCCGGTGGTTACTGGGGATTTATCATTGTGGCCAATATCGCCATTTTCTTGTTAGGCATTAACCTGGAGTTCCTGGAAATCAGCTTTATCGCCCTCCCCATTTTTCTGCCGGCAGCTATCCAACTCGATGTCAACCTGCTCTGGTTCACGGTGATGATTGCCATTAACCTAAATATGGCCTTTATTTCGCCGCCCGTTGGTTTTTCGTTGTTTTATTTGCAAAGTGTGGCCCCCCCCGAAGTGCCCACCCTGGACATTCATAAGGGCGCGCTGCCCTTTATGGGCTTGCAGGCCATCGCCCTGATTATTGTGATGCTTGTCCCAGCCACTGTTTTGTGGCTGGTAAACCTCTCATCATAAAACCTGTGATGCGTGACAGGTGAGGCGTGAATGGTTACCACGGGTCACTCGTCACGCATCACATAGCACCGATCATTATTCTTCGAGTGTAGAAATATCGCCTTCGTCCATACCCTGGGCGCGGGCTTTGAGGACGCGGCGCATGATTTTGCCGGAGCGCGTCTTGGGGAGCGAGGAAACAAATTCCACCGTTTCCGGTTTGGCAATTGGCCCCATCTCATGCCCCACATGGTCGCGTAGTTCGTGGGCTAGCTTTTCGGTGGCGTCAAATCCCTGGCGCAAGATGCAGTACGCTTTGATGATGTTGCCTTTCACTTCGTTGGGGTCAGGGATGCCAATGGCGGCGGCTTCGGCCACGGCCGGGTGGCTGACCAGCGCACTTTCAATCTCGGCCGTGCCCAAACGATAGCCCGACACTTTGATCACATCATCAATACGGCCGATCACCCAAATGTAGTCGTCCTCATCTTTGCGGGCGCTGTCACCGGGCAGGTACCAGCCCTGTTCGGCAAAACGGCTCCAATACTGCTGCACGTACCGGTCGGGGTCCTGGTAAACCGTGCGCAGCATACCAGGCCAGGGGGATTTGATAACCAGGTAGCCTTCCTCATTGGCCGCCACAGGGTCGCCTTCTTCATCCACCACATCTAGCTGCACGCCAGGAAAGGCACGAGTGGCCGACCCTGGCTTTAGCGGCACACAGGGCAGCGGGGTGATCATAAATCCGCCGGTCTCTGTCTGCCACCAGGTATCCATAATGGGGCAGCGTTCCTTGCCAATGACCCGGTGATACCACTTCCAGGCTTCGGGGTTGATTGGTTCGCCCACTGTGCCCAACAGCCGCAGCGAGGACAGATCGTGTTTGTTCGGCCAGCTTTCGCCAAACCGCATCAGACCACGAATGGCAGTGGGGGCGGTGTAAAGAATAGAAACGCCGTATTTTGCCACGATAGACCACCAGCGATCGGGGTAGGGATGGGTAGGGGCGCCTTCATACATGACACTGGTAGCACCTAAAATCAGGGGAGCGTAAACGATGTAGCTGTGGCCGGTTATCCAGCCGGGATCGGCCGCACACCACCAGACATCATCTGGTTTCACGTCAAACGTCCATTTCAATGTGGTACTCGTCCAGACCATGTAGCCGCCATGGGTGTGCAAAATGGCCTTGGGTTTGCCGGTGGTGCCGGAGGTGTAAAGGATGAAGAGCGGGTCTTCGGCGTCCATGACCTGAGTGGCTGCTTTGGGGTCGGCAATGGGCAAATTCATCAGGTCGTGATACCAGTAATCACGGCCGGACACCATCTCCACTTCCTGCCCGGTGCGTTTGACGCAGATGACGGATTGGATGGTCCCAGCGCGGTCTACGGCTTCGTTGGCAATTTGCTTGAGTTCTACAATTTTGCCGCGCAGCCAGGCGCCGTCGCAGGTGATGAGCAGTTTGGATTTGCTATCATCAATGCGCCCCAACAGCGCCTCAGTGGAAAACCCACCATAGACGACAGAGTGCATCGCCCCCACTTTGGCGCAGGCGAGCATGGCGATGATCAGTTCGGGGATGCGACCCATGTAGATGGTGACGCGGTCACCCTTGCTGACGCCCATGGAGCGCAGGACGCTGGCAAATTTGCAAACTTCAAAGTTAAGCTGCTGATAGGTGTAGGTGCGCACATCCCCTGGTTCACCTTCAAATATGAGGGCGGCCTTGTTGCGCACGGCCGTGCGCAAGTGTCGGTCGAGCGCATTGTGAATAATGTTCACTTTGGCCCCTACAAACCATTTGTAAAAGGGGGCATTACTGTCGTCCAAAACGGTCTCCCACGGCTTATACCATTCGTAGTTTTCCGCGGCAACTTTGCCCCAGAACCCGACCAGGTCTGCTGACGCTTCCGCATGGACTTTGTCGTAGTCTGAGATATGCGCACGGGTAATCACTTCCGGAGCGGGATAGTACACTTCGCCTACCATACTTTTGTTTTCAGCCATTTCAGCCTCCTTCGTGTTGTTGTTTTGTAAGGGTTGGTGCCTCAAGTATATTGGCAAAAAGCCGAAACGTAAAACGGCCTTTTCCAAGATGACAGCTAATGGGCAAAACATTACGGCCGTGTCAACGTACTGTAAACATCCTAAAAGTAAAGGAGCAGCGATATGCAGACAAACAAACAGATGACCGACCTCTGGGAGCGAGCCAAAACACCACTGGCGGTATTAGGTGGTTTTATTCTTCTTCTCTGGTTTTTGGAGATCGTAGACTGGTTAATCTTCAATGGAGCACTGGACGGCTATGGCATTAAACCACGCACGGCTGATGGGTTGGTGGGAATCTTGTATGCGCCCTTTTTGCATAGCGGTTTTGGGCATCTGATGGCTAATACCATGCCTATTCTCATTTTGGGTGGGTTGATCATTATCTCTCGGGGGTTGAAAGATTTTTTTGTGGTCACAGGCGTGGTGATGATCCTGAGTGGGCTGGGCACCTGGCTGATTGGGCCAGCCTTTTCCGTGCATATTGGGGCCAGCGGGTTGGTTTTTGGTTACTTTGGCTTTTTACTGCTCATGGCTTATTTTGAGCGAAGTTGCCGCTCGATTGTGGTAGCAGTGCTGGTGCTGTTTGTATATGGTGGGTTGATCTGGGGGATTTTGCCGCGAGGGGATGGGATTTCGTGGCAGTCCCATTTGTTTGGACTGGTGGGGGGCATTCTGGCGGCTTATTTATTGGGCAAACAAGAAGCAGGCCAGGCCGCAGAACCGAGGACTGCGCCTGGCATGGAAGATGAAATTGTGATTCACGATAGCTATGATGTGTAGGACACGGCCGTAGCCCTCATCAACCGCGCCTCAGTGCGCCCCTTCGCGTCTTTCGCGGATCAGGTCAACCGGCGTCTAAGGCCACCGACCGCTCAAACTGGCGCTGGCCCACTCTGGCTAACAGAATGCTAAACATATATAGCACCAGCAACGGCGCCATGGTCAACAGCATAGTTACGGGATCAATGGATGGGGTGATGACAGCGGCCAGGATAGCCACAATCACCACCGCATAACGCCAATGCTCCCGCAGCATTTGCGCCGTCACCATACCCACCCGCGCCAGCACGTAGACAATAATAGGCATCTGAAAGCTGACACCAATCCAAAATACCATGCGTACTACAAAACTGATGTAATCCTGGCTCGTCCATTCGGTACGGAACACATCTTGCATAAAATTTGCCAGAAAATTAATAGCCGCCGGCACCAGGATGAACCAGGAAAATAGGATGCCTAACAAAAAGAGCGCCAGCGAACCGGGGATAAAAATATAGATGTATTTTTTTTCTGGGGGGGTCAAACCCGGTGAAATAAAGAGCCATATCTGGTACAGAATAAAGGGCATCGCCAGGACCGCCCCAAAAAGCAAGGCGACTTTAAAAAAGGTTTCAATGCCTTCGGTCGGGCGCAGCGTCTGCAGGGCGGCAGCGCTTTCCGGTACGCTGTTCGCGTATGGCTGCATGAGATAGGTCAACAAGGGTTGGGCAATAACAAAACCTAGTAATGTGCCGATAAATAACGCCGCCGCCGCATAGGTAATGCGCACCCGCAAATCATTGAGGTGCCCCAACAGGGTCATGTGTGCGCCATCCGGCTCAAGCTCTGGCATGGGGTCAGCCACACTCATTTCTCCGAATCCCCAGGTACATCAAGCGGCTTGGGCAAAGTTGATGGTTGTGGCGCTGGTTCTGCGTGCGCGCCATTGTTTGCTCCGGCAGCGGGTGTGTCTCCCGTGCCAGCTTTTAGCGAAGGTGGCTGGATTGAGTTTTCAATCTCATCCAGCGCCGTTTTGCCTTCCTGGGCAACCGTGGTGCTGATTGATGTAAACTCTTGTCGCAGGGACCTCAATTCCTGGCGTAACATCTGTACTTCATCCATAGCGTCACGCAGGGCACGGCCGTCGTCCAACCCATCCAACTCATTATTCAACTGGCGCATAAAACTACGGGAAATGAGTTGCAGTTGCGCTGATGTTTTACCTAACCAGCGCGCCACCTTACCAATCCGCTCCGGCCCCATCACCACCCCGGCAATGATCAGGATGAGAATCAATTCTGGCATACCAATGCCAAAAATGTTGTCCATCGTCGTGCGGCGTAGCCCGTAATCCGTAGCCCGGTTAAGGATTACCAATTACAGGTTACGGATTATCAATTCTGCCCTTCCGTTTGATCGTTTTTTTCCGCAGGCTCGGCCTGACCGTCTCTCACGCCTTCACGGAAAGCCTTGATGCCTTTGCCTAATTCACCACCGATCTTGCTGATACGGCCCACACCAAACAGAATCAACACTACGGCTAAAATGATGAGTAATTCAGGTAAACCTAAAGGTCCCATGGGAATGTCTCCTCTAAAAAATGAGTCTACAGAGATTGGAAATTGCAGATCGGAGATTGATTAATCTCTTGGCTCTTATGCTCTAACGGCCGTCATTATACCAGACTGCTGACTAAAAACAGGACTGCTTTTAATTTTGTTCATAATAGCCCGCATTTACCAAATCCACTGCCAACGGCCGTGCCCCTGCGCTATAATCTCCTGTAGGGCAATTTTGGAAAATCGCCTTACAGGAGAAAAATATGAAAATTGGCGTTATTTTCCCCCAAATAGAATTTCCGGCCGACCCTGTCGCCATTCGTGATTATGCACAGACGGCCGAGACACTGGGCTTCAGCCATATCCTGGCATATGACCATGTGCTGGGCGCAAACCCAGAGCGTCCCGGCGGCTGGCAGGGGCCATATACCCATCGCGACCCCTTTTTTGACCCCTTTGTGCTGTACAGCTACATGACCGCCCTTACCACCACCATCCACTTTGTCACCGGCATCCTTATCTTGCCGCAGCGGGACACGGCCGTTGTCGCCAAACAAGCCGCCTGCCTGGATGTGCTATCTGACGGCCGTTTCCGTCTGGGCGTAGGCGTCGGCTGGAACCGGGTGGAAATGGAAAGTATCGGCCATACCTTCCACAACCGGGGCAAACGCATTGAAGAGCAGATCGAGGTGCTGCGGCTGCTGTGGACAGAACCTCTGGTGCGGTTCGACGGCCGTTACCATCACCTGGATGACGTGGGCCTGAACCCCCTGCCCGTGCAGCGCCCCATCCCCATCTGGCTGGGCGGCCATGCCGACGCCGTGCTAGAGCGGGTGGCTCGCCTGGGCGATGGCTGGTTCCCCAACTACCGCACCCCAGAACAGGCACGGCCGTCATTAGACAAACTGGACGACTATCTGGCGCAACACGGCCGTCGCCGCGCCGACATCGGCATTGAGGCCCGCCTGGCCTTCAAAGACGGCACGCCCGAAAGCTGGCAAAAAACAATAGCCGCCTGGCAGGAAGCAGGCGCCACCCACCTGACTTTTAATACGATGGGCGCGGGGTTGGACACGGCCGTGCAACACCTGCAAGCCATCACCCAATTCGCCCAGTCCTTGAAATAGCCGAAACTCCATTTCCAAACAGGTTTACCTCCAAACAACGCTTTCTTGTAAGTCTCCCTTTAAGCATCACCCCTCACAATCTCGACCTGACAGGCAATAAAAAGCCCCTATTTATTAAAAGACATTTTTATGGAGCGAAAGCGAAACGAGGTAAATCGTATGACAATAGCAAATCCCCAACGGACACAAATTCTGGTAATCGGTGGCGGGCCGGGTGGTAGCACAGCCGCCGCCATGCTCGCCCGCGAAGGGTTTGATGTCACCGTGCTTGAAAGAGATGCCTTCCCCCGTTACCACATTGGCGAATCCTTGCTGCCCTCTGTGCTGGACTTCTTGGACCTGTCCGGCGCACGCCCAAAAGTAGAAGCCTATGGCTTCCAGCGCAAGCCGGGCGGCCATATCGAGTGGGGCAGTAATCAGTGGGATTTATACTTCAACGAATTGACCGGAAATCACACCTACAGCTTCCAGGTCATCCGCTCAGAATTTGACAAACTGCTGCTAGATCATGCCGAAAGTGAGGGCGTGAAAGTGATGCAGTGCGTGGAAGTGCAAAAGATTCATTTTCACGATGCCGCCGAAATTAGCCAACGCCGCCCCTACGCCGCTACCGTCGCCCGCGTCGGTGAAGCTGCGCAATCCTGGGATATTCACTTTGACTATCTGGTAGACGCTTCTGGTCGAGCCGGGATTATGGCTACCCGCTACTTGCGTAACCGCGAGTACCATGACGCCTTCAAAAATGTGGCTGTCTGGGGTTATTGGGCCGACGCAGGCCGTCTGCCACACCCCAAAGAAGGAGCCATCGCTACCGTTTCCATTCCCAATGGCTGGATTTGGGCTATTCCCCTGCATGATGGGCTGTTAAGCGTTGGCGTGGTTATGCACAAAGACTCGTTCAAGGAGAAGAACAGCCGCCAAGAGTTGGAAGAGCTTTATGCCGAAGCACTGGCAGAAAACGAGACGGTGAGTGGCCTGATTGCCCCCGGACGGCGGGTCTCCGAACTGAAAGTGGAAACCGATTACTCTTATGCCAGCACCAACTTTGCCGGGCCGGGTTACTTTATGGTGGGTGACGCCGCCTGCTTCTTAGACCCGCTGCTGTCCACCGGCGTCCATCTGGCAATGTTGAGCGCCATGTTAACGGCCGTTAGCATCACTGCTGCCGAACGAGGCGACGTGAGCCACACCGAAGCCACCGAATTTTTCGAGAGCAGCTATCGAACTGCTTATATGCGCCTGCTCGTTTTTCTTACCGCCTTCTATCATCAATACGATGGCAAAGAATCTATCTTCTGGATGGCACGCCGTTTGAGCAACCACGACGTTCCCGAAACCAAAATCAAACTTGCCTTTACAAACCTGATGTCCGGCGTTGAAGATTTGCGCGATGTGCGTGAAGGCGCTGAATTGATGACCCGCGACCTGGTATTAGACGAAATGTCCCGGCGGGTAGCCGAAAACCTGAAAATCCGGCAAGACAAAGCAGCGATGACGGCCGTTTACGATTCGCGCATGAAAGAAGCCAATGCCTCCTTCTTTGGCAAGGTGGAAGGGTTAGACGCCATCGCCCGCAGCCCAGAGCAGGCTATCAGCGGCTTATACATCACCACTTCACCCCGCCTGGGACTGACCCGCGTTTCCTGACCCGCCCATTTTCTGATATAGTCAACCTCCTGGTCAGATAAGCTGACCAGGAGGTTTTTTGTTTCTGGTGAAGCTACATGGACAAAAGCCAACAAGAAGCAAATCGCTGGGCAGCATATTACCGTCAGGTAAACGGCCGTCCACCCCATGAAACAGTCTTGCACGCACTGGCACTGTTTGCGAAAGAACAACCATCCAATCCGTTTGCTATTGACCTGGGTTGTGGCGCTGGACGGGATACTCTGGCCCTATTGCAAGCGGGCTGGCATGTATTAGCTGTTGATGCTCAACTCGAAGCCACCGAATGGGTGCGATTAAATACACCTATGCCTGCCCAATCCCGCCTGCAAATGATAGTCGCTCGCTTTGAGGAACTGGCGCCGCTGCCACCGGCTGATCTGGTGAATGCCAGCTTCAGTATACCCTTTTGCCACCCCAACCATTTTGATACACTGTGGGCAAACATTACCCAGGCAGTGCGGGTCAACGGCCGTTTTGCCGGGCAGTTTCTGGGCGAAAATGACAGTTGGGCAAGCGATCCAGACAAAACCATTCACACCAAAACTCAGGTTTTGGCCCGCCTCCAGCCATTTGAAATCGAGTTTTTTGAAGAACGCGACGAAGACGGCATAACGGCCACTGGCAAGGCCAAACATTGGCATGTTTTTTTCGTAGTAGCCCGAAAACGGCCGTAACCAACCAGATAGGAGCATACATGGAAATCCTCGGCGGCCCCCTCTTTGCCGTAGCCGGTGCAGGTGAATCACACGGCCCGGCCATCACCACCATCGTTTTTGGCTGCCCGCCCGGTCTCAAACTTTCGCGGGCAGACATTCAGCAATACCTGGACCGAAGGCGGCCCGGCAGCAGCCGGCATGGCACGCCACGCAATGAAAAAGACAAGGTGGTGTTGCTCTCCGGCCTTTACCAGGACGACCATGACGCCCTAACGGCCGGGCCAACCATTCGCCTGACGGTGGAAAACGCAGAATTTGAGACTACCGGCTATGAAGAAGGGTTTACCACCGGCGAGCCGATCAGCGCCATCGTGTTGTCGTCCACCGGTAAATCAGGGCATTATGCCCAGTTCATGGGGCCAACCGGCGCGGTGCGCCCCGGCCACACCGACCTGGTGAAATACCATCAATCCAGGGGGTTTGTGGATGTGCGCGGCGGTGGTCGTTCCAGCTACCGCAGCACCATTTCCGACGTGATCGGCGGCTCGATTGCCCGGATTTACCTGCATGAGATGTTTGGCACGGTGATTTTGTCTTCCATCTGCCAGGTGGGGCCGCTGCAAACCGGCCTGCGGTTGGGGGATTATGTGAGTGAGTGGGGGCACGGCCGTCAAACCATCCCCCCCGACGAAATCAGCCACCTGCAAGACCGCTTAACTGCCGCCGAAATCCATTCGCTGGACGCCGACTTTGCTCACGCCGCCGGGGAACTGATTAAACAAACACGCATCGAGGGAGATTCATTGGGTGCGGCCGTGGAAGTTGTGGCCGTCAATGTGCCTGCACTGGTCGGTGAACCGCTCTACCATAGCCTGAAAGTGCGGCTGATGGGCACATTGGGTGGCCTGCACGCCGTGCAATCCTGCGAAATTGGCGACGGCCTCCAGGTGGTTGCCCGGCGCGGCAGCGAAAATAACGACCCCATCCGGCAAAGCGGCTACCAGGCCAACAGTCATGGTGGGCTGATTGGCGGCATCACCACCGGTATGCCCCTGGTCTGCCGCGTCGGTTTCAAGCCCACTTCCACCATTCACAAACCACAACAATCGGTGCGCAAGAACCTGGAAGAGATGGAGTTTGAACTGGAAGCGGGGCGGCATGACCCCTGCGTGGGGGTACGCGCCGGGGTGACGTTGGAATCGCGCCTGGCGATTGAACTGCTGAACGCCGTGCTCATGCACCAGGCGCAGCAGGTTGACCCGCAGCAGTTCCAGTTGTTTCCGTGAACGGCCGTTGGGCTTTTACATGATTTGGCGACAATCTGATACAATGCACGGCCGTGCATCCATTCACATATCAGGAGGAAGAAGCGATGTCGGAAAGCCCTACCCCACCCCCCACAACATCATCTACCGTCTGGCCTGACTGGCAAAAACAGTTGGCCGGTCTGGTGCTGATTTTGTTGGTTCCGGTCATTTTTGTCTTTTTCAAACCGGCATTCACTATACTGCTCATCACCTTTTTATTAGCCTTTATTCTGCGCTACCCCATCAACTTTCTGCACCGGCGGCTTAAGCTACGCTACTCCATCGCCGTCTTTCTCGTCTTTTTTGTTTTTCTGCTGCTGGCGATCTGGGCATTTGTGGCTCTGACCGGGGCCGTTATCTCTACGGCCGTCACCCTGTTACAAGAGCTACAGACCTTTATCAATGCCAACATGCCCGCGCCGCCAGAGTCACTTAATCTCGGCCCCATTGACCTGAGTTTCCTGATTGCGCCCCTACAACGAATGGCTACTAGCTTTGTCATCACGCAATTATTTGGCGGCCCGGCCGGCATTGTCACCGGACTGGGGCAACTCATCACCAACGCCGCTGACGTGATGGGGCAATTTGCCATCATCGTCACCATTTTGCTCTTCTTCCTGTTGGAAATGCCCACCACCATTGGCGGCATTGGCCGGCTGTTCCCCGAAAATTCGCGCCGAGAATATGCCATCTTAATCCAGCGCAGCGATCAATTGCTGGCCAACTTCTTTTTTGGCTCGCTGCTGGTGGTCGGTTTTTACTGGTTGCTGGCTTACGTCATGTTTGTCATTACGGGTATATCCGATCCATTGCTCAAAGGGTTTATTGTGGGTGTGCCTAATTTCATCCCCCAGGTTGGCGGCTATATCTCCACCATCCTTGTTTTTATCATCGCCCTCATCAGCGGCACAGACCGCTTCGCTATGGGGCCGCTGGTCTTTGCTTTTGTGATGATGATCATTTTTATGGTCGCTTCGGGCATTGCCTATTATTTCGTAGATGCCCGCGTTTACTCCAAGTCGGTGAAAATTCCCATCTGGCTCATTTTGATTGGGCTGATTGTATTTGCGGCCGTGATGGGTACGCTGGGATTCCTGATAGCCGCCGCCGCCATTGCTATCTTTGGCGAGTTTTTTGTCTTCACCCTTAAAAAGATTCGCGGCGAAGACCCCTACCCAGGTGAACCGGAACCGCCGCTGTTTACAAAGTATTGGGAACGGTGATCGGCCTTCGGATCACGAATTACGGTTGCCTGCCCGGTAACGCCCGGTTATAATCCGCCCGCTTTGGGTCATTAGCTCAGCTGGCAGAGCAGTGGACTTTTAATCCATTGGTCGAAGGTTCGAATCCTTCATGACCCACCAGAGAAACGGCCGTAATCCCACTCACGGCCGTTTTTTTATTCCCCTCCACGTTTGCCCCAACCTCACCACCCGGCTAAACTCCCCGAACACGGCAAAGGTTTATCTTTTTCTATCTCTTTGCCCCTTTGCATCTTTGCGTCAAGAATTTTAGGAGATCAGTAAAGTGACCCAACCAACCCCACCCCAGGCCGCCATTCGCCCACAAGAATTGACCTTGCACGGCCGTAGCCGCATTGACAACTACTACTGGCTGCGTGAACGCGAAAACCCGGAAGTGCTGGCCTATCTGGAAGCCGAAAACAGCTACACGCAGGCCATCATGGCTCATACCGAACCACTACAAGAGCAACTGTACCAGGAAATGGTCGGCCGTATTCAAGAGACCGACAGCACCGTGCCCGTGCGCCTGGGTAACAACTATTACTACACCCGCACCGAAGCCGGTTTGCAGTATGAAATCCACTGCCGCAAGGTGGGCAGCCTGGACGCGCCGGAAGAAATTCTCATTGATGAAAATGCCCTGGCAGCAGGCCAGCCCTACTTCAAAATGGGCATCTTCAAACCCAGCCCTGACCAGAAAATCCTGGCCTACTCCACCGATACCAGCGGCGGCGAACGGTATATTATGCAGTTTAAGAATCTGGAAACGGGCGAATTGCTGCCCGATCAAATCCCCAATACCAGCTACACTGTTGAGTGGGCCAACGATAACCAGACTGTTTTCTACACGGTGCAAAACGAGGCGTGGCGCAATTACCAGTTGCGTCGCCACACATTGGGCACAGATGCAGCCCATGACCCGGTTATTTACCAGGAAGATGATGCACTGTTCAATGTAATGGTGAGCAAGACAAAAGATAAAGCATATCTGCTGCTGATCATTTTCAGTCTGGAAGCCAGCGAGGAACATCTTCTGGACGCTAATCAGCCCTTAGGCACATTCCACCTTTTGCAGCCCCGGCAAAACAACGTGCAGTATTTCTCATTTCACCGGCAAGGGATGTTGTACATCCATACCAATGAAGAGGCGCCTAATTTCAAGGTGATGGTCACGGCCGTCAGCCAACCTCAAAAATCAAACTGGCAAGAATTCATCCCCCACAACCCGGAGCGGTTTATTGAGACGTTGGATATGTTTGACGAGCATCTGGTGGTCTACGGCCGTACACAAGGTCTGCGCACCCTGCAAATCCATCATTTCGGCAGCGGCCAAACCCGTGAAGTGCCCTTCCCCGAACCGGTCTACAGCTACACCCGCGCCGACAATCCCGAATCGGCCACCAACAAATTGCGATTTGTTTACCAGTCGCTCACTACCGCCGACACCACTTACGACCTGGATATGGACGACCTGACCTGGGAATTCAAAAAACAACTGCCGGTCCTGGGCGGATATGACGCCGGCAATTATGTGACCGAACGGATATGGGCGACGGCCGTAGATGGCACAAAAATCCCCATCTCCCTGGTTTATCGCCGGGGGGTGGCGCGCAGCGGTCAAACGCCCTGCCTGCTGTACGCCTATGGCTCGTATGGCGCGAACATGGAACCCCGCTTCGACCAGAAACGGCTTTGCCTGATTGATCGCGGCTTCGTTTACGCCATCGCCCACATTCGCGGCGGGCAGGAAATGGGCCGCCACTGGTATGACCAGGGCAAATGGCTGCAAAAGAAAAATAGCTTCACCGACTTCATCGCCTGCGCCGAACACCTGATTGCCCAAAATTACACCAGCGCCGACCGGCTGGCCATCATGGGGCGCAGCGCCGGTGGTCTGCTGATGGGCGCGGTCACGGTGCTGCGCCCCGACCTCTTCAAAGCAGTGGTAGCCGGCGTCCCCTTTGTGGATGTTGTCACCACCATGTTGGACGAATCCATCCCCCTCACCACCGCCGAATTTGACGAGTGGGGCAATCCCAAAGACGAGGCATACTTCAACTACATGCTCTCCTACTCCCCCTATGACAACACCACTGCCCAGGCATACCCCCACCTGCTCATCACCGGCGGGCTAAACGATCCGCGGGTGCAGTATTGGGAACCGGCCAAGTGGACGGCCAAACTACGCGCCATGAAAACAGACAACAACCGTCTGCTGCTGAAAACCTTCATGGGCGCCGGCCATTTTTCTTCGTCTGGCCGTTATGATTACCTCAAAGACACAGCGTTTGAGTACGCCTTTATTCTGGATGTACTCGACCTTCAGCAGTGATGTGGCGTGGTTTTCTTCTTTTTGTGTGGGTTGGGGTGTGGCTGACCGGCTGCGGACAAACAACGGCGGTCACGGCCGTACCCCATACCAGCCCCACCCCCACCAATCCACCGGCTACCATTCCCCCGGCCACAGACACGGCCGTGCCCATCGCCCTGGCCTCAGCAACAGCCACCCGCACCCCCTCACCGCCGCCCACCATCACCCCATCACCGCCACCCCTCATCACCCCATCATCCTCTCCCACCAGCACCCCCTCCTACACCCCATCGCCTACGCTCCGGCCCTATGCCACCATTGACGCCACCACCCATCCACCGGGCACGGCCGTGCCTCCAGCGGCGCCTCTCTTTAACAAACCGGCCCACATCACCAACATCATCCTGTTGGGCAACGATGTCACCACACCACAAGGGGGGCGCACCGACAGCCTCATCCTGGTCTCCATTGACCGCGAAAACAAAATCGCTACCATGCTCAGCCTGCCGCGTGACCTGTACGTCGTCATTCCCGGCTGGCGCATGGCGCGCATCAATCTGGCTCTGCCACACGGTCATGGCAGTGACTACCCCGGCGCGGGCGGCGGGCTGATCAAAGACACCATTGAATACAACCTGGGCATTCCCGTGGATTATTATGCGCGGATTGGGTTTGATGGTTTCAAAACGGCCGTAGACGCCGTAGGTGGCATCGAGATGGTGGTCAACTGCCCGCTCACCGATTGGCGGCTCATCTCACCCGAACTCGACCCGGAGCTAGAGGAAAGTTGGGAATTATTCACCCTGGAACCCGGCGTACAGCCTATGGATGGCGACCTGGCGCTCTGGTATGCTCGCTCGCGCCGCACCACTAACGATTTTGAGCGTGGCCTGCGCCAGCAACGCATCTTACAGGCCATTTTCAACAAAGGGCTGGTGCGGGAGATGCTGCCACAACTGCCCGACCTGTGGGCCGCCTATCGGCAGCATGTGGAAACCGACATCCCCCTGCCGGTGATGGTAGAACTGGCGGCGTTGGCCCCGGCCGTGCAGACCAATGGCGTCCACCATCTGACATTGCCTTATGCCGCCTTTAAGTCCTGGCGAGACCCTGCCGGTGGTTCCGTACAACTGTTGCAATGGACAGCCGCTGAACCAACCCTGCGGCGTGTAATGGAACCACCGGCGCTTAATCGGGCGACACGGCCGTCACTCACAGTCGAGGTTGCGACCGCCGATTACATTCTCTATCGGCAAATGGCCGACAATCTGGCCTGGTATGGCTTTCGACCGCAGTACACGGCCGTTGCCGAAACCCCCGCCCGCACCACCATCGAATACTTTGGCCCCAACCTCAAAGGAGCGGATGCCGAACTGCTGAGCTGGCTTTTCCATCGCCAACCGGCCGACATCACGCTGTCGCCAGCCGCCAGCGAAACCGGCGACCACGTCGGCTATCGCGTCACCCTCGGTTACGATGCCAACCCTTGCCTGGCCTTCCTGCAACCCCCAACCGGCGAGCCATAAGAACTACCCAACCCCTTTCAAGCCGTCTCCAGCAGCAAACAGGCAGCTTCATGCGCTGTAGCCGCCATCTGTAACTGCGGGTCAATCTCCTGGCAAACGGGCTGCGCCAGCGGGCAGCGCGGGTGAAAACGGCAGCCGGATGGCAGGTCAATAGGGTTCGGCGTTTCCCCTTGCAAGATGAGCCGCTCCCGCCGCTGGCGCGGGTTGGGCACGGGCACTACCGATATGAGTGCTTTGGTATAAGGATGTTGTGGATTTTGCAACACCTGGAGCGCAGGGCCAATTTCCACAATCCGCCCCAGGTACATGACGGCAATGCGGTCGGCCACATACCCCACCGTACCCAAATCGTGGGTGATCATCACAATAGAAATGCCGCGCGTCTGGCGCAGTTCCAACAACAAATTCAAAATCTCGGCGCGGATGCTCACATCCAACATGGAAACCGGCTCGTCAGCAATGAGCAGTTCCGGCTCCAGCACCAGCGCCCCGGCAATGACCACCCGCTGCCGCTGCCCGCCCGACAATTCCTGCGGCAGCCGGTGCAAAAAGTTCACCGCCGGTTTTAAGCCGGCGTCTTCTAATGCCTGAATGACACGCTGCTCCCGTTCTTGTTTGTTTTTCACCAACTTATGCACATTGAGCGGCTCGGCCACAATGTCGGCAATGGTCATGACCGGATTAAGCGATTCGTAGGGGTCCTGGAAGATCATTTGCACATGGCGGCGTACCACTTGCATGTCGCGTCCCTTGAGGGCGCTGATATTCTGCTCATCAATCTGGATGACGCCAGAGGTCGGCTTTTCCAGCCCCATCAACGTCAACGCCAGGGTCGTCTTGCCACAGCCGCTTTCGCCCACCACCGCCAGCACTTCCCCCCGCCCCACCGTAAACGATACATCATCTACAGCATGGACAAACTTTTCCTGACGCTCAAACAGGCCGCCCTTTTTCACGGGAAAAAGTTTGCGCAGGTGGGTGACTTCTACGATAGATGACATAGCTATTGTGAGATTGGGAGATTGAGAGATTGGCAATCTCCCAATCTCCTAATCTCCATTCTCTGCCAGATGACAACTCGCCCAATGCCCAGGGCTGACCTGGCGCAAGCCGGGCTGTTCGGTATGGCAGCGGTCAAAGACAGCGGGGCAGCGGGGGGCAAAACGGCAGCCGGGCGGCAGGGCGTTTAGCCGGGGTGGATGGCCGGGAATGCTGGCTAACTTTTCGGTGGGGCGGCTGAGGTCAGGAAAGGCACGCAGCAATTCGCGGGTGTAGGGGTGCTGGGGATCGTTGTAAATGGTATCCACGCTGGCGTATTCGGCCGTGACCCCACCATACATCACCAGCACAGTGTCACACATTTCGGCGACCACACCCAGATCATGGGTGACAAAGAGGATGGACAGCCCCAGTTTTTGCCGCAGTTTGTCCAGCAGTTCCAAAATTTGGGCCTGTACCATCACATCCAGGGCGGTCGTAGGTTCATCGGCAATAACAATTTGGGGACTGCAAGCCAGGGCCATGGCGATCATGGCGCGCTGGCGCATACCGCCGGAGTATTGGTGTGGGTATTGGTGGCGACGTTCGGGGCCAATGCCTACCAGGTCGAGCAGTTCGGCGACACGGCCGTCTATCACTCCCTTATCTTCAATGTAATTGTGCTGCACAATCGCTTCCGCAATCTGGTCACCCACGCGCTGCACCGGGTTGAGCGCGTTCATGGCCCCCTGGAAAATCATGGCAATATGCTTCCAGCGAATACCGGCCATGGCATTTTCGCTGAGGTCAAGCAAGTCCTGGCCCATGAAGTTGACCGTGCCGGAGGTGATACGGCCGTTGGCCGGCAGCAGCCGCATCAAACTCAGCATCAACGTCGTCTTACCGCAGCCACTCTCCCCCACCAGCCCCAGCACCTCGCCTTCGCGCAGCGTAAAACTCACATTCACCAGCGCATGGGCCGGCGGCGCACTTTCCAGCAAAAAATCCGTAGACAAATCCGTAACGGACATTAAGACCGGCGCTTTCTGCAATGAATAGGAGTTATGGGCGCCCATTATTGGGTGAAGAAATCGGCGATCTGGCAGGAAAAACCCGGCAAGAGAGGCGAGGAGAGCGTGTCATGGGGAAAGAGAGTGAAATCGAGTTGAAGACGGCCACGCGCCCGTCGGTACACCGCCACCTGCCGCAATCGCCAATCCATGATCCAGTATTCCTGCACCCCTTGTTGTTCATATAACTTCAGTTTCAATTCCCGGTCGCGCCGTTCATTTTCGCTGCCCGGTGACAGCACCTCCACCGCCAGTTCCGGCGCACCGGTCACGTGCCCGGCCTCATCCAGCAGCGCCGCCAACCGTTCATGGCTGATCCACACCACATCCGGCACAACCGCATCAAACTCGCCAAAAATCACGCCAGGATTAATGCCGGCCTGCCCCATCTTGCTTGTTTTAGACCATTGGTTGAGCAAGCTAGAGATATTGCCGCAGGTGGTTTGATGATACCAATGAGGCGGTTCTGTAACGAATAATTCTCCCTCAATAATTTCATACCGGGTGTCGCTGTCGGGCATCAATTCCAGATCGGCTGTTGTCCAGCGGCGCTTTTCCATCACAGGTGTCAGTTCGCCTATCAGTTCGCTCATGCGTTTGCTCCTTTTGCAACCATGCGCCTATTTTAGCATAGGATCATCAGTCGCCGGGCACCGGTTTCTCTTTCATCCCCATCATCCGCGCCACCATTTTGGAGCCAACGGAGAGATGGTGTGTCTCCAGGCGGGGGTTGAGTACCTGCTCCAACCCCTGCCCCAACAGGGTGCAGCCCAATACCAGCCAGACAATGCCTAAACCAGGGGCCACCAGCGCCCACCAGGCGCCTGCGCTCATCGCCCCGCGTGTGAAGGCGAAGTTCAGCATTTGGCCCCAACTGATCTTGGTGGGGTCAGACAACCCCAGGAAACTGAGGGCGCTCTCGTTCAGCACGGCCAGGGAGATGACCAGGACGGTATTGACCACAATGAGCGGCAGCACCAGGGGGAAGATGTGCCGCCGGATGATGTGCAAATTACCCGCACCAATGGCCCGCGCCCGCAGCACAAATTTGCGCTGCTTCACGGACAAGGTCTGCGACCGTACCAACCGCGCCGAAGACGTCCAGCCCAATAGGCCAATGACCAAAATGATGTTGAGCAAACTTGGTTTGGTCAGCGCCACCAGCAGCACAATCAGGGGAAAGTCGGGGATGACCAGCATGATGTCGGTGAAGCGCATCAGGCCATTTTCCAGCTTGCCACCATAAAAACCGGCCGTAATTCCGACGAGGCCACCAATGCAGATGGCAATAAAAGATGCAAAAAAACCAACAATGAGGGAAACCCGCGATCCATAAATGAAGTTGGACAACACATCCTTCCCGGCGTCATCTGTGCCCAATGGGTGGGCGGCGCTGGGAGGGGCATAGATGTCATCTATGGTGACACGCACCGGCCGGTAGGGATCATAGGGGGCCAGAACCGGCGCAAAAACGGCCATCAAGATGACCAGGGTAAGCATGATAGCCCCGGCCATGCCCATGCGATTGCGCCGGAAGGTGCGCCAGAAAGTGCGGACGGGAGGGGTGGAGGTGGGTTGGGTCATAAGGAGTTGAGATTGGGAGATTGGGAGATTGGGAGATTGGGAGATTAAATCTCTTAATCTCTTAATCTCTTAATCTCTCAATCTCCTCTTAACTATCCTCCACTCTGGGATCAAGATAGGAATAAAACAGGTCAGCAGCCAGGTTGGCGATGATGACGCTGACGGCGATAAGCAGGAAGGCCCCCTGCAACATGGGGTAATCGCGGCGGTTCACGGCCGTGAAAATTGCCCCGCCCAACCCCGGCCAGGAAAACACTGTCTCAATCTGGATGGCCCCGGTAACGGTGAAACCCAGGTTCAAGGCGATAATCGTCACCATAGGCAGCATGGCGTTGCGCAGCGCGTGGTCCTTCAAAATCTGGAACGTGCCGATGCCTTTCGCTTTGGCGGTCAGGATGTAATCTTCCGACAGGACATCCAGCAAGGTGCTGCGCATGATGAGCATATATTCACCCAGGAATACGATGGTATAGGTAAGGGTGGGCAAAATGAGATGGTTGCCTATATCCAGCCAGCGTTCGATGGAGGTGTTGTAGACGACACCGGGTGTAATCCGGCCGCCAATGGGTAATCCCCAGTAACTTGAGCCGATGAAAAGCAGAATGATGCCCAGCCAAAAAGTGGGCAGGCTCCAGGCTGCCAGGCTAAAGAGGAGAGCGGTGTGGTCTACGGCCGTGCGCGCCTTCCACGCCGCCAGCACCCCCAGACTCATACCCAGGATGATGGCCAAGATTTGCCCCAGCCCAATGAGCAGCAGTGTGTTCCACAACATCTCCATGAGCATATCGGCCACCGGCCGTTTAGTGTGATAGCTGATGCCCAGCTCACCCTGGAGCAAATTGCCCACGTAAATAAAAAACTGCGTCTCTAGAGGATTGACAAAACAGTCCCCCAATTCCACCGGGTTTAGCGACTGAAAGCAGTTGATCACCGGTTTGTCCAGGCCAAAACTGACCCGGATGGCTTCGATGGCCTCCCTGGTCAGCCGCGGATCGCGCACCCCGGCCCGCGCCGGGTCGCCGGGTAACACCCGGAAGAGAAAAAAGTTGAGCGTGATGACAAAAAGGATGGTCAGCAACGCCCAACCAACTTTGCGCGCGATGTAGCGGCTTCTTTTCATCTCGGTAATTGGTAATTGGTAATCGGTAATCGGTAATCGGATTGGCTTTCACCAATAACCGATTACCGCCCACCGATTACTGGTCACTGGACAGGTTCAATCACCAGCAACGAACTGGGGTCTTCCAGGGCCACTTTGCCAGCGTCGGTCAGCCAGCCGCGGAAACGGTCTAACCGAAAAGCCTGCACCTCCTGGGCGTAGTAGGGAATAATGTAGGGGATGTCGTTATGGGCGATTTCCTGCATCCGGTGAATGATGGCGATGCGCTCGGCAGTGTCCAGTTCGGTAGCCTGCTGCACAAACAGTTCGTCATATTCGGCATTGGAATACCCGGTTTCGTTGGTGCCGGTGGGGATTTCGTCGGTGGTCATCACGCTGAGCAAAAAGGCGGGATCGGGGTCTGATCCCCAGCCCCAGAGCATGATGTCAAAGTCGAAGGCCGGGCAACAAATGGAGGTAAGGGCATCGGGATCAAGCGATTGTTGTTCGGTTCTGACGCCAATTTGCGACCAGTTGCCGGCCAACAGTTCAGCCATGCGCGGGGAATCCACACTGTCTGAGGGCCAGTTTAGACGGAAAGTGAGCGGACGGCCGTCGGGCGTTTCCCGCACCCCATCATTATCACTGTCTACATACCCGGCGTCGTCCAAAATCTGGTTAGCTAAGGCAATATCAAATTCAAAATCCTGAATCTGGTCATTGTAAAAGACGCCCAGGCTGTCCGGGATGAGCGTCAGGCCCGGCGCGCCCAGGCCCAACAGCACCACATCTATGATGTTTTGTTTGTCGGTGGCGTGGGCCAGCGCCAGGCGCACATTGCGGTCTTGCAAAGCCGGATGGCCGGAACAGACGCCATCATCCGGCGGGCAATTGTCCGGCGAAACCACGTTGAAAATAATGTCGGTGACGGACGGCGCCAGCGGCGGCCCGCTGACAACCTGCACGTTGGTATCATTGCGCAGGGCGGCTACGGCCGTGTTTGGCATTTCCGTAATCATATCCACCTGCCCCGTCCGCAGCGCCTGCACCAACGCATCCGGGTTATCAAACGTCTGGAAAACCACGCCGTCAATTTGTGGCCCTTTCAGGTAATGGTCTTTGACCGCGTCCAGGGAGACAAACTCATTCTGGCGGTATTCCTTCATTTTGAACGGGCCGCTGCCGATCACGGCCGTGTTCTCAAATTCGGCCGCGTCTGGGACACCCGCCCAGATATGTTCGGGCAGCACGTACAGATAGATGAGTTGGCTTTCGATATTGGGAATGGCTTCAGACAGGGTAAGGACAACCGTCTGATCATCAGGCGCTTCCACACTGTCAAAGTAGCCGGTATAAATCGGCAGGAAAGGAAAATCTTCCTGCGACGCATACAAATTGTAGGAGAACACCACATCAGAAGCCGTTAACGGTTCGCCATCATGGAAGGTGATGTCATCCCGCAACGTGTAAGTGTACACGGTGCCATCCTCAGACACATCCACGCTTTCGGCCAGTTCCAACGTATAGGAGCCATCCGGCTGCAACTGGTACATGGAATCATACACCAGTTCAAAGATGGTATACGCTTCGGCGAGCACCGCCGTGCCCGGATTCAACGTATCGGGGCTGCCTCCCCAACCAATACGCACAATGGCCGGGCCGGTGGATTCGGCGATGGGCGTGACCGCCGTCTGGCTGCTGCCACCGGCGTCGCTGCTATCGGTCGGGGTGGTGGGTTGGCTGCCACCACAAGCGGCTAACAAAATGAGAAACAGGACACACAAAAACAGGTAATGGCGTTTCATTCTTCTTTCCTCCAGGAATCGGTGGCCGGTAACTGGTTATCGGTTTACGTGGGCGAGTTTCAGATTACCGGGCGCCGGGTATCAAACAAGGCGATTATACGGAGGAAAGATCAAAAAACAACCTGGCATTTTCAAACATCGTCTGTGGGTCGTAAGGGGGGTACGGCCGTTTTAGAAAGTTAACGGCAGGCTTTGCAGGCCGCGAAAGGCAATGAGGGGGCGCCAATCCAGATCGTTTGTGGCTAACTGAAGATGCGGCAGGCGGCGCAGCAGAGTGACAAGGGCAATTTCCCCTTCCAGCCGGGCCAACGGCGCGCCCACACAGTAATGAATGCCGCCGCCAAAGGATAGGCATTTCGCCTCCTGCCGGGTGATGTCCAGACGGTCAGGGTTCGTGAACACGGCCGTGTCCCGATTCGCCGCCCCCAATATCAGCGCCACCGTTTGCCCCCGCCGGATGGTGACGTCGGCCACTTCCACATCCGTCAGCACGCTGCGAAAGGTCATTTGCACCGGGCTGTCGTAGCGGAGCAGTTCTTCAACGGCCGTGCCCACCAACCCCGGATTTTCACACAGCAGCGCCCACTGGTCAGGGTTTTGCAGCAGCGCCAGCACGCCATTGCCAATCAGGTTGACGGTCGTTTCATGCCCGGCGCCAATAAGCAAAATGCACATGGCGATCAGTTCGCCTTCACTCAACCGGTCGCCCTGCTCCTCGGCGGCAATCAGGCCGCTAAGGATGTCATCTTGCGGGTTGTGGCGGTGGTCGGCAATGACCGTTTGCAGCATCTCCGTAAAGGCGGGCAAGATCTGGCTGGCGCGTTGGGCCACGGCCGTGTCCTGGCGCACATCAAACCCGGCTACCACCGCTCCCGTCCATTCCCGCAAATTGGCCCGCTGCGCCGGCGGAATGCCCAACATCTCGGCGATTACCGTCATCGGCAGCGGAAAGGCAAAATCGGCAATCAAATCCATCTCCCCCTGCGCCGCCACCTGATCTAGCAGGTCATCGGCAATTTCTTGGATGCGCTGGCGCAGCCGGACCACCGCCTGCGGCGTAAACGCCTTATGTACCAGTGTGCGCAGCCGGGTGTGGTCAGGCGGGTCTTGAAACAACATCCACTGCTGCAACATCTCAAAATAAGGCTGGAAAAATTCAGGAATCGGCATCCTTTGTTCCGGCGGTATCACCCGCCGGAAGTCACGGCCAAAACGATTGTCTTTCATAATGGTCTGCACGTCGGCATAGCGAGTCAACCACCAGGCGCCGGGCATGGCCGGGTTTACGGGCATTCCCCAATGCACCGGGTGATTGGCCAACAACTCCCGGTACAACGGATAAGGATTCTGGCGGAAATCGGATTCAAAGGGGTTAAACAGATAGTCGTTCATCAGATTCTCCGGGACAACCACAGATTTGTGATTGCATAGTTTTGGTGGCTATGCCAGCCCCATCTTGAGGCATGGTGGGCATGATGACCTGTTTGTCGGGTGAGGAGAGCAGCACACCCTCGTGCTGCTCGTTCGCACGCGGGCAGGCTAACTCCTCAAATTCAGGTTGTTGAGATACCAGGAACCGGTCGGCGAAGCAGGAGGGCCAGGGCGCTCGCCGCCAACAATGCAAAGAACAGGGTGTAGATTGGTTTGGTCGCCGCCGGATGCCACACATTGGCAGCGACTACGCCGAGGCCATAAACGGCCATAACTGCCAACGCCACGCGCAGGGCGTCGGTGGAGCGTAGACTGTATAGGGCAGCAGCCGTCAACGTCCATAACATGACGGCGATCAGGCGGCTGGTAAGCAGGTCGCCCGGCCACACCCACACCAGGTCTGACGGCCCGGCATCGGTGAGAAACAAAGCCAATCCCCACAAAGCGGTGAGTACGGCCGTACCCCACAACCAACCACGCACCCCTCCCCGCACCGGCCCATCATTTTCGGCAGGGACAATGCCCACCGGATGAAGCAGATGCCAGATAGTCAACGCCACCATGCCCAGCACAATCACAAAAAAGGCATAGGTAATAGGCGCTGCCCGGTCAAAACGGCCCAGATGGAACAACACAATTGCGGCGGCCAGGGGCGTCAGGTAGACAAAGAGCATGAGGATGATGAGGCGCAAACGGGGGAGCGACGGCCGTTCCAGCGCCAGCCAGCAGCCCACCGCAAATGCCCAGGCGGCCGCCGCCAACAGGCGCGAGGCCAGTGGCGGCAAATCCCAGGAAAAACTGGCGCGCACATCAAACCACCAGCCAAATGCCCCGACAAGGCCACCCACACCGGTCAGCACCACCAGGAAAAGCAGGCTTTGTTGGTGGCGGGTAATCTGGCCGTGATACGGCCGTATCCACCGCCAATAGCCAAGCGCTACCCCTAGGATCAGAACCAGCAGCCCTAAAGTTTGCAAGAATAGTTGCGGCATAGGATTAAGACCCTAAGGGTTTTCTGAAACCCTTAGGGTCTTCCCAATCACTAAGACACCCCGCCCGCGGCCACCAACAACCACCGTGTCTGGCGGTGGATAAACAGGTAATAAATGGCTAAACCGGCGCTGTAGAGCAGCACGGCCGTGTACAGATAGAGGCTCAACGCATGTTCCGGGCTAACCGTGCCAAAATGGGGCAAAAACCGGGGCAGCAGCACCAGGTCATACGCCAGAAAGCTCCACAGCGGGGCCGCCGCGTAATGCCACTGGGGACGCAGCACGGCATAGAGAAAGTAGAAGGCATCACCGATGAAAATCAGGCCAAAGATGACTGACGAATCCGGGTTGAGCGGCCAGGGGAAGATGATGGGCATACGCAGAACAAGGGCGATGCCGACGAGCAGGAGCACGGCCGTGAAAACCACAAACGACCCCCGCACCAGCTTCGGCGTGGGCCGGGTATCCTGCAATGGCAGGCGATGGCTCCACCAAAACAGGACCACGTTAAACAGGGCAAACAGGCCGCAGACAACGGCATAAAGCGGGAGTCCCAGCACAAAGAAGAATACAGCCAGCCCCGCCATCATCACCACCAGATTCAACGCCCCACCGGCCATCGCCCCCCACTCGCCAGACACACCAATCCAGAGCAGAGCAGCAGCAATGGCCGCCTGAATGGCGGCGATAAATGTGTACGAAAGTGGGCCATCCGGCCAGGGCCAGGTGGCAATGGCCCAGGGCCACTGCCAGAAATACCCGGCCGCCAACACCAACAAACCGATACCACTTCCAATTGTTACTACTCGCAGCAGTTTATCCATGATGACCTTACCCTGTCGTGTCAGACATCCGATTTCTCAAAGAAATCGGATGTCTGGATACAAACCAATTACTCCATCTCCGGCGGCCGCGGCGAGACGTCTCTTGCCCCGGCGGCAAAACGATCCAGACCGGACGCCAGTTCTTCACTGACCAACGACGGCCGTACCAGCCGCGCCTCTAGCAGCAATCCTTCATCCAGCGACAGGCCAAAGGTCGCCAGCGACGCCTGCCGGTCAGCGCAAATTCCGCCGAAGTTTGGGTAGGCGGCTATCGTATCTGCCAGTTCCAACGCCCGCGTGAGCGCCTGGCCTGCGGGCACGATCTCCTGAACAAACCCCATTTCATAGGCGCGCCGGGCATCTATGCGCGTGCCGGTTTCCAACAGGTAAAGGGCATTGCCCAACCCCATGATCCGGGCGAACCGCTGTGTGCCGCCATCGGTATATGGCACACCCCAACGACGGCTGAGGCAGCCAAATTCGGCATTGGCCGCCGCAATGCGAAAATCACACCAGGCAGCCAGTTCAAAACCGCCGGCAAAGCAGTAGCCATTCACGGCAGCGATAGTAGGCTTGCCGGGTTCCAGCCGGGCAAAACCCATTGGCCCGGCCACATCCACGTACCGATGCTGCACCAAAGACCAGGGGGTTTTCAGGTCAGCCCCGGCGCAAAAGGCCAGGTCGCCGCTGCCGGTGATAATCAGGACGCGGGCGTCCCCGTCGGCAGCAAACGTCTCTATCGCTTCGGCCAGGGCTACGGCCGTTTCCCCATCCACACAGTTCCGCACCTCTGGGCGATTGAGGTACAACACACGCACACGGCCGTGATTTTCAACAATGATCTTGTCGCTCATCTAAACCTTCATCCTTGACTCAAGCTACCGCTGCCCGGTCAGCGCGCAGCGCCGCCCTCGTCCACAATGCAGCCACCAGGTCTACCAGGCCAAATAATAGCAGCATCCAGGGCGCAAAACCCAACCCGACAAAAGCGATAAAAAACAGGATGACCGACGCCCGCGCCTTGACACTCCACACAAAAAAGGGCGTGATCTCCAGACGCGCCGCTTCAAAGCAGTAATAAGCCAGAATCAATATCAGCATCCCCACCACCCGAATCCACACATCGCCAGTTGGCGGAAAGCCAAACAAGGTCAACAACACATTGGGCGCCAATACCAGGGTCAGCCCCAATCCCAACAGATAAAAACTCCAGATTTGGATGGTACGGGCAGGTTTACTCACGGCTTTACTCCTTTTTTAGTAGCTTGAGGCTGACGGCCATCACCGGCCACTATCGTAAAGACTCACACAACTAACGCACTATCACTGGCAGATAAATCAAAAAGCTATCCACCACCGTCACAGATACCCCATCAAAATTATTGCCCGGGTTGCCATCAAACTCTTCGGCGCTCACGTTGGCCTGGTTGACCAGTACCGCGCCCACCGGTAAATCCTCATCCACCGTCACACTCACCAGGATGGTGGCGCTGCCCCCAGCAGGAATTGTGCCCAACGTACAGCTAAACCCACTGCAACTGCCCTGGCTGGGCATAAAGGAGAGCAAGGTCACTTCCTTTGGCAGATGCTCTGTCACCAGCACATTGGTCGCAGCCAGCTTTTCGTGCAGGTTCACCACCCGCAAAGTATACACCAGGCTGCTGCCCGCCAATACCTGGCGAGCCGAAGCAATTTTATTCATTTGCAGGTCAACTGCGCCAGGGGCAATGACAGTTGTGGTCTGGCTGGCCAGGTTGTTACCGGTGTCGGGATCGCCCTCATTGGCAGTGACGGTGGCGCTGTTTGTTATGGGGCCAATGTAGGTGTCGGGGGAGGTAACGTGGATCAACACAGTGACCGATGCGCCACTGGCAAGTACGCCCAGGTGGCAGGTTACAATCGGATCGCCGCTGCAACTGCCCTGGCCTGGGCTGGTTGAAACCGACAACAAGCCGAATGGCAGCGTATCCACCAGCATCACCCCGGTGGCCTCGGACGACCCGTTGTTGGTGATGTGGAGGGTATAGGTGAGCGGCGAGCCAATCGCCACCGGGTCGGGATCATCGGTCATAGACAGGGCCAGGTCAGCCGAAAGGAGCACGGCCGTAACCGCCGTAGCCGCATTGTTATTGGGGTTCGGATCAGGGGAACCGTTGACTGTGGCCGTATTGACAAGCGTATCGGTGGTCACGGCCGTGCCCACAATCGTCACCGTCACCATGGCATGGGCTGCCAGATTGCCCAGGTTACAGTTGATCGTCGTCACACCAGAGCAGCTTCCGGCCGTTGTGTTCACCGAATCCAGGTCAAACGTAGGCGGCAGCGGATCACTCACCATCACCCCGGTCACCGGAGTCGGCCCGGCAAAAACGTGGAGCTGATACGTCAGCGGCGCGCCTGTGTAGGCCGGATCAGGGCTGACTGTCTTGATAATCGCCAGGTCGGTTGGCGGCGTGATGGTGGTGCTTTCACTGTCCTGGTTATTCGCCAGATTCGTGTCAATCTCGTTGCTGCTTACCTCCGCCGCCAGCGTCATCGTCCCCGTAACCAGAGGCGCCAGCAAGACAGGTATGATTACCTGATTACCGTTGGCGATGTTGCCCAACGCGCAATGGAGCGATCCGCCCACTGTGACACAGTCGCCCTGGGCGGGTGTAGCCGAGACAATCGCGGCATTACCCGGCAGGCTGGCGCTCATATACACGCCACTCGCCACATGAGCGCCGCCATTGTGGACAGTTATGGTGTAGGTCAAAACATCTCCCAGCGCCACCGGATCGGCCACGTCTGTGATGGTAAGCGCCAGGTTAGCCAGCCCGGATTCAAACGCGCCTATGTCACAAACGCCGTTCACTGGGCGCAGAAACCCGCGCTGGTCGCTGGTCAACGCACCGCCTGACCCGGCGCAGCCCGCAGGATTGCCGGCATCCCGCGCCGGGCTACCATACAAAAGGCCGTGCGTCGCCGTTTCGCCGCCATTCGGCTGCAAGGGGCCAAGCAGCGGCTCTACATCTACAATCACCCCAGTGGAAACACCCGTCAGATTGCAGCCCTGATCTTCTCCAATTAGATTGTATCCCCCGGAATCCAAGGTGGTTCCGGCACAATCAGGGGCGCTGCCAACCGTAGCCGTATTGTTGGCGATGAGGCTGTTTTGAAATTGAACCACGCCCTGATTCAGCAAGCCACCCGCATTAGTCGCCTGATTGTGGGCAATGGTGGCGTTGTATAAGTGGGCCGTGGCCCCGCTGTTCACATACACACCGCCGCCGGCGCCAGCCAGATTGGTATTACTGCTAACGGTGCTGTTCATGAGATGAAGCTGCCCCGCTGCCCCACTGACGAATATGCCGGCGCCCCGGCCGTTGCCGCCCGTGGCGTTGTTATGGCTGACTGTGCTATTGATCAAAATGATGACCCCGTTAAAAGTGGTCAGGCCACCGCCGCTTTGCGCCGTCACATTGCCGGTAATGACGCTGTCCACCATTGTGACGGTGGCGCCGGGGCTGGTACCTAGGCCACCGCCGCCGTTGTTGCCACTATCGTTATTGTTAGCAATCAGGCTGCGGCTGATGGTCATGCTGCCGCTGTTCCAGACGCCGCCGCCGCTGGAAGCGGTGTTCCCGGTGATGATGCTATCACTCAAAACCAGGTCAGCCTGCGACAGAATGCCGCCACCGGGCGCACCACTCACTTCCTGACCGCCGGAAATGGTGAGGCCACTGATACTGGCCTGGAGACCAGGGTCAAACTCAAGGACGCGGTCGTCTGTGGTCTGGTGGATGATGGTAACGGCCGCTCCTGCCCCCTGCACGGCCGTATCCCCTTTGATGTCAATATCGCCGGTCAGACCCTCGTTTTCCTCGTGGCCAACAATGGTGAGGTGGTATACGCCAGCGGGGATGTTGATGATGTCGGCGCCATTACCGGCCGGGCAGGCATCTACGGCCGTGTCCAGATTGGCCGCCCGGATCGCTTCTCGCAACGAACAGTCACCGTCAACATTCAGTTCATCGTCGGTGGTGGTCACATGGATGGTTGTGTGGGGTGCAGCTACGGCCGTTGCCCACGGCTGCGGCCGACTGAGCCAGAACCAGGTCAACAACATCAGAATGAAAAAGACCGTTGTCAAGATTTTTACCGCATGATGGGACAAAAGCATTTTGTTCATATTCGTGATGCCGACGGGGGCCATGATCATGACCCCCATCTAGGGAATGGTCAGTTGCCTTTAGAGCCGGCAATAGCACTATTAAGCAATGCGCTCAGATCGTCTGTTTCCACCGGCGGCACTTCTGTTTCTGCGCCATTAGGCAAAACAACCTTAGGGTCGGGGGGTTGGGCAGGTGATGGCTGGCGAGCGATGCCCAAACGGGGGCAGCCGTTGGTAGCCGCACAGCCAGACCCATCTGACGTGGTCAACTCGCCGCGCTGGTCGCCGTTGGGCAAAACGATCCACCCACCTTTGTAGGTTTCATCGTCAACAACAGTCTCCGGCAGGCGGTAAAGACCTGCCGAGCCGGTAGCCACCTCTGTCGTAAAGGAGTGACTGCTGCCAGATACGGCCGTGAACGTCCCCGACACCCCTTCCTTTGCCACTTCCAGCGCCAGTCTCGCACCGCGGGCGCTGGTCAACACCCCATCTGCCACACGCCCCTGAAACCATTCACCGATCCCCTGCCCGTCACAAACATACCCTATCACCAACTCCCCATCCGTCACCACCGCCACAAAGGCATCGGTTCCGGCCACCTGCCCGACAAAACTACCCTGCGTGCGCTCCTGCCCACATGCCGCCAGCATAAGCGCGATCAATCCAGTCACAATGAGAATTTTCATCAGACGCATATTGGTTCCTTCAATTCAGGCGACCAGACAGGCTAATAGCCAAACCAACGACAACCCAATGGTTTAGCTATTAACTTGCCAGGTCTGAATGGTTTTCAATCCGCCATCACGGCCGTCTGCTTTTCTCGTTCCTGCGCCACCAACACCCGGCGCAAAATCTTGCCGGTTGGTGACTTGGGAATGGCGTCAATGAATTCAATTTCGCGGATTTTCTTGTACGGGGCGACCCGTTCGGCCACGTAGGCCATGATCTCCTCCGGCTGCGCGGCCGCTTTGAGGACGATGAACGCTTTGGGAAGTTCCCCGGCTTCTTCGTCCGGTTTGCCAATGACACAGGCGTCGGCAACGGCCGTGTGCCCCAACAACACCGCCTCCAATTCTGCCGGGGCCACCTGGAACCCCTTGTACTTAATCAACTCCTTCAGCCGGTCCACGATGTAGATGTAGTTATCCTCATCTATAGTGGCAATATCCCCGGTGTGCAGCCAGCCATTGCCGTCCAACATGGCGGCGGTAGCGTCCGGGTTGTTCAGATAGCCCTTCATCACCTGTGGCCCACGCAGCCACAATTCACCCCGCTCGCCTGGGCCTAATGCCTGGCCTGTGACCACATCCACAATTTGCACTTCCGTGTTGGGGACGACAAAACCGACCGTGCCTGCTTTGTCTGTCCCTCTTGCCAGCGGCCCGGCGCATACCACCGCCGACGCTTCCGTCAGGCCGTAGCCCTGCATCACCCAGGCGCCCAGGCGAGCCTCAAACGCCGCTTCCACCTCCTTGCTCAACGGCGCCGCGCCAGAGGCGATCAGCCGCAGCGAGGAAAGGTCGTACTGGTCTACCAACGGATGTTTGGCCATGGCCAGCACAATGGGCGGGGCAACGGTGGTGTAAGTCACCCGATATTGCTGGATAAATCCCAGGAAATCAGCCAGGTCAAAACGGGGCATTGTTACCAATGCGCTGCCGCGAATCAAGGACAGTCCCAGCACCATCGTCAGCCCCATGGTGTGGAAAAACGGGGCGATGCCCAGCACCACATCCTCCGGGAAATAAGCCAGATGCCCGGCCAATGCCTCGATCTGCAAGGCATTCGCCAGCAAATTGTGGTGGGTGAGCATGACCCCTTTGGGCAGGCCGGTGGTGCCGCTGGAGTAAAGGACAACGGCCGTGTCCTCCTGAGGATTGATGGTTACCGGCTGCCGCTGCCCATCGTGTTGGAACAGGGCGGCAAAGGGGGTCGCCCCTTCTGCCTCGCCCAGCACAAAAATCTCTTCGACAAAGGCTTCCCCGGCAGCGGCCTGGGCATTGGCCAGGAAATGGGGAATGGTGAACAGAAAACGGGCGCGTGTGTCGCGTAACTGGTGCGCCAGTTCACCCGGCGTATACAGCGGGTTGATGGGCGTGGCCGCGCCGCCAGCCAGCAAGGTGCCATAAAAGATGGGCGCAAATTCCGGCAAATTGGGCAGGTAAATGGCAACGATGTCTCCTTTTTGCAAGCCGCGCTTTTGCAATGCACCGGCCAACATATGGATCATGCCTTGTAACTGCGGGAAGTTGATGGTACGGCCGCTCGGCCCATCAATCAGCGCCGCCCGGTCGCCATGCGCCGCCAGCCGGGGCATCAGGTAATCGGTGAGCGAAACATTGGGTATGGATACTGCGGGGGTTGGGCTTGTGAAAATCATGGTTTTCTCCTTTATGGGTAACGAATGAGAAGCGTGGGACGCCCACGTCCCACGTGGGGCACGAAGGCGTGCCCCGCTCCTCTAGTAAATAAACTTGTTCTAATTCTGCCCGGCTGGCTGGCGCGCGGGTTGGGAGGGTACGGCTGTGTCCTTCCCCTGCTGCCTTTGCCAGCGCCAGGCGCGCCACAACATGCGCGGGGACATCAGGCTGGAGGGCGCCGCCAGCAAATGCACCACGCGCAGAAATTGTTCGCCCACTACTGCGTCATCCTCCATCACCCGGCTCAAGTAGGCGGTATAACGGTTAATCAGGTCAGTACCGGGCGGCTTGGGGCCTTCTGTTTCCGCCCAGCGGAAATCTTCACCCACCGCAATTTGCCAGGGCATATCCACGATTTTGGCCGCCTGCTTAAAGTAACTACGCCACAAAGTGGGCGCGTTGCCCTGTTTTTGCAGCAGCTTTTGCAGCGCCGCCGCTTGCATGGCCGCCGCCGACATGCCCTGCCCATAAATGGGGTTGAAACTGGCAGCGGCATCCCCCAACACCAGCAAACCGGCGGGGAACCGCTTCATCTTTTCATAGTGGCGGCGCAGGCTGAAGGGGAATTTGTGGGGCGTAATGTCCGACAGCGGCTCGGCGCGGCTGATGATGTTGTAGATGTCCGGCACAGGTAGATGGCGTATGTATTCCAGAAATCCGGCTTCGTCCGTCGGCGGCTCCACGCCGTGCATACCGCCGGAGGTAACAATCCAGCGGTTGTCTTCAATGGGGAATATAAACGTGCCGGATTTGGCCGGGGGGGTGGGCGCAATCATGATCGTCTTGGCGTCGGGCAGGTCGGTTGGTTGGCGGCGGTAAATGCGGGTGCTGTAGGCGAAGTTGACCTTGACGCGGCTTTCCGGCGCACGGCCGTAGCCCCACTCATCCAACCATTTCGGCGTGGCCGAACCCCGTCCGGCGCAGTCCACCACCAGGTCGGCGGCAACTGATTCTTTGTGACGGCCGTCCCCCCGGTACACAATCTCTGCCCCCACCACCCGCGAATCATCCTCGTTGGTCAGCAGCGTTTTCACTTCGCAAGGGGCCAGCAGGCGCACGTTGGGCAGCGCCAGCACCCGGCGCCGCACCTGCCACTCCAGATACGGCCGGCTGGATAGACATTCACGCATACCACTGTCAAATGGCTTTTTCCAACCGCCAAACTGGAAATAATACATCTCCGCGCCGGGGTCGCTTACCATTGCCCCTCCGGCCACCAAATCTTCTTCAATGCCGGGAAACAGGCGGCTAACGATCTCAAAACCGGACGATAACAAGGCATGTAGATGGCGTGTTTGTGGCTGCCCTTTGCGCGATTCAGGCTGGTCATGCACCGGATCGCGTTCGATGATGGTGACCTGGGCAAAGTGGTCGCTCAGCACACGAGCAGTGAGCAAACCGGCCATACTGCCGCCAATTACCATCGCATGGTTTGTCTGATTTATCTGCATCATTTACTCTCCTTTGGCAAACGTACCGCTACCGGTATAAACGTTTGCCACTTAAGAAGCCGCAGACAGGGTTACGGCCGTTACGGGCGTTTCTACGCTCTCCGGCGGTTCCTGTCCCACCAGCGCCGCCATTGCCTGCGGTCGCAGCCGGGACTGGCGCAGCATGGTGGGCAGCATCAGCCGCATCGGCGTCCAGCGGGTATAAAAACGAATTTCCGTGGGCCGTTGGCCGGGTACCATCTTGTCCTTGGTGGCGTTGACAATGGGGCCGGTTTCAATGCCGGTCAGTCCCTCGGCCAGAGCAAATTCAATGCTTGTTAGCAGCACATTTTCATAGGCATGGAACGTGGTGTGGCGGGTGCGGTCAAACGCACCAGAGAGACAAATCAACCGCTGCCCGACGATGGCAAAGGTATGATAGCCCACGATTTCTCCTTCCAGCCGGGCGACAAAATGCACGATGTCTGGATTGGGCGTGACCAGGCTGGCCTGGATCATGTTTTCGTAGTTGTCCTGAAATGCCGCCAGCAGCGTCAGCGGATTGCTGCGCATACAGGTCAGCGCCGCCGCCTGCACCTCTGGTGCTGCCGGGCCGCGCACGATTTCAATCACCCCCCCCTTGTTGGCAAACTTGCGGATTTTGCGGCGCAGATTTTTGCTGTTGGCGTACAGTTCGTCGGCGGTTTGCACACCGCGCAAATCAATCCAACCGGCGCGGGCAAAGGGCGTCGCCACGTAATTCTTGCCGCCATCGGCGTCGGCAAAATCCACCACACAGCCCTGCATGTACTTCTTCTGCAAAAAAGTGACGGCCTGCAAGAAAAATTCATGGCGATCCAGGCCAGCGGCCACAAAGCCGGGGTTGCTGTGGCCATCGGTCAGCAGGCCGGTGCGTTCCCAGTAAAAGATGGGGAAGCTGGGGTGATCCACCATAAAAGCCAGCAGCCGGTTGGCAAAAAGCGATTTGCCCGTGTGCCCGCAATGCTCGATGAGGGCAATGCCAGCCAGACGGCCGTCCGCCGCATACCCCCGCACCACCTTTGGCCGCACGTGGCGGGAGCCGGTTTGCAACAGCATGTTCCACACCTGCCAGACACGGCCGTCCAGCCCCCACCGCGCCAGATCATCGGTAAATACTGCCTGCTCAACGGCCGTTACCGGATCACGAGTCAACGTAAATTTCAATTTCTCAGCCATTGGTTCGCCTCCTGACCAAAATGAAGTAGGGCGATTTTCCAAATCGCCCTACAACGTATGTTTATGCAGATGGGCTGCTGCCCGGTGCGCCTTCCGTCACAAAGGAAGGCGTGGTAGTCGTCGTAGTCACCAATGTACGGGCGAGCCACAACAGCGCGCCGCCCAAAACAGCCAGCAGCAGCCAGGCCAGCACCCAAACCCACGTACCCGGCAGCGCCCAGTTGACCCGGCCCAGCTGCGCATCTACGATGAGCAGACCGGCAACGGCAAAACTGCCCAAAACAAGCTGGCTGACGCCGAGGGTGGTCAATTCAATAGCCGCCGCTTCCCGGCGCACAATCCACGTGCCCACCGCCGCGCTGAAAAAGACAGCGCTGTAAATGTGGGCATGAAAGGCATCAATCGGCCAGGGCCAAAAGGCAGTGGCCTGGGTGGGGATGAACAACAATGCCACACCATACAGACCTAACACAACAGCCTGAACAGTTAACAGCCGCTGCCAGCCACGGGGTAATAGCTGCGCCTGTTCGGCCGGGCGGCGATAGGACCACCACATCACGGCCGTAATCACAAACGAGCCAATATACAAAAAGAACCAGAGCCGCACCGCCCGCCGCCCCAGGTCAAAGTCGTTGAGATGCAGCAGCGAAGCCAATGACACGACCAGGGTAAAAACCACCGCCACTGGCACAGACAGCCGCGCCGGCGCCCAACGGTTCACCACCAGCAAAATAACCACCGCCGCCATTTCCGCGGCATACACCGCGCCTAAAAAGCGGGCGTGGTACGGCGGCAGCGTCCAGGGCCAGCGCGGCGTTACCAGATGCGGCTGCAAAAACAGCCCGACGCTGCCAATGACCAGTATCAGCGCCACAATAGCAATAAATGGGCGCAAATAGGGAAGAGGGGATGATTCCGTTTGGGACATAACTTTTGCTCCGATTCGGTTAAAGATGTTGCATCGGCTGGCCAGCCGCGATTTTATTTGTCGCGATGGGAGTTGGTGTGATGCCGGATAATCGGCCGTTTCCGACCCGCCACTCCCATCACAACCGCAGCATTGGCAACCAACACCACTACTGTGAACCAGAATTGGGTGCGTAAATTGAAGATCATGGCACAACCTCCGTAGCACAATTTAGCAAATTGTGTTACGAGCGTGTGAGGATGAACGGCCCGACACGGCCGTTCATCCCCCAAGAAAGAAGGCGGTCTTTTGAACCCAACTAATAGGCCAGGCGGCGGCTAACCGGTTGGAACCCCAGGTAATCGGAGCGGACGACGCCGTGCTGCTGGAACTGCTGCAGCAAATTCAGGCGAGTCTGTTGATTCTGCAACAGCCGCTGCCGGTTTTGCAGCGCCGCTAATTCACGGTTGAGGGCGTCAAATTGGGACTGTACATTGTGGTTGATCGGGTTATACATAATTTATTCTCCTGGAAGACCGGGCAGCTTCGGCAAAGCTGTCCGGTCTGTCTTACTTAATAAACAAGTTGCGATATAATCCCATCCTAGCAGGCTATCATTTTTGCATCGTATTTTTTTCGTTTATCCTGAGGTAAGACGCACTTTTGAAGTGCGTCTCACCTGCAAAACAGGTGCATCATTGCGTGGCACGTTACAACTCGCCGTATTGGGAAAACCGCACATCACCTGCCAGAACCAGCCACTGACGGCCGATCTCGTCTCGGCAAAAGGGCAGGCGCTGCTCATCTACCTGGCCGTCACCGGGCGCTCCCATTCCCGCACCGCTCTGGCCGGGCTGCTCTGGGGCGACATGCCCGAAGAAACCGCCCGCGCCAACCTGCGCCTCACCCTCTCTAAAGTGCGCAAATTTGTACCCGAAGAAATTCTGCAAGCTGGCCGGTTGGAAGTAGGGCTGGCTGATTTCTGGCTGGATGTGGCTGAGTTTCAAAAGAGATTGGAGATTGGAGATTGGAGATTGGGAGATTCGGCTAATCTCCAATCTCTGCTCTCCCTTTACCGCGCCGACTTTCTGGAAGACTTCCCCCTGCCCAACGCCCCCGATTTTGACGAATGGGCCTTGGGGCAGCGGGAGCGGTGGCGGCAAACGGCCGTGACCGGACTAACACACTGGCTGAACACGGCCGTGCAGCACAACGACCCCACCACCGGCATCCCCATTGCCCGCAAACTGCTCACTATCGAACCCTGGCACGAAGAAAGCCACCGCCACCTGATGCACTTGCTGGCGGCCAGCGGCCAGCGCAGCGCCGCCCTGGCCCAATACGAAACCTGCCGCCGCCTGCTCGCCGACGAACTGGGCATTGAACCATCGGCGGAAACTGCCATCCTCTTTGAAGCCATCCGCGACGACAAGGTACCAGGAGAACCCCTCCTCATCCCCTCACCTGCTCACCCCTCCACCCCATCACCTGCTCACAACCTCCCCCCCCAACTCACTCCCTTCATCGGCCGGGAGGCAGAATTAAACCGGCTGGTAGAGCGGCTGCAACGGCCCGATTACCGCCTGCTGACGCTGCTTGGTGAAGGCGGCGCGGGCAAGACACGGCTGGCGTTGGCCGCCGCCGACCGGGTAAAAACGGACTTTACCGACGGCGTCTGGTTTGTCTCGCTGGTGGGGTTGGAAACGGCCGTGCCCACCGCCGACCCCCTGATCCTGGAAAACGGCATCGCCACGGCCGTAGCCGCCGCCATGAACATCATCTTCGCCAGCGCCGAGCCGCCCAAAAGCCAACTCATACACACCCTGCGCGGCAAGAACTGCCTGCTCGTCCTGGACAACTTCGAGCCGATCCTGTCCGCCGCCGGTTTTGCGCTGGAACTGCTCACCGCCGCCCCCGGCGTCACCATCCTGGCTACCTCCCGTGAGCCGCTGCACCTGCAAGCCGAAGCCATTGTGCGTGTGGCCGGGCTGGCGCTGCCAGAAAGCACCGCCGATCCCCACGCCTTAACCACCGACGGCATCCGCCTCTTTGCCGAACGCGCCGAACGCACCACCGGCCAGGAAATTGTAACGGCCGAGACCCTGCCCGACGTGCTGCACCTGTGCCAATTTGTCAACGGTCTGCCGCTGGGCATTGAACTCATCGCCGGTTGGACGCGCTGGCTCTCCCTGTCCGCCATCCGGCAAGGGCTGGCCGAAAACGTGGTGCGCCTGGAAACGCAAATGCCCGACGTGGCCCCGCGCCATCGCAGCATCCAGGCAGTATTTGACTACTCCTGGGAGCGGCTCAGCCCTGCCGAACAGCAGTTGTTGGCTCAGTTGTCCGTCTTCCGGCGTGGTTTTCAACTGGAGGCGGTGCAGCAGGTGACGGCCGCCATACCGGCCACGCTGTTTGGCCTGGTGGACAAATCCCTGGTGCAAACCGGGGCCAACGGCTACTACCGGCTGCACGAACTGTTGCGGCAGTACGCGGCAGCGCGGCTGACGGAATCCACCATTGACCAGGCGGCGCTGTACGGCCGTCACGCCAGCTACTACCTCAATCAGGTCGGGCAGCAAGAAACGGCGATTGTTGGCCCACGACCGCAAACCGCGCTGCGCCGGATGCAGACAGACAGCGAAAATCTGGCGCAGGCGTGGCAGTGGGCCTGCCAACAACCGCTGTCCACTGCCTTAAGCGCAGGCGCGGGTGGCATGATTGGCTACTGGAACTTCGCCGGTTTATATGGTGAAGGGGAACAGGCGTTGGCGGCAGCCATTGCCGCCATCCAACCGCTCATCGCGCCATCCGCGCCCCAGCTTGACCTGTGCCGTCTGCTGGCCCGGCTGCTGGCCGAACGAAGCTGGCTGCTCTATGAACTGCACCGGCTGGACGAGATGGAAGGCGATGCCCAGGCCAGTTTGCACTGGGCAACATTGGTGGACGATCTGGCATTGCAGGGACACGGCCGTTTGCACCTGGGGCAGGTCTATTGGCGGCGCGGCGAATACGAAGCCGCCAGCGAACAATTTCAGCAGGCGCAAAAACTGGCTGCCGCGGCCGCGGAAACCATTTTGGAAGCCATGATCTGGCGCAATCTGGGTGCTGTTGCCTGGCAGCAGGGCGCTTTGGACCAGGCAGAGGCGTATGCCCACCGTTCCTGGGAACTGCACCAGCAGGCAAACGACATTCGCGGCGAAAATCGGTCGCGCCACTTTCTCAGCGTGGTAGCCTTGCAGCGCCACGACTATGAAGCCGTGCGCGGCTATCTGGAACCGGTGCTGGCGTCAGCCCGTGAACTGGGCGAGCGCCGGGTGGAAATTGGCGCCTGCTCCGTCTTGGGCCATGTAGCCTCTTACCAGGGGCAGTATGAAATGGCGCTGCGCTATCATACTCGTGAACGGGAACTGGCTGAAGAGTTGAATATGCCCTGGCAGTTGGGCAGCACCCTCAGCAACATCGGCGACACGCGGCTGCGCCTGGGCGACTTTGCCGCGGCGCGGGCCTGTTATGAGCAGGCATCAACCATTTTTCGCCAGACCCAGTCGGCCAACGGCGAGAGTAATGTGCTGTCATTTATGGGGCTGCTGGCCTGCCTGGAAGGACGATACGCCGACGGCCGTACCCATTGTGAAACGGCGCTCCAACTGGCGCAGCAGGCAGACAGCCGCCGCGAACAGGCATTTGCCCGCCTCTTTCTGGCGCATAACCTGGCCGGTTTGGGGCAATGGAGCAACGCTTTGCCCACCTACGAACAGGCGCAGTCCGCCTGGGAATTGCTCCAGGAACAGAGCCGGGTGGCGGAAGCGCAGGCGGGTGTGGCCCTGGCGCGGCTGAAGTTGGGTGATGTGGCCGGGGCGGTTACGGCCGTGAACGACGTTCTGGCCTACCTGCAAACGCAAACGCTGGACGGCGCCGATGATCCGGGCCGGGTGTACCTGGCCTGTTACCAGGTGTTGCGGGCCGCCGGAGATGAACGGGCGGCGGTGGTATTGGCTGACGGCCGTACCTTTTTGCAAAACCGCGCCAGCCTCATTCAAGACCCCGCCTACCGGCAGATGTTCCTGCAAAACAACCCGGCACACCGGCAACTGGCAGAATTAGATCCTAAGGGTTTTTAGAAACCGTTAGGGTCTTGTGATAGATGGAACAGAAACTACAACTCTCGGTCCTGGGCAAACCCCAGCTAACCTACAACAATCACCTGCTGACGGCCGATCTCATTTCGGCCAAAGGGCAGGCGCTGCTCATCTATCTGGCCGTCACCGGGCGGCCCCATTCCCGCACGGCATTGGCCGGGCTGCTCTGGGGTGACATGCCTGAAGAAACCGCCCGCGCCAACCTGCGCCTCACCCTCTCCAAGCTGCGCAAATACCTGCCGGATACCACATTGCAGGCGGATCGGCTGGAAATTGGGTTGGTGGAGTTCTGGCTGGATGTGGCTGAGTTTCAAGAGAGATTGGAGATTGGCGATTGGAGATTGGAGACTGCTCAAATCTCTAATCTCCAATCCCTACTCTCTCTCTATCGCGGCGACTTTCTGGAAGATTTCCACGTGCCCAACGCGCCAGAATTTGACGAGTGGGTGCTGCGACAGCGGGAACATTGGCGGCACACGGCCGTGACCGGACTGAGTAAATGGCTGGACACGGCCGTGCAGCAAAACGACCACACCACCGGCATCCCCATCGCCCGCAAATTGCTCACCATCGAACCCTGGCACGAAGAAAGCCACCGCCACCTGATGCGCCTGTTGGCCGCCAGCGGCCAGCGCAGTGCCGCCCTGGCCCAATACGAAACCTGCCGCCGCCTGCTCGCCGGCGAACTGGGCATCGAACCCGCCGCCGAAACCATCACCCTCTATGAACAAATCCGCGACGATAAGGTACCAAGAGAACACCCCCTCGCCCCCTCACCTGCTCACCCCTTCACCCCCTCACCCCCTCTCCCCGGTGTCTTCGCCGCCCTCACCCCCTTCGTTGGCCGCCGGGCAGAATTGGAACACCTGGGGATGCAGTTGCTCGACCCCAACTGCCGCCTACTGACCATCATGGGCATGGGCGGCATGGGCAAAACACGGCTGGCGCTGGAATTGGCAACAACGGCCGTGCCCCACTTCCCCGATGGCATCGTCTTCGTGGATTTATCGTCATTGGCCGGGAGTGAACTGTTGGTCACGGCCGTGACCGACGCCCTCAATTTACCCCTGGTTGGCAGCGCCTCCCCGGAAACACAACTGGCCAATTACCTGTCGCCGCGCCACATGCTGCTGGTGCTGGACAACTTTGAATCGGTGCTGGACGGGGCCACCCTGGTTGCCCATTTGCTGGCAGTTGCGCCCCGGCTCACCTTGCTCATCACCTCGCGTGAGCCGCTCAATTTACACGGCGAATGGCTGTATCCACTGGGCGGCCTGGCGCTGCCCGACGAAACCGGCGGCGAAAGCGCCCCTTATGCTGACGCACTGGACTTTTTTGACCGCTGCGCCCGCCGCGCCCGCCCCCCATTTTCCCTGGCAGCCGAACTGCCTGATGTGATTGAACTATGCCACCTGACCGGCGGCATGCCCCTGGCTCTGGAACTGGCCGCCAACTGGAGCAAAACGCTGAGCGTGGCCGAAATCGTGGCCGAAATCCGGCATGACCTGGAGATTCTCCAGGCGCGGCAGGCCAACCGGCCCGAACGCCAACGCAGCATTCAGGCCATTCTCAACCAGACCTGGCAGCGGCTGACGGCCGACGAGCAGGCTATTTTTGCCCGGCTGGCCGTCTTCCAGGGGCCATTTCACCGACAGGCAGCACGGCAGGTAGCCGGCGCTGACCTGGACACGCTGACCAATTTGCTGGACAAGGCGTTGCTGCAGCGCCGCGAGCAAACGCATTACACTATGCACCCGTTGGTACGCCAGTTTGGTCACGGCCGTTTGCAAGCGGACCCCACCACATTCGCGGAAACCCAGGCCGCTTATGCCGCTGCTTATGCCGATTTTTGCGCCAACCACCTGCCGCAGCTTATTCAACGCCACCTGCCCACGCTGGCCGCATTCAAACAAGAACAAGACAACATCCGCGCCGTGTGGAAGTGGGCGACCGCCCACCAGAACGTAACCATTCTGGACAAAATGGCACAACCGTTCGCCCTTTACCTGGCCCATTACAGCCACAACCAGGAACATTACCGGCGTTTTGACACGGCCGTGACCGCCCTCACCCCCCTGCCTGACCCCGACGCGCAGCAGGTGTTGGCTTATGCCCTGCTGGAACTGGGCAACGCCCATATGATTTCGGGCAAACTGGCGAACGCAGACGCCGCCCTGCAGGCCAGCGAAACAATTTATGCCCGGCTGAAGCGGACACACCGGCCCGGCCTGGGCACCGACCCGGCCATCATTCGCAGCATTGTGGCCTGGATGCGCTCGGATTTTGATACGGCCGTGCAGCATGGCGAAAAAGCATTGGCCCAGGCACGCGCCGAACAAAACCAACACAATGAGGCGTATGCCCATTTTGTCTTGTCCGGGGCCAACATTGCCCTGGGGCACTATGCCACCGCGCAAGGCCATGCCCGGCAGGCGTTTGCCCTGGCGCAGACGTTTAATGACCCCTGGTTTTTGGGCTACTGCCACATGGAGCTAGGCAAGGCGGCGCTGGCGTTGGCAGATTTTGCGGCGGCTGACAGCCATTTTGAAACTGCCTTTACCCTGCCGCAGCAAGTGGGCAATCTGACCGGTATGGCCATGGCCCGGCTGATGCTGGGGGAGAGCCGGCGGCGGCAGCAGGAATGGGACGGCGCGGCTCAGGCTTTTGGCGAGGCGCGGCAAATTTACCACGACATCCACAACCGGATGGGGCTGGCGCGCGCCTGCGCCGGGCTGGGGGATGCGGCCACCGGGCAAGGGCAGTGGGCGCCGGCGCGGGATTATTATTTGCAGGGGTTAAAACTGGTGGTTGCCGCCGGGCTGCACACGTATGCCAATACGGTGCTGGTGGGCGTGGGCGAATGGCTGAAGGCGGTGGGGCAAACAGAGCGGGCGGTGGATGTGTTGACGGCCGTTGCCCAGGACCCCCGCGTGAACATTGAATTGAAGGAACGGGCAGTACGGGGGTTAACGGCCGTGCCCTCCCCTCTCAACCAACCACCGACCGATACTTTTCAATTGGCAACCGCGCTCGCTGCTGAATGGGAACTTAAGCCTGACGCTCCCACTCACCTTGCCCCGCCGCCTGCTTCTCACTAAACTTCCCCCATGGCCGATGAAATCGTTTACATCATAGAAAACCAGATAGCCACTCTGACTGTGAACCGTCCCGAAGCGCGTAATGCGCTGAACTGGGCAGCGCAAGAACAGTTTGCCGAATGGGTCACGGCCGTGAGCCAAAACCCCCACATCCGCGTCCTCATCATTACCGGCGCCGGGCGGCAGGCATTTATAGCCGGCGGCGACTTGAAGGAACTGAGCGGCCATCCCGAACCGAAGGCCGGCGCGCGGCTAAACCAGACGATGCGTGACGCCTTGCAACAGCTAACGGAGTTGCCCATCCCCACCATTGCCGCCATCAACGGCGATGCTTTTGGCGGCGGCTGCGAAATTTTAACGGCGTGTGATTTGCGCATCGCCGCCCATCACGCCCGCTTTTCGTTTGCCCAGGTGAAAAACGCGCTGACCACCGGCTGGGGTGGGACGGCGCGGCTGGTGCGGCTGCTGGGCCAGAGCCGGGCGCTGGAACTGCTGCTGACGGCGCGGCTGCTCACGGCCGTCGAAGCCCAACAAATCGGCCTGGTGCATCGGGTGGTGGAAGATGGCGAGGATTGGGACACGGCCGTGACTACCTGGGCACACGAACTGTGCCAGCTACCGGGTCCAACGTTAGCCGCCCTCAAACAACTCACCTACGCCGCCGCCCACCTGCCCCTGGCTGAAACGAACCGGCTGGAAACCGAACTCTTTGTCCACCTCTGGTCTCACCCCGACCATTTAGAAGCGATGGCCGCCTTTGTAGAAAAGCGCGCGCCTGTGTTTAAGGCTTGATTATGTTAACCAAAATGTTGATCTTTACTTCCTTTTGCCTTTTTCTGGCAGCGTGTGGGGCAGAAGCAGCGCCAACGGCCGTACCCGCCAGCGCCACACCCATGCCCACGGCGACGGCCGTGTCCGCCCCCCCCTTCCGCATCATCGGCTACGTCACCGACGCCGTTATCGTGGAGCTGGTGCCGTTTGATCAATTGACCCACATCAACTACGCCTTCGCCATTCCCAACCGGGACGGCACACTCAAACCCATGGCCAACGGCTGGAAAATTGACAATCTGGTGCGGCAGGCGCACGAACATGACGTGCAAGTCCTCATTTCCGTTGGCGGCTGGGGGCACGACGAGACCTTTGAGGTATTGGCCGCCGACCCCGCCGCCCGTGACCGGCTGGTGCAAGAACTGGTGGCCCTGGTGGAAAAACACAACCTGGATGGGGTGGACATGGATTGGGAATATCCTGATCCCGTCTCGATCTCACCTGATTCCGCCCAAAATTATGTCAAGCTGATGCAGGCATTGGGCGCAGAAATGCGGGCGCGAGGCAAACTGCTAACGGCAGCAGTGGTGGCCCTGGGCGAATACGGCGCAGGCGTAGACCCGGTGGTCTTTGATGAAGTAGATTTCCTGAATCTGATGGTGTATGACCGGGGCGGCGAGGGCCACCACTCCTCCCTGGAATTTGCGCAGGAATCGCTGGCCTTTTGGCGGGGGCGCGGCCTGCCGCCGGAGAAAATGGTGTTGGGGGTGCCGTTTTACGGCCGTCCCAACTACGCCACCTACAAACAACTCGTCGCCGCCGACCCCGCCCATGCGTTTACCGACGAAACAGAGTGGAACGGCCGTACCGAATACTACAACGGCATCCCCACCATCCAGCAAAAAACCCGGCTGGCGCAGGAACAGGGGTCTGGCATTATGATCTGGACGCTGGAACAGGATACACAAGACGAGAGTTCGCTGCTGCGCGCCATCTACCAGGCAGCATATAACACACCTTAAAGAGGGAATTGCATAATTGCGTAATTGAGTGATGAGAGAAGCCATAACTCAGTCACGCAATTGCTGCAAAGCGCGCTAAAGTTAGGCCATGTTAAAAACACGTTTTGAATGGGTCATTTTGATTATTATTGCCGCCCTGCTAGGCAGCGCCTGGATTATGATGTCCCAGGAATCGGTTACGGCCGGTCTGGGTCCCATCACCCTGGCAGAAGCGCCTATTGTTGGCCACCCCGCGCCAAGCTTTACGCTGCCGAACACCTTAGGCCAGGAAGTGGCGTTACATGATCTGGCCGGGCAGCCGGTGGTATTGAACTTTTGGGCCACCTGGTGTGCACCATGCCGTGTGGAAATGCCCGCTTTGCAGCAGGCCAGTGTGCAGTACAACGGCCGTGCCGCCATCATCGGCATCAACCAGGGCGAAGCCGCCAAAAATGTGACCGACTTTGGCGCTGAATATCGCATCACCTATCCCTTGCTCCTGGATACTCACCAGGAAGTGACCCAGCTATACGAAGTGCGCGGTTTACCCACCACCCTCTTCATAGACGCCAACGGCGCCGTCCGCGAAGTGGTTATCGGCGCCGTCACCCAGGCCGTCTTGCAAGACCGCATCGAACGCCTGCTGGCCGAAGCCGGTAATCGGTAATCGGTTATCAGTCCCACCGATTACCGATTACCGATTACTCACATGCTCCCCACCCTCCCTATTGGCCCCTTCATCTTCCCCACCGCCGGTCTGGTGGTTATTTTTGGCGCCTGGTTTTGCCTGTGGGTGATCGAAAAGGCGGCGCTAAGGCTGCAACTGGACGCCCAGGCCACTTATACGCTGGCTGTTGTCGGGCTGTTCGCCGGATTTTTGGGGGCGCGGCTGACATTTGTGGCGCTGCATTGGCCCGCTTACCAACAAAATCTGATCGGTATCCTGTGGCCGCTGACCAGCGGCTATGAACCGTTAGTGGGGGTGATTGTGGGTGCAGTAGCCGCGTTTTTTTACGGCCGTGCCCGCCAGCTCCCCCTCGCCGCCACCCTGGACGCCCTCACCCCCGGCCTTATTCTCGGCTTCATGGTCATCAGCCTGGCCGATTTTTTGGGAGGACCGGGATATGGCACACTTACGGCCGTGCCGTGGGGCTTCAGCCAATATGGCGTCCGCCGCCATCCCGTACAGCTATATGAACTGCTCGCCGGAGCATTCACCTTGCTCGTCTGGTGGCGATTGGTGGACAGACGGCGGTATGAGGGGCAGTTGTTTTTAACGGCCGTAGCCCTCACCGGCGCCACCCGCCTCTTCCTGGACGCCTTCCGCGACAACACCTGGATCATCAGCAACGGCTACCACGGTTGGCAGCTCATCGCCTTCGCCGCCCTCCTCCTCAGCCTCATCCTCCTTGCCCGCCACGCCGGTACTGCGGGTAATCGGTGATCGGTAATCGGTCACTCGTCACTGACAATTGACGCCCTTCACCCCCTCACCCCCTCACCGTCCCCCACTACACCTCTTTCCCTAAATCCGGTATCATTGGTCGGGCTGTGTATTGCGACCATCTGGCGCTGGCATCCGTAGTACATAGCGAGCAGTGGCCTACAGGCCACGCTCACCGCTTATCGTCTCAGTATTATTTCCAAACCAAAGGAGGTTTAACAGATGACATCCCTCTGTCCCGGAATCCTGCTCGGTTTTTTGGGCTGGTTCTTCCTGCGCTACGTTCTCACCGGCTTCTACACCGTAGACCAGAACGAACGCGCCGTCAAAACCAGCTTCGGCCGTGCCCAACGCCTGGGTAAAGGCACCACCCTCGACGACCCCATCGCCGATTACCTGAACGAAAAAGACAAAGAACGCTACAGTTACCCCCTGGTCAAAGTGATACAGCCCGGCGGCCCCTACTTCCGCTGGCCCTGGGAAAAGGTGCATAAAGTCCGCATCGCCACCGAGACCATGAACCTGGCCCGTGATCTGGAAACCCCCAGCGCCAACCACAACGGCACCATCCTCGATGCCGTCACCAAAGATCACCTCAATATCGGCCTCACCGGGCAAATACGGTACCGTCCCAGCGAACGCAACCTGTATGCTTACCTCTTTGGCGTCAAAACCCCCATCGTGCATGTCATGGGTTACTTCATCTCCATCCTGCGCCAGCGTATCGCCAGCTTTGAATCCCCCGTACAGGTGAACGAAGATGACGAAGAAGTTGCTACCGGGTTATTCACGGGTATCTCCATCAACGACCTGCGCAAAAACCTGAACGAAATCAACAACTACATGGAACAAGAGTGCGCCTCCGCTGCCGCCCGTTACGGCGTAGAACTGGACGCCTCGTTGATCACCGGCATAGACCCACCGCCGGAAGTGGAATCCGCCCTGGCGGCCATCAACACCGCCCACAACGAAGTCTCCTCAGAAATCAGCCTGGCCCGCGCCCAGGCCGACCAGACCATTGTGCAATCCAAACGCGCCGTGGAAATTGAAACCCTCAAAGCCCAGGCCGAGGTAGAACCGCTCAACTCGTTGGCCGAGCAGTTGCATGTGATCAAGAACAACGGCCCAGACGTGCTGGACGCCTATCTGCGCAACGTGCGCCTGGAACTGTACAAAAAAGCCAAAAATGTCATTCTGGAGGTGGAAAAATGAATACGATTGTCTCCGCAATAGGCATCGCCTTTTTTGCTTTCTTCTTCTTCCTCATCGGTGAGCCCATTATCCGCGCCTTTTTGCGCATCTTTGGCGTGTATGACGTGGTGCGCGAAGGCACCTGCCACGTCTACGTCCTGTTCGGCAAAGTGGTCGCCGTTATCAAAGAGCCGGGGCTGCAATGGCTGTGGCTGAAAATGGGGCCACAAGCCTTTTTTGTGCGCTGGCTGGGCAGTCGGCACGTGCTGGATATGCGTCTGGATCAAAAATACCTGCGCAGTTTGCCCGTCAACTCCGAAGAAGGCGCGCCCATGGGCATTGGCGTCTGGTATGAAATGGTGATCAGCGACCCGGTGGCCTACCTGTTCAAAAACACCGATCCGCGCGGCTCGCTGTCCGCCAACGTCAGCAATGCCACCGTGCGCACCTTGAGCAACATGCCCCTGGCCGACATGTTGGAAACGCGCCACGTGATGAGCCGCACCGTGCGCGGTGAAGTTTCGCCCAAGTCAGAAGAGTGGGGCTATAAACTGGGGTCGGTTTATATCCGCAAGGTACATTTCCGGGATGTGGGCATGATCCGCCAGATTGAAGAGAAGGTGGTCAACCGGCTGCGGCAGGTGACGTCGGCTATCCGCCAGGATGGGGCCAACCGGGTCAGCGTCATCACCAGTTCGGCAGAACGCAAAGCGGCCGTAGAATTCGCCCGCGCCAATGCCATGCGCCCCAAAATTGTGGGCGAGGCGCTGAACCAGATCAACCAGGACCCGGACGTGGCGCGGGTGCTGTTTGAACTGCTGGAAACAGAAAACATCCTGAATGGCGACACGCGCATCACGCTGGTTGCAGAAGGGAATGACCTGATGAAGCAGATGTTAAGCGCGGAAATGGCCCGGTAACTGCAAAGCAGACCTGACAGGTTTTTGAAACCTGTCAGGTCTATTATCCAACTACTGGCTGATTTCTCTGTTACTTCTGGACAGTTACTTAGAGATCTAAGGGGATTTCAGTTATAGGAATCACAGTAATGCGAGGATGTAGTCCGTAGGCTTGTTGTCCAGGGTAGACCACCCACAAATGCTCCAATGAGAGGTCTTCAAGGGCAATGTGCATCGAACGGCCGATACCCGGCGCGTCGGCATATTTGAACTCAAACCCATATTGTTTGCCGCTTATCCTTACCAGAAGGTCCAGTTCAGCCCCCCCATGGGTTCCCCAAAAGTAGGCATCCCGTGTCTGTAATTTGTCAAGCGCCTGTTCCAGGGCAAAGCCTTCCCACGAAGCCCCTACTTTGGGGTGTGACTGAAGGTCTGCCAATGTCCCCATTTGCAACAAAGTGTGCAAAATACCGCTGTCACGAATGTAGATTTTAGGCGCTTTTACCTGGCGTTTACTGATATTCTCAAACCAGGGCGGCAGGATTCTAACCATGTAAGCCCCGGAAAGAATGTCAAGATAACGGCGCGCCGTAGCTTCAGCTGTGCCCAACGAGCGGGCAAATTCGGCCGCGTTCCACACCTGCCCATGATAGTGAGCTACCATTGTCCAAAAACGCCGCAAAGTCTCAGACGGGATGGTAATGCCTAATTGGGGAATATCTCGTTCCAGAAAGGTGCGGACAAAATCATTGCGCCAGATAGAGCTGGTGGGGTCATCAGCAGCCAGAAAAGAGCGGGGAAAGCCGCCACGGAGCCAGAGAGCATCGCGCTGCGCCGTGCCCACCTCAGCCAGATTAAAGCCGGTGAGGTCTATAAACCCTATACGCCCGGCCAGCGATTCTGAGACGCCGCGGACAATTTGTGGCGAGGCTGAGCCAAGCAACAGAAATTGCGCCGGATTGTCTGGGCGATCCACCAATACCCGTAACAATTCAAAGAGTTCAGGGCGTCTTTGCACTTCGTCTATAATCACCAGCCCGGATAGCTCTTGAAGTACACTCAGAGGGGCGGACAGGCGGCGATCATCCACGGGGTTCTCCAGGTCGAAATATGTAACCGGCATGTCGGCCTGTTCACGGGTAGCAATAATTCTGGCCAGGGTTGTCTTGCCACATTGGCGCGGGCCTAAGAGGGCGGCAATGGGATAAATAGTAAGTACGCGCTCAATCTGGTTAATTCTATCAGGTCTTGGTACCATAAAGGCAATTTTATCCTTGAAAATCAGAACATCAAGTACGGATTTTCAAGGATCATGAGGGGGCAATTTTTAGGGCAAGGGCTTAACAAGGGCTTAATAAAGGATGAAGAAATGTGTGTACGGCCGTCACCCGCCCCCAGACAAATTGAGATAAGGGTCAAGGCTGACCGCGATTAGCTACGGGCAGGGCATGGCGACGAAGGGAATGTAAGGGGGGCTTGCCCAGCGCAGCCAT
>JACTMP010000039.1 GCA_014584575.1 Chloroflexota bacterium
ACCCTCTTTCAGCGCATTTGGTTGGATTTAGAGGGGTACAAACGATTTGTTTGACCCCCACATATGCTGTCAACCACATGAATTCCCAAAGAACCAAAAGGTGAGCAGGTGGGTTATGCGTTCGCATTGCTATTACTGCTCACCGCTCACTGCTCACCGCTCACTTTCTTCTAAAAAGGGGGCAACATCTATCACCAGCTGGAACGGCGTGAGAAGTTCCAGGGAGGCGCGTAGGTGCAGGTTTACTGGCTCACCTGGCGGTACGGCGACGGTGTAGCTACCTTCACCGTTGAAATTGGGGCACTCGCGCGGCCATGGATCCTCTACCTCCAGATGCAAACAGTAGAGCCGTATATCCTCCGGGCTTTCATCTGTGACGGCCATGCGGAGCACGACACGGCCATCGGCCGTTGTTTGCCGCCACTCTATCTGCTGTATCTGGGCCGCCGCGTGGCCAATCTCCAGGGGAAAGTCGGCCGCCCATACATCCCCCTCCTCAAGACTATCCCAATTAACCGGCAGCGTAATCTCCCGATGCAACGCGCTCAGATCAACCGTCAACGTGGCCGTGACCACACGGGCATCCGGCGCCACCGCTTCCCACTGATGGTACAACAGCGCGCGCAGGCCACCGGCGTGCGGCCCCGGGACAGACCCTGCGCCCTCACGGCGCGAAGGCGCCGTAACGCGCCCCTGATCATCAATGAGCGAATCAGGAAAAAGAGCGTTTGTGAGCGCCAGCTGTGGCGGGGAGTCGCTGGCATCCATATCCCAGATAGGGTCTACCAGCACCCAGGTATCAATGGTTGTGGTCAGGGGTGTAAACGTGGCCAGGGCCACCGTTATTGTCACCCCATATTGCGCCGTGTTTATCGGCATCGGCTCGACGGGCATGCCCGGTATCTGGTATTGGCGTTGCACAAAAATCCCGTCCTCCTGCACCTGTAACCAGTATTGATCGAGGTCTCGATTGCTCCAGAGTTCGGAAGAATGTGCCAGATTGAGCGTGCCATTCAACTCCCACTCGTCACCAGAGCAGGGATCAATAAAACGGCCGTTGGCTGCTTCCCAGGTATAGCGGCAGGCATTACCAATACCGGTCACATACTCTGGCGATACCGGGACAAAGGCAAATAGCTGCCCCTCCGGGGTATGCACCAGCCAGAAGTCGTCCGGCTCAATCCAGTAAGGCTGGTCGCTAGGTGGATAGGCGTTTACCTCCAACCGGCTGGCTGGCAGCATATGACTGACCACAGGAGCGGTTGGCATTATTTCCTCTGGCGTGTTTGTCAATGTGGGCCGCGGCGAAACAGTCCGCGTGGGCATTACCGGCGCGACCTGGGGTAAATCGGCCGCCGGCTCTGGGGCGCCTGTCCGTGTTTGTGCTGGCTGGCAGCCCCCCAACAAGATGGTAATGAAAAGAAACATCAGGTACTTCATGGCGGTTTTTATATCCTGGTTCTGAGCGGGGCACAAATTAATCGGGCATAAGAAGCCGGCGCGGTTAGGGACATAATGGCGAATAGGGTAGCCCGCCCAACCTGCCTGACGATACAATCGCCAAATTGTTGAGCTCATCTGATCCAAACCCCCTATACCTGTCATTCCGAACGGAGTCTTCGGAGTGAGGAATCCCTTATAACCACCTCGTAGGGATTCCTCGGAAGACCTCGGAATGACATTTTTCTCAGAATTTGGATCTACTGAATCTACGGGAAGAAGGAATAACAGTAATGTCACGAAAGCGTTGGTTGTTGATTGTGGCCCTCATCTTTTTCTTAATTAACTGCAACTTAACGGCCGTGCAGCCGCCAACCCCCACGCCAATGGGCCCTGGGCAATTGTCAATGGTCAATGAACAATTGCCAACGGTCATTGCCAGCACACCCACAACCAACCCACCGGCTACCGAACTCCCCAGCCCCACGCCTGATAACGACCTACCGATAACCGATAACCGATTACCGATAACCACTCCCTACCCCAACCTCAGCCGTGCCCCTGTTACCGAGGCCGAACGGCTGACGGCCGTGCAGCTACACGACAACTACCCCCCCGACCGGGACGACGTGGCCCTGCTGGTAGCCTACAAAGGGGCCGTGCCGCCCACAGATGCCGTCGCCCTTGTCACCGAACCGCTGCCGGTGGGAACCCGGCAAACCCTCACCATTAACAACACCGACACCAATACCAATACCAGCGCCGAGTTTGTGCTGCGGTACGCCAGCGAAAACGCCTACTTTTGGTTTGATACTACCCCCGGTCTGGCCGAACCGGATCAAAACACGCTGGCGGCAACGGGCGCCGGTTTTGACGAGATTTACCGCCGCAGCCATCTCTTTTTTGACACCGAAGACAGTCCCGGCGTAGATGGCGACCCGCGTATCCACATTGTCAATGCCTCACCCGTCAATTTGTGCGACGTTGGCCCCACTGAACTGGATTTTTGTTACCTGGCCGGTTATTTCAGTTCCCATGACCTAATCCCCCACAGCGTAGACCCCACTTCCAATGCGCGGGAGATGTTTGTGATGAACGGCCGTGGATTTGGCGCCCCCGGTTATCTGGACACACTGGCCCACGAATTCCGCCACATGATCGAAGCCAATTACGACAACAACGATTGGGATTGGGCCGTGGAAGGGTCGGCTATGCTGGCCGAAGAACTGGTGGGCTACCCCGGCGACGGCGTATACCGCGCCAACCTCTTTTTGCAGAACCCCGACCAACAGCTCAACCGCTGGACGGATGGCAATTCGCTGCCCTATTACGGCCAGGGGTATTTGCTCAACCGGTATATCTTTAACCGGCTGGGGGACAAGCTGTACCGCGACTTTGCCAACCATCCCGAACCTGCTTTCACGGCGCTGGATGATCTGGCGCAAACGTATAACCTGGATTTTGAGAGTGGGATGGCGTTGTGGCTGGATTGGCTGGCGGCGTTAGCCATCCACAGTGCGCCCGGCGCGCCGGAAAAGTACGCCCTGGCGGATGGTGTATACACGGTCAGCCCTGACCCGCTGCCCACCGCCGAAACCACCGTTTACCAGTACGCAGCCGATTATTACACCATCCCCGCCGGGCAAAAGAGCGCCCTCACCTTCACCGGCAGCAATCATGCGCCGCTGCTGCCCGTGCTGCCCACCTCTGGCGCGCATATGTGGCTGGCCAACCGCGCCAATTTCAGCAGCGCCCGGTTGACACGCGCTTTTGATCTCACGGCCGTATCCCAGGCCACCCTCACCTACGACCTCTACCACGACATCGAAGTGGGCTACGACTTTGCCTATGTCAGCCTCTCCACCGATGATGGGCAGACCTGGCAGCCATTGGCCGGGGCGCAGATGCAGGGCGACGCCTTCCACCACGACCCCTCCGAATCGGCCCTGGCCGACCGTTTCTACACCGGCGAAAGTGATGGGTGGGTGCAGGAGAGCATTGACCTGACGCCATATGCCGGGCAGGAAATCCTGCTGCGCTTTGAATACGTCACCGACCCCATCCTCACCTTTGGCGGGCTGGCGCTGGACAACCTGGCCATCCCCGAAATTGGCTACTTTGACGACGCCGAAGCGGACATGGGCTGGACGGCCGAAGGGTTTGTGCGCGCTACCGGTTACGTGCCGCAAACCTGGCATCTTATTTTCATCACCTTCGACGCCACCGGGCCAATAGTGCAGGAGGTGGTGTTGTCTGGGGAGAACACGGCCGTGATCACCCCCCCACAAACCACCCAGGACAGCATCCTCATCGTCGCCGCCGCCGCCCCCATGACGCTGCTGCCAGCTTATTATCAGTTATCGGTAGACGGTAATCGGTAATCGGGGCCACCGATAACCGATTACCGATAACCGATTACCAAAACCGGGGTACAATCGCTCTATCGAGAAAATCACAACCAAAAGGAGAAATTTATGAACCGACATGACGTACAACTACTACAACAAATGCGCGGCTACCCCTCCATCACCATCACCATGCCCACCCATCGCACTTCGCCGGATAACCGTCAGGACCCCATCCGGCTGAAAAACCTGGTGCTGGAGGCCGGTAACCGGCTGCTGCAAGAGTTCAGCAAACGCGAGGCCGACCCCTTGTTGGCCCGGCTGGAACAGTTAGCCAAAAGCGTAGATCACCCGCGCACCCTGGATGGGCTGGCGATTTTTGCCAACCGGGATTTTGGCCGCATCTTTAATCTGCCCTTCACCTTGCCCGAACGGGTGGTCATTGACGAAACCTTCCTCACCCGCGACCTGGTTTTTGCCCTGAACCGCACCGCCCGTTATTGGGTGCTGGCCCTCAGCGAGCAGCCCACCCGCCTCTTTGAAGGCACAAAGGCCGACCTGGTGGAAATTGAAGACGAAGGTTTCCCCATGATCCATGAAGGGCCAGGCGGCGCGGAACCGCTACCCGGTGGTTTTGGCGTGAACGTCTCAGCGCACCGGGATGAGCGCCACCGCCAATTTTTCCGCCAGGTAGATAATGCCCTCAAACCGTTTCTGGCCGACGATGCTTTGCCATTGGTCGTGGTCGGTGTGGATCGGTATCTGTCCTTTTTCCACGAAGTGACCGCCCATAAGGAGGCCATCATCACTACCCTGACCGGCAATCATGACAAAACGTCGGCGCATGAACTGGGCAAACTGGTCTGGCCGCTGGTGAAAGAGAATCTGGCTACGCAGCGGCAGCAGGTGTTGGTCGAATTGGACAAGGCGGTGGGCGAACGTAAATTTGTCTCCACGCCGGGCCAGGTGTGGCGGCTGGCACAGGAAGGGCGCGGCCGTTTGCTGCTGGTGGAGGAAGATTTCCACTACCCGGCGCAGGTGGACGAGACGGGGCTAATCCTCTCTCCGGCAAACGACCCCACCGCGCCGGACGTGATAGCCGATGCCGTAGACGACATCATCGAAACGGTGCTGAATATGCAGGGGCGGGTGGTCTTTGTGGACAACGGCCAATTAGCCGACCACCAACGCATCACCCTTATCCTGCGTTATTAAAGGTTCAACGTTCGTAGTAGGCGATTCATCGCCTGCCAATGGCGATGAATCGCCCACTACGAACGGAAAACGAATGTGAATGGAGGGCATATGCCACAAGATGCGGGAATAACACGCGACGAGGCGATCACCCAGGTTGCGGCAGCGTTAGCCGGCCCTATTTCACTGGATGAATTTGTGGAACGGGTATTGGCTATCTGGCCTACCAACAACAAAAACCCCAAAGCGCCGGTTCGCCAGACAATCCGGGACCACCACCTGGGCAAAACGCTGATCATGACGGACAAGAAGACGCTGACGCCAATTCAAATGGCGTTGGCGGGTGCACAATTTCGGGTAGGGTTATCACGCGAGGAATTGAAAGAGGGGATTTTGTATGTTTATCCTGCTTTTCAATACTTCCTGCCACAGACAAAATCGGCAACAGAATTGCAACTGGTGGATGAAGAAGATCACATCATCCCGACTGAGGTGACAGAGATTACGATACAGCGTCAAGGACTCCTGGGCGCTTATAGCTATAAACAGGAAGCCTTGAAGCTGGGCTGGTGGTTCAAAAAAAATAGATTGTCCCGGCAAGATAATCTACTGGTCACAATTCTGGACATCACGATCCCCAAATTTCGCCTGCAAGCCGAACCTCATCACGAATACCGCCATCACCGCAAAGAGATTGTCGTAGCCAACCAACAATTGGCCGATACGCTCTTTTCCACGTTAGAAGCAGAACGAAATGAACGGATATGGGGCAGCACGGCCGTACCCACTGCCTATGCCTTGCTGAAAGACACCATTCCCTATCCGGCCGATCACTGGCTGGAGGTGGTCAAAAAGGACCCACGGCTGCGCTGGAATGGCACGTATATCACCTACGGTGACAGGTTCAGCCCTATAGAAAATTTGCTCCGTGACCTGGAGCCGGCCAGGCGCGACCAACGGCCGTCTCGCCCCCCCAAACTCAGCAAACAACAAAAGCAGCAAGTTTACCGTTTTCACGTGGCCTACAAACGCCGCAACGGGTTGTGGCGGCGCATAGAAATTCAGGGCAGCCAGACGCTGTCCGACTTCAACGATTTTCTGGTGGGCGAGTTCAAACACGACTTTGACCACATGGCCGGTTTCTGGAAGTTAGTCCGGCGTGGCCAGACGAAGAACTACCGCGAAATAGAGATTGCCACCATTGAACCCTTTGACGGCGGCGAAGGCGCTCACACCAAAATTGCCGCCCTGGAGATGCAGCCCGGCGACAAAATGAAGTACGTCTTTGACTTTGGCGACTGGCACGAATACGTGATCGAACTGGAAGCAATCGAAGCCACCACTGAGCCGGACAGCGCTCCGAAAAGAGAGTCACACTATCCGCGCGTGGTTGCTCAAAACAGGCCACACTATGAATACTGCACGGACTGTGCTGAGGTGGAACGCAAAACGGTTGCTGTTTACCTCTGCCATAGCTGTGCAGCGATACAGGGTGAACCTGTGTACGTCTGCAAAGCGCACGCCTCGCCTGAGCACGACGACCATTATTTAGAAGAGGTGGTTTTTTAAGGCGGCAACCTGTCGCCTACAATCAGGATTCACATGAACTATAAATTACTCATCCCCGTCCTCATCGTCATGTTGTCACTGGTGGCCTGCTCGGAACCGGAGGCCACACCTACGCCGGAACCGTCGCCTACGGCCGTATCCATCACCATACCCCCAACACCCACCCACACGGCCGTACCCACCCAAGAACCAACGGTTACGGCCGTGCCTCCCACACCCGAACCCACCACCGCGGTCGAATCACCGATTACCGATAACGGCTCACCGATTACGGATAACGGATTACCGATTACGGGGGACGACGAAGGCGGCCCCGTGGCCATCACCGGCCTCGTCACCTACACCAACCCCTTCTTCACCCTGGGAGTAGCCGCCCCGGTGGTCATCCTGGAAGACCAGGCCGGCTTTGTAGACCGGGACAAAAACTACATCTTCCCGGTGGAGTCGCAGACGTTGGGGCAAATCACCTCCGACTTTTACACCTCCCCCTTCTCCTATTCCATCGCCCTGCCCATCGAGCCGCAGGGCGCCTGGCGGGACGTGGACTTTGACGACGAAGAAGAGCAAGGCGTCCAGATTTTTGCCATCGCCTACTGGACCAACACCTTTGGCGACCCCTTCCTGGAAGAGCGTGACCTGGGCGGCGGCGGCTGGTCAACCGCTTACGCCTCCACCGAGATCAGCCGCGACCCGACCCATGACCGCGAAATTGTGGGTGGTAAACTGCTGGTCTACGCGCCGGATGACCAGCAAGAATTCCCGCAAAACTTTGGCCCGGACGGGCTGCTTTTCACCGGCGACGAGGAGATGATCACCCTGCCCGCCGGATACACCATGGTCAATCTGGACACCGACCCGTTCACCTTTGACCGCAGCCGCGAGCAGCGGGTAGACCTGATTGAGCCAGACGGCGCAGCGTTAGTAGATTACTCCGACCTGAGTTACGCTGAGGCGTTTAACGCGCTGGTGGACCAACTGATCAACGAGTACGCCTTCACCGAATACAAGAACATTGACTTTGAGGCGCTGCGGGCGGAGTTCCTGCCCCGTTTTGAAGAGGCGGACGCCGATGGCGATGATCTGGCCTATCGCCGTGCTTTGCGTGATTTTGCCTGGCGCATCCCCGATGGGCATGTGGTTGGCCCGTTTGTGCAGGAGGATTTCCGCGATGCGGTATTGGGGGGGATTGGACTGGCGATTAAGGAGTTGAGCGACGGCCGTGCTTTGGTCACCTTCCTCACCCCCAACGGCCCGGCTGCCCAGGCCGGCATTGAACTGGGCGCGCAGATTGTCGCCATCAACGACGTGCCCATCACCGAACACATCAGCCAGACCGTCTCCCACTTTGGGCCATACAGCACCGCCCATGCCGAACGGGAAGATAAGCTGTTGTTTGCCATGCGTTTTCCATTGGACACGGCCGTGACCGTCACTTACCAAAACCCCGGTGGCAGCCCGCAAACGGCCGACCTCACCGCCAGTTCCGAACTGGACAGCTACTTCTATTGGGTAGATGAACAAATTGGCGATGGGCTGCAACTGCCGGTGGAGTATGAACTGCTGGACGAAGGCATCGGCTACGTCGCCATTTATAGCTTTTCCGACAATGATGTGTTGACGGTGCAGTTGTGGGAGCGCATGATCCGCGATTTCAAAGAGGCCGAGGCCCCGGCCATCATCATTGATATGCGGCGTAACGGCGGCGGGCGTGGTTTCCTGGCCGACCAGATGGCCGCTTACTTCTTTGATGAGCCGCTGGAACTGGGTAATACAGCCGGTTATGACCGGGATCGCGGCGAATTCCGCATGGATGAAGAGCCGCAAAAATTCATCCTGCCGCCGGACGAAAGCCTGCGTTACGATGGCCCGGTTGTGGTATTGGTGGCGGCGGACTGCGCCAGCGCCTGCGAATTTTTCAGCTATGACATGACGCTGCAAAACCGGGCCATCATCATCGGCCACACGCCCACCGCCGGGTTGGGCGGCCCGGTGGATGAGGTGGCCATGCCGGAAGATGAAGCCTTCCGTTTTACGCAGGGCAGGGCCGTAGATATGGATGGCAATATTCACATCGAAGGTATTGGCGTAGTGCCGGATATAGTTGTGCCGGTGGATGAGGCGGCTGTTTTGGGTGATGGGGATGTGGTGCTGGACACGGCCGTGCGCTTCCTGCTGGGCGAAACGCTAGACGGCGGGTCACTGGCGCTGGGCGACGAGGCCAGCGGCACACTGCTGCCCAAGAGCCGGGTGCAATACACCGTCACCCTCAGCGCGGGTGATGTGGTCAACCTGATCCTGGAAAGCAACACCACCGGGCAGAACATCATCATGCGCATCCTGGACCCTGATTCCGGCCAACAAATCGTGGAAACGGACCCGGACACCATCACCGGCTTTATCGGCATTGAACTGGACGAAGACCTGACCCTGCTCATCGAAGTCCGGGCCGAAGACGACACGGCGACGGTGGATTATACGTTGCGCATTGAGGATGGGGGGTGACGGCCGTGATTCGTGAACCGTTATCGGTAATCGGTGATCGGTGTTGTAGGGGCGAGGCAGCCGGGTGAAACCTTTGCCATGCAGAAACCCCTCCTCCCCGGCTGCCTCGCCCTTCCCCCACCAATGCAAACCCAACAAAAAGGGCGAGGCGGTTGGGGGCAAGGCCCTGGTGAATAATCCAGGCGGCGCCCAATCGCTAAAAAAGGGCGAGGCGGTTGGGGGCAAGGCCCTGGTGATCAATCCAGACACCACCCAACCGCCTCGCCCCTACGACGGTTACGCATCCGGGGGGGGCGGAGGGGTGGCGGGGCAGGTCTCAACCAGATTGTCCCGTCTGCACCATCAATAGCAATGCTGGTTTGCCGCAGGGGAAGCACTCTGGTAAAATGCGCGCCGGTTCGCTTGAGGAGACCCACCCATTGCGGGATAGTTTAACGGCAGAACCGGCGGCTCTGAACCGTCTAGTCCAGGTTCGAATCCTGGTCCCGCAGTATACAAAAACCACCCTGTGCATGGGTGGTTTTTTTGATCCGCGAAGGGGGAAGCAGGTGGCAGGTGATGTTGGCATTCCTGACTTGCCACCTGCTACCTTTTACTTAAGACCGGAAGCGAGTTCGATCAGTTCTTTGAAGCTGACGGGTTTGAGCAGGACGAGGCTGGCTTCTTCACGCAGTTGGGCGGCAATACGCGAATCGGCCGTGGACAGGATGACTCTGGCGTCTTTCAAGCGGGCGTCGGCGCGGATGTGGCGCAGCAGTTCATCCCCGGAGACGAGGGGTAAATGCACATCGAGCAGGATAACGTCGGGGGTGAGGGCGGCCAGTTTGTCGAGGGCAACACGGCCGTCTTCGGCCGTAATCGCCTCATACCCGGCCATTTCCATCGCGGTAGCAAATATCGTCACTAACTGTGGATCATCCTCGACGATCAATACCAAAGGCTTTTGTTGCTCCTTATTTGCCTGCGTCATGATTTTCCTCCCCATTCGCCGTCACCAATGGCAAACAGATGGTAAACGTGCTACCCTGGGCTACCTGGCTTTCCAGGGTAATCGTTCCTGCCATTAACTCCGTTAACTGGCGCACAATTGCCAATCCTAAACCGGTACCGGCACGTTGTCTTGTCAGAGAGCCATCCACTTGCATGAACGGCTCAAAAATTGTTTGTTGCATCTCTGGCGGAATGCCAATGCCCTGGTCTGAGACGCGCAAGAGCAGACGGCCGTCGCCCACAGCCACCTCCTGTTGCACCATTCCACCATCGCTAAATTTAATGGCGTTACCCACCAGATTAAGCAAAATCTGAGCAATACGGTCGGGGTCGCCCAGCACACGGGTTGGCATATTCCCCTGCACCTGGCTCTGCAATTGCACCCCTTTTGTCTCTGCCAGCACCACCATTTTCTCGTGGACATCCTGCACCACATCCGGCAGCGACATTTCCCGGACATTGAGTTGCAGTTGCCCCGCTTCCAATCGGGCCAGGTCGAGCAGTTCGTTCACCTGGCGCGTGAGAAAACTGGTGCTGGCAATGATTTTCTGCGTTGGTTCCCACTGGGTGGGAGTCAACGGGCCATAGATGCCTTCTTGCAACATTTCCGTATACCCCAGGATGACATTGAGGGGCGTGCGCAGTTCATGGCTTACCCGCGCCAACAAGTCAGACTTAAAATGGCTGGCCGCCAACGCCTCATCGCGGGCGCGGGCCAATTCTTGTTCCGCCTCTTTGCGTGCCGTGATGTCGTGAAAGGTCAACATGCGGCCACTTAGATGATCACGGGCGTCATACAAAGGCGAAATTTGCAGCGCGAAATAACGCGGTTTATCTGGCGTGGGCACTCCAATTTCTGTTTCCATATCCGTGATGTCCTGGAAACTATCCAGAATGTACGCTTGATCCTGCAAAAATTCGCGGAGGGGATAGCCCACCATCTCCGAGGCCGGACGCCGGAACAATTTGAGGGCCGCCGGGTTAATGTCCAGCACCCGGTTTTGTGCATCCAGGACGATGAGACCATCGCGCATATTATCTACGGCCGTGCGCCGCGCCACGGGTACCAGATCAAACAAACGGTAACGAAAAATAGCGTTAGCCATCAGCAGGCTGCTCAGGGTCAACCCAAAGGAGGTGAAATCCAGATGGGGCGCAGGTAATATGCCGGACAGAAAAATGATATTGGCCACCAGGGGTAAAACGGCGCCGGCCACCAGAGAGGCATTTTGCCGCCGGTAAGCGGGCGGATAACGGACAAAGGCGACCACCAGCAGCACGGCTCCGGTGATAATGAGGATGTAGGAATAGGCGGAATGAACCCAAAACCAGACGCCGTGCGAGGTATCCAGCACGGGAATTGACCCGGAATTAGCCATACCTACTTCTGTCCAGATCAGGCTGTGCAGTTCACTGGTGAAGACAAACAGTATGGTCAGGGCGGGGCTGATACACAAAACCAGCAGCCAGCGACGGGTGAGCCAACTGGCGCGACCGGTATATTGCACGGCAAACACAAACCAGGCTACGGGCACAACGGTAATGCCGATATACTCCATCCTGGCCCAGAATAGTTTGGCGGTCTGGGTGTCCGCCCTCACTTCCAGTCCATAGGTAAAAGACCAAAAGGCGGTAGCCAGAGCCAGGACAGTGAAAGATACGGCCCACACGCCCATGCTGCGCCGCCGCCAGGAAAAGATACCAATGGCAAAGGCTAACACGGCCGTCCCCCATAAGGCTGCTACTATGATTGTCTGTGCCGAATTCATCTGATTGCCTGTTTTTTCTGCATGTTTGCGCCACCGTATCTTAACACGGCCGTCCGACAAAACTATCACCTATTTGGCCTATGGTCAGGTGGGGTCGTCGGGGGCAAAGAGGGCGGCTTCCTGGCGCAGCCGGTGCAGAAAATCCACCGATTTCAGATTGCGTTCCAAAATGTGGATGAGGTAGGCGTGCATAATCTGTTCCAGTTCGGTGTGGACGGGACGGCGCAAGTGGAGTTGACGGACGGCGTCATACGGCCGTGTCTGCAAAAAACGCAATACTTTCAGGGCTACGGCCGTGATCGTCAGCGCCCGCCGGTCGGCCGACTGGCATTTGGGGCACAACACCCCACCCAACTCTGCGCTGAAAAATTGATCCTGCTCAGTGATCGCCTCACCACAAGAGACACAGGTAAACAACTGCGGCTGAAAGCCGGTTAATGACAGTAGCCGCAGTTCATAATAGCGAGCGGGCAGCAGCATCTCTTCATCGGCGGCAAACCAGCCCAACGCCTCGGCCAATAGCTGGTACAACCCCAGGTGTTTATCATGCTCCACCGTAAAACGATCCAACAGTTCAACGGCATACGAAGCATACGTCGTCCGCACCAGGTCATCCCGCAAGGCGGGATACGCTTCCACCATCTCCGCCTGGGTGATGATGTCCAGGTCATGCCCTTTGGCAAAGAGGAAGTTGCTGCGCATGAAAAGTTCCACGTGTCCCGTTTTGCGGCTCTGCGGTTTGCGCGCCCCTTTGGCAATCGCTTTCATCTTGCCCTGCTCGCGGCTGAAAAGGGTCAACAAGCGGTCAGCTTCGCCAAAATCTGACCGCTTTAATACAATCGCTTCACTGCGGAAAGTTCGTTCTCTGGTCATGGGTCAAAGACCGGTTCAATCTGCCAGATTGAACCAATCTCACCAAGTGTAACACCAGGCAGGAGGTAATGAAAATGGCGATTGACATTCAACCTATTACCGAAAGTGATCGGGAATGGGTGCGGGCGTTTTTGTGGCGGGAGGCGGGCCATACACGCATGGTGACACGTGGGTGGCTGCACCAGTGTGATGAACTGCCTGGTTTTATCGGCCGTGTGGATGGGGAGCGGGCGGGGCTGGTGACGGTGCATATAAACGGCCGTGACTGTGAAGTCGTCACGCTGCATACGGCCGTACCGGGGCGAGGGCTTGGTTCCGCCCTGCTGGCCGCGGCCGCCGACTACGCCCGGCAACATGGTTGCCGCCGCGCCTGGCTCATCACCACCAATGACAATGAACCGGCCATTCGTTTTTACAGTAATCGGGGGTGGCGATTGATGGCCGTACACAAAGGCGCACTGGCCCACTCTCGCCTCATCAAACCGGAAATCCCGCTGCTGGGGCTAAACGGCATTCCCATTGAAGATGAGATAGAGTTTGAGTTGAGGTTGCAAGAGTAATTAGGAGACTTGTCCTGAGCCTTGTCGAAGGATCAGGAGATGGGGAAATAAGTCTTCGGGCAGGTGGACAGTGGCCGGATCGGGAACAAAGGGAGGGTGTCACGGCCGTACCTCACCACACTGCTCCACAAAAAAGCACGGCCGTAGGGGGTACGGCCGTCTCAGAAATCACACGTTTAAGATACTGTGTTTGCCGGAACAGATTGTAGGCTCATCACCGGCCCTCCACTCACACAAAAAAAGCCTCCCGGCATGTACATACCGGGAGGCTTCGGCAGAGGAAGGTGCAAATCCGTGAGCCGTAAACCGTAATCCGTTTACCGATTACCGTTCACGGCTCACGGATCACACACCTACTTGATAAACAACATTTCCTGATACGTAGGCAGCGGCCACAGGTCGTCGGCGACGATGCCTTCTAGTTGGTCGGCATAGCTGCGCACGGCGTTCATAGCCGGTAAGATGGCGTCGCGGATGTGTTCGGCTTCGGCCAGGATGCTCTCGGCTTCATGGGCGGATGCTGCTTCCAGTTCGGTCACAGTCTGGTTGAGGCAGTCGGTGAGTTCGGTGAGGGATTGCAACACGGCCGTGTCCGCCTTCACCCCCGCCGCTTTCAAATGGGCCGCCGTCGCCGCCAGTTCATTCTGGTAACGGGCCGCCGCCGGGTAAATCATCGTCCGGGCTACTTCGGCGGTGATAGACGCTTCCACCTTCACTTCTTTGATGTACTGTTCCAGTTTCACATCCAACCGGCTCTTCGATTCGCGGGCGCTGAGGACGTTGTACTTCTCAAAGAGGGCAATCGCTTCCGGGGAGGCCAGTTCCGGCAGGGCGTCTACGGCTGTGCGCAAATTGGGCAATCCCCGCGCTTCCGCTTCCCGGTGCCACGCTTCCGAATAGCCATCGCCGTTGAAAATGACCCGGCCGTGGGCCACCATAATCTCTTGCAGGATGGTTTGTACGGCCGTGCTGAAATCGCCGGTCGCATTTTCCAATTTCGTGGCAATGTAATCCAACGACTCGGCCACAATCGTATTGAGCACCACCAGCGGCCCGGCAATAGATTGGTTAGAACCCACCGCCCGGAACTCAAACTTGTTGCCCGTAAAGGCAAACGGGCTGGTGCGGTTGCGGTCGCCGGCATGTTTCGGCAGTGGCGGCAGCGTGTCTACCCCCACCGTCAGCACATCTTTGGACTTGGACGATTTCGCCCCGCCCGCTTTAATCTGCTCAAACACATCGGTTAGCTGGTCGCCCAGGAAAATGGAGATGATGGCCGGCGGCGCTTCATTGGCCCCCAACCGGTGGTCATTCCCGGCCGAGGCAATGGAAGCCCGCAGCAGCGACGCATATTTGTCCACCGCCCGAATGATGGCCGCGCAAAAGACCAGGAAGCGGGCATTCTCGTGCGGCGTATCTCCCGGCTCCAGCAGGTTGCCCTGGCTGGCATTGCCAAAGGAAAAGTTCAAATGTTTACCCGAACCATTCACCCCGGCAAACGGCTTTTCGTGCAAAATGCAGGCCATCCCATACTTCTCGGCCACCCGCTTCAGCGTGGCCATGATCATTTGCTGGTGGTCGGCGGCCACATTGGCGTTTTCATACACCGGCGCAATTTCGTACTGGGCCGGGGCCACTTCGTTGTGGCGGGTTTTGACGGGCACACCTAATTTATAAAGTTCCCGCTCCGCCTCCAACATGCAGGCCAGCACCCGCTCCGTGATCGCGCCAAAGTAATGGTCTTCCAGCTCCTGCCCTTTAGGTGGTTTGGCGCCAAAGAGGGTGCGCCCGGCGTTGAGCAAATCGGGCCGCGCCATGTAAAAGTTGCGGTCAATCAGGAAATATTCCTGCTCTGGCCCGGCTGTAGCCGTCACCAGCGCCCCATCATCATGCCCAAACAACTTCAAGATGCGCTGCGCCTGTTCGTTCAACACTTTCATCGAGCGCAGCAGCGGCGTTTTCTTGTCCAGCGCCTCGCCCGTCCAGGAGACAAAGGCGGTGGGGATGCACAGGATGGTGCCGTTGGGATTTTCCAGGATGTAGGCCGGGCTGGTCACGTCCCAGGCGGTGTAACCACGCGCTTCAAAGGTGGCGCGAATGCCGCCGGTGGGGAAGCTGGAACCGTCCGGTTCACCCTGGATCAACTGGTCGCCGCTGAATTCGGTCACGGCCGTGCCGCTGCCATTCGGTGACAAAAAGCTGTCGTGTTTCTCGGCCGTCAGCCCCGTCAGCGGGTAGAAAACGTGGGCATAATGGGTGGCCCCCTTCTCAATGGCCCAATCCTTCATGGCGGCGGCTACCACATCGGCCGTTGACAATTCCAACGGTTTGCCTTCGGCAATCGTCTGCACCAGTGACTTATACACCGCCTTCGGCAGGCGCTGCTTCATCACGGCCAGGCTAAATACATTCTGCGCAAACACCTCTTGTGACGGCGTTTCCGCAAAGTTCAACGGCTCAGAAATCGGCTTGTAATTAATTACCGCCGAAATGGCCTTTAATCGTGCTGAATTTCCACTCATGGTAAAACTCTCCTTATAAATTGATTTGCACCTTTCTAAAAAAACAGTAATCGGTAACTGATTACCGATCACCGATTACCGATTACCGCAATCCCCCGCCGTTCCAAATCCACCGCTACCCGCGCCCGCAGGTCATCTCCGTTGTGGCCCAGGTAGAGGCTATATCGCCCTTCGTCGGGGCGCTCTTCCAGCGCCAGGTGGATATTGCCAATGAGATACACCGGCAGCGTTAACCCATTCACCGCCACGGCGTCGCCTTCCCGCAGGCCAGATTTCAACTGCCCCCAAACTTCCGGGAAGAGGCGATCCGGCCGTAAATCAAACGTGTCCCGCAGCCGCCTGTCTGTCTTCAAGGCTGCGGCTACCATTTGCTGCAATTCCAACACCTCCAGGCCGCCGTTAATGGGTACCTGACGCCGTTCATCGGCTGCGTAGCAGTAAATGTGTTGGCCGTCACTGGCCTCAAAAACCGGCGCCCAAAAGTCCACTTCACCAGGTACGCGCTTTTTCAGGTAAAAAATGGGACGGCGCAGGCCCAACGTCTTCATGTTCAGGCCACGCACGTGCAGTTTGTCGCTTAACCCTTTTTCTCCCAAAATGCCGGCCGCGTGTAAATAATCGGTCAGGTATTCGCGTACCTTGGCCAGTTCCACGTGCCGGAAAACCGGGCCACCGGGTGTGGTGGCATATACCTCGCTGCCCACAGTGTAAACCGGGTAAATCCCCCCGGCGCGGCGGGCGATGAAGAGATAGGTGGGCAACCGCGCCAGACTGATCAGGCGGGGCAAAAAGCGGCTGATTTTGCCGGGCAGCGTCTCCGGTCGTTCGCTTTCCAACACCCAACCGGCAATGTTGACGGCAAAGCTCTTTTTCATCCCCTGATAATTCACTTCCACCGGTACATAAAAGACGGAACCGGCGTCAATGGTCGCCGTCACAATATCCACACGCACATGAAAAGGCACGGTTTTTTCGTCTCCGTTGCTGTTGGGTTCGAGTGTGAGTTTCATAACAACCTCAAAGAGATTGGAGATTAGAGATTGGAGATTGACATCTCTAATCTCCAATCTCCAATCTCCATACTATCAATCTCCCGCCGCCGCCAGCGCATCCGTACCTACGGCCGTTGGCCCAAATTCCGGGTAGCTGGTGGTGAAATGTTCGGAGATGTCCAGCCCTTCGATCTCTTCTTTTTCCGAGACGCGCACGCCAATGGTCACTTTCATGGCGTAAAACAGCGCCCCCATGGTGGCAAAGGCCCACAGCGAAATCACCACTGTGCCCAACAACTGCACACCTAGCTGGCTAAAGCCACCGCCGTAGAATAAACCAGTTACCGGCCCCATACCCGTGAATTCACCTACGGCGGGGGCCGCTAACAGACCGACGGCAATGGTGCCCCACATGCCGTTCAGACCATGCACCGCCACCGCGCCCACCGGGTCATCCACTTTCAATACACGCTCTACAAAGACCAGGCCGAAGACCAGCACCGCACCAGCCACCAGACCAACGATGATGGCGCCGCCCATGGTCACGTTAGCCGTACCGGCGGTAATACCCACCAGACCGGCCAGGGTGCCGTTCAATGCCATTTCTGTGGACGGATGGCCTGCCTTAAACCAGTTGATAATGAGAGCAGACAACGCGCCGGCCGCGGCGGCAGTAGTTGTCGTGACGGCGATGTAGCCCAGGCTGGCATTCATACCGGACAGGGTAGAACCGGCGTTAAACCCAAACCAACCCATCCACAAGACAAAAACACCCAGGGCGGCCAACGTCAGGCTGTGGCCGGGGATGGCGTTGCTGCTGCCATCTTTGTTGTATTTGCCAATGCGCGGGCCAAGCACCCAGGCCGCCGCCAGCGCCGCAAAACCGCCGCAGGCATGAACGATGGTGGAACCGGCAAAGTCCACAAAACCACGTTCGGCCAGCCAGCCGCCACCCCACAGCCAATGGCCGGAGATGGGGTAGATGAGGGCCGTCATCACCGCGCTGTAGATGAGGTAGCTTTTGAACTTCAGCCGTTCGGCCACCGCGCCGGAGACGATGGTGGCGGCCGCCCCGGCAAACATCAATTGGAAGAGGTAGTTGGTCCAGTCATAACCCGCTTCCGCGCCCAACGAGAGTTCGGACAGGAAAAAGTTGCTGGTGCCGATCAACCCGGCCACATCTGTGCCGTACATCAGGCCAAAACCCACTGCATAAAAGAGGATGGCAGCCATACAAAAGTCCATCAAGTTTTTCATCAGCAGGTTGGCCGCGTTTTTGGCGCGGGAAAAACCGCTTTCCACCATAGCAAAACCGGCCTGCATCCAGAAAACCAGCACCGCGCCTAAAAAGAGCCAGATGGTGTCAATCTGAATGGCGATGGTACCGGCAGCTATTTCTTCTTCCTGGGCAAAGGCCCGCCCGCTAAACAGCGTAAACAGGGCCAGGAGGGCCAGAGCCATAGAACCTATTTTGATCAGTCTGATATTGCGTAACATCCTGTTTCTTCTCCTTAAAATTTGTGTTCAGACCTGACAGGTTTTTGAAAACCTGCCAGGTCTACCGATGAACAAAACAAAAAGGACGCCTGGTGTAGAAATGGAGAGGATTTCATTTCCACAGCAGGCGTCCTGGCCTTCACGAATTATTTTATTGTGGTGTCACGGCCGTAACCGCCACACGCTGCTAAGTCTATCCGATGGGGGGTACGGCCGTCAATTTTTCAAAACTGTTGAAATTGTTGTTTGTGATTTTGTACACAATACACAGTATTCGCCTTTACACCCATCACTTATACTGAATTACACTGGATATAAGTGAGTATTGTCTCTGTTACCTGTAAGTCTGGGTGACAGCTTGTTCGTTACCAAAAGTTTAAGTCAGCACGCGGCTGGCGTTTGACGCGAGGAGAATGGGAAGAATGATGGAGAAAGAAGAGCAACAACCGGAGGAAGTTGACCAGCAAGGCGAGCAACGTTTGGCCGCCGGATATCCGGCGGCGCAGGGGTTGTATGACCCCCAATTTGAACGGGACGCCTGTGGCATGGGCTTTGTGGTGGATGTGTACGGCCGTGCCTGCCACGACATTGTGCAAAAAGCCATCACCGTAGTAGACAACCTGACCCATCGCGGCGCCAAAGGGGCGGAGGCCACCACCGGCGACGGCGCCGGCATGATGGTGCAAATTCCTCACCAATTTTTACAAAAGGTCTGTACCCAGGAGGGGTTTACCCTCCCCGAACCGGGGCAATACGGCGTGGGCATGGTTTTTCTTTCGCCCAACGACCGCCAGCTTCGCCGACAACAACGTCATTTTGCCCACATTGTGGCCGAAGAAGGGCAGCAGCTTTTGGGGTGGCGGGCCGTACCCACGAACAATTCAGGCTTAGGGGCCAGCGCCCTGGCCGGGGAACCATTTATCCAACAAGTTTTTATCCATAAGAATAGTGAAGACGGCACGGTCGGGAGACCGGCCACAGCAAGTAATAGCTCAGGCCGGCCTCTGACCGTGCCTGAAGAACAGCTTGCGTTTGAACGCAAGCTGTTTGTCATCCGCAAACGCGCCGAGCGGGAAATTGAAGGCAAACCGTTTTATTTTGCTTCGCTTTCCAGCCGCACCCTGGTTTACAAAGGGATGCTGCTGGGCGAGCAGTTGGGCGGTTACTTCCCTGACCTGCACGACCCCGATTTCCACTCCGCCATCGCCCTGGTGCATTCCCGCTTCAGCACCAATACCTTTCCCAGTTGGGAACGCGCCCACCCGTACCGCTACGTTATCCACAACGGCGAGATTAACACCGTGCAGGGGAACGTGAACTGGCTGCGGGCGCGGGAAAAGTTGTTTGCCACCGAAGCGTTCGGCGACGACCTGCCTAAAGTGCTGCCCCTCATTGATCCCAACGGCAGCGACACGGCCATGTTCGATAACTGCCTGGAGTTCCTGGCGCTCACCGGCCGCAGCCTGCCCCACGCCGTGATGATGATGATCCCCGAACCCTGGGAAAAAAATGAGGAGATGTGTGACGCCAAAAAGGCGTTCTACGAATTCCACAGCCACTTGATGGAGCCGTGGGACGGCCCCGCGTCCATCGGTTTTAGTGATGGCACGGTGGTGGGGGCGGTGTTGGACCGGAATGGGCTACGGCCGTCGCGCTACACCATCACCAAAGATGGTCTGGTCATCATGGCCTCTGAAACCGGCGTGGTAGACATCCCCCCGGAAAATGTGGCCCACAAAGGTCGCCTGCAACCGGGCCGGATGCTGCTGGTAGATACGGCCCAAGGCCGCCTGATTAGCGATGAAGAACTCAAACATACCCTGGCCGAAGAGTATCCCTACCGCGACTGGATCAACCAACACACCATTGATCTGGCCGACCTGCCCAAGACATCCGATTCTTCCAAAAAATCGGCTCTCGTAGAGTCCGACGCCAGCCTCACCCAACAACAGCAGGCATTTGGCTACACCTTTGAAGACCTGCGTGTGTTGATGACCCCCATGGCCCGCGACGGGCAGGAAGCGATTGGCTCCATGGGCGACGATACCCCGCTGGCCATCCTTTCCGACAAACCGCAGCCGCTCTACAACTACTTCAAGCAGCTATTCGCCCAGGTGACAAACCCTCCGCTGGACGCCATCCGCGAAGAGCTTGTTACCAGCACCCTCACCTGGCTGGGCGCGGAAGGCAATTTGCTGGATGCGCAGCCGGCCGACTGCCGCCGCATTCGCCTGCCCCATCCCATCCTTACCGACGAACAACTGGCGCAGCTACAGCACATCCAACTTGATGGGTTCCAGGCAGCTACACTGCCCATCCTGTATGACCCCAACAAAGGCGGCCCCGGTCTGGAAAAGGCGCTGGGCGATCTCTTTTTCCACGCCGACGAAGCGATTGCGGCGGGCGCGAATCTGCTCATTCTGTCTGACCGCAACGTCGGCCGTTACCGGGCGGGCATACCGGCGCTGCTGGCTACCGCCGGGCTGCACCACCACCTCATTCGCAGTGGGCAGCGCACCCGCGTCAGCCTCATCCTGGAATCTGGCGAACCCCGTGAAGTGCATCATTTTGCCGTGTTATTTGGCTATGGCGCGGATGCCGTCAACCCCTATCTGGCTTATGCCTCGATTGGTGAGATCATCGAGAAGGGGCTGCTCACCGATGTGACGGTGAAAGAGGGGGTGAAACATTACATCAAGGCGATCAGCAAAGGGGTGGTGAAAACGATGTCCAAGATGGGCATTTCCACCATCCAGAGCTATCGCGGCGCGCAAATTTTTGAGGCATTGGGTTTACATAAGTCAGTGGTCAACCAATACTTCACCGGCACACCCTCCCGGATTCAGGGAGCGGACATCAACCTGATTGCCAAAGAGGTGGAGATGCGGCACAAGGCGGCGTTCCCGGAACGGCCGTCGAACGGACATGCACTCCCTCCTGGGGGCCGTTACCAGTGGCGCGAGGACGGCGAACACCATCTGTTCAATCCCAGCACCATCCATCGCCTGCAACATGCCGTGCGCGCCAACGATTACGACGCCTACAAAGCCTACGCCCGCGACGTGAACGACCATTCACAACAGTTAGCCACGCTGCGCGGCCTGTTCAAATTGAAATTCGCCGCCCAACCCATCCCGCTGGACGAAGTGGAATCGGTGGAATCCATCTGCCGCCGCTTCAAATCGGGGGCGATGTCCTACGGCTCCATCAGCCAGGAAGCACACGAAGCGTTGGCCCGCGCCATGAACGCCATCGGCGGCCGTTCCAACACCGGCGAAGGTGGCGAAGACCCGGCCCGCTTCCAAGATGACCGCATCAGCAAGATCAAGCAGGTGGCCAGCGGCCGTTTTGGCGTCACCAGCGAATATCTGGTGAGCGCTGAAGAGATTCAAATTAAAATGGCGCAAGGGGCCAAACCGGGCGAAGGCGGGCAGTTGCCCGGCCGTAAGGTGTATCCCTGGATCGCCAAAGTGCGCCACTCCACCCCCGGCGTGGGCCTCATCTCACCGCCGCCGCACCACGACATTTACAGCATCGAAGACCTGGCGCAGCTCATTTTTGACCTGAAAAACGCCAATCCCCAGGCGCGCATCAACGTCAAGCTGGTGTCCGAAGTGGGCGTGGGCACCATTGCCGCCGGGGTAGCCAAAGGGCACGCCGATGTCATTCTCATCAGCGGGCATGACGGCGGCACGGGCGCGTCGCCGCAGACGAGCATCAAACATGCCGGGCTGCCCTGGGAATTGGGCGTGGCCGAAGCCCACCAGACGTTGCTGATGAACGGACTGCGCGACCGGGTGGTGGTGGAAACGGACGGCCAACTCAAAACAGGGCGGGACGTGATCATCGCCGCGCTATTGGGGGCGGAGGAGTTTGGTTTTGCCACCGCGCCGCTGGTGGCGCTGGGCTGCATTATGATGCGCGTCTGCCATCTGGACACCTGCCCGGTGGGGGTAGCCACACAAAATCCCGAACTGCGTAAAAAATTCGCCGGGAAACCGGAGCATGTGATCAACTTTATGCGCTTTATTGCCCAGGATATGCGCGAGATTATGGCGCAGTTGGGTGTGCGTACCATTGATGAACTGGTGGGGCGCGCCGATTTGCTGGAGATCAGCGAGGCGGTTAACCATTGGAAACTACGCGGGCTGAACCTGATGCCCATTCTCTACCGGCCCAATCCAGAGGGCACACAGGAGCATTTGCAGGCCGACGGCCGTAAACGCCCGCAACAACACGGCATTGACGATACCCTGGATGCCACCGTGCTGCTCGATTTCTGCCAGCCGGCCATTGAAAACGGTGAACGGGTTTCCGGCACGTTTGCCATTCGCAACGTGCATCGCACGGTGGGCACAATGGTGGGCAGCGCGATTACCCGGCGGCAGGGGGCTAACGGCCTGCCCGCCGACAGCATCAGCCTGCGTTTTGTGGGATCGGCCGGGCAAAGTTTTGGCGCGTTTGTACCCAAAGGCATGACCCTGCAATTGGAAGGGGATGCCAATGATTACCTGGGCAAAGGGCTGTCCGGCGGCAAGATCATTGTCACGCCGCCCGCCGCCGCCACCTTCCTGCCGGAAGAGAACATTATCGTCGGCAACGTGGCCTTTTATGGGGCGACGGATGGGCAGGCGTATATCAAGGGCATGGCCGGTGAGCGGTTCTGCGTGCGGAATTCGGGGGTCACGGCCGTAGTCGAAGGCGTGGGCGACCATGGCTGTGAATATATGACGGGGGGCAAGGTGGTGGTATTGGGCCAGACGGGGCGGAACTTTGCCGCCGGCATGTCTGGCGGGGTGGCGTATGTGTGGGATGGCGACGGCCGTTTTGACCAACGCTGTAACCCGGAAATGGTAGACCTGGAACCGGTCACCAACGGCGACATCGAAACGCTCTACAACCTCATCCTCTGCCACGCCCAATACACCGACAGCAAACGCGCCTGGGACATCCTGGCCTGCTGGGAAGAGACCCTGCCCATGTTCGTCAAGGTGATGCCCCGCGACTACAAAACCGTCCTGGAAGCGGTCGCCGAAGTTCAAACCACCAGCGACCTCTCCGGCGAAGAGCTGGCTATGGCTGCTTTTCGGCAGAGTCAGCGTGTAAAAGTGATTGTGTAATTACATAATCACTTCTTCTAAACTATGGCAAAACCAACAGGCTTTTTAGAATTTCCGCGAGAGGTAGGGGCGGATCGGGATGTGCGCGAGCGGCTGGGCGACTGGCAATCCATCCATCTGCACCTGCCTGATGAGCGGCTGCAAACACAGGCCGCCCGCTGCATGGATTGTGGCATCCCCTTTTGCCACAAGGGGCGCATCCTCAACCGCATGACCTCCGGCTGCCCCATCAATAACCTCATCCCCGAATGGAATGATCTGGTGTATCGCGGCCTGTGGCATGAGGCGTATGACCGGCTGACCAAGACAAACAATTTCCCCGAATTTACCGGGTTGGTCTGCCCGGCCCCTTGCGAAGCGGCCTGCACATTGGGCATCTCCGAACCGGCCGTGACCATCAAAAGCATCGAATACGCCATCATTGAAAAAGCGTATGAGGAAGGGTGGGTGACGCCCAACATGCCCCGCAAACGCACCGGCAAGAAGGTGGCTGTCATTGGCTCTGGCCCGGCGGGGCTGGCCTGCGCCGACCAGTTGAACCTGGTGGGGCACGAGGTAACGGTGTACGAGCGCGCCGACCGCATTGGCGGGCTGTTGATGTATGGCATCCCCAACATGAAGCTGGAAAAGAGTCTGGTGCAGCGGCGTATTGATTTGATGGCCGCCGCCGGGATTCGTTTTGTGCCCAATACGGAAATTGGCCGGGACATGCCCGCCGTGCATTTGCGCCACGAATTTGACGCCATTGTCCTCTGCACCGGGGCCACCAAACCGCGCGATTTGCTCGTTCCGGGCCGCGAATTGCCGGGGATTCATTTTGCGATGGATTTTTTGGGGCCGAATACGCAGAAGTTATTAGGAGATCGGGAGATTGGGAGATTAGAAACCCACCAATCTCCTAATCTCGCGGTGTCCCCACCGCCAATCTCTCAATCTCTTTTTATCTCCGCAGCGGGCAAAGACGTCATCGTCATTGGCGGCGGGGATACGGGCACGGATTGTGTGGCCACGGCACTGCGGCACAACTGTGCCAGCCTGACGCAGTTTGAGATTATGGAACGGCCGCCGGATGAACGATTGGCGGATAATCCCTGGCCACAGTGGCCGCGAGTGTTTAAGCAGGATTATGGACAGGAAGAGGCGACGGCCGTGTACGGCCGTGACCCCCGCGAATTCAATATCCTCACCAAACGGTTCATCGGCGACGAACAGGGGCAGTTGCAGGCGGTAGAAACGGTGCAGGTACGCTGGGAAACGAATGGCAATGGGCCGAAGCTGGTGGAAATACCGGGCACAGAACACATCTGGCCGGCGCAGTTGGTGCTGCTGGCGATGGGTTTCCTGGGGCCGGAAGGTGGCCTGTTGAACCAACTGAGCGTGGATGCGGACGAGCGCAGCAACGCGAAGGCCGCTTATGGCACGTTCCACACCAATGTGCCCGGCGTGTTTGCCGCCGGTGACGCCCGGCGCGGCCAAAGCCTGGTGGTGTGGGCGATCAATGAAGGGCGCGGCGCAGCGCGGGAAGTAGATCGCTGGTTGATGGGGGAGACGGATCTGCCGTAGGGCCGGTAATCGGTAATGGGGGAACGGGATTGATTATCAGGTGGTAGGGTGAACCGGTGTGAAGGTGTCAGCAACATTGACCGGTGAGAAGCAAAATTGTTACAATGGCGGCCAATACCAGTCTGGCAGCCACAATTGCCTGAATGTCTAAAGGCTTAAATCCCATACAGGCGTTTCGCGCTAGACCGGCTTAGTTCAACAAGGCATTCTGATGCCCATTATGCGGCGGCTGAGGTGCTGGTCATTTAAGGTTTCGTTCGACCGCGCCGCATCTATCCTGGATCGTTAGCCCAATCCATGTTTTATCTGAATCAATAACAAAAGGGAGTCACTATGTCGTCATTTGATATTCTCAGATTCCAATTTGGTAATGCGCCTGCTGAACAACGACTTGCAAACCTGCGACCAGAAGGGCTCAGGTTGATCAACCCAATTAAGGGGTATTCTGAGTTACTGGTACATGAGCTTGAAAAATCAATACCTCAAAATGTCGCGCCTGAAATCAAAGATTGGTCTTTAATCATAAGAGACAAAATAAAAGAACTTGAAGAATTGTTTGAAGCTTTTACAGCACCGGATTATCGAGAACGTTTTGGTCTCCCTGAACTCAAACCGTATAACACTTTATTGGATGCGGTCAAACAAACAGCAGTCACACTCAAACTTCCGATATATCAAGCTTTGGTTGAATCTGAATTGTACATTCATAGTGAGTATCCTTTAGTCATTTGGGATTCTCCAAAACCTGCGCATCAAATTGTATGGGAATTGGTCGAAAATCAATATCGGGTCCAAACATATTCAATAGTTTCATCAGAAAGTGAACGGCTTTTTACAAAAGATGACGAGTTCTGGCCTTCGACGCTTGAAGAAGTTGCTACAATTATTCAGCACTGGTATATAGACAAAGAAAATCCAGAAGAAAAGGGGCAAGAATAATTTGGGCTAACAATGCTTACAGCCGACCTGCGAGATCGGTGCTTGTTTGATTTTTCGCGTACAGCAAAGGCAATCGCCCGGCCCGCAGGCGGCTGAAGCTGGCGTTAGGCGGGCGCAAGTCGTGGCTGGTTAGAGCGCGGCCAAAAAGCGAGAGGGTTGTGTTGGTGAGACGTAAGGTGGGGGTTACGGCCGTGCCTTCTGCGAGGTGTGATGGGAGTTACGGCCGTGTGTCTAATGAACAATCCTCACTGATGCCCGGCAATCCGATGCGACACATACGGCTCTTCCAGATAAACAACCTCCTCTGGGACCAGTTTGACGGACGGACAGGGCGCCAACAGATAAAGATTTCCCTGGCTGCGTTTTGTCATGTGCCTGCCCAAACACGGCAAGATATAATACGGTCGTGATCCCACCCGATCACCCACTATTTTTAGAGTCAAATGCGCACGTTGTAATGTTGGAAAGAGAAGATTGAGAGACTAAGAGATAAGGAGACTAATCTCTCAATCTCCTACTCTCCCAATCTCAACCATGCGCCCCATACCCCCACAAGGAGAGAACCATGACCGAACGTAAAAAATTCAAAGTAACCTATTCCACCCTGGCCAGCCCCGATCCCCTGCTGCACCAGTATTATGAAGAAGCGGTGGAACAGGCCAAAGCCGACTTCGGCAAAACCTACCCCATGTTCATCAACGGGCAGGAAGTGTACACCGACAAAACCTTTGAAAAACGCAGCCCCGTCAACCTGGATTGGCTGATGGGCCATTTTCAAAAAGGCACACAAGAGCATGTGGATGCGGCCGTAGCCGCCGCCCGCGCCGCCTTCCCCGCCTGGAGCGCACGGCCGTGGCAAGAGCGCGTGGCTATCCTGCGCCAGGCCGCCGACCTGATGAGCGACCGCCTCTTTGAAATGGGGGCCAACATGAGCCTGGAAATCGGCAAGAATCGGCTGGAAGCGCTGGGCGACGTGGAAGAAACGGCCGACCTCTTCCGCTATAACTGCGACGCCATCGAGAAAAACAATAACTTCAACTTCCCCCTGCTCTCCGAAAGCGACAAACACCACAACCGCAGTATGCTCAAACCCTATGGCGTCTGGGTGGTTATCTCCCCGTTCAACTTCCCCGGCGCATTGGCCGGTGGGCCGACCAGCGCCGCATTGGTGGCGGGCAATACCGTCGTCCTCAAACCGGCCACCGATACACCACTGACTGCCTGGTTTATCACCCAATGTCTGCGTGACGCGGGCATCCCGGACGGCGTGTTCAACTTCCTCACCGGCGGCGGCAGCGTGGTGGGGCAAGGGCTGATTGACCATCCCGGCGTAGATGGCATTACCTTCACCGGCAGTTATGATGTGGGCATGCACATTATTCGCTCGTTTGCCAACGGCCGTTACCCCCGCCCCGTTATCGCCGAAATGGGTGGCAAAAACCCCACCATCATCAGCCGCAAAGCTGACCTGGACAAAGCGGCTACCGGCGTCATGCGCTCCGCCTTTGGCCTGCAAGGGCAAAAATGCTCCGCCTGCTCCCGCGTCTACGTCCACCACAGCGTCAAAGAGCAGTTCATGGACAAACTGCTGGCCAACACCGGCCAGATCAACGTCGGCGACCCCACCATCAAAGAAAACTGGATGGGGCCGGTAGCCAACAAAGGCGCGTTTGAAGATTACAAACGGTTTGTGGCCGACCTGCACGCCAACGGCGATGTGGTCTTTGGTGGCGAAGTGCTGGAAGTGGGCAACGGCTACTACGTCGCTCCCACCATCGTAGACAACCTGCCGCTGACCCACGACCTGTGGAAAACGGAGATGTTCCTGCCCATCGTCACCGTCGCCGGATACGAAGAACTGGACGAGGCGATGGCGCTGGCGAATGATGTGGATTATGGCCTCACCGCCGGTTTTTTCAGCGAAGACAAGGCGGAAACCGAGTGGTTCTTAAACCGCATCGAGGCTGGCGTGGTCTATGTGAATCGCGCTTCCGGGGCGACGACCGGCGCGTGGCCGGGCTACCAATCCTTTGGCGGCTGGAAAGGCAGCGGCAGCACCGGCAAAGCGGCCGGCAGCTTCTACTACGTGCAACAATACATGCACGAACAAAGCCAGACGGTTGTGGATTAGAGATGGGCGGTGGGGACACCGCGAGATTAGGAGAGTGGGAGATTGCAAGATTCCATCTCCAATCCCTAGCCTGGATAAGCCAGAACCAAAGAGGTTTTATCAAAGATTGCGCAGATTCCGCAGATAAAAATAATCGGTGAAATCTGTGTAATCTTTGATGTTTTTCCTGCTTACTGTCCAAGAACCTGACTGGTAAGGCACTTCATAATTTTATGCAATTACCTGATAGAACAAGTAAAAGCACGCAGGCGGAGGCTCAAATTACCTCGACGGCCGTTGTCACCCAAACACCATACTTGCCCCCTACCGATTTGCAACTTTGGGTTGACCAGTTGTATGGGGAAAATAAACACAGTAATGTTGTTGATACTTTGATTGCCGAACGGCGACAGGAAGTAGTAGATGAGCGATAAAAGATTAATGATGAAAGAGGCCGTGAGCCGCTTTGTGGCCGATGGTAGTGTGGTTGCCATTGAGGGTTTTACTGCTTTCATCTGTTTTGCGGCCGCGCATGAGATTATCCGCCAGGGCAAACAAGATTTGACGCTGGTGCGCATGACGCCGGATCTGGTGTATGACCAGATGGTGGCGGCCGGCGTGGCCCGCAAAATGGTCTTTAGCTACCTGGGCAATCCCGGCGTGGGCAATTTGCACTGCATTCGCCGGGCGGTGGAGAGAGGCATCCCGAAGCCGCTAGAGTTGGAGGAGTATTCACACTTTGGCATGGTGGGGCGCTATATTGCCGGAGCCAGCAAACTGCCCTTTTTCCCACTGCGCAGCTACACGGCCACCGACCTGCCCAAAGCCAACCCGGACATTAAATTCCTGAGCAACCCTTACGGCGAGGATGAGATTGCTGTCGTGCCGCCCATCAACCCGGACGTGGCCTTTCTGCACGCCCAACGCGCCGATGCGCAGGGCAACACGCAGTTGTGGGGCCTGTTGGGGATGCAAAAAGAGGTGGCCTTTGCTGCTAAAAAAGTGGTGGTGGTGGTGGAAGAGATTGTGGATGAGGAAATCATCCGCCGCGACCCGAACCGCACCTTGATTCCGGGCCTGGTGGTGGATGCGGTGGTGTGCGAACCACATGGGGCGCACCCCAGCTATGTGCAGGGGTATTATGACCGGGACAATACCGCTTACCTGGAATGGGACAAGATGTCCCGTGACCAGGCCAGCACGGAAACCTGGCTGCAAGAGTGGGTGTTTGGTGTCCCCAACCGGGCCGCTTACCTGGAGAAGCTGGGCAAAGAGAGGTTGTCCACGTTAGATGCAGGTGAATTGTGGGCGGAGGGGGTGAATTACGGCCGTTATGCCGCGTAACAGAGAACTGATTTCTTGGAGAAATCAGTTCTCTACAATTGTTTGACGGCCTTTCCAAACTTCCCTTACAATGATTCCAGGTTTATGAAAGGATGGTTGGTATGACGCTAATGGTTGAAACACGCTACGAGCATATTGTCCTCGATGAACAAGGTGTTCCCAGAATTGCCGGGACAAACACCAAAGTCATTGAAGTTGTTCTGGACAAAATCGCCTATGGTTGGAGTGCAGAAGAAATGCACACCCATCATCCCTATCTCTCGCTTGGCCAGATTCACTCGGCGCTGGCTTATTATTGGGATCATCAAGAGAGCCTGGATGCAGATATGCAGCGCCGGTTAGAAGTCGTAGAAGAACTCCAAAAGGCGACAACTCCCACACCATTTCAAGAGAAATTGCACCGACAAGGCCTGTTGTAGATGACCGTTAAACTTTATATGGATCATCATGTGCCGCGCCCCATCACAGTTGGTTTGCGGATTCGCGGTGTAGATGTGCTGACTGCTTACGAAGATGGCAGCCATGAACTTCCTGACCCTGATTTATTAGATCGTGCCGGGGATTTGGGGCGAGTCCTTTTTACCAGAGACGACGACTTATTGAGTGAAGCAACTCACAGGCAGCGAGAAGGCCTCCACTTTCACGGCGTTATTTATGCGCACCAGCTACGTGTTTCGATAGGCGGTGCTATTCATGATCTGGAACTGATTGCTAAAGTGGGTGAACCAGAAGATTTCATCGGAACTGTACAATTCTTGCCACTTTGAAGAGGTTAGTATGAGTGACTACTCCCCCTCTGAACTGATGATTGTGAACGCGGCGCGGGCGCTGAAAGGCAGCCGTGTGGTCTTTGTTGGCGTGGGGCTGCCCAATATCGCCTGCAACCTGGCGCAGCGCAGCCACGCGCCGGAACTGGAACTGGTGTATGAAAGCGGCGTTTACGGGGCGCATCCGGCGCGGCTGCCGCTCTCCATCGGCGACCCAACGCTGGTGAGCGACGCTACCTCGGTAGTCAGCATGGCCGACTTGTTTATGTATTACCTGCAAGGTGGGCTGGTGGATGTGGCGTTGTTGGGCGGAGCGCAAATTGATAAGTACGGCAATCTGAACACGACGGTGATTGGCGACTACGCTGCGCCCAAAACCCGCCTGCCCGGTTCCGGCGGGGCGTGCGAAATTGCCATTAACGCCCACAAAATTTTTATGATTATGCGGCTAAAAGGGCGTGCTTTTGTGGACAAAGTAGATTTTGTGACCAGTCCAGGACACACGCAAAATCACACCGGCATCCCTGGCGGCGGCCCGCAGTTGGTGATTACTGACCGGGCGCTGTTTGATTTTGCCAACGCCGACCACGAAATGACGCTGATTGAAATTGCGCCCGGCGAGACGGTGGAATCCATACAGGCCGATGTGGGCTGGCCGCTTCATATCACCCCCAACTTGCGCGAAATGACGCCACCTACCGCAGAAGAACTACGCATTGTCCGCGCAGAACTCGACCCCACCGGATTATATCGCTGAAGACAGGTGCGGGTTGACTTAGTCATATGACTTAGCTATATTTTGTTTATGACACAAGTTACCATTCACGAAGCTAAGACCCATCTCTCAAAGCTCATCCAGCAGGCGCTTGCCGGCGAAGAAATTGTGATTGCCAAAGGGCAGCAGCCCCTTGTGAAATTGGTTGCCTTACCCGAAGCCCGGCTACAACGTCGCATAGGTCATGCCAGGGGAATTATCCTTTATATGGCTGATGATTTTGATGAGCCTTTGCCTGAATTTCAGGAATATATGGCGTGAAATTATTACTGGATACGCACGCTTTTCTTTGGAGCATAAATGGTGGGCCGCTAAGCGAGCAGGCCCGCAACGCCTTTCTGGATCCAGAAAACAAATTGTTCCTGAGCGCCGCCAGTTATTGGGAGATTTGTGTAAAAGTGAGCATTGGCAAGCTGGTATTAGCCGAGAATTGGCCGCAGCAGTTCAATGAAGAGATTGCTATCAATGGCATTACCTGGCTCCCAGTTGAACCAGAGCATTGTCGCCGGATATTGGACCTGCCGTCCATTCATCAGGATCCGTTTGATCGCTTACTAATTGCCCAGGCCCTCTGCGAAAATATGCAGATAATGACGACGGATCGACATTTTTCTCGTTATCCGGTGACTACCCTTTGGTAAGGGATGCAAAACCTGAGGAAGGATGAATCTCTATAAACACCCCCACGGCCGTGTCTTTTACCGCAAGATGAATCACGGCCGTCCCCAAATCTCCCATGGCGATGGCGTATTTCTGTATGACGAAAGCGGTAAACGTTACCTGGATGGCTCCGGGGGGCCGCTGGTGGTGAATGTGGGTCACGGCCGTAACGAAGTGGTGCAGGCGATGGCCTCCCAGGCCTACCGCGCTGCCTACGTCCACGCCCTCATGTTCACCAGCCAACCTGTCGAACAGTTATCGGCCGAACTGGCCGAGGTTGTGCCCATGCCCGATGCCCGCTTCTTTTATCTGAGCAGCGGCTCCGAAGTGGTGGAAGGGGCGATCAAGCTGGCGCGACAAATTCAGCAAGCACGCGGGGAAAACGGCCGTCACCTCATCATCGGTCGCTGGCAAAGCTATCACGGCATGACATTGGGCGCGCTGGCGGTGAGCGGCCGACCCGGTTTGCGCGCCCCCTACCTGGAAATGCTGCGCGATATGCCCCATATCGCCCCGCCCTACACCTACCGCGATCCCGTCAGCGGCCTGGTAGCCGCTAACCGGCTGGAAGCGGCCATTTTGGAGCATGGCCCGGAAAAGGTGGCCGCCTTCATCGCCGAACCGATCAGCGGCGCCAGCCTGGGCGCGGCCGCGCCGCCGGACGATTATTGGCCGCGCATTCGCCAGATTTGTGACCAATATGGCGTCTTGCTCATTGCCGATGAGGTGCTGGTGGGGCTGGGGCGCACCGGTACGTGGTGGGGCATTGACCATTGGGGGGTGCAGCCAGACATCCTGGTCACGTCCAAAGGGCTGGCGGGGGGGTATTTCCCGCTCGGTTTTATTGCCGCCAAACATGACGATGTGGAACTCATTCGCCAGAAATTTGGCGACTGGAATCATGGCGGCACGTTTAGCCACCATGCCGTGGGCTGCGCGGCGGCGTTAGCCACGCTGCACATCATCCAGCGCGAAGGGCTGGTGGAGAATTCAGCGCAAATGGGCGATTTGATGGGTCGTCTCTTACATCAGGCTTTGGACGACCATCCCAACGTAGGCGATATTCGCGGGCGGGGGTTGTTTTGGGGAATTGAACTGGTGCAGGATAAGGAGAGCAAACGGCCGTTTCCCGCCACAAACCATCTCGACTGGCGCATTTGGGAGCGGGCGTTTGAGTTGGGGCTGGTGGTCTATCATTCACAGGGGTGCGCCGACGGCCGTGATGGAGACATCATCATGCTCGGCCCCCCCCTCATTGCCACCGAAGCAGACGTCAACCACATGGTGGAACTGCTGGCGGCGGCCATTGCTGATCTGTTACCGACAAGCAGAAATGAGTAGACTTGGTAAGTACAGGATTGCATAAATATGTTCCGAGAATAAAAATTTGAGATAATGGCAGGCTTGGAGGATAGACACAAGATGCGAGGACCCAAACCCCAATAT
>JACTMP010000042.1 GCA_014584575.1 Chloroflexota bacterium
ATGGCTGCGCTGGGCAAGCCCCCCTTACATTCCCTTCGTCGCCATGCCCTGCCCGTAGCTAATCGCGGTCAGCCTTGACCCTTATCTCAATTTGTCTGCCCTAAGGGTTTGTGAAACCCTTAGGGTCTGAGCGTGGCGCGCACCTGAGTTACGTCAGCCTGAATCTGGGCTTTGAGTTCGTCCAGGCCGCTGAATTTCTTTTCGGGGCGGATGCGGGCCAGGAATTCCACGCAGAGTTCCTGGTCATACAGGTCGCCGTCAAAGTCCAGCAAGTGGGCTTCGACGGTAAGATGCAGGCCGTCTACGGTGGGGCGGACGCCGACGTTGGTGGCGGCGCGGTAGGGGGTTGGCCCCACCCAGGCGGTGGTGGCATAGACGCCGTGGGCGGGGATGACCTGTTCGGGCCAGTAGGCGGTGTTGGCGGTGGGGAAGCCGATGGTACGGCCGCGTTGGTCGCCCCGGACGACGATGCCGCGCAGGCGATACGGCCGTCCCAAACACCCATTTGCCGCTTCTATTTCCCCGGCCTGCAAATGGCGGCGGATGCGACTGCTGCTCACCGGTTCATCCTGCCAGGTGACAACATCGTTCACCAGTTCGACGGTATATCCCTTTTCCCGGCCCAGCGCCTGCAAAAAGGGTACATCCCCTTCCCGCTTGTAACCCAGAGCAAAGTTGCCGCCCCACAACTGGCGCATGTCCAGGTAGCGGCATAACTGCTCTACAAAATCGGCGGCGCGGATGTGGCGCACGTCGTCGTTAAAGGGATGGGTGATGACCACATCTACGCCACAATCGGCCAGCCAGCGGACCCGGTCGGGCAGGGTGGCGATGTAGTACGGCCCGGTCAGGTCGCGCAAGACACGCTGGGGGTGGGGGAAGAAGGTGAGCACGGCCGTGCGCATCCGCATCTCTCTGGCAGCAGCGACCATCCGCTTGAGGACGGTCTGGTGCCCCAGATGCACACCATCGAAGGAGCCAATGGCGACGAGGGTGGGCACACGGTGGGGAATGTCGGCGAGTTGGTTAACGGTAATGAAATCGCTCATAGTGGTTTGTAGAGATTGGAGATTAGAGATTGGAGATTGGGCAATCTCCAATCTCCAATTTCTATTTTACCAATTTCAAGTGGAATGAAACATTTTGTGTGGCTGCCACTCTTGCGTCTCTTGTAACTGCACAATACCGATAAAGAGATTTTCGGGTGTATAAGCGCGGGCTAACTGTACCTGGGGGTGGATTAGCTGCCAGGAGACTCTCTGCCCCAGCCATAAACATGCTGTCTCTGCTTCGGTGAAGGTGACGGGTGGGAGGTGGCGCACGGCCGTGTCCACCGGCAGCATTTGGGTGTTCAGGTGCTCAGGTGTTAAGGTGCCCAGGGGCACGGCCGTGTCTAACGTGAATTCGCCAACGGCCGTGCGCCGCAGCGCGGCCACATGTCCCCCACAGCCCAACACCTCACCCAGATCATGCGCCAGCGAACGGATATAGGTTCCTGACGAACAAACGATCCGCAGCGTCAGCAGAGGCAGGTCAAAGGCCAGTTGTTCCAATTCATAAATGGTGACGGCGCGGGCTTCTATTTCCACTTCTTTGCCCTGGCGGGCCAATTTGTAGAGCGGCTGCCCCTCTTTTTTGATGGCCGAATAGAGCGGCGGGATTTGTTGGATGGGGCCGCGAAATTGGGCCAGGGCCGTTGTCAGGTCATCAGGGGTGAAGTGGCACGGCCGTTCCGCCACCACCGCCCCCTCCGCATCATACGTATCCGTGTTTTGCCCCAGGCGAATCATCACCTCATACGTTTTGGGCTGCCCCACCAGGTATTCCACCAGCCGCGTCGCCCGCCCCAGGCAAACCAGCAGCACACCGGTCGCCAATGGGTCTAGCGTGCCCGCGTGCCCCACCCGGCGCAGCCCGGCCACCCGCCGCACCCGGTTCACCACATCATGCGAGGTTAGTCCGGCGGGCTTGTCAATGTTGAGCATACCTTCAACCAAAGAATTCATAACGAGACCTTTTGCCCCCATTATCCGTTATATTTAACAGAAAGGTAAGTTGGGATGAATTCCTATGCGTGAAGAAGTGACTGCCGCCGTCATTAAACAGGCCCAGTCTGGTGATACTACTGCCCTGACCGTTCTGTATGAACATTACAGACCGGACGTGTACCAATATCTGTATTACCGCGTGGGCCGGCCGCAACTGGCCGAGGATTTAACGACGGAGGTTTTTATTCGTGTGATCGAGCATTTGCCGCGTTATCAACAGCGTCGCGTCGCTTTTCGCGCCTGGCTTTTGCAGATTGCGCGTAATCTGGCGATTGATCATATGCGCAAGATGAATGTCCGCGACCACATTGATCTGGATGACGAGATGCCGGCTGATGTTGATGGGCCGGAAACGGCCGTAGACCTTACCCTGACCGGCGACCACCTCAAAAATGCCCTGCGCCGCCTGACGGCCGATCAATGTGATGTCATTGTGCTGCGGTTTGTGGCCGAGATGCCCATTAACGAAGTGGCGCGGATGCTGAACAAAAGTGAGAGCGCCATCAAAGCGTTACAGGCCCGTGGCCTGGAGGCTTTGCAGAAAATCCTGGCGCCGCAGAAGGTGTATTATGGCTAATCAAGATGATTTGCTGCAACAGTATATTGCCTTGTTAGAGTCTGGCATGTCGCTGGAAGAGGTGCTTAGCCGCCTGCCTAAAGACGAGGTTCGCCTGCGGGGGCTGCTGCAACTGACGGCCGCCATTCGCGCCGTGCCCCGGCCTGAACCTAACACGGCCGTCAGCCGCAATGGGGTCGTGCGAGACTTCATTCAAGAACGCGCCCGCCAGCAGGAACAACGGCCGTCCCCCTCCCGGTGGCGGCCTGGCTGGGCCATTCCCCGCCTGGCGCTGGGTGGTCTGGCGGCCGCCATCATGCTGCTGTTTGGCCTCCTCTGGCTCACCTCTCTGAGCCACCAGGTGCAAACCGCCAGCGCCCTGACGTTGGCCGAGGCCAGCGGTCAGATCGAAGTGCTGACCAGCGACGGCGCTGCCTGGCAACCCATACAGGCTGGCGCTTCTCTGGCTGCCGGGCAGAGCGTGCGCAGCGGCCCCGGCTCTATGGCCCTGCTGCAATTTGTGGATGGCAGCCAGCTACACCTGACGGCCAACAGCGAACTATCCATCGTCGTCCTGCAACAAGGCGAGGGGGAGAAACTGTTGGTGGAATTGATGCAGCCGGTCGGCCGTACCCGGCACCAGGTGACGCCGCTGCGCCATCCCGAATCTGCCTATGTGGTGCATACCCCTTCTGGCGAGGCGGCCGTGCGCGGCACCACCTTTTCGGTGGCGGTGGCGGCTGATGGTCACGCTTATTTTGCCGTAGATGAAGGAGAGGTGTTGGTGACGGCCCAGGGCACGGCCGTGCCCATTGCCGCCGGACACGCTACCAGTACCCAGATCGGACAGGCGCCGGCCCTGCCGATACGCACCTTCCGCACTCAAGGCGAACTGCTGCACCGGGATCGCCCCATCTGGCAAATTGATGAAATGCTGGTATACGTCACGGAAGAAACCATCGTGATGGGCACAATTAACATCGGCGATTGGGTGGAAGTATCGGGGCGTATATTGCCCAACGGCCGTTGGCAGGCAGACACTGTGGAACTGGCGGCAGAGGCCGATCATCGCGGTGCTTTTGTTGGGGTGCTGCAAGCCATGACGCCGCAACTGTGGCTGGTAGACGGTATTTCGGTAGCCGTAACGGCTGACACCGAACGGCCGTCTGACCTGGCAATCGGCGATCTGGTGCGGGTGGTGTATGCGCCGGGCGCGGACGGCCGTCGCCTGGCCTTGCAGATTCAGGCGCTGAGCCGGGCTGCTGCCACCACACCGGCCCAGCAGGGCGAAGAGCCGCTGCAACCGGCCCGCCCCAGCCTCTCCCTGGAGCCGGATGAACTGGAAACAACCGGCTGCACCACCAGCTATACCCTGACCGGTTCTCTGGAAAATGATGGCGAACCGCCGCAAGATGCGGCCGCCAACGTGGAACTGGGCTACATACTGCTCACCGGGGCGCAATTTGTGGAAGCAGTCAGCCTCAACCCGACCGGTTGGGAAAACATTCCCGCCGGGGAAACGGTGGCCTTCACCGTCCAGATTGATTTAGATGACGCCTGGTTGGCAGCGCCGCCGGAGTCGGAAGTGAAACTGCGCCTGTTCATTGCCGCCGAAAGCAATCGCCCCGACCACCACCGCACCCGGCTGACCATCACCTTGATCCAGACCTGTGATAAGCCACTTAACACGCCAACCGCCTCGCCCACCGCCATCGGCGGTGCGCCCACTCCCACCACTCCCACCACCGGCAACTGCACCGGCGTTTCGCCGCACCCCGAAGGCACACGGCTGGCCCAGGTTTACGGCGTGCCCTATGAAGATATCATGGGCTGGTTCTGCGCCGGGTTTGGTTTTGGCGAGATTGATCTGGCGTATGGTTTGAGCCAGGAGACGGGCACGGCCGTTGCCGTCATCTTTGACATGCGCAGCCAGGGCATGGGCTGGGGCGAAATTATGCAGGCGTTAGGTGTGCTGCCCGGTCCACCCACCCAAGTGCCGCCGCCCATCCCCACCGTCCCGGTGACGCCCGGCGGCGACCCCACTGAACCCCCGGAACCGACTGAACCCCCGGAACCGACCGAAGAACCAGAACCGACAGAAATGCCAGAACCGACGGAAACGCCGGAACCAACCGAAACGCCAGAACCGACGGAAACGCCAGAACCGACGGAAACGCCAGAGCCGACGGAAGAACCGGATGGTGGCGCTGGGCCACCGGTCCCACCGCCTGTCCCGACCATGACACCGCCGACGCCACCCGGCCCACCGTAACCAACACCACGCCCCCGCCGCTTTTCCTGCCATCATTGTCCGCCTGTAACCGGCGACACAATTGAATTGCCCTGCTTATGCTGGCAACCCGGCTTCTCATTCGTTTCCTCTGGTCGGTTGCCGCAGAGGAAGATACTGTTATGAAGCGCGTCCTGATAGTGGAAGATTTTGAATCTAACCGTGCCTGGATTCGGGAAATGATTGAACTTTTGTACCCGGAAGTGCAGGTATTGGAAGCGCCAAACGGCCGTGAAGGAGTAACTCTGGCGCTGGTCGAACGACCAGACCTGATCATCCTGGATACCAATATGCCCTTGATGGATGGGTATGAAACGGCCCGCGCCCTGAACGCCTTGCCCCAGACGCAGACCATTCCCCTCATCGGCATGACATTGGTGGGGAATGAACATTCGAGTACGTTGGCTTATTTACGGCCGTTTTGCCAGTCTGTATTGCTGAAACCTTTTAACGCGGCGCAGTTGGGGGCCGCTCTGGGGACCGCTCTCAGACAAAGTCTGGTCTAAACCGGCTTTAGCACCGGAAACGGAGGTGGATATGTCCAGGTCTATGCAATTTTTGATGGGGATAGTTTTGTGTTATCTATGCCTCATGATCGCCGTTTCACCGCTGGTACACGCTACACCCGCAACCACCGAAACCGCACAATTGACGGCCGTTGACGCCAGCGCGGCGGCACATTTTGGTTTGTCTGTGGCCGCAGAGGGGGACACGGCCGTGATCGGCGCACCGGGGGACGCGGGCAATGTGGGGGCTGCTTATATTTTCACCCGCTCCGGCGGCGCCTGGGCCGAGGCGGCCAAACTGGTGGCTGCTGATGGCGAGGTGGGCGATTTGTTTGGCACGGCCGTTGCCATTCAGGGCAATACCATCCTCGTTGGCGCCAAAGGTGACGATGATGCCGGCGCTAACGCTGGCGCGGCCTATATCTATACAAACGATGGCAGCGGTTGGGCAGAAACGGCCAAACTGCTGCCCGGCGAACTGGGGGATACCCATTTTGGTTTCACCCTCTCACTAGACGGCGATACCATCGCCGTAGGCGCTCCCTACACCGACAGCGGCACGACCAATTCGGGCGCAGCTTACCTGTTTGAAGACAACGGCGGTGGCTGGGCACAAACGGCGCGGCTGGCAACCGGTGGCGGTGGCCCGGTGTTGAGCGATCTGTTTGGCTGGTCGGTGGCTCTCAGTGGGGACTTGCTGCTGGTGGGCGCACCGCTGGATGACGTGGTTTACGCCTTTGCGCGCGACGGGGGTGGGTGGTCGGAAACGGCCGTTCTCAGCGGCGACAGTACCCAATCCGGCGACCGTTTTGGTTTTGCCGTTACCACAGATGGCAGCCGTATTCTCATTGGCGCACCGCAGGATGATGACGCCGGAAGCAATGCCGGGGCCGCTTTCCTGTTTGTCCCGGACGGCGGCGGCTGGCAGCAAGAAGCGCGGCTGCTGCCCACCGGTGCGCCCCCCTTGTTTGGTTCCGCATTTGGCCGGTCGGTGGCGTTGTGGGCGGACACGGCCGTTGTCGGCGCACCCAACAGCAAGGGAGTGGTGGATGCCGAGGAATCGGGGGTTGCCTACCTCTATCGGTTTGACGGCGTGAATTGGCTGGAACTGGACATGCTGACGGCCAGTGATGCGGCGGAATTTGATCATCTGGGTACGGCCGTAGCCCTGAGTATGGCCGGCGTCCTGGCAGGCGCGCCGGACAGTGACGCCGCCGGGGATGATGCGGGCGCAGTCTATTATTTTGCCCTGGACAGTGCGCCGCCCCCACCGCCGGGTGGTGTGCAGAGCTGCCTGGCTGAAGAACAAAGCAGCGAAGAAGTGCTGCCCGGCATTACCCTCACCTGGGACAGCGCCCTGCGCTGCCTGGATGCGCCGATGCAAGGCCAATATGCTTTCACCGTCACGATGATGGCTGACGCCGGTAATTCTACGGCCGTTGTCATAGACGATATTGCTCTCACCCACACCACGCCCCGCCCACTGGGGCAACCTCCGGTAGCCGACATAGATGTTGTGACCGGGCTGACCATGACGCTGGCTGCCGGGGACAGCGATTCATTCTCCGTGGAGGGCAGTTACGAGATGGTCACAACCGGCGAAGGGCAAAAGGCGAATCTGCATTTTTGCGCCAGCGGCTATGATGAAACGACCGGCGAGCCGTTTTTCCTGGGGCTGAACGCCTTCCTGCGCGGCCCTGGCGCTGAGGAAGATGGTGATGGCCCGCCGCCGCCACCGCCCGCGATCAGCCAGATCAACGTGACGCCTGGGCCGCTGGGGGCCATCATTACCTGGCATACAGATAATCCCGCTACCAGCGAAGTCATTTACTACGCAGTGGATAATCCGGGGGCGGTGATGAGCATAACGCAGGGTTGTATGGCTGCTACGCAGCATACCATCCAGCTTCGCCACCTGCTGCCGGGCACAGAATATCGTTTTCGGGTGCAATCCCGTATTGGTGAGGGGGCGGTAACGACCTCTGGGGAATTGAACTTCACAACGACGCAGTTAAGCGAACGATTATATTTACCGTTAGTCTACCGATAGGGATTGTTGGGCAATTTGAAACATTTAGCCCAGAGGGAGATTATATACCTGGTAGATACATCTTTCGTGGGCTGATGCGAAGCCATATGATGGGTAGTTTATGAGCGCATTCACCAGAAATCGTCATCCAGTGGGAAGGTGGAAAAAGATTGGGTTATTTTTCTTTTTCACGCTTCTGGCTGCTTTGATTATTTACGCGCTGGCAGCGCCGGCAGCGCCGCCCCGGCAACAGTCGGTGCGCGCCACACCGGCGGAGTTGCTGGACGGCCGTGAACAGGCTCTGGCCGCGCTGGCAGACCTGTACAATGACGATCCAGCCGCCCGGCGAGAGTCACAAAGCAGCGGTTTGCTGGCGTCTTTTTCCCGTTGGGTATCTCGCCTGATAGACGACCCTTACTTCTTTGTCTTCAAACCCCACCCGACTGAGGCGCACATATTTCTCATTCTCTGCCTGCTGCTGCTGGCGCCGCAGGGGATATTCACCATGTGCTGGATGCTCTATGCCTGGAATGATCCGGGCCAGGCAGACCAGGGCGAGTCGCCACGCGACTATCATGAGCCACACTATTCGTTTACAGCGTTGGTTCCGGCGCGCCACGAGGAAGCGGTCATTAAAGATACCATTTACGCCGTCAATGCCATTGATTATCCATCCCATCTGAAAGAGGTTTTAATTCTCGTCAGAGATGAGGACGACGCAGACACCATTAGAAAAGCGGAACAGGCCATTGCTGAGCTTGGTGACGCCAATGTTCATCTCATTACCTTCAAGGATGGCCCCAAGAATAAACCAAATGGGCTTAACCGGGGTCTGAGAGTGGCTACGAACGACGTGGTGTGTATTTTTGACGCCGAGGATGAACCCCATCCGGCTATCTATAACATTGTGAACACTGTCATGCTGCGTGATGAGGCTGATGTCGTTCAGGCTGGTGTGCAGTTGATGAACATTGACTCTAGCTGGTTTTCCGCCTTTAACTGCCTGGAGTATTTTTTCTGGTTCAAATCGGGGCTGCGTTTTTTTACTCACCTGTTGCACGTAACGCCGCTGGGCGGGAATACGGTTTTTTTCAAACGAAGCTGGCTGAATCAAATTGGTGGTTGGGATGATCACCTTTTGACTGAGGATGCGGACATTGGTATTCGCCTGGTTTTGCAAGGCGCCAGGCTTCGAATCGTCTACGACGCTCAACATGTGACTCAGGAGGAAACTCCGGCCAGTACCGGGCAGTTTATTAAGCAGCGCACGCGCTGGTCACAAGGGTTTTATGAAATCCTTTTCAAATTCGATTGGTGGCGGCTGGCGCAATGGCGGCAAAAAATTGGCGCCATGTACATCCTGATGAACCCTTTTTTGCAAGCATCTCTGATCTTTTACTTGCCATTAGGGTTGTACGTGCTGTTGACGCAGGAGGTGAGTGTGGCGCTGGCTGTGTTGTCTTATATTCCGCTGGCTCTGCTGCTGATTCAACTGCTGCTAAATCTGGCTGGTATCCGCGAATTTGCCGCCACCTATCAGAAGAGGCTGCCCCGGTTCTTTACGCTAAAAATGATCGCCGTCTTTTATCCGTTTCAGCTTATGCTGGCTGCGGCCTCGTTCCGGGCGATTTTTCGCTATGTAAAAGGCAACCGCGCCTGGGAGAAGACGACGCACAGTAATCTACATCGCGCGCCGGTGGATATGCGGAGAGAGAGTATCTGATGTTACGGCCGTTGTCCTTGCCCGCCTCCATTGGCTTACCGGTGGTCAACCGGCGCCAATCTTTGCTGCTGGCGGTATTGCTGCTGGCGGGAATGAGCCAGGCAGTCAACATGCTGCATTTTCCTTTCTATGACAATGCAGAGGGGATCAACATGGCCAATGCCTGGTCGGTGCTGCATGAAGGCAGCCTGTCCCCTTACACCTATAACTATGACAACCCACCGCTGGGATGGATTTTTCTGGCCCTGTGGTTGGCGGTTAACACGCCTATCCCGGCGTCGGAGACGGTTTTAGCGTTGGGGCGAGGCTTCATGCTGGTTGTGCATATTCTCACGGCTCTGATGATTTACGGGGTTGCCCGAAAGTTTGATTTGAGACGGCCGTTCGCCCTACTCGTTCTCCTGCTCTTTTGCTTATCGCCGCTTGTCACCATTCTGCAGCGGCGCATCCTGGTGGAAAATTTGATGACTTTGTGGCTGCTGGTGGCCCTTTATTGTGTATTGGGCAACCGGCGCACGTTGCTTCACTATGCTGCCAGCGCGGGCGCTTTGGGCATGGCCTTCCTCACCCACGTGGCGGCGATGTTTTTTTTTCCGGCGATATTTTATGTTGTTCTTAAACAGAGCCACCAGGCCCACCGGCGTTTTGTGCTGGCCCTCTGGCCTGGTATTGCCGTCAGCCTCTTTTTGGCCTTTCCCTTGCAGGCGGCGCTCAAAGATGAACTGCTGCCGGCCGGTGTGTTTTTCAACGACAGCCACCCACACGTCAGTTTGTATGACGAGCAGTCGGTGCAGCTTGAGCGCGTTTCTGTTCAGGAGTTTTTGCGCCGCGACAGCAGTTTTATCTTCAATCTGCACCGCTGGACGAGACTGGACGAAGATACCTCTGACGGTGGCTTCATTCTGGCCGGTTTTTTTTGCGCTGCGCTGGTTTTGGCGATGGCGATCTTTTGGAGGCCACATTTACGGCCGTTGGCTCTGCTACTGTTGCTTTACACGTTGCACCTGGCTACCCTGAAGCGCCTGTTCGACCCGGCCATCATTCCTTTGCTGCCCTTGCTGGCTATCAGCATGGGCATCGCCGCGCAAACGGCCGTCCATCTGTGCCGGGAATACATACCCCAGGGTGCGGCCCGTTACTCCCTCTATGTGGCTTTAGCTCTGCTCTTGGTGACCGTCTTTAGCTGGAGTGCCACACGCAAACTGGAAATATACAGCGCCGACCAGACCAGCACACAGTTCGATGCCGTCAGGTGGGTCAGCCAACATGCCACCCCTGATTCCCTGGTTGTGACCGATAGTTATGCCTTTGTTGATCTGCGGCAGGTGCTGCCGGATACCCATTATTATTGGATACTGGATGTAGACGCGCAGGCGCGCAGCGAACTGTTTGATAATACCTGGTGTAGCATCAGTTACATGATCACCACGCCGCAACTGCTGGCAGATATGGATAACAACCAGTTGAAATTACTGGCAACAGCGCATCGCAATTCGACAACGATTCAAATGTACGAGAATGATGGCTGGCCGATAGATGTGAGAGAAGTGAATAAGCGCAATTGCCGCATACCGTTCCCCTGAGCGGCCAGAGTTGATGCCTTACTGTGGTTCGTACTCTCCTAGCACGGTGACACCGTTCAACCTCAAAGGCGGCGCGTAACCAGTGATGTAAAGAAATGGGTCGTTTGCACAAGATTAAAGTCAATAAGCGCAAAATGATAGCAGCCGACAGTGAGAGGGCGACGGCCGTTGCCACCAGACCAGGCGCCAGGCGAAAACCACTCCTGCCCGTCATCGGGATACTGTTACTGGTTACGGCAATTATTTCCTTCTTTAATCCAGACGAGTCAGGCGACGGCCTGGCGACCCAACCAGCGGCCGTTTCAGGTAGCGCCCCCCTGGCTGCCACGCCACCCCAGGCGACGTTGGCCACGGCCGAGCCTGTTCTGGAGCGCAGCGGAGTAGAGGCAGCCGCGCCATTATCTGAGGCCACCCTGCCCCTGATATTTAGCGCCGCCTTTAACGAAGATGCGCTCGACACGGCCACCTGGGCATACCACATTCTCAAAGCTACCGTGGTGCCCGAAGGTATGGGCAGAGACCTGAGCAGCAATAGCGCCAATCTGGTGCTCCAACTGGGACATGCCGAAGAATGGTCGGTGATCATTCTGGAAGGGGGCCACAACTGGCGCAACTACATTGTGGAAATGGATGTCAGGCTGTTAGACGTTGTAGAAGAGGCCGATAATTTTTTCCTGGGTGTGCGCTATGACCGCAACGCCGGGGAATACACCATTTCACTGGACAAAGCCTCACAGATGGCCCGGCTTGGCAGCACAATCAATAGCCTGTGGGAGGGTACATTGCATGAGACGCCGCTGGCATTAAATTCAGATGGATGGTACCGGATCAAAGCCCATGTCGAAGATCATTTGATCACTTTCCACGTTGACGATAATCATGTCGGTACCATAGACAATGACCTGTTACCAGCGGGGTCAATACGCATGTTAACCCCGCCGGGTAGCTTTGTTTACATTGATAACATCACCGTCAGAGAGATTCCCTCATTGCCAGAGCCAGGCGACCTGCTTATCACCGAGTTTATGTTTCGTGATGACCCTTTCCAGTGGTTTGAAATCGTGAATAACTCAGACAAATATGTCCGCCTGGATGGAATGGAAATCACAAACGGCCGTGAAACCCACATCATTACATCTGGCCCGCTGGTAATAGAGCCGCGCCGCTACATGATTTTTGCGTCGCAGGATACAGCGCCCCACTTTTCATTAGATTCACCGCCATACATCTATGGAGATTCACTACGATTTTCGGCTGATAACGGCCGTCTTCGGCTGAGCGCCAATGGCCTGACAATTACCGAGATCGAATACAGCGAAGACACGGGTTGGTTGCTGCAAGATGGCGTTTCGGTTGCCCTACACCCGGACTATCTCACTTCGCGCAGGCAAAACAACGGCTTTTATTGGTGCCCATCTGTCCAAAAAGTCTCGGATAATCCCCTTTTGCGGGCAACTCCCGGCCAACCCAATCATCTATGTGTGCGCGAATTGCCCATTTATGTTGGCGGCGACCGGCAAAGCGGGGACCTTGTCATTACAGAGATAATGATTGATTTACCCGGCGATGACCAGGGCCGCGAGTGGTTTGAGGTGTATAACCCTGGCGATACAGCGTTGTCATTGCAAGGATGGACTATAGCGACTGACAGCCCTGCAGAAAGGCATATCATCACCGAGGATTTTAATGTTCCGCCCGGTGGTCATGTGGTTCTGGCACAAGCCGGGTTGCTCGCCAGCGAATTACCGGAGGATTTGCCGGTTTATTACTATTCTGGCCAATTTGGCCTGAGGAACGAAAGCGGCGAACTTACCATCTTGGATGGCGAACGTTTGATTGACAGAGTAACCTGGCGCGATAATGGCTGGTGGCCTTATAGGGGCGGTATGTCTATGTCGTTACACCCGGATGCCACCTCGTCCTATTCCAACGACGATGCCCTAAACTGGTGCCTGGCCTGGACTCCAATAACAACTGACCGGCCTGATCTTCTGGGGACGCCTGGCGCATTCAATGACCCCTGCCCCATGTGGGAAATTAACAGCCCATTACAGGATGTGCCCAGAGCCTACGAGAGTTCCACATTGGCGCCAATACCTATGTATTTAACCGTTGATCCCCAAGACCTTGAAAGTATGCAGATGAATCCATTCTCCGACAGGGAATATCCGGCGCAATTTACGGCCGACGGTTACGTGGTTGGGAAAGGCAATAACGCCACCATGCGCCCTCGCGGTGGGAATTATACACGGGCCATAGATGTCCAATCTTACCGAATACGGTTGGAAGAGCCTTTTCAGGGACAACTTACGCTATCCCTGAACAAACATTATGGCGACCCGTCCCGTTTACGGAATGCGCTCTCCTTCCGGTTGTTTCAAGGGATGAACGACATAACGAGCTTGCGTACCCAGTTTGTCCATCTGTTTGTCAATGGTGAAGACTTGGGATTATATACCCTGGTTGAAAGTCGCGGCTCACGCATGTTACGCAATCACCGGCTAGATGATCGTGGCCATCTGTTTAACGCTGAGTATGGCTTTTTTATCTATAACAATGTTGACCGTGTGCGCCGCATAGAGTCAATTCTGGGCACGGCCGAGCTTGAGGTTGGCTATAGTCATGATGGCTTGATAAGGATGATAGATGCTGTTTATTCTGATAAAGACATCAACCAAGTTATTGACGACCATTTCAATCGTGAGAACTTGCTGACCTATTTTGCTTCTGTCTATCTCATGCAGAATCTGGATACCGAAGCTAAGAACTATTTGTTGTATACCACCCCCCGTGAACCTGAGCGGGTGTACTTCTTGCCGTGGGATTGGGATAATGCGTTCAGTGTGCGTGAAACGCGGGCCGTGTTTGTGGGCCGCTGGCGTGAGGGGTTTGGCAATTGGTCAAAGATTGGAATTATGTGGCGAGTGCTGCAAGAACCGGAATTGGTAGACGCGCTTGTTTTCAAGATGTTGGAATTGGCCCAGAGTTCTCTGTCTCAAGAGCGAGTGAGCACTCTGATAGACCAACTGGCTACAGAGGTGGAGACTTTTACACAGCGACCACCGGATAATCAGTTTTACTCACCGGCAGTTGTAACTCAGGAAGTCATTGATATTAAGGGGGTGATAGGAGAAAGCGCACGCCTGCTTGCTCACACAATCCAATGGCCTATACCGCCCCAGGTAAATGGGACCCGTTATAACCTGGAAAACAACGCTGTTGAGTTTCTATGGTATGAGACAATCAGCCTACAGGGTAGGCCATTGTCTTATGAAGTGGTGTTGTTCAGTGAGCGTTTGTGGGATGAAGACAACATTATCTGGCGGTCACCACGAACCACACATACATCGTTGACGATTACGACGGCTGATATACCGGACGAGTTAAGCGCCGGCCGATACTACTGGATGGTCTATGTTTGGGATAACAACGGCAACTATAACTCGTCGTCAAATACAAACATACATGGGGAGATTGATCACCTGGTCGATCTTCCGTAAGGCTTGAGGAGTGTGAAAGCCACAGATGGCACGAATTAAAGCATTTGATCGCCGCGAGTTGAAATTCATTATACAAACTGACCAGATACGGCCGTTCCTCGACGATATTACTCCATTTCTCAATCGTGATTCGCATTCGGGCACAGCCACCTCCTACCGCAACAACAGCCTGTATTATGACACAGACGATTACCAGGCATACTGGCAGAAAATTGAGGGGCTGAAGCATCGGCGCAAATTGCGTATTCGTGTTTATGGCGAGCAGACTCTTGAGCCGGAGGATGACTGTTTCGTCGAAATCAAAGAACGGCTCGAAGCGGCCGTGCGCAAGCGGCGCATCATTGTCCCCTACCGCGATGCCAGGATATTGTGTGCAAAAGGCTGCCTTGATCCTGGCCTGGTGAGCGAGGAAGACAGGCCCGTTGTTGACGAAATCGCTCATCTGGTGCTGTTGTTTCGGCTGCAACCGGCCTGCCTGTTGCGATACGACCGCATGGCCTTTAACGGCCATCCTGACTACGATCCTTCGCTGCGGATTACCCTGGATACAAACTGCCGGGCGCGTATCCATGACATTGATTTTTGTTCAGGTGACTCCGAAGCCATGCACTTCTTTCTCTCGCCGCAGTTGTGCATTTTGGAAATTAAGGCGGATGACCGGGTGCCTTACTGGTTGGTCAAAATTGTCCAACAGCATCAGTTTATGCTGCGCAAAATCAGTAAGTATTGCACGGCGTTGGAAAATCTTAAAGCCGAACTGCCCTACCGCCGGCACATTTTTCCCACTGTCGGGCGCTCCAGGAAGACGATTTACCGCTCATTCTAACCAGGTGGGTGACGGTTGCGCTGGCATACGGCGCGGCAGTAACCGGGCTGCCTCAGGTTATGGTGGAGATGTAAAAAAGGAACGGATCAAGTGGATGCTTTACTCGAACTTTTGACAGCGACGGATGACACAACGACGGTCTTTACGGCCGTAGACGTTGTATTGGTTATTGTGTTGGGTTTTTTAACGGCCGTTGTCATCGGCCACACCTACAGCGCCACCTACGTCGGCGCCTCCTACTCACAAACCTTCGTCCAGACAATCGTCTTACTAACCATTGTCGTTGGCATTATTATGCTGGTTATCGGCTCCAACATCGCTCGCGCCTTTTCGCTGGTTGGTGCGCTCTCCGTGGTGCGCTTCCGCAACGCCGTCAAAGATACACGCGACGTCGGCTACGTATTCTATGCCATGGGCATCGGGATGGCTGTGGGGACGCAGTTTTATGTCCTGGCAATCGTGGCGACCGCAGCCATTTCCGCCATCCTGTGGTTCATGTTTACCACCAATATGTTCGCCAACAAGACCAGGTCAAACATCCTGCGCCTGAGAATGTCGTCCGACCTTCCTGCCGAAGCGCTTTTGGGAGATATATTCGACCAATACCTGCGCCGGCATAACCTGATTGCCACGGAAAGCGTGCAGGGAGGGCTGCTCATTGAGCATGTGTTTGAAGTGGAGCTAAGGGATGAACAGGATGCAGTGACTTTTTTGAACGAGGTTCGTGACATCACAAATAACAACAAGGTGGTACTCATCAGAGGGTATCACGAGGTAAACATCTAGTGCCTGACCAACATAAGTTTGAGGAGTGAGCATCCTCAGATGCGAACGTGAGGCATCTGAGGATGCCTCACTCCTCACCTCACAAATTTAGATTGTTGAGGTACTAGCCTGTCAGGGACGAACGGTTATAGAAGTGGGTCTATTTTTGGTTGTTCTGCTCCTTCTCCCAGTTTTTGGGTTGGCGCTGCAAGAAAGCGAGCCATTGGCCGCCAATTCGATAGCCGCCAGCGTGACGATGGGCGTCGAGCAGACAACGCCGCTCACCCCCACGCCAATCACAATCCCCATGACGATAACGCCAACGTTAATGGCTATAGCTTCAGCTACCCCAACCATTGAACCGACTGATATAGCCAGACCGGACCATCCAGAACGCACGGCGGCTCTGGCTACTCTCGAACAGCTTGGCGTATTGGCAATGACGCCAGACGGTGGTGGCCTGATTAGCCGCCCCACACCCGTTGCCACCAACACACCGCGAGCAACGATTTCGCCAACACCAACATGGGCTTCTGCCCTACTTCTGGCTCAGGTAACTGTTGTGGCTTTGCCCTTAGTGAGCCTGACAGCGGAAGGAGAGATGAATGCGGAAGAATTCACTCCCAGTCGCCCTGCGGCGGAGGCAGGACGGGACGGGATTTTTTTACTCATCATCTCCAGCAGCCTGCTGCTATCCTTCTATTTGCCCATGAGACGCAATTTGAAATTACGAAAATTCTCCAAATACAACTAAGTTACCACCTCGTTGGCCGCGCCACGCGCATTTTGGATAGTCAGTAGGCGAAGCGGAGTTCGCATCCTCAGATGCGAACCGGTGGGCATCCTCAGATGCCCACTCCTCCCATTTCTATCTACTGATAGTGGTTACTTTTCTGCCAGAGTGAAGGCGTAAACTGTGCCGGGAGAGTTTTCGTGGCCGGGGGCGCCGGTGAAGACGGTATTGCCACTGACGGCTACGGCCGTGCCCAGATGGGCAAACGGCGCGGGTTGCGGTGCGTAAAATTCGACGATGTGGGTGGGCTGTCCATTGGAAATGCGGAAAGCGGCGGTTCCACCCGACTCTTCTACGTCGGTACGGCCGTCGCTTTCACGCATCCCAACGGCAACCAGGTTGCTGGTCAGGGCCACCGACCAGCCAAAGCGGCTGCCGGGGCGCAGGTTGCCGGGCGCTAAACGCGCCGCCTCCGTCCAACTTCCTCCCGGTTGGTAGGTGAAAAGCACGGCCGTGCCCGCCCGTTGTACTGGGTTATCGGCCGCGGGCGCGCCCGCCGCGGGCGCGCCCACCAGCAGTTTATCGGCAGTTAGGGCAACGCTGTAACCAAAGTGGGTGCCGGGCGTGTTGTCACGCAGCACGGCCGTCTGCCGCCATTGCTCATTTGCCAGTTCATACACATAAACCGCGCCGTCGAGATACGCGCCCACGGCGATGGTGTTTCCCTGAGCCGCAACGGCCCAGCCAAACAGGTCACTGCCGACCATGCCGCCACCCTGACCGGTGGTCAGGCGGATTTGCTGTCGCCACTCCTGCCCCTGGCGGTTGAAGATGGTGACGGCGCCGACGTTGAGCATTTCCCCCTGGTAACGGTAAGGTGCGCCGACAACGGCCGTGTCCCCCGCCAGCGCCACCGACCAGCCAAACCTTATATCCTGGGCGGAGGCAGGCAGCAGTTTGGCCGTTTCTTGCCAACGGCCGTTGCTGAATTCAAAGACGTAAACGGCCCCGGCCTGCCAACCGGCGGCGCTGTGGCCGCTGGCTCCCACCAGGATGGTCTGGCCGCTGACGGCTACTGAGCGGCCAAAGTTGTCATTGGCCGCGCCGTCGCTGGCCGTCAGCCGCGCCGTTTCGCGCCATTGGCTGCCCTGCCGGGTGAAGATGGTGACAGCGCCCTGGCTGTTGTTGGCCTGGGGTGCGCCGATGACGGCCGTATTGCCATCAACGGCAATCGCCTGCCCAAAACTGTCGCCGGCGGCGCTTTGAGCGGGTGTTAAACGGGTGGAGGGGCCGGCCGTTTCTGGCTGGGGGGTGGGGGGCACGGCCGTAGAGTGGATGACAGCGAGCGGGACGGTCGTGGGGGGCACGGCCGTCGTTTGGGCGACAGCGGGCGGGTCGGTGACAATGGTTGTGGGGGCACGGCCGTTGCCTTTCGCCGCCAACTCCGGCAATATCACAATCACCAACACGATCAAGACCACAATACCGGATAGTCGAAACAAGTGCCGGGCCATGTTACCCCTCGGTAGACCCTAAGGGTTTTCCGAAAACCCTTAGGGTCTAAACAGCGACCGCTAACGTTCGCTTATAACCACATCTTCAGGCGCATTGCCGTAGGCCATATGCAACGCCTCTTCCAGCGTGTCGCTCATAAAAGCCTGCCCGCGCATCACCACCACCACCCGCTTGAGTTGGGTGTTGGTGTTTTGCTGCGAGCGGATGAAGATCGGTTCTACATAAATCACTTCGTCGTCAATGAGCAGCAGCGAGGTATGCCCTCGGATGACTTCCGTGCCCCGCCGGTTCCACCAGGAGATGTTCTGCGAAATGTCCGGGTCCTGGTCAATGATGGCGTCGGCCTGTTCGGGACCGGGGATAAACAACCCTTTGGGCACCATGAGGACAAAGAGACGGCCGTAATCTTCCCCATCCTGATACACCATTGGCATGGCCCGCAAATTGCGCGCCCCTTCTGGCGTGTAGGGCATGGTCATCACAAACTGCTGTTTTTCCGCCGCTTCAGGCAGCACACCGCCGGTTTCCACCAGCATGTGGTATGGCTCAATGGAGAAGGTAATCGCCTTGCCCTGATCCATCACCGGCCCCAACACCTCGTCGGCGTCGTCCCACATATCCTCCATGTTGAAGAAGTACATGGGGTCGTTCATGTGGTAATAGATGTACAGATCGTCAAATTGCAGGTGGAACAGATGCAGCGGATAGGTAAGCTGCTGCCGCACTTCGGCCGGCATCTGGTCGCCATCGGTAAACAGCGAGGGGTAGATAGCCGCCCAACTGTTGATGATGGGTTCATCGGCTATCTTGTAAAGCTGTACCTGGCCGGTGGCGGCATTGATGGTCGCTTTGACGGAATCTTCCACGTAGTTGATGCGCCACGTTTTGAGCATTTCCGGGGAGCGGCTGAGGGACTTGTCGCCGATGTACTCATGTTTGCTATAGGGGAATTGGTCGGTGGTGGTGACGGCATTAACTAACCAGGTGATCTCGCCATCTACGATGGTGGCATACGGGTTGGCCTCATAATAGAGGAAGGGGGCCACGTGTTGCAGCCGTTGCAGTGGTTGCCGGAAGTAGTGGACGCGGGTTTCGGGGGTGATGAGGGTGCTAAAAACCATCTCCCAAAATTCGCCACTGCGCCAGCCAAAGACGATCCGTTTGAGCAGGGAATCTACCAGGACGCCGGCCGGAACGTCGGCCGGTAATACGATTTCGGCCCGCCCCTGGTCGGTGGGATAATCCAGTTCGGCCATCTGCCGCACATTACTGACGGCCATGCTGGCGTTGCCTTCGCCGTAATAAACAGCCTGGTTCACGGCCGTGATTTCCGGCCAGGCCGTCTGCACCGGTATCTGGCTGCTGACAAAGAGGGGGTCGCCCTCGGCGGTCATTAACCCCACGGGGGCCATTGCCAGGCCATGCCCATGTGTGAAGAGCATAAAACGCTGCCCCCACCAGGCCAGCCAGGGCTGTGGTTCCAGAATCGGCAGTTCGCGCACGGAACTGGCCACAATAACCCTTTCGCCATCAATGGTGTAACGCAGCACGTCCACATCCAGGAAGTCGTAGTAGGTGCGCAATTTTTCTTGCTGGCGGAAGATTTCCAGGGATGGCCCGTAAATCATATTGTCGCCGCCGGTTTGGATGATGCGCTGTGCGTGTTGTGGGTCTACCAGTTGTTCCAGGTAGCTGACGTAGGTGGGCCAAAGGGGAGCGTTACGCATGGTGCTGCTGGCTAATATGTCTTCCAGATTGGGCATGGGGTCGTCATCGTGGCGGGGCACCAGTTCAATCTCTTCCACCTGATCCAGATTGTAGGCAAGACGGGTGGCTTCCAGGTGGCGTTGAATGTAAGGTAACTGGATGACGGGTTGGTTGGGGGTGACGAAGAGGGCATCCCGGATGTTGACCAGCCCGGCAAAAGCAAAGTCGGCGATGATGAGCAGCAGGGCGGCCCGACCGGCCAGGCGCACCCGGCGCGGCCAACGGCCGTTGCCCCGTCCTTTTGTTTGCAGGTGCAGCGCCCGCAGCATGATCAGCAGGCAGAGGGTGAGGCCCAGCAGGACAACGGCCGTGACCCGAATCTGGTTCAACGTGGAAAACAGACCATTGATGTCAATGTAACTGGCCCCGGTGAAGACGCTGGTGTCGTACCCTTCTTGCAGCAGCAAATTGTAACGGCTCAACCAGACGCCAAAGGCCAGCACCACGCCCAACCCGGCCATCGCCACCAATGTGGGGGTGGTGGCGATGCTGCCCAGCCAGGTGGCGGCGCGTGGCCCAACGGCGGCCGTCACCTTTTCTGGCCGGGAGAGGTGGGCGCAGATGAGCGATGAGACCAGGGTGACGATGAATAGCCAGAGCGCGGCCCGCCACACTACCCACATCGCCGGTAATGAAAAGACGTAGAATCCGATCTCCCGGCCAAACACGGGATCGGTTTTGCCAAAGGGGAGGCCCTGTAGCAGCAAGAATTCATGGTAGTAGGGCGCTAACCAATACCCGGCCAGCAGCCCGACCAAGGCACCGGCGCTGAGGGCGAACCGGCGCGCCGACCGCGGCAGCGGATGGGTATAAGCGGGAATGGCTACACCGGCCGTAAAAACCAACGCGCCGCTGACAAAGAGGGTGGCCCCCATGCGGAAGTTGGTCCAGAACACGTCGCTGAAACCCAGGCTTTGCAGCAGCCAGTAATCGGACAGCAGCAGGGTCAACTGGTCGAAGAAGAAAACGGCTAAGACCACCCAGGCGATGGGTAGGGCACGCCGCCACAGTTGGGCGGCGGCGGGCATTCGAGAGACGGGGACGGGTGGCACGGCCGTCAATACATCATCATCGAGGTCATCGGCGGCGGGCACGGCCGTGTCTTCGGACGCGGCGGGCAGGGGATCATAAGCCAGCTTCAAGACATCGCGCCGCGGCAGGTGGGCGCGCCGCCAGGGGAGCGTGACCAGATAGAAGAGGCCAAAGGCCAGGTAATAGGTGGCGCTGTAGATAAGGACCACACTGGCCGCTTCCGGCAGCCCCACGCCGCCCAGGTAAAGCACGGCCACAAAACCCCACTCAAACTGCCCGATGCCGCCCGGGGTCAGCGGAATTTGCCGCGCCAGGTAGCCACACACAAAGGCCATGAGCAGCAGTTCAAACGGGACGTGCAGCAAGACTTGTTGGGTGGAGAAGGCCATGGTCAACAGGTAAGCGACCACATCTTCCATGCCAAAGAGAAGCAGGGAGAGGAGGGAGAGGCGGGTGAGGCGTGACGGCCGTTGCAACAGTTCGCGGATGTGTGTTTTGGCGGCGGCCCAGGGGGAAATACCCGTTCCGGGCGTGAACAACGGCCGTACCCACCAATACATCACCCCTACGATCAGCAACGCTGCCAGCAGTTGCGCCAGCCAGGATGCCCAGCCGATGGTCAACAAGCCGATGAACGCAAAAGCGCCCATGGAAAAGAGCAGGAACAGCCGCAGCAAAAACATGACCGAATGGGCGCGTTTGAGGGGAGCGCCTTCTTGCTGCAACACGGCCGTAGCCGCCATATCACCAAGATGCAGCGGCATAAACTTGCTGTAGGTCAGCCCGGTCAGATAGGCGCGGGCATGTTGCCCCATCGTGCCTGGAATGGCGTGATAGCGGGCAATGGCATGAAACTGCACCCCACGCAGAATCCAGAAGAGGAAGAGGAGGGCGACGGCCAGCAGCACCACCACCCATTCCACCGGCTCTTGTGATTTCATGTAATACACATGGTTGGCCACCCCTTGCACAAAACCGGCGTCCCGATCATGGTACTTCACCACACCAGCGTCAATCAACAGGCGCAACAGGCGCGTGTTTGCCAGGATATTCCAGGGGCCGGCAAAGTAAACCAGGCTGCCAATCAACCCTAAACCTGCCAGAAATGACAGAATGAAAGTGCTGGGAAACTCATTTGTTGCCCTGCTTGTTTGCTGTTCTTGGGCCGTGGCAGTGACATGGCTGGTTGTGTTTATAGATGGATAGGAATTCATGGAAGCAACCTCCAAACAAGTGAGGATGGATCAATGGATAGCCATGCTCATAGTTATTGGAGGAGTGGCGCTACAGGGATGAGCGCCACTCCTCAATAAAACTTAACGACGAACTGCGGTTACTGTGGTTGATTGCCGGATAGTAGCGGCGGACGACACACTGCCCACCGGACTACCAAGAATCTGTGGTTGTGATTCGTTATGGACGGTAAATGTGGCGGTGAGAACGTCACTACTGCCATCGGCTAACGTGAGATACGCCGTAACTGTGTGCATGCCATTGCCTAGTTTCCGGGTGGGCAAAGCGTACGCTTTTATCACGACGCCGCCTAGCAGATCGAAGGGGGAGTCATGATCAATGCGTACCTGACGGCCGTTTAGATAGAACCTTACCGAAGCTATATCAGCATTCCCCTCATCCACAAAGACAAAGATGTTACCGCTGACAACAGCCTGGTCCAATGGCATTGGCGCACTGCGGTTGGAGTTCAACGAATAGACCAACTGGTAAGTTGGCGGTGTCACCCCGGCGACTTCAATCTGGAATGACTGAACCGCGTTTTGTGACACGCCGTTACTGACCTCCACCGTCACGTCATAAGCGCCACCGGCTGTGGGCGTCCAACTGATCAAGCCAGTCGCGCCATCAATCGTCATACCGGCCGGCGCGGTAGACAGGCTGAAACTCACCGGGCCGGGGAAAGCGGTGGCAGTAACTTGATAGCTGTAAGGTATGTCGGCCTCTCCACTGGTAACAGGAGTCGAGGTGATGATCGGGCCTAGCGGCGGCACGTCAACCATCCCATATTCACCCAACACCTGCTGCCGGATCAGAACGCCCTCATATGGGGTACCGATCAGTTCAGGATTGGGATCGGGCGCATAGAATTCCGCGCTGGGCACAAAGCCGGCCATAGCCAGGATGTAACCGAAGTTTGCCTCGAAGTCCATGAGCCTGGGGGCGTCGCCGGGTTGGTTGATGATCACGTATTTGATATCTTCCAGGGATGTCGGGTCCAGCCAGGTGGCGGTGGTGTTGGGCAGGTAGCCGATGTTTGTGCCCACCAGGTACGGATGGCAGTACTCCAGTTCGCGCTGGTCTTCACAATCGAAGTAACGCGCCAGACCCTGGGTGGTGGCAAAGGTCAGATTGACATTGTCGTCTGTGAGCGTGCCTGGCAAAATCTCCAACATGGCGCCGCGGAAGTCGCCGAACTCCTGGCGGATGCGCACCAACTGAGTTTCACCGGGGGCCAGGCCGAGGAGCTGGCTGATGTTGCCGGGAACCAGTTCACCGTTTTCGTCGAACAGGATGGCAGGATCGCCAGCGCAGGAGGCGTCAGAATCCTGGTCAGCGGCAAACAGACCGCTCTTGACGCAGATGAAGTTGACGTTCCCCTTGAGGATGGGCGTGAACGGGCCGTTCTTTTTGGTTGACTCTAGCCCAAACGGCATTGGATCAATCCCTTTGATAGGGTCAACATGGACAAAGTCGAAGATGATCTCCTTACCATCGCGGTCAAAGGGGGTGGTCCAGACCATCTGACCAAAGAGCAGGCCATTGCCGATCACGTTGGGGAATTGACCGACGCCGAGGGCGGCATTGTAGCAGGCGCCATCGTCCGTCAGGCTGGTACATAATGGCAGGGTCGGGTCAATACGTATATCTCTACGATCCTGGGTGTAGCCGTCAAGCGCGCCGATGTCTGCCAGACTGCGCTGCTTGGTCTGGTAGTTGAAGGCCGTCAGGTAAGCATTCGGGTTGGCCGAGGTGTTGGCGATGAGCATGGTGAACTCGATCACGTCACCGCCGTTGATGCCCGCGCCAATGGACACATCCAGATCGTAGAAGTGAGCGGTGGCCGACGTGTGGAGCTGCGCACACGCAGGTTTCCGGGAATCGGGGTCGGCTATCGGGTCACAGGGGCCACCCGGATCTTCTTCGGGGATGGTCTCTTCCTTCCAATGTTCAGCGTCGGTTACGTCGAAGGAGGCGGTGTATTGATCCGCGCTGCCCAACGCGCCATAACTGCCGCCCACCATCTGCTGCGTCAACGTGCCATCAGCGTTGAGCTTGTAAAACTCAGCCACCGGGGTGAAGGGTTTGGCTCCACAGCGCAGACCATCCGGCACCGCTGTATTCACGCACAGTGTGTCGTAAGGGAACATCGGGGCGGTGTAATTGCCGTCACCGTCGAGGATCGGCTCAAGAGTCACCGGGTCAATGGCGTATTCGCCGAAGCCGTGCAAGATGGCGGCAAAGTTCTGAATGCCGGGCAACAGGTCCCCGGTATCCAGGAAGCCGAAGACCGGTTGGGCTAAGGGATCGCCACCCAAATTGCAATTAGTGCCCACGATGTGATCCAATCCGTAGGTCTCGCAGGTGTGATTGCGACCCAGGATGTCGGAGAAGCTGAACGCACGTCGTGGCAGGGTCAGGTAGAGCTGATTGTCGAAGTTGTAGCCCTCAGCCAGAGGCGCGAAGGTCGGGTTGAAGGTGCCATCAGCATCACGGAAGACCTTGTTGTCCGCGAAATCAGGGATGTCCACGACATTCGGGTTAACGATGGCGGGGTAGGTCCCGGTGTCATCGGTGTAACCGAGGTTGTTGATCACCGGTGTGTAGTAGATGATACCGTTCGGCCCAATATGTTCAATACCCTGAACCAGTCCACGCAGCGTCCCGGGTTCGATAACGTGCAAGGCACCATCAGTGGTGCCGGCTTCGATGCGGATGCGTACCGTCTGACTCTCACCCGGGTAAATGCCTTGAATTGGGACTTGCAGTTCTGGTAAGCCGTCATGATCCATGTCGGCGCGGTTGCCGCCACATTCCAACGATTCATCCTCCAGACCAGCATTGAACTCGGGGATGTAGTCCTCACTGCTGTTGATGCAGATGCCCTTCCAGCGGCCGCCAAAGAGGCCGTTGGAGGTGCCGTTCTTCTTGACCGAGACCATCATGCCTTCTATACCGCCGCCGACGAGTTGACCATAGAAAGCTTTGTCGCCGATGCGGCTGGCCAGCGCCGGGGATTCGCTGAACTTGGACTGGAAGGCAAAGGCAGTCATGACTGCGCCTGGATCCGTTGAAGTGTTGGTCAGGGTGACGTCGAACTCGATGGCGTCGCCGCCAATCACGCCAGCTTCGGGGTCTACGCCACCAACGTAGACAACGATATTGCTGATCTCGGCCGTCATGGAGGATTCAAAACTCGGCTGTCTGCCACCGGGAGGGCCGCCGCCACCTTCTTCTTCAAGCTCAAACGGATAGGTGATGTATAAGCCAGTTGTGTCATTCGTCCGGCCGGTCTGGAAGGTGCCACCAGGTGCTGGCGGCTCTTCTGGCACGGTGTTTTGTACGGTGACGGTGCGCACGGCCGATGTGGTCGTTTCTGTCCCCGCAAAGGTGGCAACGGCCGTGATCTGATAAACGCCATCAGCAACCTCAGTCGTATCCCAGGTTGCCGACCAGCCATTCGAGCCGTCCTCATCCACACCGAGACTGGTTGTCCCGTTCAAGAAGAACTCAACCTGATCGGCCGCCAGCGTACTGACGACGCCGGCCGTGACGGGAACAAAGCCGCCCACATACTGCCCCTCAAAGGGGGAGATGAGGGTGACGAGCCTGTTTTCGTCTTCGGCCGTGCCGGAGTTAGTGACATCCACGTTGGTACCGAGTTGGTTTGTCTGGTCAACCGAGCCATTGCCGTCGAGGTCCACATCCAACACGACCCGGATGTTAGCTTTACCCTTGAAGATGTCGGTGATGCCGCGGTACTGAACTTCGGTGAACTCCATCGTGAAGAGCACACCGCTCTCCGCCGCACCGACCACTGTGGGGGCTGTGCCAAAAGCCTCTTCAGGTGTGAAGATGACACATTCCTGGTTGGGAGTGTCCTCATCGTCGTCGCAGACAGCGTCGGGCATTGAGTTGAACTCGGCGCTGCCTACCGTGGTTTCCCACATCACCGGGATGGCCAGGGTTGATCCCACTTCATAAGTGAAGTTCTTGAAGGAGGATGTCCAGTCAACGAACTCGGTTTCGCCATCATCGAGGGCGTTGCGGTTGAAACTAACTATGCCGGTATTGCCAACCGGGATGATGCGTGAGTATGAGTCAGTATCCACGCCGTTGCTCACAGTCAAGGTGACTTCATAGATGCCATAGTTACTGTACGTGTGGGTCGGAAGCTGGTGCAACACCGGGTCAGTCCCGCTTATCACGGTGCCATCGCCAAAGTCCCATTCCCAGGAAGTTGGGCCGCCGCTGGAGCCGTCAAGGAAGGAACATTCATACAGGTTACAGTTGCTCCAGTCGAACGGGAAGTAGGCTTCCAGGTCGGCTCCCGGCGCGACCAGGTTCACGTTGATCGAGTCAACCGCGACTTCGGCTCCGCCAGGGTTAGCGTTGGTGGCTGTAGCGGTGATCGTGTAGGGGCCGGGAGCGAACGAATCGCCGTCCCAGACAGCCCGCCATCTGCCGCTGCCAGACGGGATTTCGGTCGCTGGAATGGTTGTGGCGCCAATAGTAAAGTCAACGGCCGTCGCGGGCCACAAGCTGCCGGGGGCGGCATTGTCAGCGCCGGTCAGCGAACTGGTGCGGGCTTCCAACGCGACAAAACGGCTGACTGTGTCGCCGTCATCAGGGGCGGTGATTTTGACCCGCAGGTCGTTCACGATGTAGGTTTCCACCATGTAGGTGGCGGTGCGGCCGCCAGCGTCTGTTGCGCTAGCCACGAGTAACCATGTGCCGTCAGGAATTGCCGTGGTATCCCAGTCGCGGTATACCCAGCGCTGGGCGCCTTGCGGGGTAGCAGTGCCGATCGGGTGAATGACGGGACCAGACGGGAACAAGGGTGCGCCCAGGGGACGGCCGTAGTGCCGGTTCTCGATAGGCTCTCCCAACGATTCGAACTCACCAAAGGGCGTGAGAATCGCCGGGTCGGCAGAGGCCATGTCGTACAGATCGAAGCGAACGCCCGTGACAGCGAACTCGCTGGTGGTGAGCACTTCCAGGTCTTCAAAGCCGCGCAGGTCTTCCTGGTTATCCGGCAGGAAGATGCGCACCGTCAGCATGTTTTGGATGCGAATATCAATCGTAGCTTCACCTGTGCTGGTATCCGTGGCGGTAACAAGGACCCTTAACCTGTCGTGTGTTGGCGGCTTCGTGATGTTCACCGTGGTGTCTTCAACATCATCTCCATCTGTGTCAATATCATTGAAAGTATCGGGGACGGATGTGGTGTCCCAGTCCATCTCCCAAAATCCGGTCGTGCCATTAAAGGTTGCCAGCCCCAGGGAGATCTCTGGCTCATCATCTTCGTGGGGGTCATAGAAGAACTCCACGCTGGCGATGGGGTCTGCACTGGCCACGTTTGCCTGGAGCAGGACAGTGCCGTCCAATATCTCGCCATTATCCGGCGACATTATGGTGACATCGCCATCCGTCAGGGCGACGGTAACTTTGGTGGGCGGGCTACTGATCAGGACGACCAGAGCCATAAGGGCAATAAGCCAGAGCATGATTCTGGCTGCTTTGCGATGGGATTGTGCGCTTGGATTCATTATTTCTCTCCTTCGGGTAACTACCTGCGCTGCCGGGCGGGCCTGCTCTCCTGTCTCCAGTTGACAGGGATGATGACTTCCCGGCTTCTGTTTGAAAGCAGATGTGATAAGGGAAGATATGGGATGTGATTTATGCCATAAGCTGCCTCCTGGTTTTGTAAGCGTTTAGTCCCTTTGGAGACCTGACAGGTTTTTAGCCATAAAACTTGCAGTTGAACTGGTAAAAATCTGTCAGGTCTGGTTGATGAAGGTGGTGATGATGGCGATGAGGTCGGTGATATTGGTGATGTCGCGCTGGTAGCCGCGATAATCCGAGATTTTGTTGTGTTCTGACGAGATGATCAGGAGATGGACACGGCCGTTTCTCTCTATTTGCCTGGTAAGGTCATATGGTGTGTCGGTCAACACGGTTTCTTCTATGATGATGACCAGCGGACAATGTTGGCCTCTCTCTTGCAGCCAATTCTGGAATTGGTGGGGCGCAACACGACACACATTCAGGCTGGTTTCCTGGGCCAAGACATCTTCCAGAATTTCACCCAGGAGGATATGGTTGGTGACAACAAGGACAGTGATAGCTTGATCACCCTCAGGCGTGGCAAATTCCATGGTGACCTCTGAGAAAATGATGAACACGCAAAGGCCCTGGGACGCAAGTGGCAACGCCCGAAAAAGCGCAAGGTTTTTTAGTAGGCGATCTATCTATTTAGAAATGGGTTTTGCACGTTGTTGGTCGCAGTATAGAGAGGGGGAATACGGCCGTCCATCACCAGACGAGCTAATTTGATCTTGTTTTTGGTACGGTTTTTGGGGGGTGAGCCGGTACTTTTGCAGTACCAGGGTACTGCTTAGAGGTTGTGGCGGCGGGCAAAACTGGCCGCTTCGTGGCGGCTGTGGAGGTTGAGGGACGTGAGGATATGGCTGATGTGGTTCTTGACTGTCTGCTCGCTGATGACCAGGTTTTGGGCGATCTGTTTGTTGGTCGCGCCATTTTTCAGGGCGCGCAAGACATCAAGCTGGCGGGCCGTCAATTGGCCCATGATCTCCGGTTCGGGTTCAACGTTGGCCGGCAGTTGGTGGGCCAGTTCATCTAATATGCGGGAGACAGAGGTGGGGGGTAAAGCGGCCTCGCCACGTTCCAGGCCACGCAGGTAGGCCAGCAATTCAGTGACAGGGGTGTTTTTGAGCAAGTATCCTTTGGCCCCATGGCGGATGGCTTGAATGAGGTGTTCATCTTCGGTGTGGACGGTGAGGAATACAATCTTGGTTGACGGCCGTTGCGACAGAATCGCTTTGGTGGCGTCCAGCCCGGTGCCATCTGGCAATGTAAAATCCATCAGCACCACATCTGGTTGCAAAAGACAGGATTGCACGACCGCTTCTTTAACCGAGCCGGCGCCGCCTACAACCGTCATGTCTGACTGTTTATTCAGTAAACTGGCGATGCCTTCCTGAAATAAAATATGGTCGTCAACAATGAGAACTCGTATCATGCTACTGGTTATAATTTGCTTGCTATACCCGGTACTCTTCCGTATGGTGCGCCAACCTGAATGGGTGGCAATGCCAAAGTATCACCCTGTTCTTGCAAGCAAACTTAACGCCTTCTTAACGTTCTGTCGGGTTGTTATTCCGGTCAATGGCCGACAATAAAGGACATTGCAAGGTCACGAGCGTACCTTGCCCTGGCACGGATTGAATCGTCAAGTGCGCCTCAATTTCCTCGGCTCGCTGCTGCATAATGAGCAGACCAAAAGGGCCATACCCGGCAGGTTTGGGGTCAAAACCCAGACCATCATCGGCCAAACTGATGGTCAAATCATTGGCAGTCCAGGTGATTGTCAGATGGACATGGGTGGCGTGGGCATGGCGCTGAATGTTGGTAAAGGCTTCGCGGAAAATGAACAGGATTTTGTGCCTTGCCAGCGGGTGGAGGGGCACGGTATTCCCCAGTATATGATAGTGAAACTGAAAACTGGCCTGCCGGGCGCTGAGTTGCGCTTGTTTGAGCATCTCGGTGACCAGGTCACGAGACCCATCTGGTTGAACAGTCACCATGGCGTAGCGAGACTGCTCATACGCTTCGTTTGCTACATCGCGCATCCGTTCCAAATCCTGAAGGATGGTCGGGTCAGATTGCAGCATCTCTTCCATTGTTAATTGATCTAACTTCAAGCGCAGGTAAGAGAGATGCTGTCCCAGGCTGCTATGAAGCTGGTGAGCAATGCGCTCACGCTCCTGGCGGGCAGCTTCGGCTTGCAGAAATTCGGGGTTTTCCAACACGGCCGTGTCCAACGCCAGCGCCATCGAAGTTGCCAGATAATTAAAGATACCGGCCTGTTCATCATCCAATTGTTCGGCTGTGGGCAAATACAAATGGAGCAGGCCGGTCAGCCGATTGTTAACCGAGAGGGGCAGGCAGTAACCGTGCAGGCCAGGCGCCAGATGCGGCGCGGTCATGGGATGGATGCCCTGTGGGGGCAGGTGTTCTTCCAGGCCACACAGGGTGGGTGAAACGGCCGTTTCCCGAAAAACCTCCTTCCCTTGACCCCCAAACCAGGACTCGGCCACCTGCCGCCACTCCTGCTCTTTTGGGTCGTGTTTTAAGAGGATGACCCCAGCCACGGGGGCAATAAGCGGTGGAAAATAGACGATAATGCGCAGCCGTTCGTCCCAATGGGTGGCGTAGCGTACTTGCTGCTGAAATTGTTTTTCCCAGTTTTGCTGACGAAGGATGGCATTCTGCCGCTCTTGGCCCTTAAGCAGCATGTTTAGCATCAGCCCGATAGCGACAGGGTAAATAACGCCAAAAACGAGAATTTCCCGCACGAAATGGGCATCCACCGGATTGCTTTCGCCCCGATGCTCAATTGCCTCAAACAAAAACACCGAAACAGTCAGAACGACCACGATGAGCCAGCGATGACTCAGGAGCAACGCTGCCAGACGATTGTTGAGCTTATGAAATGATTTCATCACCAATGATTGTATCGTCGTACCCTATTTACTACCTGACTGCTGCCTATGCCGATAACAGATTGATGATCATGGCGGGCAGCAATTCCAACTCTTTTTTCTCTTTCAAGATATAGGCGTTGACCCCCTCGTTTAGCCAGCTTTGCCGGGTTTCATTCGATTCTATGGCCGACATCAAAATGATGGGCAGTGATTTTAGCTGTTCGTTGGCGCGGATCATCCTGGTCAGTTCCAGGCCACTCAGTTGGGGCATGGACACATCGGCAATCATCAAGTGGACTTGCTCGTTTTGCAGCAAATCCCACGCTTCTCGGCCGTTCATGGCCGTTACCACCAGGAACCCGGCCTTCAGCAGATCGTCCTGCACCAATGTGCTGATTAACCGGGAATCATCAACCACCAAGACCTTTATTGAATTGCCTGGAAGCTTGAACTGGTTCATGGCTCTGGACATCTTCCTTTAGTGCTGCTGCACGGCTGCCCGGATCAAATCGGTCACACTGAGCACCAGAATGACGTCCCCTGTTCCCAGAATAGCTGCACCAGCGATGTAGGGTAGTTGAGACAGGGGGGGGGGCAGTTTCTTGATGACAATTTCCTGCACTTCACACAGGTTGTCCACCAATAAGGCCACCGGCTGTTCGGGTCGGCCAATGAGGACGGCCGGTTTGGAAAACAGATCGGCCAGGGATATGGGCAATGGGTCGTTAGCCATGAGCGTGTGCGCCAGGCTGAGGGCCGGCATGGGTTCCGCCTCAGGGATTGCCAGCAGCAAACGGCCGTCTTCCCATTGCAGCCACCCCGGCTCTACCCGTTTCAGGTGCGTCATCTGGCGTGTGGGCAGAGCAAAAGTCTGGCCATTAACCTGCACAAGCAAACAAAGGGAGGTGGCCATACTAACCGGCAGGCTGAGCGAAAAACGAACACCGTGGCCGTAGCTGTTTTCCACAAAAATCAGGCCATGCAAACTTTCCACAGCATGGCGCACAATGGTTAAACCGACGCCTCGCCCGGACACGGCCGTGGCCGCCCCGGCCAGGCTAAAACCAGGTTGGAACAACAGCCAGATCGCCTCCTGTTCACCCGATTGCTGCGCTTCCTCTGCCACCAGCAAGCCGCGCGCTACGGCCCACTCTTTGATAGCTGCCACATCAATGCCCGCGCCATCGTCACTCATTTCGATCAGAATACTGCTGCCATGCTGAACGGCTGTGATGGTGATCTGTCCCGTTTCTGGTTTACCGGCGGCGCGTCGTTTTTCCGGTGTTTCCAGGCCATGATCCAGGCTGTTATACAAAAGGTGCTGCAAAGGTGATTTGATTTGTTCCAACACGGCCCGGTCAACTTGAATCGCACCGCCTTCAATGTGCAGAGAAACCTCTTTGCCCAGTTCCCGCGCCAATTGCCGCGCAACGGGTGGTAGGGTGTTAAATAAGGTGGACAACGGTAACATACGCGCCTGGCGTACATGGTCTTGAAGCTGGGACAAAAGCTGGCCCAATTGGCGCTGGTTGGTTTCCAGATAGCGATAGAGGTCTTGGAATTGACTCTGCGCCAGGGGCGATTCTGGTGACAGTGGCGCAAATGGGGTGGCATTTTCCAGCAGGTGGTTTATTTGGAAAAGGTTGCGCTCCAACCCAAGCCGGGTAACCTGTGCCTCGTTGACGAGATCAAAAATCGTATCTAATCTGCTGACCGCGACCCGAATGCTCTCCTGGGCCGGGCTGGCTACGGTGTCTGGTCGTGGGGCGGCCTCTGGTAGGGGAGCGTCGGTGCGTGATGATGTCTTGATACTGGTCACGGCCGTATCCAGCCTTTCCACCAACAAATCCAGGTGAACACCACGAGGTAATACGCCTTTGTCGCTCAGACTGCCGATGCCATCTAGCGCCTGGTAGATCACGTCAAACACGGCCGTTTCCGGTTGACCGCCACCCTCCTTCATCGCCTGAAATAATGTTTCCAGTTGGTGTGTCAGGGCGGCGATGTGTTCCAGGCCCAATGCACGCGCCCCGCCTTTCAGATTGTGGGTTTGTTGCAGGATGCGGGTAAGCAGGTCAGCCTGGTGCATCGTGTCAGTTTGTTTTTCCAGCATGAGGCAGGATTGTATGATTGTCTGAATGGCTTCATGGGTTTCAAAGGCGAATAAAGCCAGTAATTTTGGGTTTAATGCGTTGCCAGGCATGGCGCTTACACATCCTCAGGCCGACTCACCGACGCAGCCAGCCGCGCGTCGGCAAACAAGGTCGGCAAATCGAGCAGGGGTATTTGATCGCCTGTGGCGCCCCGAATGTAGGGTGCTTCGGGCAGGGACACGGCCGTGATGGATGTGGGATCAACCGGCTGGCGTACCGTCATGATCTCGGCCACCAGCAGCCCTACGGCAAAGTCGTGGACGGCCGTGAACATGATCTGCCGCTGCTCGTCTGCTACAACAGACTGCGGCGACAGAAACAGAGGCAGGTCTAATACCGCATACAGATGCCCCCGCAGCGCCGCAACTCCCACCCAAAAAGCCGGCAGGCCATAAACAGGCGTAGCATGGGTAAACGGCCGTATCTCCCGCACCCAGGCTACGTCAATCCCATACAACGACTCACAACAGCGCACAATCACCAGCCCCAACGGAGGAGGCGCAGGGGGTTCGCCATTTGCCAGACTATCTGGCGCAGGTAAATTCTGCTCGTGCATATCCATTGGTTAACGCAGCCTGTATTGGGCTGTCATAGATTTCAGGTGTTGTGTGAGTTCATTAAGCCGCTGCGCCACCACCTCTGACTGCTGCCCGGTGTTCACCGCTTCTTCTGTCGTCTGGTTGATCTCCTTCATACCAATCAGCATCACATTCATGGCTTCACTTTGCTGGTGCGTGGCTTCCACAATCTGGTGGGAAACATCTGACGCCTCCTGGACCGTAGCTGCCAGGTGGACAATGATGTCGCCAGCGCGCTGGGCCAGCGCCATCCCGTCTTCCACCTTTTCACCACCCGCCTCCGTGACGGACACGGCCGTGTCCATCGCCTTTTGAATCTCCTCCAAAATCGTGCGCACCCGGGCCGTCGCCTGTTTTGATTGCTCGGCCAACACCCGCACCTCATTCGCCACTACCGCAAACCCTTTGCCCTGTTCCCCGGCGCGCGCTGCCTCAATAGCCGCATTTAGCGCCAGGAAGTTTGATTGATCGGCCAGGTCATTGACCGTTGCCGTGATTTCGCCAATCAACTTTGTCTTTTCGGCCAGGTGCAAAATATCCTGGGCAATCGCCTTTACTTTCAGGCGAATGTCTTCCATGCCCTGAATAATGGCCCTCACTGCTTCTGTGCCTTCATGGCTCACCCGCATAGACGTTTGCGCTTTTTGGGCCAGGTCGCGGGCATGGGCCGCCACCGCTTCAGATACGGCGCGCACCACTTCCATCCGCGATGTGATCTGGCTTATGGAAGCCGCCTGCTCATGCGCCGTGCCTGTTTGTTTATTCACCGTTTCCAAAATCTCCGCCGCCGCCGCCGCCACATCATCACTGGCTGCCTGCACTTCCTGAGCCAACTCGGCCAGGCTTCGCACCATACTGTTCAGGTGACGGCTCAGAAAGCTCAACTCATCGTCGGTGGTCAGGTGTAACTGTGTGGTGAGATCGCCGGCAGCCACACGCCCGGCAAAACCGGCATACTCCTGAATAATATGGGTAAGCTGGCGCGATTGCAGGGTGGCAAAAGCCACGGCTAACAGGATAGCCAGCACCGGTGTGGTGACGGCAAACAAGAGTGCCTGACCAGTGGCAGCTTCGTTCTCTACTGTGCGTCTACTAAGCAGTCGCTCCTCTTCTTCGATAAAATGAGCGATTTCCGCACGCATTTGATCCAGAATCAGCTTACCCGTACCGGCCCGCACCAAGCCTACCGCCTCCTCAATATTACCGGTGCGATAAGCGTTGATTTCAGGCTGCACTGCCTGGGCAATCCATTGGCGGTGCAGTGATTCTATTTTTGCCAACTGGGAAACTTGATTTGGGTTGTCGTCAACCAATAATCGCAGTTCGGCTGCTGTGCGGTCAAAGTCAGCCAGGCCGCTCTGGTAAGGGGCCAAAAACGTTTCATCCCCCGTTAACAGATAGCCTCGTGAGCCGGTTTCTACATCAATGGCAGCTTTGGCCAGGGCAGTAGCATCGCTGATGACCAGATTCGTATGGTTCACCCAGGCGGCCGTTTCCAACCCTAGCTGTAGCGCCCGGTAGACAAAAATATCACCCAACACCACTACGCTCAGGGGTATGATGTAAGCCAGCATGAGTTTGGTTCTTAGTTTCAAGGAACTCATGGACACACTTTCCTTCTCCAGCACAGAACATTGGCATCAACTCAGCTATTCTTTTTTCAGGATGGTAGGGCAGGACAGGCGGAACAAGGCCATTGCCAGCGAGAATCTTCTTGCTTCTGCCTGTCTTGCCCGTTTTGGCGTTTAGCAGAACTGCTGACTGTTGCCAGCCATTATAGTGGAAGCCGATTCATATGCCTACCGCCAATTGAATGGGGGACAAGATAAACCAGCCGAAACACGATGGCCAGGAATTTTTAGTTGTGGCTATCTGGGCAGATATGTTGGCAGGCGGGACTGGGTTTGGCAATTATCAGTAGTTCGAAGCGGAGATCGCATCCTCAGATGCCCACTCCTCCCATTTCGATCAACTGATTATGCTTATTTCTGCTGGCGGCGAATGGCCTCTTTGCAGGCGGCCACTGCCGTTTTCTCGGCTTCAGCCAGCGGGCCGGGCAATGTGCAGCCGGCGGCCAACGAGTGGCCGCCGCCGCCCAGGTTTTGGGCCACTTCGCCTACGTTGTAGGGGGGGCGGCAGCGCAGCCCGACGCGCACATTGCCATCCCCCATTTCAATGAGGACGGCGCCCATGGCCGCTTCGTCTACATCGGCCAGGATGTTGCTGAGGCCGTTGGAACTGGAACCATTGTGCCCGGCGGCTTTGCGTTCCTGGTGGGTGATGGTCGTCCAGACCAGGCCGTCTTCAAAGCGGATGTTGTTCAGACCATAACGCCACAATTGCACGGTAGACCACTCTTTCAGGTTGAGCGCCTGGGCGGTCACAGTCGGCAAATCGGCGCCGGCCGCCACCAATGCGGCGGCGATATGCAGCGTGTCGGCGCTGGTGCCCATGGTGCGGAAGCCCATGGTGTCGGTGATGAGGCCGGTGAGCAGACAAAGGGCGATGTCCGGGTTGAGATCAACTCCCCAGGCAGTGAAGAGGTGGTAGAGGATTTCGGTGGTGGACACGGCCGTGTCCATCACCAGATTGATCTGCCCAAAATGGGTGTTGGTGGCGTGGTGGTCAATGTTGATCAGCGGCGGGCGCGGCGTGGGCAGGCTGATGAAGGATTGCCCCATGCGCTGTTCGTCGCCGCAGTCCAAAGCGATGACCAGATCAACCACGCCGCGAATCGGCGGGCGTTTGACCTGGGTGGCGCGGGGTAAAAAGTGAAACCGTTCCGGTATTTTGTCATCACACAGCAGCGTGACTTTTTTGTTCCACTGTGCCAGCGCCAGGCCAACGGCCGTGAGCGAGGCAATGGCGTCGCCGTCCGGGCCAGTATGCACAATGACCACAATGTGGCGGGCTGCCTGAATGGCGCGCTGGATTTCGGTGGCAACGGCAGTGTCAAGTGCGGGGTTTGTCAATAACAAGGCTCGTTCCCTAAGCGGCGTCCGGTGTTTCGTCGGCGGGCGGAATGTCCAGCGTATTCAAAATATCTTCCACTTCCTGAAAATGGCGCAGACGTGGGTCCCAATGAAAATGGAGTAGCGGTGCTTTGCGCAGGCTCATATGGCCGGCTACCTCGTGCCGCAGAAAACCGGCAGCCTTGTCTAGCGCGGCCATCACTTCGTCCTGGCGGGACTCATCCCCCAGGGCGTTGACGTACACATCGGCATGTTCCAGTTCGCGGTCAATGCTTACTTCGGTGATGGTCACATCCTGCAAACGGGGGTCATTTAGCTCGCGCAAGAAAATCTCGCTAAGAAGCTGCTGCATCTGTTCGGCGGTGCGTTGTTGGCGGATTTTGCTCATGACAGGTTATGGTGAAAGACCCGAAGGGTTTCAAAAACCCTTCGGGTCTTATTAAGACACTTCAACTTTTCTGGAAACGAAGAATTCCAGGATGTCGCCGGGCTGGTAATCCTGGAAGTTTTCCAGGCTGACGCCAAATTCAAAGCCGGTTTTCACCTCGCGCACGTTTTCCTGCAAATGTTTCAGGCTGGCAACACGCGCCTCATGCAGCACTTTGTTATTGCGGATGAGACGGCCGTAAGCATTCCGCCGCGTCTCGCCGGTGCGCATATAACAACCGGCAATGTTGCCAATGCTGCGAATATGGAACACCGCCCGCACCTCCGCCCGACCAATGACCACTTCTTCATAGGTGGGCGCCAGTAGCCCTTTCATCGCCTTTTCCACATCTTCAAACAACTTGTAAATGATGTTGTACATCTTAATCTGCACACCTTCGTTGGTGGCAGCGTTGCGGGCGATGGGGTCAGCTTCCACATTAAAACCGAGGATAACGGCCTGGGAGGCAGAGGCCAGCATCACATCACTCTCGGAAATGTTGCCGGTGCCGGAGAGCAAAATTTCCAGCGATACTTCCTCGTTTTCCTGGCTCATCTTGTTCAAGGTCGTGATGATCGGTTCCAGCGAACCCTGCACGTCTGCTTTGATGATCAGGTTAAGCGTTTTGCTTTCCCCTTCCAATAAGCGGGCAAAAAAGTCGTCCAGGCTCACGCCGCGACTGGGAAGCGAAAATCCGGCTCGTTTTTCCTCTTCCTGTTCGGCGACGATGGCGCGGGCATCGCGTTCACTTTTGACAGTGCTAAATTGCTGCCCGGCGCTGGGGACGCCATTCAGACCGGAGACAGAGACAGGGGTGGAGGGGCCGGCCTGGTTGATGCGGTTGCCTCTGAAATCATACATGGCTTTGATACGGCCGTAATGGTCGCCAATCAACAACGTGTCCCCTACCCGCAGCGTGCCATTTTGCACCAGCAGCGTGCTTACCGGGCCGCGCCCTTTTTCCACCCGCGCTTCCAACACCGTACCCGTCGGGCTGGCTTTGGGGTTGGCGCGCGGTTTGAGCTCGTCGGCCACCAGCAAAATCGCGCCCAACAAGTCGTCAATGCCATAATTCTCCCTGGCAGAAACTTCCACCACGATGGTGTCGCCGTCCCATTCCTGGGGCACCAGCCCAATTTCGGCCAGCCCTTGCAGCACTTTAGGTGGATTGGCATTAGGCAGGTCAATCTTGTTCATGGCCACGATGATGGGTACATTGGCGGCGCGAGCATGGTCGGCCGCTTCCCGCGTCTGCGGCATCACGCCATCATCCGCCGCCACCACCAAAATGGCAATATCGGTGGCCTGCGCGCCGCGTGCCCGCATAGCGGTGAACGCTTCGTGGCCCGGCGTGTCCAGGAAGGTGATCAATTGGCCCTCTTTCACGGCCTGGTAGGCGCCAATGTGTTGGGTGATGCCACCCGCTTCCCCGGCGGTCACGTTGGTTTCGCGGATCACGTCCAGCAAGGAGGTCTTGCCATGATCCACATGCCCCAACATGGTTACAACCGGCGGGCGGGCGAACAGGCTGCCCTCATCTTCATGCGCCAATACCTGTCGCCAGGCCGGCTGTTCTTCCAGGGCGGCTTCTTCTTCCTCTTCTTCCTCGGCCTCGGCAATGACCTCATAACCCATTTCCTGGGCTACGATGGCCGCCGTGTCAAAGTCAATTTCCTGGTTGATGTTGGCCATAATGCCATTGCTCATCAACTCCTTGATCACGTCAATGGGGCTGACGCGCATCAGCTCCGACAGGCCCCTGACGGTAATAAAATCTGGTATCTGGATGGCTGTTTTGGTTTCTGTCATACCCTGGTGTCCCATGGTGTTATTTTTGAGATTGGAGATTCAAGATTGGAGAGAGAGATTGGCCAATCTCTAATGTCCAATCTCCACTCTCTGCGCCGGTTTGTGGGCCACAATCGCCGCTAATTCCGCCGCCGAAATGTCTGTTTTTAAGGCCTGCACCAGGATGGCCGGCTTCTGGCCGATTTTGTCCCAGCAGGTTGCCTGGTCGCAAAGGTACGCGCCACGGCCGTTGCGTTTGCCGGTGGGGTCTACCACCACCCCGGCTTCGGCGTTATGCACAACGCGCGTCAGGCGGCGCTTGTCAAACTTCTGGCGGCAAACCACACAACTGCGCTGCGGGATGTGCCGGGGGCGCTGTGGCTGTTTTGCTGTCGCCATCTTTAGTAATCGAACTCGTCCCACTCATCGCGGCTGCGGCTGCCTTTGCGTTTGCGTTTGGTGACCACCTCGCCCGCGTCTTCGTCGAAGATAAGTTCTTTGCCTTTGCGCGCCTTCTTGGATTTCTTCTTGTCGTCCACCACTTCTTCCAATGGTGCAGCGGGGCGGGCAACCTGGATGGCGGGCTGCTTTTTCTTCGGTTCCACCGCCGGTTGGGGCTGCACCAGAGAGTGGGACAGGTCTTCCAGGGACGGGACGGCTTCTTCGGCCACGCCTTCTGCGACCGCGACATCCGCGACCGCGACATCCGCGACCGGCTCTTCTACCACAACGGACGGTTCGGCCATTGCTTCTGCCATTAGTTCGGCTGCTTCTTCTGCCGATTCAGCTACCACTTCGGCAGCGGCGACTTCCTCTGCTGCAGCAACCGGCGCTTCGGCTTCATCGGCTACGGTAGGTTCGGGTACGGCCGTTTTTGCTGCTGCCTTGCTCTTTTCATACCGGGACAGGTGTTCTTTGGCCGTTTCCAGGGCCGCGTCGCCTAGCCCCTTGAAGTTGAGGAAGACATGGTCGCCCATTTCCAGCACCAGCAGCAGATCGCCCACCGTTTCCACGTTGTTATCGAGCAGCAAATTGTGAATACGGCCGGGCAAGTCCAGCGCATCCAACGGCACCTGCCACTCATTATCGGGCACAGCGCGCCGGGCAACGGCCCGCTTCTTGCGCCAATCTTCATGCTCTACGGCCCGCTCGGCAATAATCCGCCCTTCCACGCCGCCGACGACCCGGTCGAGGATGTGATAATCTTCGGAAGTGATCGGCCGTCCCGCTTCTTTCTTGGCCAGCACGGCATGGGCTTTTTCAATCAGTTCGGGATTGGCGCGCAGGTGTTTGTCCACCGCCGGATGATCCAGGTTTTGCAAAGATTCCCCTGCCGCTTCCGTCAGGCTCTTGATGTCAATGCGCCAGCCGGTCAGTTTGGCGGCCAGGCGGGCGTTTTGCCCTTCGCGGCCAATTGCCAGGGAAAGCTGATCGTCGGGGACAATGACAACGGCCGTTTTCCCTTCGTGTGGATCATCATCCAAAAAGACGTGGGAGACGCGCGCCGGGCTGAGCGCCTTGGCAATAAAGATGCGCTGGTCATTGTCCCACTCGATCACGTCAATCTTTTCGTCATTCAGTTCGCGCACGATGCTCTGGATACGCACGCCGCGCATACCCACACACGCGCCCACCGGGTCTACACCGGGCTGGAGCGCCTGCACGGCCACTTTTGACCGCTGCCCGGCCTCGCGGGCGATGCTTTTGATCTCAACCTGCCCGTTGTAAATTTCCGGCACTTCCAGTTCCAGCAGGCGGCGCAGCAAGTTGCGATGGTTGCGGCTGACAAAAATTTGCGGGCCGCGATTGGTGCGGCGCACTTCCAGCACATACACCCGAATTTTGTCGTGTGGGCGGTACCGTTCACGCGGCACTTGCTGGCTCTTGGGCAGGATCGCTTCCGTGCGCCCCAGGCCAATGGTCAGGTTTTGGCCGCTGATGCTTTGCACGGTGCCGTTCACCAGTTCCCCTTCACGGCCGGAAAAATCTTCATACAACTGCTCCCGTTCCGCTTCGCGTACTCGTTGCAGCAAGACCTGTTTGGCTGTTTGCGCGGCAATACGGCCGAAGGCGACGGTGGTGCTGTCTATCATTACCACATCGCCATATTCGGCGGTGGCGTGCCCATTGCGCCGGGCTTCTTCCATAGTCACTTCCGTGCGATGGTCCAACACATCGTCCACGATCTCTTTTTCGGCCAGGATCGTGGGGTCGCCGGTACGGGGGTCAATTTCCACCACAATGTTTTGCAAATTGCTCACCTGGTTGTCCCGGCGGTAAGCGGAGACGAGCGCGGTTTTTAGCGCCTCGATCACCTCTTCTCTGGGCAAGCCGCGTGATTCACAAATTTCATTGAAGGCTAACAGGAATTCGCTTTTCATTGGTTCAAAACCTTATCCATTTTCGCAGCTATGGCCGGTCTTCAGACCGTACCTTGTGGTGGCCCGGTCTGGAGACCGGCCACAACCAGTTGACAAATAAAAACAAAAAAAGTGGGGGCTGCCCACTTTGCGCACATACATCGCTCAACTGAGGCGGGATTATATCACGGCCGTTTGCTTCCCGCAAAATGTCTGGGTTAATACATGGTTAAGATTTATACTGCGAAGAGCCTAAATACACCGTTAAACAACTCTTCTCAACTTTAACACTTCAACTGTCATTCCGAGCGTAGTCTTCGGAGCGAGGAATCTTTCTCCTTGGACGGCGCGGAAGATTCCTTCCTTCGAAAGCCTCAGGACAGGCTGTCGAAGACTCTTCGGAATGACACGAGAAGGTCCAGATCATTTTGTTAACAGTGTAATAAACTGACAGCTCAAGGATTTTGTGAATAATTGGTGTTGTTGAGTGATAGCCGGGTATTTACCTGGCATGACAAATGAAACCGTTTGTAGCAGGCGATTCATCACCTTCTGACAGCGCCGAAGCACCGGCTACAAACGATTTTCAGGACAGGATAACATGAGTTTGGTAGATGAATTATTGCAGAACAACCGTGATTGGGCGGCGGCCATTAAACAAGAGAGTCCCGACTTTTTCCTGAAGCTGAGTAAACAGCAGAAGCCGTTATTCTTTTGGATTGGCTGCTGCGACAGCCGCGTCCCGGCTAACCAGATTATTGGCCTGCTGCCGGGTGAGGTGTTTGTGCATCGTAATATCGCCAACATCGTCAATAATGCCGATATGAACTGCATTGCGGCGCTGCAATATGCGGTGGATGTGTTGCAGGTGCGGCATGTGATCTTGTGTGGTCATTATGGCTGCGGCGGGGTGCAGGCGGCGGTGCATGGCGAGGGGCATGGGATGATTGATTACTGGATTTGGGACATCAAGGCGCTGCTTAACCGGCATGAGGCGTTGTTGGCGCAAACGCCGGCCGAACGGCTGGCAGATTTGATGTGTGAGGTGAATGTGATTGAGCAGACGTATGAATTGTGCCGCACGAAGGTGATCCGGGAGGCGTGGCAGCGGGGGCAGCCGGTGCAGGTACATGGCTGGATATATGGGATACATGATGGCCTGCTGCAAGAGGTGATCCCAGAGGTAGACCGGACGGTTGATGTGGAAACGGTGTATCAGGCGGCGCTCACGGCCGTGCGCCAAAAATATACTGGCGGTTAAGAAGACCTGGTAAGGTGACAAGGAGATAAGCCCATGCGAAAAATGATTTCCGTTTTAGTTTTGTGGAGTGCGGTGTTATTCACGGCCGTTGCCTGTGACGATCTGCTCCCTGCCATTGATTCCCCGCCCATTGTGGACAGTGGCAGCGGCGATTGGTACCAAATCTACTTCACCAACCCCACCTGCCCGCCAGAGAATCAGCGGCAGGGTGGCCTGGATGAAATCATTGCTGCCGATCTATTGGAGGCGCAGTTACAGGTAGATGTGGCCGTCTTCGACCTTGACGCCCTGCCAATCGTTAATGCCCTGATTGAGTTAAGACAACGCGGCGTGGCAGTACGGGTGGTGACAGATACAGACCATGCCGACCAGAGCAGTATCAACCGGCTGCGGCGCAACGGCATCAGCGTGGTGGAGGATGACCGTTCGGCGTTTATGCACAACAAGTTTATTGTCATTGACGGCCGTTACACCTGGATGGGTTCCACCAACTTTACCACCAACGACATCTACTGCTACAACAATAACCTGGTGCGTATTGATTCAGCGCATTTGGCCGCCAATTACCGCGCCGAGATGGACGAGATGTATAACGACCGTAAATTTGGCCCCACCTCGCCCGCCGCAACCCCCAACGAAAAACTGACCATTGGCGGCGTTCAGGTAGAAAATTACTTTGCTTCCGAAACAAAAGTAGCGCCCATCATTGGCCGCCTGGTGAGTCAGGCGCAAAACGACATCAAATTCATGGCCTTTTCCTTCACCCATGAAGATATTGGCGAGGCGATGATTGACCGCGCCCTGGCCGACGTCAATGTGCAGGGCGTCTTTGAAACCACCGGCTCCCAAACAGAATTCAGCTATTATGGCGATATGCTCAGCGAACGGCTGCCCAATTTACAGGTGCGGCAGGACGGCAACCCGCGTCTGATGCACCATAAAGTGATTATCATTGACGGCCGTACCACCATCTTCGGCTCCTTCAACTTCACCGGTAACGCCAACAACAACAATGACGAAAACGTCCTCATCGTCCACGACCCCACCTTTGCCAGTTACTTCCTGGCCGAATTCGAGGCAGTGTGGAATGAGGCCAAGCAGTGAGAGGGGCACGGCCGTAAGGCCGCTGCCGGGGGAGTACCAAAGTCCTATTTGTTTGTTGCCTGCCCGCAGTAACGGCGCTAAAATCACCCCTGTTTTACAGGCAAGGTTCATTGCATCTCATCCGTGTGACCTTTGCTTACCTCTAATATCGTGATCCCATTCAGGTATGGCTGGATGACGCCCGCATCGGCGCAACGGCCGTCTGACAAAATGGCGAGAACCCCCATCAATTGAATCAGTATTACAGTTAGTAAGGAGACGTTCCATGACATCTAGTGTGAAAAGAGTTTTGGTATACGGCCGTTTTTTGCTGGCCCTCGTTCTTATCCTTGTATTAACCGGGCTGTTGACCACTGCCTTGCCTGTCCGGGCTGAGGGAACGGTTGACCTGACAACCTTGGGTGTGCCCTACACCGAAGACTTCAACTCCCTGGCAAATAGCGGCACATCCAGTACAGTCCCGAATGGCTGGCATTTTGTCGAAACGGGTACAAACGCAAACACCATATACACGGCCGGTACCGGTTCTAGCAATACCGGCGATACCTACAGCTTTGGCGCCAGCGGTAGTTCGGAGCGCGCCTTTGGTGGACTTCTCAGCGGCAGCCTGGTTCCCGCCATTGGCGCCAGCTTTACCAATAATACCGGCGCCACTATTAACGAGATCACTATCACCTACACCGGTGAACAGTGGCGTCTGGGCGCCACCGGCCGCACGGATCGGTTAGACTTCCAGATGAGCACCGACGCCACCAGCCTGACTAACGGTACGTGGGCTGATCACGATGCCCTGGACTTCAACGGGCCTGTTTCCACGGGAACGACTGGCGCGCTGGATGGCAATGCCGAAGCTAATCGTACCCAGATAAGCCACACAATCACGGAACTGAATATCGCCAATGGCGCTACCTTTTGGATCCGGTGGACGGACTTTAATGCGTCCGGGGCTGACGATGGCCTGGCAATAGATGACTTTTCCCTTACGCCAACGGGAGAAGCGGTGATCAACGACCCGGTCATCAATGAATTTTCCGCCAGCACCGCAGGTACCGATGTGGAATACGTGGAAATCTATGGCGACCCAAACACCGATTATTCTGACTATACCATTCTGGAAATTGAGGGCGACAGCGGCGCTGCCGCCGGGACAGTGGATGAGGTGATTGCCCTGGGAATCACCGATGCCAATGGTCTCTATCTGGTCAATTTGCCGGCCAATGCCCTGGAAAATGGCACCATTACGTTGTTGCTTGTCAAAAACTTTACCGGCGCACTCAATACTGATCTGGATACAAACGATGATGGGATTTTCGATGTGACCCCATGGGAAGCCATTGTAGATTCGGTAGCAGTAAATGATGGCGGTGCGGGGGACGTGACTTATGGTGTGCCTGTACTGGGCGTCGCTTACGATGGCCTGCCCTTTGCCCCCGGCGGTGCATCTCGGATCCCGGATGGCTTTGACACCGATTCTGCCAGCGATTGGGTACGCAACGACTTTGACCTGGCGGGCATTCCCGGTTTTGATGGTACACCCGTAGTTGGTGAAGCCTACAACACGCCGGGAGCATTGAACCAGGTGGTGATGCCGCCGACGCCGCAATTGGTGATCAACGAAATTGATTACGACCAGCCGGGGACGGATACGGCCGAATTCATTGAAATCAAGAATAACAGCCCCTTTGCCGTTTCCCTCGATGGGTGGGTGCTAGAATTGGTCAACGGCAACGCCGGCGGGGCGGTGATCTACCAGACAATCACGTTGCCGGCTGTGGATCTGGCGGCCGGCGCTTACTTCGTTGTCTGTGGCGACGCGGCCAACGTTCCTAATTGTGACCTCGACGTGACGCCAGATAGCAACTTGATTCAAAATGGCGCACCCGATGCCGTTGGGTTGCGTTTCAACGGCAACTTGATGGATGCCGTAAGTTATGAAGGTAACACCGGCGCGCCGTACACCGAAGGTTCCGGCGTGGGACTGGAAGATGACGGCGTCGGCGTGTTTAGTATCGCTCGTTGCGCGGATGGCGTGGATACCGACCAGAACAATGTGGACTTCGCGGTCACGGCCGTTACTCCTGGCGCTGCCAATGCCTGCGTGGATGCTGCGCCTTTTGTGGCCAGTACCTTCCCCATTGATGGCGCGGCCGATTTTCCGGCAAGCGGCGACCTGACTGTCAATTTTAGCGAACCGGTTGACGTGGCGGGGGCATGGTTTGATCTGACCTGTTCCGTGAGTGGGGCGGTGTCTACGGCCGTGAGTGGCGGCCCCACCTCCTTCACCCTGAATCCAGACAACGACCTGGTTGCCGGCGAAACCTGTACCCTGACCATTTTTGCGGCTAACGTTTCCGACCAAGACGCCAATGACCCACCCGACAATATGGAAGCAGATTTCACAATGAGCTTCACGACCCTGGATGTCTGCTCCCTGGCCTACACACCCATTTACGCCATTCAGGGCAGCGGGCCGGTCGCCGCCATCACCGGCCCGGTCACAACGCAAGGTGTGGTGGTCGGCGATTACGAAGGGCCATCGCCTACGTTGCGTGGCTTTTACATCCAAGACCTGGCAGGCGACGGCGACCCGGCAACCTCTGATGGCATCTTTGTCTTTAACTTCGACAATAACAACGTGAGCCTGGGGCAGGTAGTGCGTGTCACCGGTACGGCCGGCGAGTTCCAGGATCAGACGCAAATCAGCAGCGTAACTTCTATCGCCCAGTGTGGCACGGGCAGCGTGGAACCGGTGGACGTGACCATGCCCTTCCCCAGCGCCGATTACCTGGAGCGGTATGAAGGCATGTTAGTGCGCTTCCCGCAAACCCTGTACGTCACCGAACATTTCCAACTGGGTCGTTTTGGCCAGGTGGTGATGTCTGCGGACGGCCGTCTGGCCCAGCCCACCAACGTCGTTGCCCCCGGCGCGCCTGCCCTGGCGCTGCAAGCGGCCAACAACCTGAACCGCCTCATCGTGGATGATGCACTGCAAAATCAGAACCCAGACCCGATCCTGTTCGGGCGCAGCGGCAATCCGTTGACGGCGGCCAACACCCTGCGCGGCGGCGACACGGCTACCGGCATGGTGGGCGTGCTCACCTATACCTGGGCTGGCAACGCCGCCAGTGGTAACGCCTACCGGCTGCGCCCGATCAATGCGCTCAATGGCGGCGTGCCGCCGTTCGTGGCGGCCAATCCGCGCCCAGAAACACCCACCGATGTGGGCGGTTCGGTCAGAGTGGCCGGGTTAAACCTGCTCAACTACTTCAACACGTTTAGCGGCTGCACCAACGGCGTGGGTGGCACACCTACTGATTGCCGGGGGGCGGAAAATCTGACAGAGTTTAACCGCCAATGGCCCAAGACAGTGGCGGCGATCATTGGCCTGGATGCTGATGTGCTGGGCGTCATCGAGATAGAAAACGACGGTTATGGGCCAACCAGCGCCATGCAAGACCTGGTAGACCGGTTGAACGCCGCCAGCGCGCCCGGTACGTATGCCCTCATTGATGTAGACGCCGCCACAGGCGAGGTGAATGCCCTGGGCGTGGATGCCATTAAGGTGGGTCTCATTTACCAACCGGCCAACGTGACGCCGGTTGGGCAAACGGCCGTGCTCAACAGCATTGAATTTGTCAATGGTGGTGACGGCGCCTTGCGGAATCGCCCGTCGCTCACCCAGGCCTTTGCCCAAAACAGCAATGGCGCGGTTTTCATCGTCAACGTCAACCATCTCAAGAGCAAAGGCAGCGCCTGTGATGTCCCCGACGCCGGGGATGGGCAGGGCAACTGTAACATTGTGCGCACCAACGCCGCCAACGCGCTCATGGCCTGGCTGGCAACCGACCCGACGGGCACAGGCGACCCGGATGTGTTGATCATCGGTGACCTGAACGCTTACGCCAAAGAAGACCCCATTACGGCCGTCCTCAATGCCGGGTACGTCAATCTGATTGAGTCGCTGCTCGGCCCGGATGCCTATTCCTACGTCTTCGATGGACAATGGGGCTATCTGGATCACGCCCTGGCTTCGGCCAGCCTGTTTGCACAGGTGGCGGGTATCACCGAGTGGCACATCAATGCCGATGAGCCGAGTGTGTTGGACTACAACACCAACTTTAAGAGCGCCGGACAGCTTGTCAGCCTCTATGCCCCGGATCAGTTCCGCGTCTCTGACCATGACCCGATTCTGATCGGTCTGGATTTGAATGCGCCGCCGACGGTGGATGCGGGTGGCCCATACATGGTGGTGGAAGGTGGTTCGGTACTGGTCACGGCCGTTGGCTCTGACCCTGATGGTAATGCGTTGACCTACGAATGGGACCTGGATAACGACGGCGTGTTTGAAACGGCCGGGCAGAGCGCCACCTTCTCTGCCGCTTTGCTCGTTGCTCCCGGCAGTTACACCATCGTCGCCCGTGTCACCGACAGCGGTGGGTTGACAGCTACTGCTCAGGCAACGGTGTCCGTTATCTATGACTTCGCCGGTTTCTTCAGCCCAGTGGAAAATCCGCCTACGCTCAATGTGGTTAACGCCGGCAGGGCCGTGCCGCTGAAATTTAGCCTGAATGGGGATAAGGGATTAAACATCCTGGCCGCTGTTCCCACTTCAGTGGGAATTGCCTGTGACACGGGCAGCCCGCAGAATGATGTGGAAGAGACCATCAATTCTGGCAACAGCAACCTGAACTATAAACCAGAGACGGGCATATACACTTATGTATGGAAGACGCAGCGGTCATGGCAAAATACCTGCCGCCAGTTTACGTTGCAGCTAAACGATGGCACCGTTCACGTGGCGAACTTCTACTTCCAGTAAACCAACATAGGCGTTTACGCCATTAGCGTTTGAGAGGCGGCAAGGGCAAACCTTTGCCGCCTCTTTTTTGTGGGCAGATGGGCGCTGACAATATGACGGCCGTCTGAGATTCCCCTTAATTTTCCTGCCCCTTTGCCCCAAAGGGGTATAATGCGCCCTTGTTATGGTAAAAACGATGACGGATAACCGATTGCCCAATACAGGATAGATATGGAAGCTACCCCCCCCCTACAGGTTCGACCTGCCCACCGCTTACTTTACTTCGGCTACTTTCTGATTGCGCCCATCACCGCCATGCTCCTCTTGCTGGGTTTCACGGCCGTGACCGCCGCCGACTACCAGAGCCAGCACAGTGAGCGCATTTTCACCGGTGTATCTGCATTGGGCATTGACCTGGGCGGGTTGACCCAGGCGGAAGCCCAGGCGGCGCTGGCGCAGGCATTTTCGTATCCGCAAACGGCCGTCATCACCCTTACCGATCCCGCCACCGGCCAGGAATGGACGTATACTCCCGCCGAATTGGGGCTGAGCTTTGACGCGGCAACCGTCGCCGCCGCCGCATACCAACAAGGGCGGACAGGCGATCCGGTGTCGCGCCTGCAAACGATGTTTGATACCTGGTATTACGGCCGTACCCTGCCCACCCAATTTACCCTGGATGAAGCCCAACTCGACCAAAAACTGGCGGAAATCGCCGCCCAGGTCAACCGCACTCCGGCCAATGCCGCCTTGAACATCGCCGATGGCGCCGCCGAATACAGCGCCGGGCAGTACGGCCGTTTGCTCGATACCGCCGATGCCCGCCAGCGGCTGCTGCCCGCCCTCACCCAATTCCGTGAAGCCGAATTGGAACTGCTGGTTCACCAGACTATGCCGGCCATTGCGGATGCCGGCAACAGCGCCGCCCAAATCCAGCAGTTGATTGGTAGCCCTATCACTTTCTACCTGCAAGCACCGCTGGATGAACTGGATTTACAACCTATCACCCTCTCTGCTGCCGACCTGAGCGCCTGGCTGCGCGTGGAAATGCGCGACAACGGCAGCGGGGTCATGGAGCACCACGCCTTTTTGGATGAAAACGCCGTCCGCCACTGGCTGCGCCAGTATGAGGACGATTTGTACCGCGAGCCGGTGAACGCCCGTTTCTATTTTGATGACGCCACCGAAGAACTGGTATTGGTCGCGCCGCACATCAACGGCCGTGAACTGGACATCGAAGCCACCATTGCCCAATTGCAGGCCCAGGTGGGCACGCCCAACCGCTCCGTCCCTTTTGTGGTAAGGGATATTGTGCCGGTGGCTCATTCGGGAGCTACGGCCGTGGAACTGGGCATTACCGAACTCATCACCCAAAGCACCACCTGGTTCTATGGCTCCACCCCCGCCCGCAAACACAACATTGCCACCGCCGCCGCTAACTTCTACGGCATCGTCATCGCTCCTTACGAAGAGTTCAGCTTCAACAAATATCTGGGCAGCATTTCCGACGCCGACGGCTACGAGGAAGGGTTTATCATCATCGGTGGTATGACCATCAAAGGCATCGGCGGCGGCATTTGCCAGGTGAGTACCACCCTGTACCAGACTGCCTTTTTTGGCGGCTATCCCATCACCGAACGGCTGCCACATGGTTACATGCTGGGCTACTACCGCGATGGCGCCGGGCATGGCATGGACGCCACTGTCTACTCGCCGATTGTGGACATGAAGTTCATTAACAACACGCCATACCACCTGCTCATCGAAAACTATTATGACGCCGAGCATGAGGCGCTCACCTTCAAGTTTTACAGCACCAGCCTGGGGCGGCGGGTGGTGAAAGAATTATTGCCCTGGGAAAATGTGGTGCCGCCGGTTGAAGAAGATACCTGGGTCTTTGATGAATCATTGGAACCAGGTACCGTGACACAGGTAGACTGGCGCACCGAAGGCGCGGATGTCACCGTCACCCGCATTGTCTACAACCGGGATGGCGTCCCCCTCTATGGCCCAATCGAATACTTCAACAGCCGCTACCTGCCGGTGGGCAATGTCTACCATTACGGCCCCGGTGTGGAGCCTTACGATTACTCCAAAGTACCGCGCAACCCGTAATCGGTGAACAGTGAACGGTAATCGGTGAAAAACCGATAACGGTTTACCGATTACCGATTACCACCCCAAGCGGAAGCAAAAACACCAAGATCGTCACAAAATGGGTCGCGCTGCCGCCCATGACAAACAGGTGCCAGATGGCATGGTTGTAGGGGATGCGCTCGCCGACGTAGAAAATGACCCCGGCGGTATAAAATAGGCCGCCCAACATAATGCCAAACAAACCCCAGGGGGGCATGACCACCATCATTTGCCGGAGGGCTACCAGACACATCCAGCCCATAAACAGGTAGCCCAGGGTGGCCCACTTTTCGTAACGGCCGATAAACAATACCTTGAAGCCAATACCCAGCAGCGCCATGCCCCAGACCACCGCCAGCAGCGTCAGCCCCACCGGGTCGCGCATTTTCACCAGCAAAAACGGGGTGTAGGTACCGGCAATCAGCAGGTACACGGCCGTGTGATCCATCACCCGAAATACCGGTTTCCACCGCGGGCGCTGCACACCGTGATACAGCGTCGAGGCCAGATACAAAAAGATCAGGCAGCCGCCATAAATGGTAAAGCTCAGCACCCGCCAGCCATCGCCATACAGCAACGCCAACACCACCAACGTCACCATGCCCAGCGCCGCCAGGACGGTACCCACGCCATGGGTGACGCTGTTCAGCATCTCTTCTTTGAACGAGTAGAAACCGGTTTGTAGGGACGGCCGTTTGCCGGAAAACATATACACCACCCCCTTATCCTGTTTGCTTCATCAAACCCTGACATTTAGGACAATTCATCTATACCTCTTGGTGAAGAGTGGCTATCTCTTATTGTTACATGGGCTATTGTACTTGTGCCGGGGCTTTACGGAAAGGGGGCAGGGTAATTCCAAAGTCCAGATTTTCTGTGGGAGGAGAGCCGCACGCCCACGTGCGAACGAGCAGCACGTGGGCGTGCGAACTTCGCCGTTATGAGTTAAGCCTGACTTTAGAATCGCCCTGGGAAAAGGGGACGGCCGTTGCCAGCCAATCTGTCCTGAGAATAATCAAAGTTTCACGGCCGTGATCCGGGCGCTAAAGATGCGGGCTGCCCCATCCCCACGGGGGACGTCGGCCAATTCCACCGCCGGATTGGCCTTATCGCGTATCGAAATCTGGCTGAAACCGGCCGCCTGCATCCAGGCCGTATAATCGGCCACATCCTCCGCGCCGGTAATGCAGCCGGCCCAGCGCGACATATCGGCTCGCTCTTCAGGCGTAAAACTGCCTTGTGTCACCATATCGGAGACCGCCAGCTTGCCGCCCGGTCTGAGCACACGGAATGCTTCTTGGAAGACGGCCGTTTTGTCTGGGCTGAGATTGATGACGCAGTTAGATAAGATTACGTCTACACTATCAGACGCCACCGGCAGATTCTCGATGTGCCCATAACGGAATTCCACATTGTCTGCGTTGATCTTCTCTTTATTCCGGTTCGCCTTTTCCAGCATCGCTTCGGTCATGTCTACGCCGATGACGTGCCCGGTTGGTCCCACTCGCTGCGCCGCCAGGAAACAATCAATGCCGCCGCCGGAACCTAAATCCAGCACTGTCTGCCCTGGCTGCAATTCGGCAATGGTAATGGGATCGCCGCAGCCCAATGACATGCCGGTCACGTCGGCCGGCAAGTCGCTAACATCCACATCATAGAACTCTGTCCCGCAGTAACCATCGCTGACCGTGTCGCCACAACAGCCGCCTTGATTAGCCGCCGTCAACTCCACTTTGAAGTCGCTGGCGAGACGGCCGTAACGCGCCTTCACTTCTTCATGTATCTGTTCAGGTGTTAAAGTTGTCATGTTAATCTCCATATTGATTGATTGATTGATTTATTTATATATGTCTATATGTTTGTCAAAAAAAAGAGAGTCAAACTGCTGCGGCAGCTTTCACCCTCCAATTTCCACATGAACCTCAGGCGCAAAAACTTGCATAATTGTGCCGCAGCAGAAGGCAACGGCTTCCTGATTCAAGGAATAGTAGACCTGCTTTCCCTCACGCCGTACATGCACCAGCCCGGCATCACGCAGCACGCTTAAATGATGGGACACCGTAGGCTGAGACAGCGTGCCCATCTGTTCCACCACGTCCGTTACACACAGCCATTGACAGCACAATAGCCGCATAATGGCTTGCCGGGTCTCGTCTGCAATTGCCTTACCAAAAGTTATCGCATTCATCAGCATACGTATCGAAGTCTATCTATATGTTGTTGATTATACAGGTATACCAATTTCTGTCAAGGCGCATTTTGTTGGCTCAGCAATTCCCAGTTTGGCAAAGCCCGGCGATTGAAATCGCGGCAACAGAAAGCAATGTCGGCCTTCGCCGACTGGAAATAGTCGGCCAAGGCCGACATTGCCGTTTGTTGAGCCTGCACTGAGGCTGCCGAAGTGCGCAGATTTATTTGCCGCCGCAAATCAATCTGAGAATTGCTGACGACAAGTGAAAAAGTTTGACGCTCCTCCGGCGGTGTGCTATTATCTCGTGCGCAGTGCCGCTCAAATGAGCGGGCTGTTTGTTTATGGTTTACGGAAAATTGCATTAAGAACGGAGAATACAATATTCGGAAGCGACGAAGTAAAACAGCGTATAAAACGACCTCAAGCACCGATTACCGGATTAACCGCGAGATTCGGTCGCGTGAAGTTCGGCTTATTGATCATAACGGCGAAAATCATGGGGTTGTGCCTATAGCGAAAGCCAGGCAGTTAGCCGAGGAAGCAGAACTTGACCTGGTGGAAGTAGCGCCTAATGCCGATCCGCCTGTTTGCCGTATCATGGATTTTGGCAAATTTGCCTACGAAAAGACCAAGAAGGAACGCGAGGCGCACAAACACCAGAAACAGATTGAGATCAAGACGATTCGGTTAACGCCGCGTACGTCTGGTTTTCATAAGGATGTGCATGTGCAGCGGGCCAAACAATGGCTGGGCGAGGGCAAGAAAGTCAAATTCCAGGTGCGCTTTAAGGGGCGCGAGATTACGCACCCAGAATTAGGCCAGCAGACGTTGAATGAGATCGCCAGCGATCTCAGTGAACTGGCAACCATCGAGCAGGAACCAAAACTGGAAGGGTGGTCCATGACATTGCTGATGACGCCCACCAATCTGTAGGGTTATGTGACCACACAAAAACATTGTGTATCTGCCCCTTTTAGGGGCTTTTTTATGAGGGTGAAAATAAAATGGCTAAACAAAAAGTTAAGAAGTACAAACTGAAGACCTATAAGGCGGCGGCCAAACGCTTCCGGGCTACCGGCAGCGGTGAGATCGTGCGCACCAAAGGCGGTAAGAGCCATCTGCGTCGGCGTAAGTCCAAGCGCGTTAAGCGGCAGTTCGACAAGATGCTGGTTGTGGAAAGTAAAGGCGAGCAGAAGCGCATTAAGCGGCTGCTGCCTTACATGCGTCAATACAAGGCCAATCCGCCGGCCGGATAATTTTATTGTTGTTTGTTTATCGCTGCCTGGCCTCGGTTTTGCCGGTGAGCGGTTATCGGTGAACGGTAATCGGTGACAGGAAGGGCTTGAGCGCCAGCGCCAACCAAATGCGAGGTAAAAGAATATGAGAGTGAAAGGTGGGTTTACAACCCAACGTCGTCATAAGAAAATTTTGCGGATGACTAAAGGCCAATGGGGCACCCGGAGCAAACTGTTCCGCCGCGCCAACGAGGCGATGATGAAGTCATACTGGTATGCGTACCGGGACCGCCGGGTGCGCCGCCGGGAATTCCGGCGGTTATGGATCGCCCGCATCAATGCCGCTTCCCGGATGCACGGCCTGAGCTACAGCCGTTTTATGCATGGGTTGAAACTGGCGAATGTGCGGCTAGACCGGAAGGCGTTGGCTTATCTGGCGGTGACGGATGAACAGGCGTTTACGGCCGTTGTTCACAAAGCCCAAGAAGCGCTGGCTGCCTAGTTTCCATTCTAAAAACCCTCACCAAACAGAACGCCACTCCTGATCCGGGAGTGGCGTTTTTCTTATCACCCGCATCTGTGTTACTATTCGCGCCGCTATGAACCATTCACCAACGATTCGCGCCCCCCAATGGCACGTGGCCCCGCCTATTCCGCAAGCTACCCGCGACCAGATGGGGCACATTTACCCTGTGTTGCGCCAGATTTTGTATAACCGGGGTATTACCAGCCCGGCCGAAGCGCAGGCTTTTTTAGAAGGACGCTATCTGGGGCAGACCGACCCGTTTTTATTGGCAGATATGGACACGGCCGTAAGTCGCATCCAACGCGCTATCGAACAAGAGGAAACGATCTACATTTATGGTGACTTTGACGCCGACGGTGTTACGGCCACCGTGCTGCTGACCCAGGCGTTACGCGGGCTGGGCCTTTCCCGCCAGCAAGCCCAACCCTATATCCCCGACCGTGTAGACGAAGGGTATGGCCTTAACACCGAAGCCCTGAGCAAGTTAAAGGGGGATGGCGCCGGGTTGGTGATCAGTGTGGACTGTGGCATTCGTTCCCTTGCCGAAGCGCAACACGCCCAGGCCATTGGGCTGGACATGATCATCACCGACCACCACAGCCTGGGGGTAGACCTGCCGCCGGCTTTGGCCGTCATCAATCCTAAACGCCCTGATTCTGCCTACCCGGAAAAGATGCTGGCGGGTGTGGGGATCGCTTTCAAACTGGCGCAGGCGCTGCGCCAGGCCATGCCGGCGCGCGCCCAATTTGAAGACACCGACCTGCTCGACCTTGTGGCCATTGGTACAGTGGCCGATCTGGCGCCGCTGCTGCATGAAAATCGCAAACTGGTGGCAGATGGGTTGGTCGCGCTGAACAACGGCCGTCGCCCCGGTATTCGCGCTTTAGCCGAAGCGTCTCGTTTGAAGATGGGCAGCCTGACGGCCGAGTCTATTGCTTTTGGTATTGGGCCGCGCATTAACGCCGCCGGGCGGTTGGCCCACGCCTATGACGCGGCGCGCCTGTTGGCGGCTTCCAACCAGGTAGACGCCCGCCGCTACGCCAGCGAGTTAAACCAGCTAAACCAGCGGCGGCAGCGCCTCACCGGTGAATTGGGCGACCGGGCTGAAGCCACGATTGATCCGACTGCTCCCATCCTTATTACTGCCGACAAGGATTATTTACCGGGCATTGTGGGGCTGGTAGCCAGCCGGTTGGTGGAGAAACATTACCGTCCGGCGATTGTGATTGAACAAGGCGAGGAAGAAAGCCGGGGGTCTTGCCGCTCCATTGACGAGTTTCATATTACCGACGCGCTGGACGAGGTAGCCGACCTGTTGGTGCGGCATGGCGGGCATGCCCAGGCTGCCGGATTTACCATTCGTAATGAAAATCTGCCCGCGTTTGCCGAACGGATGCGGGCGATTGCCGGGCGTGTGTTAGACGGCCGTGACCTTTCCCCGACGCTCTCCATTGACGCCGAAATTGATCTGGCTGAAGTGGATTGGAGCTTGTTTGAACATCTGGCCGGGCTGGAGCCAACGGGCACGGCCAATCCCACCCCTGTTTTTGCCAGCCGCCAGGCAGAGATTATTTCACACCGGCTGGTGGGGCAGGAGGGGAACCATTTGCAAATGCAGTTGACCGCGCCGGGACTAACCGGCGGGTATAAGGTTGTGCCGGCGATTGCTTTTCGGCAGGGCGTCTGGGCCAGTCACCTGCCGCAATTTGTGGACATTGCTTACACGATCAATGTGAATGAGTGGAACGGCCGTCGGGACTTGCAGCTCATGGTGCAGGACATTCGGCCGGCAGGCCGATGATGGGTATATCAGGCGGCAGGTGGGGCCAGCGCTTTCTGCTGGAATTCGGCCCACAGCGCCCGGTATGCCTGGGCGGCGACGGAGCGAGGGGCAGAGGCGGGCAGCGGTTGGCGCTGCCATCCCATCTGTTCAATTTGTGAAAGGGCGGGGATGGGGGTGTGCAGGACGCGGGGGTATTGCTGGTACACGGCCGTGGCCACTTCCCGGTGCAGCTTGCGGCGCGCGTCTACCATTGAGAGAAATGTATATACCTTCGCCGTTTTGTACCCCTGCTTTTTCATGAAACCTAACATTTGGGCATAAGCATTCACTGCCAGGGTTGTGGGAATAAGGGGGATGAGCAGCCGGTCGGCGGCCGTAAAAATGTTTTCGGCCAGCAGATTGAGGGTAGGGGGACAATCCAAAAAGATATAATCATATTCGTGGTGCAAGGGCTCCAGGACGCGGCCTAATCGTTTGGTGGGCCGTTTTTTGTCGTTAAAAGCCACGTTCAGGTTTCGGTAGCTGAGGTCGGCGGGCAGCAAGTCTAGCCGCTCATAGTCGGTGCCTTTGATGCTGCGGCCAATGGCATTATCGCCGGTGTTTAGTTCGCGGGCGTCTTTGACGACTTTGGGTTTGATGCGGAAATAAAAGGAACTGGCCCCCTGTGGATCGAGATCACACAGCAGGGTGGAATGTCCATCTTGGGCGGCCAGATAGGCCAGGTTCACGGCCGTCGTCGTTTTGCCCACGCCTCCTTTGTGACTGTAAATGGCGATGACGGCCGTCATGTGGGTTCCACCTTAAAAAGCTGTTTGAACAGGCGCCGGTTTTCCGGGGTGGCAAATTGGGTGAAGGCGGCGCTGAACTGTTCTCTGGCCTGTGCCCGCTGCTGGTGTAAATGGGCTACCAGCGCCCCCACCGCCAGCAGCGTGGCGCGTGATTCGGGCAGCGGTAGTTCCGCAGCCAGCCGCAGCAAATACGCCTCTTGCACGTGCAGGTCGTTAATATCACCCAGATTGGTCTGTAACGTCTTCAACTGACCGATCAGCAGCGCCATTTCTTCCGGGGGGAAGAGGGTGATGAAAAACTCCAGCAGGTAGCGCAGCTTTTTACATTCAATGCGCAGGGCGTGCATTTCCGCTTCTTCGCCGCTGATTAAGATTTTTTGACCCTGTTTGATGATGCGCCGGTAGCGTTTGTAGATGCGCTGCTGTGCCAGGGGCAAAATGGGTGGGGCGGCGGCCTCGTCGTCCGGGGTGTGCAGGAAGGTTTCCCAGTCAGCCATAATCTGCTGGTAGGTGGGGGAGCGCAGGGCGGATACGGCCGTGCGCAATGCCTTTTTCCGTTTGCGCCGTAGATAGGCAAACAGGGGGGCCATGTCTGCCTGCATAAAATCCGGCAGCATCGCCTGGTAGGTGGGTTCGGCCAGCAGATATACGTCCAGGTCGCGCAGGTCGTTTGTCCATTGGGCGACTGTTTTCAGGTCGGCGCGGAAGCGGGCCACCGGTTCCGCGGGCAGCACGTCCTTGAACTGGCTGATGGCGGAGCGGGTGCGGCGCAGCGCCACGCGGAAATCGTGCAAAAATTCGGTGTCAATATCCTGAGGGATGTAGGGGGCGTTGGTCTGGATGATTTCCAGTTCAGCGCGAAGTAATTGTTTCAGGGCCATGGGTGCGGGCAGGGCCGGATCGAGCGCCAGCCGGGGTTTGGCGGTGTATTGGCCGGGGTCTTTGCCGACGGCCGTCAAAATCCGTTCATACCATTTCAGGGGGCTGACGGCCGTTGCTCCCTGCGCTGCCAGCCATTCCCCCACCTGCTCCATCTCGGTCTCGTAGCCGCGCAGGGGCAGCAGGCGGGCGCAGGTGGCGAGGGGAGGGGCGTCGGGCGTGGACGGCCGTATCGTTTCCACCACCAGGCGCACCACCGTCTTTTCGTCTTCGTTCAGCACACGGTAGGGGGTGCGGTGGGTGTACACTTCGGCCTGAGGCAGCAAGGTGCGTACATCCAGCAGGGGGGCCAGCCGCTCTTTGATCTCCCCGTCGGGCAAATGCCAGGCAAAAGTGGGGTGCTGGCGCAGCGGTGTTTGCGGGCTGGTGACGGCCGTGGCCAGGTCGGCCAGGTAAATGGTGCGTTTGTTGCCAACCAGCGCCAGCGACTTCTGGTACAATCGCCAGTCGAAAGAATCATAGTAGGCAACATAGCTCTGGTGGGTGGTTTCGGCGCAGAGTGTAAACAGGCCAGCGGCGACCGGCTTTTCGGCCGTTATCAGTAAATTTTCAGGTAAACAATACAACAATTGTGACATCATGGTGGGCGCAGCCCGGTGTTCATGCAATCGGCTTATTTTTTCTTCTTTTTCTTGCCTTTTTTGTCTTGCTTCTTATCCTTCTTTTTCTTGTCCTTCTTCCCTTTGCCCTTCTTCTTTTTAGCGCCGTTCTTCTCTTTTTTCTTCTCTTTCTTATCCGGCTTTTCGGTGGGGGTGACGCCCAGGGCGGGCAGGGATTCAATGACGACGGGTATGGGCGCAGCCACCGGCGTCCCCTCTGCTGCCAGCACATCCTCTGGGAAAATCGCCAGACGGCCGTGGCGGAACCGCCCTTGCCAATGTTTTACCTGATTCTCCGTCAGCCCCGCTTGCATTGCCGCTTCCGCCAGGGTGGCCCCATCGGCCAGCGCCAGCACCGCCTGCGCCCGTTGGCTGTGCGGCCCTTCCCCTGCCGCCACCCGCATGCACCCCGCCCGCTCCTCGGCCGTTAATACCAATTGCTCATGCTGCTGCTCGTCCATATCCTTGTCCTTCGTCATTGGGAGATTGGAGATTAGAGATTAGGAGATCACCTCATCACCCCTTCACCTGCTCACCTGCTCACCTATCATATCCCATCCCTCAGGAGAGGGCACGTCATACAGTGGCCGCCACCGCGCCCTTTGCCCAGTTCAAAGCCGTCAAACGTCAGCACCTCAATGCCCGCGTCGCGCAGTTTTTGGTTGGTGTAGGTATTTTTGGAATAGGCGATGACCACACCCGGTTCCAGCGCCACCACATTGTTGCCATCGTCCCACTGCTCGCGGGCGGCCTGGTAATCGTCGCCGCCGGTGGTGATGATACGCAGGTGGGGCACACCCAGAGCGTCGGCTACTGCCCCCAGGAAATCGGCTTCGCGGCGCACGTCAAACGTGCCCGGTTTGTCGCCGGGGCGCAGGCTGTACGCCTGAATTTGGGCCACGACTTTGGGGTAGATAGTCACGGCGTCGCGGTCGAGCATGGTGAAGACGGTGTCCAGGTGCATGTGCGCCCGGTCACGGGTGAGCTGGGCGGCGATGATGCGTTCGGCCGCTTCCTTTTTGAAGAGGGCGCGGGCCAACTGCTCCACCATTTGCACGGTGCTGCGCTCGCTGACGCCAATCAGCACCGTTTTATTGCCAATGGGCATCACGTCGCCGCCTTCCAGCGAGGCGCGGCCAAAATCTTCCAGGTCAAACTGGTCATCGTCGCCGGCGGGCGGGTACCAGAAATCAAAGCCGGCGCCGCGAAACAGGGGATGGAAGCGGTAGATGAGGCCGACGTGGATGGCTTCCTGGTGGCGGGCGCGCCAGTACATGGGGTTGACGGAGACACCGTTGTAAATCCAGCAAGAGGAGTCGCGGGTAAAGAGGGTGTTGGGCAGCGGGGGTAGGATAAATTCGTTGGCGGCGGTGGACACGGCCGTCAATGACCGTTTGCTCATCTCGTCCAGATTCAGCCGGTGGATTTCGGCCCGTGCCAGCCCGCCGATGAGGTGCTGCGCCAGCCGGTCAACCGGCATCTCCATCAGGTAGGCGCGGAACTCATTCACCAGGGAGACGCCCACGGTCATTTCCGTTACCTCGCGGTTGATGACCCGCCGCCGCACTGCTTCGCTGAGCGCCAGAGTTTCGGCCAGCAGTTGTTCCAGGTAATACACTTTCACGCCCCGGCTGCGCATGATCTCCACAAAGGTGTCATGCTCTTGCTGGGCGCGTTCTACCCAGAGGACATCATCAAAGAGCAGTTCGTCGTGGTTGGAGGGGGTCAGGCGGCACAGGCTCAGGTCGGGCCGGTGTACCATTACTTTGCGCAAGACGCCCACTTCGGAATGAACGCCAAATTGTGTCATGTGCTGCCTCGTGCTGCCGGGGTTGGTAGTAACCGCTTTAGTGGGCGGGGCTGGCTAGAGCCTTTACTACCAACCAATCGGCCAGAGCGACTGTAGGGTTTTGTATGTGGTTTTGCCAAACAAGTCAGACAAAAAATTAACTTCAGGCTGGCTCAGATAAAGGTAGAGGAATGCCGATTGCTTCACTGTATAAAACGTCAGGGTCCAAATCCACATCATTGGGCCAGACTAATGTGCCGGATTCGGAGTCTACCTGAACACGAGCAAAAAATGCCACATCTTCAAGGGGTTTGAAGACGCCACCCCGTCCCATGATTTTATGCGCGAAGTCCATCTCAGCTATACGGCCGTCGGCAAACTCAATGGTCAGGATATAATCTTTCACATGGCTGACTTTAGTAATTCGGGGAAACATCATTGCCTCCATTTTGTTATTTATTCTAGCGGTTCAATCTTTTCAGCCGGTTGATTAGCCTGTAAACTGACCCAATTCTGCATCAATTCCTGCTGATGTTGCGCTGACTATTCAAAAATCATAGAAAGTGTGCGCCGGGGCAAGTGCCCATTGAGAACAACAATGGGATCAATCCCCACCTGTGCTTCATGTTGTCCGTAGATGGCATGGAAGTGTGGCGGTGGGTGATCGTCGTAATACATACGAATGGTAATACCATAGAATCGGCTTAGTTCAGGCATGAACATATTATACAAATGTCGAAAAGGCTGTCATCTGACCAATGTGATAGTTGGCGACACGGCCGTTAACCATCAGCATGGCGGCGACAGATAAATCTGCACACTTCGATGGCCTCAGTGCCGGCTCAACAAAAGGCAAAGTTGGCGGAGGGCGACTGATATATAGCCCACGAAGGTGGGCTTTGCTTATTGTAGCTGAGATTTCAATCGCCGGGTTTTATCATGTTTCGAATTGCTGTGCTTGCCTGCCACTGTACGGTCTGTACAATGGAGCGCATGATTGTGATTAGCCATTTGCAGAAGGTGGATGGGGTGACGACGCTGCTGGAGATGGAATCATTGACGGTGGCGGCGGGGGAGATCACGGCCGTGACCGGACTCACCGGCATCCACAAAACCATCTTTCTGGACCTGCTCACCGGCAAGACACAGCCGACGGCGGGCACGGTGCGGCTGGCGGGCATTGATCCCTGGCAAGATCGGGCGGCGTTTGCCCGGCTGGCGGGGGTGCTGCCAGCCGAGAATGGCCTCTATCCCCGGTTGTCGGCGCGGCAAAACCTGACCTTTTTTTGTGATTTGTATGGGCTGCCACACGGCCGTGCTGACGCCATGCTGCAACTTGTGGGGCTGCAAGACCAGGCCAAAGTGCAGGCGGAAAAGTTAGCCCCTGGCCTGGCGCGGCGGTTGGCGCTGGGGCGGGCACTGCTGCACCAGCCGCAGATTTTGCTGCTGGTAGACCCCTTTGCGGAGTGTGATCTGGCTTCCACCAGCCTGTTGGAGCGGTTGATTCGGGTGACGGCGGCCGAGGGCACGGCGGCCGAGGGCACGGCCGTGCTGCTCATCAGCCGTGATCTGGCCGGTTTACGGCCGTTGTGCCAGATGGTGCTGGAGATGGAAAACGGCCGTGTGGCCCAACAGTATCGCCCGGCGGAACGGGAGAGCCAGGCCAACCTGCCCTTCAAAATCCCGGCGCGGCTGGAAGACAAGGTGGTGCTGGTGAACCCGGCCGATATTGTGTATGTGGCGGCCGAGGAGGGGCGCACGGTGTTGTGTACGCCGGACGGCCGTATTCCCACCCACCTGACGCTGAATGAAGTGGAGCAGCGATTGGCGCGCAGCGGCTTTTTCCGCGCCCATCGCAGCTACCTGGTGAATGTGCAGCACATCAGCGAAGTGATAGCCTACACCCGCAACAGTTATACCCTCATCTTGCACAATGGCGGCGACGGCGACGATGGTCGCGGCCGTATCGAAATTCCCCTCAGCAAAACGGCGGCGAGGGATTTGCGGGAGTTGTTGGGATATTAGAGATTAGAGGATTAGAGATTGGGGACTGGAGATCAGGCATCTCTAATCTCCAATCTCCAATCTCCATTCACCCCCATTTTTGTGCCATTCAGCCCGATTATCCGCCTTTCAGCCAAAATTTGCTGCGCCGCTCTCCTGAAACTGCTACTGTATGGGCAGCAAAGACAGCCACGAATTGTGCGAATGACACGAATTTCGTTGGCAAACATCTGCGTCAATCTCAGTAGATCAAAGCGGAGTTCGCATCCTCAGATGCGAACCGGTGGGCATCCTTCGGCAAACTCAGGACGGGTTCTGAGGATGCCCACTCCTCCCATTTCGATCTGCTGAATCCGTGAAATTTTGTGAATCAAAAGGAGAGCATGAAATGGACGAATACAAGTTGAAAGAAGGCGAACTGAAAAGAGGTGAACACAAGGGCCGCATCATGGCGGCAGCGGGGGTGGTGGCGGCTGCAATTTTGGGCGGGGCGTTTATGTCAACTGATGGCGTCACGGCCGTGTGGCTGCTGGCAGCATTGTACATGATGGGGCCACTGGCAGCGGCGATGTTGGTACGGCCGTTACAAGATGATTGGTGGTTATTCGTAACGGCCACTATTTTGTCATTGGGCATTGTCTTGCCCTGGTCATTCATTCACCCGGCGCAGTGGGCGGCCGTTTATTTACCGGAATTGGGCTTCTGGGCCAATCTGCTATTTCTGGTTTTGCTGATAACATCGGTGGGCGCAGGCCAGCCGCCGCGCAAACTGTGTTGGGCCTTGACCGGCTTTTACCTGCTCATCCTGCTGGCGCTGCCGCTGGTGCTTTGATCCGCGAAGGGACGCGAGGGAGGGGCGAGGCAGTTGGGAAATCAATTGTTTCTATCCTCGAAATTTTGCCCCAACTGCCTCGCCCTTACACCGTTGCGCCTTTGCGTTGAAAAAATCGTAAGGAGTGACCATGAGCGAAACCATTACAGCCAGGCAACCAAACCGGTGGCAGTTACGCTGGGCGGTGACACGACAGGAGATTGCTAACATAGCCCGCCACCCTTACTACCTGGTCTCGTTTGTTATTCCCATTTTCATGTCACTGGCCTTTGCTCTGTTTGTGTCCGCAATGGGCGAGACGGAAGAACTGGTAGTGGCGGTGTATGATGCCGGGGAATCCGATTGGGCGGCCACACTGGCCACGTGGGACGAGATCACGGTGTTAGCGGTAGAGTCGGAAACGGCCGTACAAGCTGCCCTCAACGACAATGCCACCGCCGGTATCCTCATTCCCGCCGACTTTGACACGGCCGTTGCCGCCGGACAATCGCCTGAATTGGTTGTTTATGTCAACCAGGAGGCACGGAATGACCACATCGCCATCTTCACGCGGCGATTGAGCGATGCCCTGTGGACGATGGGCGAAACGCCGCCGCCAGCTGTCATTCGTTGGCAGGATACCAACATTCGCAGCGAAGCTCTCTCCTTTTCAGTAGACGAGTATATTGTGGTCATCTTTGTCCTCCTGGGCATCTGCATGACCACGATGGGCATATTGGCGCAAACCATCGTGGAAAAACGGGAAACGGGATCGCTGCCGGCGCTGCTGGCTTCGCCGCTGACATTTGGCGACTTGTTGTGGGGGCAGAGCACGGCCGTATTCCTCTACACCATGTTGCTCAGCGCCGTCTTGCTGTTGATCAACGGCGGCTGGGTGGGCAATGTGGCGGTCACGGCCGTGTCCATCATCCTGACTACCTTTGCCCTGTTGGGGTTAGGGCTGCTGTTTGGCCTGTGGTCTCAATCCAAAAATCAGTGCAACGCCTACACCGGTGTGTTGGGCATTGTGCTGGTCATCCCCAGTTGGTTTGCCTTAGTGCCGCCGGATAATCTGTCGCTGCCGTTGACGGCCGTGCTGCGGCTGCTGCCCACCACCTACCTGGTGGAACTGCTCAACCAATCGTTGAACGGTACGGCTACCTGGGCGACGGTCTGGGTAAACCTGCTGGTGTTGTGTCTGTTTACGGCCGTGTTATTTGGCCTGGTGCGCTGGCGGCTGCAACGCCAGCCAGTATGGTAACGCGATTTGCCAAATCGCGTTACGGAGATACACATGATCGAAATCAAAAACCTGAAGAAGTATTACGGCGAAAACGACGCCATTAAAGCGGTAGATGACGTCAGCTTTCTCTGCCCGGACGGGCAGATCACGGGGCTGCTTGGCCCCAATGGGGCGGGCAAAACAACCACCCTGCGCATGATCACCGGGCTGATTAAACCGGGGGCGGGTACGGTGATTGTAGACGGCCGTGACGTGACCCGCGAACCCGGCAAAGTGCGCCAGCTATTGGGCGTGCAGGCCGACGCTACCGGTGTGTACCCCAAGCTGACGCCGCGGGAACAGTTTCGCTTTTACGGCCGTTTCTATGGCCTACGCGGCAAAAAACTGGAAGAGCGAGTACAGGCCGTCATAGACGAACTGCACATGCAGGACATCGCCGACCGCCAGGCGGAAGGATTCAGCCGCGGGCAGCGGCAGAAGATCGTCCTGGGCCGGGCGCTGGTACATAACCCGCCCAACATCCTCATGGACGAACCGACCAACGGCCTGGACGTGATGGCCGTGCGCCAGACCCGCGACACCATCCACGCCATGAAAAAACAGGGGCGCTGTGTCCTCTTCAGCACCCATTACATGGACGAGGCCGAACGGCTATGTGACAACATCGCCATCATCGTCGGCGGCCAGATTGTGGCCGTCGGTTCGCCGGAACATCTGATGCAACAAACGGGTCAATCCCGCCTGGAAGACGCCTTTGTGGCTCTGGCCGGCCGCGAACACCTGACCTATTCAGATTACGGCAAACATCTGGCTGACAGCCCGGCACTGCCGGTAATGGGGGATTGATCAGGCATCCAATTGTTTCAAGCAACTGGATATCTACAGGCAAGGCCATGAACATCGTCGAAGTTCACAATCTGCGCAAGACGTATGGCGAGCAAGTTGTGTTGCGCGGCGTCACGTTTGCCGTGAAAGCGGGCGAAATTTACAGCCTGCTGGGGCAAAACGGCGCAGGCAAAACCACCACGTTGGACATCATTGAAGGGTTGCAACACAGTGACGATGGCACCGTGTGTCTGTTTGGCCTGGACATCCGCGCCCAGGCCAGGCAGATTCAGCGGCAGTTGGGGGTGCAACTACAAGCCACCGCGCTCATGGCTGACATGACCACCAACATTTCTGTGCTGGAACAGGTGCAGATGTTTGCCCGGTTATACCAGCGCCGCATGAACGGCCGTCAGGCGCACGACTTCCTGAAACGCTTTCAACTGGCGGACAAGGCCAAAGCCAATCCCGCCAAACTGAGCGGCGGCGAAAAGCAGCGGTTGGCATTGGCATTGGCGCTGGTGAATGAACCCCGGCTGGTCATTCTGGACGAACCGACGGCCGGTCTGGATGTGCAATCACGCCGCCTGTTGTGGCAGGTAATTCGGGAGTGGCACACGCCGGAGCGGGCCATCATCCTGACTACACACAACATTGAGGAAGCGGAAAAATTGGCGGATCGGGTGGGTATTTTGCATGAGGGTGTCATTGCGGCCACCGGCACACCGCACGCCCTCATCGCGCAGATTGACGCCGATTCGTCCATTACCATTGATGGTGATGTGTCGGCGGCCTTGTTGCAAGGGTTAACGAGCGCGGCGCGGGTGCTGGTGCAGGCAGAATTCAAAAAAATCTACACCCGTGACCTGAGCCGGACGATGGTGGAATTGATCACGGCCGTTGACCATTCCGCCGTCAATCTGGGCAACATTCGCATCCAGCATCCCAGCCTGGAAGATGTCTTTTTGTCCGTTACCGGCCATGCCTTGCCCACAGCGGAGGTTTTATGATGACCATAGAATCACAAACGGCCGTGCCCACAACGGAAACATCGGTGTTCAGTTCAGTTCTGGATTTCACCTGGCTGATGTTTCGCGTCAATCTGCGGAATTTGCAGGGATTGGTTATCAGTTTGGGCGCGCCATTGGGCATTATGGCCATGTTTTTGCTGATGAACGACGGCCCACTCAGCCCGCTGATTGTGCCCATGCTTTTTCTGCTTTCCGTCGCCTTTGCCGGGACGGTGCTGGCGGTGCGCATCATTTTTTGGCGCGAGCAGCATGTGTTCCGTCGCCTGGCAATTACGGCTACGCCGCTGCCTTATCTAATTGGTGGCCTGGTGGTGGCGCAACTGGCGTTGGCGGTGTTGCAGGCTTTGTTGTTGTTGTTGCTGGTAATGTTGGCGGGGGTGGCGTTCACGGCCGTGCAGTTGTGGGTGTGCGTCCTGGCTATTGTGCTGGCCTGCTTTTGTTTCACCGCGTTTGGCCCGCTGCTGGCGACGGTGTTTAACCGGGCCGACCTGCTGAATTACGCCTACGTTTTGCTCATCATGCCGGTCACCTTTTTCAGCTTTTTCGGCCAGTACAGCACGTTTAGCCCGGCGCTGACCGTGATAAATAGCTTGTTGCCCACCACCATGCTGCTCAACCTGTTGAATGTTTTGAATGGGCCGGTGGGGTGGAACACGGCCGTGTTAAACGCACTCGGTCTCACGTTCTACGGCCTGCTCTTTTTGTTTATCACCGCCCGACGTTATCGGCGGTTCTTTGATTGACATGTAACTGGCAAGTGGCAGGTAGCAGATAATAAGTTGCAACCGGCAACCTGCCTCAAAACAGGAGTAAATATGAACTACTTGAATATCTGGTACAAAGAAATTTTGGAAATGCTGCGCAACCGCAAAGCCCTGCGCGACACGCTGCTTGTCCCGCTGATTTTGGGCGTGTTTTATGCGGTGCTGAACCCCATGTTGGGCGAAATGATCAGCCGGCGCAGCGAGGGCGTCATTGTCTTGCCGGTGCAGGGGTTGGAATATGCCGACCCGGCTTTTGTGGAGACGTTTGCCGGGTATGACATTGTGCTTGAACCATTTGCCGGGGATATGGAAACGGCCGTGCGCGAAGCCAGAGAAACGGCGGGCATCATCTTCACCGAAGGATTCAGCGAGAACGTGGCCAGCGAAAGCGATGCCAACCTCATCCTCTATATGAACCCGACGGCCGGCGGCCCCTTCGGAGGCAACATTTCCCTCAGCCGCATTGAACTGGCGCTGAGTGCCTACAATCAACAACTTACGGTGCAGCGGCTGGCTGTGCGCGGCGTGGATGCCACCATTCTGACGCCGGTGCAGCTAACGGCCGAAGATCTCTCTACGGCCGCCCAACGCGCCGGGGCGACGGCCGCTCTCTTTTTGCCCATGCTGGTGGCCATTGGGGCCATTAACGGTGGCTCGTTCATCGCCATTGACGTGACGGCCGGGGAAAAGGAGCGGGGCACGTTAGAGGCGCTGCTGATGACCCCGGCGACGGATGTGCAAATTTTTGTGGGGAAGTTGTTGGCCGTGTTTGTGGTCACGGCCGTGCCCATTGCCCTGACGCTGTTCGGCTTTTGGGCGGGTACGGCCTTCCTGCCCGCTTCGATGACGGGGGGTGTTGGCCCGCTGCCGCTGGATGTGATCATGAAAGCTATTCTCATCACCCTGCCGCTGGCGCTCTTTGCCAATGTGCTGCTGATGGTTTTGAGCATTCGCACGAAGGGGTTCAAGGAAGCGCAGTCGGCGATGACGCCGGTAACGTTTGGCGTGATTTTTGTGGCTATGGCGGCTGCTTTTGTGCCGCCGACGCAAAGCGTCTTGTTCCTGATTCCCATTTATGGCACGTCGGCGGTGGTGGGGGTGTTGGCGCAAAGTGGGGTTGTGCCGCCTAATGCCGTGCTGTACAGCGTGGTGGGCAGTTTGGTGGCTACGGCCGTTGTCACCGTCATTGCCCTGCGCCTGTTTAACCGGGAACGGCTGCTGTATAGCATGTAAAGAGTGGCAAGTGGCAGGTTGCAGGCGGCAGGTTACTTGCCACCTGCCACCTGCTACATTTTCTCCTTTGCCAGACCTGGGGCAAGGTTGTTATAATTCCCCTTGTTCATCCAGTATTGGTAGCGTGGGGGCGTCAACCATGACCCGTCACAAAAAACAATTTGTTCATGTTCGTAGTAGGCGATTCATCGCCGTCTGAAGGCAATAAATTGCCTACTACGAACAAACGAGTAGGGAGGAAAACGCATGCGTCAACGAATTGTGTGGTTACTCAATGGCGGGGTGACCCTTGTCACCCTCATGCTTGTTTCGGCCCATTTTGCCCGGCCACCACAGATTCAGAATTTGCCCGGATCGGCTGCGCCTACGGCGCAGCCGATAACGGCATTGGCATTTTTGACTTATCCTGGGGAGGGACAGCGCGTGAATGCCAGCTTGAACAGTGTGCCTGTTACCCTGGCCGCCTATCCCACAGACCAGAACCGGCAGTTGAATACTACCGCCCCACAAACGCTGGGCAGCCGGCCGGCCCGTGCCATGTGTGAAGCGGATGAACTGACGGCCGCGCCAAACGGAAAATACCTGCTCATCCAATACAACTGCGAAGCCGCCCTCTTTGCCATCCTGCAAAACCTGGCTACCGGCGTGGAAACGAATCTGGCGCGGGGCTACTTCCTGGACTGGTCGCCTGATGGGGACTGGCTGCTTTTCCGCCAGACGGACAACGATGAAATCTGGCTCATCCATGCCGCCAGCGGTCAGAGCCAATCGCTGCCCCACCTGCCGCCGGGCACATACAACGCTGCCTTCCACCCGTCCGGCCAGCAGGTGATCACCGCCGCCAGCCGGGGGCTTGGGTTTGGCAGCGAATTGGGCGTCTATGATGTGGCCGGGCAGAGTTATGCCCTCTGGCAAACTTTCCCCGGCCAGATAGCCGCCTTTCCGCGGTGGTCGCCGGACGGGGCGCAGCTGGCCTATATCCTGATGCCAGACAGCAACCAGCCCTTCACCGTGGGGGAACTGTGGCTGGCTGACCCGCCTACCGGCGCGCCCGCGCAACTGCTGGACGCGGTAGACGCCGGGCATGGCTATCCACCGGTCTGGTCGCCGGACAGCCAAAGTCTGGCCTACATCCGCCGCGAAAACCCGGACAGCATCCGCGCCGACCACCTGGCTCCGGCCTTGCGCAGCAACCTGATGCTGGCGGAGGCGGCCACCGGGCAGACCACGCCGCTGACCAGCTTCCCGGACAGCCTGGTGTATGATGCGGTCTGGTCGCCGGACGGCCGTGAACTGGCCTTCACGGCCGATGACGCTATCTGGCTGGTTGAACCCGGCCAGCCGCCCACCCAACTCACCCAATCTGTCACCGCCCGCCATCCGGCGTGGCTGGTGGAAAATTAGGAATGATGAATTAGGAATTATGAAGGGGAGGAAGCGCAGACGCTTCATAATTCATAATTCCCTCTCTGGAGGATGCCATGAAAACGGTTCAACTTTCCGGCATTTTGCTGTTTTGCCTGCTGCTGGTGGGTTGTAGTATGGAAGGGAAGACGGCTACGGCCGTGCCTACCCGTGTGGCTGTGGTGACGAATACGCCCACCCAACTACCGGCAACGGATATGCCAATGGGGATGGACACGGCCGTGCCTTCCACCGCAACCATTTCCCCAACCAACACCGCGACATCCTTGCCAGTTACGGCCACTTCGACTGCGCTCAGTGCAGGCGTGCCCACCGAAACCCCCACAATCACCCCAACACCCCTACCCCCACCCCCTGGCGAAATTTACTTCTTCCTGGACCCAGACCCATCAGACCCTAACACTCTCGATCAAAGGCCGCCCAAATCATTTGACTTTTACCGGGTTCTTCCCGGTGAGACAGCAAACGAGTGGCACATAGAAAAAATCTTGACTGGCATGAATCTGGCAGGGCCAGCCATTACCGTTTCGCCCGACCAGACGAAGTTAGCTTTACTACTGCTAGATGACACGGATGGAAATGGCAAGCTAGATCCTATTCATGGCGGTGATATCAGAAATATCTATGTTTACGATCTGATGACTAACTCTATTGAGCGGCTGACGAATAACGAAAAAAGCACATTAAGTGTTAGTTGGTTGCCAGACAGTCAGGCTGTTACATATCGGCAAAGTGAGAAGGTCTTCACTACTTATTTAAATGATGTCGTGCCAAGTTTGGTTCTGCAATTATCAGATGGACATGTCTCACAACTAATCTGGTCACTAAGCGGTCAAGAATTATTCTTGGACGTAAATGCACAACTAACTGGACTATATGTATATGAACTAGATTCTAATCGTTCAAATCTTGCTTACGAAACTGCAACTGGGGGTGTCTTTTTTAGTGGTTGGTCGCCCGATGGCCGATGGCTGGCCTTCACTCACTATGGCGCACAGGTTTATGGCAAATGGCGCTATGTCGCAGTTATAAACAAAGAATCGCTGGAAGTCATACGGCTCGTCTTTGGTGAAGACTATATGAGTTCACCCCCAGATTGGTCTATAGATGGCCGATGGTTGGCCTTCACTAAAAATGAATCTATCTTGTCCCTGTGGAACAGTGAAACATTAACCGTGACCGAGGTGTTGAGTGGAACTAACATGAGTATCCCTGTCTGGTCGCCTTTGGAGAACCGTATGGCTGTAGCTCTGGTTGAAGACGGCGTTGCCAAAGTGTTAACTCTTGATCCCCAGGCAACGATGGTCATGCAGGTTTTTCAGAGTGAGCTATACCAGACTATTAAGCTTTTTGATTGGTCTCCCGACGGAGAGTGGTTATTGCTCTTTGCCGCTAATGAAGAACAGTCAGGACTACATGTTGTTCATGTAAACAGCGGGGCAAGTTATCAGATAATGGACACAACAAGAGGGGAACCGCCCTGGGAACTTGTGTGGTTACCCACCCCATAAGCCAATTTGGAGGAATACAATGAATCAAAAATCTAATACGCGATTATTGGCGATTACTCTGACCAATTTTCTCTTTTGCCTGACCGCCTTGGTCTGGTTGTTTGTGCCTGAGCGGAATGCAGCCGCTCAAGGACCGCCAGCAGCCTTTCTTGGCCCTATTTATTACGGCAGCAATCCAGTCACGGCCGTATTTGATCATCAATTACCTTATCTCAGTTTAGGCATACCAGATCCATTTGAGTGTACGCGGCACAATAATGGAACCCCTTGCAATCCTGACCCACCCGATGGCTTCGGTTATGATACACATGACGGCATTGATTACGACCTCAATTATGAAATTGTACTGGCGGCTGCTGGCGGTACGGTTAGCGAATCGGGCTGGTCTAATCCCACAGATCATACGGCTGGCCTGGGGTTGCGTGTCCAGATTACACACAATAATGCCTATGTTACCGAGTATGGCCATCTGAGTATCCTTCAGGTAAGCACAGGCGACACCGTTGTTGTAGACCCGGATAATCGGGTAGGTATTATTGGCATAAGTGGTAATACCGGCAATTCCACCGGTTCACACCTGCACTTTGGCCTGATTAACCCGAATGGCGTTCGCGTGAATCCTTATGGATGGGTTGGGCCGGCCGGCGAAGACCCTTGGGAACAAGACCCTCTTGGAGCGGCTAGCCATAATGTTTGGGTGGATCCCCCATCTATTACCACTGCCCAATTTCCTGATGGAGATGCCGTTAATGACCCAGGGGTAAACAATGCGCGGATGATTATTGATGACGGTTCGGCCGATTTTTTCCCCGGCCCGTGCTGGTCGTTTGCCGGCGGCGCCCAGAGTTACAACAACGGCTACTACCGCGCCCCCAGTGATGGTGAGGATAACTGTACCGCTCGCTGGACGATTCGTGGGGACGCTTTTATCCAACCCGGTGAGTATGATGTTTTTGCCCACATTCCCGCCCACACCAATCCTTCTTTGAGCGTGGCCTATGATGTTCACCACAACAATCAAGTCAGTCGGGCTATTGCCGTACAGGCTGCTTATGTGGGCAACGAAGAACATGACGCCTGGGCATACCTGGGCCGGTATGACTTTGCCATGTCTGACAGTGTGAGCGAATTTATCCTCGTTCACGATCACGACCTGTTTGATGAGGACGACGGCCGTTACACCCTGGCCGATGCGATCATGCTGGCTCCGGCCGATGGTAACATGCCACTGCCCCAACGCTACCTCTATGTCTCTTTTGCCAGCAGCGGCCTCGCCGGCAACGTGCCCTACGAAAATGAGGACATCTTGCTCTTTGACGCCGCCACAGGCGAGTGGCGTATGTTTTTTGACGGCTCAGACGTGGGTCTGGCGGCCGTGGGCATAGACGCCTTTGATTTCCGCAATGGCCACCTTTTCTTCAGCCTGAACGCTCCGCTGGGCAGCAGCTACACCGCGTCAGACATCATCCGTTTTGTGCCCACCTCATTGGGCGAAGACACCAGCGGCACAATGAGCCGTTACATCATCGGCGCTAAGGTGGGTCTGACAGATCCCAGCGAAGACGTAGATGCGCTGACCTTTAACCACCAGGGAAATATCGTGGTCAGCACCATCGGGCAGGCGCAGGTCGGCCCCGCTACCTTTGAGGATGAGGATTTGTTTGTGGCCCTGGGGCCGGACTCGGCCGGCATGTTTTTCGACGGGTCATCACAGCAACTGCTTGACGTGACGGAAAATGTGGATGGCGCCTGGTGGGCGGGCAACGGCCGTATCTACCTCAGCACCACCGGCTCATTTGCCGTTCCCGGCGTCAGCGGCGATGGCAGCGACATTTTTGTCTGTGCTCCCGGCTTTATCCAGAACTGTCTCTATGAGCCAGGCCTGTTCTGGAATGGTTCGGCGCATGGCCTGGGCGACCCCGGCGCCACCGTAGATGACTTCTTTGTGCATCCTCTTTCTCTGGTAGATGAGTGCGAAACCTTTGCCAACGGTGGTTTTGAAATTCAGTTTTATTGTTGGATTGTAATCCCTGCCGACGTACCAACAGCCGGGTTGTGGCGGGTTTCTGGCGTAGAGAAACATACAGGTAGTTTCAGTGCAGAAATGAGGGTAGATGCCATTGGGAGTTCAGGGGATGATGCCTATCTGATAAGTTCACGCGCTGAAACAATAACAGACCAGGCATACCGTGTTTCTTTTTGGGGTAAAGGGGTCCCTGATACCATGAGCAGCATCTATGTTAATGCCGAGATTTGGTGGTATACCGGTGATGAAGTGGTGAGGCAACAATTTGCCCGGGTTGATATGCGGGAACACCCAAACTGGACTTTGTTTGATAGTGACTGCCTTTATGCGCCTGGGCCAAATGTAGATTTTGCAAAGTTAGTTTTTAGCTCACATACCGATACCCTTCTGGCGCAGTCACTAGAGGGTGTCTCTGAGAGCGGTTCGATTTTTGTTGATGATGTCCTATGGGTGATTGATCCTTCGTGTCCTCACTTGGGGCAGAATTAGGATTCATGTGTTATCGGTGGGCACGGCCGTGATGCAGGTGGCAGTTACTTGCCACCTGCATCCTGCCACCTGCAACCATCAGATAATTGGCAGCTTCTCTTCAATCTCTTTCTCCGTCAGAGCCAACGGCCGTTCCCCTGCCAACATTCCCCGTAATACCAGCACGCCGCCGCCACCAATAAGCAGCAGTGCGCCTAACAAGCTGACGCCGCCGGAGAGGATGGTGGTCATCATCACAAACAGGCCAGCCGACAGGAAGCTGATGATCGTGCCGGCTTTCACCAGGCCGGGCTTTTGTGCCAGATGGCCGCAGACGAGCAGGGCCAGCCCGGTGCTGAGCGGCAGTGCGGGCCACAAGACGGCCCAGGAACCCCACCAGCCGGTCACGGCCGTGAACTGCAATATCATGCCCAACACCCCAATTTTAATGGCCGGGATGAGGAACCAGACGATGCGCATGAAAACGGCCGTGGCGGCAAAACCAAACGCCAGCGCCAGCAAGATCATCGGCCAGAAATACGACCACGCCCCCCACCAATTAACACTATCCCACAGCAGCAGCAAGCTGACCATGAGAATGGGGAAGCCGGGGATGAAGAGGGGGGCTAACTGGCGGGGGTTTCCGGCCAGGAAGGGGGCGGCGATGAAGGCCATGCCCACGGCCGTGATCCACAACGGCCATAATTCCACCCGCAACCCAATCCAACCCAGAAAGGTGTTGTTCAGCAGCGCCAGCCCGCCTAACAGGATCAGTCCCAGGCCCAGCAGATTTGTCGTTCGTCTACTCGTAACCATCACGTTCACTCCTTTGGTGATTAGAGATTAGAGATTGGACAATCTCCAATCTCTAATCTCTGATCTCAACTCATTTGTATTGCTGTGAAGAGGGTAATGGATGGGACACGGCCGTTGCCTATCCCCCACCTAACCATTGGCTAACAAAATACCGGCAAACGCGGAGCAGGGCATCCTCAGATGCCCGCTTTTTGTTCGCATCTGAGGATGCGAACTCTGCTTTAATCTACAAATATCGCCATGAGGGTAAAGATGAAGATGGCTACCACACAAATACGGCGCAGGCGGTGGCCGATGGATTGGCTCCACAACTCTGTTTTCCCTTCGGTGGCTTTGCTGGCGGTGTACCAGATGACGCCTACGACCAGAAAGAGGGGCAGCGGCCACAGAAAGGCCCACTGATGCCAGTTTCCGCTCAGGTTGTAATAGATGAGCAGAAAGCCAGTGCCCATGAGGATGCCGGTGGGGATGAGCAGCCAGATGACGCGCGTTTTGTACATGATATGGGCAAACCCGGCGGCCATGAGCAGCAGTTCTATAGGCCAGCCTCGCGCAAAAATGTCTCTGGACACACCCAGCAGCATGGCCAGGATGAGGTTGCCGCTGATGAAGATGGTAAAGGCGGTGAGGATGGCCTGGGCTACCTGCCTGCCGGTGACGGGGGGGAGTGGGGCGGAGGGGACAAGGGGTGTGCTGGCAGGGGGGGGCGCGGCTACGGCCGTGACCCCCATTTTCCTCGCTTCTTGCTCTTTCAATTGGGCGAGCTGGCCTGTCCATGATCCGTCCTGGGTGGCGGTGGTGTCGGCGGCGGCGAAGGGGGCGGCCTTCAGCCCGGCGCGAGATGTGCCCGAATAGACGGCGACGGATTCGGCGGGGGCGTCTGGGGTGGTGAAGGAGAGGGGCAGCGAGATGCGTTCTGGCAGGGAAATGGCCGCTTCTTCGGTGGCCTGGCGCAGGGCGGCGGCCATTTCCGGGGCGTTTTGGTACCGGTCTTCCGGCGACTTTGCCAATGCCTTGAGGACGATGCGTTCAAATGGGGCGGGGATGGTGGGTTCAATGTCGCGGGGCAGCGGCAGGGGGTCGTTGACGTGTTTCATCAGGATCGCCAGCGGCGTGTCGGCGTCATAAGGGGGCTGGCGGGTGAGCATTTCATAAAAGACCACGCCGAGCGAATAAAGGTCGCTGCGGGCGTCGCTAACCCCCTTCAATCCCTGCTCTGGGGCCATATAATTCAGCGTGCCCAGTAGTGCGCCGGATACTGTGTGCCGCGTGCCGCCGACTATTTGGGCGATGCCAAAATCGGCCAGCACCACCTGACCGCGCCGGGTGAGCAGGATGTTGGCCGGTTTGATGTCGCGGTGGATCATGCCTTCCTGATGGGCATAGGCCAGCCCGTCGAGCACATCCAGCAAGATGCGGGCCATTTCGCCATAGGGCATCGTCTCGCTGCGCACCCGGTATTCGTTCAGGCGGGCGTGCAGGGTGTCGCCGTCGAGCAGTTCCATGACCATGTAGGGGATGTCGTCCTGGGTGTCGAAGTCGAAGACCTGGATGATGTGGGGGTGGCGCAGGGCAGCGACGGCCTGGGCTTCGCGGCGGAAACGGCCGTAGAACGTTTCATCTTCCACCAGGTCTGAGCGCAGCACTTTGATGGCCACGAAGCGGTCTAGCTGGGGGTGGTAGCCGCGATAGACGCGGGCCATGCCGCCGCTGCCTAATGGTTCTAAGACGCGATATTTGCCGAGTGTTTGTCCTGCTAGAGATGTGGCTGCCATGGTTGTGATCTCGTGATTTAGTGATTTAGTGATTTAGTGATTACCTGATTATGCAATTACTATCTTACGGCCGTCTCCCCTTTCCCGCCTAACCACCAGCTAACAACCGGCTATCAAAGAGTCAGTTTATAGCCACGCCCACGAATGGTGAGCAGCAGTTGGGGAGCGGCAGGGTCAGCTTCCAGCCGGGTGCGCAGGCGGCGTACCAGGTTTTCAATCTGGTAATCATAGACGCCGCTCTGGTATTCGGGCCACACGGCCGTGCCAATATCATCCTTGGTGCAAACTTCGCCGCGCCGGGCAAACAGGTAGGTTAGCAAATCAAACTCTTTGGGGGCCAGCGTCACCAACTGCCGGTTGACGCGCACCACGCCTGCCAGCACGTCCACTTCCAATTCCGGCACGGCCGTTTCCTGGGTGGTCACTTCCGGGTCGCGGAAGGTGAAAACCACGTCGCCCACCTTGATCTGGTCGCCGTCACGCAGTTGCATGGGGCCATGAATGCGTTCGCCGTTGAGAAAGGTGCCGTTGGTGCTGCCCAAATCTTCCAGCAGCGCCCGCCAGCCCTGGCGCACCACCCGCGCATGTTCCCGCGAGACGCGCGTGCTGCTGATGACAATATCGTTTTCCACAGCGCGGCCCATGATCACGGCCGTGCCGCTGAGTACATGCTGCCGTCCGGTCGGGTCTATCAAAGAGGGATTTTCTTTACTCATAATTCCTGTCCGGCACAAGGCTACGCGGTTCAGGAGAAGTTGTCAACGAATTAAAAGATTGGGCACGGCCGTCACTTTCTGTTACCATTTTCCCATGCGGCGAATCCTGGTACTGTTGGGCAGTTTCGGGTTGTTGTGCTGGCTGGCTCTGTCGTTGCGAGAAGCGGTGTTAGCTGCTCCTGGGGCGGGGGGTGGTAATCGGTTATCGGTAATCGGTAATCGGTATTCGGTAAACGGCGAAGGCCAGCCATTGACCATTGGTCATTTGCCATTGACCATTGACAATTCCGTCCTAACCATTCCCTACACCATCCACCTGCCGCTTGTTTATACGCCGCCGCCCCCCTTGCCGCCGCCGTTGCCGCCCCCCATTCCCTATTCGGCCACACCGCCCATTGACTTCACGGCCGTGCGCGCCGACCTTCAGGAACAGGGGTTAGACCTGGCCTTCAACAAAATTGGCTTCCACACCGCTTTTTCCGATTATGGCGCCAACCTGGAGCAGTGGATGACGGCGATGGATGCCGCCGGTGCGCCCTTTGTCGTCAAGAGCGTGGACAACGCCCAACCCATCTTGTTTGGTCAACAATTGATGCAGCAGAGCGGCGTACCCCACATCCTCATCTACCGGCGCAGCAGCCCGGATTATGACGTGCCCAACTACAACCTGCCGCCCGATGTTGCCGCCCAGGAGCATTGGGCGCGGCACATGGCCGTCTGGCCGCAAGAGCTTGACCCCAGCCTGGTGTGGATTGAAACGGTGAATGAGGTGGACAAAAACCGCACCCCCTGGCTGGCCGAATTTGCCCTGGAAACAGCGCAGTTGGCGCTGGCCGACGGTTACAAGTGGGCTGCCTTTGGCTGGTCGAGCGGCGAGCCGGAGCCATACCATTGGGCGCACCCCACCATGCGCCAATTCCTGCAACTGGTGGCTGAACACCCCGATCAACTGGCCATTGCTCTGCACGAATACAGTTACGAAGTGGATGACATTGGCCGCTGGTATCCCTATCTGGTGGGGCGTTTCCAGCTATTGTTCCAGGTATGTGACGCTTACGGTATTGAGCGGCCCACGGTGCTGATCACGGAGTGGGGTTGGGTATACAACCACGTGCCACCGCCGGAGATTGCCATGCAGGATATTGCATGGGCTTCCTGGCTGTATGCCGCCTACCCGCAGGTGAAGGGGGCGGCGCTCTGGTATCTGGGTGGGGGATTTGGCGGCATTGCCCACGAAGCCGCCTTGCTCATTGGGCCGGTGGGGGATTACGGCCGTAGCCACTACTTTGCCTATACCCCCGGCATCGGCATGATTGACCCCAACCTCTTCACGCCAGATTAGAAGAAACAGGTGGCCCATCCGGGTTATACTGCGGTCATAAGCTGACATATGGTGGCAAGTAGCAAGTTGCAGGTGTTCACCTGCAACCTGCCACATGCAACTTGCTACCAGATGAAATTTATAGCCTTGCTGCATAGAGTGTTTGGTCAGCAATGATCGTCGCCTTTATTGTCGGTTGAGGCTGAGTGTGTAGCTGGCGGTTTCTCCGAAGAATTCGGCGACGAGCAGGCTCCAGATGCCGTCCGTGGTCAGGGTAAAGGCGGTTATTTCTTCTGATTGGCCGGCGCCGGTCTGGTCAATTTCCCACACCCGGTTGCCGGTGGGGTCGAGCAATACCAGTTGCAAGTCGGTCTGGGCATCCGGCAGCAGTTGGGAGGAGATGGTATCCCCACTACGGCCGTCAAATTGCCATATCACCTGTTGCCCCGTTGCCAACGTCCCTTGCACCTGCTGGCCGTAGGTAAGCAGCCCCACCACCTGAGGTGTATCGGCGGGCACGGCCGTCAGGTTCACTTCATACTGCCCCGGTTCCCCAAAAAAGTCACGCACCAGCAACAGATATTGACCATCGGCCGGCACGGTGAAGACCAGATATTCAGGCTGCCCGGCCAGCAGCGTATCTACCATCATCAGGCGCTGCACGTCCTGGTTCACCAGCCACAATTCCAGGTCTAGGTGATTATCCAGCGGCGTCACTTCGGCCATGATTTCGTCACCGGCACGGCCGTTAAAAAACCAGGCATGTGTTTCTTTTTCCTGCAACGTCTCCTGGCGGGTATCGCCATAAACCAGGTCGCCCGCATCATACAGGTTGAGCGTTTCATTGCCCCCTTTGTCTAGCGAGAGGGTATAAGAGCCGCCGCCGCCGGCAAAACTGCGCACCACGATGGTGTATTCCCCATCTACCGGCAGCAGTAAGCCGGACACCACCTCGGCGTCGCCGCTGAAGCCTTCGTCCAGCTCCACCAGGCGACGGCCGTCCGGCGTATAGACATGCAGCACCACATCAAAATTAACCGGGTTTAAGACCAGGCTAACCACATCACCGGCTACGGCCGTGAAGCGCCACAACTGTTCTCCGCCGGCCGGTAATGTGCTTTGGATGGTTTGCCCCACCCCCATCGCACCGCCGCCGCCAAAGAGGGGCTGTGGCGTCAGCGAAAGACGCAAGGTGTACCCCCCGGCCATGTTAAAAAACTCGCCCACCTCCACAATGTAACGGCCGTTTTCCCGCAAGAGCAGGTCTACGGCCGTTTCCGTATCCCCCGCAAACCCATTATCCACCTGGGCAATGGTCTGCCCGGAGGGGCCAATGAGCGTCATCGTCAAATCGAGCGCCGCCGCCTGCGGGCTGAGCGTCAATGTGGCATACCGTTCGCCCGTCACCTCAAATGTCCAGATGTCTTTGACGCCGCTGCTCAGTGTGCCCTGCACCAGATCAGCCCCACCCAACGACCCCATCACATTGGCCGCGCCATCCCGGATAGCAAAATCACCGGCCACGTGATGCACCACAATCGTCCGCGCCATTTGCGCCAGAACCACTTCCACCTCTGGCCAGGCGGCTTCGGGCGCGCTGAGTAAAAAAATGGCCTGCGTATCCTGGTTGACCGCTCCGGCCAGCGTCGAGGTAAACAAGAGGACGCGGGTGCGTAAATCTGTTTGCCCGCTGTTAAAGATCAGCGGCTCCCCCACCACATCTATATAAGCCCCGGTGATGCGGCTGCCGGAGTTGGTGATAGCCGTTACCGGTGTGGGTTCATTAAGGAGCGTGATGTTTTTATTCAGTTGTTGCAGATATTGGGTCAGCGCCGCCTGGGGGGTGTTGAGTGATTGCGCCTGATTTGCCACCAGCCCGGTCACATAGGCGCCTGCGCCGAGCGGTTTGCCTGCCAGCAAACTTTCACCGGTGCGCGCCGAATCGCTTAGCAGCAGAACAATAAGACCAGCAGCATTCGTTGCCCGCGGTGTATCCAGTTGGCCGGACAGGTTCACCCATTCTGGTGGAGCCAACATTTGCAGCCCGGTGGCGGCGCTGCCTGCTTGCTGCCAGTTTTGGTATAAGGAGGTGGTGGGGGCTGCCGTGGGAGAAGGTGGGGGGGGGATGGTGGCCTGGTTCTGGGTGGGCGCAGCGGTGTTGTTTTGTTGGGCGATTTCGGTAAGCGCCAGCGATGGTTCATCAGTGGCGCTAAACTCCCGGTCTTCTTCAATGGCTGGTTTGCTGCAAGCGACAACGGCCGTTACCAAGATGCCCAGCAACACACAACCCCAGCCACTCTTCACAATCAGTTCTCCTCCTGTCTGGCCTCTTGCCGTGATGGGTGATGCGTATGCTGACTACGCATTACCCATCACGGGGTTGGTGTTTCGCTGCCAGGCACGCGCCAATCGTCGCCAATGATGACCAGCACGTCGAAGTCGCCAGGTGGCGTTGTGCCGTCGTTTACGTTCAGCGGGGGAATACGCATCAGTTGTGTTAGATACCGGGCCGTATTGGGGAAGCGCCCGTAGGTGATTACCTGTGAAGTCAGGTAAGTAGACGAGTCGGCGTTGCCAACTTCGGCTACGTTGATGCCATACTGCTGCAAGTATTCCTGGGTAGCAGCTGCCAGACCAAACACGGCCGTGCCATTATACACGGCCACTCTTGCTTTTTCGGCGGCCATTAAGGCCGGTAGATTTTCGATGACGGGGGTGGGGATGATGGGCGGCGTAAACAGTTGATCGCGCAATTGGCGAATGTTTTCACGGATAGGTACCAGCACGGCACGACCGTCTGGCGTCACTTCATTGTAGACATAGTTGTAGTTGACGACGGCCGTGTAGATGCTGCCCTCTGGTATTTCTTTCACTAACAGCGCCAACTGTATCGCTTCGTCCAACGACATATTGGTGCGCACATTGTTTTGAAATGTCTGCCATAACAACGGCGCCTGGGCAATCAGCGCCGGCAGATTTCCCAACCGCAGCACTTTGTCGCGCACCGCTAAAACGACGGCCTGCTGCCGGCCTGCCCGGTCTACATCGCCGCCAAAGGTGGCGCGTGTGCGTGCATATTTCAGCGCCTGCTGCCCATCTAGATGATGGCTGCCGGCGCTGAGGGAAAAGGGATCATACCCATAACAACGATCGGGGTAGGTGGGGTCGTCAATGGCTTCTGGCGCTTCAATATCAATGCCGCCGACCAGGTCAACCATCTCCACAAAAGCATCGAAGTTGACCGCTACAAAATAGTCAATGGGCACCCCCAACAGCCTTTCGATTGTTTCCATGGCCAATGCCGGGCCGCCGCCGGGATACTCGTATGCCTCTCCAAAGTAGTGTGCCTGATTGATGCGATCCGTGCCGAAACCAGGAATCTCCACCCACATATCACGTGGTAAAGAGAGAACGCCCGCCGAAAGTCCCAGCGGATCAATGGTGATGATCATGATCGAGTCGGTATGGGTGGGGCCGGTTTCATCACAGCGTTGGTCAATGCCTAGCAGCAAAATGGAGAGGCGTTCTGTGCCCTGCCAGGGCTGCAGCGCCTCGCTGGAAATGAGCGCCGCGGCATCCTGGGTGGTCACGACCGAAGGCGCCCCCGGTGTTAATTGCCCGGTTTGGGATATGGGTTGGGCTACGGCCGTGTCGCTGAAATCGGCGCTAACAACGTCAAATGAAGCAACAACACCCTGCACTGCCCGGAAAAGCCACACCGACAAGGCCAGCAGCAGAACCAGGCCAACACCGGCAATAATGCCCCATAACCAGAGAGGCAGGCGAATACGAGCAGGGGGACGACGACTTGGTGATTTTGACTTCATAACACGTCATTTTATCAGAGTCAACTTTGCGTGGGCATTATAATCTATAAACAGGCCAGAGGCGAACAGGCACAAAGGGGTAGCAGTTGGATGATTGCCGGGGGCTGTCAGATATTATCGCTTATGGATGCCAGGGTAACGAGGGGGGTACGGCCGTTTGTGCATATGGCCCGTTGCGCAGGTCATCAAAAAAGCCGCGTGTGTTGAGGGCGCCATAGGAGAAAATGGCATGGCCGGCCGTGCCTAACTGGCGCGCCATCTGAATGCGGGTGGCAATCTCGTTGAAGTCCGCATAGTCGCCATTGATACCGGGCACAATGTAACGGCCGTTGGCGTCCCCCTGAAAGTTTTGTACCAGTGTATACCAGCGCGCCTGGCCGTGTGGCTGCCCATCCCAGGTAGTGCCGCCATAAATCATGGGCGAGATAGCGTCAATGATGCCGCCGCCCAGCCACGCTTTAGAATCCTGGTAAAAGTTGTGATACCCTTCCGATGCGCCCCAACCCCAATAATCTATATACACCGGCCAGACTGCGGCCGTCAGCCAGAAGTTGGGTTTATCGGCTATGCCGCCGTCCCCATATAACAAATTGTAAAACTTGCTCACCGTGCCATTCACCTGTGCCCGCTGCCAATCCTGGTAGCTGCTGTAACCGGCGGGCGGCGCGGAAAAACAGGGTACGCCCGCTGCACCCGCGCTCACCGGATCGCAGGAGGTGCTGATGTGCCCGTAGCGAATGTGGTCCAGGTGGATGCCATCAATGTCGTAGCGAGTGACCAGATCAGCCGCGACTGCCAGAATGTGGTTATCAAAAAAGACGGAGGCCGGTGTAGCCCGCCAGTAGACGCTGCAATGTACCTGGCCGCCGCTGGTCCATTGCAGGCCGTTGGGTCTGCCGCCGGATGTGCCGTGATAGTTGACCAGCTGCCAATACACGTGCTGCGGCGTGACGCCGGCGCTGGGTGGGGTGGTGCAATTATCCCACACCGGGTAAATGTTCAGATAAGCGTGTACCTGGATGTTCTGGGCGTGGGCGCGCTCGATCATGTAGGCCAGCGGGTCCCAGTAGGGGTTGGGCGGTACCCCTAAACCCTGGGCGCTGACGCGGTAAGCCCATGGCTCAATGGAAGAATCGTAGTAGGCATCCCCCGCGCCGCGCACCTGGAAGAAGATGGCGTTGAAACCGGCGTAGGCGGCATTATTCACAATCTCGTCAATTTTGGCCGGGCTGGCCGGGTTGATGTAATCAGTCCAGTCGAAGCGCGTCACCCATAGGCCGCGCATTTCCACCATCTGGGCGGGTGGGGTGGGGGTGGGAGTTGGCGTCGGCGTGGGGGTTGGGCTGGGCGTAAAGGTGGGCGTGGGCAGCGGGCGCATGACCAGCGGTAAATAGGTTTGTGGCTCCGGTTCCTGGGCGAATACGGCCGTGAACAATCCCCCGATAATGAGGAGCAATATGAGAATGGTGGTTTGTTGGCGGTTCATAGAAATATAGAGAGTGGAGATTAGAGATTGGAGATTAGACTGCTTTCAATCTCCAATCTCTAATCTCTAATCTCCACTCCCTTCCTAACCCTGATCCAGATATTGCAGGGCCAACTGCACCCGTTCGTCCACCGTTTTGGCTTCGCGGGGGAGGCGCTGCAAGGCGGATTGGGCTTCGACGATGCTGAAGCCGAGACCGGTGAGGAAATCAATCACATCAGCATCCACATCACTGACAAAGGGCACGGCCGTGCCTGCCTGCGCCATATCCAGTTTATCGCGTAGCTGGAACATGATGCGTTCGGCCGTCTTCTTGCCAATACCGGGAACGCGCTGGAGTACGGCCGTTTCCTCCCGCAAAATCGCACTTTTCAGCAGTTCTGGGCTGAGAGTGGACAAAATGGAAAGCGCCACCTTTGGCCCCACCCCATTCACCCCCAGCAGCACTTCAAACAACTGCAAATCATCCGTCGTTTCAAAGCCATACAGCGCCAACTCCTGCTCACGCACAATCAGGTGTGTGTGTAGGTGAATGGCCCGCCCTACGCCGCCCACATCCTCCAACACCGTGCGCGGCACAAACACCCGCACCCCCACCCCGCCCACAGCGATGATGAGGGCGGCGTTTTCAATACGTTGGATGGAACCGGAGATGGAAGCGATCATAGGAGATTAGGAGATTAGGAGATTGGGAGATTGGGAGCGGTTAATCTCCTAATCTCTCAATCTCCCAATCTCTATTCATACAGGCTTTCAAACCGTTGATAATGATAATGCGTAATCGCCACGGCCAGGCCGTCGGCGGCATCGTCGGGGCGGGGCGTTTCTGCCAGGTCGAGCAGGTTGCGCACCATCAGCTGCACCTGGTTCTTGTCTGCCTTGCCATAGCCGGTGACGGCGTCTTTTATTTTGGGTGGGGAGTATTCGGCGATGGGCAGACCGGCGTTGGCTAAGGTCAGCAGCAGCACCCCGCGCGCCTGGCCGACGGTGATGGCGGTGGTGATGTTACGGCCGAAGAATACTTCTTCCACAGCGGCCGTGTCAGGCCGGTATTCGTCAATCAACGCTTGCAACTGGCGCTGGATTGTTTGCAGGCGGTGGGGCATGGGTTCGTCGGGTTGGGTGGAGATGACGCCGTAGGTCACGGCCGTGAACCGCCCTTCCTCCACCTCAATAATGCCATACCCGGTCGTCGCCGTGCCTGGATCCAACCCAATAATTCTCATCAAGAATCCGTCATCCGCCACAAGCGAAAATCAATTTATTCGCTAAATATGTCGGCTAATATCGCTAACACCTCAACTTGGGTAGCTTTGTCTAGCTGACCCATCTTGCGCATCAGTCGGGACTTATCACTGGTCCTAATCTGGTCTAAAATGATCTGACCTTCTTTACCTTGAAAATTACAAGCCACGCGAGTGGGAAAAGTACGCCCTTTTGTGGTCATTGGGGCAATGATGACTGTTGCAATGTACCGGTTCATCTCGTCCGGCGAAATAATCAGACACGGCCGTGTCTTTTGGATTTCGCTACCTATCGTGGGATCAAGATTAACCAAATAAATGTCAAACCGCTGCACTACCATGCCCATTCTTCCTCATCAAAGGTAGTAGGCAGCAGTTCTTCATCAAGCAACAGATCATCCCCTGCTTCGGCCATCATTCGGAATTGTTCCTCCCAACCAGAACGAGCAGAATGGGTAGCTCGGATAATAATATGCCCCTCTTGCGCCTCTAATTCCACTTCATCACCCAAATTTGTTTGATCGAGTAAGAACTTGGGTATCCGAACGCCCTGGGAGTTACCGATTTTTATAATACGTGTCTTCACCATTGTTGACATGGCCATTGCCTCCACAATATTCAACCAGAAGTGACTACAGTGTAATTACCTGCCCTTGATTGGTCAAGGCATTTTGCAAAGTAGAAGACCCGACAAACAGTTGCTTTTTTGTTCAAGTTTTGCTTGCCAGATCAGGTGCTTCAAGCGGTGGACTGGTGTAGGGTGAATAGTGATAATACTTTGGCCTTGAATCCAGGCGCACATGCAACCAGGACACTCCACCACCGGCCGTGTTAAGCCAGACTGGTTGATCGGATATACGCTCTGCCATCGCCTGCCCAATCGCTTTCCATAGGGCATGCTGTTGATGTTCGGGAGCATTTCTCAAGAAGGCAGCAAAGTGTCCGTAGGTTGAATCCGCAGTGATTGGACGGGGCACAATCATCACGGCATCTTTGCCGAGGTTGGGAAAAACGGCCACATCCTCACCTGGGTGTGTGTCAAAGTAGCTAGAGAACGCCTGCACATCGGGCATTCTGGCTAAACCGGGGCTGTCCAGCACCACACATTTGAACTCTCGATCAACTGACGCCAGGGTAATTGGGGGTGTTTCCCATCGAAAAGCTGTGAATGGTGTGTTTGACAATTGTGTGGTCAGGTAACTCCGAAAATCAGCCGATTCACGCAAAAGCCTTAATACATCGGAGAACTTAAGGCATGTTTGGGAATCGCTGATGGTGAGTTTGTGTACACGGCCGTTCCATTCAGATTCACGGCTTGTCTGCCACATAAAGACCTTTTAGGCTGCTTCCAAAGCGGCTACGGTTTCTTCGCTCATGTCCAGGGCGGAGTACACGTTTTGCACGTCGTCCAGGTCCTCCAGCGCTTCCACGCACTTCATCACCTGCATGGATTCGCCGAGCGACAGCCCCAGCGGATTATTGGGATCATAAATCATGGTCGCTTCCGTCAGGTTATAGCCGCTCTGCTGCAAATGATTGCGCACACTTTGGAACTGCTCTAGCTCCACGTAAATTTCGGCCACGCCGTCTTCAAATTGCACATCTTCCGCGCCCATTTCGGCGGCGGCCATAAACAGTTCGTCCGGGTCAAACTTGCCTTCAACGGCAATGTACCCTTTACGGGTGAACTGCCAGGAAACGGAACCAGCTTCGGCCATGTTACCGCCGTTTTTGTTGAGCGCGTGGCGCAGATCGGCGACGGCGCGGTTGCGGTTGTCGGTGACGGTTTCGATGAGAATGCCCACCCCATGTGGCCCATACGCCTCATACATCACCGTTTCCAACTGCCCACCTTCCAGTTCGCCGGTGCCCCGTTTGATGGCCCGTTCGATGTTGTCTTTGGGCATGTTTTCTGCTTTGGCTTTCTCAATGGCCAGGGCCAGGGCATTGTTAAAGGTGGGATCGCCGCCGCCTTCGCGGGCGGCAATGGTGATGTCTTTTGCCAGCCGGGTGAAAATTTTGCCCCGCTTTTTATCGGTGGCGGCTTTTTTGTGTTTAATGGTTGCCCATTTTGAATGACCAGACATGGTAACTCTCCTGATTGAGTGGGCGTTATGTGGTCATCGGTTATCGGTAAACGGTAATCGGTGAAGTGTTGGATAGCCCACGTTTAAGTTTAATTTGCGAAGGAGGATTATATCACAGTCGGCGTTTTGGGGAACGAGCACGGCCGTCCCTCTTCCCCCCCTTTCTCGCCACTTTCTTATCTGGCGTGGTGGCCCGCTGAAATGTTTCAATCTCTTGCTGTAGGGTGCGCAGCTTTTTGAAGGTGAGCAGTTGCGGGTAGGCGCGGGTCATCTGGCGGTAGGTGTTGTGCCAAAGTTGGAAGTCAGCGCGACGGCCGTAACGCGCCATACTCCCCTGATTGCGAAACTGCCAGGGTTTGAAGCCGGTGTAATGAATGCCCCACAATACCGCCGGGTCGGGGTAGCCGTTCAGGCTGTGAAAGCGCAAATCCACATTTGTCCATTGGCCCGACCAGCGCAGTGTCAGGTATTGCATCTCCGGCCATTCAAACTGGTTGCTCACCATCTCACGGATTTCCGGCCGTGCCAAATCCTGCAAAATCGCCAGGAACTCGGCTAACAACGGCTGAATGACCAGCAGCGAACTGATAACGCCCATGTTCGTGGGGTCGGCGGCCACCCGGTCAGTGATGGCGCGGGGAATGGGCTGTCCGTGTGGGCAATCGGCATAAATCTGGTGCCAGTTCCACGTGCCATCCTGCGCCACGCTGTCCGGGATGATGAAGTTGCCATCCGCGCCCCATTCCATGACGTGGGTTTTGTGTTCGTTGATCGTCCCGGCAGGCGCGGGCAGGTCAAAAAGCTGGTCGTACCGTTTCAGCGGCAGCAGGTCGGCGTCCAGCAGGCAAATTTTGTCGTAGTGCATCCCCAGGTCGCCATCGTACCCCAGGCGCAGGGCGTGGAGTTTGGTAAAGACGAGGGGCAGATACGGCCGTGACCCCGCCAGTTTATGCGGAATGACAATCGGCTCCACCTCCAATACGTGGTCATACAACAGCGCCAGCGCCTTACGCGCCGTGCCCGTAATCTCCGGCGTCACCAGACAAATAATGTCCGCCCGCGTTTTTTGCCGCCGCAGCCCATACGCCAGCAGCAGCACGGCCGGCAGGTAGCTGTCGTTGAGGGTGAAAAGGATGACGAAGGCGAAACGGGGCATAGTGGAGATCGGAGATTGGAGATCGGAGATTGGAGATCGGAGATTGGAGATCGGAGATTGGAGATTGGAGATTGGAGATTGGGCAATCTCTAATCTCCAATCTCCAATCTCTGCCCCGGCGCTTCGCCGGGAAACATCGTCGCCATTAACTCTGGCGCGTACTGTTCGGCCATATCGCTGCTGATGCCACGTTGGTGGCAGATGGCGGTGTATAGTTCTCCACTGCGGCGCAGGCGGCGGGCCTGGGTTTCCGGGTCCAGCTCAATCAGGCCAAAACGCTGCGTCCAGCCGCGATCCCATTCAAAGTTGTCTATCAGGCTCCAATGGTAGTAGCCCATGACCGGGTAACAAAAGCTGACGGCGCGCCAGATTTCGCGCAGATGGGTGAGGAGGAAGGACGGCCGTAACCGATCTTCCGCATCCGGCACCCCATTCTCGGTAATGTAAAGGGGCTTGTTGTATTTCAGCACCCGCTGGATGGCCCGATACATCCCCGCCGGATACACCTCGCCGTAGTTACCATCGCTGATTATGGCGTCCGGCATCCACTCCGTTTCAAAGAATGTTTTGGGCGGCGGAAAACGCAGGTAAAAGCGGGTGTAATAGTTCACGCCGATGAAATCATAACTGCCTGCCAGCCCTTTGATTTTGCTAGAGCCGAGGAATGTGCGCATACGGCCGTCCGCCATCGCATCTAGCCACATGCCGTTAAACAAGCCGTCCATTCGCTTCGTCCACCACTTGCTCATAAAAGAACTGCCCGGTTTTGGCTCCAGAATAGGTATATTTTTAGCGTACCCCACTTCCGCTTCCGGGTACTTGGACTTAATCGCCTCATACGCGGCGGCATGGCACATCAGCATATGTTTGGCCGCTTCCAGCCCGGCGCGCAGCCCCATTTGCTGCGGCGCGGGGAAGACGCCGCCCATATACCGGGCAAATACGTACACCATCGGCTCGTTAATGGTAATCCATTTGGGGATCAGGTCGCCCAGTACGTCCACCACTTTGTTTACATAACGCTGGAAATACTCCACCACAATCGGGCGATTGAAGTCCCCTTTCTCCACCAGCCACAGCGGATTGCTGAAATGGTGCAGCGTGACCATCGGCTCTATGCCCCGGTTGTGCATGGCCTGGAGAATCTGCCGGTAGCGATCCAGGGCATGGTCATCAAAGACGCTTGGTTCTGGCTCAATGCGGCTCCATTCCAGCGACAGACGATGGGCATTCGTGCCCATCTCCGCCGCGGCGTCAAGGTCACTTTCGGCGTCGGCCCACCAGTTGCAGGCCAGGCCAGAGCGATGGTTTTGCAGTATGTGGCCTTGTTCCCACAGCCACCAATCACTATTGGTATTATTCCCTTCCACCTGGTAAGCGGCCGTGGCCGTCCCCCAACGAAAATCGGCCGGGAATAACATGTGTGCCTTTGCCATTTCTTTCTCCGTTATCGGTAATCAGTAATCGGTTATCGGAATTGGCGCACCGCTTACCGCTTACCGATTACCGATTACCGATTACCGAAAGAGTAACACGCCGTTTTGCCCATGCCAAATAGCTTGTTATACTTGTAACATCTTTGCCACCTGCCTGCAATGTTGGCGAAACAGCGTGGCGCTTCACAAGAAAATGCATTTCTTCAGACATACCATTCACAGTTAAGGCGCCGTAAGAGTGTTTTTGTGAAAGACCTGGTACCCCCAAGCGGTTACTATTACCCCAACAAGATGGGCCGTATCCTTCTCATTTCTATGGAAGAAGTTATGGGTAGAAATGGTCTGAATGCCTTGCTCAATCTCATAGATTTACGTGATTATATGCAGGATTTACCGCCTGATAACCTGGAGCGGGAGTTTGATTTTGCCCACATCAGCAATCTCAATAAATCATTGCGCGAAATTTATGGGCCGCGGGGCGGGCGTGGTCTGGCGCTGCGGGGCGGGCGGGCTATCTTTTCGCGGGGGCTGCGCCAGTTTGGCGCATTAGCCGGTGTCAGTGATCTGGCTTTCAAAGTATTGCCCCTCAAAACGAAACTGAAAATTGGCGTCCCGGCCGTCGCCCGCATTTTCACCCAATTCAGCGATCAAACCAGCCATGTAGAAGAAATGGATGACCATTTTCTGTATACTATTGAACGCTGTTCTGAATGTTGGCAGCAAACCAGTGATCGCCCTGTTTGTTACATTGCCGTGGGCATTCTGCAAGAAACCCTGCGGTGGGTCAGTGGTGGATTGGAATTTCGGGTTGACCAGGTTGCTTGCAAAGCCATGGGGCATGAAGCCTGCGCTTTTAGAATTGATAAAGACCCAATTAAGTAAAGTAAGAAGCCGGGCTTCTTTATGAACCCGGCTTCTAGCGGGCTTTTGAAGGAACAAAGCACGTGACTGACGAAAAGAAAGGACACAAAATTTTCATTGTTGAAGATGACCTGGACCTGTCGGAAATGCTCAGCGCCTATTTCCGGGTGCAGGGTTACGAGGTGGAAACGGCCTCGCGTGGCGAAGATGCCGTGGAGGCGATCAGCCGCGAGATTCCCGATGTGGCCGTATTAGATATTCGCTTGCCCGATATTGATGGTTATGAAGTGTGCCGCCGACTGCGACGCACCCGGCGCACCCAAAACTTGCCGGTTATCTTCCTCACCGAAAAACGGGATCGGGATGACAAGTTGGCCGGTCTAGAATTGGGCGCGGTGGATTACATCACCAAACCGTTTGACATTCAAGAACTGCGGTTGCGGGTGCGTAATGCTCTGCGGCGGGCGCACTTGAGTACGCTGCAAAATCCGGTGACGGGGCTGCCGGAAGGTGTGCTGGTGCGGGAGCGGCTGGAGCAGATGTTGAAGCAGCCGGAGTGGGGCATTGTGCTGGCGGGCATTCATGGGTTGAGTCGGTTCCGCGATAAGTTTGGTTTTGTGGCCGCCGATGATGTGTCACGGGCTGTCACCTTGATGATTTCCAATGCGGTGCAGGAAAGCGGAGCCGGTGAAGATTTTATCGGGCATACGGATTCGGGGGATTTTGTGATTATCACGGCCGTTGACCGCAGTCACAAACTGGCCGAACGCTGCCTGGTACGTTTGCAGCCTTCCATCCAATACTTCTACCCGGCGCTGGAACGGCAGCGGCTCCATGAACTGCCGGAGGCAGAACGGCTGACGGTGCGGGTGTCCAGCTTAACGTCGCGGGAAAAGCAGGTAGGGTCGCTCGAAGAGTTGTTTGAGACGTTGGCAAATCGGCGACTATAAACCTCTCATTCGGCGGCTACAACTTGTTTTGCCGCTTTTTCTCCCCTTTGTTTTTGATAAAATCGCACACTGTCATTATCCAGACCCTAAGGGTTTCAGAAAACCCTTAGGGTCTTGTTCTCCTATATGAATTTTCTCCGAGCATACCGGATTGATTTTCTCATTATTCTGGGTTTCCTGGTTTTGCCGTTGCTGTTGTTTTGGGATGTGACGGTGGGCGGCCAGACGATGCTGCCGGTGGATAATTTGGGACAGTGGGCGCCGTGGGCGGGGAACACGGCCGTGACCCCTCCCCCACAAAACCCCCTCATCACCGACCTCATCATCCAAAACTACGCCTGGAAACAGTTCATCCGCGAAAATATCAGCACGCCCACCCAACTGTTGTGGAATCCTTATCTGTTTGGTGGTGTGCCCTTTCTGGCGGCGGGGCAGCATGGGGCGTACTACCCGTTTAGCCTGCTGTTCCTCATCCTGCCGCTGAGCCAGGCGTATGGCTGGTATGCCGTCAGCCAGATATGGTTGGCGGGGGTGCTGCTGTATGTCTACGGCCGTACCCTCGGTATGCGGCGTAGTTCGGCGGCTTTGGCCGGGTTGGTCTACCAGGGGGGCGGGTACCTGGTGGTCAGCGCCGCCGTCTTTCCCATGATCAGCGGCGCGGTGGTCTGGCTGCCGCTGCTGCTGGCCTGCATTGATAAGGTGATCACCGGCTCTGTTCGTCATGCGCGCTCCACCTGGCTGTGGCTCATGCTTGGCGCAGTGGCCCTCGGTACACAAATCCTGGCCGGGCATATTGAGTTCACCATTTACACGCTGCTGGTCATGGCGGTTTATGCGTTGTGGCAGGTAGTGTCGGGTGTCAGGTATTGGGTGTCAAGTGTCGGGTATCAGGTGTCAGGTGGGGAAGACGTGACACCTGACACCTGGTACATGGCACTCCTACGGCCGTGCCTCTCCCTCACCGGCATGGTGTTATTAGGGCTGATGTTGGGGGCGGTGCAATTGATTCCACTGTATGAACTGGGGCAGGCCAATTTCCGTGAGGCGGCGTCCAGTCTGGCCGAGGTGCGTGGCTATGCCTTTCCCGTGCGGCAGGCGTTAACGCTGGCGCTGCCCAACTTTTTTGGCAATCCCGCCCATCAGGAAGTGGTGGATGTGTTCAGTGGGCATACCATCCCCATCACCCAGAATTATCACGACCAGCCCATTTCTACAACGGAATGGAGCACAAAGAATTATGTGGAAGGCGGTATTTATCTGGGTATCTTGCCGTTGTTCCTGGCAATTTTGGGGATTTACGGCGGCTTGCGAAAAGGGATTGCCGATCGGAAGCGGGGCGAGACAGGCGGGAATGGAGGCGTCTCGTTTGAACAAGGTCACGCCTGCCAGCAAGAGGGCGAGACAGGCGGGAATGGAGGCGTCTCGTTTGAACAAGGTCACGCCCGCCAGCAAGAGGGCGAGACAGGCGGGAATGGAGGCGTCTCGTTTGAACAAGGTCACGCCCGCCTGTCTCGCCCCTACGGCGGTTTACCGATTACCGATCACCGATCACCGATTACCCTCTTTTATCTCTTCCTCGCGCTCTTCTCCCTGGCCTTCATTTTCGGGACGCCGCTGTATGCGCTGTTGTATTATGGGCTGCCGTTTGTCAATCAGTTGCATACGCCATTTCGGTGGGTGTTTCCGTTTTCGCTGGCAGTGGCGGTTTTGGCCGGTTTTGGCGCGGACTATCTGTCGGCGACGCGCCAGTGGCAGACGATTGAAGAATGGCGGGCATTGCGCGGGAATAGCCCCAATGTGTTTGCCAGTGATAACAGTGTGGTGTGGTGGCTACGGCCGTTTGTCCTCTGGGGCACACCGTCCATCATCACCGGGCTGGCAGGGTTGGCGTTTTGGGGCGGTGTGCTGGCGCTGGCCGGGCTGTTTGTCTCCAAATTGCTCTATGCACAAATTGAGCCATTAGTAGAGCGGATGTTTCTGGGGCTGGCACTGGCCGCCTATGCGTTTCCCGACGCCAAAACTTTTTACAGCTACGAATACCGGCAGGTGTTCTTGTTGGGGCTGATGCTGATCGGTACGGGGGCGACGCTGCGCGTCAGCCGCTGTCCCATTTTTGCGGGCAGGTGGGGTGGGGGACGGCCGTTGTGGTTGTTCATGGCTGCCGGGCTGATTCTGCTGGACATTTGGGCGGCGAATCGGGGCTTTCACGCCGCCAACGACCCGGCGCTGCTGGCCCATAAGCCGGAATTGGTGGAGTGGCTGCAAGCGCAGCCGGGGCTGTGGCGGCTGACCAGCTTTGCCCCGCATGGCGACAAACCGTTTAACGCCAATTCCGGCTGGCTGTTTGATCTGCCTGACGTGCGTGGATACGACTCGATCATCCCCAAGCAGTACACCGACTATATGGGCGCAATTGAACCGCAGAACGAACTGCCGTTCAACCGGGTGCAGCCGATTGTGAATTGGGAATCGCTCAATTCGCCGCTGCTGGATGTGCTGGGCGTGAAATATGTCATCACGGCCGAGACCATTGACCTGCCCAAGTACCGATTGGTCTGGCAAGGTGAGGGGCTGCGGGTGTATGAAAACCTGGGCGTGGTTCCTCGCGCCTACACGCTGCCGCGCACGCAAACGGCCGTTGTCCCCGACCCCCTCGCCGCCCTGACAACTGAGTATGATCCGCGTCAATTTGTAGTTGTGAAAGAGGGAGATTGGAGATTGGAGACTAGAGATTCCAATCTCCAATCTCCAATCTCCAATCTCCAACCCGCCAACATCATCGCCAACAGCAACATCGAAGTCATTGTGCAAACGGCCGTGACCGAACCGTCCTGGCTCATCCTCAACGATAGCTACTTTCCCGGCTGGAAAGCGTTTGTGAGACCGGCAGGGGCGGGTGAGGAGGCGGAGCGGCAGGTAGACATAACGTTAGTAAATGGCAATTTTCGCGGGGTGCAGCTAGAACCGGGCGAATGGGAGGTGCGCTTCCGGTACAGCCCGCTCACGTTCCAGCTGGGTGGCCTGGCGAGTGCGATGGCGGTGGTGATTCTGGCGTTTGGTACGGCCGTGTGGGGCTGGCGACTCTTTTACAACCCCGGCGGCGATCTCTCCAAAACGCACAGCATTGCCAAAAACAGCCTGGCCCCCATGGCCCTGAACCTGTTCAACAAGCTCATAGATTTTGTCTTTGCGATGTTCTATCTGCGGGCGCTGGGGCCGGTCGGCGCCGGCAGCTTCCAGACGGCCATCGTTACCGCCGGGGTATTTGACATCGTGGCTAACTACGGGCTAGACCTGCTCTTCATCCGCGATGTCGCCCACGACCGCCGCAAAACATCCAGCTACCTGCTGAATACCACCGTGCTGCGCATTGGGCTGGCCTTTTTTGCTGCGCTGCCCGTCTTCGCCCTCATCGCCGTCACCAACAACCTGCCCAATAGCAATCCGCTGACCGCGGCCGAAATCCTGGCGACCATTCTTATCATGCTCGGCATGGTTTTTTCCGGCATGAGCAAAGGCGTCACCGGCCTGTTTTACGTGCATGAGGAAGCGGAAACGCCAGCAGCCATGACCACCGCCACCACCATTATGAAAGTGGGGTTTGGCGTGCTGGTGCTGCTGGCAGGTTACAGCTTTGTAGGGCTGGCGGCCGTTTCCATTCTCACCAACGTCCTCACCCTGACCATTCTGGTTATCCTGGCCTTGCGCAAATATGACCTGCCCGGCCCCTGGCGGCTGGATTGGGGCTTGCAGCGGCGGATGCTGCGCCTGGGTTTCCCGCTGATGCTCATCCACCTGCTGCAAACGGTTTTCATCTCCATTGACACCTACCTGCTACGGGTGATGTTGCCCAACGGCCAGGAAGTGGCGGGCTGGTACAGCAGCGCCTACAAATGGTTCAACGCCCTGCAAATCATCCCCTCGTTCTTCACGCTGGCGCTGTTCCCCATCATCACCCGCGAAATTCAGCAATCGCCGGAGTCGGCGCGGCGCATGTATGGCATGGCGATCAAGATCATGTATTTGCTGGCGCTGCCGGTGGCGGCCGTTACCTGGTATCTGGCTGTGCCGCTGGTGCGCATCGTCGGCGGGCCGGAGTTTTTGCCACATGGGGCCATTGCCCTGCAAATCGTCATCTGGTCTATCCCCATTGGCTGGATGAACAGCGTCACGAATTACGTACTGATCGGGCTGGGGCTGGAAGGCAAACAGCCACGGGCGTTTACGGCCGGGGTCTCGTTTAACATCATCACCAATCTGATGTTTATCCCTCTGTTTACCTATGTAGCGGCGGGGGTGACAACAATTTTGTCGGAGGTGGTGCTGCTGTTGGTGTTTGCCTATTACTTGCGGCAGCGGATGCCGGGCGTAAGCTGGCAATTTATGTGGAAACCGGGCGTGATCACGGCCGTGACCGTCCTGCTCATGTATCTGGGCGGGCAAATTCACCTGCTGGTGGGTGTGTGGGGCATCTTGCTCTATCCGGCCGGGCTGCTGCTGCTGCGGGTGGTCGGCCCGGCCGAGCGCAAAATCCTGGCCGACATCCTGCCCGCGCCCATTGCCCGGCAACTGCGGTTGGTTTAGAAGGAAAGGGAAAGTGCCCCCGTTGGCGGCTTCCACAAGCCCGTCAGGACAGCCAATTAAAAGGCTTCGGCGGAATACACATCGTCCATGGTGACGAGGATGTCGTTCAGTTCAGTCACTTCGTCGGCAATTTCCTGGCGCAGCCGCCGCGCCCGCGCCCGGTCAATGTCTTTGACATCTACGAGCATGGTTTGTGAGTAGATGGTGCCCAGGTGGGTGAGCGAATTTTCCAGTTGCAGCCGCGCCCGCTTGATGGTGTTGTCCAGCGTGTCCAATGTGCGCAACTGGCTTTGCAGCCCTTCTATGGTCAAGTCTAGTTGTTGTTTCACGGCCGTGTCCCGCGTCCCCTCTTTTTCTCGTTGCAACTGCCGCAGCCGTTCTTCGGCCCGTTTGCGGTCACGTTCCAGAATGGCGGCGTCATTTTGATAATTATCAATGCGCAGCGCCAGGTCGTAAATGCTTTCCAGCCAATCATCAATCTGCCCCAGCGTTTCCAGCAGTTCATCACGCAGCACGGAATCGGTGCGTTTGTTAATGCCTTCCTGGATGCGCGCCCGGTAATCGAGTGCTTCGGCCATGCGTTGCTGCAAATACTTATCCTTGAGCCGTTCCGGTTTGTAGTCGCGGCGCAGCACTTTGGCGGCGACCTGTCGTTTGAACTCTGGGTCCGTCAGGCTGCTGGCGACTAAGGCGGCTTCTACGGCCGTGCCCCCTAATAACCAGACCAGCGGCGGCAGCAGCCCAATAATTGCCGCATCACTAAACACGGCGGATGCAGCCGTCAGCAGGATGGTGGCGGCAATGACCACGGCGCTTTCCGGCCGAAAAATCGCCTCTTGAAAAAGGGCGTTGCGGACTCGTTTTTCTAAAGATTCGCGGGTTTGGTTTGTCATGAATAGAGAATAGAGATTTGAGATTGGGAAACTAAGAGATTGAGAGATTGCGAGTCTTAACGGCGTCTATCAGATGGGTAATTTCTGCCTGGGTGTCTGGATGGAAAGCCATGCGCTGCGCCGCCTGTAACACGTCCAGGCTGCGGGCATAAAAGCCCAGCCGGGCATAGGCTTCACCCAGCGCGCGCTGGTAGGTCAGGCGCGTTGGTTCCAACGCCACCGCCCGCTGCCAGTGCAGCACGGCCGTCGCCCACAACCCGTTCTTCGCCATACGCTGCGCCGCACTGTGATATTCGCTGGCATGGTTTAGCCCTTTGGAGACGGCTGCCTGTTGCCGGAAGCGATCCCGGTCAAAGTCAGGCGCGGCGCGCATGGCAAAAAACAGCGCCAGCGCCGCCATGGCCACCTGTGAGCCTTTGATCGCCTTCCAGGCGCCCATCGTCACCGGTTCCAGCACACCACGAAAGGCCGGGTCCAGGCGCTCAAAGCCGAGGGCGCTCAGGTCTGGGCTGATTAAGAGTTGGGCAATTCCGGTAATAAGAATGAGGATCAGGATGCCGATGGCGAAGATGTTGGCCCAGTATTGGCGAAAGTTGAGAAATACGGCCGTCACCAACAACAGCACCATCATCAAGGCTCCGGTAATCACCGTCAGTTGGTTTTGCAACGTGACGGCGCTGTAGCCAATTTGCAGGGCATAAGTGACTGATACGGCCGTGACTGTGAACCAATACAAAACCAGATTGCTGCTGGGGATGGCATAACGATAAATCTGCACCACCAACCCGCGATGGCAAGCCGGGCAGCGCATATCGTCGGCGGCAATCTGGGCGGCGCAGTAACCGCACAACGGCACGTTGCGCGACCAGACATCATCAAATTGCTCGTGTTGTTGGTAGGCAATTGGGGGAGGGGTCGGGGTGGGGGGTGCGGCCGTTTCGCCATTATCCATCGCTGCCAACATGCGCCGCGCCGCGCCGTTTGCCGGGTTTAGCGCCAACACATTTTCCAGGCAGGCGCGTTTGTCGGCCTCATCTCCCACCACCTGGCTGAGCCAGAGCCAGCCGCTTTCATTCGTCTCATCCGCCTCTACCACATCGAGGAGGAATTGGCGTGCTTCATCTGGCCGGCCGTTTTTCACGGCCGTGATCCCCGCTTGCAACCAGCTTTCCACCTCTGTTTCTGCCATCTGCTTCTAGCCCGTTATTCTCCGGCGGCAGCAGCCGATTCATCGGCGGCCCGTTCTTCTTGTTTGTAAACAGACGGTTCTGCCAGCCCCAAACGTCGTTTCCGCTCTTCCAGTTGAATGTCTAGCTCAGCCTTGCCCAGAGATGTGTCCATCTGGTTGTCCAGGCGGCTGGCATACATCTCGCTGTGTGCGGACGCTTTATCCAGCCGGGAGCGAATAGATTCACCCAACCGGGCAATATCGGCATCACCCACCCCTTCCAGATCATCCAGGCTTCGGATCGCTTTCACGGTGGCTTCTTTGGACTTGGCCAGCCGCAGCAACGCTTCCAATTCCTGCTGTTCCTGGCGAATGGTCACCAGTTTGGCTTGCAGTTTGAGCCGGGCATTGAGCAGCGCTTCGTATTCTCGCTGCTGCCGCACCCATTGTTCGTGATATTGTTCTTCCAAACGGCGGGTGGTATTGAGTTCATTCTGGGCGGCGCGGGCCAGGTCTGCTTTGCCTTGCATCAGCAGCATATCTATGTTCCGGTCTAGCTGGTCGCCCTTTTTCTTATACTCGTTGTACTTGCGCTCCATCGTTTTCACTTCACCACCAACGGTGGCGGCAGCGTCTTCCAGGTCATCCAGGTTTTTTTCGGCGTCGCGGATGTATTGTTTCATCACCGCCGGGGAATTGGCTTGCAGCGCCTGGTCTACCATTGCGTGCAAATTTGCCTGGATGAGGGTTTGAGTTTTTTCCAGTAATGAGGCCATGAAATGTTCTCCTTATAAGTTTCTAAAAGTTCAACTTTTGGGAAAGTTGAACTTTCACACTAGCGGTTCCCATTGTAAAGCATGGGTTCTGCTTGAACAAGTGAAGGTCGTCGGCATCAGCCATTCGAAATTTGGTTTGCGGCGGCAGATGAATCTGCACCAACAAGAAGCAAAGTCGGCCTTCGCCGACTGGGGTACAGCCCACGAAGGTGGGCTTTGCCGTTTGTAGCCGCGATTTCAATCGCCGGGTTCTGTCATAATTCGCATCACTGACTGTAGTGGTTGAGATACCAGGCGGCCACAATGGGGATGAAGGCGGTCACGGCCGTGACCACCGCCCCCACAAACAACAGCCCCGCCATCACCAGGGCCACCTCATAAACCAGCCCCGCCAGAAGCAAAATAAAGCTGACGATAAAGAAGGCCGCCGCCACCGCGCCAATGACCAGCGACCAGCGGCGCGCCTTTTTCATGGAAGCCTGGCGGCGGCCTGCCAGCCGTCCTGTCTGCCCGTGAATGGTGAGGGTATGGGTTTTGCCATCATCATCCGTGTAGTAGGTGGTGTAGATGGGGTAAAGCAGTTGCGTCCAATGGGTGTTGGCAAAGTGGGGCTGCCACTGGTATTGGCGCATGTGGTCGGCCGTTGCCGCCTGGCGACATTCTTCCCCGGCGGCCTGCATAAAGGCGATTTGCGCGTCCGACCAGGCATCGTCTGGGGGGCGGTTGGGCAGGCGGGCAAAGGCGTGGGCAAAGGTGTCAGGTTGGTACGGCCGTGCCCCCCGCAGATCAAACCGCCCCACCGCTTTCTCAATGGCCGCCTGCTCCTCTAATGCTGGCGCCACTCGATTCTCATAGTGACGCTGTAAGGTGCCCACACGCGGCTCCCAGCGGATGCGCGTCTCTTTTACCTCTCGTGTGTGCCAGCGGTTATTTTGAAACTCCTCCCGGTGGCTGAGCACCTGATAATCAAAGCCCATCTCCGCCTGCCAGCCGGCCTGCACGTCCGCATCAACCAGCCAGAGGGGTAAATAGAGGGGTTGCAGACGGCCGTGTAACTTCTCCCCCTTTAAATCTGACGGCGCAAACCAGGCGCCTTTGGCAAAAGCCAGCACTTTTTGCTGCGCCTGCCGCGCATCCACCTGAAACGGCAAGACCAGTTCCGGGGGATGGGTATAAACGGGCTGATTCGTTGTTTCGTCCAACTGCGCCACCGCCGCTGCGCCACAATGCGGGCAGCGTTCCGGCAACCGCGTTGGCGGCAGCAAATACAGCCAATCACACTGCTCACAGCTCGCCAGTGCCACCTCTGTTTGCCATTCAGACAGCCACTTATCCATCAAATATCATCCATTTTTTGCGCCTGGGACACCGTGATCCCGGCAAAAATAAACGCCGCCAGCGCCAGACCAAAGGTAACAAAAAGCACCGTGTTGCCATTGGCATTGCCCGCCACCAGCATCCAGGTAGCCAGCAGCCCCAGGAGCAATGCGGGCAGAAAGGCCGCGCCTATCGCCAACAGAATCTTGCGCCAATCCACCGGCCGCTGCCCGGCTATTTGCCCCGTTTGCCCATTGGCCAACAGTTGATAGGGTTGGTTATGGTAATGATAAACGGCTATGTAGAGCGGCAGCAGAATGTAACGCCAGCTTTCATCGCTAAAATCCAGGTTCATGCTGAAGTTGCGCATACGCTGGGAGGTGGCCTGACGCTGACACGCTGCTTTTGTTTGGGCGCGCATGTTTTGCCGGGCGCGTTCCCAGGCCGCGTCTAGCGAGATGTCATATGCCTGGGCCTGAATGCCGGCCAGGTAGCGAGGTTCATAGGCTACCAGTTGATGCAAATCAACCTGGCGTATCTGGTTGAGCAGCACCGGGCTGAGATTGCTGGCGCCGTTGATCAACAGGTCGTCAAAAGTGAGCGAGGCCCGGCCCGATTCCCAACGCCACTCGGTATACGTTTGGGTGCGCCGGTTTTTGCCGACGCCGACGGTGCGGGTGCGGGTGTGGGCCACCTCGGCTTTCCAGTCGGCGCTGGTTTGGGCGTCAAACGTCCAGGCGGGCACATAGATGGGGGTGAATTCTGTGCCGTGCGCCAGCCGGTGCAGGTCTCTGGGCAGCAGCCAACTACTGCCCAACCAGGCGGCGGTTCGCTGCCGCAGGGTGTCCGCGTCTACCTGGAACGGCAGCAAAAAGCGGGGGCGCAGCACATCTTGGGGCGCTTTCACCTGCACCACCTGGTTGGAGTGGCAGAAAGGGCAGATATGGGTGAGCATGTCGGTGGCAATGGTGACATGGGCGTTGCAACGGTTGCAGGCCAGTTCTTTGCGTTCGATGCCCCAACCCTGGGCCACCCGTTCCATTGTCTCTACGGTAAATTCAAACTGCTGCGCTCCTTTGCCCACCAGGGCGGACTGGGGGGCTTCGTAGTAGCCGCAGTGGGCGCAGGTGAGGCCACCGCCATCGGTGTTATAGGCGGTGGTGGCGTCGCATTGGGGACAGTGGAATTGAACTACTTCCTGGTGTTGTTCGTCGGGTGGTTGGGGCTTCCAAACTTCTATGCCGGGCACGGCCGTTTCCGTGCGTATATAACCTGGGGGTGGGAAGGATGGCGTCATCATGTTTTACTCCGGTGTATCCACAAACATGAGGTGCGCTAAAGACGCTTTCAGGTGGGGGTATGGATGGGCAGGCTGATGGTGAAACAACTGCCGCTTTCAAGTGAGGATTGGCCGGTGAGACGGCCGTGATGCAGGGCCACATACTGTTTGACGATATAGAGGCTGGCTACATAGTCAGGCGCATCAATCAGGTTGATGTCGTCGTACTCTAGCACCTGCTGAAATTGGGCAAAGGCGGGCGCTTGCAGGGGAGAGACGGCCGTGATTGAAAGCTGCACTTCGTCATCCTGCGGGGAAAGCGACAAAGTAGCCGTGGCTGGCCGTTCTTCCGCCTGCGCTATGCTAAACCTTAACAACCGTTCCAGGCAATTGGACAACATGCGGGAGTTGCCAAAAATGGTGGGCGTCTCCGGCGGAAAGGTATACGTGACCTCGGTTTCCGGGGCGTACTGATGGCGGTAGGTCTGGCTCGATTCATATAACACCATCCCCAACTCATTGATTGGCTGCGCTTCCCATGTGTACGAGACGGTTGCTTCTCCGGTCTGCAATTCGGCCAGGGTAATCAGGTCCTTAATCAAAGCATTCAGACGTTCGCTGCCATCGTGGATGGCGGAGAGAGAGGCGGCCAACTGTTCCGGGGAATCTACCTGGTCTAATCCTTGCGCCAGTTTGAGCGTATGTACGCTGACGGCCGTTAACGGCTGCATCATTTCCCGCGTTACCAGGTTCAAAATCCCCCGTTTCAACTGTTCAAAGTCTGCCTGTACCAGACGTTGTGACTCGAAATGTTTGTCCAGTCGTTTTTCTACCAGCTTGAGTACATCATCCGGCTCGTAGGGTTTGACGATATATTCCTCCACCCCCAGTCGCCGGCCTTCGTATTCATCTCGTCTTTCACCTTTGGCTGTCAGGAAAATAAAAGGAATGTGTACCCATTGGGGGTTTTCACGCACAGTTTTGAGGAATTGATGACCATCCATTTGAGGCATCATAATGTCAGAAATGATCAAATCTGGCAGGTGTTCTTGCAACAGGTCTAGCCCTTCACGGCCGTTAGTTGCCGTGAGGATATGTAGTTTATACCGCCCTTCAAAGAGGAGCAGCAGGTCAGCCAGACCATACAACAGATTCTCTTCATCTTCTACCAGGAGCAGGGTGGCCGGTACACGGCCGTTGGCCGGCAACCTATCGGCGCTGGTTTCATAAATCGGCAGCAACACGGTAAAGATGCTGCCTTTATTTTCTTCACTTTGCACCAGGATACGGCCGTGATGCAGTTGCACCAATTCGCGGGCAAGGGTCAGCCCCATGCCCGCGCCCTGCTGCTCCATCACCGTCCGATTATATTGTTCAAACAAATCAAAAATCCGTTCGTGCATCGCGTCGGGAATGCCCAGTCCATTGTCACTAAAAGCCACCCCCACTTCGTGACCCTGGGAAAAAACCTTCACCTGCACCAACCGTTCGCGTCCCGTCACCGGCCCGGTGAATTTGATGGCATTATTCAGCAGTGCCGCAAAAGCTGCCTGCAAAGCATCGGCGTCGCCCCAAAAAGAAGGCGCCCCTACGGCCGGTTCAAAGAGGACCGCCACGTTTTGCTCCTCGGCAAACGGCCGTTGCCCCTCAATCACCATCTGCACCAAACCATTCAAATCGTCAATTCGGGAGCGGCGCAGCGCAAACTGCTGCCCCATCGCCCCACTGCGCAACTCCACGATCTGAATCAAAGCGCCCACCAGGTTAGTCAGCCGCACACAACCCGTCTGAATCCCATGTAGATACTCCATGTAATTGCGGTTGACCTGGCTCGCCTCCACAGTGTTAAGATAACGATCCAGCATGTCATAATACGCCGTCACATAAGTCAGCGGCGTTCTAAACTCGTGGTTTAGAATCTGCATCATATTCTTCTTCAGCGATTCCAGGGTGAGCGTCCGGCGCTTCTGTCGCTCAACACTGCGATCCAGTTGCGTCTGAATCAACTCCGCCAGTTCCCCCATCACAAAAGGTTTTGTCAGGTACAGGTCGGCGTCGCTCAACCGCCCCTGGCGTACATCAGACTCCTTGCCCCGCGCTGTCAGAAATATAAAAGGGATATGGGTCCACGCCGCATTCTGGCGCACGTAGCGCAGAAATTCATAACCATCCATTTCCGGCATCATAATGTCAGACACAATTAAATCCACGTCACGCTCGGCCATTAACTGCAAGGCGGCCTGCCCATTACTTGCTTTCAGCACCGACAACTTATACGCAGAGGGATATACCTCCAGCGCATCGGCAATGCCGTTTAGCATATCCACATCATCTTCCACAATCAGGATGATAACTTCACGAGTTGACATGGGCGCATTATAACACAACCCAGGAGGGGCATTGAAAGGAATATATGTCTACAGGGGTAAGACAAGGGGACAGTTTCAACAAGCACAACACCCCCGCCCTGTCGCTCAAGGGCAGGGGGTGCATACATGATGTTATCGTCGGACCGGTAAGTTAACCTAACTGGTACGCAGGCGATGGGCGGCAAATAATACGGCGACCAACAAGATGCCGATCAATCCAATCACCCACGTTTCCAGACCAGTTTGGGGCAAAGCGCCAGTTTGTGAAGAGGGGGCTGTGGTTGGCGTGCTGCCTGCTGCTGCTGTGCCGCTGCCGGCGGTTGTTGTGCCCGCTCCGCCGCTCTCGACGATTGGCGTACCCAGAATAATGGTGCCTGCAACGCCCCCTTCGCCAGCCTCGGCTCCTTCTTCGCCCTCATCGGTGGGCGTCTCTGCTTCGGTCTCACTGCCCGGCTCATCGGTGGTGGCCTCGTCTTCTTCGCCTTCAGCCGCGCCCAGCACGCGGGTACTGGTGGCTTCTGGTGCGGTTGTGGCCGGGGGTGTGCTGGTATTGGTGGCCGGGGGCGCCGGCGTTTGGGTGGGTGGGGCAGCCTGGGCGGTCTCCGTCTGGGCAACAAAGGCGGCAACGGCTTCATTGGTGGACAGCGTGATCGCGTTTTGCGTTTCAATGGCCGCAATTTCGGCCGAATTGGTGGCGCCACCATTGCTTAACATCATCAGGGCGACCACACAGACCGCAGCCAATATAAACACGGTGATAAGGGCGCCGGCAGCCATCAAAAACGGCCGATTACCAGATGTGCCTCCTTCCTCGTCTACCAGATACTCTTCATCCATGAATTCTTCTTCCATTGGTTGCCTCCATTTTACTTCCAGAAAAAGTCATAACCTTTCGCTTGTGTTGGCATTTCCTCGGGAAATGCCAACGTGATTAGATAATGACATCCACATTGGCAGAAGGTACAAAAACAATATGTCCATCTGCCAGGCGAATGTTCACTCCCTGTGCCTTGGCGCCCGTGCCCAATAAGCGTGACAGCGTAAAAATCTCAACCACTTCGCCTGTCTGCCCGGTATGAGGGGAGCGCAACAGGCGCACTTTGTGCCCAACCTGCAATGGCCTGTTAGCCTGCACCACCTCACTGGTGGGGGTTGCTGCTTCAGGAATGATGATTTCTGGGCGTTGCCCCCGGCTGCTGTCATAGTTGGCAAAAAGGGAGGTTTCGCGTCCTTCTATCTGTTGTAGCAGGTTGAATACCGTGGGCTGCATGGGCTGTTTGCCAATGCCGTCCGTCAGGATAATCGGATAGTTCAATGAATAGGCGGCATCACATAGTTCGGCGGGCATACTGCCGGCGATGATCCCGGCCACCTTCATCTCTTGCGCCAGATGCAATGCGTCCAAATGCTCCACCCGACCCACGCCCAGAATCAGACCGCCGACATCTGCGCTCAATTGATCTTTTGCCAGAAAGCCATTGGAGTTGCGAGACATGAGTTTCAGTTTGCCGTAATTTTCCTGGCGTGATCCCCATATGCCCTGGATGAAAGCGCCGTGGGTTTCAATGACCACGCCTCTGTCGCCGACGTGGTTGACCACCCGGCCGGAAACGAGGGCGTGTATTTCCACCCAGTCGGCGGTCTGTTGGATGAAGATACGGCCGTTAATGACATCAAACAGTGTCCCGGCTGCCGGCGATAAAACTTGCCGCGACCGTACCCCCCTCTTTTTCTGGGCCAATACGGTGCCCTCCTCCACCAGAGAGCCTTTTTCGGTGACGACCAGATCATTCACTTTTTGCGGCGACACGCCCAAAACCTGGGCGGCATCTACAATGGCAAAAACGGTTTGCAGTGGGGTGCGCGCCACAATAAAACTGGGGGTGACTTCATGACCGATCTTGGCGATCATTTCCCCGCTTTGGGGCAGCACCCGTTCACGCCGTATCTTCATATGCGGTTGAATAATGGTCGTGTGTGTGTAATGTTCCATTATTACTTTTCGGCCAATCTTGTTTCGGGCCACCGGGCCAATTAGCCACCTAAATCCCATTGCCACTTGCGCATCAGGTTACGCCGGTCATTTGGGTCGCGGGGCAAGGACAACGGCCGTCCGCGTGCATCTACCACCAGCCCACCAACCGCGCCACCCTTGAGCGTCAGCGTCTTACCCTGCCCCGCGCCAAAGCCAATGTCAAAACGGCCGGAGGGTTTTACTGTGACCCTGGCTTCCTGGCCTGGCGAAATGGGAAACACCTCAATCTTGCCAAATTCAATTTCGCCCTCAAAGCGGGCGGTGGGTGATTCAATGAGAATATCCAGCATCTTTTTCCCCGGCTGCCCTTTACCGGAAGGGGCAATGACCCAGCCCAGTTCAGAAAGCACACCGGCGGCCAACGTTTGCACCACAACCAATGGCTGGGGGCCGGCCAATACACCTAACGGAGGCAAAACGCCATACTGATCCAGCCCCACAGAAAAAGTGCCGGTCGGTTGCAGCGCATCTAACAGCAGCAACAAGACCTGCCCCGGACGAGGCGCTCTGGCAAACACCGCGCCATGCACCAGCAGCCGGTCAAAGGTGGGCAGGTATTGGGCATGATCGGGGGGCGACCAATTCCATTCGACGGCCGTAGACTGCAAAGCGCACTGCAAAATCACCCGCGCCACTGCCTGTTCCAGATGCAATTCCGTTTCTGTTTGGGGAATGGTGTGGGGGTAGAGCGATTTATTATAGAGATAATTGCTCACATCGGCGGCGTCCATTTCTTCCGGCAGCCACTGGATGATCTGCTCCACGGCCGTTTGCCTCAGCAAATCGGCCATTGGTTGACCCATTCCCAGGTCGGCCCGCACCGACAACTGCACCTTGTCCGCCGCAGCCATTACCACAGTGGCGTTGTTACTGCCCAGATCAATACCCAACACCCGCTGCTGCTGCCCGGCAAAGTGCTGGCACACATTGGCAAAGGCCCGCGCCGTCGGCAAAACCGGAAAATCGGCCCACTCGGTTAACTCATGAATTCCCGGCAAGTTATGAATTTTAATATCTTCATACAAATCCCCGACCAACCGCATCACATCCTCTAACTGCTCCGTCGCCAGGTCGGGGCGAATGTTGTCGGCTACGTGCAAATGGGAATTTTCATCCAACAGGGTGCGCACCTGCTCGCGTAGTTTGGCGTTACCCGCGTACAAAATGTGGGGCGGTTGATTATTGGCCAGCACCATGGCCGCCACGGCGGCTACTTCCACCAGGCGCATCAGCCGCTCTTCTGCGCCGCCGTCCGTGCCGCCGGTAATGGCAATAAGGTCGGGGCGGCTCTGGATAACGGCCGTGATCTGTTCTGTTTCCGGGCGGGCATCGGCCAGACTCACCACCTCCACCTCGTGCACATAGATCGCCCGCAGCGCCTTGCGCAAACTGGCCAGGCTCATCTCATCATACAAACCCACCAGCACCGTCCTCAGGGGCGAAGGGGCGCTGACGACCATGGCAAAGTGATCCACACCTGAGCCATCCTTGCGCGGGGGGCGAATGAGAATACCGCGTTCGTTCAGCAAAGTACGCCCGGTAATTTCCGAGATGCGGCCAATGGCCTGTTGCACACTTTTCATCACGTCTAGCCAGGGCAGCCGGGCCGTGGTGGGAGCGGTGGCGCAGGCTATTAACCGGTAGCTGCCGGCCACCGTGTCAACCAGGATCACATTGACATTAGCTGTACCAATGTCGGCCAGGATAAATGATTTTTCCAGGTTATCTATGTCCTGGATAGACTTTTCTTCCGAATCGGCCATAGTTAAGGGTTCAATGCCTGCATATAGTAATAAATTCGCCCGGCTAACAAGACAAAGCTGGTGTTCAGTAACGCCGCAAATAGCGCACCAAAGGTGATCATTAACACCACGCGCCCCAACCAACCAAGCCCACGTTGCCAGGCTGCCTGTTCCCACACGCCGCTGCTGCCGGCGCGAAAGGAGGTGAATTGAAATGACAGCAGCGTCAATGCCGCCAATACCGCAATCAGCACACCACGCAGCGGATCGCTCGTGTTGGCATAGGTGCCGGTTAACTGTGGCCACAGTGTGCCGGTGAGCGCACCCAGGAAGGCCACGGCGGCGCCGACGCCTACCAGCAGCCCCAATGTGACATTGCCAATCCAACTGGCGGCGCGTAAGCGGCGCAATAACAAAAACAATGCCAGCAAAATGGGCGCCAGCAAATAAATGGCGTCGGCCGGGCCAGGGTTTTCTCTGATGGTGTGGTAAACAGGTTCAAACACCTGTTGCCCCACCACCACCACCGCGTAGGCGGCGCTGGCGCCCACCAGAATATGAATGGCCAGACGGTAAGGAAACCTGTCGCCGATAAAAAGGTAGCTGTAGATACAGAGCGTCAGGAACAATCCCACCAGAAGGCCAATGAAATCTGCGTTCACAGTCATAGTTATCTGGCACGACGCTGGGCGACGATGCCGGTAATGAAATAGAGGATGGCGCCCAACAGCAACACAACAACTACCAGCATTTGTGCAGCTGCCTGGGCATTCAGTAAAACGTTGGCGTCCGCGGTGGGGGCGGAGCGGTAATAGGTTTGCTGGTATACGGCCGTGCCCGGAATTCCATTCAACACCCCGGCCAACTGCGCTGTATCAAAATAGGGCAAAGCCAGCGGCGCCAGGGATTGCGTTACGCCTGCTACCATGGGCGGCGCGGCCGGTGTGCTCACCTGTTCCACCCAATTGACCAGCGTTTGCCGGTCAGCCGTCAACACGATAATCAGTGACACGTCCGCCAGCGCCTGCTGTTGGGCAGGGGGCAATGGCGCGCCAAACAGGGACTCGCAGTTGCCGGCCTGGTGCAAACATTCACCTAATCTCCGCAGCCCAATGGCGCCGCCCGGCAGATAGCCCATCGGCACGGCCGTATCCAGACCCACACGTCCCGTCACTTCGGCGGCAATGTTTACACCAGGCGTATACTGGCTCAAGGTCAGCACAGTGGTTTGCGTTTCGGCCAACTGGCTGAGGAGCGTTTCGGCGGCCGGCGTCAACTCTCCGGCCATCGCCGGGGTGTATTCAAAGGCAACCAGGACGGTCTGACCGGCAGCCTGGCGTGTGGCGGCGTCTACACCGGCCAATGCCACCGACGGCTGTAACTGGGTAGGTATAATCGGGATTTCCCCACGCAGCCCCAAGATCACAATCAGCAGCAGCGCCACCGCAAATAACGGCCGTATCCATCCCGAAATATCACGCGCTGCCTGCCGGCTTGTCGTCGTTTCCACTTCCTGCCCGGCCAATGTCAGTTGGCGCAGCAGATTGGCCTGCTGCATCTGCTCCGGGCTGACGCCAAATTCCTGAAATGGGTCAGCCACCCGTGGCAGGGCGATCACCGGCTCCACGGCTACCACGCCGCGCAGCCCGCTTAACGGGCCAAAAGTCTCTTCCGGCCCGGTAGTTTGTGCCTTTGGGCTTTCTCCGGTCAGCTCCACCGGCTTCAATTCCATCACCCATGCCGGAATGTCGGCTTTGGGCAAAAGGTCTTGCAGCGGCACTGCCGGGGGCAAATCATCGAGGATGGCGCTCCACTCGTCGCTGACGCCTGTCATACTGGGCGCGTCGGCCTGAATATCCGCCAGAAAGTCGGCGTCGGCCGTATCCAGAGTCAGACCCGGCTGGAGCCAATCCGGTATATCCGCCAGTTGCGTGTCTGCGGGCATGGCAATTGCCGGCGATTCGGCGGCATCGTGGGAGATGTCTTGTAACCACTCTGGCAAATCGCTGCCAGCCAGTTCTTCTGGTATGCCGCTGAGGGTATCTGGCGTCTTATCTCGCCAGATAGAAGATAAGGCGCTTTGCGTGACGGTTTGTTCAGGACGCAAACTGGCGACCCAATCCGGCAGTTCATCGCTGGGGATAAGTTCCCCCTCTTCGTCTACGACATCGGGCAGCGTGCCGGTGGCGTCTAACTGGTTGATCCAGGCGGGCAGTTCATCACTCTGGTCGGCGGCTGCAAAAGCCTCCTCCCCCGTCCAGTCCTCGTCGGCAAATGGCGCGGCGGGTATATCGGCTGGTTCCTCGACCCAGGCTTGTTCCCTATCGGCGGTGAGGGTGGGGGGCACGGCCGTGAGTGGTTCATCTAGTTCTGGTAGGAGCACATCATCTGGCCCCATGGCCGCTAACGCCGCCAGCCAGTCTGGTTCATCCGACAGCACACTGTCTGCCAGAAAATCATCATCGTCCCCCATGCCCGCCAGCAGCTTCTGGCGCATTTCATCATCCAGATGCAGGCTGCCGGTCCGGTGCAGAAAGTCAATCTCTGTCGCCGCTGCTTTACTTTCCGCCTCGAAAATGTCGGCCAGACTATCTGCCGTTTCATCCCCGGCTGATAAATCTGCGGCGGCCACACCAGACAGCCAATCAGGCATTTCCTCGGCAATGGTGGGTTGTGATTGAAAAATGCTCGCCAGTTCTTCTTCTGTTTCCTCCAGCCAATCCAAATCACTGGGGAGTTCTGGCTGCCTCGCCGCCGTTAATGGCGATGGCTCTTCCAGCCAGTCAAATTGTTCTTCATCTTCTGCCGGTTCTGTTTCGCCGCTAAACCAGGCAGTGAGTCGGGCTGCTTCTTGGGGCAGGGGCCGGGCTGGGGGCGGCCCGGTTGTTTCCTCTTCGGGCCAATCAGTTAGCGGCTCGGTTAGCGATGTTTCTTCCTCAGGGGGCAGCGGCACGGCCGTATGTGATTTTGCTGTTTCATCGGTCAACCAGTCAGCCAGCCGCGCCGAAACATCCCAGTTGTCGGCCAGTTCGTCCGTTTCGGCGGCGCTGGCCTCAGCCAACCAACCGGACAAACTGCCTGAATCTGGCTCGTCAACCACGGGAAAGGGTTCGCCCGTTTCTGTCTCATCCGCCCATTCATCAAACCAATTGGCGGCGTCATCCGCCGCAGGCGTGGCCGTCGCGGCCACCGGCGGCAGTTCACCGGCAAACCAATCGGTGAGCCGCCTGGCTTCTGAGGCGCCGGTGTTGGTTTCAACCCAGGTTTCCTCTTCATCAGGAAAATCAGCCAGCCAGTCGGTCAGTTTTTCTGGCAAGGCGTCGGGGGTCTTCGCTTCCACTTCCGCCTCTGCCTCTGAAAACCAATCAGTCAGGCTTTTGTCGTCAGGTGGGCTTCCCTTTTCCTGAACGGAGGTAGCGACTTCTTCTTCATCTGGAAAATCGGCCAGCCAATCGGTGAGACTATCACGCACCTGTTCGGTGCTGGTGGGCGCTGGCGGGGTTTCTGAGGCCAGCCAATCGGTCAGGTCAGCCGCATCGGGTTCGTTGTCCAATGCCCACGCATTATCAGATTCCAGCGGTGCGTCTGATAACCACCGGGTGAGGCTTTCATCCTCTTTCTTGCCTGTAGTGGACGTCTCCTCGATCTCCGGCGCTAACCACGAGGTGAGACTGTCGGCCGGCTTTTGTGGCAGGCGCCATTCATCCTCTTCTTCTTCGGGCAAGGGCGAAGAGAGCCAGCTTGTCAGGCTCTTCTCGGTTTCTGGTGGTGTGGCGGCCGGCGTCACGGCCGTGTCCTCCGGTTCCTCAGGTGGTTCTGCCAGCCAATCCATCTCGGATTGGGGCGCTTTGGTGGGGGTGGTGGTCGGTGCGGCGTCCAACAACCAGTCTGGCAGATCAGCTTCCCCATCGGGGAAGAGATCATCTGGCGGCGACGGCGACGCTTCCGCCTGCACCAACAGGTCTTTATAAAACTCTGTGGAGATGATAGTGGGGGCATGGATGATAGGGTCAGAATCTTCTTCGTCTACCAACCAGTCCGGCAGATCATCAGTATGCTGTTTACGGGTTAGCTCCTCAATGCGCGGGAGATCCTGGGCGGGTGGTTGGCTGTCGTCGGGGCTATCACCCATTTTCCCCGTTTTTAGCCAGTCAGGCACTTTGGTGGGGTCCAGGTCGCCTGTTTCTCCCGGACGCCGGGCAGGCAGGGAAAAAGCTGCTTTCAAGGGGGCCGCTGGTTCATCTTTGCTCTTGGTCTCGCTGCGCGGTTCTTCCGCGATCAGTCGAGTGCCGCAGTGATCACAAAAGACGCGGTCAATGGGGTTAAAGGTGCCACAGTTGACGCAGATGATATGGGTGCCCAGGGGTAACTTGGCGCCGCAGTTGTTACAAAATTTGCTGCCGGCGGGGTTGGAAAAGGCACACTCTTTGCAAACAATATCCTGGCTCATTTGTTATACGGCCGTTCCCACCCAATGAGCATACGTACTGCCAGCAGAATGGAGCCAAGCGCCACTCCGATGAGCAAACCACGTAAACCCGCTATGACAATTACATTCTGGATAACGTCTTGAAAACGCATGAACCAGGTACGCAGCACCGGCGGCCCCCAGGTTGTAACCAACAAGATGTCGGCTATTAACAGCAGGACGGCCGTGAGTAAAAACAAAAATGACCACACCGTGCGTTGTCGTTTGATCAGTTGGAAACCAGCAAACAACAAAAAAAAGGCCAACAATGAGGCCAGGGCCGCTTCCAGCGGCGCCTGTACCCAGTCAAAGTAACGCCCTAACCCATTCTGGGTAATGTCCATCCGGTCTGTAAAGGCGATCCCAAAGACGGCAACCATGCTAAGAACAAGCACCGCACTATAAAAATTCCGTTTTCGCCAGGAACGTTCGGCATGAACGACCAATAGATTCAATACTCCCAAAACCAGCGCAAAGGCCACCACCAGCCCGGCCCAGCCCAACGTCAGGTTTGTCACGACCGGTGGTAGGTTAAACACCAGCCCTAACAGAGTGAGCCAGCCAAAAAAAAGGGCAATGGCCACAGGTAATGACTGCCTGACTTTGCTCATACTCAGAAAAGCCCCTCAACCAGCGCCAGCAGGACAATGCTCCCGGCTATAATCCAACGAATGATGTCTTGTAGCTGTAAGGTCGCCAGACGATCCGGCTCGGCGCTGAGATAAGCGCCGCTGGCTAACAATTCTTCACCCACCAGCATGGGCTGCCCAAACGCTGTCGCCACCGCCAGCGCCGTGGGGTCATCGGCGCCTAATAGTTGGTCCAGGCGGCGATTGTTGGCGGCTTCGGCAATGAGCGCCAGTTCCGGGCCAAACCGGCCGACGGCAATGTTGCCCGTGACGCGGTCTTGCTGCAACAGATTGGCGGCGCCCCCGGCATAGATGAAAGGGGTCATTTCCGGCGAAATAAACTGGGCCTGCTCTGGGGCAAATTCACCGCTACGCCCGGCCTGTTGGTAAGCGTAGCGCAGGCTGTCTTGGGCCATGGGTAAGAGGGTAGCTTCGCCTACCGTGACCAGCGGCGGGGTGCTGTTGGCGCACCCTTCCTCTGCCAGATGGTCTAACACATGCAGGGCAGCAATGGAGGTGGGCGCGGCCTGGTTAACCAGCCCGGCCTGTCCCAGGGTAACGTGCAGCGGGTTGCCGCTTTCGATGGCGCGCCCCAACTGGTCTTTCATGCCGTTTAGAGCGGGTAACGGCCGTAACAAAACCCGCCGCCCAACCTTCACGCTCCGCGTCAACAACACCAGTAATATGGCTAATACGGCAATACTGCCCAGAGTAATGGGTGGGGTCATGCCTGATCTGCCTCTTGTGTATTTAATCTGCCGACTAAGGTGTGTACGGCCGTTGGCTCGGCCAATACCTGTGCCAGTTGTCGTATCAGATGTGAGGGGATGAAGAGTGAGAGCGCCGGTTGTGCCAGCCACAACATTTGCTCACCAATAAAATGGAGGGGCGGCCCCACTTCCAATAAAATGGTTACAGGCGTTTGCCAGCCACGGCGGCGCACGGCCGTTGCCAACTCATCTATAAATTCAACCGCATTCTCTGCCTGTAACTCTTCCATTTTCCGGTTGTCTTTGCTATGCCCGGCACTGCTGGCATAGCTGCTACTCAACTTGACGTAACATAATGTTGTAAAGCGGAGTATAACACGTTTACAAAAGGGTGTAAAGCGAGCAAAGGGTATCCTTGTAGTAATACTACAACATTAGGACTTTGGTCATGTTTGGTGTTTTGTGGCTTGAGTTAACCCATGCGGAACGCAGCATGGACACAACGTCAGGGGTGTACCCCGGCTGACAGCGCCGCCCAAGGGCGACCAAAAGAGGATCCCAGCATATGGGCAGGGTTGAAGAGGGTGTGGGTAGATGCCAGACTCACACCGCCTGCTGATCAGTCGGGCAAGAACCAACTCAACAGGATGCTGACAATGGAAATGACAATGCTGGCCAGAAAAGCTGAGATGAAATTTTGGGCGATGCCCCCGGTGAACGTCAGACCAATGTTTAGCCAGCCGGTCAGAAGCAGCATTAGCGTGTTGATAACCAGCGTAAACAACCCCAGTGTAACGACCGTAATGGGCAGGGTGAGCAGCTTGACAATGGGACGGATAAAGGCATTGATCAGGCCAAAAACAATGGCCACAATCGCCAGTTGCAGCCATTGGTCGGTCAAGTTGATATTAGGCACCAGTCTGGCAGCGACGAGCAGAGCCACCATATTGATACCGATTTTAATAAGGATTTTTATCATGTCTCTTTCCTCCTCGTAATTGTGAATCAATAATACTCAATAGATCGAAGTGGAGTTCGCATCCTCAGATGCGAACCGGTGGGCATCTGAGGATGCCGACTCCGCCCATTTTGATCTACTGATACTGCACTTCTTTGGAGACCAATGTGTTATGCGGCTAAAGTTCACTTTCCCGTGTCTTCTTTTCGCCATCTTTCAGGGAAGCGTCAGGGGTAGGTGAGCCGCCAATCCAGGCGCCAAAGCGACGGCCGTACCGCTTCATCTTAGACCGGCTACGGGCATACACATAGCGCGCCCGCCGCCATTCCCGGCGTGGCAGGGAAACATCGGGTGGCGTCACGTTCCACTTTACCAACGAGGCCGCCCAGGTCAACCCCCCGCCAAAACCGACAAAAATGACATTATCATCGGGCTGTAAACGGCCGTCTTTTACGGCGTCGCATAAGGCAATGGGAATAGAGGCTGCGGATGTATTTCCTAACCACTGCACATTGGTATAAAACATATCTTCCGGAACTTTCAATCGCTTGGCGGCTGCTTCAATAATGCGTGTGTTGGCCTGGTGGGGCACAATCAGGTTGATGTCATCCAACGTCATTTTGGCTTTGCGCAGCGTTTCATGTACAGAATCGGCAATAACTTGCGTGGCAAACCGAAATACCTGACGGCCGTCCATCGAAATAGTGTTGCGTTTGTGACCATTGTGAAAATAATCTGGCCCCAACGTGGGCACGGGATTCGGATAAATAGCAGGCAGGCTGAGCAAATCGCCGCCAGAACCATCTGACCGCAACGTAGACGCCAGGATACCACCGGGGATGTTGCTACCTTTTAATACTACAGCGCCGGCGCCATCGCCAAACAACACACAAGTCCCTCGATCTTGCCAGTCCAGCACCCGTGTCATCGTTTCCGCGCCAATGATCACCGCATTACGCACCGACCCGGTGGCAATGGCCTGCGCCGCCATATCCAGAGCATACACAAAGCCTGAACAGGCCGCGCTCAGGTCAAACGCCCCCGCCTTGATGGCCCCCAAATAATCCTGTACCCGGCAAGCAGTGGAGGGGAAGATATATTCAGGCGTCGAGGTCGCCACAATGATCAGCTCTACCTGGGATGGGTGTAAGTTCGCCACCGCCAGCGCCCGCGCCGCGGCCTCAAAAGCTAAGGTGGCCGTCGTCTCCTTTTCCCCGGCAATATGCCGCTCATGGATGCCGGTGCGCCGGGCAATCCACTCGTCAGAAGTTTCGATCATCCGTTCCAGATCGTAATTGGTCAAAACCCGGTCAGGGACATATTTACCCCAACCGACAATGTGTGCATATTTCATCATGTTCCTCAACAGGTGGGATGTGGATTCTGTGTTCCTTGCCAGCCGCTGCCAGACGGGAATACAGGCTACCCTATCAAAACCCAGGGCGCCTGGATCGGTTACGCCTTCAAGCACACCCTGGGCCAGCTTCTCATTGTAGCATGTTTGTTATGCCGCACGGCAACTGCCCGATTCCAGGCTGATAATATGATGAGAAGTGGCACGGGGGTAGAGGGGTGATGTGGTGATGTGGCAGGGGATGTCGAAGTGGCTGCGGCCATTCTTGAACGCCTGCTTAACTGGTTTGTCAAAAGTTTCCCCCTTTGGTAACATCCACCCTTGCAAATTTCTAAGAAATGGAGTTATACCAGCTATGAAGGTGCTGTTGAAACAAGATGTGGAAAATCTGGGGTATGCCGGAGAAGTACGGACCGTGAGCGATGGCTACGGCCGTAATTATCTCATTCCCAAAGGGCTGGCGTTAATGGCTACGCCGGGCACAATCAAACAGGCGGAGAACTGGCGCAAAAAGGCGGAAGCGCACCGTGAGGAACTGCGCCGCGAATATGAAGCCCTGTCCGCCAAAATTCGGGATGTGCGCCTGGCTTTCAAAGCCCGCGCCGGTGAAAATGGCAAATTGTATGGTTCCATCACCACGGCGATGGTGGCAGACGCCCTCAACGAAACGTTGGGTACGGAAATTGACCGTCGCAAGGTGGGTGTGGAACCGCTGCGCCAGTTAGGCGAACACAAAGTAGTGGTACGCCTGAGCGCCGAGTTTCATCCAGAGTTAACGGCCGTCATTGAAAACGAAGCTGAGGAAGCTGAAGAAGAGATAACGCCGGAACTGGAAACGGCCGTCGTCGCAGAAGAACTGGCGGCCGACGTGGACGAAGCCTGATCCGGTTGCGGGACACGGCCGTAACTACCCATACACCTGAAAAACGGAAAGCGGGGTGCATTTTCGCCCCGCTTTTTATCTGATATGGACGAACTGGGTCATATTCTGCGTGAAGCCCGCGAAACCAAAGGGTTGACGCTGCAAGAAGTCCAGGCGGAAACCCGCATCAGCAGCCGGTACCTGGAAGCGCTGGAAAATGGTGACTACGACCGGCTGCCCACCCCCGTTCATGTGCGCGGCTTTTTGCGCAACTATTCCCGCTTTTTAGGATTAGACCCCCAACCCCTGCTCGACCGCTACGAATACGGCCAGGGCAAACGCCCCAAGAAAAAAACCGAAACCTTCAGCAACCAGCAGCCCATCGCCCCCGCGCTGAAAGAGCCGCCGGCCGACCAGCCATTTTTTGAGCCGGTCAATATGGAAGTAGACGCCGGCTTCAGCCGCCGCGCCGGCGGCCCTCGTTCCGAAACCATTTTGCGGTTGGTGATCATTGCCGCCCTGATCGGCCTCATTTACCTGGCCGGGCAGCGTTTTGTGCCCTTGCTCACCGGCAATGGTGATGGCACGGAGCGGCTGACCGAAGATATTCAGGGCGCAGTACAAAACTTGCTCAACCAGGCCACGCCCACACCCGAAGCCACCGACACTCCCGATTTCGCCCCTGACGAATTGATTAACCCCACCGGTCGTAACGATTTCACCTCCGGTAGCGATGGCGGCGATGATGGCGTCTCCACTGCCCTGCCCACGCCGCTGCCCACCCGCCCCACACTCCAGCCGATGGAAAGCATCTTGCTGGAACTGCTCATCTCTGAGCGCACCTGGATGGAAGTGACCATTGACGGCCAGGTGGTCTTTAGCGGCATCGCCCGCCCCACCGACCCCAAGTATGAGTGGCAGGCCAACGATGAAGCCAAAATCCTGACCGGTAATGCTGCCGGTGTCTTTGTCACCATCAACGGCACCGAACTCGGTTTCATGGGCCAGCGCGGGGAATATAAAGAAGAGGTGTGGAACACCACGCAATAACCACAAGAGATGAGGAGATGAGGAGATTGAGAGATTAGTTGACCCTCAATCTCTCAATCTCCTAATCTCTCAATCTCTCCAATTCCATGACAGAATCAAAGAAAAAGAGTTTTTACCTGCTCAGTTTAGGGTGCAGCAAAAATACGGTGGATTCGGAAAGCATGGCCGCGCTGCTGCAACGGGCCGGTTTTGGCGGTACGGCCGATCCCGACGACGCTTCTGTTCTCATTGTCAATACTTGCGGTTTTATCGAAAGCGCCCGGCAGGAATCTGTTGCCGCGCTGCAAGAATTGGCCGCGCTGAAACAGAAGAACCAGGTACTCATTGCCGCCGGCTGTATGGCGCAGCGCTACGGCCGTGAAGTGGTCGAATGGGTGCCCGGCATTGATGGCGTCATCGGCACCCGCCGCTGGATGGACATTGTGCCCTTCATCCAGGAACTGCGCCGCCGCAAACGGCCGCAGCCCCTTTACCACCTGCCCGATGAAGCGCAAACGGTGGGGCTGGACGAACAAGGGGTGTTGCGCACGGCCGTGCAGGGGGCCAGCGCTTATCTTAAAATTGCGGATGGGTGTAGACGGCCGTGCGCCTTTTGCGCCATTCCCCAGATTAAAGGCACGCACGTCAGCCGTCCCCTGGCCTCCATCCTGACCGAAGCGGTCGCTCTGCAAGAAGCCGGAGTGCAAGAACTCATCCTCATCGCCCAAGACAGCACCGACTACGGCCACGACATCGGCCTGAAAAACGGCACCAGCCACCTGCTGCGGCAGATCGCCAACGCCGCCCCGGACATCCCCTGGCTGCGCCTGATGTACGCCTACCCTGGCTACGTCACCGACGAACTGATTGAAACCATGGCCTCCCTGCCGCAAATGACCCATTACCTTGACATCCCCCTGCAACACGGCCACCGCGAAACGCTGAAACGGATGCGCCGCCCGGCCAACATCGAATGGGTTTACCAGACGGTAGCCAAACTGCGCACCGCCATGCCGGACATCGCCATCCGCACCACCTTCATCGTCGGCTACCCCGGCGAAACAGACGAGGAGTTTGAGGGCCTGAAACAGTTTGTGCGCGACCTGCAATTTGACCGTGTGGGCGTTTTTACCTACTCCTACGAAGCCTCCACGCCTTCGGCCACCGTCTCCTGGCAGGTGGATGAAGAGGTGAAAGAAGCCCGCCGCAACGAACTGATGGAACTACAGCAGTCCATCTCCCTGGCGCGCAACCAGGCGCAGGTGGGGCGGGTGCTGCCGGTTCTCATTGAAGGGATTGGCGATGATGTCAGCGTCGGCCGTACCTACCGCGACGCCCCGGAAATTGACGGCCTGGTCTTTATCCCCGGCGAACTACCCCTGGGTGAACTCGTGCCCATCCGCATAGATGGCGCACTGGCCTATGACCTGACCGGGCAGGTGGATGTGCTTTCCCCGATTCCGGTAATCGGTAATCCGTAATCGGTTAAAATTGAGACATAGTATGCAAAGAAAATGACATCTGACACTTGCCGCCCCCCTGCCCGCTGATACACTCAGTCCTATACTCAGCGGAGTTCGCATCCTCAGATGCGAACTGGTGGGCATCTGAGGATGCCTACTCCTCCCATTTCGATGTACTGATACTATCAGAATCCATAGATGCAGAAGACTCCCCAATTGTGCCATCTGTGCAATCTGTGGATCACCATCTAAGGAGAAAACATGGACAAACAGACGTTTATTGACCATCTGAACGAAGACCTGGCAGGTGAATTGGGCGCCATCATCCAATACATCACCTACGCCGCCAAAGCCACCGGCCCCTACCGCCCCCAACTTTCCCAATTCTTCCTGACGGAAGTGGCCGATGAACAGCTACACGCCCAATACCTGGCGAACAAAATTGTGGCCCTGGGCGGTGAACCAACCACCACGCCCCGCCCCGTGCCCCCCGCCCACAGCAACCGCGAGATGCTGGAAGCGGTGCTGGCCGCCGAACGGCAGGCCACCAAAGATTACACCATCCGCGCCCAGGAGGCGGAAGCCTTTGGCGATAAAGGCGCAATGGTGCAGCTAGAGGATATGGTACGCGACGAAAGCGGTCACTCCGAGGAAACAGAGCGGATGCTGCGCGACTGGCCGCTTTAGGGATTTGAGATTAAGAGATTGGGAGATTGAGAGATTGGTGTCTTCAATCTCCCAATCTCCTCATCTCACCGTTCTGATGTAGACGCCTACAAACCATTAGGGCGCGAGACAGCATCATTTATCGAGTACCTCGCGCACCTTTGCCGTTAGCTGGCCCGACGAAAACGGTTTAGGCAGGAATTCAATTTTGGTGGTCAACAATCCGTGCCGCACCACCACGTCATTGGTGTAGCCAGACATGAAAAGCACCTTCATTTCGGGATGAATTGTTTGTAATTGCCCTGCCAACTCCCGCCCGCTCATCTGCGGCATAACCACGTCCGTCAATAACAGATCAATCTTCCCCTGATGCTGTCTGGCAAGGGATAGCCCCTCACTGCCGGTGCGCGCCTCCATAAGCGTGTAGCCGACTTCTTTCAGGGTGCGCTGCACCAGACCGTATACCAGATCATCGTCCTCCACCATTAAGATCGTCTCTGTATTTTCATGGAATCTGGCAGGCGAGGTCGAGAAGGGTGGTGGGGTCACGGCCGTGTCTGCTGTCACCGGCAGGTAAATCTTAAACGTGGTACCGTGCCCCGGCTCGCTATAAACGGAAATATCTCCCCCGCTCTGTTTGATAATGCCATACACGGTAGCCAGCCCCAGACCTGTGCCCCGGCTTTGTTCCTTCGTGGTAAAAAACGGCTCAAATATGCGTGCCTGGGTGGCCTTATCCATGCCTTGCCCTGTATCCGTTACCGAGACCATCACGTAAGAACCAACAGCGACTTCAAAGTGGGTTTGGGCATACTGTTCGTCCAGGTAAATGTTCTTTGTTTCAATGGTCAATTGGCCGCCTGTGGGCATGGCGTCATGGGCATTGACAATCAGGTTCATCAATACCTGTTCGATCTGGCTGGGGTCCGCCTTGATCGGACATAACTCTGGTTGTAATACGACGGACAGGACAATATCTTCGCGGATCAGCCGCCCCACCATCTTGTGCAGGTCTGTTATCAGCGCGTTCAAATCAAGCACCACCGGCGTTAACATTTGCTGGCGGCTAAAGGCCAGCAGTTGCCGGGTCAGGGTGGCGGCGCGTTCGCTGGCACGGTGAATTTGCTCCAGATCTCTTTGGGCGCCCTCGTCGCTGGCGATTTTGTATTTGAGTAGTTCGGTGTAGCCCAGGATAACGGTAAGCAGGTTGTTAAAATCGTGGGCCACGCCGCTGGCCAACTGCCCAATGCTTTCCAGCTTTTGGGATTGGCGCAGGCGCGCTTCCAGTTGGGCCTGCATTATTTCCGCCTCTTTTTGGGGGGTGATGTCTCGGCCAATGAATAAGACGCTGGCAACTTCTCCCTGGGGGTCGCGTTCGGGAATAAAACGCAGGTGATGATAGAACGGTTGCTGGCCTGGTACATCGGCCACCGCAATTTCCGTTTCCACGGCCAGCCCGGTGCTTAGCGCCCCCTGAACCATGCTGTGAAAGTATTGCGCACCCTTGACGCCGGGGGATATGTCTACGGCCGTTTTCCCCACCAGTTCCACCATCGGTCTACTAAACAACCGTTCCAGCGCCGGGTTGACATAGACCACCCGCGCCTCCCGGTCATACCGGCCGATGAAATCGGGCGAATTTTCTACCAGGGCACGGAACTCTTGTTCCTGTTTGTGACGCAGTTCTTCAATTTGCTGCCGGGCGGTAATATCCTCGGTGATCCCCACAATCCGGTAAATGCGGCCCTCGCCGTCGCGTATCGGCAGTAGCTTGGTGCGCAGGTAAAGATAGCCCTTTCCAAATGATGAAAGCCCGGACTGGATATACTCTAGGGCCGTGCCCGTATCCACACACCGCTGGCACTCACGTGTCAGATCGGCGGCATTAGCCGGGGATAGCAACTCCGCCAAAGTTTTCCCTCTGGTTTCGGCCGCCGTTGCCCCCAAAGCACGTTCGGCCGCCGGGTTGGCGCCGGCGTGCAAAAACCGGCCATCTTCGGTGACATCCAGTAGAAAAATCACATCGGAGACATTTTCAAATATCTCCCGGTAACGGCGTTCATTGCTTTCCAGCAAGTGCAGGTGCGACAGCCGTTCTTCTTCGGCCTGTTTGCGTTCACTGATGTCACGCACAATGCCCAGCAGATGGCCGTTGGAGAGAATCTGGGCGCTGATTTCTACGGGGAGGGGACGGCCGTCTTTGCAGAGCAAACGGCGTTCCTTGAGGATACTCTTTCCGGCGCGCAAATCATCCAGGCGCAGCGGATCGGCTATCTTGTCTTCAGCGGGGAGCAGGTCTGACAATGTGAGGGTCTGTAATTCTTCTAGCGTATACCCCAGCATCTCACAGCCACGCCGGTTCACTTTGATATAGCGTCCCGTCGCGTCGGCGATAAAAATGCCATCGCCCGCCTGTTCAAAAAGAGCTTGATACAATTCCTCTGTGGTGTAAGAAGCGTTGGATTCTCCCAATGTTATCTCTGGTTCATGGTGAGCCATAGCTACTCCCGTTTCAGTCAGCCTGTACTGTGGATGTTAACACCTCAGTAACAGCCTGTAAATCCCGATTTAGCTGGCGAAAACTTTGCTATAATCGAGGTCACAACTCGTAAAAGCAGGTATGATGATGATGACTCCCGAACAAATCGAAATTGCCCTGGAACGCATTTTGCCTCGCGTCAGCAAGCCGGGGCGTTATACCGGCGGCGAATATAACCAGATCGTTAAGGATTGGGGTGAGATTGAGTATCGCGTCGCCCTGGCGTTCCCCGATATTTACGACATTGGCATGTCCAATTTAGGGTTGATGATTCTCTACGACATCATCAACAAACACCAAAACCTGCTGGCAGAGCGCGTCTACTGTCCCTGGACGGACATGGAAAGCATCATGCGAGAGAAGGGGCTGCCCCTCTTTTCGCTGGAAACGAAACACGCCATCCGTGAATTTGACCTGCTGGCGTTCAGCCTACCCTACGAGCAGTTGTACACCAACGCGCTGAATCTGCTGGATTTGGCCGGAATGCCGGTGCGCAGCTTAGACCGGGATGAGACGTACCCGCTGGTCATCGCTGGCGGCCATGCCTGCTACAACCCGGAACCGATGGCCCCGTTTATTGATGTGTTTGTCATTGGCGAAGGGGAGGAAGCGATCCTCAAAATCATTGGTGTGATGCGGGCGGCCAGCCATTTAGACCGGGAAACGCAGCTGCGGTACATCGCCCAGATTGAGGGGTGTTATGTGCCCCGTTTTTATGATGTAGCGTACCACGAGGATGGGGCGATAGCGGCTATTACACCCAATATGCCGGAAGCACCCGCCAAAGTGATGAAAACGATTGTGCCCGTGCTGCCACCGCCGGTGACGGATTTCATCATCCCTTTTGTGGAAACGGTGCATAATCGTGCCCCGATTGAGATTATGCGCGGCTGCACGCGGGGCTGCCGCTTTTGCCATGCGGGCATGGTGACACGCCCGGTGCGCGAACGGCCGGTAGAGGAAGTGCTGGACGCGATGCAAAAAATCCTGGACAGCACGGGCTATGAAGAGATTGCCCTGCTGTCGCTCTCGTCCAGCGATTACACGCATGTGCTGGAACTGACGGAGCAGATTGGGCAGCGGTTCGGCCACTTGGGGCTGAACATTTCGCTGCCGTCGCTGCGGATTGAGTCGGTGTCTACGCAGTTGATGGATAATCTGGGCGACGGCCGTCGGGGTGGATTCACCCTCGCCCCCGAAGCGGCCACCGAAAAGATGCGCAACATCATCAACAAATACGTCACCCACGCCGAACTGCTGGAAACGGCCCGCGAAATTTACCGGCGGGACTGGCGCACCATCAAACTCTACTTCATGATCGGCCACCCGATGGAGGAGATGGAGGACGTGCAGGCGATTATTGACCTGTGCAAGCAGGTGTTGGCCGAAGGGCGCAAAATTCACGGCAACAAGGCCAGCCTGAATGTGGGCGTGAGTACCTTCATCCCCAAACCACATACCCCGTTCCAGTGGGAACCGATGGATACGATGGAGAAGATTTACGCCAAGCTAGACCTGCTGCGGGATGAAATGCGCGGGCAAGGGCTGCGGCTGCGCTGGAACGACCCCCGCGAATCGGTGTTTGAGGGATTCCTGAGCCGGGGCGACCGGCGGGTGGCCGAAGTGGTGGAGCGGGCCTGGCGCAGTGGGGCGAAGTTTGACGCCTGGATGGAGTATTTTCGAGAGGACGCCTGGCTGGAGGCGTTTGCGGCGGAAGGGCTAGACCCCTATTTTTACACGCATCGCCAACGGCGAATTGATGAGGTGTTCCCCTGGGAGCATATTGATGTGGCGGTGACGAAGAAGTTCCTGACGCAAGATTACTTGATGAGTCAGCAGCAAGAAACGCGGGTGGACTGCCGCCACCAATGTTTCGCCTGCGGCATCCTGCCCAAACTGAAAGAGCTGCGTCGGGAAACAGAGCCGGAAGCGTGGGAGTGCCCGCCAGTGAAAAAACGGGCTGGTGTTGGGGTGAGGGTTACGGCCGTGCCCACCGTTGCTGGTATTCCTTTGCATGTGGTAAATTGAATGGGGATCAGGCAAACACTGTCCACAGCAAAGGTTTTTACTTGTTGGCGGTGTTGTGATTCTGCTCCAACACTCTGATTTTCTGGATTGCCGTATACTCGTCAGTGCCATCCACTTCAAGCGCAAAATGATAAGTAGGCGCGATTTCGTTTGTCCAATAATCAAAGAACTCTGCCGCTATCGGCAACGCGATAGGTCTTTTTGTGTTCAGATTGCGTCTGGAAACGCGCTCAAGGCAAATCTCCTTCGGGGTGGAAACTCGCACAAGTGCGATCTTGTAAATTTCCATGACTTCTAGCAACAACGGCCGTTGCACGACGCCTGTGGATTCAAATACCACCAACCTCTGGCTAGCTGACAGTGTGTTATGATAATGGGCGCGTATGTACTTTGTAGCTGACTCCAGGTCAAATTCGTCACCTTCACCAAAAAGCTCATAAACAATAGGTTCCAGTTCAGTGTAATCTGCAATTCCTTCAGAGCGAAGGCGGTTGCCCAGGTATGACTTTCCTGATCCGAAAGGCCCCATGAGAATGATGCCGTCTAAATTTTTCGCTGTCTCCATTTACACAAATATCAAGCGACCTTTTGGTTCCGGTATCGGACGGCTGGGTTGCTGACCCAACTTGCTTACCCAACTAAACGATCATACTCGTCGTGTTGCCCAATCCATACCCAGATAAAATCATCACCGTCCTCAACAGCCAGGGCGCGGTGGTTCAAACCTACCCGTGCTGACCAAAAGTGCCCGACTTTCTTGAAGTGGAGTGAGGGGTGCCGGGGGTTCTGTTTGAGTAACTCGAAGTTTTTGCGCGCCAAATTTTGCACAGATTCTGGCAATTGGTAGAAAAGATTCCAGAATTGCGGCGTTGTCCGGTGCATCTATAACTCTCGCAAAGTTCCCTGGCGTTTGGCCGTCCGCGCCTCCCCAAGCAAAAAATCCAATTTGCCTGCGGTGATGTCCTGTTCAAGTTGTTGGTCCCAACGTTCCCAATCTTTATCGGCAAACCAACGCCGCAGCCGGGCAAAATCTTCTGCGGAAAGTCTTTCAATTTCCATTTGCAGTTGTTCGATTTGCATAACAATTACTCCTGCCACATGGCTACGCAAAGATGAGGCGGCCTTTTGGTTCTGGTAACGGCCGACCGAGTTCCTGGGCCATTTCTACCCACTCATCAATGATAGTTTCCAGGTTGCTCAATACTTCCTCGTAAGCGGACCCATCGGCCGCACAACCGGGCAATTCAGGCACTTCGGCAATAAACGCCTCATCCTCGTCACTCCAATAAATGATCACTTCATATTTATGTATCATTGGCCGTTCCTGGCAAAACCTTGAGCAGCACCTTTTCTTCTTTGCTCATATCGAGAGTTTATCACATTATCAGAGCAAATAATGGGGTGGAGTACGGCCGTACACTAACGAGACCCTACGCAAACTCTATCCGCACCTGTTTCCCCGCCGCACGGGCTAAACGATCTGGCGATTCGAGGGTCACGGCCGTGTTTACTCTGATGATAATTATTGAGACGCAAATTCGAGTTTTTCAACCTCATCCACATTCAAATGCTGGCGCACTTGCCAAAGGTCATAACTGTTTTGCAAGGCCAGCCAGCTTTCCGGCGAGCGGCCCAATGTCTTGGAAAGACGCAAAGCCATCTCTGGTGTGACGCTGCTTTTGCCGTTTAACAAGCGGGTAAATGTAGACGGTGACACCTTTAGCTTGGCCGCCACCGCGCGTGAACTAACCTGCAACTCTTCAAGATAAACTTCTCGAATAAATTCCCCAGGATGGGGTGGATCATACATGCTCATTAGTGATAATCCTCATAATTAACGATATAGGCATTCCCATCAATAAACTCAAACGTGATGCGCCAGTTTTTATTGACATCAATCGCCCACATCCCTTGTTTATCCCCTTTCAGCGGGTGAAGCCGAAAGCCGGGCAAATCCATGTCGGTAATTGTGGTGGCCGTGTCTAAAGCAGCCAGTCGCATTCTGATCTTTTGACGATGTGTGGGGTTAATACCGGCGACGTTACCACTCTCAAAGAACTGTTTTAGACCCTTGTGCTTGAACGACTTGATCATGAATTGGATTATACGATTCGTTGCGCGGTGCGCAACAGAACAGGGTGGCAAATAGGATGAAGGGCTACGAAAATCAGACTTCACGCAAACCTTATCCGCACCCGTTTGCCTACCGCACGGGCTAAACGTTCCAGCGAATCCAGGGTCACGGCCGTGTTGTCCGGGTCGAGCAGGCGATCTAACTGAGAACGGCTGGTATTCATTTTTTCAGCCAGTTTTGCTTTGCTGAGATTCGTTTCCGCCATGATGTCGGCAATTTGTAAAGCCAGCAACCGCTTCAAGGCTCTGGCGGAAACCTCTTCCAGGATACCTTCTTCTGCCAGAAAATCATCAAAATTACTTCCACTATACTTGTTCATCTCACTCACTCCCTCCCATTGTGCCAAAGATAACTGCGGCGTTGCGCCAATTTCAAATCATCCTGCGGGGTCTTCTGCGATTTTTTAATAAACCCATGTAACAAGACCATTTCATCACCATGAACGGTGAACATCACACGGCGATTCGCCCTTGACTGAGGCGACTGCGAACTTCCCACAAATCAGCTTCCAGTTTTCGCACTAAAGGTATCCCCAATGGCCAACGAGATTGAACCAATTTGACATCCTCTCCAATCACTTTCCGGTCTTCTTTATCCAGAGTTCTCAGCCATTCCCGCACCGGTTCATTTCCACCCTCGGTACGGTAAAAGAGTACATTAAGAATTGCATCTGGATCCATGACAGGGGTTGTACCATGTGCGGTACACTCTGTCACGGCCTATACGGTGGGTAAGTGGGAATTTGGTATGGGCATATGATAGGGACTTTAGACAGGTTGGCCGAGCCTACCGTCGCCGGTATTCCTTTGCATGTGATCAATTGAATGTTTGTGTGAGTGGGGAGGGGGTACGGCCGTTAACGTCATTGTGGTATTTAGCCTGGGCGCTTACTATCTAGACTTTCCCCGTGCCTATCTGTACGGTTGGTTTTATGCCCTGACCGTGGCGTCAACTTTCTGGCAAATGGACAGGGGGTTGCACATTCCCATCATTGGTTTGATTCTGGCAGGCATCATGGTGGGCATTGGCTTGGTACTGTTTGCGCGCTTCTGGCGCAGCCATCCAATACCCAAAGAGAATCCGGTGAAAGTCAAGAGGGGAGCAGAAAAAAGTTCCAGAGAGGATTTTGGTGTGCGGCAGGCAGGGGAAAATACACCGGCCTGTTTTGGGAA
>JACTMP010000035.1:0-3953 GCA_014584575.1 Chloroflexota bacterium
ATGGCTGCGCTGGGCAAGCCCCCCTTACATTCCCTTCGTCGCCATGCCCTGCCCGTAGCTAATCGCGGTCAGCCTTGACCCTTATCTCAATTTGTCTGCTGTCGCGCAGCACCAGTAAAGTCGGCTGAGGGTGTGTTGCGCTAATGGCGTGGGGACGGCCGTGCCCTCATCCGCTGATTTGTCTTTTCCCGTTTCAATACCAGATTTTTTCCCGAAAACTTGGGGAAAAAGTCTCTTGGTTGCCCAGGCCACACACTCTACTATGAGGTAGATGTTTGGTAACTATACAGCCTCTCAAGACCTGACAGGTTTTTTAGAAACCTGTCAGGTCTGAACAGCTTCTATCTTTGCGAACTTTGAAGGAGTTTCCATGGGCAGTAGCGCACCACGATAAATGAAAATTGGACGCGGACGAACGCGGATGACGCGGATTAAATCTGTGAAATCTGCGTAATCTGTGGATTATTTTCGAAGGAGACTATGAAACGCAATTTTTCTCTTTTATTCTTTTTGATGGGCATCCTGGTGGGGCAGGCACGGCCGTTGTACGCGGCTGATGCGGTGGTGGGCACAGGCACGGCCGTCAGCTGCACCGAAGCGGCCTTTAACACCGCCCTCTCTACCGTACAAAGCAGCGGCAGTGGAACCATCACCTTTAACTGTGGCGGCGCGACGACGATTATTTTCACGGCAAGCAAAATTATCAGCAATGCCGCTGTGACCATTAACGGTGGTAACAGCATCACCTTGAGCGGTGGAAATATGGTACGGCCGTTTTATGTGGACAGCAACGCCACACTCACTCTGCAAAATATCACCCTGACCAACAGCCTGGATAATACCTACGGCGGCGGGGCCATCCTGAGCCTGGGTGAACTGACCCTGAGCAACACAACTATCCGCAACAGCAACGTAGACCCCACCCACAGCGGCGGGGCTATCATGAGCCTGGGGCCGGTGACGATGAGCAACAGCCTGATTGAAAACAACAGCGGGGGCAGTGTGGGCGGCCTGTTCCTCTTTGGCGAAGCGGCGGATGCCACCATTACCAACAGCACCTTCCGCAATAACGACACCACAAATGATACTTACGGGCTGGGTGGGGCCATTACTACCTGGGATGGCGCCGACCTCATTGTGCGCGGCTCCACGTTTACCGAGAATGAGGCGCAGTATGGCGGGGCTATCTACAATGAATCGGCCCATACAACCATCTTGATCGAGCAAAACAGTGTGCTGCATGGTAATTTGGCATTTTTTGATGGTGGCGGTATTTACAGTAGCGCCGGAGAGATTGCACTTAATCAGGTCACTCTGACCGAAAACGTCGCTGGAGATCGCGGGGGTGGCCTGTATGTGGTCAACGGGAGTGAAGCAAACCTGTTCAATGTGATATTACAGGCCAATCGAGCCGGTCTCGCCGGCGGTGGGATAAGAATCAATAGTAGTTCCCTATCGCTGACTAATGTAACACTTTGGGAAAACAGGGCAAATATAATTGGCGGTGGTATCAGCAACTATCGGGGAAGTGTTAGCTTCATCAATGGAACGGTCAGCAACAATGTCGCCTCCGCCTTCGGTTCTGGTGGTGGCATTTACAATTACGAGGGTAATATGGTGCTTACGCATGTGACGTTCAGCGGTAATTCGGCGGCGAATGGGGGCGGCGGCGTTTATCACTATGACGCTGATATTCTCCCAAATAGCTTCACCCTCAAAAACGTCCTGTTTAACGCTGGAGCAGACGGCAGCAATTGTTATGTGCCACCGGCTAGCCTGTCTGGAATTTCTTCGGCAGGGTTCAACCTGTCCAGCGATTATAGCTGTCCTTTTAACCAGACGGGGGATCGGCAAGGCGTGGACCCACGTCTTGGCCCGTTGGCAGACAATGGCGGTTTTACGCAAACCCATATGCTGCTGCCCGACAGCCCCGCCATTGACGCCGGGCAGTGCATGCCCGGCCTGACAACCGATCAGCGCGGCCTGCCCCGTTTGCAAGGGGGAACCTGTGACATTGGCGCAGTGGAACGGCAGCCGGGGGATGGTTTGTCTAAGGTCTATTTGCCGTTTGTCATTCGGTAGGCCAACGGCCGTGCCGCCATGCGCATTTTTCAGGGAGAAACAGATGAAACAATTAACCGGTTTGTTTTTATTGATGTGGATTGTGGCGGGTGGGTTACGGCCGTTGCACGCCGCCGATGCTGTAGTGGGTACAGGCACGGCCGTAAGCTGCACTGAGGCCGCCTTCAACACCGCCCTGTCCGGTGTGCAAAGCAGCGGCGGCGGAACCATCACCTTTAACTGTGGCGGCGAAGCCACCATCCCCTTCACGTTTGAAAAGAGTATTTCAACGGCCGTGACCATAGATGGCGCAAATCAAATCACGCTCAACGGCGGCAACAGCACGCGCCTGTTTTTAGTGTTTGGTGGTACGCTCCACCTGCGTAACATTACCCTGAGCAATGGCTTTAGCAATACAAACGACGGTGGAGCCATCAACAACAACGGCATTTTAACCCTGGACAACACGACCATTCGTGACAGCAGCGTGAGCAGCAGCTACAGCGGTGGGGCTATTGTGAATTATGGGCCGTTGATCATCAGCAACAGCCTGTTTGAGAACAACGTGGGCGGCAATGGCGGCGCCCTTTATCTGCGTTTTGAATCTGGCGGCGCAACCATTACCAACAGCACCTTTCGCCATAACCAGACGACCAATGTCACCAACGGCTGGGGCGGCGCGATTTTATTGTGGGGCGCGGATGTGACCATCAGCCAGTCAATATTCTTTGAAAATGAGGCGCGGCGCGGTGGGGCCATCCACAACCCCTTTGATTACGCCGTCGTCACGCTGGAATCAGGCAACACCTTCTACAACAATCGGGCGTCTGATACGGGTGGGGCGCTGTTTGTGGCCGGGCAGACAACGATAGAGGACAACACCTTCAATTTGAACGCAGCGGCTAATGCGGGCGGCGCGATTTTGTCCACCGTTACCGCCAACCTCACCGTCACGCAATCCCGTTTCTACACCAACAGCAGTCTCAGCGGTGGCGGCATTAACTTTTCGGGTATCCGCCTGATCGTGCATGACAACCTGTTTGATGGCAATGCCGCCAACAGCGAAGGGGGCGCTATTTACCTATCGAGCGGCGACCTGGATGTGGAGCGCACCCAGTTTGTGGAGAACAAAGCGGTGGTGAACGGCGGCGCTATCGGCTGTTTTAACGCTTTTATGTCGGTGATTCTCTCCGGGCTGGCTTATAACGAGGCAATTGCCGGAGATGGTGGGGCTGTATATAGCACCTGTTCGCTTAACATGAGCAACCTGACCCTGAGCAACAACGAGGCTAATGGCGCGAATAGTGTGGGCGGGGCCATTCACCAGGATGGTACGGCCGCCGCTTTCATTCAATACGCGACGATTGTGGACAACACGGCCGTTACCGGCGGTGGTCTTTCCATTGGCAGCAATGGCAGCAGCATCACCATCAATAAATCCATAGTCGCCCACAACGGCGGCGGCAACTGTAGCAGCGGCATTGGCTCCACCGGCTATAACCTGAGCGATAACGGGAGCTGCCCCAGCTTCACCCAAACGGGCGACGTGCAAAACGCCACCCTGCCCCTGGCCCCCTTTGCTAACAATGGCGGCCGCACCGGCTCCCGGCTGCCGCTGGCGGGCAATCAGGCGGTGGACATCATTCCCCCCGCAGCGTGCGATTTTGCCACAGACCAGCGCGGCGGCGCACGCCCCACCGGCAGCGGCTGCGACAGCGGCGCGGTTGAAGTGGGCGGTTTTGTGTGGCAGGTGTACCTGCCGTTTGCCAAACGGTAGACGGCCTCAATTCCCGGCGATTAAAATCGCGGCTACAAAAGGCAAAGCCCACCTTCGTGGGCTGGATTTCAGTCGGCGAAGGCCGACTTTGCCTTCTGTTGGTGCAGATTTATCT
>JACTMP010000035.1:3993-126543 GCA_014584575.1 Chloroflexota bacterium
CCCACCTTCGTGGGCTGGATTTCAGTCGGCGAAGGCCGACTTTGCCTTCTGTTGGTGCAGATTTATCTGCCGTATTTAAGGAATATGTAACTGCCCAAGTAGGCGGCCTATCAGGTTTGCGGGCCTGGCTGCCCTACCGGATAATTCCCGGCAATGGTTGAACAAAGTCAAACCTGGCGGCATCAAGCCGATATATCGGGACTGCGTGTGCTGGTGATCGCCGCGATTGCTGCCTGCCTGCTCTTTGGCGTATGGGCGCTGTGGCAGTTCCCCCATTATGCCCAACAAATGCCGCCGCGCATTTTGCCCAACGGAAGCTGGACAACGCCGGCGGCGCTGGCTGCGTTATCCAGTTTGGGGTGGACGGTGGAGACCTATTTGTGGTGGCGGTTGGGGTTTATTTTGCTCACGGCCGTTTTCTACATTGGCCTGGGTCTGTTTGTTCTCCGGCGATGTCAGCGTGATCACTTTGGCCTGCTGCTTGCTTTGAGTCTGGTGCTGTTTGGCGTCGGGTCAAACGATCTGCCCTTTGTGCTGGAGCAGTGGGGCTATTGGGGAGATCGGCTGGCATATGGGCTGGCAGCGCTGGCGTATGGACTGCTGAATTTCCTGGTGTTTTTGTTTCCTGACGGCCGTTTTGTGCCCCGGCAGATGCGTTGGGTGGGTGCAGTCACCGGCTTATTCATCGTCTACGTCGGTTTTTTGCAGCCGCAGCCCACACGACCACCGGCCCCCTACTTGTCGGTAATCAGCTTTTTTTTGCTTCTGTTGGGCGTACTCGGCCAGATTTACCGTTATCGGGTGGTGGGAACGGCCGTGCAGCGCCAACAAATGAAATGGGTGTTATGGGCTATCGTGCTGAATCTGGTCTTTAAGCTACTGCTCAACTTCATCTACACCAGCCCGGCAGTCAATGCTATCAATGGCCAGGGCATGTGGTACTCCCTGCTGCGCACCACCTCTTTAACCCTGGTCACCGCTACCATCCCCGTGGCGGTGACATTTGCCATCTTGCGTTACCGGCTGTGGGATATTGACATCATCATCCGTAAAACCGCTGTCTACGGGATCATGATCGTCTGTGTCATCAGTTTATATGTGCTGGTTGTGGGGTATCTGGGGTTCTTGTTCCAGGTGGAAGGGGAAAACCTGGTTTTTTCCCTGGCCGCCGCCAGTCTGGTGGCTGTGCTGTTTACACCGCTCAAAAATTATGTGGAGCAGCAGATCAACCGCCTGTTTTTTGGGCAGCGTGACGAACCCTATCAACTGCTGACCCGCCTCAGCCAGCAGCTAGAATCGGCGCTAAACCCGGCAGCGGCGCTTTCGGTGACGGCCGAAACGGTGGCGCAGGCGCTCAAACTGCCCTATGTGGCGATTGTATTACAGCAAGGTGACGAGATGCAGGCAACGGCCGTGTACGGTGTGCCCCAAAATGAAATCAGCCGCTATCCTCTGACGTATGCCGGGCAGATGATGGGGGAACTGCAAACAGCCTCTCGGTCGCCTAAAGAACCACTGACGCCTACCGACCAACGCCTGTTGGCCGATTTATCACACCAACTGGGGGCCGCCGCCCATGCCGTCTTGCTGACCACCACTCTGGAGCAGGCCCGCCTGCGGCTGGTGACAGAACGGGGTGAAGCCCGGCGGCAGTTGGGCAGCGATTTACACGATCGTGTGGGGCATCAACTGGTGAGCCTGACGCGCCAACTGGAACATGCCATGACCCTCATGCGCGACGATCAGGCACAGGCGCAATCACAACTTGCCGCCATCAACCAGCAATTGGCGGCGCTTACCAAACAGGTGCGTGGCCTGGCGCACCAGTTATACCCGCCGGAATTGGAACTGTTGGGGCTGGTGGGGGCGCTGCGTGAACGCGCCGAAACCCAGGTCAACTTGCACGTTTATCTGGATGCGCCCGAAAATTTGCCCCGTTTACCGGCGGAAATTGAAACGGCCGTTTACTACATCACTCTCGAAGCCCTGACCAACATCGAGAAACACGCCCAGGCCCAGACCTGTCATGTTCGCCTGAATTTATCGGCAGCTTCCCAGCCCTCCATTTTAGAATTGGATATTCTGGACAACGGGCGCGGTTTGGCGGAGCCTGCAACCAGTGGCCTGGGGCTGCTTTCCATGCAGGCACGGGCGGCGGAAGTGGGTGGCATTTGTGTGATTGGGGCACAGGCGGGTGGCGGCACGGCCGTGAACGCGCGTATCCCCTGCCCCATCCAGGTAAGGTAAATAATGGACATGGACACCATTCGTATCCTCATCGCCGACGATCAGGCCATTACCCGCAGCGGTCTGAAAATGCTGTTAACGGCCGTAGCAAATCTGGAAATTGTGGGTGAAGCTCGCCACGGCAAAGAAGCTGTTGAATTGGCAGCTTCCTTGCAGCCTGACGTCATCTTGATGGATTTGCGGATGCCCGGTTTGAACGGCATCGAAGCCACCCGTCTCATTCACCGCACCAGCCCACACATCGGCATTTTAATCCTCACCGTCTTTGAGGATGACACCTCCGTCTTCCCCGCCATCCGCGCCGGGGCGCGAGGTTATCTGCTCAAAGACACGGAACAGGATGAACTGCTGCGCGCCATTCACACGGTTGCTAATGGCGGCGCTATTTTCAGCCCTGGCATCGCCCAGAAAGTGCTGGGGTACCTGACAATGCCACCACCACCGGCAATGGCCCATGTGTCCGTCACCATCTTTGACGAGCTAACCCCACGCGAGCGTGAAATCCTGGAGTTGATCGCCCAGGGCAAAACAAACACCGAGATCGCTGCCAGCCTGAACCTGAGTCCCAAAACGGTGAGCAACTACATTGCCAATGTTTTACTCAAGGTTCAAACCACCGACCGGGCCAAATTAATGTTGATGGCGATTGAAGCGGGGATGGGCCAAAAGACAAAAGGTTGAACCTGCCACTTGCCACCTGCCACCTGCCACCATATGATTGCCACCTATGTTCTTGGAATTAGAAGACATTGGCAAAAGTTTTGGCGAAAAACCGGTGCTGCGCGGCGTCTCGTTGGCGGCGGCGGCAGGGGAGATTGTGGCCCTGCTGGGGCCAAGCGGCTGCGGCAAGACCACCCTGCTGCGCATCATCGCCGGGTTGGAAACGCCCGATCACGGCCGTGTCCACCTCCTCTCGCAAGACATCACCAACATGCCCGTTCACCGGCGGGATTTTGGTTTTGTCTTTCAAGATTACGCCCTCTTTCCCCACAAAAACGTGGCGCAGAATGTAGCCTTTGGTCTACGCATGCAAAACCTGCCCAAACCGGCCATCCAGCAGCGGGTGGCACAGGTGTTGGCGCTGGTCGGTTTGGCCGGTTTTGGCGAAAGGCCAATTCACGAACTGTCCGGCGGCGAGCAGCAGCGGGTGGCGCTGGCCCGCTCCCTGGCGCCCGCGCCACGCCTGCTGCTGCTGGACGAACCGCTGGGCGCGCTGGATCGGGCGCTGCGTGAACAGTTGATGCTGGAACTGCGCCGCATCCTCAAGTCGGCGGGGGAGATGTTGGGGCAGCCGCAAGGGATCACGGCCGTTTACGTTACCCACGATCAGGCCGAAGCGTTTGCCATCGCCGACCGGGTAGCGGTGATGAATGCCGGGCGGTTAGAGCAGGTTGGCCCGCCCCAGGAGTTGTACGGCCGTCCCGCCACCCCCTTTGTCGCCCGTTTTCTGGGCATGGAGAATATCGTGATGGGTACGGCCGTGGCCCCCAACCGGGTACAGACGGCGATTGGTGAATTGGAAGTGGCGGGAGTCACGCCCGGCAAGCCGGTAACGCTGCTGCTGCGCCCGGAAGCGGCCCGGATAGTGGCAGAGGGCGAGACGGCCGTGAACCCCATCACCGCCATGCTGCAAGAGGTCTCCTTTCGCGGCCGTTACCAGATTATCACCGTTACCGCAGCGGATGTGGTGTTGAAGTTTGAGATGGACACGACCGTGAATCTGCCTATGCCGGGCACGGCCGTGCCACTCGCCCTGTCTGTTGAATCCATCACCCGCTTACAAGATTCACCCATTTCCCCTACGGTATAGGTATGACCTGTGGTGAGAAGGCAGTTAAATTACTTACGTACCGGTTGTTGCTATCTTGCCCCCGTGCGTATAATCTCTGTCAGGAATAGTAGGATTGAAGACCCTAGGGGTTTTTGAAACCCTTAGGGTCTGTATCGTCAAGGTGAAATCACTATGTCTTCATCATTTTTATGGGCCGTAGGCGCGTTTTTTATCGTCCTCACGCCCATCATTCTCGTGCATGAATTAGGCCATTTTTGGGCTGCCCGCATTTGCAAAATTCGGGTAGAAGAATTTGGCCTCGGTTTTCCGCCCCGCGCCATCAAGCTGTTTGAGCGCGGCGGCACGCTGTACACGCTGAACTGGATTCCGTTAGGCGGTTTTGTGCGCCCGGCGGGCGAAGATGACCCCAACATACCCGGCGGTCTGGCCTCCGCGTCTAAAAAAGCCCGCCTGTTTGTGTTATCGGCCGGATCTGCTGCTAACTTTATCTTTGCCCTGCTCATCTTCTTTGTGGCCTACATGGTGGGTTCGCCGGCAGTGGAAATCAGCGATGTGAATCCCGGCTCCCCGGCCGAAAGAGGCGGTTTGTTGATCGGTGACATCATTCTGGAAGTGAATGAGCATCGCGCCGAAAACTCCAGTGTGATCATCAGTGAAGTCAATGGCAATCTGGGCGAGGAGGTCGCTTTTCTGGTGCAGCGCGGTAATGAACAGATACCACTGGTAATTGTGCCCCGCCGCCAGGGTGAATATGATCCGGCCGTGGAAGGACCAATTGGCGTCGGCCTGCGCTTTTCCTCTACCGGCAACCGGCTGATGCGGACGCCGCTGGAAGCAGCGCAAAAGTCAGCCTCCTCCGTGTGGCAAATTATGTACCTGACGGTAAACGTGCCGTCCATGTTGATCAATGGCGAGATCACGGCGCAGGAGGCGCGCCCGGTGAGTGTGGTGGGCATCAGCCAGATCGCCGGCGAAGCGGCCGAAACCTCGGTTAATAACAACACCTGGTTCCCCATTTTGAACATGATGGCCTTCATCAGCGTGGCGCTTGGTTTTACCAATTTGCTGCCTATTCCGGCGCTGGATGGCGGCCGTATCCTGTTTGTGTTGATCGAAGCGGTACGCGGCCGGCGCATTGAGCCGGAGCGTGAAGGTACGGTGCATCTGGTAGGTATGCTGCTGCTGCTGGGGCTGATGGTGTTGTTGATCGTGCAAGATATTGTGAATCCGATTTTTTAGGAAGAGATTGAGAGATCAGGAGATTGAGAGTTTTCCCAATCTCCTGATCTCTCAATCTCCCAATCTCCTCTTCCCCATTGAGGACGTATGAAAAGTGAAGAACAGTTACCCTTTGCCAGCGTGTTAGACGCGCTGTTTACCAGAGACCCCTTGCCCATTCATCTGCTGCACCGGCTGTCTGACATGACGGCCGAGGAGATGAGCGCGTTTCAGGCCGGGTGGACGGCCGTACCCACTCCCCGCCGCCGTGTCATGATCCGCCATCTGGCCGACCTGACCGAGGATAATTATGTGGTTGATTTTGAGCCGGTCTTTCGGAATTGCCTGGATGACCCGGATGAGCAAGTGCGGGTAGCGGCGCTGGATGGCATCTGGGATGCCACCGATATACGACTGATCCCCCCCATCATCAACCTGATGCAAACCGACCCGGCAGTGGATGTGCGCGTGGCGGCAGCGGCGGCGCTTTCTCATTTTGTGATGCTGGTGGAATGGGGGCAGTTGCCAGAACGGTTTGCGCCGCCAATGGTGGCGGCTTTGTTAGCGGCGTATGATCAGATGGACACGGCCGTGCCCATCCGCCGCGCCGCCCTGGAAGCATTAGGGGCTGCCAACCATCCCCGCGTGGCCGACCTGATCCAGGATGCGTATGACAGCGGTGATGACGGGCTGCAAGTCAGCGCGGTATTTGCTATGGGGGCCAGCGCCGACAAACGCTGGCTGACGGCCGTCTTGGGCGAGATGGACAGCCCCGACCCGGAAATGCGCGCCGAAGCCGCCCGCGCCAGCGGCCAGCTTGGCAGCAGCGACGCCGTCAGCCATCTGGAACGGCTGATTGCCGACGAAGACATTGAAGTGCAGTTGGCCGCCATTGAAGCATTAGGGCGCATTGGCGGTGATATGGCCCATAACCTGCTGCTGCGCCTGGCCGAAGAAGAAGAGGACGACGAACTGCTAGACGCCATAGACGAAGCCCTGGAAGAACTCTCCATGTTTGCCGGTGAATTTAAGTTCCTCGATTATGACGAAGGTGAAGATGAGAATCCGTGATGCGTGATGCGTGACTCGTGAAAGGTCACGCATCACGCATCACGCATCACACAGCACGTGGCCGACATCCTCACCGTTATCACCCAAAACATCCTGCCCATCTTTGTGGTGGCGGGTTTTGGTTATGCTTTGCAGCGCTGGAAGCGGCTGGATAAACAGGCGCTTTCCAGTGTGGTGCTAAATGTTTTTAGCCCCTGCCTGGCCTTTTCGGCGCTGGTCAATTCGCAGTTATCGGCGCAGGATTTGGGGCAGATGGCGCTGTTTACCATCGTCTCCATTCTGCTCATGGGCGTCATTGGGCTGGCAGCGGCGAAATTGCTACGGCTGCCCCGGCGGGAAACGGCCGCACTCCTCCTCCTGATCATGTTTGTCAACGGCGGCAATTATGGCATGACGCTCAACCAGCTTCGTTTTGGCACGGACGGGCTGGCGCGGGCTGTTGTTTACTTTCTAACCTCCTCGATGCTGGTGTACACGTTGGGCATTTTCATCGCCTCGTCCGGGCAGCTATCCTTGCGGCGGGCGGCGCGGCAGTTGTTTACCTTCCCGGCGGTATATGCAGCCATCGCCGCCATTGTGGTCTTTCACTGGCAGTTGCCGGTGCCCGCGCCGCTGATGCGCGCCATTGAGATTGCCGGGGCAGGCGCCATTCCGCTGCTGTTGGTGGTGTTGGGGATGCAGATCGCCGATTTGCGCCAGGTGACTGATGGACGGCCGTCGCCCCGTCTGGCAATCCCGGCCATTTCGCTACGGCTGCTGGTGGGGCCGCTGGTGGGGGTGTTGGTGGCCGGCTGGTTGGGGCTGACCGGGCTGAACCGCTCGGTGGCCATCATCGAGGCCAGCACACCCTCGGCCGTGTTAATCATTGTCCTGGCAACGGAATTTCGGCTCGTACCCGCAGCCGTTGCTGTCCTGGTGGTGGTGAGCACATTGATCAGTCCCTTCACGATTGCCGCGGTGATTACGTTCTTGGGGTTGTAATTGAAGCGCCAATTAGCCAGTTACCCAATTACCCAATTACCTCTAAAATACCTGGCATGAGATGGTTCATTGCAGGTTTGCTGGTTTGGGCTGGACTGGTGATACAGGGCGGTCAATTTGAAAGCGAAACGGCCGTGACCTTTGGCCAGCGCATCGTTTTTACGCTCACGGCCGTGACCGATGAACTGCCAACGGCCGTAACCCTGACCATCCACCCCGCCAACCAGGATGCCCAAACAATGCCCTTACACCCGCAAACATTAGATGATGGCCGGTGGCAGGCGCAATTTGCGCTGGAACCACAGGTCTGGGGGCTATCCCCTTTTACGACCATTGATTATGAATGGACGGTCGCCATTGACGGCCGTGAACCCATCATCGTCCCCCGGCAAACGGTGACGTACCAGGATGACCGTTTTGCCTGGAAGAAGATCGAGCAGCCGTTGGGGGGTACGGCCGTGAGCATCTTCTGGTCGGGCGCATCAGACAAACCGGGGCGGGACGCTTTTGCCATCACCCAACAGACGGTAGCCACGTTACAAAACATTCTGCCGCTGCCCGCGGCGGCGCTGCCCATTTTTTTATATCCATCCACCGCCGATTTACGGGCGGCGCTACGGCTGAATGGGCATGATTGGGTAGCCGGGCATACGGATCCGGCGTTAGGGGTGGTGCTGGTGACGGCCGTGAATGACAAAACCGCCGCCGCTGATCTGCGCGCCCCCCTACCCCACGAAATCGCTCACGTCTGGTTATACCAGGCCGCCGGCGCACAGTACGAGACCATTCCCTACTGGTTCAGAGAGGGGTTGGCCGTGTGGCTGGCGGGGGAACAAACGGTTGAGACAACGGCCGTGCCCCTGCCATTAGCAGAATTGTGCAGAGCAGAACCACCAACCAACACGGAAACGGCCGCCGCCCAAAGTGGGGCGTTGGTGCAATTTGTGGATGAGCGGTACGGCCGTGCGACACTGGCAGCGTTGGCAAAAGCATTTGTGGCAGGGGCGGATTGTGACACGGCCGTGTCTACCGCTTTGGGTGTTTCACTGGCCGAACTGGAAAACGCCTGGTTACACAACAGCCAATCGCCGCCGACGGCCGTGCGCTTTTGGCAGCAAAACGGGGTGTGGCTGTTATTGTTGGTTGGTGGGTTTTTGTTGATGGGGCTACTGCTGGTGCGGCCGGGGAGAGGAGATTAGGAGATTGGGAGATTAAGAGATTGACAGACACAATCTCTTAATCTCCCAATCTCTCAATCTCCCCAAAAGTAGGCAGCCCCAAATCTGGCATCGGCCGCCCGTCCAGAAAAGCATCCAGCGCCGTTTCTGTGGCAGCGATGTCATCCCAGGGGTACTCGATTGTGCCAAAACACATGGATTGTTCATGCCCCTTGCCACAAATGAGGACAAAATCTGTCTCTTGCGCCAGCGTCAGAGCAAAGTAGATCGCCTGGCCGCGGTCGGGCACGCGCCAGAACGTCTGGCCTTCCACGCCCCCCATTTCACAGCAGCCAGCAGCCATTACCACCAGAATGTCATCCAGTGATTCGGTGCGTGGGTCTTCGGCCGTCAGCACCGTCAGGTCAGCTTTAGCGGCGGCGATTTCGGCCATCAGCCGCCGTTTTTCCGGGTCGCGCAGCCCGGCGCTGCCAAAAACGACGATGATGCGCCCGCCGCTGTCCCGCTGCTGCAAAATGCCCCGCGCCGCCGTAATCGCTTTGTCCAGCCCATCTGGGGTGTGGGCAAAATCCACGTGGACGATGAAGGCCTGGCCGCGCTGAATCTGGTGCATACGGCCGTGAACCAGTTCCACCGCCTGCAACCCCGCCTGAATCACATCCGGGTCTAAGCCCAACGTGTACGCTGTGGCTGCCGCCGCCAGCATGTTGTAAATGCTAAAGAGGCCCAGCAGTCTGGATTTGATCGGCAAGTGGAAGGTGTTGTACGGCCGTGCCACCGTCTGGCTTTGTACCTCAATTTCAAAATAGCTGCCCCAGGGGTCGGTGGTGTAAGTGGTGGTGTGCATGTCCGCCGCCGGGTTTTCCAGGCTGTAGCTGAACTGGCGCGGGACGGGGATGGCCGATAGACGGCCGTAAGAGCTATCATCCAGGTTCAATACGGCTGTTTTAGTCACGGGAAACGGTTTGTACGAGTGGGATTGGCTGGTAGCCACCATCTCAAACAGGCGAGCTTTGGCTTGGGCATACTCTTCATACGTGCCGTGATAATCCAGGTGTTCGTGGGTGATGTTGGTGATGACGGCCGTGTCAAAATCTACGGCCGTGACACGATGCTGCGCCAGCCCGTGTGAGGTCGTTTCCAGCACACAATGGGTCATGCCCGCCTCCACCATTTGCCGCAAATAACGCTGCACCACGGGCGCTTCCGGTGTGCTGACATGCAGTGCCAACGCCTCCTCCTGGTCGCCAATCACCGCTTTGAGCGTACTCAGCATCCCCGTCTTATAACCGGCCGTTTTGAGGACGGAATAGAGCAAGTTGACCGTCGTCGTTTTGCCGTTAGTGCCCGTGACGCCAATTATCACCAGTTCGCGGCTGGGGAAACCGTACCAGGCAGCGGCCAGCCAGGCCAGGGCTACGGCCGTGTCCGCCACTTGTAGCCAGACCACCCCATCGGGCACAGTCACACCCATCTCCACCGGGGAACGTTGCGCCAGAATCATACTGGCCCCGTTAGCAATGGCTTTGCCGATATGCGGATGGCCGTCCCCGGTGGGGCGCACACGGGCCACAAAACAGCGGCCCGGCCCGGCTTCGTTGCTCTTTTCGGTGAAGCCGGTCAGGGTGACATCCGGCCCGTCGTGAACGGGGGGTGGGGTTAACGGATTAGCTCGACCCCAATCGGTCAGCAATTGTTTCAGGCATCGTTGTTCGTTCATCTTTAATAATCGGAGTAAAACGGCTTTAGCCGTTTATTATGAACGGCTAAAGCCGTTCTACTCCGGGTTTTTCAGTTGGCGTTTCACGGCCGTGAGCAGCTTTTCCGCCTGGTATGGTTTAGCCACAAATTCTACCGGCTGCCCGGCCCACAGCGCCGGGCTGAGTTCCGTCTGATCATACCCGGAAGAAAACAAAACGGGCAAGTGGGGGGCCAGTTGGCGCAAGGCGTGAAATGTTTCCGTGCCGCCCATGCCGGGCATGGACAGGTCTAACAAAACCAATTTGATTTGCGCCTGATGTTCCTGGAACAGCGCCAACCCCTCTTCACCGGTGGCTGCCAGGAAGGTTTGAATACCGTCGGTGGTCAAAATGTCATCCACTGCCTGACGCACCAGAGCTTCGTCGTCAATTACCAGGACAGCGCCGGTCACGGCCGTAGATAATCCAACATCTACTTCCTCCGGCTCCAGGTTCACATCTGTCGCTACCGGCAGCAAAACGCGGAAGGTTGCGCCTTTGCCCACCTGGCTTTGCACAAAAATACCGCCTTTATGCCCCTGCACAATACCCAACACCGCCGACAGGCCCAGGCCATGCCCGCTTTTTTTGGTGGAAAAGAACGGTTCAAAGATGCGGTTCCGCGTCTCTTCGTCCATGCCCTGACCATCATCTGTCACCGTCAGGCTGACGTAATGGCCGGGGGGCAGGGTTTGCTTCAGATAATCCCGCTCAAGGGTGGTCTCGCTGGTGATCGGCTGCACGGCCGTCTGCACCTGCACCAGCCCGGCGCGTTCACCAATGGCTTGCGCGCCGTTCAAAATAAGGTTCATCACCACCTGCTGCAACTGCCCGGAATCGCCTTCCACCAACGGCAGCGACTCATCCAGGTCAGCCTGAATCTCCACCTGTTTGGGTAATCCGGCGCGAATGAGGGGCAAATTGGCCATCACCAGGTCATTCAGATTTAACGGCCGTACCTCCACGCGCCCCTTCCCCGAAAAAGCCAGCATGTGCCGGATCAGGTCGGCGGCGCGGGTGGAAGCTGCCAGGGATTGTTCCAGATTGGGCCGCAGCGGGTGGTGGGCGTCCAATCGGCGCAGCGTTAAGGAGGTTTGGGCCATGATCACGGTGAGCAAGTTGTTAAAATCGTGGGCAATGCCACCGGCCAATATGCCCAGGCTTTCCATTTTTTGCGTCTGGCGCAGCGCCACCTCTGCCTGCTTGCGCTCGGTCACATCCACGCCAACGCCCCAGGTGGCCCAACCGGGAATGGGGAATTGGGCGGAGATGTTTGACCAGGCGATGGTGCGGACACGGCCGTCTTTGCCCGTCAGATCCCATTCCCAATCTCGATAATAATTCCCCCGTTCCTGCCAGCGAGACATCATCTCCTGGCGGTAAACGGGATCGGGATAGAGCAGGGTAATGGCCTCCGGGTTGAAGCACATCTCGGCGGCGCTGTAGCCCGTCACGCGCTCACATTCCTGGTTCCAAAAGACAATCTGCCCTGTGTCATCAAAAGCATCTATCATCACCGGCATCTGCGTCACCAGCATATGCAGCCGCTCCTGGCTCTGGTGCAGTTCCTGGCGGTTACGCTGGAAATAGGTAAGAATCATGCCCAATGCGGCCGTGATCTGCAACAAGGCCGCCAGTAAAAAACCCCAGGGCGCAAACCAGACGACCGGCCGTAAAAAGGGAAACGATAGCCGGTGCAGCCCCCACACGATAAAGGCCCACCCAGTCATGCGCGGCGGAAAGCCGGTCACTTGCTGCTGACGCAGCAGCAACAGCCCAATCCACATCGTCATGGCTCCTAAAAAAGTGAAGGTGGGAATGGTAAGCAGAAAAAATGAAAATTCATTGACACTGGCTATGATAATCCAGGAGATGCCCGCCAGGAGGGCAATAAACCACCAGCGAGGCGCAGCCTTTCCCAGGAAGGCATAAATGCCCCACAGCAGCAAAAACCCGCTGATCAGCGTCACAATTTGTTCACTAATGGCCCAGGGTAAAGGATTGGGAGCATGGAGACTTACCAGTTGTAGCGTATAGCGCAAGGCGGACATCCCCCAACTGGCGGCCCATATAGCCAGATACCGTTCATGGTATTCGTGATACAGGTAAATGTAAACCAGCAGCAGCAGCAGAGTGCCACATAGAGCGCCTATAATCGCCGGTACTAACCACGCCATGTCTCTTCTCGCCCAAAGACAAATCCGGCTTTACCTGTGCAGGCCGGAAATTAAGGTGGATTAAAGTCTAACAACCAGAGCCATGTATGGCAACCGGGTTGATGGGCAATTGTGTGGCCTGTTGCAAGAGACCCCTTACACCCGCACCCACAACGGCCATTACGCGGCTGGAGGCAAAATAGGGGAAGTCGAACGAAACGGGGTCGCCCGCCTGCAAACCGGGCAGGGGCATGAGGCGGGCGGTGAGCGGCTTGTTGAGGCGGGTAGCCAGCATGGCAATGTCTAACAACACGGCCGTTAACTCCCCCTCGCTCACCTCCCCCGGCAGCGGAACGGTGTCCAGCCCCACCCCACACACCGCGCAATAACTGAGCAGGTCTTGTAAAGACAACACCCCCTCGGCCGCCCGCCGCGCCAGCACCGCATCTTCCAGTACGGGCAGCATCAGCCCGGAAAAACCACAACGGCGGAACTGCGCCCGCTCAATGGCTTCGGTGATGAAGCCGGCAGCAAAGAGGCTGCCTGCTGCACCCACATGGGGCAGCCCCAGCGCCTCCATGGCCCCACCCAGGCTTTGGGCGTCGGTGGGAAAGGGAGCCAGCGAAAAATCTATGCCGCTGAAGGGGATGTGGAATTGGGCGCTGAGCTTTTCGGCCGTTGCCGTCAGGCTGGCGGCAGATGTTTCAATGGCCGTCACCAGGTTTTGCCGCGCTTCGTCCAGGGTGGCGGCGGATTGGATGGCCTGCAAAGCCAGGTCGGCGGACTGTACGGCAATGGCAAAGTGGGCCGGGCCACCCGCGTGATAAGCGACGGGGAAGAAGGGAGAACCGGGTGGGCAGTTGGCAACGGCCGTGAGATATAAATTACCGAACCCGTTATCCAAAATTGTGCTGACCTGGCGGATGAGGTGGGCGGTTTGTTGGCAACGGGTGAGGGAGATACGGCCGTGTTGATCTGCAATCTCTACGCTGGCAAAAAGCATATCGGTGGCAGACAACAGGGCGGGCACAACATCAACCCAGGTATCGTCGTGGTGCAATTGCACCGGCCCCAGACTGGCATAATCTATACCCACCGTCCGCCATTGTTTGGCAAATTGGACTATGCTGCCCACCGTTCCATCCCACCAATCGGGAAAAGGGGGCGTAGCCAGGCGGGTGGTTTGCACGGGATAGGCAAAGGTGGTGCGCACGGTCGTGAGAAAGGGTTGAAAATCGGCCGGGTTCACCGTTGGCTCCGCAAAAAGCGTGATTGAGCGTATTTCCATGCCGCTATTGTAGCTGATAGCCGCCAGACATCCGATTTCTGGGAGAAATCGGATGTCTGATTTAACCCGGCTATTTTGCATTTCCTCACAAACTGCTAGAATCCGCCGCGTGGTGCGGGGAGTGATTGAGTGATTGAGTGATGGAGTGATTGAGTGATTGAGTGACTGAGTGATTGAGTAACTGGGTAATTGGGTATGTCTGAAGCAGATAATGAGGTGGCGGCACGGCCGTCGGGCAAATCAAAACGCCAACCAAAACAGAAAAAGGTGGAGCGCACGCTCATGGAACGGGCCACACAAAATTTTGCCGCCTGTGGCCGGTGTAGCTATTTTTGGGCGGGTAGTCAGGTATTGGTGGGAATGGACGGGGTGACGACGGCCGTGGAACAACGGCAAGATGGCTGGATCACGCTACCCTGGAGCCAGGCGATGAGCAACCTGATTCACAAATCGTATGGGGTGCTGGTGGACAGTGACTTTTTCCACTATGAAGGCTGTTGCCAGGAGTGCCGCCGCCCCTATGCCGTGCAGTTGCGGGACAGGGTGACGATGATAGATGAAGAGGGTACGGCCGTGATGGACAGCTCCCTACCCGAACTTCCATCACCTCCACCTTTCGTTATTGACCTGGAAAAATACGACACCCTGGACCACCCGGCGGTTACGCTTTCCCCTCCTCGACCGATGGACAGCCCGTTTGAACTGCGGGTGCAATTAGTAATCGAGTAATTGCGTCATTAGGTAATTGAAGACTGGCCCTTCACCCTCTCATTCCTTCTTGTCCTCTGCACCCAATTTGTGACAAATGTCACAATCGAAAAATGACAATCGCCCCTGACTAATTTCGGACCAAACGCATACACTGTGGTCATCTATTCGGATAAGCGAATACATGGATGGAGACCACAATGAACAATCCTACCCTCGACGAATTGAGCCTGCTGCACGCCAACATCTGCCAGGCGTTGGGCGACCCCAAACGTATTCTCATTCTTTATGCACTGGATGACGAACCGCGCCATGTCACCGCTCTGGCAGAGGCACTGAACATGCCCCAACCCACCGTCTCCCGCCACCTGGCCGTGCTGCGCGACCGGGGGTTGGTGCAGACGGAACGGAACGGCACGGCCGTGACCTACACACTCACCGACGGCCGTATCATCGAAGTCCTCAACACCATGCGCCAGATACTCCGCTCCGTCCTGGCGCAGCAGTCTGATATTTTAGTTGGTAATCGGTAAACGGTTATCGGTAATCGGTAAAACCACCACCGATTACCGGCCACCGATGACCGATCACCGCTTCAGGTGTAACATGCGTGATTTCAAATACATCTGGCTACTTGGTATCATCGGCACGGCCCTGCTCATCGCCGTGCCCATTGTGGCGCTGGTAAAGCCGGCGCAAACGGCCGCTACCGCCGACCCCTGGAGCAGCGTTCCCCAACGAGTCCCACACACCGACCACACCGCACTCATGCCCGGCCCCTACGAAACCGGCCAGGAAGTGACCGCCGCCTGCCTGGAATGCCACGAAAACGCCGCCGACCAGGTCATGCACACCACCCACTTCACCTGGGAAAGCGAACCGGTGCTGCTGCCTGGCCGGGATGAACCCGTCACCATCGGCAAGGCCAACCAGATCAATAACTTCTGCATTGGCATCCAGAGCAACTGGACGGGCTGCACCCGCTGCCACGCCGGTTACGGCTGGGACAGTGCCGACTTTCAGGAAAACGCCACGGAAACGGACGTGGACTGCCTGGTTTGCCACGCCGATACCGGCCTCTACAGCAAAGGGGCCGCCGGGCTGCCGGCCGAGGGCATAGACCTGGCCGCCGCCGCCCAAAGCGTCAATTACCCCACCCGCCAAAACTGCGGCAGTTGCCACTTTAACGGCGGCGGCGGCAATGCCGTCAAACATGGCGACCTGGACGAAACCCTTTACTTCCCCACCGCCAACATAGACGTGCATATGGGCCGCTTTGATTTCCAATGTATTGACTGCCATCAGGCCGAAGACCACCGCATCGCCGGCCAGGCCATGTCCGTCAGCGTCAACAGCGAAAACCAGGTGGCCTGTACGGACTGCCACGCCGCCGACCTGCACAGCGATGCCCGTATCAATGCCCATGTGGACAGCGTGGCCTGCCAGACCTGCCACATACCCGAAGGCGCGGTGCGCGACGCCACCAAGATGCACTGGGACTGGTCCACGGCCGGCAACGACGCCATTCCTGAAGACCCGCATACTTACCTGAAAATCAAGGGCAGCTTCATCTACGAACAAGGCTTCACACCTACCTACCTCTGGTACAACGGCACATCCGACCGCTACATTTTAGGCGACTCTATAGACCCCACCGTCTCCACGCGGATCAACACGCCGTTGGGTGATATTCGTGACGAAAACGCCAAAATCTGGCCCTTCAAGGTTCACTTTGCCAACCAGATTTATGACGCCGGTTACAACTACCTGATCCAGCCGCAAACCGTCGGCCAGGACGGGTATTGGACGACGTTTGATTGGGATCAGTCGGCGCGGCTGGGCATGGCGGCGGCCGGGCTGCCTTACAGCGGCGAATATGGCTTTGCGCCGACGGAGATGTATTGGAACCTGAGCCACATGGTGGCCCCCAAAGAGAACGCGCTGCAATGTAATGATTGTCATGGGGAAGACGGCCGTCAGAACGGCCGTATAGATTGGCAATCTCTCGGCTACTACGGCGACCCCCTCCGCTGGGGCGGCCGCAGCCAACAAGGGTTCACAGGGAAATAGGACGCAGATGAACGCGGATAAACGCGGGTTTTTCAGGGAAAAAATCCGCGAAAATCCCGAAAATCCGCGTCCCATTCCATAAACAATCATGCACACTATCAATCATTTTCGACACCATTTGCTCTACGGTTTGGGTCTGACGCTTCTCGTTCTAGCCGGTTTCGTTGCCGTCAGGCAGACGGCCGTAGCCCAGGAACAAACTACACCCAAAGGCTCCCCCGTCCACCCCACCTTTGCCTTGCTGGACGCCGACGGCAACAACGTCCTGGACTCTGGCGCGCCCATCTCCACCATGCAAACGTGCGGCCAATGCCACGACACCGAATTCATCGCCGGCCACAGCTTCCATGCCGATGTTGGCCTGAGCCAGTTTGGGCAGCCCGGCGTCAGCAGTTGGGACAGCAGCCCCGGCCTGTTCGGCCGTTGGGACCCCATCACCTACCGCTACCTCTCTCCGGCCGAAGATAGTGTCATAGACCTGACGACGGCCGAATGGCTGATGACCATTGGCCTGCGCCACGCCGGCGGCGGCCCGGCCACCACCAGCCGCAAGGGAGTGCCCCTGACCGTTTTGCCCATCAGACCCGAAGACCCACAGACGAGCATCGTCAACCCGGAAACGGGCCAACTGGAAGCCTGGGATTGGGACGAATCGAGTACGGTGGAGATGAACTGCTTCCTTTGCCACACCGCCAAGCCAGACAACGCCACCCGCCAACAAATGCTGCAATCCGGCCAGTTTGCCTGGGCCAACACGGCCACCCTTTTCAGCAGCGGCATCGTAGAACCGACGCTGGATGGCTGGCATTACAACGCGGGCGCTTTTGACGAAAATGGCGAAATTCTGCCCAACTATGTCACCATTCAAGACCCCACCAGCGAAAACTGCGGCGCCTGTCATGGCACAGTCCATACCGATTTACAGATGCCCCTGACGCTGGTAATTGAGACGTCCGACTTCTTCGAGAAGTCGGACGTCTATTCCACCATGACCACCGGGCAGGTAATGTCCGGCCAAAAATTGCTCAATTCCGGCCTGAACCTGGCCGACAAACAAACCCTCAACCGCTCCTGGGACATTCACACGGAACGGGTGCTGGCCTGCACCGACTGCCATTATTCCCTGAACAACCCGGTACATTTCCAGGCGCTCAGCGGCGACCAGCCGGAACATCTGACGTATGACCCGCGTCGCCTGGATTTGGGCGAATACCTTTACCGGCCGCTGCACCAGTTTGCCAAAGGGCAAAGCGCCCAAAGCGCCATTGCCCCGGAACTGGACAACACCTTGCGGCGCTGCGAAAGCTGCCACAGCATTGAAAAGACGCATAACTGGCTGCCCTACAAAGAGCGCCATACGGAAGCGATGGCCTGCGAAAGCTGCCACACGCCGCAGTTGTATGCCCCGGCGCTGGAATCGGTGAACTGGACGGCCGTAACCCCCGACGGCTCACCCCTGACCACCTGGCGCGGCATTGACGGCGAAATAGGCGACCTGAATGCGCTGATTACCGGGTATGAGCCGGTGCTGCTGCCGCGCCAGAATAGTGACGGCAGCGCACCCCTGGCCCCTTATAACCTCATCACCGCCTGGTACTGGGTCTATGGCGACCCGCCCCGGCCCGTGCCCTTGCGCGATTTGCAGGCAGTCTGGCTGGAGGGCGACAACTATGAACCACACATGCTCCAGGTGTTTGACACGGACCACGACGGCCGTCTCTCTACCACCGAGCTAGTGATTGACACCCCGGCCAAAGAGGCGCTGCTGGCGACCCGTCTCGCCGAACGGGGTCTGCCCAACGCCCGCATTGTGGGCGAGATACGGCCGTACTCCATCAACCACAACACCGCTACCGGCGAATGGGCCACCCGCGACTGCCGTACCTGCCACGCCGAAGAGTCACGCATCACCCAGGCCATCTCCCTGTCCGGCAGCGCACCCGGCGGCGTTACGCCCACGTTTGTCAACAGCGGCGGCACGGCCGTGCGCGGCGACATTCTCAACCAGGACGGCGCTCTCTTCTTCAAACCGGCCACAGCGTCCGACGATGACGCCATTCCCAGCATCTACATCTTTGGCCACAGCAGCGTCTACTGGGTAGATTGGCTGGGCATCTTCTTGTTTGTGGGTGTAATCCTGGGCATTGTGCTGCACAGTTCCCTGCGCCTCTACTTTGGGCGCAAAAATGAGCCGACACACGCCACTACCGAGCGCGTCTACATGTATGGCGTCTATGAACGGTTGTGGCATTGGGTGCAAACGGCCGTGATCCTCGGTCTGCTCTTCACCGGCTTCATCATCCACAAACCGGACAAATTTGGCCTGTTCAGCTTCAACTACGTGGTGCAGGTACACAACATCCTGGCCCTCATCCTGCTGGTCAACGCGGCCCTCTCCCTCTTCTACCATCTGGCCTCCGGCGAAATTCGCCAATATCTGCCCCATCCCCGCGGCTTCATTGACCAGGCCGCCGAGCAAGCCGTCTATTACCTGCGCGGCATTTTTCGCGGCGATCCCCATCCCTTCGAGAAAACGCCCGACCGCAAGCTGAACCCCTTGCAACAAATCACCTATTTTGGGCTGCTGAACGTGCTGCTGCCGCTGCAAATCCTCACCGGCATCCTCATGTGGGGGGCGCAGCAGTGGCCGGACGTGGCTGCCCGCACCGGCGGCCTGCCCTTCCTGGCCCCCTTCCATACGCTCATCGCCTGGGCATTGGCCGCCTTTGTCGTCATGCACGTTTACCTGACCACCACCGGGCACACCCCCACCGCCGCCATAAAGGGCATGGTGATCGGGTATGACGAGGTGGAAGTGCACACCATATAGTAATGCGTGATGCGTGATGCGTGACGACTTGAATCTCACGCATCACGCATCACGCATCACGAGGCAATATGACCACCTTAACCGAAAAACCAACCCAAACCAAACCCCGGCGCTTTTCGCTGATGCAGCGGGCGCTGGGGCAGCGGGAGGCAAAGGCATATATCAATCCTTATGCGGCGGCCATCGCCCTGGGCGTGGTGCTGTTCCTGGCCTTTTTCATCACCGGCAATGGGCTGGGCGCGTCTGGCGGGCTGAACCGCATCCTGGTTTATTTTGAAGACCTGATCGCCCCGGAACACGTAGACCGGGTAGCCTATCTGGTAACGATGGCCGGGGGCGCATCAAACCCGCTGGATAGCTGGATTGTGATGCTGACCATCGGCACGATTATCGGTGGTTTTGTCAGTGGGCTGGTCAACGGCCGTGTCAAAGTGGAAACCATCGGCGGCCCCCGCGTCTCCAAACACCTGCGCTGGCTCACCGCCTTCGTCGGCGGCGGGCTGATGGGCTACGGGGCGCGCCTGGCGCGCGGCTGCACCAGCGGCCAGGCCCTCTCCGGCGGCGCGGTATTGTCCGTCGGCAGTTGGGCCTTCATGTTCGCCGTCTTCGCCGGCGCTTACCTGCTGGCCTACTCCCTACGGCGTTTATGGAACTGATTACCGATTACGGATTACCGATTACGGAGGCAAAATGGCTCCCTTCCCTCTCCCTCTCACCCAATTACTCGGACATTACGGTGCGTATGTCGTCTATATTTTGATTGGTTTTGGCTTTGGTTACGTGCTGGAAAGCGCCGGTTTTGGCAACAGCAAAAAGCTGGCCGCCCAGTTCTACTTCAAAGACATGACCGTACTCAAGGTGATGTTTGGCGCGATTATTGTAGCCATGCTGCTCATCTTCACCGCTTCCGGCCTGGGCTGGCTGGATTACAACCTGATCTGGGTCAACCCCACCTACCTCTGGCCCGGCATTGTCGGCGGGCTGATCATGGGTTTTGGTTTCATCATCGGTGGGTTCTGCCCCGGCACGTCGCTGGTAGCGGCGGCCACCGCCAAGCTAGACGGCGTTTTCTTCGTCTTAGGCGTCCTGTTTGGCATTTTCCTCTTTGGCGAAACGGTGGGGCTGTATGACGAGTGGTGGAACAGCAGCTACATGGGGCGCTTTACGCTGCCGGAACTGTTTGGCCTGCCCACCGGCGTGGTGGTGCTGGCTATTATTGTGATGGCGCTAGGCATGTTTTGGGCGGCGGAAAAGTTGGAACAACGCTTTGGCGACGCCGACCCCAACACTGCCCCCCGTTGGCGCTATGTGGCCGCGGCTCTCATCTTCCTGGGCGGCATTGTCCTGATTATCCTGGGCCAGCCCACCACCACCGACCGCTGGCAGGCTATCGCCCCGGAAAAAGAGGCCACGCTGGCCGAACGCGCCGTGCAGATTCACCCCGGCGAACTGCTGGCTTCCCTGAAAGACCCCAAGATCAAGGTGCGCATGTTGGACGTGCGCAGCGAGGCGGATTACAACCTGTTCCACATTCTGGATGCGCAGCGGGTAGCGCCAGACGATCTGCTGGCGCTGACGCCGGAACTGATCGCCGAACCGGAAAACACGGTCTTTGTGGTGATGAGCAATGACGAAACGGCCGCTACCGAAGCATGGAAGCTGCTGGTGGCCGAAAGTGTGCCTAACGTGTACATCCTGGAAGGGGGCGTCAACAACTGGCTGGCGACTTTCACGAAGGATACATTTGGGCCAGAATACGTGGCGGTAGACGGCCGTGACGATCAACTACGTTATGCCTTCACCGCCGCCCTGGGCGCTCGCCACGCCGCCGCCAGCCCCGACCCGCACCTGTTTGACCTGACCTACATCCCTAAAATTCAGCTACAATTAAAACGCGCCCCCGGCAGCGGGGGCTGTGGGTAGAAGAAGGAGATTGGGAGATTGGGTAATCTCCCAATCTCTCAATCTCTTTTCTTGCTGAGGTACACCTTGAAATGGGATAAATGGGCTGGCAAACGAGGGGAGGGGTATGTGGTGGTGCAATTTGGGCTGCTGGGGCTGATTGCGCTGACGCCGTTGGTGGCACGGCCGTCCGCCCCCTGGCCCGCACCCTGGCACACCGTTGCGCTGGCAGCCGGTCTGGTGCTGTTAGGCGTGGGGTTGGTTCTGGCGCTGGCGGGGGTGTGGAGTCTGGGGGATAACATTACGGCCGTGCCCCACCCCAAAGACGACGCCCAAATGGTGGAACACGGCGCGTACCGCCTGGTGCGCCACCCCATCTACAGCGGCATTATCCTGGGGGCATTGGGTTGGGGGCTGTTCATGCACAGTGGCTTTACCCTGCTCCTGACGCTGCTGCTCTTCCTCCTGTTCGACGCTAAATCCCGCCGTGAAGAACAATGGCTGGCCGAAAAATATGAAAACTATGGGGCGTACCAGAAACGGGTGCGCAAGCTCATCCCTTTTGTGTATTGAGAGATTGCTTACCAATCAATCAACCCACTCCCCGCTGCCGTTTTGCCTCAAACAGGATCACGGCCGTAGCCACCGCCGCGTTCAGTGATTCCATAGCGGCGGCCATGGGGATGGTGACACGGCCGTGTGCCAACCGATGCGCCTCCTCTCCCGCGCCGCCCGCTTCGCTGCCGATGATGAGGGCGGTGGGAGATTGCCAGTTCACGGCCGTGTACACCTCCCCTTCATCCACATCCGCTAACCACACCTGCATTCCTTCTACAATTTTGGCAATTTGCGCCCAAGTGAGCGCATGAACGGGCAGCCGCAGCAGCGCCCCCATACTGCCACGCACCACTTTGGGATTGGTGGCATCCACACTGCCGGGGGTTAACAATACACCATCCACCCCGGCGGCAACGGCCGTGCGCAGCATCGTGCCCAGGTTGCCGGGGTTGTTAATGGCATCCAGGATGAGCAGCAGGGATGGCTGTGCGGGCAATGGCAACTGCGGCATGGGCACAACAGCCAACACGCCTGGCGGGGTAATGGTATCACTCATCGCCGCCATTACCGCCTCGTTAACCAACAGGCCCGGCAGGTGGGTAAATTGAGCAAGCTGCGCTAAAATTTCGGTGTGAGAGACCTGCCATTCAGGTGTGAAAAAGAGGTGGCGCGGCGGCAGTTGGTAATGTACCAATTCGGCCAACCAGCGGTCGCCTTCCACCACAAAAGCCTGCTCCTGCGCCCGAATGCGGCGCTCCGTTTGCAGGCGGCGTACCATTTTTACTTTGTCATTGCTAGGGCTGGTGATCATGGCGGGTATTGTAACAACAAGTCAGGGCAGACCCTAAGGGTTTTCTAAAACCCTTAGGGTCTGGGGCTAAGGAGAGATGATGCTGCGAGAATTGAAGGGATTATTTAAGTTGGGACGGCCGTTGACCAGTCTGACCGGTGGGTTGGCAGTGTTATTAGGCGGCTATGTGGCCGGGACAGGGGCATGGGCGGACATTGGGCTGGCGATGCTGGCCACCATCCTCATTTCCATGGCCGCCAACGCCTGGAACGATTATCTGGATATTGACATTGACCGTATCAACCAACCGCAACGGCCGTTGCCCTCTGGCATGGTCAGTCCCCGTTCTGCCTGGGTGTTTTCGCTGGCGCTGACGCTGGCTTCGCTGCTCATTGCCGCCTTCATCAACGCGGCGGCCTTTGCCATTGCCCTGGTCTCCACCATTTTGCTCTATCTGTACTCCTGGAAATTCAAAAGCACCGTCTTGTTTGGCAACTTTACCATCGCGGCCATTTCAGCCATGAGTGCGGTGTTTGGTGGGGTGGCGGCGGGGAACGCACGGCCTTCCCTCTGGCTGGCAGCGGTGATCTTGACGGCCATCATGGGGCGGGAGATTTTGAAGACGCTGGCGGATTATGAGGGGGATTTGCACCATCGCTGCCGCACCATTGCTACGGCCTGGGGGCGGCGACCGGCGCGCATTATCTTTTTTTTGCTGGCGGCGGTGACGATTGTGATGATGATGCTGCCGTACCACTTTGGCGGCTACCGGCCAGTTTATGCGCTGGTGGTGGCGGTGGGGGTGTATCCGGTGCTGCTCTATGTGCTGCTGCGGTTAACGCGCTACCGCACCGGCCCGCAATTGGAGCGGTTGAGCCAGTTGATGAAATATGACTTTTTGATCTGGTTTACGGCCGTGTTGTTGGGCGCAAATGCGGCCACCTGACACGAACCTGACCCTTGACCGACGACCTTCGCCACGTCCGTGAGCTTCATTTCATGTTTCCAAATTTAGCCGCTTTTTTGCGCCAACATACACCTGTGGCCGAGGAATGGCCTATCTGGACAAATGGGGAATCCGAAAACGCCGTCGGTTCTCTTCTCTTACAGGAACGCACCTATCTCAGCAGCCAACTACCGCCAGATGAGGTAGTGTCTTCCGTACGCGCCATTCTTTTTCGGGGGAATGAAGTGATGGTCATTACCGATCATCAAGGGGATGCTTATGTCGTTCCCGGCGGGCGGCGGGAGCGGGGTGAAAGCCTGACGGCCGCGTTACAACGCGAATTGTTGGAGGAAACAGGATGGCATGTGGCAGATACGGCCGTACTCGGATTCATCCACTTTCACCATCTCAGCCCCAAACCGGACGGCTACCTGTATCCCTATCCCGATTTTGTGCAGGTGGTGTATACGGCTGTTGCCAAAAGTTATGAGGCAACAGCCATTTCCCCTGATCCCTATGTAACCTCCACCCGGTTTTGTTCTGTGCAGAAAGTTCTAACTTTGAATCTGAGCGCAGGACAAACAGCTTTGTTACAGGCTGCTATTACCCAACGAGCAACCAGAAGCTAATCGTCTAATATATACTGGCAACGGTCATAATCTGACATTTTTGTCACCTTGTCAGATGTCACCTTGTCACCTTGTCAGGTATAGTCATGGACGCTGAAAGCTGCCATTCCATCTGGTGACAAGTTGCCACCTACAAGCAACAGAAAGAACGTCAATCTATAACCTCTGGGAGTATTTTTACACTCTCGCCACATACCAGGCAGCTACGTATCCCTGACGGCCGTCACCCAACTGCACCTGTAACCACTGTCCCTGAACGCCGATTTTGCTGGCCGGGTTGCCCGCCTCAATAATCTGTAAACTCGTCCCTTTCACCAGGGAAGCAATAAAGGTGTCCTCCCCCACCCGGGGCGCGGAGCGGAAAGAGACGCTTTCACCCGTTGTTTTAACAGTCAATGGCGCTGCCGGTTGGTCGGGAGGGCGTGGGGTATCTGGGGGTGGAGCGGTGGGCGCAACGGGCGCAGCAGGCACGGCCGTTTCCTGCACCAACCAGGCAGCCACATATCCATCACCGCCACCCGATTCGCGCACGCGCAGCCATTGACCCTGTTTACCAATTTTGGGCCGCGCCTGGGAGGGTAGATCGAGGATGGTGAGTACGGCCGTGGCCGGCACCCTCTTGATCACATTACCTGGGTCAATCACTGGCTGACGGCGCAATGTGATCTCTGTCGTTGGTTTCACCGCCATTGGCTTGTCGTCACCCGGCGCCGGTTGGGCAGGGGCCGGCGGCGTGGTGGTGGGGGGGGGCGCGGCGGGTGTTGCCGGAGCCGCCGGTTTGTCTTCCGCCTTGGGCAGGTCGCCTTTACCATGCCAGATTACCTTCTGAATGATTTCTTCCGGCCGTTTACTGCCAAATCCATAGCGGCCCACCAGGGTCTCCGGCGCACCTTTTTTCTGCCAGGGATCCCACATCTGGTAATCGTTGTCCACCTTTTTGGTCAGCACCACCCAATGACCATCCTCCTCTTCAAAAGCACGGTCTTCTTCCCGATCCACCTGCACTACTACCAGCGAGCCGGCGGCCAACCCCTGATCAATATCGGCCATGGGCGCAGGAATAGGGTTTTTGCACTCCACATACCGCTGCCGCTTCACGCCCAGCGCCGGGAACTGGCCCGGCACCATCGCCGATTTGATCCAGGCGCCGCTATAACCATTGCTGGCAACCATCTTCTGGTTCAATGTCACCGGCGTTTCATCTGCGCCAAAGTGGTTCATCACCATCGTCAGACTGGTGAGCAGACAGCCCACCATGCCAATGGTCATATGCGGGTCTGCGCCAATTTTGACGTCCTTCCAGCGGGGATCGTTCTGATAATACTGCGCTTCTGCCATTTTTGAGATACCTCCAATTGTGGGTTGAGTTTGGAGATTAGAGATGAGGAGATGTGCATCTCCTTTTTCTTTTCACTAATCTCAGGTTTTTAGTTCAACTTTGTACTGCCGGGGTGAAAACTGTCGGGAAGTATAGAAAAAGAGGATGCCTTTCGCCTATCCCTCTTTGGTACGGCTGTTTGTAACGGCCGTATACCTGAAGTCTACTGATCACAAATCATCAGCCTGTCCCGCACCATGTCCAGCCATTCTTGTTGACCTTGTACCAGTTCAGCACTCATTAACGGCTGCCAAAACAACCGCCAGGGCTTGTGGCCGTGATCACCAGGATCGGCGAACCATTCATCAGGTAATTCAGCGCAAGGACGACAGTGGTAGAGATGGCGGATGAGAGTGGGGGCCACGGCCGTGTCACCTACCCACCCTTGCCACGACAATACCACCTCGCCGGGTTGGTTAGACAGATATTGTCGCTCTTCATAACAAACCTGCGCCATCCCCTTCTGCTGTGCCAATTGGCGCACATACCAGCCCCGGCGAAAGATGTAGGGCAATAGGGGAGCGTCTGGTGCTGCTGTTGCTCGTAACTGAACAGTCTGGCACATGACTCGTTGGTCGCCGGTTAGCTGATTGAAAGTGGCTAATTTTTGCACCAACGCCAGATTGGCGAGTCGGGCTTCTTCGTACAGTTCACGGCGCACGGCCGTGTCCGGTTCTTCGCCTTCTTCCACTGTGCCCGCTGGTATTTGCCAACCCGCATCGGGATGGTCAATGGTCAGCAATTGTTGCGCCGCCCCAACACCTCTAGAAACAAAAGCAGCTACCTTGTGCATGACCATGAAATTCGTTTACTTTACGAGGAGCACCGGGCACTGCGCCAAAATGCTCACCTTGTGGCTGATGGTGCCCCAGCCTTCATCCGGGTGCTGTAAATCAATCTTGTGGGAACTCATCACAACCAGATCCACATCCTGCGCTGTGGTGAAGCGCAAAATTTCCTCCACCCGATGCCCGACGATGATATGCACAGTGAGGGGAATGCCGCTGTCCGGCTGCGCAGCGATCAGGGCTGTCATCTTCTCGTGGGCGTCGGCTTCCAGTTTCTCGTAAAAGTCCTGGAACTCTTCCAACGCGCCGCTGATGAGTTTGATGACGTGTAACAGGCTGACACGGCCGTTGCTCATCTTCGCCAGCGCCAGGGCCAATGCCAAAGCCTCTGGGTTGCGCTCCGAAAAATCTACCGGAACCAATATGTGCAGAAACATCTTTTTCTTCCTGTTTTATTGTGGCCGACGGCCGATATGAGCCATCAGCAGCCCATAAACTTGCCTATACGAATTTTTGTGTGTCTTCTAAAACAGCGCCATCGGGAATGGTCACCGGGTGATCACTTTCATTTATAACCATCACCTCACCCCGGCACACCACGCCATGCCCAAAATAGACATCACCATAGACCTCAAAACGAGTACATTGTCGCAGTGACGGTGGCCCTTGAGGGAACCGTTCCGCCAGATCACACACAAACTTGTAATACTGGGGGTCCAGGTTCACCACAAAACGCCTCATGTGGCGGCCCGCGGCGGGCACAACGCGGAAATCGGCCGTTAAATCATAGGCGTCTGAGCGTACCGCCACTAACTCGTTGGTCGTCTTCACCGGCGCAAACCGTTCCCGCCCCACCCGCACGGCCTGCGCCCCGGCAAAGATGGCGATGGCTGACCCCATAGCGGTTTCTAGCTGGTACACGGCCGTTGAACTGCCATCACGCGGGTCAACCGTTTTCTGATTGCGGATGATGGGCAGCCCCAACTGGTAATCTTGCGCCTGCATCACCCGCTGCAATGATGGCAAATGAAACCAGAGATTATTGGTGTTAAAGTAGCGATGGCGGTTTATATCTTGAAAGGCGTCCAGGTCCGCTTCGGGGCATTGCGCCGATTCCCGCAAAATCAGTTGACCGTCTGGTCTTTGCGCCAGATGGCCGCCTTTGCGGTCCATTTGGGTGCGGTCGGCCACCTCCATCATAAAGGGAAGTTGCTGGCTGGCAAAGTACCCCAAAATACGCCGGTCAATGACGGCGCCCAGGTTGTCGGCATTGGAGACAAAGGCATATTCATACCCCTGCGCCAGCAACGCCGCCAGTGTGCCGCTGGTCACCAACGCCGTGTAAATATCACCATGACCTGGTGGGCACCATTCCAGAGAAGGATTATCGGGCCAGGTAACGGGCGCTAGATCAGATTGGCTGATCTTGGGGGCTTTGTGTTGTAAAAAACTGCGCGGTAAATCTTTGTCTAGCTCCGGGTAACGGCTTAAGGCAGCAAGGGCATCCTCCTGGGTGCTAAAGCTGTCCATGAGAATGAGGGGCACGGCCGTGCAAATGGACTGCCGGGCAATAATGTCTAAAAAAGACAACCCCTCTTTCACCACCAGCAAAGATTTGGCCTGTTCCAACCCCATGCTGGTGCCCAGGCCGCCATTGAGTTTGATGACGGCCGTGCGCGCCATCGCCTCCTCGCCCACGGCCGCCAATTCTGGCGAAAAGCTATCCACATCCGGCAACGACGTGACCGGCTCAATGTCCGATTCCGGGATCAAGCCGGTGCTGCCGGCAACCAATTGCTCGTAATAGCCGGCAAAGGTACGGATAAAAATGTCCGGCAAACCCGCTGCCTGCATCCGTTCCGCAAATGGCCTGAACCGGTGACTAAACTGTGCTGCATCTAATAACATAGAGGTTCCTTATGAGAAAGTGATGGGATCATGATGGGATTAAGTTTGCTGGCGCTCAATTGCAACTACACTAACGGCGCCGGATCGGACGGCTGGCTCAACTGGTCAATCAGGCGGCGAGCATCGCGGTCTTGGGGATTGGCTTGCAGGGCACGCTGAAACCAGGCAATCGCCTGTTCCTTCTCATGCCGGTCACGGTAAATCAGGCCGATATTGTAAGCCACGTGGGGTGCGATGGGGTCAAGGGTCAACGCCTGCTCAAAAGCAGCAATGGCTTTACGCTGATCTTCATCCTCTGCCAAAACCGGGTTGCCCAGATAGGCGGCGCCCAGGTTTGTCCAGATGGCCGGGTTGTCCGGGTAGCGGGAGGCCAATGCTTCCAGAATAGGCACGGCCTGGCGAAATTTGTTGGTCAGAATATAGGCGCCGCTGAGGTTCACGGCCGTGTCCACATGCTCCGGCTCCAATTCATACGCTTTCTGCAACAAGGGGGCTGCCTGAGCCGCCTGGCCTTCATGCAACAATTCTGTGCCCCGACGAAAATAAGCCTCAAATTGACTTTGTGCTGGATGATGCTGTTTTTTTGTCTCACTCATCTGTCACTCTCACCTGCTGACGCATATCTACCTTCATTCCGTCTATGCTACCACGTTCGTTGCATCTTCACACATACGTTAAAGATTGTAGAGGCAAAAACAATGCGCATGCAGAACAAAAATGCCTGCACCTCTTGTCGCCCGCGCCTTGTACAAAATTCGCATAGGTCTCAATTTCAAATTTTATGTTGATTCATGTTTGATCTTATGCAAAGTAATTGCTATAATGCCCGCAGATTTAACTAACATAATCTTAGATTACAGTCGGCCTGATAACATAATCCACTGTTTGACGGTATCTGCATCGGCATTAATGTAATCGAAAGATCAAAAGTTACCTCAATCAAAAAAACATGGCATACACTCGGTGATTCAACCCGCCAGTATTGCTATACGAATGCACGATGGCAAGTGCAGCATTGATGTGTTCGTAAGGAGTTGCAGGGGATGGATGAACATCTGCTCGCCTTTCTGGATTACCTGCAGGAAGAATACAACTATTCCAATAACACAACCGCTGCTTATAAAAATGACCTCAACCAGTTCGTCAATTTTCTACACAATGGCCACTATGGCCATCTCGATGGCTGGGATGATGTCACGCCAGATATTGTGCATGATTACGTGGAATATATGAAGACCCAACCCTATGCGTCCTCCTCAGTGGCGCGTAAGGTGGCGGCAGTGAAATCTTTCTTCAATTACTTACACGAGCACAATGAGATTCACGAGAATCCAACCACGCAGGTTGATTCGCCAAAGGTCAAAAAACGGCTGCCACAAACGCTGACGTTTCAAGAAGTTGACCAACTGCTGGCGGCCCCGGCCCACAAGAGAACACCAAAAAACTTGCGCGATACGGCTCTCTTAAATGTGCTGTACTCAACCGGGATGAGGGTCACAGAGGTGGTATCGTTGCAGATAGAAGATATTGACCTGGAACATGCGATGCTCTTTTGCCCTGGCAAAGAAGAAAGCAGCCGCAAGTTGCCCTTTGATGCCCATACGCGGCAAATTTTGACGATGTACCTGGACGAGGGACGGCCGTATCTGGTGAAAGATAAAGAAGAAAAAGCGCTCTTCCTTAACCATCGTGGGCAGCAGCTCACACGGCAGGGTCTATGGTTGATCATCAAGGCCTATGCCAAACAGGCCGAACTAAAAACATCGGTTACACCCCACACGCTGCGACACAGTTTTGCCGCCCATAAACTACACGGCGGCTCGGATTTGCAGGAAGTACAAAGGCTATTGGGCCACGCCAATATCTCGACCACCCAGATTTACACCCACTTGGGTGATAGCGATAATGAGTCCGAAGATGATATGATAGAAGAGGCCGAGTTCTTCTTTGAAGAAGCGGCAGCCGTATGAGCGACATTACACTGCACCAGATTACGGAGGCGGCTACGGCCGTGCGCCACCTCACCCGCCACAAACCAACCGTTGGTCTGGTCCTCGGTTCCGGGCTAAACGCACTGGCCGATGGCGTCCAAAACCCCGACATCATTCCCTACGAAAAAATCCCCTATTGGCCTGCTTCTACCGTGCCCGGACATGGCGGGCGGCTGGTGATAGGCCAGTTAGGCAACCAGACGGTGCTGGCACAGCAAGGGCGCGCCCACTATTATGAAGGGTATACCATGTCCCACATTACGCTGCCGGTGCGTGTCATGCGCTTGTTGGGCATTCACACGCTGATTGTGACCAATGCCGCCGGCGGCATCAATGCCGCCTTTCAAGCGGGGGACTTAATGCTGATAACGGATCACATCAACTTCCTGGGGATTGCCGGACAAAATCCGCTGCGTGGGCCAAATGAGGACAGCTTTGGGCCACGTTTTCCCGACATGACACGGCCGTATGACCCCCACCTGCGCCAGATTGCCCTGGAAGTAGCCCAGGCCAATGGGTTTACGCTGCAGCAGGGCGTTTATGGATATGTAGCCGGGCCTAGTTTTGAGACACCCGCCGAACTTCGTTTTCTGCGCACAGTGGGCGCGGACGCGGTAGGCATGTCTACTGTGCCGGAAGTGGTGGTGGCGCGGCACGCCGGGATGCGAGTGTTAGGCATCTCCTCCATCACCAATAAAGCAGACCCCGACCCCCAACCGGGCATTACCGTCACCCACGACGAAGTATTAGAAACGGGCAAACAGATCGTGCCCAATCTCATGGCGCTGATTCGTGGCATTTTGCCAAGATTGTCAGAAAGCGCCATAGGCTGATGTCCGACTAAAGATTGGAGATTGAATACCCGGAACGCCATCTCTCTGCCAATCTTCTAATCTCCACCTTCCACCTCGATGGAACGAATCTATATCTTTATTTTGCGCAATGATGTCTGGATGCTGATCCTGGCTACCCTGGGTCTGATCTGGTACCTTAGCGAGTTTTTGCGGGCGCGGCGGCAGTTGCAGCGGGCGGTGTTTGGCCTGGAACTGGAACGGGGCCGCCAACTGCGCAATAATGCCGCGCTTTTTATTCTGGCGCTCACGGCCGTCATTGCCATCATCCTCTACGTCAATTACCAGGTAGCGCCCACACTGCCGCCGGAACTGCTGCGCCCACCGACGCCCACACCTGACCTGGAACGCACACCGTTTGCCTCCCCCTCGCCGCCCGTCATTCCCACATCTACCCCCACCCCACCATTAGCGCCAACGATCACGCTGCCCAGCCAGCCACTTGTGCCGCCGCCCATTGCCCCCGCCGCCACGGAAACGCCCGAACCGGTAGAAGGAGACACGGCCGTAACCTTACCCACTCCCATCGTGGCCCCCACTGCCCTCATTGGCTGCAATCTCCAGTTGACCTTCAACGAGCCGCGCAATGGGGCCACGGTGGCCGGCTTCATTGAGTTTTTTGGCACGGCCAATACACCAGAATTTGGCGGCTACACGCTGGAAGCCAACGGCCCCCAGACCAACGGCCAATGGGCATCCCTGCTGGGGCGCACCATGACCCAGCCGGTCGTGGACGGCTTATTGGGCAACGTTAACCTCAGCCAGTGGGAATCTGGCCCCTACCTGATCCGGCTGACGGCACTCAACCGCAACGGTGATGCCGCGTACCAGTGCGCCATTCAGATTACATTGGCGAATTAGAGATTGGAGATAGGGGGTTGGAGATCAGAGATTCGCCAATCTCCAATCTTTAATCTCCAATCTCCCCCAACTCATAAAAACACAACAGCGTATTCCCGTACCGCCTTTCATCTACCAGGCACAAATGGGTCAGTTCTACTGGCTGTTTCTCTTTGGGGTCAATTTGCACCACAACCATACCTTGCGGCTTGAGGAGGGCCAACGGCCGTGCATCCACCAGTTTCAGCGCTTCCAACCAGAACCCTTTGTACTGCGGCGGAGCGATGTAAATCAGGTCAAACGGCCGTGTCGGGGGCTGCTGTAAGCAGGCAAAGGCATCCATCTGCCGCACCTCCGCCCCCTTGCCAAGCTGCGTATGACGCAAGTTGTCCTGAATGGTCAGGATGGCCGGGCGCAGTTTGTCCACAAACACCACTTCCGCCGCCCCCCGGCTGAGCGCCTCAATGCCCACCTGCCCCGTCCCGGCAAACAAATCCAGCCAACGCTGCCCGGACACATCACCCAGGATGTTAAACAGGCTCTCCTTCACCCGATCCATAATCGGCCGGGTGCTGTCCCCCGGCACGCGCTTCAATTTCCGCCCTTTTGCCTTACCGCCAATGACACGCATCAGATAAACATGGTAGGGGCACGGCCTCTGTGCCCGCCCCTACCTGACAGCCAATGTAAATAGTTCCACATTATCCCCCACCTGAAGGCCATCTACCAGCAGTGGCAGCCGCCAGCCTTCAGACTGCACCCATAAGCCGGCGGTGACGTGATATTCACCGGGCGGCAAATCGAGCGGCAACGCCAGATAGTGTTCGTCGCGCACGTAAGCATCCAGCGACCAGCGCCGGGTGGGAAATTCGCCGGGATTGAGCTTGTCGGATTGGGCCACCAGCACACCGTCAGGCGAGAGTACATGCACAAAGACTTGAAAGTTAATGTCCAGCCGGTTCAGCGCCTTCCAGTAAAGTTCCAGGGGAACAATGTCGCCGGGCACGGCCGTTTGCCGCCGCGCCGTGTAACCAATGAGGGCAATTTGCTCGCCAAAATTCGCCATCAGGTCGGTCGCCGCCGGTTCGGCCGCCAATCCGGAGGAGCTATAATGCAAAACACCCGTTGGTTCCAGCAGCAGAATGCTCACGGCCGTAACCGCTAACACCACCGCCACCGTCAGCCAATCGGGCCGGGCCAAGCGGGGCGGAACGATTGGCGGCAGTTGCGAAACATCAGCTGCCCGCCAGCGACCCCGCCCTAATTGCCAGGCCACAAACGCCATCAACACCAGCGACACGGCCGTGAGCACATTGGCCGCCGTCCGCGCCGGGGTCGTCCCAAATTCTACATCAATCACATGCCGCCCCGCCGGCACGGGTACAACAATAAAACCATCTGGCCGCCCCAACTCCGTCTTCACCGGGCTGCCATCAATCCGCACTTCCCAACCGGGAAAATCAAACAGATACAAGCGAAACCACAGCTTTGTGGGCGTGTCCAAAATGTAGCGGGTGTGGAGCGGCCGTATCACCTGCGTCTCCAATGTCGCCTCCGGCGGCAGCACATCCCAATTCACCCGGTCCATTGGCTTGCCATCAGCCACGCCGCCGACCACGTTCCCTTTTCGCCCCGGCACCACGTCCACCGTTGCCGGGACATAATCGGCCGTTGAAGTCGTGCCCAACCAGCGCCCGGTGTTTTCAATCAGCGACATACGCAGCGTATTCACCTCACCAAAGTCACCCCAGGGCGCGGGCTGGCTCATGGGCAGCCCCAGGATGATGGTGAGAGTGACGAGTACGGCCGTCAGCCATTCCTTCACATACCGCCGCCCCTGCCCCTCTTGCAGGAGGCCATCCGTTGCCGCCCCCGCCAACACGGCGCACATCGCCGCCGCTGCGCCCAACAACCGCCAGGGGAATTGGAAAAAGGCCATAAACGGCAAGGCTTCCCACACACGTGTGGAAACCGGTGACATGAGAAAGAGCAGCCCAACCAGCGCCAGCACAAAAAACAACACTTGCTCCCCCTGCTGCAGCCGCCGCAAGAGCAGCAGCGCCACCGCCAGCACAGCCATCACCCACTGCATCACCCCCAAATTAAAACGAAACGCCGGTTCCGACGCCCCCCAATCCAACCGCAACGAGGACGCCAACATCTCCTGCACGGACAAAAAATGGGTGCGAAAATCGTAGTTCCCCCCCTGCCCAATGAGCGTGTTCAGCGTCACCGCATTGCGCTCCAACAGCACCGGCAGCCAGAAAAAAGCAGCCACGCCCAGGCCGAGGAGAAGGGCGGCGAAGATGAGCAGGTGAGGACGGCGCAGCCGCTGGGGTGAGGGGGTGAGGGGGTGAGAGGATGATGCGTGATGCGTGATGCGTGACACCTGAAACGTGACACGTGAACACACCATCTGCCAGACCGCCCAGGCGCATAGCAGGCCAAAAAAGAGCATCCCCATCAGGTTGTGGGAGAGGATGACGGCGGCGGTGAGCAGCACGGCCGTAACCCACACCCGCGCCCCGCCCCCTTTGCGTAACCGGTCCAATGCCCAAAGCGCCAGCGGGAAGATGCCCAGGCTCAATGATTCCGGCAGCACCCCCCGCGCGTGGGGGTCTACATATTGCACATACGGCGCATACACATAGACTGCCGCGGCCACAAAACCCGGCCCCCGCCCCCAATTGTCACGCACAAACCCATACATCCCCAACGCCGCCGCCAGCAAGCCAATGATAAAACCGGCCTTGACCGCCACCACCGCATCCCAAAACGGCCACAATTCAAATAGCAGCCCCACATAATAAGCCAGCGGCGCATAATAATTGAAGATCGGGTAGCCATAGCCGTGATAAAAATTGGGCGCCCAGCGTGGATAATAGTCGCCGCCGCGCACCAGTAACCCCAGTTCATGCAGACGGAAAATGTGCAGTTCGGCGTCCGTCTCCACCGGCAAACTGGCGCGGCTGACAAACGGCCAGATAACAATGAACGCAATCGCCAAAACCACAAAAAAACCGGGGTCAACCCGGCGCAACAATCCCTTTCTCATTTACGACTACGGAGGGGAGGCTTTAGCCGCCACTGTGGCGGCTAGAGCCTCCCCTCCTGGAAGTTTTTCAACCGATCAAATCCACAATCTGGTCAGGGTGGTCGGCGACGGTGACGCCAGCCTGGCGCAGGGCGGCAATTTTGCCGTCGGCCGTGCCGGAGCCGCCTTCCACAATGGCCCCGGCGTGACCCATGCGCCGTCCGGGCGGCGCGGTACGCCCGGCAATGAAGGAGGTGACACGCTTGGTCATGTGGCGGGCGATGTAGGCCGCCGCCTGCTCCTCGGCATTGCCGCCAATCTCGCCGATCATGATGATCTGCTCCGTTTCCGGATCATCTTCAAATAGCTGCAACACGTCAATAAAGGAGACGCCGCTAATGGGGTCGCCACCGATGCCGACGCAGGTAGATTGGCCGATACCCCGCCGCGTCAGGGCGTCCACTACCTCGTAGGTGAGGGTGCCACTCTTGGAGACCAGGCCCACATTGCCGGGCATGGCGATATTGCCGGGGATGATACCCACTTTGGCCTGGCCGGGCGTGAGCAAACCGGGGCAGTTTGGCCCTACCAGGGTGATTTTCCGCGTTTCCAGGTAGGCGCGAGCGGCGATCATATCCAGCACGGGAATATGCTCGGTGAGGCAGACAATGAGCGGTAGACCGGCGTCGGCCGCTTCGTAAATGGCGTCTACGGCAAAACGGGCGGGCACAAAGATGATGCTGGCATTGGCCCCGGTCGCTTCCACAGCGCCCTTCACGGTGTCAAAAATGGGCACACGCTTGCTATCGCCATCAAACCATTGGCCGCCTTTGCCCGGCGTGATGCCGCCGACGACGTTGGTGCCGTAGGCGATCATCTGGTTGGTGTGGAACGTGCCTTCGCGCCCGGTGATGCCCTGTACTAAGAGTCGTGTGTTTTTGTCTACTAAAATGCTCACGATGCACCTCGTTTGGCGGCGGCTACCGCTTTTTGGGCGGCATCGGAAAGGGTCACGGCCGTTTCCATTTTCGCCTGCGCCAATATCTCCATCCCCTCTTTGGCATTTGTCCCTGCCAGACGCACCACCATGGGCACGGCCGTGTCTATTTGAGATAGCGCCTCAACAATCCCCCGCGCCACCTCATCGCCGCGGGTGATACCGCCAAAAATGTTGATCAGCACCGCCTTCACGTTGGGGTCAGAGAGGATAAGGCGCAGTGCTGTTGTCACCTGCTCCGCCTTCGCCCCACCACCAATATCCAGGAAATTGGCCGGTTCGCCGCCAAAGAGCTTGATCACATCCATCGTCGTCATCGCCAGGCCGGCGCCGTTGACCATGCAGCCGATATTCCCTTCTAGCTGGATAAAATTGATACCGCTCAAGCGCGCTTCCCGTTCGGATGGGGGTTCTTCATCGGTATCGCGCATTTCGGCCAGGCGCGTCTGGCGCGAGAGGGCATTGTCATCAATACTCATCTTGCCATCCAGCGCCATCAGTTTGCCCTCGCCGGTAATAACCAGCGGGTTAATCTCGGTCAGCGAAGCGTCATTGGCCTGGAAACAGGAATAGAGCGAGGCCACAATTTTGTGGAAGTCGCGCCAGAGGTCACGCGGTAAATCCATGGCCGAAGCCAGATAGGTGGATTGGTAACCACGCACACCTAACGCCGGTTCGATATGGACAGTGAGGATTTTCTCCGGCGTTTCGGCTGCAACCTGCTCGATATCCATGCCGCCGGCCGCGGAGGCCATGATCATGGGGCGGCGAGCGGCGCGGTCAATGAGAACGGCCAGGTAAATCTCTTGTTTGATGCCCGGCGCTTGCTGGTCTACCAACACGCGACGGACTTTGTATCCTTTAATGTCCATGCCCAGAATGCGGGCGGCCTGCGCCTCTGCTTCGTCGGGAGTGTTGGCCAGACCAATGCCACCGGCCTTACCACGCCCACCAACATGCACCTGGGACTTCACCACCACACGACCGCCCAATTCGCGGGCAATTTCGCGCGCTTCCGCCGGGGAGGAAGCCACTTTGCCATCAGGAATGGGCACACCGTGTTCGGCAAATAATCGTTTTGCCTGGTATTCGTGCAGATTCACTATTCTGTCTCCTTTGCTGTGGGAAATGTGCCTGTACATAGAACAGGCGAACGATGCTGCCAGCGTTCGCCTGTTTCATTTATCAAGGTGTGGGGAGGATTATAACATGAGGTGAAGTGTGAGACGAACTCACACTTCAACGATCCGAATGGTATGGTGGATGGGCACAGCTTTGGCAAGCATGGCGTGGACGGAGCAGTAACGCTCAAGGGAGAGGTTGACGGCTTTTTCGACTTTGGTGGGGTCAAGGTCACGGCCGTAGACCACATATTCCACGCCAATATCTGTAAATACCTTGGGGTGGTCGGTGGCCCGTTCGCCGTTGAAATTGACTTCAAAACCGGTCACGTCCAACCGCATCTTCTCCAATATGGAGATGACGTCCATAGCCGTGCAGCCGATGGTAGCCACCGCCTGCAACTGCATGGGACTCATCCCCTTTTTTACTTCGCCCGGCAGCGGGGCGCTTTCTAATTCCAGGCTCATCCCGTCAGGGGTGGTCGCCGTAAAATGTAATCCTTTGTTCCATGTAACTTTAGCTTCCATTCTTTCTCCAGTGGGGCGATTTTCCAAATCGCCCGACAAATATCAATAATCTGCCATTTTGACAACGCTGTCTAGTGTAGCCTTACCGGGGTACGGCCGTTAGTGACATTCCTCACCTGAAGGATATGGCGGTGTGTGCATCCTCAGATGCGCATCTGAGGATGCGCACCCCGCTTGCTTAACATGAGAGGGCGGTTGGCGCAACGGCCGTCGCTTTTGTGCCCCCTTTTATCTCTGGTATAATGCCCCGTTTTGAGTGGGAATGATGAGTGAGAAGGTGAATTTGCCCCCTGACAAGCGGCGCTGCCCGGTGTGTGATGCGGTGCTGGCCGAAAAAGCAACCGTGTGTTTGATGTGTGGCTACCGGCTGCCGCCGCCACCTGTGGCCGAAACTGCCACGCCACCAGAAACGGCCGTTGGTTCAGCCACCCCCAAACCGACGCCAACGGCCGTCCCCCCCCCCACGCCTACGCCGGACGAAACAGAGACGCCCCTGCCCGCCCGGCCAGAACCAGCCGTACCGGTACTCACGGCCGTGCCTGACGTGATAGAAAGCGTGATGCGGGAAAGGCAGGCGCCATTGGTGCTTTTGATGACGGCCGTATTCACCGTCTTCATCATCATCCTGGGCGCACTGGTCTGGGAACACCGCCCCGACGAGGTCAGCATGGTCATCGCCCCCTCGGTGACGCCCATTCCGCCCACCATCACCTTTACGCCCACCTGGACGCCGCTGCCTACCGAAACACAGCCGCCCACGCTCACCCCCAGCATCACCCCCACACCGGAGCCAACGGCCACGCTGCCGCCGCCCCGCTCCCATACCGTCAGCAGCGGCGAAACGCTGTTTGGCCTCTCCTTCCTCTACCGCGTTTCCATGGACAGCATTACCAACCTGAACGGCTTACCGGCCAACTCCCAAATTCAGGTCAACCAAAATCTACTCATCCCCTGGCCTACCCCCACCCCGCCTCTGGAGATCATCACCGTTAACGTCAATGGGGAAATCGTCATTGTGGACCCACGGGCTTGTAACCGGTATGAAGTGCAAACGGGCGATTCGATTGTGGCCATTGCTTCCCAATTTGGCATCCCCTTTGAACTGCTGGCGCAGGTAAACCGCATTACCGACGCCACCATTTTGCAGCCGGGCGACACTGTTTGCATTCCGCGCATTAGCTATGGCAGCCCAGAAGATATTCCACCCACGCCGGGGCCATCCCCCACCCCCACCAATACACCGCCGCCGGCCGGGCCAAAACTGCTCTACCCGGTGAACGAAACGGTGATTGAGCCGCCGGATGGGGTGGTACGGTTGTTGTGGACGGCCGTGAAAAACCTCACCGACAGCGAATGGTACATGGTGGAACTGGCCGATACCAACTTGTTAGATACACTGCCCCAGCGCGCCTTCACCCGCGACACATCCTTGATCGTCCCTTCCAGTTGGCGACCGCCAATAGCCGAAACGCACCAGTTATGCTGGCGCGTCAGCATCGTTAACGTCACCGGCTACCGCTCCGATGGGCTGCCGATTTACACCTTTGGCGGCAACAGCAGCAACCCCGCCTGCTTTTACTGGTTAGGCGCGCCCCCCACGCCAACGCCAACCCCAACCCTCACCCCTTCACCCACACCTACGCCGTGACCACCAGAGTGCCCGGCGAATAAATTCGCGGCTACACAAGGCAAAGACCGCCTTTGCGGTCTGGCGATCAGTCAGGCAATCAGTCGGCGCAGGCCGACTTCGCCCTCTGTTGCCGCGATTTCAATCGCCCGGCGCCATCTTTCAAAGCAAAAATGGATTGTCAGCCCGTTCCTGGCCGATGGTGGTGGCGGGGCCATGGCCGCTGAGGACGTGCGTCTCATCCGGCAGGGGAAGCAACTTCTGGCGAATACTGCGCATCAAGGTGGCCTGATCGCCGCCGGGCAGGTCAGTCCGGCCGATGCTCTGTTGGAACAACACATCCCCGTCAAAAATGACCCGATACGCCGGTAGATAAAAACAGACATGGCCGGGGGCGTGACCGGGCGTATATAACACATCCAAAGATAACTTTCCCACCTGAATCACATCCCCCTCCGCCAACAAGTGGTCCGGTTCCGGCGGGTCAGGAATGGTCAGGCCAAAAAAGGCGGCGGACATGGTGGCCTGCGATAACATGGTCACAGCGTCAGGGTGGATGTAGATGGGGGCGTTGGTTTCTTCCTGCAACTGCGCCAGGCCACCCACATGGTCAAAGTGGGCGTGGGTGAGCAGGATATGGGTGATGATGTACCCTTTTTCCACGGCCGTTGCCGCAATTCCCCGCCCATCCCACGCCGGATCAATTACCGCTGCTTCCATCGTCTGCTGGCAGCCCAACAAATAACAATTCGTTTGCAGCGGCCCCAGAGGGAGTTGTAGGATTTCAATCATAAGAACCTCGACTTGTGTCATGTGTCATGTATCAAGCCACCTGCCACCTGACACCTGACACATGACACATGACACATGACACATGACACTCCCCTATCCTGGCAACGTCGGTTTGGCACGGGTGCGGCTGAAGGCAAACAGGCCCGTGGGGATGATGCGCTGCGTCCGCCAGGACAGGTACACAATTTCGCTGATGAGCGCCAGATTCAGCGCCGCCGCCGCCGAGGGTAAACCGGGCAAACGCAGCCGCACGCCCAACGCCAACGTCACGGCCGTGACCACCAGATTCACCGCCATCGCCACATTCACATCGGCCGTGTGACGGCCGTGAATCAACATACCGCGCAGCCACATGCTTACCACCGTCAGTCCGGGGAAGAAGAGATAAAAGACCAGGGTATATTGCGCCAGCGCCCCCACCTCGGCCGTCATATCCTGTACCACAAACAGATAAAAAGCAGACAGAGGCGTAAAGACAAACAGCACCATAACCAGCGTCAACACCAGCGTCAGATTTCGGGCAAACCGCCGCAGCATGATAAAAGAATCAGCCTCATGGCTCAGGGCGATCACCACTTCCGGCAGAGCAAAAGCGGCCGCCCGCGCCATCAGCAATACCTGGAACAGCACCGGCCAGGCGGCCAGGGACGCCACCGGGTTTTCCAGTTTGGCCAGGCTACTGGTGACTAACGGCTGCACCATGAGGATCATCAGGCTGGTAGCCGCCAGCGGCAGGTGAAACCAGAAAAGCTGGCGATACGAAAGGGGTACACCCGCTGCCAGGGTCGAGGTGGGGCCAAGCTGGTTTTGCAGCAACGGCCGTACCGCCACTGTAGCAAACACCGCTTCTGCCGCCACCCCCGCCATGAGCGCCGCCGCCCCAATGACCACCCCCGGCCAGGCCGAAAACAGCCCCAGAACAACGGCTACCCCGCCGGACGCCGCCAGACGCACGGCCGTGCCCCAGGCCATCTTGCCCGGCTGCCCAAAGCCAATCAACACCCCTTGCAAGAAGCGCCGCCAGGCAATGGCCGCGCTCCAAAAGGTCATAAGCTGCATACCGGGTCGCACCCAGACGGCCACTTCCGGCGGCGCGCCCATCCAATCCATCACCAGGTCAAACAGGGGGGTAAAAGAGATGAGAATGGTTACGGCCGTGAGCAAAACCATCCAATGAATGGTAAAACGGCGCATCAGCAAAAAGGTCGCCCGATCCTTAACCAGCGCTGTCGAGGTCGCCAGCATATTAATAATCGGGCTTTCAATCATCACCGACAGGCTGACCACAATACCCATCGCCGCCAGCATAATGACCTCGTTGGGCAGGCGGTTGATGGTGGCGCTGACGATGGGGCCTTCGGCCGTCATCAGCAGCCAGCTTAGAAAGAGGGGCAGCCAGAATAAAAACACCGTTTGTCGTCGCATATGCCAATCTCCAGGCAAGAGTGGAGTATAGAGCGACACAGCGGTGCGGACAAGGGGATGAGGGGGTGAAGGGGTGAGGGGGTGAAGGGGTGAAGGGGTGAGGGGAGGGGGCTTGTTGTTGCTGGCGGTTCCCTGTCAGTCGCCAATCAAACCCATCAAGCCCATCACCCATCACCTCACCTCCAGGTGGTTTTTGTTAATTTTCAGGGGTATACGGCCGTCGTTCCAGACAACGCACGGCCAGTTCCAGGACACAACCATAACGCACGGCGCACGCCACCATCTCCCACGCCTTCTCGCTTCGGCTACGGCCGTAAAGCTGGTCGAAGGCCAGGCCCATTTCGGCGCATAATTCGCGCAGCTCATTCTCTGAAAAGTGCGCCAATCCCTGGCGTAGCTGCACCAGATTCACCGGCTGCCCCTCCGTCTCATAATTTGCCGCCCGGTTTTCCAGCCAGGTTACGGCCGTATCCCCCGCCCGGTTGATCGCTTCCGCCGCCGCCGCTGAAAACAGCAGCCGCCCCAGATCAGTCGCCAACCCACTCACCCGCGCCAGCAACCACGTCGCCGCCATCACGATGATGTCGGCGCTGGAACGGCCGTCGGCTTCCAGCTTCAACAACTCCCCTTTTAACAAGCGGAGGTGGAACGCAGCCATGTGCATCTCGTAGGGCGACAGCACACGCGCCGTCCGCGCAAACGCCGCATCCACCTCCACAAACATCACCGCCAACGCCTGTTGCGCTAATGCCTCATCGTTATGTACGGCATCCGTTGCCACCGGCACAACCACCGGCAACAAACTTTCGTGCTGCTGCCCCACAACTAAAAAACCTTCCATTACAAAACTCCTGTTTGTTGGGCCGGTCAATACCAATTACCCAACTACACAATCACACAATCACCCAATTACTGCCGCCAGCATAAAACGCAACCGTTGACCCATCGTTAAATTACCCACCAACCACTACCCACCACCTGACACTTGACACTTGACACTTGACACTTGACACTTGACACTTGACACCTATCACCTGCCACCTGCCACCTGCCACCTTTCCCGTTATAATTCACTCCATGTCACACGCAGAACAGATCGCCCCTTTGTTGAAAGTGAAAGTTAGCCAGGTCACGGCCGTTATCGAACTGCTCGATCATGGCAATACCATCCCCTTCGTCGCCCGCTACCGCAAAGAAGCCACCGGCAGCCTGGATGAGGAGCAAATTCGCCAGATCAGCGACCATCTCACCCGGCTGCGCAACCTGGACGAACGCCGCCAAACCATCCTCAACACCATCCGCGAACAAGAAAAACTGACGCCCGAATTGGAAGCGCAGATTCATGCCGCCGCCACCCTCACCGAATTAGAAGACCTGTACCAGCCTTACAAACCCAAACGGCACACCCGCGCCTCCGCCGCCCGCGACAAAGGGCTGGAACCTTTAGCCAATCTCATCCTGGCGCAGATTCAGTCTGACCAGACGGCCGTGCAAATTGCCACCCCCTTCCTCAGCGACGCCGTGCTTACACCGGACGAAGCCCTGGCCGGGGCGCGGGATATCGTGGCCGAGGTGGTCAGCGACACGGCCGTTGTCCGCCACACTTTGCGCGAAAAAACGATGCAATACGGCACATTGGTCTGCCAAAAAATTGAGGACGCCAAAGACGAACGCCAGGTCTACGAACTGTACTACGACTTCCAAAGCCGGTTTGACCGCCTCAAACCATACCAGGTACTGGCCATCAATCGCGGCGAAGCCGAAAAAGTGCTGCGCGTGACCATTGACATCCCTGAACGAGACTGGATACTCGCCGTGCGCACCGGCTTCCGCCCCGACCGCCGCTCGCCGCTGGCCGACCAGTTGCAGCAGGCTATGGACGATGCCACACACCGCCTGCTCATCCCGGCCATCGAACGCGACATCCGCCGCGCCATCACCGAAACGGCCGAAACCCACGCCATTCACGTCTTCGCCGACAACCTGCGTGGCCTGCTCAGCCAGCCGCCATTGGCCGGGCACACCGTCCTGGCGATTGATCCCGCCTATCGAACCGGCTGCAAAACGGCCGTGATTGACCCCACCGGCAAACTCCTAGAAACGGCCACCATCTACCCCCACCAGCCCCAAAACCGGCGCGATGACGCCCTGAAAGCATTGGCCCGCCTGGTGCAGCGCCATCACGTCAGCCTCATCGCCATCGGCAACGGCACCGCCTCCCGCGAAACGGAACAACTCGTCGCCGACCTGACCCGCCAAATCCACACCGTCCATTACCTGATGGTCAACGAAGCCGGCGCCAGTGTCTACAGCGCCAGCCCACTCGCCAAAGAGGAACTACCCGACCTGGATGTGAGCATACGCGGCGCGGTCTCCATTGGCCGCCGCGCCCAAGACCCGCTGGCCGAACTGGTAAAAATTGACCCCAAATCCATCGGCGTGGGGCTGTACCAGCACGATGTGAACCAGAAGCAACTCTCCGAATCGCTCACCGGCGTGGTGGAATCGGTGGTCAATCAGGTAGGCGTGGACGTGAACACCGCCTCCCCCGCCCTGCTCACCTACATCTCCGGCATCGGCCCCAAGCTGGCAAAAAGTATTGTGGAGTATCGGAACGAACACGGCCGTTTCGCCACCCGCGACACCCTTAAAGAAGTGCGGGGGCTGGGCAGCAAAGCGTTTGAACAATCGGCCGGCTTCCTACGCATCCGCGACGGCGACAACCCACTGGACGCCAGCGCCATCCACCCTGAAAGCTACGGCGTGGCCGCCGAACTGCTCGCCCGTGTCGGCCTGAAACCAGACAGCACGCCCGCCCAACGCGAGCAGGCATTGGCCGCGCTCAAACCCACCACAGCCCTCGCCGCCGAACTGAACACCGGCCTGCCCACCTTGCAAGACATCTTTGCCCAACTGGTGCGCCCCGGCCGTGACCCCCGCGAAGACCTCCCTTTGCCCCTCCTGCGCAGCGACGTGTTATCTCTTGATGACTTACAGCCGGGAATGCGGCTCAACGGCACGGTGCGCAACGTGGTGGACTTTGGCGCGTTCATAGACATTGGCGTCAAACAAGATGGCCTGCTGCACCGCAGCCAGATTCCCCGCCGCGCTGCCCTCAACGTCGGCGACGTGCTGGAAGTCGCCATCCTCTCCGTAGACAAACAACGCAACCGCATCGGCCTGGGATGGGCCGGTTGATCGGCGTAAGATTGTTGCGTGACTGTTCAATTACTGCTTCCTCAATTGGATGAGACTGAGTACACCGTTAAAAAAGTCTTCTCAACTCTAACACTTCAACTGTCATTCCGAGCGAAGTCTGCGAAGCGAGGAATCTTTCCCCTGGAACAACACGAAAAATTCCTCGTCGAAGACTCCTCGGAATGGCACGAGAAAATTCAGATTATTTTGTTAATGATGTGCTGTAGGAGCTAGAGATTTGGAGACCGACAAATGAAGTTACCAGAACAGGACGCTATATTATTTTTTGATTTGATGTTTGCGCTGCAACTGTATGTGAAAGGGCAGCGGCAACTTCGTTTTGGAACGCCAGGGGAAATAATTGTAAGTTTTGACACGGCCGTGCAGACTCAATCTGCCGCCAAAGCCAAAAAGGCGCTCAAGGATTGGCAGCCCACCATCGCATCGCTCAATGAACAGGCGCAAACATTACGCGCCCAGCCTGGTTCGCCGCCTTCCTGGGGGCGGCGTTTAGCCTGGTAAAAGCGAGTCTGGCATTGGCGGAAACGGCCGTGACCACCCCCGAAGATTCCCAGGCACTCTGGCAACAATACAATCGCATCGTGCAGGCGCTTAACCGGCTGGAAAACGGTATTTACCGAACCTACGATTGAGTTGTATGAACAAATTTAGCTACAAATTGATTCGTGGCGATGAATGCGGTACGTACACCGGCAAACAGGCGTTTACCTGCAAAGAATGGCCTGATTACCCCATCTCCTTCTCTCTGGTTTATAATTTGCTCAGGGGTTTTTTCTGGGCACTTGCCCCCCCATATCATTGACAATCGGTAACGCGATTTGCCTAATCGCGCTACGAGTAAGGAGTTGGATTTCCATGGCACACGTGCAAAAAACCAAAGGTATTATCGGCATTCTCACCGGGGGCGGAGACGTGCCGGGGCTGAACCCGGCCATTCGCGCCGTTACCATTCGCGCCCTGCGTGAAGGGTACACGGTCATCGGCTTGCGGCGGGGATGGGCCGGCATCATGGAGCTAAAACGGGACCCCAAAGCAGACAACAGCAGCAGTTATCAAGTCTTGACGGAAGAAGTGGTCAACCGCGCCGGCCGTACCGGGGGCACCTTCCTGCACACCTCGCGCACCCGCCCCAGCCACGTGCGCCGCGAAAATGTGCCCCCCCATTTACAGGATACTTACAATGATGAGTTGAATGACCTGACGCCAGAAATCCTTAAAAATCTGGAATATCTGGGCATCGAATATCTGATCCCCATTGGCGGCGACGACACCTTGAGCTACGGCGTGCGCATGTACCAGGAGGGGGTGCGGGTGGTCGCCATCCCCAAGACGATGGACAACGATGTGCCCGGCACCGACTATTGCATTGGCTTTAGCACTTGCGTCACCCGCACTATCCAGATGACAAACAGTCTGCGCACCTCGGCCGGTTCGCATGAACGTTTCCTGGTGCTGGAAGTGTTCGGCCGCTACGCCGGTTTCACAGCGATGCTGCCCACGATGGCCGGGGCCGCCCATCGCTGCGTCATCCCCGAATATCCATTTGATGTGGAGTTGTTGACGCAACTGCTGGCAGAGGATCGCGCCAAAAATCCCAGCCGTTATTCGGTGGTATTGGTCTCGGAGGGGGCCACTTTTGCCGGGGGCGAGATGGTGTTTAAGGAAGCGGAGAAAGATGCGTATGGGCACGCCAAGTTGGGCGGCATTGGCGATATGGTGTCGGCCAAATTGAAGGAGCTTTCACCCAAACACAACAATGGCAAACAGATCAACGTGATCAACCAGAAGTTGGGCTACCTGGTGCGCGGCGGCGACCCGGACGCCATTGATTCCATTGTGCCCATGGCGTATGGTAATCTGGCGCTCGACCTGATATTGAACAAGATTCACGGCCGTCTGGTGGTGCTGAAAAACGGCCGTTACGACAATGTGCCCATCACCGTCATCAGCAATACCAAAAAGGTGGTCAAGGTCAAAGAGTTCTACAATACCGAGCGCCTGCGCCCCTTTTACAAGAGCTTTGAGATGAAACCGTTGATGATTATGACCAGCGAGGGGTGAGGGCAGCGCAGACGCTGGGGTGAGCAGGTGAGCAAGTGAGAGGCCGCAGCGGAGTGCTGCGGCCTCTCGTTTTATGGGTATTACAGGAGCCGGTTTGTTGCCATTGCTAAACCATAGCCAGGGGTTGGCGGCGCAGCGGCTTCGGGTGCGCTACCCGCCGGCTTCATGATCAGCGGCAGGTAAATGCCATAGGTGACATTGATCGTCACTGTGACCGTATCCACCACACCGATAGGTGTGTGATCCGGCAGTTGCAGTTCGGCGCTGATGACGTATGTGCCGGGCAGCAAGTCTACCGTTGTCTCATACGCCATCACCGGCCCGGTGTCCACGCCATTGACCCACAGATGCCAGTGCCCATCGTCCGGGATGGTGAAGTCGGTGGTGGTGATGGCGACGGGTACGGTCACGGCCGTGCCATTTGTACTCGTATACACCGCCCCATCCAGCGGCGAAATGATCGTGACGGTCGGTTCTTCTGGTTCTTCGGTGACAACCGTAACAACCACCGTATCCACCACACCTATCGGCGTGTTATCCGGCAGTCGCAGTTCGGCGCTGATGACGTATGTGCCGGGCAGCAGATCTACCGTCGTCTCATAATCCATCACCGGCCCGGTGTCCACCCCGTTTAGCCACAGATGCCACTGGCCGTCGTCCGGGATGATGAAGTCGGTGGTGGTGATGACGACGGGTACGGTCACGGCCATGCCGTCCGTACTCGTATACACCGCCCCATCGGCCGGTGTGAGGATGGTGACGGTGGGCGTTATCGGAACCAGGTGCAGCCCCACGATCACCGGATCATGGTCGGAAGAGCGAAACGGCCCCGGCCCAAACCAGGTAATGATTTGGTTCGCCGATTTGAACTCCACGTTGTAATCCAAGACCGGCGGCTCATCCGCATTGATATGCCAGGCCGTCGCCCCCGTCACCTGCGGCAGCAGGCTGGCGCTGGCCAGGGCATGATCCAGATGGCCGAACTGTCCGCCAAAGAGGTAGGTATACGCCTCATCCCCGGCATACTGCCGCAGCAAGTCGGTATAACCGGCGTCCACCAGCGCCATGATCGGGTCTTCCATCGCATACGAGTTCAGGTCGCCGATGATCAGGAAACGGCCAGAACCACTGCCGGTGGGGTCGGTCGCCAGGAAATCAATCATCGCTTCGGCCGCCGCCAGGCGCGTCAGGTTACAATTGCCTTGCCCATCACCTACATCCGGGTCATTGACATCGTTACAATCCGAACCTTTTGACTTCAGATGATTGACGGCAACGGTCAACACCTCCCCGCTGCTGTTGTCCATAAAGGTCTGAATGAGCACGGGCCGGTTTTTGGTGTCCAGGAAACGTGGGTCTACCGAGCCATCCAGAATGACGTAACCGCCAACCGGGGTCACGTTGGCCGGCTGGTAGATGAACGCCTGTTTGATGGCGTCTGTGCCAACGGGGCCGGTGCTGATTTGGGCGTAGGTGCCGGCCCCGGCCAGGTCATTCAGCCCGGCAACCAGATCGATCACGGCCGTGTCCGTGATATGGTTCTCGATCTCAATCAGCCCAATGATGTCCGCATCCATCTCCAGAATCGCATTGAGGATTTTCACGCGCTGCCGTTCAAACTCAAATGCCGAGTCTGCGCCGCGACAATCCAGGTTTTGCGAAGGGCCACAAATGGGGTTGCCATCGTCCAGCGTGGTGAAATAGTTAAGCACATTGAAACTGGCAACGCGCAGCGTGCCGCTGACCACATCGGGCGTTTCGGGGCGCACGGCCGTGTTGCTGAAATCAATCAGGCCAATGGGCTGCACGCGGTACGCATTGGCGCGGTAATCCAACACCCCGGTCAGGTCGTGTACCAGCGCCCCGGTGCGCAGCGTGTTGGTATAGGTCAAACCGGGATCGGGATAGACGACAGGGTCAGGGTTTTGCACGTTGAGGCCATCATCCAACAGGATGCGGCTGCGGTTATTCAACTCTTGCAGCGCCAAAGCCGGTGCGCCGGGCAATACCAGATTGGTCGGATTCCACAGCCGGTCATTCACAGACAGGTGGACTTCGCCAAAACGCCCCAGGGTGAAGTGTTCCGTCGCTACCAGGTCGTGCATAAAAGCGACCAGCATCCCTTCCACCGCCTCCCAATCCATCATGCTGTCCACCGGCAGCGTGATTTCCGCCGGGGTCACGGTATGGCCGCTGCTGCAAATTTCGAGATTACTCACTGACGCCACCTGGGTAAGGTTGTTGAACTCGGTGGCTGTGCCCAGCACCCGCACCAGATCACCAGGAGAAACGGCCGCCAGCGCCCCGCCAAAAACAAAGATGCCTTCGGACGTGGTTGGGTCGCCGTCTACGCGGTCATCTCGCTCTTGCAAGAAGAAGCCGCTGAACTGGCCTGTGCCCTGGTAGGACCCCACCACCACCGCTTCCACGACGACGGTGGCGCCAAAGATGGGGGTGGTCAGGCCGCTGCCCTGGATGAAGTGAATGGGCACGGCCGTGTCACCGCAGACGCCAAATACCGGCGCCGGGCCAACCGTAAAGCTAAACGTGTAATCGGCCAGCATATTCAGGCCGCCGCCATTGCTCACCTGCTCCGCCAGGACCGTGACATGGCAAATATCGCCGGTCACAAACGGATCATCCGGCGTCAGGGTGTAGGTATCAGACGGACCGCCGGGGGCGCTGCTGGCCGAGACCACACCACTAAGGCTGCACTGGATGGCATACCACACGGCCGTGACCGTCACCGGCTCGTTAAACTGAACAGTGATCACCGTGTCTGTCAGCACATTCGTGGCATTATTCGCCGGGGCAGTACCCACCACAACCGGCGCATCCACAAACAATTGCAAGTCGCTGATACTGCGCGGTTTCACCTGATACGTCGTTTGGAACTGGGTGCTAAAGCCGGTAACGCCGAGCATATCCCCGTTCTGGATGCCCAGGTTACACAGATTGATGCCGGTAGCCGACTCAATGCGCACTGTGGCCGCGCCGCTGCCATCATCCAGCGTGATGTTATAGGCGCTGCCACAACTCGTGGGCATATTGCCAACCACACCTTCGATCTCAATCAACCAACCCTCACTGACACCGCTAGCCACCTGCCCGGTGGTATAAGTGATCGGTTCTACCGGCGGCCCGGCCGAAACCAAATCAAAAAAGTAAAGCGGCGTCACCATTTGTTCCTGGTTGTTGAAGCTGCCGCGTGTGGCCACCATGCGCACCGTATCACCCAGGGAGATGGGCGGGTCGGCGATGAAGAAGGCAGCAATGCCGCCGCTGGCATCTTGAAAAGCCCATTCCGGCGCATTGTTCCAGGTGTTGTTGGTGGCGATGACCTGCCCTTCCAGGGCAAAAATCTGGCCATTGCTGCCGGCGCGGGCGTCAGCAATGGGTACAGGCACAAAATTGACCGTGATGACACCCGTATCGGCCAGGCTGAATTCACCACCGGGATAGGGACCAACCCCGGTCAGGTCACCATAAGTCCAGCTGGCGTTAGGGTTTCCCACTCCGCCATTACCATCAAACCGCACGGTATAGGAGAGAACGCCAGGTAGAGTAGGTGTAAAAACGCCGCTGAATTTATCGTTATTGCCCACATCTTCCAGGAAAGAAATGGGGAACCAGGCCCAGCTATCCAGGTTGGCGCCGCTGCCATAGCCTACTTCCGCTCTCAGGCCGCGCCCTTCGCCGGGAGGATTGGTAACGTTATTGATGTAAAGCTGTCCATCCACACTGTCAGTGGCCGCTCCCATATCGGTTTCCAGCGTGGGTGGCCCTTCCAACAGAGCATATCCTGCCGTGACGTGGCGGTAATCCTGGACAGCGGCGTTGCCGCTCACAGTCACGGAGCGGTCATTGGTATTCAACCAATCCCACTGCGCCGGGCCGCTGGGTACCGTGTCGGTGTAGACGATGTATTTGTAATCATAATCGCCAGCGGTCAATCCCGGCACGGTGACGCTGAAAACGGCAAAAGCGCCATCAGCCGCCAGCGGGGTGCTGGTGGTATTCCAGCCGTTGAATTCACCGGCAATGTAAACCGCTTCACCGGACTGCACCACGTCTTCCAGGTCATGGTAAACAAAGGTGATGTCGCCATCGAGGGATTCGGTGGTGAAGGTGAAGGGATAATCGGCGGTGAGGGTGAGGCCACCCCCATTGGTCACTTCGTCGGCCAGGACGGTGACAGTACATTGTTCGTCATAGGCAAAGGATGAGGCCGGAGTGATCGTGTAAGAAACGGCCGGGCTGGCCGGGGCCGTGGTGCCGGTGATGGGACCACTGGTGGTGCAGGCGAGGTCAAACCAGTTGGCGGTGACGGTGACGGCTTCGCTGAAGGTGATGGCGATAGTTGCCGCCAACGGCACATTCGTCGCGCCATCGGCCGGGTCGGTTTCTACGACAGATGGCCCGCCGGGAACCCCAATCACATCTTCCCAGGTGTCGGCAACACGAACACCGTCAATGGTAGCCGCAGGTCGTGCCCCAGCGGTTCCTTGCCGAATTGCCACTCTTTCTACGGCCTGCGCCCCGCTCCCGGCTAAGGACAGCAGGGGCGTTATCGGTTCCGTTGCGGTCACCGAATCTAATACATAGAGAGTTGTGTCGCCGGTGGTGGCATCGTATTTAGCGACAACCAGGTATGTCGTGTCATAGGCAAAGGCATCCGTTGCGTATGTTCCTGTGCTTCCTGATGGGCTTAAACCGTATTGCAAGACGCCGGCGCTGTCTCTAACAAAAACACGGGCGCGGAATCCAGTGGTTGCATTTGAAAGATGGAAAAAGTAGTCGCCGGTTTGCGCCGCAGAGACATTAGCCAATGCGGCGAAGTAGACGACGCCGGATGCCTGGCTGGTAAACGGCCGATGCACATCTTCTGACCCGGTTGTGGTAATGGTGGCCGCGCCGCCTACGCCAGAAGAACCATAGCCGGACATACTAAGGCCGGTCGTGACATATTGCACAGGCCCATTGCCTGCTCCCGAATGGGCTACCCAAACAGCGCCACTCGCCGTGGTCAGGTCGCCCGGCGTCGCGCCATAGTCAAAATCCTCCTCGATAAACGCTGCAAATAAGGGGGCGGCTTGAGACCGAACAGAATTTGAAAGTGGATCATTGGTCGTTAATCCACCTTCATTGGCTGATGCCGTGAGGGCAAAAATCCCTCCCACCGCAAACAGCGCAAAAAAAACAATCAGAATTGGAAACAACTTTCTGTGCATGGTGTACCTCCTGTGTACAGGTTGGCGGCAAGCGCCAGTTGGTTCCGGGAGCGCTGCAACGTTCCCGGAAATTCATATGAAATAATTAGAGGCGAGATTGTGGAGGGTGCTGGTAAAGTTCCACCCCAATGGGGCCTTTACAAACAAACCGCGGCACACGGCCCAATCATATCAGTTGGCGCATTTTCCGCCAAAATGCCGCTTGAAAATCGGCATTTATTGATGGTTCTGGAACGGCCGTCTCAGTCGCCGCCCGTAATCTGATGCAGCCATACCAGGTTCTCACACTGCCCCGTCTGCTCTAGATCGGTCAGATTTTGCAGGGTGGTTTCGGCAATGTTGTTGAGGGCGCGGTCGGTTAAAAATGCCTGATGCCCTGTCACCAGCACATTCGGAAATGTCAGCAGCCGGGAAAACACATCATCCGTCACCACTTCATTTGATAAATCCTGGAAAAACAAATCCCCCTCGATCTCATAAACATCAATTGCCAGATAACCTATTTTGCCCGATTTCAGGCCATCTATTACCGCCTGGGTATCTAACAAACCACCCCGGCTGGTATTCACAATGAAGACGCCATCTTTTAACAGGGGAATCGTCCGGGGGCCAATCAAATGATGCGTATCGGGCGTCAGGGGCATATGCAGCGTGATAATGTCACATTGGCGGGCCAATGCCACCGGGTCATCCACATAGTGAGCCAGTTTTTCCACCTCCGGGTTCCGATACAGATCATAAGCCAACAAGTGTGCGCCAAAACCAGACAGATTACGCACAACGGCAGCGCCAATGCGCCCGGTGCCAAAAACGCCGATGGTTTTGTTGTGGATCTCAAACCCTTGTAGCCCATCCAACTCAAAATTATTGTCGCGGACACGGTTGTAAGCGCGGTGGATTTGCCGCCCCAACGTGAGAATGAGGCCCACGGTGAATTCAGAAATGGCGTTTGGAGAATAAGCAGGCACACGCACCACGCGAATACCCATCTCTTCGGCAGCGTGCAGGTCTATCTGGTTGTAGCCGGCCGAGCGGGTAGCAATCACCCGTGTTCCCCCGGCCGCCAGTTGGCTTATGGTTTCCCGACCCACCTGGTCGTTGACAAAGACACAAACGGCCTCATACCCGGCGGCGAGTACGGCCGTTGCCGCTGTCAACTTTGGTTCATAAAAAGACAATGTATGTCCAAAACGACGATTCACCTCTTCAAACGATTTGCGGTCATATCCTTTGGTGGCAAAAAAAGCTACTTTCATGTGTACCGTACCTGCTCCTTTTTTCTTTGAACATTGGGGCCACCCCTCTCCTTAAACTCTAACACACTTCGGCCGCAATGTAATGGCGTTTCGCGTTATTTGTAATTGCCGGCGATTCTGCTATGTCGCCCGTGCTTGCGGCTTATGTGGGCAATGTCCGTTATACTACCATCCCTATGGAAGGTAAAAAAATTCGACTGACCGCCACCGCCAGTTGCGCTGGCTGAGCGGCTAAATTGGGGCCAGGGGACCTGGCCCAGGCATTGGAACCACTGGGGGACATCTTCAATCCGGCCGATTACCCGGATTTGTTGGTGGGGCTGGACAGGGCTGATGACGCGGCCGTCTACCGGCTGAATGAGCGGCAGGCCATTGTCACCACCACCGACTTCTTCCCGCCTGTGGTGGATGACCCCTACGATTTTGGGGCGATTGCGGCTGCCAATGCGCTGTCTGACATTTATGCCATGGGCGGCGAGGTGCTGTTTGCCATCAACCTGGTCGCTTTTCCCGATGATCTGGACAAAATAATTCTGCGCGAGATTTTGCGCGGCGGCGCGGAAAAGGTGGCCGAAGCGGGCGGTGTGATTGCCGGGGGGCACAGTGTGACGGACAAAGAGCCGAAATACGGCCTCGCCGTGACTGGGCTGGTTGACCCGGCGCGAGTAAAAACCAAAGGTGGCGCACAGCCGGGTGACCGGCTGCTGCTGACGAAGCCACTAGGCACAGGCGTGGTGACAACGGCGCTTAAACAAGGGATTGCGCGGGCTGAAGATGTGGCTACGGCCGTGACCAGCATGAAAACGCTCAACAAACAAGCCGCCCACGCCGCCCAACAGGCCCAGACCCACGCCATGACGGACATCACCGGTTTTGGCTTGCTGGGGCACGCCCACGAAATGGCCCATCTGGGGCAGGTGGGTTTCCGCTTTTTCCTGGACAGTTTGCCCTGGCTACCGGGGGCGGTTCAGTACGGTGAAGCGGGCGCATTCCCCGGCGGCATGGGCCGCAATCTGGATTATTTTGGGGGATGGGTCACATTTGCGCATGACGTGCCCCTGCTGATGCAAGATTTGTTGTGGACGCCGGAAACGTCGGGAGGGCTGCTCCTGGCTATCCCCCCCGATCATGTGGCGTTATTCAAGCAGTTATGTGACACGGCCGTTGTCGTAGGCGAAGTTGTGCCCGGAAATGGGCAAATAGCGGTGAGCGGTTCTCGTTGAAATCTGACTGGTATGTTGCGCCAAGATTCTTTTTGGCACGGCCGTGTTTTGCTGCTATCTTTGGCGCTATTCTGTGAAAGCTGTGGAATCTGTGGATCACTTTTAGGAGAAGGTATGCGACTATTTGTAACAGGGGCGACCGGTTTTGCCGGGGGACATCTGGCGGAAATGCTGCTGGCCGAAGGGCATACGGTGACGGCATTGGTACACGCTGCCACCAGCCGGCATGAGTTGGCGGCGGGGGTCACGGCCGTAACCGGCGATTTACTTGATGAGATGGCGGTGCTGACGGCCGTGGCCGAAGCCCGGCCCGATGTCATTTACCACCTGGCGGGGCAGGCGTACCCGGCCCGTTCCTGGCAGATGCCGGGGCAGACGATTGCCGTTAATACGGTGGGCACGGCCAATGTGCTGCACGCGGCGGTGCGTTGGGGGGCGGCGCGGGTGGTGGTGGTGACCAGCGCTGATATGTACGGCCCCATTGACCCGGAGATGCTGCCGATTACGGAACAGACGCCGCCGCAGCCGCGCCATCCGTATGGGGTGAGCAAACTAGCGGCGGCACAGCTCGTCCCGCTTTATTGGGAGCGGTTTGGGTTGGAGGCGGTGGAGGCACGGCCGTTTAACCACCTGGGGCCGGGTCAGGGCCTGGGTTTTGTAGCCCCGGATTTTGCCAGCCAGATCGCCGCCATTAAACGGGGCGACCGGGAGAAAAAGCTGCTGGTGGGTAATCTGGAGGCGCTGCGGGACTTTACCGATGTGCGCGATGTGGCGCGGGCCTACATGGCGTTGGCGGAGCGGGGCGCTGCCGGAGAAACGTATTTGATTGCCTCAGGCCGCCCCATTTCCATCCAACAAATTTTGACGACTTTGATTGAATTGGCAGGGATTGAGGTGCAAATTGAGGAGGATGTGGCCCGGTTACGGCCGTCGGACACCCCTTGCCTGTACGCCAGCTACGCCAAACTGGAACGGCAGACCGGCTGGCAGCCGCAAATCCCGCTGCGCCAGTCCTTGGCGGATGTGCTGGCGGAGTGGCTTGGCGACGAGCGGTGAACCGGATAATGGTCATCCTCGTCCGGCCCCTGCCACAACGGAAACGCCAGGCTCCATAGCGCCCCCTTGACCAGCATAATGGCAAACAGCAGCCCGATGAGTAGCCATTCCTTTTGAGATTGGGAGTTTGGGAGTTTGGAGACCTGTCCTGAGCGAAGTCGAAGGATTGGAGATTGGAGATTGGGCGCGGCTCATGGGCGGGAATCAATCTAAGGTGACAGGCGTTTTCTGACAAACTCCAAAATGTCAGCGGCAGACAGTATGGCCTCATTAGCCTCTGTGCGACCAGGCAGCCCATCAGGCTTCCCCCCTGGCACGCTATCAGGATAACGTGTCGGAATGTAGTATTGATCAATGGTTATACAATTGGCATGAAATTGGGAAAAACTCGGATCGATCTTCACACATTCAAACAACAGATCGGTCAACTTGTGTATTCGGGGATAGGATTGTGTTTGGGACAAAATGTAGCCTTTCAAAGCCTTTTCGATACATTGCTGCGAGAGGAAACAGACATGAGCATAATACCCTTCCTCCTGCACCAGACGAGCAACAGCCAGATCGTCAGCCGCCATATCAAGCCATTTCAACGGCAGATTGCCGTTCATAAAGGATTTTCCCCTTTTGTAACACTTCGTTCAAAATAAATGGGTTTTGTTCCGCAATCATCTCTGCAAATTCATCTGGCGTGTAAACCAGATAATCCACACCCACCCAGACCGGACAAAGCAAGGCCACTTCTTTTGACCTTTGTGTGAACGGCAACGGTGTGTCTTTGATGATAACCAGATCAAGATCACTCCACTCACCCGTCTTCCCTTGCGCTAACGAACCAAAAAGAATGATCTTTTCAGGTTCATATTGCTTAACAAGCGCCGAGACAATTTGCTTGAGCGACCTGTTCAATTTCTGCTGCCGAACGTGGTTCATAGCGTATATTGTACTTTTATTCTACAAACATACACAAATCAATCGTACTGCGGGGGTGGATCGAAGAGGGTCAGGGAATCGTCAGCCACAAAATAAACTTCTAACCCTTCCTGCTCCAGAAACTCAATAGCTTCTTCAACCGAGGCGAACTCAAACAGCTTGACCTCGCCCAGATTGGACACTAACTCAATGACCACTTTTTCTATCGTTCGTTCAATGGATTCATCCAAAATTTGGCCCACTCTGGTTGTCAGTCGCTCTTGAATGACCTGGATCATGTCCCGGCCAATTTGGGCCTTTTCATCAGCCGACAGCAGATTGTAGCTTTCCCAGGCAGCGAAAGCCTTTTTTTGTTCTTTTTCACCCCAGCGAAAATCTATGCCATAACTCTCCAACAAATCACATACGAATTCGAACGGAATGACAAAAAGGGTAATATCATGGCTCCTTATCATGGCGACGGAAGATTTGCTCCAACTCCCGGCCAAAATTGCTATGGAACTTCGAATACTGTGATACCGCCGCCGAATAGCAGTATGGGCATGGCAAACCCAACTCCCCTTATCTCTATTGTGCTTTTTATACCTGATATATTTTGATTCTATTAAGACCAAAGGCCGCATTGCCTCATCCGTTATTACTCCATCAATGTCATAATGATTCCCAAAGTTATCAAAGAGCAAAAGCTTTTTTGCTTTCCCCCCGGCTTTGGTTTTACGCACACCGGCCGTTAAGTAATAACAACCATAAATATCAACGGTTTGTACTAATAGCTCTTGCAACGCTAACTCCATTGCAGAACCAATAGCCTCACCTAATGCACTTCCAGGATTGGTAATGTTATATAAAGGGGATTCGCTCATATTATCTTTTGCTCAAAATGACGATAGATTCTCTTAACGCTACCGAATGTCTTTGTGGGTTTTCTTTCCATTTATCGCCACGGGTTCTCAATACTTCAATTTCATAGTCACTAAACCCAACCCCCAGGCCAATGTCACCAATCAACTTGTCGGTGGGAATGTGAACCCCATAAGGAGCAGAATCGCCGAGGACAAAAAGTGCCTTCGTGTTCGGTTTCAGTACGCGGTAAACGTCGCGGACGATTTGGTGAATATCATTGAAGTAACCGGCAACCATAAGGTCGTAGCTTTTTTTGCCACCTTTATGCAGACGGCGGCTGGCGAGTTCGGTCACGGCCGTATCCACAAACTCTGCCACCTCTGGACAATCTGCCTGCAACTCAGCCGAGATTTCATATTTTGAATCACTGCGGGCAATTTGGGTGGTAGCCGAAGTCATCAACTTATCACGCACATCTCTGGTAATATCACCCCAGGTCTTGGCCTCACCCCAAAAGTAAAGTTCCAGCCGGGTGCGGTCAGCGTAATCAAAGTTATTGAGATACGGTGGTGACGTAAAAACGTGGTCAACGCTTTCATCAGGAATCTGCCCGGTTGTATTTCTGGAATCGCCGTTGATAAGTGTGTGGGTGGTGTGTTGGTAACGGCCGTTTGACCAAACTTTTATCTCTTCCACATCACTTATCATCCGGCGCGCCAGATTACAAAATTCTGTGAGAACGTCTTTATCTAGTGAAGTCACTTTCTGTTTGTTCGGCGCGATATACGGCCAGCCAGTAGCGGCCGTGGAAACCTCCCGCAGCAAAGCCGTTACCACCACAAAGAAAAACTCCCTTAATTCATCGCTCATCTTACATTCAGTTACAAGCGTACGCAAAGCCAGCAAATCAGCCAATGTGTTTATCTGGTAACACTTCAATATCAGTTCGGGGAATTCAGCTTTAACGGCCGTCGGTTGATAGCTGAGAGCCAGGTTTGGTAATTCCAGACGCACAGTTTTAAGGAAGTCAAGGACATGGCCGCGCTCCACTTCCCAATTCATTTTGGCCTGGGTGATACGGTAGACAAATGGATGCGCTTCTACGCCAAACGAATGAATACCCAACGTCTTAGCCGTCAAATTCGTTGTACCTGAACCCATGAAAGGATCATAGATGGTCTGTCCGGGTGCGATATCAAACCGCTCAATTGAATGTTCCACTGCCTTGTATGAAAAGCCCGCAGGATATGTGAACCAACGATGAACTGGCGCTTTCAAACTGTCTTTGAAGGTACCCCACTCCGAATCTTGTTTTGGGAGTTTTACGATTTGTTTCTGCTCAAACAGCCCAAGCTGCACCACTGTTTGCATAACCTTCCTCGATTAAACGTATTGCCATTAACACGCTTTGGAATGAGTACAATTGACGATCTGTAATTTCAGCTAAAGCCGGGATGCACGGATAACACGGATTGGACAGATTTACACACATAGAAACTAAAAATCCGTGCCAATCCGTTCCATCCGTCCAATCCGTGTATCTATCTAAATCCGGTCTACGTCGTTCAAATCTACAAACGCCTGCTTCAACCGGGCCACAAACGCCTCTTCCGCTGCTCGCAGCCAGCGGCGCGGGTCGTAATACTTCTTGTTCGGCGCATCCGGCCCGTCCGGGTTGCCAATCTGCCCCTGCAAATAGGCGTGGTATTTAGCCTCGTAGCCACGTATTCCGTCCCAAAACGCCCATTGCAGGTCGGTATCAATGTTCATTTTGATCGCCCCATAAGAAATAGCCTCGCGGATTTCTTCCTGGCTGCTGCCGGAGCCACCATGGAAGACAAAGTTGATCGGCTTCACGGCCGTGCCAAACTTCTCCTGCACATACACCTGCGAATTGTGCAAAATGATCGGCCGTAGCTGCACATTGCCCGGTTTATACACGCCATGCACATTGCCAAAGGCGGCCGCAATGGTGAAATTGGGGCTGACCTTCATCAACTCCTCGTAAGCGTAGGCCACCTCTTCCGGCTGCGTATACAGGCGAGAGCTGTCCACGCCCGTATTGTCCACCCCATCTTCCTCGCCACCGGTCACACCCAGTTCAATCTCCAGCGTCATGCCCATTTTGCTCATCCGCTCCAGATACCGTTTGCAAATCTCCACGTTTTCCTCAATCGGCTCTTCGGACAGATCGAGCATATGGCTGCTGAACAACGGTTTGCCATGCGTTTTGTAAAACGCCTCGCCGGCGTCCAACATGCCATCCACCCAGGGCAGCAGCTTTTTGGCGCAATGGTCGGTGTGCAAAATGACCCGCGCCCCATACATGGCCGCCACCTGATGCACGTGGTGCGCCCCAGAAACGGCCCCGGCAATGGCCGACCGCTGCCCGTCATTATTCAGGCTCTTGCCGGCCATAAACGAAGCCCCCCCGTTGGAAAATTGCAGAATGACGGGGGCGTTGACGGCAACGGCCGTTTCCAACACCGCATTCACACTATTACTGCCCACCACATTGGCCGCCGGCAGCGCAAACTGCTGCTCTTTGGCATAGGCAAAAATCTCCTGCACCTGCTCGCCGGTCACCACCCCGGCCGGAATATGTTTCAGTGACATGGCATACTCTCCTTTTTCATAATTGACAATGGTCAATTGCCAATGATCAATTGGCAATTTTTGCCCCAAGTATGCCGGGAATGGGTAAAAATGCCAGTTTTGGCAGGGTTGTGGCGGCAGATAAATCTGCACCAATAGAAAGCAATGTCGGCCTTCGCCGACTGGCGTACAGCCCATGAAGTGCCTGCCCTGAACCTTGTGAAGGGTGGGCTTTGCCTCTTGTTGCCGCGATTTCAATCGCCAGCCTTGCAAAAATCCTAGCAATGAATTGAGCCAGCCCTCCAAATAACGTATACTTGGACAGGCAAGCTGTTAGATAACCCGATATACTAAAATTATTCAACACACCCAATCACCAACACCTGACACCTGACACCCGACACCCGACACCCATGAAATCCCACACCCTCGGCCCCTATGAATTGTTAGAAGAAGTTGGTTATGGCGGCATGGCTACGGTCTACCGCGCCCACCAGCCGAGCGTGGAGCGAGATGTGGCCGTCAAAGTGATTTTGCGGGCGCGGCTGGATGACCCCGAAGCGGTGCAGCGCTTCCAGCGCGAAGCCCGCCTCATCGCCCGGTTGGAGCATCCCCACATCCTGCCCGTATATGACTTCGACGGCCGTCACGATCCCCCCTACATCGTCATGCGCTATCTGGACAGTGGCACCCTGCGCGACGTGATGGGTCGCGGCGCACTGCCCCTCACCGAAGTCAGCTACCTGATGCAGCAAATCGGCTCCGCCCTCGACTACGCCCACCGCCAGGGCATCGTCCACCGCGACATCAAACCCTCCAACATCATGATTGACCGCGACGGCAACGCCTTTGTCACCGACTTCGGCATTGCCCGCATGGTCTCCGGCGGCCAACACATCACCATGACCGGCGCCCTCATGGGCACCCCCGCCTACATGTCCCCCGAACAGGCGCAGGGCAACATGAACCTGGATCACCGCGCCGACATCTACTCCCTGGGCGTCATCCTCTTCCAGATGCTCACCGGCGACCTGCCCTTTGCCCACGACAACAACTTCAGCGTCTTGATGATGCACGTCAACGAACCCATCCCCAGCGCCATCCAGCGTAACCCGGAACTACCGCCAGCCATTGACCACATCATCCAGCGCGTCCTGGCTAAAAAAGCAGACGACCGTTACCAGTCGGCGTTGGAACTGGCCAGGGCGGTAGCGATGGCCGTGGGCGCGACCATTTCCGTAGCCCCCACCCGGCTGCGGCTGCTGGTGGAAGATTCGGCCATTGCCCGCGGCGCAACCCCCGCCACCGGCAGCAGCACCGGCAGCCGCACCGCCAGCGAACAAAACAAGACGATCACCGCCTTGTACGCCAGCGTCGCCGAATATGCCGAACTGGTAGACGAAACGGGTGGTAGTGAACAGGTACGGCGGGCGCTAAAGGATTGGTGGACGGCCGTAGACCAGACCATCGCCGAATACGGTGGCCGCATCTTCAGCCGCTCCGAAGACACCATGATGGTCATCTGGGGGGCCGACCTGACCCGCGAAGACGACGCCGAACGCGCCGTGCGCGCCGCCCTGGCGCTGCAAACCGCCATGCACCGGCAAAGCGCCGCCTACCTGGGCGAAGACGACGACGAACCGCTGCCGCTCAACATCGGCCTGAACACCGGTCTGGCACTGCTGACGCCCGACGAAGAAAGCGGCGACTACACTGCCAGCGGCGCGACTATCAGCCTGACCAACCGCCTCATGCAGCAAGCCGACGGCCTCATCCTCATCACCCACAACACCTACAGCCAGGTGCGCGGCGTTTTTGAGATGGAGCCGGACACGCCGCTCAAACTGCGCCGCAGCCAGGACACTATGCAGGTCTACCGCGTCCGCTCCGCCAAACCACGCGCCTTCCGCCGCGGCGCTCGCGGCGTGGAAGGGGTGGAAACGCAGCTCGTGGGCCGCGAAAGTGAAGTGAAGGCGCTGCAAAACGCCTTTATGGATGCGGTTGAAGATGAGGAGACACAAATTGTGACCATCGTCAGCGAGGCCGGATTGGGCAAATCCCGCCTACTGTATGAATTTGTCAACTGGTCAGACCTGCGCCCGGAAATCTTCTGGGTGATGCGTGGCCGCGCTACCCCGGAAATGACCAACCGCCCCTATGCCCTGCTGCGCGATCTGGTCTCCTTTCGCTACGAAATTCAAGACACGGACAGCCCGGCCACTGCCCGGCAAAAGCTGGAAGAAGGCATCCGGCAACATGCGGGTGAAAATGAGCCAATGGCTCATCTGCTGGGCCACCTGGTCGGTTTTGATTTTTCGGCCAGCCCACACGTGAAGGGGCTGCTGGGCGACCCGCAGCAGTTGACGGAGCGGGCACGGCAGATGTTTATCCGCTGGATCGAGGCGTTGTGTGCTCGCAACCCGGTGGTGATGGAAGTGGAGGATGTGCATCTGGCCGATGACGCCTCGCTGGATTTGCTCACCGACCTGGCGGCGCAGCACGACGATTTGCCGCTGCTGATGATTTGTCTGGCACGGCCGTCCCTCTATGAGCGGCGTCCGGCGTGGGGTGCAGGTCAATCGTTCCATACCCGGCTGGAGCTACGGCCGTTAGACCGGCGCGAAAGCCGCAATCTGGTGCGTGAACTGCTGCAAAAAGTGGCCGATGTGCCCAGAGCTTTGCGTGACCTGCTGGTGGAACGCGCCGAAGGCAACCCGCTCTACATGGAAGAGCTGGTCAAAATGCTCATTGACGACCGCGTCATCATCAAACAAAACGACGATGCCTGGGCCGTAGAAGAAGAGCGGCTGGGCCACCTGGAAGTGCCCGCCACCCTGGTCGGGCTGCTGCAAGCGCGGCTGGACAGCCTGCTCTACCCGGAGAAACTCACCCTGCAACGCGCCGCCGTCGTCGGCCGCCTCTTTTACGATTCGGCACTCATGGCCCTTGACCAGGCCGATGAGTTTCACGTGGACAATTTGCCCGCCATTTTAGACCGGCTGGTGGCTCAGGATTTCATCTACGAACGGGAAACCACCGCCTTTGCCGGGACGACGGAATACATTTTTGGCAAGACGATGCTGCAAGACGTAATTTTAAGCACGTTGCTGCGCCGCCAGCAGGAGCGGTATAACCGTGCCGCCGCTCTCTGGTTGGTGGAAGCCAGCGGGGTGCGGGCCGGCGAGTATTATGGCCTGATTGCCGATTATTTTGAAAAGGCGGGTGATTATGAACAGGCGGGCAGCTATTTGCAGCAAGCCGGGGAACAGGCATTGAAGCTGAGCGCCTACGCCAACGGTCGTGCCCTCTTTGAACGCGCCCTGACTCTGTTACCGGCGGAAAGCGCTACCCGGCTCATCCTGTTTTTGCGCCTGGGCGAGGCCCGCTTTTTCCTGGGCGATTACGCTGCCGCCCGATCATCACTGGAATCGGCGCTGAAGATGGCGCGGGCGCGGCAGGATGGACCACACACCGCCGACGCGCTCTACTGGCTCAGCCAGACGGCCGTGCTGCAAGGCAATTACCCCCAGGCGCAAACCTACCTGGAAGAGAGTCTGCCCCTGGCCCGCGCCGGTGCGGACGCGGAAACGCTGGCACAGGTGCTGTATGGGTTGGGAGATGTGCAGTGGCGCGAGGGGCATAATGACACGGCCGTGGCCCTGCTGCACGAATGTCTGGAACTCAGCCGCCGCGCCAATCTGCCCACCCAGGAGCTATTTGCCCTCAACCGGCTGGGCGCAGTGGCCGTCGTCACCGGCGACTGGGAGCGTGCCAATGAACTCTATTCCCAGATATTGACCAAATCGCGGCAGGTGGGCAATCGGGAGCGGGAAGCGTCGGCGTTGAACAACCTGGGCGTGGTTGCCTATGAACGCGGGGATTGGCAGACGACGGTGGATTACGGCCAACAGGCGCTGCAACTGGCGCGGGAAACGGGGCAGCAGCAATTCATCTCCCTGCTGCTGAACAATCTGGCCGATGTGCTGCTACGGCTGGATGATTTTGATACCGCCCGGCGTTACCTGCACGAAGCCATCACCGTCGCCCGGCAGATTGGGGCCACGCCGCACGTACTCACCGGCGTGCAAACCTCTGGCCTGCTGCTGGCCCGCCAGGGCGACCGGGATCGGGGTCTGGCGCTGATTGGCCTGAGCCTGAACCACCCCTCGGCTACCCCGGAACACCACCGCACCGCCCACGACTGCCTGCGCACATTGGGGCTGGACCCGGCGGAGACGGCCGTGCAGTCCGCCCTATCCGCAGGAAACACCCTCGACCTGGAAACCACCGCCAGTCAACTCCTGGCCGAATGGGGGTCAACGTGAGGCGTCTTGCGTGAATCTCTCTGGTCACGTATCACGCATCACGCACCACGGGTGGTCAATCCCCTGAATTCCCAAAGAGACTTAATCTATTTTTAGCCAGCCAATTGTATATTCAGGATCTATACGAACGTTGCCGTCGTCGGTGCTGGTAACGCGCTGTGCCTGGCCGCCGTTGATGGCCACGATGTAGACATCACGGTTGCAATAGGTTTGGGGGCCTGTGGCTAAAACATCCTCACCAACGGCCGTCTCACATTTGCCCAGTCCCAAAAAGGCGATTTGCCTGCTATCCGGCGACCAGCTCATGGTAAAACCGCTGGCAGCGTGGGTGGAAGTGGACAGCTTGTAAAGCTCTGTGACCGTTTGTTGGGGCAGGTCGGCAATGTGAATAGAGGCGGTACCGGCGCGCGAGCTTTGGAAGGCCAGGTAACGGCCGTCCGGCGACCAGGCGCGGTGAGACGTGTTGACAGTCCCCTCTTCCAGCAGTTGATACCGGTTCTCACCGGCCGCATCAGACAGGGAATAGGCGTTGCGGGCGCTGTCGTACCAGAGCAGATATTGACCATCGGATGAACGCTCGACGTAATCAGAGGCCCAATCCAGATCAAGCCAGCTATCCGTTTCCTGCTGCCATCGCTCCAGCCGGACGCCGATGTGGGCAAAAAGGTAACGGCCGTCGGGCGACCACTGCACAGCTTTAGCCGTGAAGTCGTCTTCACGCAAGAGCCGGCTTTCTCCCGTCTCCCCATCCAGCAAAAACAGGCGGCGCGGCTCCGTGGCACGTGGCCGGTTGGGATCATACATTGTATAGGCCAGGTAACGGCCGTCAGGCGATGGTTGAAAATGGAAAACCTCTAACCGGCTGTCTTCCGCCTGCTGCGGGCGCAGCCGGTCAGGCAAAGGGGTATGTTCGGGCAGGGGAAGGGCCACATGGAGGCCATTCACGCCATAAAAAAAGGGGGTTTTGTCATAATAGGGAAACCGGCGGTGGCCCATATACACATGGCTGACAGTCGTCACGGCCGTCAGATCATCCGTCAGCGTGCTGGGCCAGAGCGTTGGTTCACTTTCCCCGCGTTTGACGGCGTAAACGGCCGTTGCACCCCCATCACCGCTGCGGGCGTGAACCAGAATGACATCATGCGGCGCAAGATAGTCCCGGTTCACGGCCGGCCCACTGCTGGTCAAAGCCCCGCCGCCACAGGCCAATGAGATCAAGGCCCACAACACGCCCAAACAGCCGGGTAAATAACCTTTTTTCTTGTGCATGGTTTATTCCTTAACAACTTGCTACCTGCCCCCTGCCACTACTTTCATTGTTGCAGCCAGTACAGTCCTGTTATCTGGTTATAGGGAATCTGGCTGTCAGTCAGGCGGGTAACGGCCGTCTCCCCCGCCACTGCCAAGTCCACCAGGTACAGATCGCCGGGGCAGTTCTCCGGGCTGGGCAGCGTGGTTGTCCCTGGCTGGCAGCTATTCTCCGCCCATATCACCAGCCGGTCTCCCTGCGGCGACCAGGCCAGATGGTAAATCTGGTTCTCAACAGGCAGTGGGCGTATGGCCTCCGTTGTCGGCAGCGTGGGCAAGAGCATCAGTTGAGGGGCCGATACACGAATCCAGGCCAGGCTGCGGCCATCGGGGGAAAGGGCAAACGGCCGTGAAATCTGCGTCGGCCCCAGGCGTTCATTTTGCGCCGTCTCCGCCGCGCCGCGCCAAAATAGGTTTGAGGACACGCGAAACACCACCCCATCTGCCGCCGCCAGCAGTTCCGGCTTGCCGTCACCCTGTGGATTGACACCGGGCAGGGGCGTCACCCGGTCGCCCTCTGCACCCGGCTCATAGCGGAAGACTCTGTCGCGGAAACGGGTGTAGAGATAGCGCGAATCGGCCGACCAATCAAAAATGGCATTTTCCCGCGAGACAAAAATATCTTCGCCCGTTTCCAGGTTGTACAGATGCAGAAACGGCCCCTGGTCAGCCTCCTCTTCGCGGCGGGGAGCCGTTTCATAGGCGATGTAACGGCCGTTCGGCGAAATACGCACCGTGCCATTGGGGGGATGGGGTAGCAGGGAAAGGTCGGCGTGACGGCCGTCGGCCGTGTAAAAGTGATGGTCGAATTGGGCGTAGGGGGCGGCGAGCACGGCCGTCAGGTCATCCGGCGCACTCTGCCAGGAAAGTGGGGCTGTTTGCCCGGCAGAGAGGGCCAGGACCCCATCGGGGCTGTTGAGCAGCAGCAGATCATCGGCCCGCAGCCCATCGGCCTCAGCCGGCAAGTCGCCCAGAGCGAGCAAAACCGGCGTAGGTGTAGACCCTGGCCGGGTGGGCGCGACGGAAGCGGCCGTTCTCACACCGGCCCAACCAGTGCCAAGCAGCGTGACGCTGCCCACACAAATCAGGCCCGGCAGCAGCAGAATAAAGCCCATCTGCGCCACCGTTGTTAGCCGGGAGGATGGAGCTTTTTCAGCCGCACTTTCGGCCACGGCCGCTTTGCGCCACAGCAGGATGCTGAGAAGATAACCGGCGGACAGCCCGGCGGCCGTTTGCAGCAGCAACAGCAGCAGCAGAGAAATGAGCCACAAGCCCACGGCCCTGGCTGGAATATATGCCGTCAAATTGCAGAGGAGGCCCAGCACCAGCCCCAGCCCACCGCCCAGCAGCAGGCTGTAGCGACGGTGGGCCGCACGTTCCACTTGCGCCGCCCGGCGACCAATCCAAAAACCCACGATGGGCCAGCCCACCATAACCATGAACAGCGAGAGCAGGAAGCCCAAGAGAATAAGGGGCGATGCCCAGAACACCATCTCACCATAGAAATAATCACCGCTAGAAGAAGGCCATTTGAGCCATAAAAGGATAACGGCCGTTGTCACCGCCACAAACAGCGTCACGCCAAAAACAAAACCAAGAAAAGGGCCAAGGAGTGATTGGGTCGTTTTATTCATCACTAAATCACCTCTCAGGGTAGAGCCAGTTCCAACTCACTATAACGGCTGCTATCCGGCCTGAAAAGCACGGTTAAATCGGTCACATCACGGGGAGCCATCAAGACGATCCAGCCTTCATGGGTGGCCTGTGGCGCCAGGCTCACATACAGTTCAAAAGCCGGGTTGGGAGGAATCTGGGTCACACGCTCCAACGTCTGGCCTTGCGCATCCACCAGGAGGAAGCTGGTGCGCCAGACGGCGGGAGATTCGGCCTCGCTGCCCAGATATTGCAGCCGGACGCGCACCAGCAGGTATTCCTGCTCCGGCGGCGGCGGCTGGTTCACCGGGCTGGCCTGTTCGATGAGCGTCCAGGCCGCGTCACCCCGTATCGTTTCCAGCAGGGTGACGGCCCATTTGTCGTTAACGGCCGTTTCCCCAAAGGCGGCTACGGGCGGCGGCGTGGGCGTGGGGGTGGCTGTCGGCAGTGGCGGCGGAATAATAATCGGGGCGGGCGGGGCCACAGCCGCTTCGCTGAACAAGGGGGGAGATTCTGGCGGCAGGGGCAAATCGGCCAGATTGACCGCAGGCAGCCGCCGTTCCCAACTGATGGCGGACTGGTTCAAACCGGGCAGATCGGCCGTTTCATAATGGCCGGTCGCGGTTTCCACCAGCAAAAAAGCACTGGTGCAGTAACGGGCCGGCCAGGGGAAGAGGTCTTGGGCGCGGTAGCCACACTCGTGGATATGGTTAACGAGCAGCGCCTGGCCGTCAGGCGACAGGTCAATCAGATTGGTTACACCCCGGTTACCGCTCACCGGCAGCAAGTCGCGCATGGGGAGGCGACTGCCATCCAGTTTGATGGCTACCAGCCGGGAGATGGGTGTATCGGTAGTTGTACGGCCGTTCTCGCCATAACGCGCGTAAATCTCCTGCCCATCGGCCGACCAGAGGGGCTGGCCGTGAATCTGGTCCGCCTCCACGCCGTTGATCGGCTGCTGCTGCTGGCTGGCTATCTCCATGAGGAGCAACTTTTTGTCGTCGCGCAGCAGCAGGGTACGGCCGTCGGGCGACCAGGCCAATGGTTCCAGGGGAGTGCTGCTTAACGGCCGTTGGCTGAGGTCCACCAGCGAAAGCAGCCAGAGACCGGCGTCATCCTGGTAAACCAGCCATTGGCCATCAGGCGACCAGACCGGGGCGCGGCCGCTGGCCGAAAGCGTCAGCATCCCGGCATCATCCACCCGGCGCAGCACCAAGGCCCCCTCCCGCTGCTGTGTCAGCCACAGGCCGTTGGCGGCCACCTGATCGCTGTGTATCACATAAATCTGGTTCTGTTGGTCGAGCAGTACATTTTTTACCACCCGGTATTCGGCGGCCAACGAAGCCGCCAGATCGCTCGTGCCGCTGACGGTTTCTGTTTCGGTCGTTTTTGCGGCCAAATCCACGGCAGCCAGCACATTTTGGGGTGGATAGGGGCGGGTATCTAGCCCCTGAATGAGCAGCGGCGGCAGGGCCGGGGCAAACCGGGGCGGCGGGTTGGAAGTGGGCGACCATTCACCTCGTGTTACATCGCTGCGGCTGCAAGCCACAGAGAGCAGGGCAAACAGCAGGAGTAAGAGTAATAATTTGCTCATGGCAGCGCCTTTTCTTCCGGTGGTAGAGACGTTGCAATGCAACGTCTCTACCGATCACAGATTACCGCCTACGGCCGTACCACCAGCGGCAAATAGACCAATTGCATCAGACCACCCTCGGCCTCGCCTACGGCCCAATCGGAGAATGCGGTGACGTTGTGCCGCCAGACGTGGGTGGCGTTCATGCCATGCCGGTCACAATCCCAGGCCGCGCCATCCCAACGGCAGACGGTGGGATTGGGATCATAATAATCATAAGGCAGCGTCAGCGTCAGGCTGAAGCCGGTGGCCGTCTGGCCGCTGCTGCTCAGGCCGGCAATTGACCAATACCCACCCTGACCGGTGGGGTCGCCGTTATCATCATAACTGGGATGGTCAAGCGGAATCCAGACCAACTGCACATTTGCCAGATTGCCGGGTTGGGTAACGTTGATAGAGACGCCGGTATCACCGATGTCGTAGCTGCCGGGGCCGGTCACGGCCGTTTGCGCCAGTTCGTCAAAACCCATGTCCGGGGCGCTGCCTTGCGGTCGTGGCCGGTCATTGTAATCCCAGAGAAGGTCGGAAGCGACACCCGCATCTACCGCCGGCGAGCCGGGGGTCAACTGGTACAGGCCATTGGCAGCGGAGACAAAGAGGGGGTCGCCCGCCAGACTGTTGGCCCCGGCGGAAAGGCCGTTCCGGTCGGTTTCATTGTCGTGGAAGAGGTTGTAATCTTCGGCCAGCGTCCCGGCGCTGCGGGCCAGGCCGGTGGTGTGGTTGGCGATGATGCTGTTGCTGAGGTTCAGCGTACCGGTGGCGGCCATCTGCACGGCCGTGCCCGTCTGCCGTTCCGGGGCGGCGATGGTGACGTGGTTGACGGTGTGTATCATCGCCGGCGCGTTGCCATTGAGGAAAAGGGCATTGCCCTGACCGGCGGCGCTGTTTTCCGTCAACAGCAGATTGGTGAGCATGGCCGGGCCGGCGCTGGTGGCATAGATAGCGCCGCCATCAGCCGAGGCCGTGTTGAAGCTGAAAGTGGCGCGGTCCATAGTGGGGCGCACATTGGCATAGACCGCGCCGCCGTTGGCCGCCTGGTTGCCGCTAAAGTCGCTGGTGAAGATGTTGAGGAAGTTGTTTTGGGCATAAATGGCGCCGCCGTCTTGCACGGCCGTGTTGCTGCTAAAGCTGGAATTATACATCGTCACGGTACCGCCATAGGCTACCAACGCGCCGCCGTTGCTGCCCAGGGCGGCATTGCCATAAAACTCCACCCGGTTCAACGTGGCATCGCTGTACAGGGCCACCGCTCCCCCAATCTGCGCCTGATTTTCGTTGAACCGCAAATCGCTCAACGTTACCTGTGATTGCGCCAGCAATGCGCCGCCAACGGGCGTATTGCTGCTGCCGCCCTGCCAGACCGTCAGGCCAGAGAGCATCAAGTGGCCGCTGTTGACGCGCAGGAGTGAATGGTGGGTAACGAGCGCCCCGTTGAGAACCAGGTATCCCGGCCCTGGCCCGCCGATATTCACGTCTTCGGTGATAGTGGGCAGGGCTGTGGCCGGGAGGATGGTGCCATGCGCGGACTCAGCAAAGATGATGCTGTTGGCCCCCGGTTGGGCATTGGCCGCGTTCATCGCTTCCCGCAGGCTGCAATGAGCCATCCCGCAAACGCCATCATCTGCATCGTTGGTAACATTGACGGTGAAGGTGGGGCCGGGTTGGGCCTCTTCGGGTGGGCCATAAGGCGACTCGTCCGCGCCAACATCGAAGCCGCTTTGTTGGGGCCGGCCTTCGCCATCAATGTCGTTGTAAATGCCGACATCTACACCCGCATTGATGGCCGCCGAGGTGGGGCCGATATGGTAGCCATCGGCCAGGAAAGCGGGGTCTGCTTGAATTGGCGAGACGAGCAGATGGGGATCGCTGCCATTTTGCCAGAACAGGTTGCGGCTGCCGCTGACCGTGCCATCACTAAAGGTGGTAATACTGGCGCCGGTATGCCCGGCAAAGATGTTGTTCAGCACATTGACATCTGCCTCATACGCCACTTGCAGCGCGTCTGTTTGTATACCGCCCGCGCCATTGTCCACAAAGGTATTGTGCAAAATATGAGAACCGGCATAACCGGCACCATGCACCGTCAGACCAAAACCAACATTATCTTGGAAAAGATTATTGGCAACGATGCCGGTGACCGGGCTGCTGGCGATGAGGTCAACGGCCGTCGGGGAGTTATTGGCGATAAAACGATTGCGTGCCAGGGTCATGTGGGTGTTGTCGGCAGAAATGGCCGCGCCGTAATGGCTCTGGTTATTCTGGAACAGGTTGTCGGTAACAGTGACAGTGCTGCCACTGCCGGTAAACAGACCACCGCCGTAATAGGCGGCCATGCTGCCGTTGCCCGATTGGTTGCCAAAGAACTGGTTATTTTCAATCACGGCCGTACTGCTGGCCACCACACCCATGCCCCCGCCATACCACACAGCAATGTTGTCCTGAAAGATGTTGTGGCTGATCACGGCCGTGCCCGTTGCTCCCGTACTCACCAAAATACCCGCGCCATAACTGACCTGCGCCCCATGGCGGATGGTGAAGCCATCCACCATGCTGGCCGTGTTCATGGTGATGCCGCGCCGGGCATTCTGGCCGTCAATGATGGAGACGTGCAGCACTGGATCGCGCACTATCGGGCCGGTAGCAGCCCCATCCCAGCCACCCAGCAAACTGATGCCGGTATTGATGAGCACCACTTCCGTATCGGGCGCGCTGCCGATGTAAGTACCGGCGGCTACATACACAGTGTCGTCAGCCGCAGCCTGGGACACGGCCGTTTGCAGACTACACGGGCTGGCCTGCGTGCAAGCCGTTCCGCTGCCACCTACACTGGCAAAACGCAGCGCCATTTCCGACCCTGCCGCCGACTGCTGCACAGAAAAAAGGAACAGGGCTATGGTCAAAATGAAAAAGATTCGTTTTTTGTGTAACATGATCACCTCTGATGTAGGGCGATTTTGTAAAATCGCCCTACGCCACTACTCCACCGTTACTGTCAGCGTAAACGTGCCATTAGCGGCCCCGGCAAAACCACGAATGAGAATGGTGTAATAACCATCGCTGGGGGCGGTGAAAGTGAGCGTTTCCGCGCCGCCGCGTGCTCCCTCGTCTACGTCCAGCAGCCGCCAACCATCCGCATCCTGTAACTCAATCACCAGGTCAAAATCGGCTTCGGGCACGGCCGTGAGCACCACTGTATCCCTCGTTTCCAGGCTGATGACGTAACTGGTGCGCCCGTTTTCATCCAGCCAGCCATTAACCATATCCTCGCCGAACAATTCCAGAATGACATCCGGCGAGGCGACCAGGTTCATATCAAACACGCCGCCGGCCCCGGCAAAGCCGACCACTTCCAGTTGGTACAGCCCATCGGCAGGGATTTTGAAGGTGAGGGTTTCGGCGCCACCGCTCCAACCATCATCCACCGAGAGGAAGTTGTTGTCATTTTCGTCATAGATGGTCACAACCAGATCGAGGTCGCCCTGGGGGCTGACAACGGCCGTGATCTCTCCCCCTTCCTGCCCTTCAAACACAAACAAGGCACGGCCGTCCTGCTCTATGGTCGTCGTCGCCAGCAGTTGGCTACCCGGCCTATCCAGTTCGGCGATGCCCGCCGAGGCCGTGCCCGCTTCCATCAGGCTGATGGCAAATGGGCCGGTGCTCCCGGCAAAACCACGCACCGAGACAATGAACAGGGCATACTCCTCCGGTTGGAAGCCCCGAATCGCTTCCACACCACCAGCGAATGTCTCGTCTACCTCGCCATCCAATAACGACACGCCATTTTCGTCCAGCAAATCCAACGCCAGATCAAGATTGTCGTCCAGTGCCTCGACCACAATGTCATAACTGAGGGTGGGCGCGCCGGAAAAGGAGTAGTAAACCGGGTCAAAGGTGGCTACTTCATCCTCCAGAGTCTCATCCAGGAAGATAGGCAGGGCATCCATGAACCCGCTGCCCATGCCCAATTCAGAGCCAAACAGCCCACCCAGGGCTTCCATGTTCGCCTCGCCCAGTTGCACCGTGCTGAGAACAGCTTCCATCGTGGGTAAATGGGTGGCCTGCTCTTCCGGTGTGGTCAACCCCACCAGCATAGCCGCCCGCCCCAACTCCTGGTTGGTGATGACGGCATACAGCACCACTACGTCATGCCCTTCGGCCTGGCCCTGGGCCACCATCGTCACCATCTGCTGCCCATCCTTTTCGGTGACGGTTGGGCCGGAAATAACGGTCACATCTTCGGCAAAGTCGAATTCGTTGATGGCCTCGTTGATGAGCGTTTCGGGGTCATCCGCGCCAAAGTCCTCGGCACTGCCACCAATGAGCAGCATAAATGCCCCTTCAATCTCCTCCGGCGTCTCGCCAGACATGATCTGCTCGGTCAGCGCCTCATTGGAGGCCAGGATGGTGAAGAAGAAGTTCACGGCCGTCCACTCTGCCGGGTGTGACAGGGTGATGCCCTGGAATTCATCCTCAAAGGGGACAAAATTGGCGGTGAGGTCGGGCGTGGCTGTGGGGACAGGGGTGTTGGTGGGGGCCGGTGTGTTGGTCGGCGCGGCGGTATTGGTGGGTACGGCCGTGTTGGTGGGCGCTGGTGTGTTTGTGGGCACGGCCGTTGCCGTCGCCGTCGGTTCCGCCTCACTGCTGCTGCAAGCAGTCAAAAACAAACCCAAAAAGAACAAAAGGAGCAACAATAATTGGACTCTTGATTTCATCTAATTTCTCCCATTCGTAAACCGTAATCCGAGGCAACACCCCGGATTACGTTTACAATCACTCGTCACGCATCACGCATCACTCGTCACACCTCATGGCACAAACCGCACCAACCCACCGCCGTACCCCCAGTAGCCGCCGCCGACCCAAAGCGTCCCGGCGCTGTCTACAAAGACGGTGCGAAGACTGTTGGTGGGCAGGCCATCGGCCGTGGTCAGGTGCAGCCAGCCGTCGTCATCCAGGATGTACAGCCCGCCGCCCACGTCCGCCGCCGAGGTCACAATCAGTTCACCTTCCGGGCTGACGGCAATGTCGGTGATAATTGGCGTCACCTCAAGGTCGGCGGCGATGCTGCGCCCATCGTGGTCGTAATAAGCCAGACCGGCGGCAGTGCCTACGGCCAGACGGCCGTCCGGCAATTTGCCCAGGGCGTAGATGATGTAGCTGGGCAGCCCCACCACACCCTGATACAGCACCAGTTCCGCTTCGTCATTTTCAATGCGCAGCAGCCCTTTGTCCGTACCCGCCCACAGCACATCGCCATCGGGCAGCAAGGTCTGGATGCGCCCTTCCGGCCAGCCATTGTCAGCCGTGGTGAGCGTGGTGAACGTTTCGCCATCCCAAATGCTGACGCCATTTTCCTGGCCGACCCAGACACGGCCGTCGTCCATCACCGCCACCGCCCGCGCATAGGAATCGAACAGCCCATCGGCCACCTGGTACCGCTTGATCTGGAAGCCATCGTAATGGTATAGATTGCGCCCCGTCGTCAGCCAGATGCCGCCATTGGCGTCTACGGCAATATCGTCGCCGCCCATGTCACGGAACTTTTCCCAGCCGTCCTTTAATTCCAAATCATTGTTGAAGGTGTAAGCCGAACCGCCCAACAGCCAGATATTGCCGTGCCCATCATCAAACACATTCTGCACCCCGTGCATGGGCAAGTCATTGTCCTGGAAGTGCCGCCATTGTTCACCATCAAAGTAGCTCCATCCGCCTTCAAAAACATGGTAGTAGACGTGACCGGCGTCGTCGAAGAGGATTTTGCTTATCTCGCCGGTAACCATGCCCGGTGTTTGCAGAGCGGCAAAGTCGGTTTTACATTCGCGGCTGGCCGGGTCAAACTGGCACAGACGGCTAAGAAAGCCCACCCACATCGCCCCATTGGCGTCAAAGGCCACGTGGTAGGGGGTGGAAAAACCAGGGGTATTGTCACGGGTGAAGGTGTTGACTACCTGATTATTGCGCACTTGCAGCAGCCCTTCGGAGGCGGCCATCCAGATGTCGCCATTGGGGGCGACGGCCGTGTGGTAGATGGAGTCAGCGTCAAAGGTGCCGGCATTTTTGCTGAACGGCCGTACCTGTTCCCCATCCAGCACCGTATACCCGCGATAACCGGAGCTAACCAACACCTGATTACCCGCCAGGGTCAGATCACGCACGCCGCTCCAGGAGAGGTCGCTGCCAGGCACGGTGCGGGTGCTGCCATCGGCCAGGTTCACAAAGGTCACGCCCTTGTATTCCAGAATGAGCCGGTTATTGGCGGCGTCACACACAATTTCGCCCACTTCACGGCCGGCCGTGCCCAACAGCCCGGATACCGGCTCCGTTTTGAAGATATTCTCGGCCAGGTACCAGCTATCGCTGACGGAATCGTAGGCCGCCAGGCCCGCTTCCGTGCCCGCCAGCAGGGTCATTTCCGGCGTGGGGCAGGCTTCAATGCCATACACACCCACGTGCGGCAGTCCGTCCTGGGTGGTGTATTTGCGCATGTAGCCGTCGGCCACATCCCAGGCCAACACGCCGCCCAACGAGGCAATCCACACCTTGCCATCGTGCAGGGTCATATCGCGGATGAAGTCGCCGCTGGTGTAGAGGTAGATGCCGGGGTCTACGTCAATGTCTACGTAGCCGGGGCCGGGCACGGCCGTTGGCTCTGGCACAGGGGTAGGTTCTGGCGTGGGACGGGGCGGGGTGGTGGCGGTGGGGTCCGAGGCCACAACCGGCGCTTCGGCCACAATTTCCGGTTCAGCAGCAGCAACCGGCGTGGTCAGCGCCAGTGTGCCCAACATGGCGGCGTAGGTATCACTAAAATTCGGCAGCCCTTCCTCAGCCGCACCGAGAATGTAGATGACGCGAGGGCCGTCGAGAACGGCCGTCAAATACGCCTTGCCTTTGCCTTCTTCGCCAGACACATCCATCACCATGCGCGCTGCCGGTTTACCACCGATGGTGGTCGCCGCCGCCGGCTGGCCGGGGGTAAAGGTCATCGCCTCGTCTTGGGTAATCAGGTTGGCGAAGACCGTGAGGGCGCTCACCGGGTCGGTCGGGTCGGCGCTGCTGTCCAGCATGGGCAACAGTTCCGCCTCAAAGCTGGTAATTGCCACCACAGCCCCTTCGAACATCGTGTCGGCATTATCGCCCAGCAGGGCCGCGTCGGACGCGATTTGCACACCGCCGTACTCGTCTACTTCGGCCGTCCAATCGGCCGGGTAGCCGATAGTCACGCCCAACAATTCACTGTTTACGTTTTTGAAATTGGCAGCCGGGTTGGCCGCGGTGGTGGTGGCGGGCACGGCCGTCGGCGCTGCCGGTTCCGTCTCTTTGCCCCCACAGGCCGCCAGCGCCAATACCAGCGCCAGGAACAAGATAATAATCACGGATTGTTTATATTTCATCGTCAATCTCCTGAAAATTGAAATCACCAATCAATTGCCCTAAAATTTGTGTGTACGTACTCATGCCGTCCACTTCGCCCTACTCTAAGCCGGAAACGATCCCAAATCGTTCCACAGGGCGGTGAGCGAACCAAAATGGTTGAGATATCTGGCAACTGATGACCGATAAACTCGTTATTTCCACATTAGGGCCGCTGAACATTGAGTTAAACGGCCGTACCCTCACCCCATCTCTCTCCCGCAAAGCCCAGGCGCTGCTGGTTTACGTGGCCTGCCAGCCGCGCCCGGTGGCCCGTGAACTATTGACCACCCTGCTGTGGGCGGACAGCAGCGGCGAGCAGGGCATGACCAACCTGCGCAAAACGCTGTCCGAAGTGCGTCGCTGGCTGCCCGACCACCTGCTGGCAGAGCGGCAGAACATCAGCCTGGCCCAACCATTCTGGCTGGATGTGGCCGATTTGGGCCGCCTGCTGCCCGCCGAGGCAGAAGCAGAGCCAGATATGGAGCGGCTGGCAACGGCCGTGTCCTTCTATCGCGGCCCCTTTTTAGCTGACCTCTTTTTGCCCGATTGCCCCGACCTGATGTTGTGGATTACCTTGCAGCGTGAGCAGGTGCGGCAAAAGGTGATCAATGCCCTGCACACATTGGCCAACCACTGTCTGCGGCAGCGGCGTTACAGCAAGGGTGTGGCCTATGCCCGGCAGTTGGTGGAACTGGAACCGCTCAGCGAAGCAACCAGCCGCACCCTGATGCTGCTGCTGGCGCGTAGCGGGCAGGCCCCGCTCGCCCTGGCCGAATATGACCGCTGCCGCAAACAACTGCGGGCAGAATTAGGGGTAGAACCTACGGCCGTAACCCAATCATTACACCAGCGCATCAGTACGGCCGTCACTGCTCGACCCACCTTACCCACGCCCACTGTTTCCTTTCTCGGCCGTGAAGCGGAGTTAACACAGATCAACCAATACCTGGCTGACCCCACCCGGCGCTGGCTGACCATTACCGGGCCAGGCGGCGTGGGCAAAACCCGGCTGGCGCTGCACATCGCCACCGAGTGGGCGTATGACTTTTTGCACGGTGTTCATTTTGTCTCGCTGGCAGCGATTGATTCGGCAGCAACACTGGCAACCACGCTGGCGACGGCCGTGAATGCACCGCTGGCAGGGCCAGAACCACCGCAACAGCAGCTATTGAACTATCTCCGCCAGAAGGAACTGCTGCTGCTGGTAGATAACGGCGAACTGCTGCTGTCCCCTGGCCTGGATGAAGCGGCCGACATGCTGTCGGAGGTTTTGCAACATGCCCCTCAGGTGCGGCTGCTTGTCACCTCGCGGGAACGGTTCAACTACCAGGCGGAACAGGTGATCGCATTGGCCGGGCTGCCGGTTGACGATGAGACGAGCCTACAGCTTTTTGGCGCACGCGCCCGACAGGTGCAGCCCGATTTTGCCATCACGCCAGAAACGCGGCCTGCTGTTGAACAGATTTGCCGGTTGGTAGATGGACTGCCGCTGGGCATTGAACTGGCAGCGGCCAGCCTGGCCACCTACTCCCCGGCTGAGATTGCTACCGGCCTGACGCAAACGCTTGACTTTTTGCAGCGGGAAGAGGCGGCTGCCCCTGGCAGCGGCCGTCGTGACGGCCGTCATCACAGTCTACGCGCCGTTTTTGAAAGCGCCTGGGAGCATTTAGCCGCGGATGAACAAACAACCATGACGGCCTTGTCCATCTTCCCCGGCAGTTTTACGGCCCTGGCGGCCCTGGCCATCGCCCAGGCCACGCCGCCGCTCTTGCTGGCGCTGGTGGACAAGTCTATGCTGCGCGTGATGGGTGAACGCTACCAGCTACATCAACTGCTGCGCCAGTTCGCCGCTGAAAAAGTGGCGGAGGGCACGGCCGTACAAACTCGTTTTGGGCTTTATTTTGCCCATTTTTTGCAGGGGCAGGCGGGGCGGCTGCACGGCCGTGAGCAGCAGCAGACATTACAGGCCATTGACGCGGAGACGGACAATATCCGCGCCGCCTGGCGCTGGCTGGTAGAAAATGGGCAAACGGCGGCCATTTCCCAGGCGCTCTCCCCCTTGCACCACTTTTATGATATGCGCGGCCGTTTTGCGGAGGGGGAAGCCAGTTTCCGGCTGGCAGCGGAACAATATCAAGCTACAGGCCGCGCCGGGGATGATCAGATCGTGCTGGGCCGTTTATTGGCGCGCCAGGGTTTTTTTCTGGAACGGATGGGACGACTGGAATCGGCGACCCACCATTTGCAAACCGGCCTGACCTTACTGGAAGGAACCGATGCCACCGAAGAAGCCTTTGTGCTGTCTCATCTAGGTCTGGTCGTCTACAACCAGGGGGCATATGAAGAGGCAGAAGCCTATTGCCGCCGCAGTCTGGAATTAAGCCGCCAGGTTGGGGCTGCCGACCAGGAGGCCAGCACCTTGCTCAACCTGAGCGCCTTGCTGCGCGAACAGGGGGATTACCCGGCGGCACGCCAATTAGTTGAGGAAAGTCTGACGCTGTTGCAGCAGGGTGGGGATGCGCGCCAGTTGGCGATCGGGCTGAAAGTGTTGGGCAGCCTGGCTGAAACTGAAGGCGATTTCGCCGCAGCCAATGCCTATTTCCAACAAAGCCTGGTCATTTGCCAGGAAATTGACGACCGGATGGGGCAGGCAGTGGTGTGCAGCAGCTTATGCCAGATCGCCCGGCAGCAGCAGGCGCTGCCGGAAGCGCAGGCGTGGGGGCAGCAGGCGTTGGCGCTCTTTCAGGAAATTGGCGATCTGTGGGGCATTGCCATTTCCTCGGTGCGGTTGGGGGAATTGGCGCTGGCGCAAACTGATTATGCGGGAGCGCGGAAATTGTTCCAGACCGCCCTGGAGCTTTGCCAGGAGATGGGGGATCAGCGGGGCACGGCCGTATGCCTGTGCAATCTGGGTTATGTGGCCCTGGCGGTGGAACGGTTGGCGAAGGCGGGGGGGGTTTTTCACCAGGCGATCAAGATTGCCGCGAGCATCCAATTCATGCCGCTGCTGCTGAAAGCTATTGCGGGCATGGCGCAGCTATACGACCAGACGGGGAAGACAACACCGGCCATAACACTGACCGCTTTCGTTCAGCAGCACCCGGCTACGGATGTGGCCACCCGCGCCCAGGCCGCTGGACTCTGGCAAAAGCTGGTAGGGTCACGGCCGTTAGACAGTGAACCAACAACAGCACCTGATCTGGACGCCATCCTGGAACTCGTTGAAGACGTAACTCATGGATAACCTATTTCATGGCGCAAATTCAGCTATCGCCGCCCGGCCCACTATTTCCAGCGCTGTGTCACCCGACGGCGGCTGCATGGACCCAGCGCGGGCATCGCGGAAATAGCGCTCCAACGGCAAGGTACGGGTGATGGCCGAGCCGCCGGCAATACGCAGCGCCTGGTCTGTCACGTCGTTAGCCGTTTCCGTCACCATCGTCTTGGCGGCAGCGAGACGGGCGCTCATCGCCTGCCGGTCGGCATCACGGCCGTGCCAACCCGCCGCCACCTCCATCAACAAACTGCGCGCCGCCTGCAAGGCCACGTCAATCTCGCCAATTTGCCGCTGAATTTTGGGCAGGGTGGCAATCGGTTTGCCCAGGGCAGTGGGTACACGCTCCAGCGCAAATTGGATAACGGCATTTCGGGCGGCGACGGCCGTGCCCAGATAGATCGCCGACATGATCATCGGAAACCAGACGTTTGGTACTGCCTTCGGGTCGCCGCGCTCCACCAGATAATCGCGGGGAATAGGCACATCGCTAAAAATCACGTCGTGGCTGTCGCTGGCGCGTAGACTGAGCGAATCGCTCCACGTCTCTTCCCAGGTAATGCCCGGCAAATCCGGGGTGATCAAAACCACGCCCGGTTCCCCTGCCACATTGACACGCACCAGCATATGGGTGAGATGTTTGCCGCCGGTTGACCAGGTTTTACGGCCGTTTATCAACCAGCCATCGGCAGTGGGCACGGCCGTCGTCGCCGGTAATCCCCCCCGCGATGGACTGCCCATTTCCGGTTCGCTGGCCAGCGAATTGAACAACGCCCCCTCGACCGCCGCCCGGCAAAACCGCTCATACCATACTTCATCCCAGGAGCAAACCTCCCGTTGGTGGCCGAAAATATGCACCTGCATCCCCGCTACTAACGCCGTGGAGGCGCTGCCCTGTGCCAGTTCCGCCTGCGCCGCCACACACTCTGCCAACGACAGCCCCATTCCACCAAATTCCACAGGCACACTCAGCCCCAGATAACCGGAGCTTTTCAAACTGTCCACATCCGCCTGAGGCAATGCACCCAGCAGGTCAGCCTCACCGGCCCGCGCTGCAAATTCGGTTGCCAGTTGTTGGGCCAGGGTCACGGCCGTTTGTCCATTTGTTTTGTGCATAGATATCCTTATGGAGATTGGAGATTGGGGGTTTCGTAGTTCCAATCTCTAATCTTCACTCTCATTTGCACTTGCCATCCCCGGCCATTCTAGCCACAATTACCCCTACAAGCCAACTGGCAACAGCCCACCACAGCCTGCACAGAACGCAGTGAAGTGATGAACGAAAACAGGACGCCTATTCACAACATTTTGTCCGCGTCATCCGCGTAAATCCGCGTCCTATTGGAGACGACCATGCACAATTGGAGTAAACGGAAACGACTGGAAGCAGCCATTAACGACGAACAACCTGACCGCCTGCCGGTGGCTCTGTGGCGGCATTGGCCGGGGGATGACCAGGATTCCCGCGCCCTGGCAGCGGCCCACGTCAAATGGCAGCAAGATTGGGACTGGGATTTCCTCAAGGTTGGCCCTGCCAGCAGCTACTCGGTAGTGGATTGGGGTGTGCAAGACCGGTGGGTGGGGCATATCGAAGGCACCCGCGACTACATCCACCTGCCCATCCAAAACCCGGCCGATTGGGACAAACTAAAACCACTTGATCCGTCTCAAGGAATGTTGGCGAAACAAATCGAGGCGTTACGGCTGATCGGCATGGCGTTGGGCGAAGAGACGCCCTTCATCGCCACTATCTTTTCGCCACTCTCCCAGGCCAAACATCTGGCAGGCAATGAGCGCATGTTAAGCCATCTACGCGCAAACCCGCTGCGCCTCCGCCATGCCCTGGAAGTCATCACCGAAAGCACCATCCGCTTCATTGAGGCCGCCAAAAGCACGGGCATCAGCGGCATCTATTACGCTGTGCAGCACGCCCGTTATGCGCAGATGAGCAAGGAGGAGTTTTTGACCTACGGCCGTGACTACGACATCCACATCCTCACCGCCGCCAGCGACCTGTGGCTGAACATTGTTCATTTGCACAGTACAGACATCATGTTTGACCTGGCCGGTGAATATCCGGCAGCGGCTATCAACTGGCATGATCGGGAAACGGGCTGGCGGCTGGCCGACGGGCTGCTATGGATACAAGGGGCAGCCAGCGGCGGCGTAGACCATTGGACGCTGCACCAGGAATCGCCCGAAGCCGCCCTGGTCGAAGCCCAAGACGCGCTGATGCAAACCAACGGCCGTCGCCTCATCCTGGGCACCGGCTGTGTGATGATGACCACCACCCCGCAGCGCAACATTCGCGCTCTACGTGAGTTTGTGGAAGGTGGCAAGTAGCAGGTTGCAAGTGGCAAGTGGCAAGTACCTGCCACTTGCCACCTGCCACTGGCAACGGAAAGATAGCCATGCAGCATAACATTAACCCCACCGAATACGGCCCCCGCGGGCAGGCTATGGCCGATGCCGTGCAATCCTGCGTTCACTGTGGTTTTTGCCTGGCCGCCTGCCCCACCTACGCGGTATTGGGCGAGGAGATGGATTCGCCGCGCGGCCGCATTGTGCTGATGAAAAATGTGCTGGAACACAACCTGCCCGTCGCCGAAGCGCAGCCGCACATTGACCGCTGCCTGGGCTGCCTGGGCTGCGTGCCCGCCTGCCCCTCTGGTGTGCCCTATGGTGACCTGCTGCTGGGCTACCGGGGGATGGTGGAGGTTGAACGGTCACGGCCGTTGCTGGACGCCACTGCCCGCCGCCTGATCATCGAAACATTGCCCTACCCCACGCGCTTTCGCACGGCCGTGCGCACCGGCAAAATCGGCAAAACGGTGCAACGCGCTCTGCCATCTCAGTTTCAGGGCATGTTGAACATGCTGCCGGGCCAATTGCCCGCTGCCAAACCATTGCCTGCTATCTACCCGGCGCAGGGCGTGCGCCGGGCGCGGGTGGCGCTGCTGGCAGGCTGCGTGCAGCAGGTGTTAGCCCCAGAGATCAACTGGGCCACCCTGCATGTGCTGGCGGCCAACGGTGTAGAAACAGTCATCCCCGCCGGGCAAAACTGCTGCGGCGCGATTTTGATGCACATTGGCGAATTGGAACGGGCGCAGAAATTGGCCCAACCCAACATCGAACTTTTCCCGGCAGATGTGGACGCCGTATTGACCAACGCCGCCGGTTGTGGGTCGGGTATGCACGAGTATGGGCTGCTGTTTGCGGGCACGGCCGTAGCCGAACAGGCTGCCGCGTTTGCCCACAAAGTAAAGGATGTGACCGTTTTTCTGGCCGAATTGGGATTCCACTCACCGCCAGGGCTACCCCAACCAGTGCGGGCCGTCTATCAGGATGCCTGCCATTTGCGCCACGCCCAGGGGGTGATGAGTGCGCCACGTCAATTGCTCACGGCCGTGCCCAATTTGACCTTGCTGGAGTTGGATGATGGCGGACTATGCTGCGGCTCGGCGGGCACGTATAACCTGGATCAGCCCGAAATCGCCGCCGAACTGGGCCGCCGCAAAGCCGAGCGCATCCGGCAAACCGGGGCAGAAGCGGTCATTTCCGGCAACATTGGCTGCATCACCCAGATACAGAGCCATCTGCGCCAGCCGCTCCCCATTTGGCACACCATGCAGGTCTTGGCCGAGAGCTACAAACAACGTGGCACTTGACACTTGGCACATGACACATAAATTCTCTTTGATCACGCATCACGCATCATGGATTTCTGGAGGATCAAAAAAGCCCCCGGCTGTTGCCGGGGGCCATTATTTTCGTCAGCGAAGGGACACCCTCTTTCAAATTTTTATCAGGCGTTTGGCTGTGCCCTTTGACCGCAAGTTTTCACTTCGTCCAGGCCGCCTTCCGACCGTCAAGGGGTTTTTTTATCTTTTAGGTGTCCCCTCGATATAAGATACAGTATAGGGGATTGCCGGGGAAATGCTGGCGAGTAGCCTACAAACAGGCTGTAAATTCGTTAGCAACGGCCGTGTACTTCAACACGCAAGCATAAACAAAACACAAAGTTAATCCCGTAGACATCCGATTTTTTAGAAAAATCGGATGTCTAACGGCAGCTATTCAGGTGCAAATGGCGCTTCTGTCACCAGGTGGGCTATCAGCAATTTGAGGTAAAAAACGGGCAAGAACCATTCCAGACCAGGTGGATGGGGCAGGACGTAGAATGCCAGGAGCAAGGCAAGGAGATAGAAGGTGTAGGCAAACGGCCGTTGCAGATACAGCGGAACCTTCAAAATCAAAACAGTCGCCAGCATGAGATAACCATACACCACCGCCGCGTAGGCCCAATCGCCACCCAAAAACAGCCAGGCAACCAACAGCGGGTGCAAAAAATGCACGGCCACAAATTGCAGATGATCCCAGAGTATCGCTTCCGGCCGGTGATACCAGCGTTTGGCCGTAGCGGTGGCATTGGTAATCACCCCACCCACCAGATCAAAGGCCAGCAGCGCCGCCACCAATAGCTGCATCGTTGACCAGCCCAGGTCGGCATAAATGGCATAAACCGGGGCCGCAATACCAGCAATGACGGTTGGGATCAACATCAACCATTGTTCTGCATCGGTCGCTCCCGGCCCCACAAACTTGTCCCATGCCCCCGCCATCCCGGTGCGCGGTTGCGGCGGTGACCAATTCACGGCGCGCTCATTCATCGTCTACTCCTCAGCCAACAGGGCAATATCGTCCACTTCCACTTCAAAGCCATGACCAGAAAAGACAAGGCTGATGCTTTCAATGAATCTTGGTGGCAAACGGCCGTGCCGCGCCAACTCTTCCCGAAAATCAACTATCTCAAAAAAATAGTCCTGCTGTATCGGTACACGAATGTGCGGCCCCTGCACCATGGCACAGGTGGTACAACTATCCGGCGTCAGATTGGGGTCTACGTCACCGCTGGCAAAGAAGCCTTGCTGCCAGGTATTGCTGGCGCCGGCCTCATCCACATAATTCACCCGCACAAACAATGGGCACTCGCTGCCCTTCACACCACATACTCCCAAAGTCTCATTCAAAATGCGGAATGTCAACAGCAGTCGCAGTGAGGCCAATTCACTCACATCCTGGTTAATTGCCTGGCGCAAGGATACCTCAGCGTGACCCGTTCCCTGGCGTGTGATATTCAGCCGCGGATCGCCGCCTACATCCAGGGTGCGCACCAGCCCCTCCGGCTGCGCCGCCAATTCCACGATCCAGGGATTCAAAATCCATTGCTCCCGGCTGCGGCTAAAATCCCCGTTGGCAATCAGATTTCGCTCTGTACCTAACGGGCCCTCCGGCGGCGCTCCGGTGGGGATGCGGGCACGCGCCCCCGATTGCAGCGCCAATCTGCGACCATCGGCCTCAATATCAGCCCGGCCCGCCTGGACTGTCACCTGGGTGTCCTCTGGCGTAACCACCACTGCGTACTGGCCCGGCTGCGCCAGCGCCAGTTCTCCTTGTGGGGTAATCAGGCGCACGACGAACGGCCGTGTTTCATCCTGATTCACATTCAGCCGCACCCGGCCATTATCCAGGCGAGTGGTGAAGGTACGGCCGTGATTACTCACCGCAAAACGTGGCGTTTCAGCCTCCAACAAATGAAAATCGGTATTACTGTATACCTGGATTGAGGCCAGCAATTGCTCACTTTCCGGCGGGCGCACCGACACCAATGCCGTGGCTGTGTTGCCTGTCAGCACGTGCTCGCCGGCAGTCACACTTTGCCCGGCATCGCCTACAATCGTCGCCCGGCGGCCACCTGCTTCATCATCAATGCCTACCGTTCCCTGATTGGCCTGCACCAACACACCCAACGGCCGTGTCGCGTTTTGTAGATAGGCATTAATCAACACCGGTGTACTGATGCAAATGAGGGTAAATATAACAAAGCTGATTATTAACACCGTCCAGGCCGTGCGTTGCCGTTCCAGACTTGATTTTTCATCGAGTATCATTTTTCACCAAGAATATCCGCGAAAACACAAAGGCTTTGGCCGAATCCAACCCCGGCGTCTCCGCGTAGCTGCGTTAAGTTTTCTGTTAAATTCACCACCGGATATCAAACCGGCTAAATTCGCCGGTAGCGTCTGACCACCCCATCTCCACATCTGTGACATGGGCCATGGCCGGGCCGCGCTGCAAAAAAGCAACCAATTGCTGCAAAACAAATTCTTCACCCTCGGCTACCACCTGCACCGCACCATCTGGCCGGTTAGCCACCCAGCCCACCAGCCCCAACCGCTGCGCTTCCAGCCGGGTGTAATGACGAAAGGAAACGCCTTGGACACGGCCGTACACTGTTGCTGTTAGTCGTTTCATCCTGAAATCCTCGTCAGAATGTGATTGAGTAATTGAGTAATTGAATAAGTGCGTAATTATCTCATTACTTTCCCACCGGATTCACCCAGGCCAACGAGGAACAGTTGCCGTTGTCATGCACAATGAGCGTCTGGTAATCATAGTCGGGGGCGACCAGGTTGATGACGCCGTTGTTCATAATTTGCGCCAGCCAACGGCCGTCCGCCGACCAGTCAAAGGTGAATGCCGGGATTGAAGTATAAGCGCCCGCCAGATACGTTTCGGTGGTATTGGCGGCAATGTCGTGCAAAAAGTAAACCAATACATTTTGGGGGGCAAAGATGCTGTCTTCTGGCGCGCCCGTGGCAATCAGGTAACGGCCGTCCGGCGAAAACCCAACATAGTGCGGGCTGCTATGTGCAATACGCAGACGGTGCTCAATCACGTTTTCACGCCAATTCACCAGAAAGAAAAAGTCCTCGGCGCGCGATGTCGCCATAACCACCAGCCAATCTGGCTGTGTGGGATGGGGTAACACATAGCGGATGGCCAGGCGAAACGGCCGTGATGCCTCTGGTATGGCCTGGAGCAAATCGTTGGTGTCCAGAAGCGGTTGCGGCGCAGGATGCGGCCCATCCTGCGGCCCATCCTGCGGCCCATCATCTGTGGTCGTCGCCAACACAATTTGCTGGAAGCTTTCCACGCCGGACAGATTGTTCATCTGGATATAACCATACGTTTGTTCGTCCGCCCAAAACGGCGCAGAACCACCGGAAGCAGGCAGCCCACCGTCAATTGCCGGGGCGCCTACCTGATTGGCGCGGCTGAGGGGGACATTTTCCGCTTGAAAATCATTATTAAATAGCACCAGACGGCCGTCAGCCCCCACCAGCAGCCCATTACCCAAAAAACCTGTCGCTTCCAGGATCGTTTGTGACCCGTCCGGCGACCAGACCGGGTTGCCACTCAGGGAGATACTGGCGCAGCCGGCCGCATCACAGGCATTCATATCTACCAGCATGGGGTGCGGGTCCATGCCATTGATCGGGATGGCATACACCAATAAATAGCGGCCCGCCGGATCCATCTGCCCCCAGGAAAGTGACACCGGATAATCTTCACTGACGGCCGGCAACCCAACACCATCGCGCCATAACAGCGGCTTGAACAATTCATCTTCCAGTGGGATGGTCTGCAAAAGTACCGCGTCGTCGTTAAGCAACGGGCTGGCAAACAACAGCCCGGCCAATTCATATTCTGTCTGCCATGTTTGCTCTGCCAGTTGATAACGGTAGAGATGAGAGATGGTGGTGTTGGTGGATTCGGTGACACAGGTCAGCAATAAATCCTGGTGCGGCAAGGGAATGGGCAGCGGCCCCTGGCTGGCTACCAGTTGTGTATGGGCAAACAGCCACCAGTCGCGCAGCAATCGCTCTAGCACCATCCCCCCTTCTTCTGGTTGCGCGCCAGACATGCCAGCCAGCCATTGTGTCATGGTCTGCGGCTTGTTCAGGCCGGCTAACACAACCACGGGCGAAGGCGCACCTGGCTGGCGCATGAAATAATCTACAAACGCATATAATTGCCAACCATCCGGTGCAAACAACGGTTGGAAGGTGGATTCGCGCCAGAAGCGAAAAAGGGTGTTCTCGTTAGCGCCACTGTTGATGATTTGAGCATGGGTGGCGGCGGTGACGGGCCACGGCCGTAGCCCCATCTGGCTTAACTGGTATTCTAAAAATGCCTGATAAACTGGCGCATGAGCGCAACATTCCCATTCGGCCAGGTAGGTGATCATGGCGGCGGCGATGATCGTGCTGTAGCCCCTGACCAATGCCTGGTAGCCAGCCTCATCAATGGGCAGCCCCACCAGCGTTGGTGTGGGCAAATTGAGACGTAAATTGCCACCATACAGGTTGGCGGGGTCGGTCAGAGCGAGCATGGTAGCCGGGTCGGTATCCAGCCGCAGAGTCAGGCGCAAACGGGTCGGGCAGGTCAAGGGGGCAATCTGGCGGCAGACGTCGTCGAGCACGGCCGTTAAATCTTCGGCTAACTGCAAAGCTACTTCTGCGTCCCGTGTGGGGTAACTCAGCGCCAGGCGACTCGTTTCTGCGGTTTGCCAGCCACCCCAGAAGTCAGCATCCGGCGGGGCCAGCAACCAACGAGTCCGCCCCCGCCGGTACACGGCCGTATGTTCCAACATGACCGAACCCTGCCCCATATCATGTTCCTGTAGGAAGTGCAATTCTGCCGCATTCATATCTGGGGCAACCACAGTATCTACATAGTGGTCGTCAGCCAGCGACAGGTCATCGTAGGCCCTAGCGCCATCGGCCAGAGGCAAATTCAAAAAAGCCCGGTCATAAAACAGCCCCCTATCCAACAACTGCTCGTAGGTGCTGGTCCAGCCCGGCTCCCGTGCTGACAACAAAGGCGCTAACAACTCCAAATCCTGGCGCGCCGCTGCCCGGTTTATCAGATTATGTGAGGACAAGACATCAGCCTCAATGGTCGCCGTCAACATTTCCAGGCGGCGGTTAAATTGCCAGTAAATAGTAAAGGCAGCGGCCAACAGCAGCAGGCCAATAACCACAAACACCCGCCACGGCCGTTTGCGAGTATGCGCCGGGGATTGTCGCTCCGCTTCAATGGTATCCCATCCGCTGTCATCTTCTGTTTGCCAATCAAAGTTGTCGCTCATGCGCCCATGATGACACAAAATGGCGCATGGTACAACCAATACTCATGTGTTCTTTTGACGCCCTGAAGGCTTTTCTCACCTCCTCAGGCAGGGTATAATGGAAGGATGACGACATCAAGGTATAAGATGGTGGCAGGTGGCAGGTTGCAGATGGCATGTGGCATGTAATTGATTACCTGCAACCTGCAACCTGTTACTTGCAACCTGCTATTTGCCACATGCCACATGCCACCGAAGAAGAGTGATAGATGGCTCATACACAAACGTACACTTTCGAGATTGAAGGGATGGACTGCGCCGGTTGCGCCCGAACGCTGGAAAAAGGGGTGGGGCAACTGGCGGGTGTCACCCACTGTGAAATCAATTTTGCCACCGAGAAGATGACGCTGGTGGGTGATGTCAGCCGGGAGGCGGTGGTCGCCCAGGTGCAGCAGTTAGGTTATGACGTGAAACCGGCTGGGCAAGATTCTACCTTGCCCGCCGCGCCACCCAACTTCCTGCAATTCATGTGGCAGCGAGCGGACACCCGGCTGGCCTTATTGGGGGCGCTGCTCATCTTGCCTGGTTTGCTGCTGGTGGAATTTGGTAGGCAGGAATTGGCCTGGGTCAATGCCCTCTCGGTGGCAGCCATGTGTGCCGCCGGTTGGCCCATTGCCCGCAGTGCGTGGACGGCCGTGCGCCTGAACCATGAGATCAACATCAATGTGCTGATGACGACGGCGGCCGTGGGCGCTGTTTTTATTGGCGCATACACCGAAGCGGGCATGGTGATGGTGCTGTTTGCCATTGGCGAGGCGTTGGAAGGGTACACGGCCGGCCGCGCCCGCCACGCCATTCGTAGCCTGATGGCGGTAGCACCACAAGAGGCAACGTTGCTCAAAGACGGCCGTCCCCAACACATCCCCATCGGCGAATTACAGATTGGCGATGTGATTTTAGTAAAACCGGGGGAGCGGGTGGCGATGGACGGCCGTGTCCTCTCTGGCGTTTCTATCCTCAATCAGGCGCCCATTACCGGCGAGAGTGTGCCCGTTGACCGGCAGCCGGGCGACGCCGTGTTTGCAGGCAGCATCAATGGGCACGGGGCATTAGAGATTGAAGTGACCCATCTGGCGGCCGATAACACCATCAGCCGCATCATCCAGATGGTGCAAGAGGCGCAGGAGAAAAAAGCGCCCGCCGAGCGCTTTGTAGACCAGTTTGCCCGGTATTACACCCCGGCGGTGATGGTATTGGCACTGCTGGTAGCCACGATTCCGCCGCTTCTTTTTGACCAACCATTTTTGAACGAGGGTGATACGTTTGGCTGGCTATACCGAGGGCTGGCGCTGCTGGTGGTGGCTTGCCCGTGTGCGCTGGTCATCAGTACGCCGGTAGCCATCGTCAGCGCCATCAGCAATGGGGCGCGGCATGGGGTGTTGTTTAAGGGCGGCGCGTTTGTAGAGGCGTTCAGCCGGGTGCAGGCGATTGCTTTTGACAAGACGGGCACGTTGACCGAAGGGAAACCGGCGGTGGTGGCGCTGCGCACGGCCGTGTGTGATGATGGTTCCTGCGCCGATTGTAACGACTTGCTGGCATTGGCCGGGGCAGTGGAGCAGCAAAGCGAACATCCGCTGGCGCAGGCGATTGTGCAGGAAACGGCTGTGCGTGGCCTGGAGCAACAGTTTACACTGGCAACCGGGGTGATGGCGTTGACAGGGCAGGGGGTAACGGGGCAGGTAGACGGCCGTACCGTCACCATTGGCAGCCACCCCTATTTTGAGGCCAACGTACCCCATACCGAGGCTGCCTGCGCCCAGGCGCGGGCCGATGCAGCCCAGGGCTTTACACCACTGTTGGTGAGTGTAGACGGCCGTTACCAGGGCACAATCAGTGTGACGGATACGGTGCGCCCGAACAGTCCGGCGGTCATTCGCCAGTTGCAGGCAGCGGGCATCCAGCACACCATTATGCTGACAGGCGATCAGGCGGCGGTGGCGCAGGCCATTGCCCAAACGGTGGGGGTGACGGATGTGCGGGCAGAGTTGCTGCCGGGGGATAAGGTCACGGCCGTGCGTGAATTGCAGCAGAAATTTGGCAAGGTGGCCATGGTCGGCGATGGGATTAACGATGCACCTGCATTAGCCACCGCCGATGTGGGCATTGCTGTTGGCGGGGCGGGAGCGACGGCGCAGGCCATGGAAACGGCGGACATCACCCTGATGAGCGATGGTCTGAAAATGCTGCCTTTTGCCTACATGTTGAGCCGGGCGGCCATGAACACGATCCGTTTGAATGTGGCCTTTGCCATTGGCGTCAAACTTTTTTTCGTGTTGCTGGTGCTGGCCGGCCAGAGCACCATGTGGATGGCGGTAGCGGCAGATATGGGCGCTTCACTGTTGGTGACGTTGAACGGGATGCGGCTGCTGCGGGCCCGGCCGTAGTCCTTCGTGATGGGATGAACAGGTGAGGGGGTGAAGGGATGTACGGCCGGTGCCTGTCAGATGTTATAATCGGCGGCGAGTATGTCACAGATAACGAATCCCCTCAGTCAGGCTTTATGGCGCATTTATAACCGGGCAGCACGGCCGTACCCCTGGCAACTGCACGACGGCAACCTGCCCTGGGACGACCCCGCCTTCTCGGCCCGAATGCTGCGCGAACACCTGGACGAATCTCACGGGGCCGCTTCCCGGCAAACGGCCGAACGCGCCAAACAGATTGAATGGCTATGGGTTACTTTGGGGCTGCAAGCGGGCAGCCGCCTGCTGGACATCACCTGTGGCCCCGGCCTGTATGCGCTGGAATTTGCCCGGCGCGGCTGCCATATCACCGGCATTGACTTTGGCCCGGCCGCTATTGCCTATGCGCAAGAGTTGGCGGCGGCGCAAGGGGTGGCCGACCGCTGCACCTTTATTCAGCAAGATGTACGCCAGATGGCGCAGGACGGCGCCGGTTTCGACGCCGCCCTGCTCCTCTACGGCCAACTGGCGGTGATGCCAAAATCGGATGCGCAGGATGTATTGGCGCGGGCGGCGCGGGCGCTGCGGCCAGGCGGCCGCATCTGCCTGGAACTGCTCAACCCGGAGAGGGTGGACAAAAAGGAAAGCAACTGGTGGTTTACCGATGATACCGGGCTGTGGGGGGATGCCCCGTTTTTGCACCTGGGGGAGCGATTTTGGCTGGCTGACGAAGAGGTTTCGGTAGAGCGGTATCACATTTTGCACCTGGAGACAGGGAAGATGGATGTCATCGAGTTGTGTGATCAGGTGTATCAGCCCGAGGAAATGATAGGGATGTTACAAGTAGCAGGTTTCACGGCCGTGACCACCCACCCCGCCTGGGACAACTTGCCCCTTTATGACGCTGCCGAATGGATGGTGTATGTGGGGATGAGAGAGTGAGCAGGTGAGGGGGTGAGCAGGTGATGATGCGGCAAAAAATATCCGGCTTTCGCCCTGTTACAGGGGTTTTTATCGCCATAGGGCTGGTCATTTTGGTCACAATCCCCTTGTGGACTATCCGTGACCGGCTGACGCTGGCGAACTTTGCGCTCATCTACCTGCTGCTTACCTTTATTGTTGCTGTCTGGTTAGGCACCCTTCCCTCTCTAGTCGCGGCTTTTTTTAGCTTCTTTTGCTTCAACTTTTTCCTGATACGGCCGTACTACACCCTGGCTGTGCAGGACCCCCGCGAACTACTTGATTTATTCATTTATCTGGTTGTGGCCATCATCGCCGGGCAGTTAACCGCTTACGCCCGCCGTCAGGCCGAAGACGCCCGCCGCCGGGCTACTGAACAAAATATCCTCTACGAACTGAGCAGCGCTTTTAACCAATTGCATGACCGTGAGGGGATTTACCAGGAATTGCGCCAGGCCATAACCACCAATCTGCCTGTCGTGGACTGTGCCATCTTGCCCGTGTCGCAAACATTCCCCCCGGATACTGCGCAAACAACCATGTATCTTCTTATCAGCCTGCGCGAACAGGTATACGGTTCGCTGCGGGTGACGTTCACCGTGTTACCCACAGAATCGCAGCGGCGTTTTCTGATGGCCTGTGCTGTGCAGGCGGCGATGGCTCTGCACCGCATAGAACTGGCTGAAAATGTGCAACGCACCCAGGCCATTGAAGAGGCTGACCGGTTAAAAACCACGCTCTTGCAAGCCGTTTCCCATGACCTGCGCACGCCGATCACCATCATCAAAACGGCCGCCAGCAACCTGCAAACCTTACGCAGCCAGCTTTCACTAGCCGAGAAGGAGGAGATGACGCAGGTGATTATGCAAGAAGCGGATCATCTGGACAGGCTGGTGGGCAATTTGTTGGACATGTCCCGTTTGCAGGCGGGGGCGTTGGTGCTGCATGAGGATTGGACGGCCGTGTCCGAAATTGCCGGTGATGTGGCCGCCCTGGCCTACCAGCGCCATCAGGCCACGCGCATTCATCTGGATTTTCCCGACGACCTGCCGTTGGTACGCTGTGATTATGGACTGATGCTCCAGGCGTTGGGCAATATCACCAACAATGTACTGCGCTACGAACCAGACGACCGCCAGGTAGAGATTCGGGGCAGTTTTGATGAGCAGGAAGTGTGGCTTACTGTCATCAATCATGGCCCCACCATCCCCCCGGAAGAGAAGGCGCAGATTATGGAACCGTTTTATCATGGGGCGGATGGGCATGTGGGATTGGGGCTGGCGATCAGCAAGGGGATTGTGGAAGCACATCACGGCCGTATCTGGGTAGAAGACACACCCGACGGCGGGGCCACCTTTGTCATTGCCCTGCCCCGGCCAAAAATAACAGGTGAAAGCCATGTTGATCTTGATCGTGGATGACGAACAGCAAATTCGCAAACTGCTGCAAACGGGGCTAACCGGGTACGGCTATCAGGTGATCACGGCGGCGAACGGGACAGAGGCGCTCACGGCCGTTGCCCAACGCCAACCCAATCTCGTCATCCTGGACATTAACCTGGGCAGCCAGCCCGATGGCCTGGAAGTGTGCCGCCGCCTGCGTGAATGGAGCCAGACACCCATCATCATGCTCTCTGTGCGCGGCGACGAACACACCAAAGTGCAGGCGCTAGACGCCGGCGCTGACGATTACCTGACCAAACCTTTCAGCATGGAAGAACTACGCGCCCGTGTGCAGGCCATCTTGCGCCGGGTGGCCCTGGAGCCAACCTCTTCACCTGCCGCTACCATCACCGTTGGTGATCTGTTCATAGACCTGGCCAACCGCATCGTCAAAGTAGGCAGTGAAGAAGTCCATTTCACCCCCATCGAATATGACATCTTGCGCCTGCTGGCCACCCACCCCGGCAAGATCATGACCCATCGCGCCATTCTGGCGCAGGTTTGGGGCAGCGACTATGCCGATATGACCCACTACGTGCGCATTTACATCAACCAGATTCGCAAAAAACTACACGAAGACCCCGCCGCCAATATCCGCTACATTTTGAACGAGCCGGGCATTGGCTACCGCTTTATAGACCTGAACTAATCCCCTTTACACAATTTTTACACCGCCACCAATCCCCCTGACACGATCTTTACGCCCCATCGCTTAAGCTAACTTCTGGTAAGACCCAAACGGTTTTGCAAACCCTTTGGGTCTCAGGAGTTGGTTATGAACACATCGCGCTTGATGATTGTGATGGCTGATGCCCGGTGGACGCAGGCGGCGCTGCATTTGGCCTGCGCCATGTCCCACCGCGAGCAGGCGGAACTGCTGCTGCTGAAGATGCTGCCGGTGCGCCATCCTTTGCTGCTGGGTACAGCGGGGGGGTCGTTGAGTTTTACGGCCGTAGATGCCCGACTCCTGGAGCTAATGGTCATGACGGCTGAAGATTACGGCATCCCTTTAGAAATTCGCCGCTGCCAGTATGCCAACTATTGGCCCGCGGTGGTGGATGCGGCGGAGCAGTTAGGGGTCACGGCCGTGATCATCCACATCCCCCCTTCCCCCATCCCCTACTGGTCAGAGTACCGCCGCCGGTGGCTGCGCCGCCAACTGGGGCGGCAGCGCCAACACCTGCTCACCCTGGATGACCTGGCCCCTTCCCTGACCTATGCACCGGCCATTACCCTGCCGGACGATATAACCGCCTCATTTGACCACTAAGATGGCTCACATGGTTTTACATATTTTGTGCATTGGAGAATTGACGTGACAACGCAAAACAGTAATCTTGAAGAAATAACACCTGCCAGGAGCAATTCCCGTTTTTCGCTTTCCCATCTGCTGCTGGGCAAACCACTGGCTACCCGCGATCTGGAACACCAGACCGTCAACCGGCCCATCGGCCTGGCCGTCTTTGCCTCAGACGCCCTCTCCTCCACCGCTTACGCTACCGAGGAAATCCTGTTCATCCTGGCGCTGGCGGGTACGGCTGCTTTTGCCCTATCCATTCCCATTGCCATCGCCATTGCCATCCTGCTGGTCATCGTCACCATTTCCTACCGGCAAACCATCTACGCCTACCCCAATGGCGGCGGCGCCTACATCGTCGCCCGCGACAACCTGGGCGAAGTGGCCGCCCAAATCGCCGGCGCCGCCCTGCTCACCGACTACATTCTAACCGTCGCCGTCAGCATCTCTGCCGGCGTAGCCCAGATTGCCTCCGCCTTCCCTGTTTTGAATCCCTACCGCGTGGAAGTCGCCCTGCTCGTCATTTTTATTATGACTCTTGTCAATTTACGCGGCGTGAAGGAGAGCGGTACGGTATTTGCCATCCCCACCTACTTCTTCCTGGGCACTATGTTCGTTACGCTCGGTGTGGGCATGTACCAACACTTCACCGGTACATTAGGCATTGTCACTGATGTCCATTCAGTGGAGACGTTGATTGTCCAGCCATTGACGATCTTTCTGATATTACGGGCGTTTTCCAGCGGTTCGGCCGCGCTCACCGGCATCGAAGCCATCTCCAACGGCATCACCGCTTTCAAAGAGCCACGCAGCCACAATGCGGCCGTTACCCTTTCCTGGATGAGCGGCATCCTGATCACCATCTTCTTAGGCATCACCTTTTTGTCACACCAGATTCAGGCCATGCCCAGCCACACAGAAACCATCATTTCCCAACTGGGGCGCACGGTGTTTGGCGATAACAGCGTTTTTTACCTGGCAGTGGTCGCCGGCACCGCTCTCATCTTGCTGATGGCCGCCAACACCAGTTACGCCGATTTCCCCCGCCTGGCTGCGCTCCATGCCGGTGATGGCTTTTTGCCGCGCCAGCTTACCTTCCGCGGCGGCCGCCTGGTATTCTCCTGGGGCATCATCACCCTGGCAACGCTGGCCTCGCTGCTGGTGATTGTGATGAACGCTTCCACCAGCGCCTTGATTCCGCTGTATGCCATTGGCGTCTTTTTGAGCTTTACCGTTTCGCAGACGGGTATGGTGGTGCGTTTGCGAAAGATCGGCCGTTTGAAGTCCGGCGAGAGTGTACAGGGATTGGAAACAGTGATGACGTATGATCCCCGCTGGCGGCTAAAAATGGTAGTCAGTGCATTTGGCGCAGTTTGTACGGGTATTGTGATGATGATTTTTGCCATCACCAAGTTCACTTCCGGCGCCTGGTTTGTCATCTTGTTGATCCCTACCCTGGTTTTCCTGTTCTTCCGCGTCCATCATCATTACAAAGATGTGGCCCATGCGCTCAGCCTGCGGGACAAGACGTATGATATTGCCGTACACCCGGTGCAAACGGTGGTATTGGTGGATGGGGTGCATACGGGCACGATTGAACTGGTCAACTTTGCCAAATCATTGCAGCACCCCTGGCACGCCGTCCACATTGGCGTGAATCCGCAGAAAGCCAGCCAGGTGCAGGCATTGTGGGATCAGGTGATTGGCGAAGGCGAACTGGTGGTTGTGCCCTCACCGTACCGGCAGCTTAACATGCCTATTCGCAATTACGTGGAAACTCTGCTGCGGCAGAACCCGGACAGTTATGTGCATGTGGTGGTGGGGCATCTGGCGATGGACAGCGTATGGAAGCAAGCGCTGCACCAAAACAGTGTGTTTATCTTTAATCTGGCGCTCAACGGTCTGGAACGGGTGGTGGTAACAATCGTGCCCCACCAGATTGGAAGACATCAAAATGGCGGCGAAGTTGTAGACCGTAATGTGCTGACGAATGAGGATTTGCGCCGCTCGGGGAAAAGTGAGCGGTGAGCGGTGAGCGGTGAGCGGTGAGTGACTGCTTACTGCCTACTGCTAACTGCTTACTTCTTATCAATCTTCAACTGCCGTGCCACCAGGCGGTCAAACCAGCGGTCGGGCAGCAGGCGGGGGAGCAGCCAGCCGGTGAGTCGTTTGCGGGGGATGGGGTAGCGGGTTTTGGGGTGTTCGCTTTCTAATGCTTGCAGGATGACGGCCGTGACCCGTTCCACCGGCAGCGCGGATTGTTCCCGTTTTTCCACCTGGGCGGCGAGCGGTTGCAGGACACGGCCGTAATCCGTTCCCATATACCGCTCCACCTGCCCGGCAAACTTGCCGATGATGGGTGTGCGCACCGTGCCCGGCTCAATCAGGATCACATCAATACCGTACAGCAGCAGTTCCCGCCGCAGCGCGTCCGACATCGCTTCCAGCGCATGTTTGGAGGCGGCATACGCCCCCATAAACGGATAGACGATGCGCCCACTGACTGAACTGATGTTGATGATGCGCCCCGGTGGATGGGGCCAGTTGGCCTGTGCGCCCAACAGCGGCAGGCAAGCCTGGGTCACAGCCAACACACCGGTGACGTTGATTTCCAGATGGTGGCGGAATTCGTCCAGAGGCAGGTGCATGAGGGGGGCGGGTTCGGCGATACCGGCATTGTTGATGAGGGCGGTGAGTGGGGCGGGGAGTTGGGCAACGGCCGTTGCCATCGCCCCTTCATCCGTGACATCAAACAATAACGGCGTAAAACCATCCCCTAACTCCGCCTGAATCCGGTCAGCGTCCGCCGGTTTACGCACACTGCCATACACCCGCCAGCCCCGCCCCGCCAGCATTTTAGCTGCCTCATAGCCAATCCCAGTAGAGACGCCTGTAATCACAATTGACTTCATGGGAACCTGTCGTGAAAATAATCAGAGATTACGCAGATGACGCAGATTTTCTTCATCTGTGAAATCTGCGTCATCTTTGATTTTCATCCTACCATTTCTGCATGAGGTAGCCGAGTACGGCCGTAAGCACCCCCAACAACAACGCGCCGCCGCTCATGATCACGCCTACGTCAAACCAGAATTGCTCCGGGAAGAGGCGGATGAGGCCGTCGGTGTAGGCAAACGTCCAGGTGCCGGGTGGGAAAAGCAGTTCGTGGAATTGCACAAAGAATACGTCCCAGGCCAGCAAAATAAAGAGGGCAATGGCCGCCAGCATCACCACCGTAAAAACGCCGCCCCACATGATGGTGCGCCAGCCGTACACGGCCGTTTCCGGCTTTAACACCAACACCAGTGACCCGACAACCACAATGATCCCCGCCACCAGCCAGACGGCGCGGATATTGTCGGCCACGTTTTTCACATCCAGCATATGGCCGATTTCGCGCTCATTGTAAAGCGGCTGACCATCTGGCAATTGTAGTTCTTCCAGCAGGTAGATCACATCATCAGCCCGGCCTGGCTGGCGCAAATAGGCCAGCGTTTGTTGGGCCAGGTCGAGCCGCTGTGCAGGGGTGAGGCCGTAATTGTCGGGGGGGATACGGCCGTACTCCCATGCCGGGTAGCTGGGCCAGTTCCATTCAATCACCAGTAGCATCATGCCCAGCCCCAGGAAAAAGGGCGTAGCGATGATGACGGCCGTGCGCAGGAGTTTATGCCAGGTGGTTAATTCCATTTTTCTCCGTAATTCGTAATCCGTTATCCGTGTTCCGTAATCCGTCGGTCATCGGATTACGGGTTACGGCTCACGGATTACGGTTCCAGTCCGGGCAAACCCGCCGGACCGGTTTGTAGTAAATAACGCAAAACAAGCGTGTCAATAATGATCTCCACGGGGGCGCGTTCGTCGGTGAAGATGACGTCGGAGGGGGTGACGGGCACGGTGTGGGCGACGGCCGTATCCAATGCCTCTCTGAGCAACGGGTCAACGTTGGGGCTGAGTTGGGCCAGGTTGGCGGCCACATTTTCCGGTGTGGTTGGCTGCATGGTGGCGATCAGGATGGTATTCAGCGTGCCGGGCACGTCAATGGCGTGAAGAGTCGGAAAAACGGTCAGCATCGTGGCCGCCATGGCATCAACCAGGGTGCGATCTTGGGGCGCACGTCCCACATTCACGGCCACCACGCCATCTTCCGTCAGATGCGCCTGCACCTCCTGGAAAAATTCGCGGGTGGTCAGGTGCCAGGGGATGTAGGGCACTTTGTAGGCGTCAATGGTGATGACATCGTATTGCGCGGTCAGGCGGTTGAGTTCGTAACGGCCGTCGCCAGCGATCAGGTTGATGTGCGGCTCGGTCAGATCAAAATAATCTACGCCCACCTGAATGATGGTCGGGTCGAGTTCGATGCTGTCAATGGGGATGGGGCCAAAGACACGGCCGTACTGCTTGGGAATGGTGCCCGCCGCCAGCCCAATCACCGCCATGTTGTCCACCCGCACCGGCCCTTCGTTATAAAAGGGGGCCGCCAGCATAATGCTCCACACCGACACGCGCGGCACGTAGCCGCCGTCACAATAAAAGGAATGGTACGCCTGCCCTTCATTCAGCAGCAGGTAATTGCAGTCGTCGTGGCGCACTACCTGGATGTAGTTATAGGCCGATTCGGTCTCAAAAATCTGCCCTTCGTATGCTTTGACGGTGCCGCGTGTCCCCAAATAGGCGACGGGCAGCAAGAGCAGTAAGAGCGCCACTCCCCACACGGCCGTGCGCCGCCGCGTCTGCCACAAGCCCCCCAACCCCACCAGCAGCAAAATCGTGCCAAAAATCAGCGCCGTCAGCCGTGACCCGGCCAGGGGGATGACAAACAACACCGGTAAATAGGTGCCCACGATGCTGCCCCAGGTGGAGATGGCATAGATACGGCCGCTCACCCGTCCCGCCTCGCCCACATCCTGCACCGCCAGCCGAATGGCAAAGGGGGACATGCAGCCCAGCAAGGTCACAGGCACGGCCAGCGCCAGGATGACGCCCACCAGCGAACCGGCTATCGCGCCGACATTCACCGCCGCCAGCGCCGCCGCCGCCGAGCGCAACAGGACGCTGGTGAGCAGCAAGAAAAAGACGCCGGCAAAACCGGTGATGGTGACCAGGGTGTAAAAGAGATGGGGGTACGGCCGTTTGTCGGCCAGCCGCCCGCCAATGAAATAACCGGCCGTCAGGAAGAGCAGAACCAGCCCAATCACGTTGGCCCAGACGATGTTGGAGGTGCCATACACCGTCTGCAACATGCGGCTGGTGGTGAACTCTATCGCCAACGTACTCATGCCGGCGATAAAAACGGTGAAGTAGAGATAGGCACGGCCGTGAGGCAATGATTGGGGGGTAGGGGCTGGTTGGTTGATAATCGTTCTCCTCATCCACCCCGATTATAACAGGGCTGGGAAATCTGTCCGATTTTTGGCGGATTTTTGGCGGGAAAGGGGTGGTGTACGGCCGTGCTGTTTCTTACACTGCTGCCAGCCGGGTGGGCAGGACAGGGTGTGTATGGGGAGGACGGTTGTTCCTGTCGCTTTTTTAGACGTAACGGATCGGGATGTCTGAACCGTGTCATTTCAGTCTGATTGAGGTTTTTATGCTTCCAGAGACAGATGGTTTGACTGTGGCAGCGCCCTAGATGTGCGCAGACTACAAAGGATGAGACTAAATGTTGGGGATAGGATGGTTACGCGCATTTACGGCTAGGCACAAATACCTATCAGCAGACGTTGGTCAATGTGGTACGATTTACTTTAAGCTATTTATTTGCCAGAGGTGGTACGGTCGTAACCCTTTCACTACTACCAAACATCCGATTTCTCCAAGGAATCGAATGTTTGTGCCATGTCTTCAGGAGTATTTATGAACCCACAAAAATTCAAACTAACGTTGTTAATAGGGCTGGTCACGGCCGTGTTTATTCTGTTATCTATTACCAGGGAAAGCCAATCCCTTCAGACAACCCAGCCCTCAACCGCATCGAGTTACGCTTTCTGGTCGGAAACGGCCGTCAATACCTCCCAACTGATTGAACTCAGCCGGTTGACAACTCTGGAAAAGGCTCACGGCTTCGCTATCCATGGAGATTATGCTTACATTGCCAGTGGCAATGAAGGCTTCTTAAAAGTGGTCAACATTGCTGACCCTGCTTATCCCTATGTTGTCGGCCAATGGCAATGTGAAAACGTTTGGATATGTGACACTTATGGCACGGCCGTCTGGCAGGTGAAAGCCTCAGGCAACTACCTCTTTGTGCGCGGCGGTGGCAACATCTACGTCCTGGACATTTCCCAACCTGCCCAGCCGCAGCTCGCCAACTATCTCTTTTTAGACAACAACGCCGCCTCCCCCTTCACCCGATACACCAACAACCTGTATACACACTCCAGTGACTTTGATGGTAGTCGCCGCCTGGAAGCGGTCAATATCAGCGACCCACTAGACCTGGGGCGCACCATCTGGGCTGGCATTGATTACCAAATTGCGGATTTAGTCGTGCAAGGTAACTATATGTATGTCGCCGCCGATGGCATGGAGGGGCGATTCACTATTTACGACATCAGCCAATCCCCTCCATTACAACTAAGCCAACTGACTCTCAACGGGTTGCCGTATGGCATTGCCATTATGGACGACTATGTCTACGTGGGCGACTTACAAGCCATTCATGTAATTGACGTTTCCAATCCCACCAATCCTCTCATCAGAGGCGAAATTGGCAACGATCAGGTTGGTTTTGTGGTTGATTTACATATCGAGAACAACGTTCTCTATGTCAGCCAGAAATATGACGATCTGCTGGCCTACTCCATTGTCAACCGGGAAAACCCCGTGCTGGTCGCTTCTTATGCCATGCAGCCAGACGCCAGTGTGCTGCACCAGGCTTATACCCGTAATGGTTACGTATACACAACGGATGGGGAGAATTTCTCCATTCTGGCGCATGTGCCGCCCACAACAAGCATCATCCCCATTCCGCCACCGGCCGCCGGGCAGACGTTTTCCATCATTTGGGGTGACTACCGCTATGGACGCACCGCTTTTGAATTGCAGGAACAACATAACGGTAGCAATTGGCAGACAATTTACACCGGGCCGAATGCCAGGTATGAACTATCGCGCCTGTTGCCCGGCGAATATTGTTATCGGGTAAGGCTGATCAACGGCAATATCAATGGCGACTGGAGCCCCTCTCAATGCTTTATCCTTGCCGGTTCGCCTATGACCTATCTACCTTTTGTGGTAAAGCCTGCTGCTTCTCCACCAACACCAACTGCCACGCCGCCCCCTACGGCAACCGCGCCGCCAGCCCCTACCGCTACGCCTAACCCCAACCAGTTTGCCCAGCAGGTGGTAGCGTTGGTGAATTCGGAACGCACGGCCGTTGGCTGCAACCCCGTCACCATGCACACCCAATTAAACCAGGCCGCCCTCGGCCATAGCCAGGATATGGCGACGAATGACTTTTTCTCCCATACAGGCTCAAATGGCTCTACACCCTGGCAGCGCATCACGGCATCCGGCTACGGCACTTTCTCGACCGCTGGTGAAAACATTGCTGCCGGTCAGTCAAGTCCACAGGCAGTGATGAACAGCTGGATGGATAGCGATGGTCACCGGGCAAATATCCTCAATTGCGCCTTCCAGCATATCGGCGTTGGTTATTACTACCTGGCAAATGACATCGGTTCGGTTAATTACCATCATTACTGGACACAGGTCTTTGCCTCACCATAAAGTTTAGAGCATCAAGACATCCAATTTCTTGAAGAAATCGGATGTTTACCTTTTCAGGAGAAATACAACATGAAACGTTTAGCACTCTGGTACATTTTTTTTACTGTTAGCCTGGGACTCGTTATTTTTGCTTCACGGCAGGCATATACCCTACAGGCAGCGCCACAAATGGCTACCTTCACTGTCAGCAGCACGGCCGATGCCGTAGATGCCAACCCTGGTGATGGCATTTGCGCCACCAGCGGTGGTGTTTGCACTTTGCGGGCGGCCATTCAAGAGACAAACGCCCTGGCTGGGGTGGACACCATTACCGTTCCGGCTGGTACTTACATTCTCACTATTGCGGGTACGGCCGAAGACCAGGCAGTCACGGGCGATTTGGACATTACTGATGGCCTGATCATCAACGGCGCAGACCCGTCAACTACCATCATAGATGGCGGTGCGCTTGACCATGTTTTCCATGCTCGCGCCACCCAGCCTGTTACACTGACGGGAATGACGATTCAAAATGGAAATGCACCTTACATGGATGGGATGCTTGATGGCGGTGGCGGTATTCGCGCCACCAACGGCCCACAATTGACCATCAGCAACTGCTACATCCGCAACAACAACTCCATTGCTCGTGGTGGCGGTATTTTCTCGGTGGTCGGCACCCTCAATATCTTTGACAGTCAAATAATAGACAATATCAGCCAGGGGAATCCTGGCGGCGGGGGTGGGATTAGCAGCGCGGTCAGTGGCGCAGTCCTCAACATTAGTAACACCCAGGTTAGCAACAACTCGGCCACAGGTGGTGGGGGCATCTACATTAACGGCCCAAACGCCACCTTAACCATCACCGGCAGCCGCCTTATAGAAAATGCAAGTTCTATCTACAATGGCGGAGCCATAGCTAACTACTCTAATAACAGTTTCACAACCATCTCTGATACAGAGCTTTGGGGTAATACAGCGAATACAAGCGGCGGAGCGTTTTACAACTCTAGCGACAATAGTTCCATCACTCTTGTCAATACAGAGTTTCTCAGTAATACAGCGAATACGGCCGGTGGAGCATTTTTGAACTATGGGGACAATGTTTTCACCACCGTAACAGACAGCACATTCGTAGATAATGCTTCTCAGTGGGGCGCATTTTATATTTACGCTCTGACGAACACCGTGACCGTTGCTAATAGTTACTTTGGTCGGAATCATTCCGATGCTTACGGTGGTGCCATTCATTTGTATGGCCCTGGCCCGACTGTTACCACAACAGGCGTAACCGCTCACATTACAGGCACAACGTTTACGGAAAACACGGCCGCTTCAGGGGGTGGCGCAATAAGGTCTGGTATTGGTACGTTTACAGCGCTCGCAAACACCGCTTTCATCCAGAACACAACTGGCGGCAATGGCGGTGCCCTTCATATCAGCGCCGATGGCATGACCGGCTTCGCGACCGCCCATATTGCCAACAGTACCTTCAGTAGCAACCAGGCTGCCCTATCCGGTGGTGCAATTTACGGCTATTCAATGTCTACCAATCCGAACTTCCGGAATGTCACTATTGCCTACAACACGGCCGATAGCGACAACAACGGCAGCGGTGATGGTGGCGGCTTCGCTTCCGTCAATAATGGAAGTTTTTACTTCTCTAACAGCATCATTGCCAATAATAATGATAGTGGCAATGAAGCACCGGATTGCCTGGCTGCTACAGGTGGGGCTCATGGACAAAACAATCTGATAGGGAAAACGGACGGCTGTAACTTTGCAGGGATATATAATCTGATGGGCACCATTGCCAACCCGCTTGACCCACATTTAGGCCCGCTGACCGGTTCGCTCCCCTATCACCCTTTAAGCCTGAACAGCCCGGCCATTGATACTGGTTTCCCCGCCCCTCCCACGAACGATCCCAATTACTGGGCCAATTGCCGACTTACAGACCAGATTGGCACGGTTCGCCCCATAGACGGAAACCGAGATGGGGAAGCTATCTGCGATATGGGAGCAGTAGAGGCACCCGAACGCATTGGGGTCGTGCTAGAACCAACAATGGAAAGCTCACTCGTCTATACAGATACACAGGGCAACCCAACAACCATCGTGGTTCCGGCCGGAGCAGTGGCCGAGACAACAGTGCTGCTTTTTACACCAGTGATGACCGTAACGCCGCCATCGGGACGGCTATTCGCCGGGCATGCCTTTGATCTGGAAGCGTATGTTAACGACGCATGGCAGCCCGGTTTCGTCTTTAACCGGCCCATATCCATCACTATCACCTATGCCGATGAGGAGGTGAGTGGCCTGGATGAAGCTTCCCTGGTGCTGCTATTTGAAGATGGGGCTGAGTGGGACAACGCTGCCTGCGGTATGCCTGTGGCAAACGTTACCAATAACACGCTCTTAACACCCGTTTGCCACTTAAGCCGTTTCGCCCTATTTGGCAGTAGCGGGATGAAGGTGTATTTGCCGGTGGTGATACGGCCGTAACCTTTTCCTGAATTGTCTGCATACCAGGTCGGTTTTTTGTAAACCGGCCTGGTTGTACGCTATCTTGATTGAGGGTCTATGAACAAATTGATCTCTTCTGCTTTGTTAGCCGTCTGTTTACTCCTGGTGGTAGCCTGTTCCGAAGTGCCCACTACGCCCGCAGTAGCTACGGCCGTTGCTGCCCAAACCACACCAACCCACACGGCCGTACCCACCGCCACCCCTTCCGCCACACCCACTTTCACACCCACGCCTACACACACGGCGACACCAAGCCATACACCGACGCCCACTTCCACCCCCACCGCTACCGAAACCCCAACCGCAACGCCTACGCCTACGGCCGTGGGCGGCGGCGGCCAAATCATCTTGCAAATGCCCCGCAACCTGTACGACCCGGAAGCAGATGCCGCAACTATTGATCTGTTCGCGGTCAATAGTGACGGCACAAATTTAAGACCTATTACGGATGGTTTTAATCGTTTTGTCAGCGGTGCCATCCCTTCACCAGACGGCCGTCACCTGCTGGTCACATCCTATGTCAGTTGGCCGTACGATGCCCGGTTTGGGGAACAACAACTGACTGTTGTAAGTGCAGACGGTTCATGGAGAACCGTTGGCATTGTGACCAGGCATTTCTGGTTGGCCGACGGCCGTTTTATTTACCTCTCCCATGTAGGGGGAGGCTCTATTGGTGCCTTTATCTCCTCGCCAACAGGGGATGAGACCAAACGAATATCCCCGCCAGAACACAACATCGTGCTCATTTATCCTGTTAGTAGCGATTTAGAGAGAATTTACTATGAGACCGGCAGCCGTTCAGGTGGAAATATAACAACCACCGGCTTTTATTGGGCAGCCATTGATGATCCCATCAACGGTCTTGTCTGGGATCGTTTGGCCTCCAACTACTATCATCATCCTTATTGGGAATTAGAGTTTAATGGTCAAACATATCCGATGCGCACCACATATAACATTGGCCGCATGTTTCCTAACGGGCTGGTGGAGGTGCGGGTAGACCACGATGGACTTCCCCAAGAACTGGTTCCTGAACAACTGCTAAATGATGAAGCCGCCTGGAACTGGAATAACAGCATGTTCCTGCCACCAGATGCTTTGAGTACCCTGGCAACTCCACCAGCAAGCATTCCCGAATCTTCAATTCTTCCCAATTTTTGCAGCCATACCTTTACTCCTGATGGGACTAAAATGGTTATCCTGACCTATAGCGAACCCAATGAAAATGGCAGCCGACGGTGCCCAGGCGGCCCGATGTATATCTGGTCATTCGCGGAAGAAACATATAGCCCTCTGCCAGAGGGTTATCCCAATTTTGGGAACTTTTCCCATGATGGACAGTTGTTGATTTTACTTGATCCAGAACGGAATCGGGCGTTATACAATCTGGCAACGGGTACAGTAACCCCTCTTAGCCCGGATTACAATGCCCATCTCTTTTCCCCAGACGGCCGTACCCTGTTAGCCGCTCACAATCCAACATTTGAAGAGACCACAACAACCGTTTTACCAGTTTTGATAGATCTGGAAAGTCAAACGTCATGGCCGCTATTACCGCAATTAGAGGGAACAAACGCTCACATCAAAGTGGTAGCCTGGCTACCATAAAAAGATGCCACACCTGCTACGTAAGTGACATTTTTACTCGTTCGCGTCAGACATCCGATTTCTTGGAGAAATCGGATGTCTGTCCTCTACCCGATCAACGGTAAACAGGGCGGGGTCTGGGGTGTACGGCCGTCCACCCACCCCGTCACCCCACACCGTTCCAGCAGCGCCACCGCCTGCTGCCAGTAATTTTCCCGCACGGCCGTGTCCCCCACCACCGTCACCAGATCAAACAAACAGGCCGCTTCGTTAAAAAGGGAGTTGATCTTTTGCGCCAGGCGGACGGCCTGTGCCAATGTGGCCTGTTTTTCCGCGCCGGTCTGGAAACGGGCCAGGCAGCGCAGTGCCAGCAGTTCCATATTTTCCGCCTTCACGTCCCGGCTGAGATGCAGCGCGTGGTGGGCCAGGGCTACGGCCGTCACCTGATCTCCCAACCAGCTATGACACCAGCTCAGATTCACCTCCGCCCACACCAACCAACGGTGTGAGCCGCGCCGCCGGTAGCTGGCAGCACAGGTCTGCAAATCGGCCAGCGCCAGGTCATATTGGCCGCGCTGCATGTACACCAATGCCCGCAGCAGGTAAGCGTCCGACTGCATCGCCTCATCCTGTAGCTGCTGCGTTAATTCCAGTTGCCGCGCCAGCCAGAGCATCGTCTCGTCCAATGCCCGCCGCACAATCAGCACGTCCAGATAGACGTTGATGCTGCGTATCAACCGCCAGTTCGCCCGCAATTTTTCACAGAGATGAATACTGCGGCGCACGGCCGTTTCCGCCTGATCAAACTCCCCCGTCGCCCACAACGGATAGGCCTTGTCCACATACAGCGTCGCTTCGCCATATTCATCGCCCATGTGTGCCGCGCAGGCAATGGCCTGCTCCATGATGGCGACCGACTCCGGGTAGATGGCCATGCTGTACAACACGCCGCTGTAGTGAAAATGGAAATCGCGCCACAAATCCAGCGGCGCATCGGCCCACGCTTCCAGGCACGGCCGTAACGCTTCGAGCAGCGGCAATGCCTGATCTTGAATCCCCCGACGGCGCATGACAAAGGTTTCTTGCAGGATGATCAAGGTCTGGGCATAGAGATAATCGTCGGCGGGTAGCTGCGGCTGCCAGCGGGCCAGCCATTCAATTTGCCGTTCATAAATGGCTTCCCCTTCTGTTCCCCGGCCGAGGGAGATAAGTTTGTGTACGGCCGTGTGCCCGGCACGGCACAACGGGCGGGCCATCTCTGGCCGGTCATGGGCGGCCGCAATAAACTGCTGCCATACGGCCGTCGCCTCTTCATACCGACTCAGTTCAAACAGCATCTCCACCACATCCGCCAGCAACCACCCCTGCGCCTGCGCCTGACCCAACTGACCCAAACTATCGGCCGCCGTCTGGCAGGCTGCCAGCCATTCATCCCAATAACCCCACCGTTTAGGCCAGGGATGCAGCGCCAGCACCAGTTCTGCCAGCAGCGGGCGACAAGTCGGCACATCCTGGGCCGCTCGTAAATGCTTGAGGATGGTTTGGAAATGGGGCCGGGCGCGTTCCGGTTCAGGCTGACATTCGTGGGCAAATTGAACCAACCGCCGCAGTTGCTCTGGCAGCCGCCGCTGCCGATAAAGCTGCCACTCGTTGGTGGTCTGTAGGAGCGATTGAAATTGACTAACGGTCACGAAACGCTCCACCCCACGGCTCCAGGTAATGGGCAACTAGGAAATGGGCAAATAAATGATTTGGTCTTGAAACTCGTCAACAAAGGCCACGTTGGCAATGAACAACAACTCTTCAACAACTTCTCCGACGGTCATGTGTGGGCTAAAAACCAAAATACCGGGCAGGTGACGGCCGTTTGCCAAATGCTCGGCTAAATGTACCGGCATGGATTTACGATTGTTTGTCACCAACACAAAATCATTAGCTTCACACCATTACAATAACATCGGGTCTGGCGTGCCTTTCGCTGGCGCACCAGGCAATCCCACATACCAGACAATCAGTTGCGGTTCGCGTCGTAACAATGCTGTGCGATATCGTGGCGATAGATTTTCATCCAGTAAAAAACGAATGTCACTCATGCGGGCACGGCCGTTTGACGTTCAGCCTTTAATTCTTGCAGGCGCAAAACTACGGATGGTGGATTACGCTTCTGGGCTTCTCTGGCTTCTTGCCCAAATGTCAGCCAATTGGACAAATACTCTTCCATTTGTAGTCGGTTATGCAAATAATATAGGATTGTCGCATAAATGACCTCCAGCGGTAGGGTTGGATAACGGGCGGCAATTGCTTCTGCGTTCTGTTCACGATAGAGATACTCATAAAGAATAGACTCAATACCAATTCGCGAACCCTTTAATCGGATGTCATCAGGAGCGAGGAAATCAAAGTAAGTTTCAAGTTGCATACATCACCTCTCCATATTGCAGTCTTTACTCAATTATAACAAATAAGGTCATAGCGATGAATTCCCGCATCATCTCAAGTTCCACCCACCCAAAACGTCTGCGCGTAAAAAGGTGACGGTGAGGCGGTGCAGGCGGTAGAGGAGCGCATCCTGTTGGTGGCTGGTTTCTAACAACGACACATCAATCAGTTCATCAACGGCCGTGCCCAATGCCACTCCCTCCAACCCCGACAATAATTCCAACCCCTCCCAATTTTCCCCATCCGGCCCAATTTCCATGATGTCTACCAACAACCGTTGCGCGGGCGGGGAGAGGGAATGCCAGGCATGGCGATAGATGAAGGTATAGGGATCAGTGAGATCGGCCTGCTGCAACCAGGAAAGCGCCTGCTCAAACGGCCGTCGCGCCAGTTGCGCCGCGATCAACTTCAAAGCCAGTGGCAGCCCACCCACCGTCTGATAAATCATCGCCATCTGCGCCAGAGTCAGCGACGATGGTTTATGCCGCCGCGCCAGTTCACTTTCAATCAGCCGTTGGCTATCGGCCAGGCTCAGGTCAGGCACGGGCAGGGCGTGAATGTACGGGTAGCGGCTCATGGTGTGGCGGCTGGTCAGCAAGAAACGGGTGGGATCGGCCAGCGGTTCCAACCGGGGAATGAGCATGTCTACATCCGCCAGCGTCTCCAGATTGTCAATGATGACCAGATGGGGATTCGCCTTCAAAATGGGTTGCAGCCGCTCTAGCTTCACCTCTGCCGGCAGCCCGGCCAGGTGTAGCTGCCCCAATTGTTCACTGAGATGCAGGGCAATATCGGCAAAGGTTTGGGCAGCGCGGGTGGTGGGTTGCAAACGGCCGTGTTCCACATCCAGGTCATATTGCCGGGCGCTCACCCACAGCACATCCGCCCATTGCCCCAGGGCGGCCATCTGGTGCGCGGCGGCGCGGGCAATGCTGGTTTTGCCGATACCACCCATCCCTTCCAGACTGAAAAAGGGCAGGCCATCCGGCGCCGCCGCCCAGACCAGCAGCCGACTCAGCAACGACTCCACACCAAAAAGCCGGGCATAATCCGGTGGCGGCAGATGGCGACAAAGGTGGGCAGTGGCCGCCTGCTGGCGCGCCGCCATCTCCTGCCGCTGCAAATGTTCGCGCAGTTTTTGCAAACCCAGGCGATAACGACGGGCAAAATTGCGGTCTGAGTGGGGCACGGCCGTGACAATCTCATGCACTTTCAGACAAACGGGGCTAAAGTGACGAAAATAGAGGGCGCTCCACGCTTCCAACTCTTCATTGTCCTGGCTGAAAGCCTGCGCCAGCGCCGCTTTTGCTTCCGCCTTTGCCGTAGGTGGGCTGGCGGGTGACAGCCCTTCTGCTCGCCATTGCCGGTTTAGCTCCTGCCACACCACGTTTTGCCACAAATCAAACAGCTGAATTTTTAGCGCCGCTGCTGACAGCCCTCGTAGCTGTGGCCAGGCAACAAATGATTGCCAGATGGCCGGTATAGGCTCATCCTTCTCCCACGCCTCCAATGTTTGCTTCAGCAACGCCAACGTAATGGCTTCCACGTCCATGCGTCTCTCCCCAGCAGTGACCAGCGTGTTGCTTGCCAGTTACTGCCCACTACTACCAGTTCACTTTTTACTGCTCACTGAATTCTGACGGCCGTAAGTATACCCCACCCCCTTCCCTTTCCAAAAGGGTAAATTATCCCCAAACTGTCACATGATGGACTCTAATCTGGAAAAACCTGCATCACAGCAGTTTGTCGGCGAAGGCGGGCAGGGCGGGGGCGCCGCCCGTGTGCCAGAAGAGGACGGACTGCCCGCGCGTGAACGCCCCCCAGCGAATCAGGTCAATCAGCCCGGCCATGGCCCGGCCCGTGTAGACGGGGTCGAGCAAAATGCCCTCAAGCTGGGCCACCATGCGGATGGCTTCGCGCTCGGCTTCGCCCACAACGGCGTAGCCCCCGCCCAGGTAATCATCGTTTACGTCTACCAGGTCGGCTACGGCCGTTGTCCCCAACCCCAAATGTGTCGCCGTCGCGGTGGCCAGGGCGGCCACGTGCATTTGCAGCTCTTCGGCGGGATGGTCAATGCTGATGCCAATGACACGGCCGTGAAAACCCACCACCTTCGCCCCCAATACCATGCCCGCCTGGGTGCCGCCGCTGCTGCTGCCCATGATGATAAAATCAATGTTCATATTCGCCTGGTGCAACTGTTCGGCCAGTTCTTGCATCGCCAGCACATATCCCGTCGCCCCCCAGACGTTAGAACCGCCTAACGGGATAACGTAGGGCTTGCGCCCCATCGTTTCCACTTCGGCCACCACTTCGGGAATCACCTGGCTGCGCTCGCGGTCGCCCGTCCAATAGAGGTGCGCCCCCAGGAGATGATTGAGCAGCAGGTTGCCGGTTACGGCCGTAGTTGACGCCGCGGGTGGCTGCCCACGCAATACCAGACTGCACCCCAAACCGTATTTAGCCGCCGCCGCCGCCGTCTGGCGACAATGGTTGCTTTGTGCCGCGCCGGTGGTAATCAGATGGTCGCAGCCATGTTTCAGGGCATCCGCCACCAGGAATTCCAGTTTGCGCGTTTTGTTGCCGCCGCCCGCCAGCCCGGTCTGGTCATCTCGCTTCATGTAAATATCCGGCCCACCCAAATGCCGGGTGAGCCGATCCAGCTTTTCCAGCGGCGTGGGCAAGTGGGCAATGGGGAGACGAGGTGGGTAGTTTGGTTTCATGGGGGGATTATATCTCGTAATCCGTAATCCGTAATCCGTGAGCCGTAATCGGACTTCGGATTACGGCTCACGGTTTACGGATCATGGGCAAATAAACCGGCCACCAGACACGCACGGCGTTTGGACGACTAAGCGTGTCCACGCCATCCGGCCCGGCGACGGTGAGGGTGACAGTATAGCTGCCGGGTTGGGTATACGTGTGGCTGGGCTTAAGGTCGGTATTGCTCTGGCCGTCGCCAAAGTGCCAGGTGGCGGTGAGGTTTTCACCCACCGAGAGGTTGGTGAATTGGACAGGGAGAGGCGCGGAACCGGCAGTGGGCACGGCCGTAAAGTCAGCCACCACCCCGGTTGTCACCGTCACCACCAGGCTGGTGAAAAAGGCGTCATATTCGCCGCTGTGGGTGATGGCATAGGCATTGGCGGAGATGGGAAAGTCAGTCGAGAGCGTACCGCCGGTCAGGTAGACACGGCCGTCGTCACTTCTGTCCAAAGCAAACCCCTTATCCCAGTAATTGCCGCCCACAAACGTGCCGTATGGCAGCCGGCGACCAGTAGGATTGAGAACGGCGAGAAATGCACTTTGCCCGCCGGTCAGGTCTGCCATCCAGGCATCAGGTGAAACGGGAAAATCGGCCGACCACGTTTCACCGGTAGCATACAGGTTGTGGGCAGCATCCAGAGTCAACCCATTGAGCAGATCAGCCTGGCTGCCGCCCAGATACGTGCTGTAATGGAAGGCTGATGCCTGTGCATTTACCCTGGCTACAAAACCATCGCTGCTACCCGAAAGCTCCCGGTCAAAGGCATCCGTCGTGGTGGGAAAGTCAGCCGAATAGGTGACGCCGCCAACATAGGTGTTACCCATGTCATCCACTGCCAGCCCATAAGCCCGGTCTTCACCGCTGCCGCCCAGGTATGTGGCATAACGCAACGTTGGTGTGTACACGTTAATGCTCACCAGAAAAGCGTCAAAATCGCCGTGCCAGGTTGGCCCCAGAACGCCAGCCGTCGTCGTAAAGTTGCTGGAATTGGTCCAGCCGGTGATATAAGCATTACCGGCATCATCCAGAGCAATGGCGCGCCCCTCGTCCTGGTTGCTGCCACCCAACCGCGACACATGAAGCACGGCCGTGCCCGCCGCATCCACCACCACCAGGAACATATCTCGCCCGCCCAGGGGGGTGTTGTTCACGCTGTTACTGCTGGTGATAAAGTCGTCGGAAGTGGTGCTGCCGGTGACGTAGGCATTGCCCGCAGCGTCAATGGCGACAGCCATGGCCCGGTCTGGTTCCGCGCCGCCCAGATAGGTGCAATAAACCAGGCCACTGCCGTCAGCCTCCACCTTGAGCAAGAAACCATCGCCGCTGTCATTGTAGGTGGTGTCATAACCGGGCACATCGCCAAAGAGCGAGCAAAAATCCTCAGAAGCCGTATTGCCGACCACATACGCATATCCCTGGTCGTCCACGACGATATCGGTGGCTTCATCCAGCGCAAAAAAAGTCAGCGTGTAGAACCAGAAGATGTATTCCGCCTGGCTGCCATCCGGGTTAAATTTGGCGATAAAGGCGTCAATGCCATGATTCAACGCTAACGTTTGTGTTCCGGTGGGAAAATTTGTGGATTCACTACGCCCAACGATGTACACACCACCCGCCGGATCAACGGCGATGCTGTAACCATAGTCGGGCAGGTCGCCGCCCAGGTAGGTGCCGTAAACCGGTAATCGGTAATCGGTTGTCGGTAATCGGTAAGGCGTGAGGCGTGAGGCGTGATTGGTGTGGGCGAATACGGCCGTGACCATCCCCACGCCTGCCAGCGGCAAAACAACAATGAAAAACAAAGTGAGAATTCGACGAATCATAGAAGCATCCTTTGTCAGGTATCTAAAAAGCTCCATAATTGTAACCATGCTTGCCCATAAGCGGCATACTCAGTAGATCGAAGTGGAGTTCGCATCCTCAGATGCGAACTGGTGGGCATCCTTCAACAAGTTCAGGGCAAGTACTGAGGATGCCCACTCCTCCTATTTCGATCTACCGTTACTCATTCTTACCCAAAAGGAGTTCGTGAATGTCCCAATCTAAGCATCGTGTTCTGTGGCTGACGGCCGTGCTGCTGTTAGCCATCACCGCCCTCGTCCGCCAGCAGCAGTTGATGGCCCACACCCAGGCCAGCGCCGCATCGTCTGTTTGCCAAAACGGCGTCGCCGCCGGTTACCCCTGTGATCGCACCGATCTGCTCTCATATACCTCCAAAATGGATTTGGGCGCGACCATTACCAACAGTCTGGTCGCCAATCTCTGGGGCTGGACAGACCCGGAAACGGGCAGCGAATATGTGATATTAGGGCTGCAAGAAGGTACGGCGTTTGTAGATGTAACAAACCCTCTGACGCCCACCTACCTGGGACTGCTGCCCACCCACTTCCCCACCGCCACCCTCTCTCCATTCCGCGACATGAAAGTGTACCAGGACTATGCCTACATCATTGCCGATGCTCCCAGCCAAAATGGGATGCAGATTTTTGACCTGACCACCCTGCGCGGCATTACCACCCCCACCACGTTTAGCGAAACGGCCCATTATGATGGCATTGTGGACGGTCACAATATCTTTATCAACGAGGAAACCGGCTACGCCTACGTGGTACGCCGCGCTGCACCACCGTGTAATGCTGGCACGGTCATGCTTGATTTACAGGACCCATTAAACCCAGTAGATGCCGGATGTTATGCCGACGGGAACATTGCCTCCGATCTACAATGTGTGTTGTATCACGGCCCCGATGCCGATTATCAGGGGCGGGAGATTTGCGCAATTGCCAGCGATAACGATATCGTCGTGGCTGATGTCACCTCCAAGACAAACCCGGTCACGTTAGCCATACGGCCGTACCACAACGCCGCCCGTGCTCATAGCGCCTGGTTTACCGAAGATCATCGTTATTTTCTGTCGGTGGATATGGATGATGAACACCATTATGGGACAAATACCCGTGTTTTTATCTGGGATGCTTCTGATCTGGACGACATCCCAACGACGCCGGTCATTTACAACGGCCCCACCACCGGCAGCGACCACAACATTTGGATTGTGGGCGATTATGCCTATATTGGCAATTTACGCGCCGGGCTGCGTATCCTGGATTTGCGCCGCATCGCCGAGGGCACCCTGACCCAGGCTGCCTACTTTGACAACTACCCGACCTCCAATGCGGCCGGGCACGAACAGGGCGCCTGGGCGGTTTATCCTTACTTTGAAAGTGGTGTTGTGGCGATTAGCGACCGGACCGAGGGGTTGTTTCTGGTACGGCCGTTGCTGGAACAGATATTCCTACCTGTGGTGATTAAATAGACGATGGGGTAATTGGGTAATGACGTTATTACCCAATTACCCTTACGCCGCAATTTCGGCGCGCAGGGCGTCGGGGTCGAGGATGGTGATACGGCCGTTTTCCATCAATATCCATTCCCGCTGGCGAAAGTCACGCAGCGCCTTGTTGGTGCTTTCGCGGGTAGCGCCAATCAGGGTTGCCAGTTGCCCCTGGGTCAATGTGGTATTGATGAACACGCCATCTTGTGTGGCCTGACCGTAATTCTGGGCCATTTCCATGAGCTGCCGCGCCAACCGCTGCGGCACGGGCATGGTGGTCAGGGTGTCAATGTTGCGCGTGTTGTGGCGCACCTTGCTGCTCAGTTCTTGCATGAAGTTCAGCGCCAACAGCGGGTTCTGGCGCATATGGTCGCGGAACGCTTCCCGGTTGATGGTTAGCAGCACGGTTGCTTCCATGGACACGGCCGTAGCCGAGCGCGGCAGCCCATCAATAATCGCCAGTTCGCCAAAGATATTGCCGGGCCGCCCCAGCAAAATAACCGACGTTTCCGTGCCATCCAGCCCATTGATGAAGATACGCACCTGACCGGACTTCACCAGGTAAAGCACCCGCCCTGGGTCGCCCTGGCGAAAGATGATGTCGCCCTGGGCAAACGGCCGTTCCACTACGTCAGCCAAAATTTGTTTCAGAGCCGCCTGGCTGACGCCGCGAAACAGGTCGGTATTTTGCAAAAAGGTGAGTGTATCCATACGCCTATCCATTTTAACTGAATCCAGCGGCGTGTGTGTCAAAAAAAGCGTTGAATTCATGGGAATAACCTCCCGTAGGCGGAAGTCCGACTTCGGACTTCCGACTACCGGCCACCGATCACCCAAAACACCAGCCCCACCGTCACCGCCAGGGTGACGCTCGCCAGCAGTTCGGCCAGGTACACGGCCGTCTGCTCATCTTGGATCACCCGTGGCAGTTCCAGGATGAAGCGGGGCAGCACCACCAGCGGCGCCATGTAAAACTGCCCCAGGGCCACAAAGGTAACGATCAACAGCCGTTCCATCATCGCCGGGTATTTGTCGCTGCCGCCAAATTCCGGCGGCGCGCCCTTCACCAGGCCATAGGCGGCAAACTTCACCACCACCCATGCCGGCATGGTCACAAACGCGAAGCCCAGCAGGTAAATCATCACCGTTTCCTGGTTGAGCCGGAAACTCAGGCTGCCGCCCAATTGGCCCATGTCCAGGTAGCCGCCGCCGGCCAGGGCCGCGGCGATAACCACAAAATGGGCGATCTGGTCGGCCACAAACCGACCCAGCGGTGAAAACGGCAGTTTATACAGCAGCCCCACCGCATCAATGACAAAGTGCATGGCGCAGATGAAGAGCGCCCAGGGCAGAAAGGCGGGGTCTACCAGCACGGCAAAGAAGAGGGTCACGGCCGTCAGCACCACACAATGCGCCGCCACCCCTTTCAATTCGCGCGCTTTCCACGCCGCCAGCGAATTCCACTGCAAAATATAGTCGCCAACCAGATGAGCCAGAATCATTGCCAGTACCATGATATACCTCCGGGTTATCGGTAATCGGTTGTCGGTAAACGATAATCGGTTACTAATCACCGATTACCGATTACCGATTACCTTCTTTCTACCCTCAGTGTAGGCCGCCGCCATACCCCCCGCTGTGAAATGGATCACAACCACAAACGAACTGACAAATGTCATGGTTTGCTTGTGACAATTGTCACTAATGAACGGCCGTACCCTCAGGTACATTTCGGTCAACCGTAATATGGAGTATGTTGGTCAATAATGTCCATTTTTCAAATCAACCGCCGCACCGATTACGCCGTGCGTATGATGATCGAACTGGCCTTACAGGCCGATGGGGCACTGCCAGCGCGCCATCTGGCGCAGCGCACCAACGTACCGAAAGCGTTTCTCCATAAAATCACGGCCGACCTGGCCAGAGCCGGTCTATTGCAAACCCAAACGGGGCCGGGCGGCGGCTTGAGTCTCGGTCGGCCGGCGGAGCAGATCACCATGCAGCACATTTTGGAAGCGATGGAAGGGCCAATCTGCCTGAATATCTGCCTGCTGCGGCCGCATGAATGTCCGCGTGACCAACTTTGTCCGGGGCACGATTTTTGGGGTCGGCTGCAAACAACGCTGGTAGAGCAGTTGCAGGCCACTACCCTGGCCGACCTGGCGCAGGATGCCATCGTTTTGCAACAACAGCCACGCCGCCGCGACCATATCCCGTACCTGATTCCGCAGCAGGAGATAGGCGTCATTACCTTGCCGATGGTAGGAGGGGATGGATGACAACTACAGCAGCGACACGGCCGTCCAATCCCTTTATCGCCCCTGTCTGGCTGATCTTTTATGCGTTGTTACTGCTGGTGGGGTTGCTCATTGGCGTGTTTGTGGTGCTGCGCCCGGTGGTGGTGCTGCCGCGCATCACCCTGGCCCCCGGCTTTCGCCTGACGGACCAGACCGGGGCGCAGCTTTCAAATGAAGATTTGCGTGGCAGCATTACCCTTTACAACTTCACCTACACCGGCTGTCAGGCAGAGTGCCCGCAAACCAGCCACATCATGGCTCAGGTGCAGGCGCGGCTGGCGGAACTGAATACCGGCGATATACCGGTGCGGCTGGTAACAATTTCCATTGACCCGGAAAACGACACACCAGAACAATTGGCGGCCTACGCGACACAACTTGGCGCAGACCCGGCAGTGTGGCAATTTGCCACCGGTTCTCCGGTGCAAATTAAATCGGTTATTGGCGGCGGTTTCAGCGTTTATTACGCCGCCAGGGAGGATGGCATTCGTTTTGACCCGGCCTTTATGCTGGTGGACGGCGCTGGTTTGTGGCGGGCGGAGTACCGCACGGCCGTGCCCGATATTGACATTATTTTGCGCGACATCAGCCTGCTGGCCGAAGAAGCCCAACACGCCGATGGCCCCTCGCGGCTGGCTTATGAGGCCGCCCATTTGTTTTTGTGTTACCCCCGTTGAGGCGGTAGTCCATAATCGGTGAAAGCATGACGACTATCAGTGAACCCATAGAGAAAAAACGAGGCAACCGCCGCCTGATTTTGCTGGCGTTGGCCGCGTTGGCCGCAGGGGTATTGTTGGGTTGGGTAGTGTTGGGCTGGTTACTGCCGTATAGCTATCACGGCCTGGAAATACACGCCAATACGCCGGTGACTAATTTCACGCTCACCGGGCCAGGTGGGCAGCCGGTTAGTCTGGTTGATTTTCGTGGTCAGGTGGTCTTGCTCTATTTTGGGTACACCTTCTGTCCTGATGTCTGCCCGGCGACCATGAGTGAACTCAAAAAAGCCATGGCCGAACTAGGCAAACAAGGCGAAGACGTGCAAGTCATCATGGTCACGCTCGACCCGGAGCGGGATACGCCAGAAAAGCTGGCCGAATACCTGGCTTATTTCCACCCGTCGTTTATCGGGCTGACGGGCAGTGAAGACGAGATCATCACTGCCAGCGCCCCGCTGGGCATCTTTTATGAGCGGCACGAAGGCACAGCCAGCAGCGGTTATCTGGTGGACCACACGGCTTCGGTGACGGTGTTGGACAGACACGGCCGTCTCCGCCTCGTCATCCCATTTGACACAGCCGCGACAGATATAGCCGCCGATCTGCGCCAACTGCTGCGTGAATAAGTTTGATCCGCGAAGGACGCGAAAGGAGCGTCAAAACCACCTCTGCGCCCCGCGTTTCATTTTCGTAATTCATAATTCCTAATTTCACAAGGAGGTTGATATGGATAAGGACAAGAAGGAATACAAAGTTCCGGCAGGCACAATCACCATTTTGGTAATCTTTGTGCTGCTCATCATTGCATTGTGGGGCAGTGCCTATCTGACGCTGCTGTCCCGAGGAGCGACAGGATAATGCACATAGATAAACGCGAACGCAACTATATTGCCATTTCCGTCTTACTGATGCTCATCTTTGCATCGGCGTTAATGGTGAGCGCCTTTGCCTATGGCATTCAGGTGCCGGCGCCTTACGAGCGGGTAGACCCGCGCACGGTAGCCACGCCGGGCGTATCCCCCTGGGGCGACCCGGTGGAGGAACGGGTGCGCGAGTTGACCCCCAACAAGTATGAGGCCTACATCCTGGCGCAAACCTGGGCCTTCCTGCCCAACCGGGTCACCATCCCCAAAGGCTCTTCCCTGACGCTCTACGTGACCAGCAAGGATGTGCAGCATGGCTTCAACATTCAAGGCACCAACATCAATATGATGGTTTTGCCCGGCCAGGTCTCTAAGTTAACGGCGACGTTTGACAAACCGGGCACCTACAACATCGTCTGCAACGAGTATTGCGGCGTTGGGCATCAGATCATGTATGCCACAATTGAGGTGCAACCGTGATGGTTCGTTGTAATCGTAATCCGTATGCCGTGACCTGTTATCCGATTACGGATTACCGATTACGGAAAGAGAGGCAATAGATGGATGCTCTGAATGAACTGGTTCAGCCGGTAGCGGTACCCCGGTCGTGGTGGAAAACGGCCGTCACCCTGTTCAAATTGCGCGTTGTCTCCCTGCTGCTGCTGGCGGCTTTTGGCGGGGCGGCATTGGGCGCGCTGGTTGTGGAGTCGGTTTCCCTGTGGACCTGGTTGCTGCTGGCGGTCACCGGTACATTGTCGGCCGGGGGTGCGTCAGCCATCAACCAATACCTGGAGCGGGAACGAGACACCCACATGCGGCGCACGGCGCGACGGCCGTTAGCCACCGGACAAATTGCCAACCCTGGCCTGGTGCTGGGCATCGGCGTGGGCATGGTGCTGCTGGCGGGGACGCTGGCATTGGCGGCGGGCAATCCGGCGCTGGCCTTCTGGGTGCTGCTGGGCGCGGCCATTTACGTGGGCGTCTACACCGTCTGGCTGAAGCCACGCACCACACTAAATATCGTCATTGGCGGCGCGGCGGGTAGCTGCGCTGTCCTCAGCGGTGGCGCGGCCGTAGGCGCCTGGAATGTTTTGGGCGTCTGGCTGTTGGCGGCGCTGGTTTTTGTGTGGACGCCGGTACATTTTTGGGCGCTGGCCATCGCCTACCGCGATGATTATGCCGCCGCTGGTTTTCCCATGCTGCCTGCCCGCGTGCCGCCGGTCACGGCCGCGCGTTGGACGGCGCTGCACACGGTGTTAACGGCCGTGTGCGGCCTGGCGCTTGGTTTCTGGCCCCAGGTGGATGTGTGGTATTTGCTGCCGGTGGGTGTGGTCACGGCCGTGCTCATCCAGCGCACCCTCATCCTGCTGCAAAACCCCGGCCAACGGCGCGCTGCTCTGGCTCTCTTCCATCTATCCAATCTCTATCTGGCACTCGTTCTAGTCGTCGTCATGCTGGCGACTTTATGGAGGTAAATTCATGTACAAAACATCAGACAAACTCACTGCCTGGTTCATTGGCATCGGCATGGCCACCCTTTTTGTCGGTGGGTCGCTGGGGCCAATCCAAAAGCTCGAACACGTGGGCATCAACCTGTATACCGCCCTCAACAGCATCGGTCTGGCCAGCTACTACCAGGGCCTTACCATTCACGCCGTCCTCAACGCCCTGGTCTGGACGACCTTCTTCATCGTCGGCTTTTTCACCTTCATCATCCCCCGCAGTCTGGAAAAGCCGCTGACCATACCCAAACTGAACGTCCTGGCCCTCATTCTCATGGTGGTCGGGCTGGTCATGGCCGCTATTCCCATCCTGTTGAACCTGGCGACCGTGTTGTTCACCTTCTACCCGCCATTGCAGGCCAACCCCTTCTTTTACATCGGCCTGGTGCTGGTCGTGGTGGGTTCCTGGGTAGCCGGTTATGGCTTCTATGCCACCTACCTGTCCTGGCGTAAAGAACACAAAGGGGAACAAACGCCGCTCATCGCTCTGGGCAGCATTATCACCATGGTCATGTGGCAGATCGCTACCATCGGCGTGGCGGTAGAACTGCTCGTCTTTGTCATCCCCTGGTCTTTCGGCCTGGTCGCCGGAGTAGACCCGCAGTTGGCGCGTACCTTTTTCTGGTTCACCGGCCACCCGCTGGTTTACTTCTGGCTGCTGCCAGCCTACATCTCCTGGTATTGCATGGTGCCTAAACAGGCAGGCGGCAAATTGTTCAGCGAACCGCTGGCGCGGCTGGTCTTCTGGCTCTTCCTGGCGCTTTCCGTGCCGGTGGGGTTGCACCACCAGTTTTTGGACCCTGGCGTACCACAGGGCTGGAAAATCGTCCATTTCGTCCTCACTTTTAGCCTGTTCATCCCCAGCATGATCACCGCCTTTACAGTGATTGCTTCGCTGGAGATTGGCGGGCGGGCGCGGGGCGGCACGGGTTTGCTGAACTGGGTGCGTTATCTGCCCTGGGGCAATCCCTCTTTCGCCGCCCAAAACCTGGCGATGATCCTGTTTGCCTTTGGTGGCATCAGCGGCCTGACCAATTCCAGCTATAACCTGAATTTAGCCGTCCACAACACCATGTGGGTGCCCGGCCATTTTCACCTGACGGTGGGTTCGGCCGTGACCCTCACCTTCATCGGCATTGCTTACTGGCTGGTGCCGATGCTCTCCAACAAACCGCTGTGGAGCGCGAAAATGGGTGTCTGGCAGGCATGGACATGGTTTGCGGGCATGCTGCTCATGTCCAATGCGCTGCACATCATCGGCCTGAACCTGAGCGTGCCCCGCCGCACTATGCTGGGCGCCGCTCCCTACGCCGCCACAGACTGGCAGCCAATGTTAATTGAAGCGGCCATTGGCGGTACGATTTTAGGCATCAGCGGCCTGCTCTTTTACATCAACATGACGGCCACGGTCTTGCAGAAGAAACGACTGGAAACGCCCATCGAAATGCCGGTGGCCGAGGTGTACCATTCTGAAGAACCGGTACCCAACTGGCTGGATGCCTGGCGACCCTGGGTAGTGGTAACAATTCTGTTAATTGTGGTGGCATACGGCCCGATTCTGGTAGACTTACTTTCAAATATGCAGTTGACCTCACCAGGCTTTAAGGTGTGGTAAACTCGTTTTTGTAGTAGCCAAATGAGTGGTTAAACGGCTAAAGCCGCTACTACAAACCAACTACTTAACGGAGGTTTTTCAATGCGTAAGTTTAGTTTAGTGGTTTTATTAGTTCTGGCTCTTTCCCTGTTCCTGGCAGCCTGTGGCGGCGGGGGCAGTGAACCAGCCAGCGACAGTGCGGCCGTCGCGCCGCGTTCGGGCAGCGGCAATGTAGCCAATGGCGAAAAGTTGTACAAACAACCCGTTATTGGCAAGAACAGCGCCCCCGGTTGTAACACCTGCCATTCGTTGGATGAGGGTGTGGTGTTGGTAGGCCCGTCTCATGCAGGGATGGGGACACGAGCGGAAACGGCCGTGTCCGGCCAATCTGCCGAAGATTATCTGCGTGAATCCATCATCAACCCCAACGCCCACATAACGGAAGGATATGCCGAAGGTGTGATGTACCAAAACTATGGCGCTGATTTGACCGAACAGGAAATCAACGACCTGGTGGCCTTTTTGCTGTCGCTTAAATAACCTAGCAGGAGATTGGAGATTGGTGAATTGGAGATTGGAAAATCTCTAAGAGCGTGTTGCAAAAATCAGCAGCCGCGAGTCATTATAGCATAAGCAACGGCCGTCAGGCAGCACCGTGTCAACGCCCGGTCATGTATAGGCCTGCG
>JACTMP010000016.1 GCA_014584575.1 Chloroflexota bacterium
CTCAACGATTCGTAAACAAGGTCTCAATGTCTGGGAGGCATTAGGTTCCCTCTTTGAAGGCGATCTCCTCATGCCTCAACTCACACCTGAATAGTTACAGCTAGTCAACCAATTGCTTATGGATACTTTTTACTTTCCCCCCTTCTTTTTTCTGTTTTTCATCATCGCCATCGGCGAATTTATGCTCTCTGCTTTTTGGGTTCCCGTCTATTTTCGTTTTGGCATTCCGTTATACTGGCAAAGTTTCCAGCTTCCCCAAACACCCACCGACCTGGGCCAATACATCGCCACATTGGAGTCCCAATTACCTCGCGCCTGGTGGCACGGAGCGGTGGTGTTCCGGGCATTGGGGACGCATGAACTGGCTTTCCGGCAGCACATGGTCAAAAATTCCCGCAATGCGCTGCACGGCCGTGTCCTGTTCGACCCTCTCAGCAACCAGCTTTCCATCACCGGCTACTTTTACTGGACACTCCTCTTTTTCCCTCTGGTCTTCCTGGCAATGGGCTTCTTTGAGCTTTACTTGCTGCCTTTTATTGCGCTCATGATATTCATCCTGCTGTTTAACATTGCCCATCAAAGACGCAGCTATCAGCGGGTGGCAACGGCCGTGCAAAACACCCTCAGCGCCACCCCCTGGCACGACATTGCCGCCGAACCCACGCCATATGACCCCTCCGCCCCTTCGCCCAACAAACTCCCTGGGCTTTCTTCTGCAGAACTGATGCTGATGATCGTTTTGGGCATGATGGTGTTTATAACCGCCACCGTTTTCGCGGTATACTGGCTTGGTCGGTAAAAATTGGCCTGGCCTATTTATATCGGTATTTCATCCAACCAATTTCAACCCAAAGGAGTAAACGAAATGAAAATTGCTTATGTATTTGCCACCTCAGGCCACACCGCCAGCTACAAGCTGGGCAAAATGATCCTGCCCCAATTGGAAGCAGGTACACATGGCGTGGATGTCATCGGCATGTTCTTCTTCGATGACAACAACTACATCTTGCGCGCCGGTGACCCCATCGGCGAACGGTTGTCTAAAATCGCTCAGGAAAAAGGGATCATGCTGATGATGTGTGACCAGTGCGCCCTGGAGCGTGGTCTGGCTGTCGGCGAACCTGGCAGTTGTCGGCCGTCTGGCACTGTGTCCGGCGTTCTCGTTGGCTGTTTCCCCGATCTTTACGGGGCGCTGGCGGGTAATCCGCCCGATCAGGTCATTACCTTATAAACAGACAGGAAATATGACTTCACAAACGCCCCTTTCCCTTGAACACATTGTCACCTTCCCGCAACCGGGTATGAATGTGCCCGGCTCGGTACAATTCACTCCCGACGGCCGTTGGCTGACTTACCTGTACAGTGAATCCGCCGATCTGACACGCCAGTTGGTCGGCCGTGACCTGCAAACCGGCCATGTGCAACCCATCGTCCGGCCACCAGACGGCGGCGCCACCGACGATAACATCTCCCTGGAAGAAACGTTGCGCCGCGAACGGATGCGCCAGCGCGAATTTGGCGTCACCCAATACGCCTGGTCGGCTAAAAACGAGCGGCTGCTCGTCCCCCTGCGCGGCAGCATCTATGTGCAGGATGGCATAGATGGCGACCTGCGCCTGCTGGTAAGTGGCGATCATGCCCCTTGCCTGGATGCCCGTTTTTCGCCCGACGGTGAATGGGTGGCCTATGTGCAAGACGCGGAACTGTATGTGGTGCCGGCCGCCGGCGGCACACCGCAACAAGTGACCAGCGGCGCACGGGGCACGGGCAAAACCAATGGGCTGGCCGAATACATCGCCCAGGAAGAGCTAGGCCGCAGCCAGGGCTACTGGTGGTCGCCAGACAGCCAATGGCTGGCCTTTGCCGAAGTAGACGAAACGCATATCCCCATCTATCGCATCGTGCATCAGGGCAAAGACGCAGTCGGCGATGGGGCACAGGAAGACCACCGCTACCCCTTTGCCGGGATGCCTAACGCCAGGGTTCGGCTGGGCGTGGTCGCCCGCAGCGGCGGCGACCCGATCTGGATGAATTTGGGAAATGAGGATGACTTTTATCTGGCGCGGGTAAAATGGCTTCCAGACGGCCGTCTCACCGCCCAACTGCTCAACCGCGCCCAGGATCAACTTGACCTGCTGGTCTTTGACCCCCAAACAGGCGTGGCCACCTGCCTGCTGCGTGAGACCGGCGAGGTATGGATCAACCTGCACAAGCTGTTTTATCCACTCAAAGACGGCCGTTTCCTGTGGGGATCAGAGCGTGCCGGCTTCCAGCACCTCTACCTGTATGCCGATGATGGCACGCTCATCCGCCAGCTAACAGACGGTGATTGGCCGGTGGAAACTGTTGCCGGGGTGGATGAGAAAACCGGTCTGGTCTATTTCACCGCCGCTTACCCCACGCCGTTGGACACGCAGTTGCTGGTCGTTTCGCTGGACGGGGGTGAGACACGGCCGTTGACCCCCGAACCGGGTACGCATGGGGTGGAAGTGGATGTGGGGCACGGCCGTTTCGCCGATACCCACCACACCCTTACGCAGCCACCCACCGTCACCCTACGCTCGCTGGCCGATGGATCATGGCAGCAAACCATCCACCAGCCAGATGACCCACGCCTGGAAAGCCTGCTCTTGCCCCCGCCGGAGATCATTACCCTGCCAAATCGCAATGGCGTTACCCTCTACGGCGCACTGTATCGCCCACCGGCCCACTTTGGCAACGGCCCCTTCCCCACCATTGTCGCCGTCTATGGCGGCCCCCACGCCCAAACCGTCGCCAATCGCTGGCTGCTGACGGTGGACATGCGCGCCCAATATCTGGCGCAGCAGGGTTTCCTCGTTTTTAAGCTGGATAACCAGGGCAGCGCCCGGCGTGGCCTGGCCTTTGAAAGCGTCATCAAACACAACATGGGCGACGTGGAAGTGCAAGACCAGGTAGACGGTGTGCGCTGGCTGGCGGCGCAAGGGTTGGCTGACCCGGCCCGCGTCGGCGTTTATGGCTGGAGCTATGGCGGCTACATGACCGTCATGTGCCTGACCCGTGCTGCTGATACCTTTCGTGTGGGTGTGGCCGGTGCGCCCGTCAGCCATTGGGATGGCTACGACACCGGTTACACAGAGCGGTACATGGGCACACCGCAAAACAACCCGGATGGCTACGCCATCAGCACCCCCCTGGCGCATGTGGACAAACTGACGGGCAAGCTGTTGCTGGTGCATGGGTTGATTGACGAAAACGTGCATTTCCGGCACACGGCGCGGCTGATCAATGCGTTGAATCGGGCGCAACGGCCGTATGACCTGCTCCTCTTCCCCGACGAACGCCACATGCCGCGCAAACCGGCCGACCGCCTCTACATGGAGCAGCGCGTCTGCGACTATTTCCGTACCCATTTGTAAGAGAGGGGGTAATGGTGTGTGGCGCGAACATGACACCTGACACCTGCCCACCTGACACACACTATACTCCCAAATTGCGCCATTTTGGTTCATGCCAGACGATGTGTTCGGTGATATGCTCACGGCCGTCAGGAAGAATTAGTAGATCGAAGCGAAGTTCGCATCCTCAGATGCGAACTGGTGGGCATCTGAGGATGCCCACTCCTCCCATTTCGATCGACTGATAGTGAATTGTGCTGCATAGTGCGTATGGTTTTGCCTGCACCAACAGATTGCGTACTACGCAATACACCCCAGGTGACACATGAAACAGTTGACGGATTTGCGCAAATTTATCCCCCGAAATTGGAAAGTGGCGGTGGTGGGATTGCTGGTCAACGCGGCCACGTTGGCGGTGGTCATTGTCTTCATGCCCGGCATTGAACTGCTTGAGTATCGCTTTGGCCTGCTGCTGTTGATGGCCGCCGGATTGGGGTTGCTGGAAGTTTTTGTGAAGCCGCTGCTGCAACTGCTCACCATCCGCCTGCTTTTTGTGACCTACGGTGTGGTGTTAATCGTCGTCAACGCGGCCATTTTGTGGCTGACCTCCGTTGTTTTCAAGTCGTTGATCATAGAAAGTATATGGGCAGCTTTGATAGGCGGCATTGTGGTGGGCCTGATGAGCACCTTTCTGGATTATGTCTTTGGGGTGATTCCACCATTGGGTTATGTTCAGGCCATACAGGAAGAGGAGGCGCAGCATGAAGCGGCGTAATCGTCTGGACGAATTTCGGGAAAGCCTGCGGTTGCAGCAAAGCTACAACACCATCATGCGGTATGGGCTGGATTTTCTGCTGGATCGGGGGTTGATTGGTGTGACCCGGCGCTATTTCCTCAGTCTGCTGTACGATGTAGACGTGTCGTCAGAGGTGTTGACAGTACCGGTAAAAACACGGCTGATGCTGCAAGAGTTGGGGCCAATTTACGTGAAGGTGGGGCAGCTTATTTCCAGTCAATCTCAGGCGCTGCCCACTGAATGGGCAGTGGAGTTGAGCAAGTTACAGAGCAGTGTACGGCCGTTTCCCTATGAACAGGTGCGCGACATCATCATTGCCGAATTGGGCGCGCCGCCAGAGGAAATTTACGCCACGTTTAACCCCACGCCGTTAGCCGCCGCTTCCCTGGGCCAGGTACACCGCGCCACCCTGCACACCGGCGAGGATGTGGTGGTGAAGGTGCAGCGGCCGAACGTCATCAAACAGGTACGCGCCGACGTGGGCATTATGAGTTGGCTGGCGCGCCTGGTGCAGCGGCGGCTGCAATGGGCGCAAGATATGGGGCTGGTGGGCGTGGTGGACGAGTTCGGGCAGCAAGTGCTGGCCGAACTGGATTATCGCATTGAAGCCTACAACATCATCCGCCTCAACCAAAACCTGGAAGGCATTCCCGCCGCCCGGCTGCCCGCCATTTACAACGAATTTTGCACCGGTCGAGTGCTAACCATGGAGTTCATTGACGGCATCAAAATAACAAACCTGGCCGCCCTGGATGAAGCCGGTTTTGACAAAGAAGAGCTGGCCAAAAACGCCTTGCGCGCTACCCTGAAACAAATCTTGATTGATGGCTTTTTCCACGGTGATTTGCACCCCGGCAACGTCTTTGTCAACCGGCGCGACGGTGACATTGTCTTCCTGGACGTGGGCATGGTGGGGGAACTGACCGTGCGGCAGCGGGCTAACATGATCAACATGCTGCTGGTGATGCAGCAGCAGGATGTACGTGGCCTGGCGCAGGCGGCGCGCACGCTCAGTATGCCCTTCCGCGAGGTAAACGAGGCCGCCTTCCAGCATGATTTTGAACGGCGGGTGGGGCGGCTGATGCAGCAACAGACCGTGCCCATGTCGGAAACGCTGAACGAGGTGATGTCCGTTTTACGTGAAAATGGCTTGCAGCTAGACCCTAGCCTGACATTAGCTATCAAATCCATGATGCAGATGGAAGCGGCCGGCCGCCTGCTCTTCCCGGAAGGGGGTTTTGTGGAAGTGGGCATGGGCATCACGTTGGAACTGGTGCGCAAAGAGATTACGGCCGAAAACATCACCAATATAGTGAAACAGGAAGCGACCTATACGCTGCGGGAGATGGCGCAGCGGTTGCCCAGCCTGCAAGAAGCAACGTTGAAATGGCTGGATCAATACCAGAAAGGGCGGCTGGAACTTTATCACGACACGTCCGGGCTAAACGAGCAGATGGATCGCCTGGGGCGGTTGGTGCGTTACGTCGTGCTGGGTATTATGCTCAGTGGACTGATTGTCGGCTCCGCCATTGCTACCGGCATTGCCGCTGCCTTTGAATTTGAACAGTCAAAAACATTTACCACCATCGCCTTTACCGGCTATGTAGCCGCCTCCATATTGGCCGGATTGTTGACACTTTTTATCCTGTGGCAGTTGTGGCACGGCCGTGACAAACCCTAAGCCTGACGTTCACCTCCCACCAACTCGTTAATATCCCCTCTCTGTTCACAAATCAGGGTTGGCTTATGCCCCCAAGTGATAAATATCACCTGGGATTGGTGGCATTCCCCACTTTCATTTTCATCAGCAATTCGCAAGAATGAAAAGCATGGCGTTTTAGACATTTTTACCGGCCTCACTTCTCCCACTCAGCCCTCCTTATTTCGACACGCACAATGGCAACGGCCGTTATCCCGGTAATTCACGCCGGTTGCCGGGCACAAAATGAGGAGAAAACACATGTCCAAACAATCTTGCTTCAGCCAGTTAAAACAGTACTCAATTCGTGTGACAATGCTGCTAATCATATTGTTGGGTGTCATCCTTCTCAGTTCCCCCAAACCCACACACGCGCTTGTTCTTCCCCCTATTAAAGTCATTTATGAAGGCAGCCCGCTCGTCGGTTATGCGGGTGTGGCTGTCTCGCCCAATGGGCAGATGTTGTATGTTGGTGACGCTTATGCTGATCATATCTATGCTCTGCCCACTGATGGTGGCGCAATAACCCAGGTTAATGTAGGCACGTTGGGCTCCCCGTGGGGTCTGGTCGTTTCCCCCGACGGCACTACCATTTACGCCAGCCTGTCTCAACGAGGGTTGGCTGTTGATCACCCGGTTGTGGTTGCCTTGCCGGCCAGCGGCGGGCCAGCCAGCATTGTGGCCGACTTACCGGCGACCCCAGAGCCATCCGGCGGTCTGGACATCTACCCAGGAGGCGACACTCTGGTCGTAGCTCAAAAATATCCTCGTATGACTCTTTACCGGGTAGTCATCACTCAAGGTAATCCTGTAAACCTGCTTTATGGTGATGGATTTGATTATATAGCTGATGTGCGCGTGTCTCCTGATAGCCGGTTGCTTTACCTGGGCGCTGATGGTAATGATCGGTTGTTAAAGGTAGCGAATGATGGTGGTGTTCCCACACCGATTCCCACGGGCATCCCATTTGCCGATCCGGTCAATATCGCGTTGTCACCCGATGGTCAAACTTTATATGTGCTTGACCCCAACATCCGTATAGATGAAGCCGGAGCTATTGTTTCGGATGGCGGTTGGCCGGGGGCAATTTTTGTCGGCCCGGCCAATGGCGGTCAATTCTACCTTTTATATGCCGGACTGTCTGAGTTTGGATTACAAGGCCGTATCACCACCAGCCCCGATGGTAAAACCCTCTATTTTGGTGGATTTCGCCGCAACAACAGCGCGCCTGTTATCCTGAGCGTCCCCTTGTTGCCTTTCACCTTTCAAGTCAATAGTACAGCCGATCCCGGCGATGGTGTGTGTAACGGCAGCGAATGTACTTTACGTGAAGCTATCGTAGCGGCAAACAATATGCCTGGCCCTAACACGATTCTTGTTCCGGCCGGCGCCTACACGCTGAACGTACCCCCTGCGGGCGAAGATAATGCCCTCACCGGTGATCTGGACATTACCGATAACCTTGTCATTGAAGGCGATGTCGCCAGCAACACTATCATTGATGCTAACCAGCTGGTGCGTGTTTTTCACATTGCCGCCAATGTAACCGTAAAGCTCAAGGATTTAACCATTCAAAATGGATTCGCGGGTGACGGTGGTGGTATCTTTAACGCCGGTACACTGCACATCATCAACAGCATCATTACCAACAACCACACCGATTATGAAGCACCAGAATACGGTAACAACGAAGGAGGCGGTATCTTCAATACCGGAACCCTCTACATTTCCGGCAGCCAGCTAATCGGCAATACGACTGATATGAATATGGGCGATGGTGGCGGTGGCGCTATTATGAACACCGGCATTCTGAACGTTACCAGGAGTGAGTTTCGCCAGAATTGGGCAGCCGGGGGCGGCGCTGTCTATAACCGGGGTGGCCAGGCCACGCTAACTGACTGTAAGTTATTCACCAATTGGGCCAGGTTCTTTGGTGGCGCTGTCCAGAACGTTCAAGGTGGCAGCACAATCATTACCAGATGCACGATTAGTGGAAATAACGATAGTGTCTACCTTGGCGGCGGAACGATGCTTCTGCTGAACAGTACAGTATCCGGTAATGTTGGGTACCGGGTGGCTGGTGGTATCAACAGCTTTGGCGGCGCCATGCAAATCATCAACAGCACCATCAGCCATAATAGCGGCAATAATACCGCCGCTGGAGGTATTGTATCCGACGGCAATTTAACCCTGGCCCACAGTATTGTGGCTTATAACAGTTCGGCGGATTGTGGAAATGTGGTCACAAGTCTGGGCTACAACCTTGATAGCGATGGCTCTTGTGGGCTTACCGGTACAGGTGACCTGACAGCAGATCCCCTGCTCGGCCCATTACAGAATAACGGGGGGCAAACACCAACACATGCTTTGCTGCCGGGAAGCCCGGCCATTGATGCCATTCCCCCCAGCGTGTGCCTGTCCGCAAGGGACCAACGCAATGTGCCCCGTCCACAAGATGGCAACGGTGATAACATCCCGGCGTGTGATGCGGGCGCGTTTGAATTGAGACCATAGAAAGGGAATTTGTTGTTAGTTTGACTTTGGCAAACATTATATGTTTGCAGGAGGAAATGAGATGAAAGCGAGATATTTTCTGATCGTTGATGCCCTCATTCTGCTGCTGTTTGCCCTGGGGTACTTGCTGACACCGCAGTGGACGTTGGCTCAATTTGACATCACCGTCAATGACGGCGGCGTGATGATGGCCCAACTCTTTGGCGCGGCCATTTTGGGCATTGCCGTGCTGAACTGGATGAGCCGGGAGGCGCACTATTTTGAAGAACTGCGGCCGGTGGCTCTCGGAAATTGTGTGGGGCATGGCCTGGTTTTTGTGGTGCTGCTGCTGCAAAAGCTGAATGGTTTGGGGAATGGGTTCTGCTGGTTCGTCATTGCCTTCGCCCTGATCTTTACCCTGGCCTTTGGGTACTTTGCATTTGTGCGCACAGGTATAGAAAGGCCCGACGTAACGCCAAAACCGGCCTGATGTATCGATAGCAGGTAGCAGGGTGCATGTGGCAAGTTGCAGGCCGCAGGTGATTTCTGCCAGGGCAACTTGCCACCAATCTCATTTCCCAATCATGATCGCTGCCATCACTCACTACCTGAACGGGCGCCACGGCGCAATGGTGGACATCCAATCCATCCGTGAACTGGATGGACATCTTGCCGGTAGTGACGCGCTGAAACAGTTTGGCTACGGCCGTCCCCTGCTCATTACGTATCGGGTGGGCAACCAGGAAAAAAGCGAGGTCTTCCACCGCATTCGCCGCAATGCGTTTGGCCGTGAGCGCGCGGATGACCGGGCGGCGGTGGTCTGGCTGGATTACCACACCTTCAACCGGCTGCCGCGCCACGTTACGGCCGTAGATATGTTGCTGCACACCGGTGACGGCCGTCTACAATCCATCCAAACAGCCACCGAACTGCTGCTGGTGACGGCCTACCAGCCCGGCGCTTTATACGCCGCCGACCTGGCCCGCATCCGCGACGAAGGCGTTTTGCAGCCCAAAGATTGGGAGCGGACGGCTAACCTGGCCCAATATCTGGCCGACATTCACCAGGCGGCGCACCATGACCCCACCCTGTGGCAGCGGCGACTGCGCGACCTGATTGGGCACGGTGAAGGCATCATGGGACTGACCGACAGTTACCCGACCGGTCTGGCCTACGCCGACGAAACCTTTTTGCAAGAGATTGAGACACAGGCTAACCGCTGGCGCTGGCGGCTGAAACCGCGACACCATCGCCTGCGCCAGGTTCATGGCGACTTTCATCCATTCAACATTGGCTTCACTGAATGCAACGAGCTTTTCGTCTTAGATCGCAGCCGGGGGGAATGGGGTGAACCGGCCGATGACGTGAGCTGCCTGAGCATCAATTACCTGTTTTTCTCGTTACAACGCGACGGACAGTGGGCACGGCCGTTTACCGACCTGCACGACCATTTCTGGCAGTGTTATCTGGCGGCGCGACCGGATGAGGAGTTGACGGCCGTGATTCAGCCCTGGTTTGCCTGGCGCGCCCTGGTGTTAGCCAGCCCGCTCTGGTACCCCCACATCACCGAAACTACCCGCCGCCAACTGCTCACCTTTGCCCGGCGCGTATTGGCGCTGGAGCGTTTTGATTATTGCCGGGTTGGTGACTTGATTTTGTAGAGGGTTTGGGCTGAGATAACCGTTCAGACCTGACAGGTTTTTTCCAGTTCAACTTGAAACTTTGCAGGCCAAAAACCTGTCAGGTCTCTTGAGGGGTTGAATGCTTACCAGGATTGACGGATTTTTCTCAGGCAGATTTGATCCGCGAATCCTGCCAATCCGCTGTCAACCGGGTCATTGCCATCAGATTTTGCATCTACTGAGATTGGAAATTGACGGAATATCCTGCCCCCACACCCGGTCTGGTGATCTGGTTTACCGGGTTGCCCGGCGCCGGTAAGAGTACGCTGGCGTTTGCGCTCGGCCAGCGGTTGTCCGCGCAGGGGATTCCGGTGCAGGTGTTGGATTCCGATGAACTGCGCCGCCAATTGACGCCCCACCCCACCTATTCTGCCGCTGAACGCGACTGGTTTTATGACACCGTCATTTATCTGGCAGGGTTGTTGGCGAAAAACGGGGTTCATGTTTTGATCGCGGCGACCGGTTCGCGCCGCGCCTACCGGGACGCGGCCCGCGCCCGTTTACCCCGGTTTGCCGAATTGTTTGTGGATTGCCCCACGGCCGTTTGCCAGCAGCGCGACCCCAAAGGGCTGTGGCAGTTGGCCGCCGCCGGTGAAATTGCCACATTGCCGGGTGCAGGTGACGCATATGAGCCACCCCTGCACCCGGAACTGCATGTGAACACGGCCGACAAGACGATAGACACGGCCGTGTCCGAACTTTGGTTGCAGTTACATACCCAGGGCTTTTTCGCTTTCTTTACATAACCGCACCTGTGGTTTATACTTGCCGCATGGCAAAGCAGTCTAAGGATGAAGAGGTTATCCCCCTGGGTTTTGTTTTCATAGCGGTGGGGCTGGTAGTGGTCTTCACGGCCGTGATCGCTTTCATCCTGTTGATACCCCGCACCCCAGGCCAGACGCTCCAACAAACACAGGTCGTCGTGCTTCCAGCCACGCCAGGTGCGCCTGATGTGGCTTTGTTGCCAGAAACGGGGCCGGACAGTGGCGCCGATGCTCTGCCCACGCCAAACAACGAGACGCTGGCGTTTGTCCAGGGGCAGCCAGAGCGTATCCTCATCCCCGACATTGGGCTGGATGCCCCCGTCAGCAGCGTGGGGCTGATTCAAGTACAAAACAGCGCGCAGACCTACTACCAGTGGCAGGTGCCGCCGGAGTTCAGCGCCGGCTGGCACAATACCAGCGCCCCCCTGGGCATACCAGGCAACACCGTTCTCAACGGGCACCACAACATTCACGGCGAAGTCTTCCGCGACCTGGTTGAACTGGAAGAGGGAGCGGAGATAGTGGTGTATGGACGGGCACGGCCGTATACCTACACCGTCGCCACCGTCGCCCTGTTGCCCGAACGAGACCAGCCGCTCACCGTCCGGGTGCAAAATGCCAGTTGGATAAACCCCACAGATGATGAGCGGCTCACGCTGGTTACTTGCTGGCCTTACGAAGATAATTCCCACCGGGTGATCGTCGTCGCTTATCCGGCGGAAGAAAGAAATTGAGACGAGATAACTGGTGCATGCACAGAAAAATCAGGCATACACCCTGGAACAGACAAGGAGGTTCAAGATGAAATTTTGGCAACGTAAAACGGCACTCGTAATCGCAATGATAGGTTTACTGCTGCTGGCAGCGGCAACGGTGACCGCCCAAAGCACAGAAACACACGGCAAATTAGCCGGGGCTGTCTATACCGATGCCAATGGTGATGGCGTTTGTGTGGGTACGGGCGTCGCCGGTGAGAATCCTGTACCCGGCGTGGAAATTGTTTTTGTCAGCAGCGATAAAGCTACCGTTGTGACTCTGACCACCGGCAGCGACGGCACCTACGGGCTGGCCGCCGCCGGGCAAAGCATTTGGGAAGTAACCGCCCGCCCGGACGCCACCAAGTGGATTGTCACCTCCAGAAACCCGCTCTATGTGCCCGTCTTGCCGGACACGGGATTGGTGCAAACCGACGTGAATTTCTGTATTAGCCAGGGTGGCCCCAATGCGGTCATCGTCCTGCCCCAATCAGGTGCGGCGGCTAACAACAACTTGCCTATGGGTGTATTGGTCACGGCCGTACTCGGCGGCCTGATTGTGCTGGCAGGCGTGGCGCTGGAATGGCGGCGCAGAAAGGTAACCGGGCAAAAGTAGAGTTTAGCCAAAGAGGTTTTCGGCGAAAGCCTCCCCTCCGGGGGGCGACGGCCGTAGCAGGAGCAGGCCGAACAGGTTGGCCGTCAGGCCGGCGAGCAGGGAGATGAAGGCCAGGGTTTGCAGGGTGTGGGCCAGCAACAGCACGGCCGTGACCTCCATCCCCACCACCAGCGCCAACAGGTAGATATACGGCCGTGCCCGCACCGCCAGCGCATAATTCAACCAGATGTTCACCCCGGCATACAACGTCACCGCCAGCCCAATCCAGCCCAGCAGCGTCCCCGGATTTTCATATTGCCCACGAAAAACCAGGGCCACGATGGGGCCGGGAAAGAGAAAATAGAGCAGCGTCAGCAGCAAACCAGGGATGAGGGTGGCGGCCAGGGCTAACAGGAGGTACGGCCGTGCATCCAACCCCAGCGTGTGTTTCTGTGTCGCTTTGGGGAAGAGCACCATGCCAATGGCAATGGGCACAAATAGATTCAACCGCGCCAGGATGTTGGCCGGGGTGTATTGGGCGGCTACATCGGGCGGGAAAATCCGGTTCACCAAAATGGCATCAATGTAAACCAACAGAGCGAACGAAAAAAGCCCCACCAGCGTCAGCAGGGAATAGGATAGACTAACTTTTTGTATGTGGTCAGTAACCGGAGTGCGGAAATACGGCCGTAGCCACCACACCGCCAGCCCCAACGCCACCAGACTGGCAATGGGCAGCGCCACTACCGCCCCGGCTAATTGGAAACCGGCCAGAATCAGGCCAATGGTCAGGCCAAACCGTAAAACTTCTTGGAACACTGTCACGCTACCCAGCCCCCAAAATTGCTGGCTGCCTTGCAGCGCCCCATCCGTTACCGGGCGCACAAAGAGCAGCAGCAGCGCCAGCGCCGCCGCCAGCAGCGCCCCGCCATCCGGCACATTGATCAGGCGGCCAATGGAGGGAGAAAGCAGGGCAAAGAGTACGGCCGTAACCACCCCCCACTGCCACGCCCAGCGCCACCGATTCCGCAAAAATGCCCCCATGCGCGGCTGCGGCTCGGCGCCAATTGCCAGTTCCGCCAGGTAATAGGCCACCACATTGCGAATCACCCACGTTACCTGTTCGGCGATCTTCAGCACATTCATGATCGCCAGGAAAGCAATGGCAGCGGCATCATCCAGCAGCAGACCGGCAGCCACCAGCACCAGATAGGCAAATCCCCCGGCAATGAGCGACGCCCCGGCCATAACCAGGCCGTCGAAGGCATCTTTAGAGCGGGCGATGGTGCGGAGGCGGGTGAGCATAGAGGTAATCGGTGATCGGTGATCGGTAATCGGTGGCGGAACTGATAACCGATTACCGATTACCGAATACCGGCAGTAAAGCACGGCCGTCCGGGTCAACCGACCCATCAGGAAGCAGCACCGGCCAGCGGGCCAGGGTGGTGGGTTGATAGAGGCCAACCGCCAGTTGGACGGCGGGGGAGCTGCCTGTAGGCAGGGTCAGGGTGTGGGTATCGGCAATGAGCGGGCCGGTGGGCCAGGTGGTGAGCGGGTAGCTGTTTTGCACCGGGGCGGCGTCGCTTTGGGCCAGCAGGTTGCCATTGGCGTCCAGCAGGTGGACAAAGACGGTGGCATTTTCGGTTAACGGCCGTGCCGCCTGCCAATACAACGCCACCTGCAACGTCCCATTGTTGCCCGGCGTGACCGTGTAACCTGCCAGGATGACATCTTCGCCAAATTGGTACCCGGCGGGCTGAGCAGTTGGCGGCAATTCAGCCAGCAGCCAATCCCGCGTCGCCAGCAACTGCGGCTGCACCCATAAGCCGGTGGCGGCCCCATCTATCGTTTCCGTCGCCAGTCGCAGTTCCCCACCCTGCCCGGCCAAAGCGACCAGATCAACATCAAAGGGATACGGCCGTCCGCCCCCCACCACCTCTTGTTCCGCCAACACCGTATCATTGAACAACACGGCAAAACGCAAAATACCCTCTCCTTCAACCTGGGCAACGGTTTGTAAACGGCCGTTCCCCGGCACATCCAGCGCCACCCCTAACAGAGAATCACCCGGCACACGAATGGCGGGACGGCCGTCCACAACGGCCGTTTCAATGAACCAATCCTCCGGCTCTCGTCGCGCCGTCCACAAAATCGGGATCACATCACTGACTACGCGCAGGTTTTCGCTACCGATCACAGGTTCAGCACATCCCCAAAATGCGCGTTCCTCCGCGTCCATCGGCGTCTCCACACAATCTATCATCTCCACATCAGCCCAGGACGGCAAACGGACACGGCCGTCGCCCACCTGCCACACCAGCAAACCGGCCAGCGCCCCCGCCACCAGCCAGCCGATTGCCTGCCCGATGGATTGGCCGGACGGCCGTGCCAGCACCAGATACACCGCCGTTAACCCCACCATGAGCACAAACAGCAGGGAAAACCCTTCCCCCTTGACCGTTTTGTACTGCTGCAAACGGAGGCGGAACAGGTCGGGCAATAGTTGTTCGGTGAGGGCGGCGGGTGCACTTTGGCCGTCCACATAGGTGCGCAATGCCAGGTTGCCAGGGCGCGGGTATTCGTTGAGATGGATGGCCCCACCCACTTTGTCGCCGCCGAGGGCATGGGTGAGCGCCGGGCGGTCGGCGGTGGAGGCGGGTGCAGCCAGCGTCAGCCAGAAGGTGCGTCCCGTAGCGTCAGGAATGGTGGGAAAGGTTAACCGCACCAGGCGGCCTTTGGGCGTTTCGGGAAAATCTACCTGTCCCGCATACAGCGGGCCGGTTTCGTCAGCTAAGGTCACGTTTACCCAGCCATAGGGTGAACCAAGCAGCCACACTTCCACCATTTCCAGATTGTTTGCCCCACTGACAAACGATTGCGTGATACTGTTATCGCCATAAAAAGCGACCGGGAATGGGTCGGGCACACCGGGCGCTTCCTGCTCTTGCGTCCACGGCCGTGGATACAAATAGTGCGCATCATAAAACATGGGCACCTGCACCTGCGCCCCCGTGCCCGTCCCCCGCCAGCGACCCATTGCCAGCAAAACGAGCAGGACAAGGAGGAGGACGGCCGTCCAGAACCAGGGAGATTGAAGACTCGTCCTGAGTTTGCCGAAGGATTTGGAGATTGAGAGATGAAGAGATTGGCGCGTTGTCACCTTTTCACCATGTCACCTAGTCACCTTGTCACAGGTAGTAGCGTGGCAAAATGTAGAAGAGCAACGCCACGATATTGAACAACACCATGCCTATACGCAACAAGTTGTGTACGGCCGTGTCCCACCGTTTGGGCGTTAAAAACAACAATCCCAATGTAAAAAAGGTGAGCATGGGCACGGCCGTGCCCAACCAATACCGCCCTTGCAGCCCCCGCCCCAAACCATATTCCCACCAAAACGTCAGGTCATACACCTGAATGAGCAGCACCGGCAGCAGCACTGTGCCCGCCAAAAAGAGCCAGACCAGCACCGGGGCCATGCGTCGCCCTGCTTGCCAATTAGCAAATGTAGGGCGATTTTGAAAATCGCCCCACAATTTGAGCGCCAGCCCGATGATCGCCAGCAGCGTCAGCAGCCGCAGCAGGTGGTAGACCCAGGGGGCGACGGGCGTATCCAGCCAGCCAAAATGGGCCCACCAGGTGACAAAAATGCCGCCCCACACCGATTGAAAATAATCAATAGCGTGTTGCACGGGGGCATAATCGTAAAATGGGTTTTGCACGATGCGGTGCCCTTTCAGCACCGGGTTGAAGTAGAACAGGTCATCGTTGAGGCGCAAACTGCGCTGCATCCACCAACCGACGGGGATGATGATGATCACGTTCATCAAGACCGCCGCCCAAAAGACCGACCAGCGCCGCCCTTTGCCCCGCCACCAATCATACAAAACCACCAGCGCCACCAGGGGGGCGAAGCCGTTGATGGTCGGTTTGATGAGCATGGCGGCGGCAAAGGTGAGGCCAATGGCAACCGCCAGCTTGTAGGTAAATTGCCGGTACAACACCAACAAACAGAAGTAAATCAACAGCGAATACAGCACAAAAAAGAGGCCGTCTACGGAGACAACGGCCGTCATCTGTGTCAGTTGCGGCTGAAAAGCGACCAGCGTGGGGATGGTCAGGCGCAGCGCCGAGTTGGTAGGAAACAGCAGCCGGGCAATCAGGTAAGCGACGATGACGATGGGGCTGCTGACCAGCACGGCAAACAGCCGCTGCAACTGCACCCGCAGCAGCAAATCCCCGCCATACCCCACCAGCCGGTAGGGGATGGCGGCCAGGGCATAATAGAGCGGCGTGGCGTGGATGAGTTTGGCGGTGGTGCCCAATTCGGTACTGGTGCGGGTGGAGTTGGGCAGTTGGGCAAATTCAGATTCACGCAGGCCAACGGCCGTACTGCTCCAACCCTGCCGCTGTTCAGGCTGATAATCCAGCCGGCCCACATCTGCCAGTTCACGGGAGAGGGTGATTTCGTCGGGCAGGATGGTGTCGTTGGTGTCGGGCAGACGGCCGTGTTCACCAATAAACTGGATGACCGCATAATGGTCATCCTCATCCGGCCCTTGCCACAGCGGAAACGCCAGACTCCACAGCGCCCCCTTGACCAACATGATGGCAAACAACAGCCCAATGAGCAGCCACTCGCGCAGCCACTCTTTATGGGGCTGCCAATTTTGAAAAACCATGCGTCAATGTTGCCCGATTGTTATGATTTTGCAAGTGGCTAATTCCTGTTTCGGGGCCTTTCATCACTGCGGCAAGAAGTGCTAATGGATAGTAGCGATTGTCAACCCAGCCCCGCTTCCCGCGCCCGGATGATGGCCTGGGCGCGGTCTACTACCTGGAGTTTGCTAAAGATGTTGGAGCAATGATTACGTACCGTTTTTTGGCTGATGTGTAGCTGGCGAGCGATGTCGCCGTTGTTGAATCCCTGCGCCAGCAGCGCCAGCACTTCGCGCTCCCGTTCTGTCAGATCGGGAAAGGCTTCCGGTGGGGCGTTCGGTTTGGGCAGTGAGAAGTAGCTTTGCAGGCGGGCGGCGATGGCCGGGCCAAAGAGGGCTTCGCCCCGCGCCACCGCCTGGATTGTCCGTAACATCTCTTCCTGGTCGGCCCCTTTTAGCACATAGCCTCGTGCCCCGGCACGCATGGCAGCAAAAACGGAATCGTCATCTTCAAACATGGTGACGACGATGACGCCGATGTGCGGGCTGGTTTGCACAATGCGCCGGGTGGCCTCGATGCCGTTCAAACCGGGCATTTGAATGTCCATCAACACTACATCAGGCTGTAATTCTTCCGCCAATGCTACCGTTTCTGTGCCGGTGGCTGCTTCCCCCACAACTTCGGTGTCCGGCAGGGAGCCGAACAGTGCCTTTAGTCCATCGCGGAATAAGGTGTGGTCATCGGCAATGAGGATGTGGATAGGATCGGTCATAGAAACAGGCTTGTAGTGGGCGATTTATCGCCTTAAGAAGGCGATAAATCGCCTACTACGAACTTGATAGGGGCAGCACGGCCGTGACCACCGTCCCACCGGTATCAGACAAAATCGTAAACGAGCCACCCAACTCATCTGCTCGTTCGCGCATGGATGATAACCCCACGCCGGGCTGGTAGCCAGTGGGCAGCCCCAGACCATTGTCACGGATTTCTAAAGTGAGACGGCCGTCAGTCGCACGGCCGTCTGCCACCAATTGTACTGCGCAATGTTTGGCCTGAGCATGGCGCAGGCTGTTGGTAATGGCTTCGGTGACGATGCGGTAAACGGCGATCTCGCTGGCGGCGGGCAAAGTTGGCAACGAATCGGGGGCGGACAGAGTTATTTGGGTACGGCCGTTACTATTCTGGGCCACAAACTCTTGTAAAGCGGATAGTAAACCCAGTTGGTCCAGCGCCGACGGCCGTAAATCATGCACGATGCGGCGAATGTCCCGGATGATCTCTCCGGTTTGGGTTTTGTACTCCTGCAAAAGCTGATCGGCGGCGGTGGGATTGGCGGCGGTATAGTTGCGGGCGGCGTCCAGTTTCAGCAGCAGGCCAGCCAGAGACGGGCCGAGGCCATCGTGCAGATCGCGGCGCAGCCGCTGCCGTTCGGCCTGCTCGGTCTGCCGCAGTTGTTCGTTGGCTTGCTGCAAGTCGGTGGTGAGCTTGAGGATGTGGACGGCCGTGCCTGCCTGCCGGGCCACATTTTGCAGCAGCCGCTCCTGGTCTGGCGAAAACCTGCCTTCGGCTGTGGCTGGCGTCACCAGCAGCCAGCCGATGGTTGTGGCCTGGTGAAAGAGGGGAAAGGGATGGGGCGTCACGGCCGTTGGCCGGCCCACACTGGCGATGATCTGGGTATGGGTGGGCACGGCAATAGCGGCGTAGGGGGCAGGCAGGGATTGGGCGATGGTCTCCAGCAGGGCGGGCAGGGTTTGGGCGGGTACGGCCGTGGCTTCCAACTGTGCGCCTAATTTGACCAGCGCCATCATCGGGTCTTCCGGTTTGCCATATAGCCACAGATTGACCCGCGCCTGCAAACGCGCTCGTAGGGGTTGGAACAGAACGGCGATCAGCCCGGTGGCCATGATGGCCAGAAGAAAGTTGTTTTCCAGGGGAAGGATGGCCCCGACCAGACCCACCAGCAGCACGTAGGCGCCAATGATAAAGATGCTGAGCAAGCTGTATACCAGCGTGCGGTTAAGAAGCAGGTCAATATCCCACAGCCGGTAACGCAAGATGGCAATGGCAAAGGAGAAGGGAAAGAGCAGAGAGAAGAGGCGCACGGCCGTCAGCCCCACAAAACGCACCGTCACCAGCGCCGTAAACAGTTCGGTACCCAATCGCTGTTGGAAGAGATTGGGCACGTGGGGCACGTCTACGGCCGGGGAAATGAACAGCAGAAAGGTGTAGGTGAAGGGGGCAGCGGCGGCGGCCAGCAGCCCCAGCGCCGCCCACTTGATCTGCTGTTTTTGCGCCGGGTCGGCCACATGTTCATACCGGTCTAGCTGCGCCCAAACGCCCACGGCGCACCAAAACAGCAGCAGCCCGGCCGGCACAGGCCAGGGCCACCGGCTTATATCCAGGATGGAACCGGGCAGGGTCAGCGGCGGCAGGATGAGCAGCGCCCAGATCACGGCCGTCGCCTTTGTCCAGCGGGGCACAAAACGGCCGTCCGGGAACAAATACAACATCCACACGCTTGTTACCAGACCCAGGTACAGCACCAGGTAACTGGCGGCCTGAAACAGGGTTTGATGGGTCAAGACATGGACAAAAGTGGCAATGGGGATGACGGCGCTGTTGGCCGTCAGCGTCACGGCCGTGAGTAAGGCCATGCCGTCGTGGGGCCGCCGCCGCACAATCAACGCCGCCAGCAGCAAATGAACCAGGAACACGGCCGTGTCCAGCAGCACCACGTAGGCCGCATATCGCTGCGGCGCCAGGCCAATGTCGGCAAAACTATCCGTGTAAAACGAGACCAGGTAGGCATAATACGCCGCCAGTCCGGGCAGGATGACGGCCGTGACCAACAGCGCCAACAACAGCCAGCCCAGGCGAAACGGCCGTAACCAACCCGGCGACGGTAAAGGAGCGAATTCCTGGTGTAAATCTGTTTGTTCCATCTACCGTTCCCGTACCACCGGCGGTATGGATTGAATGTAGAGCCAGATGGCTCTGAGTTCATCTTCCGTCAAATGTCGCAACCGGTTCTGCGGCATGTAGGTGATGTTTAATGAATTCCCTTCCGGGGTGCGCCCGGTTTTGATGGCCCGGATGAATTCCGCTTCTGTCCACCGGCCCAGGTTGCCGCCGGTGGTGATGTTCATGCCCTCGCCCGGTTCGCTGCCACCGCCCAGGTCGGCTTTGTGGCACTCCACGCAGGTGAGCAAAACCAGGTAACGGCCGTACTCAACGGTAATCCCTGGCTCTGACGCGGGCGGATGGGAGGCGTTGTGATCAATCAACAGTGCCGGCATGATGTCATTTTCTTCTTCTGGCAGCAGCAGCGAGATCAGGATAAATGGCCGGGCCAATAGCCCCAATTGGCGCGGCGGAATCTCCCGTTTGCCCGGCGGGAGCGTCTGCAAATAGGCGATGATGGCAGCCACGTCGGCGTCGCTGAGATGCTGTAACGCGCCGGAAGAGACGCCAATGAGGGCACGGCCGTCGCGCCCCACCCCATGCCGGATCGCCCGCTCCCAGTCGGCGACGGTGTACACGCTGCCTACCCCGGTCTGGTGCGGCGTCAGGTTGGCCGCCGGAATGTGGCCGATGAGCGGCTCGTTCAAAAAATCAGGTCTACCTTGCAGACTGTACCCATGGCACTCCGGGCAGGCGCCGATCACTTCCACCAGATGTTGGCCCCGCGCCAGAGAAGCCTCATCGGTGGGAATAGCCAGGTTAGCCGCCGGAATGCCATAAACCCGCCGTATCTGGTATTCTGAATAAGCAAACACCATCCCGCCGCACAAAAGCGGCAAAGCGATGAAGATGAGCAGACAACCCAGGGCTTTTCGTTTCACAGGTTTTTTTCGTAATCGGTAATCGGTCTCCTAACCGATTACCGATTACCGATTACCGTTCACCAATTACCGATTACCAGTTTGTCAGACTTTGTACCAGCGCCCGTACCGTCTGCACGGCCGTTTGTGTGCCATTTTTGAGCGATTGGATTTCGGTAACGGCCGTGTCCGGGTCTGTTGGTAATAGCTGGCGGGCGCTGTCGGCCTGGATGAGCAGGGCGGCCAACTGCGCCCCCAGGCCATCACCCAGGGCGCGGCTGACGCGGCGGCGTTCTTCGGCCTGCGCTGTCACCAACTGCTGCCGGGTCTGGCGCAGTTCCCGGTGCAGGCGGACGGTGTGGGCGGCCACGGCCGTTTGCCGGGCAATCTCTTGCAGCAATTTCATCTCGCGCGGGTTAAAGGACGCCTCGCCCTCTCGGTAGGCAACCAGTAATTGACCGATGGCTTGGGAGTGATAGACCAAAGGGATGATGAGGTGATGAGGAGGTGGGGTGATGGGGTTTGTGGGTGGGAATGTGGCTACGGTTTGTGGCTGGCCGTCTTGTTCCAGGGTGATGGCGACGGTGGGGAGTTTAAGGGAGTGGGCGATGGTTTGTACGGCCGTGGGCAATATCGTTTCTGGTTCGGCGGCCTGTTCCAGCCGTTCGCCAAAGCGGGTGAGCAGGGCCAACGGCTCATCACGCTGGCCGTACATCAGGCGGTTGACGCGCCGCTGCAACCATTGACGCAGCGGATCAAACAAAATGGCAATCAGCCCGGTGGCTACGATCCCCAGCAGCCAGTTCCCGCTGCTACGGAACAAAACACCCAATACACCCACCACCAGGATGTAGAGCAGGATGACGACGGCCGTAAGGGTGCTGTACACGGCCGTGCGGTTGATAAACAGATCAATGTACCGCATTTGATGGGCGACGATGGGTGAAGGGGTGGGTTTACTGACCATGCTGCATTATAACGCTAAACGGCCGTTCGTTTTGCCTTTTCCCCATAATACTCAACCATACCCAGGATCATAAAGGCGGCCGTTAAAGAGACAAAAAAGCCGGCATAAAAAACCAGCAATGGCAAATCATACGGAATGAGCGCCGGATTTCCCCGGAAGATTTCCTGGGCAGTGGTTATATGGGCTACCATTTCATAAGCAGCCAGATAGACGACTAGAGAGAGAATCCCTATGGCAAAACAGCGCAGAGCGCGCTGCTGCATCACTTTTCGTTGGCGTGGTCTGAATCGCTGCCGGTGGCTCACCAGCCAGAACATGGTAAAGATGATCAGAATGGTGGTCACGCTGATCACCATTGTGGGTTTGAAATAACCAAAACCACGCATGTAATCATCTGTCTGCCAGCGATATTCCACTGGAATGAGGCTAAGGAAGGCGGCTGATAAGGGGAAAAACAGGGTGATGCCAGCCAAAATTCCCCATAAACTGTGCAGAAAATCGAACAAATCTTGCAGCTCTTGCAAAAAGGTCATCTCTGTTGCTGGTTTTTCTTTTTCATCTGTCACTGATTCCATGGCATTCTCTCCTGATGCTTTACAGGGCAACGGCCGTTTCCTGCCGCAGCAGCCACATCATCCCCAGACCGGTAATCGCCCCTAGTACCAACCCCATTCCGCCCAAAACAAGCCATTCCTGCCCTTCACCGCCAAAGAAAACGACGATTCCAAAAGCAAGCATGTAACCAACAGTGGTAATGAGAGGCCAAATCACAGCTTGTATTCCCTGCTGTTTTAACAAGAGCCATTGTACCAGACCCATAGGCAGCCCTAATGCCAGCCCGACAAATAGAACCGACGCAACTGCCGGAACCATCTCAATCTGGTTAAAAGAAATAAGGCTAACGCCACTACTCATGGTCACAGCCGCAACCAGCACACTGAAAGCAATCCAGCGCCCGGCCGAAATGCCCTTGTTACGCAATAAAAAACCTGGCCCCAACGTACCTCCCAGCGCCAAAAATGCTCCAAACAACAGGCCGGCCACCGACACGCCAATCGGCTGATTACTGGACTGTTCCGCTGCTTCTGCCAGCCGCCACATGGAACCATATGCGATTATTCCCAATACGGCCGTGCCCACCGCACAACTTACCACCCACTGCAAAGTAAAACTCCAATCCAAAAGTGTTTGTCTGTCGCTCATGGGCATCTCCTTGTAATTACAGATTACGAATAATGAATTACGGATTACGCTCAAACGGGTTGAGGACATTGTAATGATCATCGTGTCCCGGTGTCATGGGACGGCCGTCACGTCCGTTCCGGGAATTGCCGGGCACAAATCGGCATGGCCGGGGGCGCAGAACTCGATGCGCCCGCCCACCATCGTCAGCAGCACCTCCATCGTCACCAACGCTTCGGAAGCAACGGTTAACGGATCGTCGGGCAGCACAATCAGGTCGGCGTACTTGCCCACTGCAATGCTACCCACCTCCTCGTCCCGGAAGAGGGCGTAGGCGGCGTTGATGGTCATCATGGGCAGCGCTTCGGCGGCGGTGATGGTGTGTGCCTGGTGCCAGGCGGGGGCAGGGCAGATAGTACCTTCCGCGTCCACATCATTACGGGTAATCAGGCTGTAAAGGTCGTCCAACGGCCGTATCCGCCCAAAGAACGGGTCATCCCCATGCCAGGCTACCGGCAAACCGGGGTTGGCATCCAGAAGTGCCCGCGTCGGCCATTCCCACGCCTGGTATTCTGGCGGCGGCGGTGGGCCAAAGGGGTTACAACCGGGGTATAGACCAAAGACCACGGGGATAATGCCTATCTCCCCATAACGCGGCAGCAATTCCGGGCGAATGACGCTGTTGTGCTCAATGCGGTGGCGAAAGCGGTTGGGCTGCCCGCCCAGGGCGTAGGCAATGGCGTTTTGCGCCTGCTCCACCGCCCGGTCGCCAATGGCGTGGATGGCGACTTGATAGCCGCCGTTTTGCGCCGCCAGCACCATCTCGTTCAACGCCTCCTGGGTGTGAAACAGATCACCCATCCCTTCACCCGGACGCAGTTCGTAGCTCAGGGCAGGGCGCTCACAAGTGCCGCCATCCGTGAAGATTTTCACACCGCTGATCCACAGCATCTCGCCGGGATGGCGCGTGACGGGATGCGCTTTGTACCAGTCACCCAACACCTTGCCACAATTGTCGGTCATCACCAGATAGAGGCTGGTGCGAATGCGCAGCGCCGGGGCGAAATCCTCAATTTCCCGCAGGAATCGCTCGTCAATGTACATGTCGCCGATGGTGGTGATACCGTTTTGCAAGGCTATTTGCTGGACTTCTGCCAGGCTCATGTCGAAGGTTTGTTCGGCGTCATTGAAGAGGTGGGTGTGGGTATCTACAAAACCGGGCATGAGGGTACGGCCGTGTAAATCCACCACCGTTGACTCCGCCCGCGCCAAGGGCAGGATTTCTGCGTTTGTGCCCACGGCCGTGATCTTTTCCCCCGTAATCTCTACCGCCTCAACCTGGGGATTGGCCGCGTCCATGGACAGGATGACGCCGTTGTGAAAGATGAGGTGCTGCTGCGGGTTGACCGTTGGCAGGGGTTCTGGTGACGAAGAAAGGGCGGTGCAGGCAACGGCCGTCAGGGCAAACAGTAAAAGAATGAGAATTCGTGTTTTCATCGTCGTTAAGAAGTCCGGCTTCTCGGAGAAGCCGGACTTCTCAATCAGGCGGCAACGGCCGTTTCCCCACCTCGCGCCAGCCACACCATACCAGCGCCGGAGATTACGGCCGTTAATAACGCCACGACCCCAACCGACAGCCACTCCCGTCCTTCCCCGCCTAACGGCAAGCCAACAGCAAAAGCAACCAGGAAAGCAGCGATACAGACGAGCGGCCATAACTGGGCCTGGGCCAGGTATGGCTTTAGCAACGACCACTGTACCAGGCCAACGGGTAATCCCACAGATAACGCAATCATCAATCCGGCAGCTATTTGTGGCATGTTGTCCAGATCAAAGAGGCCGAATGCCAGGGCAAAACCAAAGGCCATGCCTACCGTGCCGGCCAGCGCCGTGCGCGCCAACCATTGGGCGAAGGGAATACCTTGCGCCCGCAGGACAACGGCCTGGCCTAAGCCCAGCCCCGCACTCAGCAATGCGCCAAAGATGCCGCCGGCAACGATGCCACCGGCCATTTCTCCCCAGGCTTGCGCCACCATTTCGCCAACAGACCACATGGAAATAAAAGCGCCCATCACGGCCAGAATCATCGTAACGGTCACGGCCGTTACCCACCGCAACAAGAAAGAACCACCGTTTATATTTGACATGTTGACCTCCAATCCTGACTCCCTAATTTGTTTCAATCACGCCACAGGCCAGCCGCCCGCCCGCGTCGCCGGTGTTCAGCGTGGTCTGGTCTGGCGCGGGTGCATAGCGGGTGGGGATGTTGGCGTAGTTGTCCGGGCTGGCATGAACGATGATGGCGCTGCCGTCGGCGTCAAACAGTTCAGCCACAGTGAAGCGGTCTGTCTTGAATTGGGCTACGGCCGTGCCATCCCCATTCACCAGCAGCACCGGCATATCGGCCGCATGGTTCGGGTGGTTGTGCCCGTCCCCGTCATAATGGCCGCCCGCCGACGTGAAATCGGGCGCGACGCAGTTGCCTATGGCGTGTACGTGGAAGCCGTGAAAGCCTGGCGGCAAGTTGCTAACGTCAACGCGCACTTCGGTCATCGTCCGCTTGAGAATTAGCCGCACCTGGCCGATCTCGTTGCCGCCGCTGTCATGCAGCCGCGCCACTGCCACCACGTTGGCCTGCGCCGATGCCTGCATGACGCCTACCCCCAACAACGCCAATAAAAGGGCCGCACCCAGAATAATCCAAAGGCGACGGCCGTTAACCATAGAAAACGTGTTCATCTGCTATTCCTCCACTATGGGTTCGTTTGTTGTAACCGCCTTCGCGGGTCATTCCCGTTGATGCGGTGACGACAAACCGTATACGTTACAATTCTGGAGGCACAATAGCAGCGGGCGCGTCCCATTGTCACGGGACGGCCGTCACGACCCCGCCGGGAATGTTGTCCCCACCCGATCAAAAAAAGCCGCTATCAACCGCTCTCACGCGGTTGATAACGGCTTTCCGAATGCAAAACTCTCTCCGGCTAAGGAACCAGCGGCCAAAAGAGCGGCAAAAACAAGAGCGTGGCAATCAAAATCACCAGATTCAACGGCGCGCCCACCCTTGTATAGTCCGAGAACCGATACCCGCCCGGCCCCAAGACCAACACATTCGCCTGGTGCCCCACCGGCGTCAGAAAGCTGGTAGACGCGCCAATCACTGTCGCCAGCACAAACGCCTGCGGGCTGGCCCCCAATTCCAGGGCAATATCAATCACAATCGGCACCATCAACACCGTCGCCGCCGCATTAGACATTGGCTCCGTGATCAGGCCGGCCAGGATGTAAATGGCCGCCAACGTCGCCAGCAGCCCCAACCCGGCCGTCGCCCCCACAATCAGGTCGGCCAGGAAACGGGCCGTGCCGGTTGTCTCCATGGCCGTACCCAGCGGCAGCATACAGGCGATCAGAAAAACGCTGCGCCACTCGATGCTCTGGTACGCTTCATCCATGTTCAAGACGCCGCTCAGCACCATCAGCGCCACGCCAATCACCATCGCCAACGAAATGTGCATTCCGCCCAGGGTGGTCAGCGCCAGCACCAGCAGCATAATGCCCACCGCCAGCGGCGCTTTTTCCCGCCGTCGCTGTTCCAGCTTCACCGGCTCCATCACCAGAAAGTCGTCCCCCTCTTGCAGCGCCGCCAGGCGGTGGCGCGGCCCTTGCAGCAGCAGGGCGTCGCCAAATTGCAGTTCCACCTCGCTTATCCGCTGAAAGATCACCTCACCCTGCCGCCAGATGGCCAGGGCGGTAAAACCATAATGGTCACGGAAGCGCATCTGTTTTAGCGAACGGCCGGCCATCGAAGAACGCGGCGAAAGCGTGGCTTCCACCAGGTCCATCTCATTGCCCTTCATCACCAGGTCGGCTTCTTCGCCCGCTTCGGGAACCAACCCCAGCGCCTCTTGCGCCTGCACCAGGTCTTTGGCCGATCCTTCCACAACCAGCAGGTCGCCCGCCGCCAGGCGCACGTCCGGTAAGGGGGTGATGCGTTTTTTGTCGTTGCGAATGATGGCCAGCACGGAAAGGCCATATGTCGCGCCCAGACGTGTTTCGTAAAGCGCCTGCCCCGCCAGCGGGCTATCCTCTGAAACTCTGACCTCGCTCACATATTCGCGTAAGCGGCGGGTTTGTATATCTTTGACCGGCTCGTAAGCAGGCAGCAGGTGGCGACCGATGAAAACCATATAAAGAATACCCGCGCCAAACACCACAATGCCGGTAGGCAAAAAGTCAAAGAAGGCGAAGGACTCCAGGCCACGTTCGGCCAGAATGCTGCTGGCCAGGATGTTGGGCGGGGTGCCGATGAGCGTCAGGTTGCCGCCCAGCAGCGAGGAGAAGGCCAGGGGAATGAGCAGTTTAGAAAGGGGGATTTTGGTTTGGTGGGAGATACCGGCGACGGCGGGCAGAAGCACGGCCGTTGCCCCAATGTTATTCATAAACGCCGACATCAACCCGCAGGTAAGCATGATCACGGCAATCAGCCGCGCCTCACTGTTCCCTGCCAGCCGCGCCACCTGTTTACCCAACATATCGGCCACCCCTGTCTTAAACAGGCCGCCGGAGACGATAAACACCGCCCATACCGTGATCACCGCCGGATTGGCAAAACCGGCGAATGCTTCAAGCGGTGTCACCAGCCCGGTAATAGTCAGGGTGATGAGCACCAGGAGCGCCACCACGTCTACCCGCAGCTTCTCCGTGGCAAAGAGAACAATAGCGGCAATCACGATGAACAAAGTCAGGGCAATTTGTGGCGTCATCTTTTCCCTTGCTGTGGCCGGTTTCCAACCAGGCCACTGTTAAAAAGGCCAGAACACAGGCACAAACAGTACCGCCAATACCAACACCACTACCGTCAGGGGAATCCCTACCTTGAGATAATCGCCAAAGCGGTAGCCGCCCGGCCCCATAATCATCACATTGGCCGGGTGGGAGACCGGGCTGGCAAAGCTGGCCGAAGCAGCAATAGCCACCGTCATCATCAGCGGGTAGGGAGACAGGTTGAGGTCGCTGGCCGTGTTAAAGGCGATGGGGGCCATCAGCACCACCAGGGCGGCAGTGGGGATGATTTGCGTCGCCAGCGAGGTCAGGACAAAAAGGCCGGCGATGACCACATGCGGCCCCAGCCCGCCAATGGCAGAAATAAAGCCGCTGGCCAGGAAGCTGGCCGCCCCCGTCTGCTCCATGGCAATGCCCAATGGCAGCATCCCGGCGATCAGAAACACGGCCGGCCATTCAATAAAGCGATACGCCTCCTCCATCGTCAGGCAGCGGCTCAGCACCATCAGCGTGGCGCCAATGACGGCGGCAATGGAGATGGGCAGCCAGCCCATCAGCACCGGCAGCAGTATGGCAGCCATAATGAGCAGGGCCAGCGGTGCTTTTTCCTGGCGCAGCGGCGCCTGGGCGGATTGGGTCAAGACCAGGAAGTCTGGCTCGCTGCCCAGCACGCGCAGCTTCTCGCGGGGGCCATAGAGCAGAATGCCATCGCCAAATTGCAGCGGCACGTCGCGCAGATTAGCATGGATGGGGTGGCCTTCGCGCCAGATGGCTAATACGGTCAGTCCATATTTTTCGCGGAAATTAAGCTGGCGCAGGCTTTTATTGCGCAGGGTAGTGTAGGGCGAAAGCACCATTTCCGCCAGCCCAATTTGCTCTGATTCCAGACTGGCCAGATCAGGTAACACGTCGCTCTCAATCTCCACTTCTTGCAGGCCGCGCAGCGTCAGCAGATCATCTGGTTTGCCTTTGATCAGGACAGTATCCCCGGCGGAAAACAGTTCTTCCGGCTCTGGAGTCAGGTCGGTTTCCCCGTTGCGGATTACGGCCAATATGTTCAGGCCAAAGGCGTCTCCCAGGCGGCTTTCGGCCAGCGTTTGCCCGTCCAGAGGGGAATCAGCCGGGATTTGCAGGGCCATCAACTGCTCTGGCAGCCGGTAATTTTCGGCCAGTTCGTCATCGGTGAGCAGGCGGAAATTTTGAAAATCGCTGGCGTTTTGAATGGTTTCCAGCGACGGCCGTAGCCCCTGGAACAATAGCACATCCTCAGCCTGCAACACGGTGTCTGCCAGATTGGTGCGGTGCAAGACGCCCCGCCGCCAGATCGCCTTGACGTTGACGCCAAAACGGCCGCGTAGTCCACTTTGGTAGAGCGTTTGCCCGATCAGGGCCGAGCGAGGCGAAAGGTGCGCCTCGGCCAGGCCGATCTCCTGGGCAATTAGCTCCTCTAGGGCCGGGGCAATGGGGCGGGGGATGAGTTGTTGACGGCCGTGTAACTCCGCCAGATGATCGGCCCGCCCCTGCACAATCAGCCGGTCGGCCGGTTGCAAGATGGTATCGGGACGCGGGGCCAGGTGGGTACGGCCGTTGCGCAATATCGCCACCACATTCAGCCGCAGCGCCGACCCCAACCGGCTGTCTGCCAATGTCATGCCCACCAGCGGCGAGTTGGCCGGGAAACGAATCACAAAGCTCCGATCCAGCAGCTCATAGGCACCGCTCAAATCCTTTTGCTGGCTGACCCGCATTTCCTGTTCGGGATTGCGCGACGGCAGCATCCGCCGACCAATAAACAGCACGTAGAGGACACCTGCTCCCAGGATCAATACACCTGTCGGCGTAAAATCAAACAGGCCAAAGGGCGTTAAGCCGTACTCAGACAGAGCATCGCTCACCAGGATATTGGGTGGCGTACCGATCAAGGTGGTCAGCCCGCCTAGCAACGACCCCAATGCCAGGGGCATCAGCAATTTGGAAGGGGGATGGTTGATGCGCCGGCTGATGTCCATGACCACCGGCAGCAGCAGCGCCGCCACCCCCACATTGTTCATCACCGCCGAAAGCAGACCGGCGGTCAGCATGATCACCACCAGCAGCCGCGCCTCATTCTCGCCGGACAGGCGCATCACCTGGCGGCCTACCAGATTGGCGATCCCCGTGCGCGACAGCCCGCCGCTGATGATGAACATGGCCCACACCGTCACCACCGCCGGGCTGCTGAAGCCGGAGAGCGCCTGGGTAGGCGTCACCAGCCCCGTCAGCGCCAGGCTGCCCAGCACCAACAAGGCGATCACGTCCATGCGTAACCGCTCGCTGATAAAGAGGATGGTAGCCAGCAGGAGAATAGCCAGGGTAAGAGCGATTTGGGGCGTCATGCGTTTCCTTTTTCGCCGGTTTTTGTAACGGGCCGCCAGTTACAGGTTTATTTGAGGAGGCTGTTTGATGCCAAAGATTATACGCAAGCTACCCGGCGGGGCAAAAGAACTGGAAGGGTCATTCGGATAAATACACAGGGCTATGTTGATTTGCCTGCACTGCCTACCAGTTTGTGTGCACCAACAAACAGCAAAGTGATTGTGTTTTGTTCCTGGTTTGGCTAGAATCAGCGCAAAGGTGCGCTATGTTTCAGATTATGGTCGAACACAAAGGGGAATGGCCGGATAGAGGGCCAATGCAAGTAACCGCTCAATGGCAGGGTGAAATCCGCATTGCGCCAGAAGTAGCCCGGCGTAAAGCCAGAGCATTTCTCGCCGGGTATGTTTCCATGATGGTACTGCCCGGCGAACCGGTCTTGATTGTTACGCCATCTCCCATCTGGCGTATACCGGCTCAACTTCACTTGCCGGGAATTGGACAGGCAGCCACATTAGGCGAAATTGACGTGGACGCAATGACCGGAACTGTGCTTGAGCTAGACCCAGATGTCATTCAAGGAATGCAAACGCGCGCCCATGAATTTGCTGCCCATCTCACACCACACGCAACAACGCCAGGCTGATTGTTTGGCTGCCTGCGCCGCCATGGTGTTGGCTTATTGGCAACGGCCGTTGCCCTATGCACAACTACTGAAACGATTGCGGATTGGCCCTGCTGGCGCCCCTTACCACAACCTGAAATACCTGGCATCATCCGACCTTGTAGTGCAAATTCAATCAGGTCAGCTAATGGATCTTGTAAGTTGCCTCGATGCCCAAATCCCCCCTGTCGTTTTCGTCCATACCGGCGAATTATCTTACTGGACGGAAAAAACCGGCCATGCGCTCCTGGTGAGTGGCCTGGATGAAGCCTTTATCGCCTTGCATGATCCTGCCTTTGCCGACGCGCCAAAATTCATTTCCACTGCCGAATTTGAACTCGCGTGGCTGGAAATGGACCAATTCTATGCGGTGCTAAAACCAAGCACAAAGTCGTAACAAGCGATTTTAGTTTTGCCACAAACGGCCGTATCCCCTTTTCTTTTTGTCCTTCCCATTTCTGCAACAAGAAAAAGAAATTGGCGTACATGTATGTGATAATTTTCACAATCACTGCGTTTTCATCGTTATACCTACTCTGTAGACCTGAGGCGAAATCAATGTCCCCCACGTTAGCTTCTTATCAAACCTTGCACGCCCAACGCCGGTCAATACCGGTTTCTATTCCAGAGGAACAAATTGTTGTTCCCGCTGTTGACGCCATGTCCAGCGCCGCGTTGGCCGCCGCCATTACCAGGGCGTCCAGCAGCCAGACCTACTTTACCATTCGTTACCTGGTGGATCGGCCGTTGGTGGCCGACGCCTACCGCGCCTATGCCTATTTTCGCTGGGTGGATGATATGGTAGATGAAAGTGGCATCGCTGCCGCCGGGCGGCTGGCGTTTTTGCAACGACAGCAGGAGATTGTGGCCGGCTGTTATCAGGGCGGGCGACTAACAGATTTGTGCCCCCAGGAACAAATGGCGGCTGATCTGATTGGCGGTGATGATGAGGTGAACAGCGGCCTGCGTACCTACATGGAGCAGATGATGGCGGTGATGGTCTTTGACGCCGGCCGTAAAGGGCGACTCATCAGTGAACCGGAACTGGACGGCTATACACGGGCGCTGGCTACGGCCGTGACCGAAGCCCTGCACCACTTCATCGGCCATGACGATGTATGTCCACCGGACGAGGCCCGTTACCTGGCGGTTACAGGGGCGCACATCACCCACATGCTGCGCGATATGGTGGAAGACACGGCCGTTGGCTACACCAACATCCCCTGCGAGTACCTGGAAGCTCACGGTCTGGCCCCGACCAATATGCACCATCCTGCTTACCGCGACTGGGCGCGGCAGCGGGCGCAGTTGGCCCGCCATTATTTTGTTGCCGGACGAACATGCCTGGCGCAAATGCACAATCGCCGCCGCCGGTTGGCCGGTTTTGCCTACATCAGCCGCTTTGAACTGGTGCTGGACGCCATTGAAAAAGACAACTATTACCTCCGGCCGGAATATCCGGAACGGAAAAGCAAACGGGCGGCGCTGAAGTTGGGGTGGACGGCCGTGAGCCAATACCTCGGCCTGGCCGCTCGATTATCTGAAGCGAACGGCGATTTGGAGAATCACCCAACAACGGAGACAACACAATGAATACCCCTTCTGTTATCGTCATTGGCGCGGGTATTGGTGGCATCGCTACGGCCACGCATCTGGCGCAGCGCGGCCTGCATGTGACTGTTGTGGAAAAGAACGGCCGTCCCGGTGGCCGTTGTGACCGCTTTACACGAGAGGGACATCATTTTGACGCCGGGCCAACCCTGTTGGTGATGCCGCTGGTGTATGAGGCGGAGTTTGCCGCCCTGGGCGCATCGGCCGCGGAGATGCTGGCCTGGCAGCGGGTAGACCCCACCTATCACCTGGTCTTCGACGACAACAGCCGCCTGACGCTCACCTCGGATATGAAACGGATGCAGGAGCAGTTGGAGCAAATGGAGCCAGGCAGTTTTGGCGGCTTCTTGCGTTATCTGGACGAGGGGCATCGCCATTACCACCTGGCCATGGCAAAGCTGGTAAACCGGGACTTCCGCCGGGCGACGGAGTTCTTTTCACCGCTCAATTTGCCGCTGTTACATCAGATCAAGCCGCTGGCGAAACATTACAACCATATGTCCCGCTACTTTGCGCAGCCGCGCCTGAAGGCGGCCTTTACCTTCCAGGATGTGTACATGGGGTTGAGTCCTTTTGAAGCGCCGGCCACCTTTTCGATGATGCCCTACACGGAACTGGCGCACGGCGTCTGGTATCCAAAAGGTGGCATGTATCGCATTGTGGAGTCGCTGGTGGAACTGGCGCTGGCGGCGGGTGTGGAGTTTGAATATGACACGGCCGTCAGCCAGATCATCACGCAGGGGGCAAAGGTGAAAGGGGTGGTGTTGGCCGACGGCCGTAGCCTGAAAGCGGACGCGGTGGTAGCCAATGCCGACCTGCCCTACGTCTACCAAAACTTGTTGCCGCCCAACGGCATGACCCGGCGGCTGCAAAAGAAGCGATACTCTTGCTCCGTCATCAGCTTTTTCTGGGGTGTGGACAAAAGCTACCCGGAACTACCGCCGCACACTCTTTTTCTGGCCGATGACTACCGGGGCAACTTCGACAGCATCATAGATAACCTGACCATACCACAAAGCCCCAGCCTCTACATCCACGCCCCGGCCCGGCTGGACGCCGCCATGGCCCCGCCCGGCCAGGACACCCTCATCGCCATTGTGCCCGTCGGCCATCTGGATGAAACGGGCGAGCAGGATTGGCCGGCCATGCGCGCCCAGGCGCGGCAGATCGTCTTGGAACGTCTGGCTGGTTTGGGCATGGCCGAACTGCCCGCGCACATCAAGTTTGAAACAAACTACACGCCGCTCTCCTGGCGCAAGCGATATAACCTGACAAAGGGAGCCACACACGGCCTGGGCCACAATCTGCTGCAACTGGGATATTTACGGCCGCATAACCGCGACGCGCACTATCGAAATCTTTACTTTGTGGGGGCCAGCACCCACCCCGGCACGGGTGTCCCTACGGCATTGGTCTCGGCGCGGCACACGGCCGTGCGGCTGCTGGAAGAACTGGCGCATTAAAAATCTGGCGCGGTCAATTACTTCGCCACACCGCACACCGTTTATCTACAGAAGCCGCGTTGCTCACATTGCGCTGGTTAGAACCATCGCTGTTAGCCACAAAAATGTCATTCACGCCGGGGCCAATCGGTTTGCGGTAGAGAATCATGCTGCCATCTTGAGAAAAACGCGGCTCAAAGGCAGTGGGGATAATCTGGTTGTAGCTGCCATTGAGAAACGCTTGATGCACCGTATCACCCACCACAAATAGGAAGTTGTTACTCGTGGGCGACCAGCGAATACCCTCAGGTCGGTCAATGTTGCCCTGGTAGACAAAGATGGTGTCCGTCGCGCCAGCAGCGCGTAAGGAGATGGAAAAACTGTTTTCGCCCACCTGATTGGTGATCACTTCCATCTGGCCATTGGGCGCAGCGCACACAGTTGTGCCGCCGCCGATGATGCTGCAAAACGGGCCGAAGTAGAGGTTGTATGATTGCCCGGAAACGGTGGTGGCAGGATTGTTACACGTGTCGCTGGCAATGGTCCCGAGTTCCACCGGGTTGCTCCAGGCCGGGTCGGTGCTGAGCAGGGTATTGCCGGAACTGTACAGGATGCGGCCGACTGTGCCGGGGTTGGCAGGCGCGGCGCTGGTGGTGGGCACGGCCGTGCCACCGGGTGTTGGTGTGGCTGAAGAAGGAGTCGGCGTGGGGCCACCAGGCGATAGCGTCGTTGCCGTCAGATCATCTAGATAAATGACACCATGCCCGATAAACGCATTGTCCCGATCATCCAACACAAAGCCACGAAACGAAATCGGGTAATCTACATCAGGGTCGCTGCCGCCGCTGATGACTGTCCAGGGCCAGCTCTGGTTGGTATCAATATAGCCGGTCATCTGCCGCCAGCCGGTGTGGGTGACACGGCCAAAGGGTACCTGCCAGGTTTGCCCACCGGCATCCCGGATCCAGGCGTTGAGAAAATGGCCGCTGCCATCGCCATAAACCCATACTTGCAGGGCGGTGGGGTTGCCGCTGATAGCATTGTTTTGCATAAAAACAACGTAATCGTTGTCCGGTGTATCAAAATGATATTCCAGTTTGCCGGAAGCCGCGCCGCTGCGCGCCTGTTCGGTGGAGCGAGTGAAACTGCCATTGGCTTCATTGCCGCGCACCCACAAGCCAAAGTTTTCGAACCCCAGCGGCAGCCCTTCACCGCTGCTGGCGTTGCCGGTGGGGTTGGACGAACCGCCGGAACTGCTGGTAGCGGCGGCAGTGACCGCGCCTGCCGTCGGCGTGGTCACACCTGGCGCGGTAGTAACATGCGTCGTTTGCGTGGCTGTAGGGCTGTTTGTGGGTGTTGCAGATGGGGTGGCAGTTTCGGTAGCGGTGATCGTTGGCGTTTCCGTAGGCGTGAGACTGGGGATGGGGGTAGCGCTCAACGCGGCTTCCAGCGTTGCCAGGGCGGCTAACACTTCGTCGAAGGGAGTTTCGGTCGGTGGGGCCAATGTAGGCGTACTGGTGGGAGTGTCGGTAGCGGCGGCGATAACAACTGGTATAGTGGTAGGCGTTGGCGACAATGCCTGAAGTATGGGGCGAGCAGCCAGAACGCCGCCAATGCCCAAAAGCAACAAAAAGAGAATGAGCGCCGGTATCAGCCAGGCGGGCCGTTTCCGGGTAACGGGTGGAGGCGGTGGGGCAACGGCCGTTGCCGCTAATGGGCTGGCAATCTGCGTAGCCGGTACGGGGGTGCGCTGGATGATCTTTTCGCGGGTGAGCAGATGCGCGCCTGTGCCCGGCTGTGTGCCGACCCAGGTACCCATGGCGTCAATCTGATCGGTGGCTTTTTCGGCCACCAGCGCCTCATCCAGTGCCCGCAACAGTTCATCGGCCGTCTGGTAGCGATAGTTGGGGTCTTTTTCCAGACATTTTTGCAGTACCAGCCAGGTGGTATAGGTGATGTCTGGCCGAATTTCGGTGATGGGCCTGGGCGGGGTGTTCAGGTGTTGGTTGAGGACGGCCCAGGGAGTGTCGCCATCAAACAGGCGACGACCGGAAAAGAGTTCATAAAAGATGACGCCCAGGGAGTAGATGTCGGAACGGCCGTCTACGTGGCTGGTGGTAGCTTGCTCCGGCGACATGTAGGTGGGTGTGCCCACCAGCGCGTGTGTGCGCGTCAGCCCTGGTTTGTCCTGCACCTGGGCAATCCCCAGGTCGGTGAGAACGGGCGTGCCGTCTTCGCGCAGCAATATGTTGCTCGGTTTAATATCCCGGTGCACCACACCCGCTTTGTGTGCTACCGCCAGCGCCTCGGCCACCTGATGCACAATGCCAATGGCGGTGGCGGTATCCAGCAGTTTACCGGCCTGGGACAGTGTGACCAGTTTGTCCTGCAATGTGCCACCAGGGATATACTCCATGGCGATGTAATAATGACCGTCATCCGTTACGTCGGTGGTATAAATTTGCACAATGTGGTGGTGGCGCAGGCGGGCGACCGTTTTAGCCTCACGTTGGAAACGCCGCACAAACTCAGGGTCGCTGCCGAGGGTGGGGAAGAGGACTTTGATGGCTGACGGCCGTTCCAACCAGGTATCGTTTGCCAGAAACACATCAGCCATACCGCCACGTTGAATGTGCTTCTCGATTACGTAATGTCCTATTTGTTTTCCGATCCAGCTTTCTGGGTCAATCATTAACTTTTTCTCCGCCAACACCTATCGCTTGAAGGGGTAGCTAACTGGTTTCGCTATTGAGCATTATAGTCCATTTTATCCTGGCTGACACGGGAAGGGTGTGTTAAAGTGCTCAGGTGTTGAAGTGTTCAAATGTTATGGTAAAGCGTGATGGTTACAATTTTTCTGTTTTTGAACTTTTTGTTGATGTTAGTGGTTCCGATTGGGGTGGGTTGGTTTATAGCACGCCGCCTCCAGATGCGGTGGACGTTGTTTGCGGTGGGGATGGGCGGATTTGTGTTGTCGCAGGTGTTTCACATTCCGTTCAACTGGTTGGCACTGCAACGGTGGGAGCTGCTGCCCACAGACGTGTCTGTTACCGCCAACCTCCTGCTCCTCTCCATCTTCCTCGGTTTATCGGCTGGCGTGTTTGAAGAGGTGACGCGCTGGGCCATTTACCGTTTTGGCATTGAAGACGCCCGCACCTGGGGCAAAGGTCTGATGTATGGTGCCGGTTGGGGCGACATTGAGGCGATCCTGCTGGGTGCCATTGGTTTGCTGAATTTTTCTATCTTGTTGGGCATGCGGCAGGGTTTTTTTCAGGGCATGATCCCCGCCGGGCAAGCGGATTTGGTAATGCTGCAAATTGAGATGATGTTTGGCCTGCCCTGGTATATGGCCCTGTTAGGAGCGATGGAGCGGGTGTTTGCCATTTGCCTGCACCTGTCGCTGTCGGTGATGGTGCTGCAACTGTTTCTACGACAAAATCGGCTGTGGTTGTTGGCGGCGATCTTGTGGCACGCGACGGTGAACGCTACGGCCGTGTTTACCATTCGTTACGCTACCCCCCTCATTGGCGAACATCAGGCAGCTCTGTTGACTGAAGCCGTCATCGCCATCTTTGCCTTCATCAGCCTGGGCATCATCTTCCGGTTGCGCACTCCAGAACCGCAGCCGGCCCCCATTGAGCCATTGCCGCCGCCACCACCTGCCCCACTACTTGGTGGTGAGGTATCGGCCGAAATGTTGGAAAAGAGTAAGTATTCATAATGGCCTGATCTGGCGCCCAGGAACACAAAAAGCCTCGCGGGGCGAGGCTTTTTGCGGGAAGAGGAGAAGAAGGAGAAAAGGAGGAAAATTGGATTTTTTGGGTTCATCATTCCTGTTTTTGAATGATGACCATATCTTACAACGAAGATAAAAAATGCAATATGTTGCATGACTACATTCACTATGTAAAATGCTTTACATTGTGGGAATTGTTGACAAATTACACCTGAAATCATTGACTTCCGTTGTTATCGTCGTGTTCCCCAACTAACGTATAATCTCTCTTATGAAACCACTAACAGACCGTAAAAAAGAATGGGAAGAGCAGGTTCTCAATCCGACCCGTGCTCGATTCCCGGAACGTAAAACTCCCTTTAAAACCTCTTCCGGCATTGATATTGACCCCATCTACTTACCACCCTACCCGGACCCAGATTACGAGGAGAAATTGGGCTTTCCGGGCGAATACCCATTTACGCGGGGTGTGCAGCCGACCATGTACCGGGGACGGTTTTGGACGATGCGGCAATATGCCGGTTTTGGCACGGCCGTAGAATCCAACCAACGCTACAAATTTCTGCTGGCGCAAGGGCAAACCGGCCTGTCGGTGGCCTTTGACCTGCCCACGCAGATCGGCTATGACAGCGATGACCCGATGGCGTTGGGCGAGGTGGGCAAAGTGGGCGTCAGCATCCCCAGTTTACGCGATATGCAGATTTTGCTGGATGGCATCCCGCTGGACAAGGTGAGTATCAGCATGACCATCAACGCACCGGCCGCCGTGCTGCTGGCGATGGTGATTGCGGTGGGTAAACAACAGGGCGTACCCGCCAATAAACTACGCGGCACCATCCAGAACGACATCCTCAAAGAGTACATTGCGCGGGGCACCTATATTTTCCCACCACGGCCGTCTATGCGGCTGATTACCGATATTTTTGACTACTGCGCCCGCGAAGTGCCCCATTGGAATACCATTTCCGTGTCCGGGTATCACATTCGGGAGGCAGGCAGCACGGCCGTGCAAGAAATCGCCTTTACTCTGGCTGATGGCATCACCTACGTGCAGGCGGCCGTAGACGCCGGGCTGGATGTAGACCAGTTCGCCGACCAGATTTCCTTCTTTTTCAACGCCCACAACAATTTCCTGGAAGAGATTGCCAAATTCCGCGCCGCCCGCCGCCTGTGGGCCAAAATCATGCGTGACCGTTTTGGCGCAAAAAATCCAAAAAGCTGGCAGTTACGTTTCCACACACAAACGGCAGGCAGCACTTTGACGGCGCAGCAGCCGGAGAACAACGTGGTGCGGGTGGCAGTGCAGGCATTGGCGGCGATATTGGGGGGGACACAAAGTCTGCATACCAACGGCCGTGACGAAGCCCTGGCCCTGCCTACCGCCGAAGCTGCCCAAATCGCCCTACGCACGCAACAAATCATCGCCTATGAAAGTGGCGTTGGCGACACCATTGACCCATTGGCCGGTTCCTATTACATCGAACATCTGACCGATGAACTGGAAAGCCGCGCTGCCGCTTACATCCAGATCATTGACCAGATGGGCGGCATGTTAACGGCCATCGAAACGGGCTATGTGCAACGTGAAATTCAGGAAGCCGCCTACCGGTTCCAGCGGGCGCTGGAACAGCAACAAGAGATTGTGGTCGGCGTGAATAAATTCGCCCAGGCGGATGAAAAGGTGAGCATTGAAATGATGAAGCTCGATCCGGCCATGGAAGCGGCGCAGCGGGCGCACCTGGCCACATTGCGCGCCGCCAGAGACAACGACAAGGTAGCCGAACTGCGCGGACAACTGGCGCAAACGGCCGTGTCCCCAGAAAACCTGATGCCCCTCCTCATCACCTGCGTGGAACATGATGTGACATTAGGCGAAATTTGCCACACCCTGCGTGATGTGTGGGGCGAGTATCAGCCGAATATAGATTTGTAGGGGGGCGATTTTGCAAAATCGCCCTACGCAGGAATAAACCTATGATCAAGAAAATCAGCCATATTGCCATTGTGGTACCAAAATTAGAGCAAGCCACCAGATTTTGGGCGGAGGCGTTGGGGCTGGATGTCAGCCATCAAGAGCGTGTGGGGGAACAGGGGGTGGACGTGGCTTTTATCCCGGTGGGGGAGAGCGACATTGAACTGTTGGAACCTATTGACCCCGCCAGCGGCGTGGCCCGTTACCTGGAAAAACGGGGGCCGGGCATGCACCATATCTGTTTTGAGGTGGATGATATGGCGGCTACACTGGCCCGCCTGAAGGAGGCCAATGTCCCCCTGATCAACGAAGAGCCGACCATCAGCGCCGACGGCAAAAAGATCGCCTTTGTGCACCCCAAAGGAACCGGCGGGGTTCTGGTGGAGCTTTACGAACTACCGGCAAACACAGAGTCAGCCGAAGCCGCCGAGAGTGTGCGTCACCGGCTGCGCGACGGCCGTGAAGTATACACCGCCGGGGCCAAAGCGTTCCTATCCGGCATCCGGCACGGCCGTCACGAGCAGGCATCGGCGGAAGACGACCGATAGACGAATGTCATATTTTCACTATGACATCTGACACTATGATTTATAGCTATCTGGCATATCATTATGAATAGAAGCCGCCGTAACAAAGCAGGCGCGACGAGTCAAACAAGTAAATGAAAAGGTTTGACCTGGTGACGGCTCTGAGGAGCAGTTCCGGCAGCCAAAGTTGAGTGGTAGAGTTGTACTCTCCGACGGCGCTTTTAGACGGCTTCGATTAACAAATTTCTATCGGGGTGGCGCTAATATCCTGCCAGGGGTATTGGGCCTAAGCCATGTCCACGGTGGCGGCCCTGGCGAGTTGTTGAATCGGGTTGTTGTAAAGCGGGCGCCCTGCCTGGTTTACTTCACAGGTTATACGTTTACTTCCATAGCAAGAGGTCGAGTGTAAAAGCTCGACCTCTTACCTTTTTCCGGGGTTTATTCCGGCGCCGGCAACAACTTTGGTTTATTTTGCAAAAATGCGCTAAAACTAATGTGTACTATGTTTGACCCCACAGAACATCCCCACCGACGCTTAAATCCCCTGACTGGTGAATGGATTCAGGTATCGCCACATCGGACGAAACGGCCGTGGCAGGGACAGGTCGAAAAAACACCGCCGGAAACACGGCCGTCCTACGACCCCACCTGCTACCTCTGCCCTGGCAATGAACGGGCCGGCGGTCTGCGCAACCCGGATTACCCCGGCACGTTTGTTTTCACCAACGACTTTGCCGCCCTCATGCCCGCCGCGCCGGATGCGCCGCCGGGCAACCCGCTGTTGCAGGCGCAAACGTCGCGCGGCACCTGCCGGGTGATGTGCTTTTCACCGCGCCACGACCTGACGCTGCCGGAGATGGAACTGCCGGACATTCGGGGCGTGGTGGATACCTGGGCGGCGCAAACGGCCGAATTGGGCCAGACGTACCGCTGGGTGCAGGTGTTTGAAAACAAAGGGGCGATCATGGGCTGCTCCAATCCGCACCCACACGGGCAGATTTGGGCGCTGGATGTGCTGCCCAACGAGCCGTTCAAGGAGGATGTTAATCAGCGGAACTATTGGGAGCAGCACGGCCGTGCCCTCCTCCTCGACTACGAAAAATTGGAAACGGCCGTCGGTGAGCGGGTGGTGGTGCAAAATGGGGCGTGGACGGCCGTAGTCCCCTACTGGGCCGTCTGGCCGTATGAAATCCTGTTAATCCCCCGCCGCCACGTGCTGCGCCTGCCCGACCTGGACGACGGCGAACGGGACGCCCTGGCCGACATCCTCAAACGGCTGCTCACCCGCTATGACAATCTGTTTGAAACCAGCTTCCCTTATTCGATGGGCTGGCACGGCGCACCCTTCCCGGAGGTTGCCACACACTGGCAACTCCACGCCCACTTCTATCCCCCACTGCTCCGCTCCGCCACCGTAAAAAAGTTCATGGTGGGTTACGAAATGTTGGGTGAAGCGCAGCGCGACCTGACGGCCGAACAGGCCGCCGCCCGCCTGCGCGAGGCGCCGGAGGTGCATTACAAATTGGTTCAATCTTAAAACCAACCTCCTGTATAATGCCAGGAATCAGCTTGAGGGAAACATAAACCATGCGAACCCTCTATCGGGCATGGTTCAAAAAGGAATAATCGTCTTTTACAAATTGTTTACACCTGTCATTCCGAGCGGAGTCTTCGGAGCGAGGAATCTTTGCATTTGACCAGAAGAAAGATTCCTCCTCGAAGACTCGTCGGAATGAAATAGAATGTTGACTTTCCGGATCTGCTGAAATGAGACAGACGGTATGAACACTAATGAAGAAGATTTCCTGTTTCTTAACCATTCTGTTTTTGCTGATGATGACTGCTTGTGGAGTGGGCAACTCCCTTGATAGCGCCTTTAAAATACATGGGGGGTCAATGGAACCAACATTCCCCCTAGACACAATTCTTGGTATTGATGAACATGCATACAGCGATTCCTTACCACAAAGGGGAGATTTTATCCTCTTCGATTATTTTGTCCTCGGCGATAACCGTAATTCTTCCAGTGATTCACACAGTTGGGGGCCGTTAGCTTTTGAATACATCATCGGCAAAGCCGTAGCTGTTTGCTCAAGTAACGTAACCTGGTCGTGCAATTAAGGAAATTGAACCCATTGATTACACCAAGTGACTGCAAAAGATTGGGAAAATGGCCCTCATCCATTGTGTTTTTTTTCGGAAATCTTGAACCTGAGTTGCAGCATGGTGGTGGTGTTACCACAACGGCCGTTGCCTCTAATGCCCTCGTCTGTATAATGGCTTCAATCCACATGAGGAGAAAGAGAATGAATACCATTACCATCAGTCAGGCCGAAACCAGTTTACGCGATATTATCCGGCAAATTCTCAATGATGTTGTGCCCACCATTGTCACCACAGAAACAGGTGACAGCGTGGTCATGTTATCACTGGATGAATATAACGCCTGGCAAGAAACACTGTATCTGCTTTCCACACCCGCCAATGCCGAACAACTCATGAAATCCATCGCTGAAGATAAAGCTGGTTATTCTTCAGAACGTCAATTGATTGATGCATGAACATTGAATTTACGCCTACCGCCTGGGAACATTATTTGTGGTTCCAACAAAATGATCGTGCACTGCTCAAACGCATCAATCAACTGATTATTGAAACCACACGTACCCCATTTGAAGGAACAGGCAAACCAGAGCCACTTAAGGCCAATCTATCCGGCTATTGGTCACGCCGCATCAATTCTGAACATCGGCTGGTCTATCGCGTAACCGACACAAGCATCGTTGTTATTTCTTGTCGATTCCACTACAGCAAATAGATATGGCCCTCATCCATTGTGATTTTTACTCCGAAATCTTGAACCTGAGTTGCAGTATGGTGGTGGTGTTACCGCAACGGCCGTTGCCCACCATCACCTCCTCCCCTTCCCCCAATTTCCCCACCCTCTACTTGTTGCACGGCCTGTCCGACGACCACACCGTCTGGCAGCGGCGCACCTCAATCGAACGGTACGCCGAAGAAAAGGGCCTCGCCGTCGTCATGCCCGCCGTCCACCGCAGCTTCTACACCGACATGGTCGCCGGCCCCCGCTACTGGAGTTACATCAGCGAAGAAGTGCCCGCCCGCGCCCGCGACCTGTTCCCCCTCTCCCGCGAGCGCGAAGATAACTTTGTCGCCGGGCTGTCTATGGGCGGCTACGGCGCGTTCAAGCTGGCTTTGCGCCACCCGGAACGCTTCACTGCCGCCGCCAGCCTCTCCGGCGCGTTGGACATGGCCAACGTACACGACCCCGTCCTGGAACCCGAATTGCGCCTCATCTTCGGCGACCTGGACACCATCGCCGGCAGCGACAACGACCTCTTCCATCTGGCCGCCCAGGTAGCCCAATCCCCCGGCCCCAAACCCAAACTATTTCAGTGGTGTGGCACAGAAGATTTTCTATACGGCTTCAACGTCAAATTCCGTGACTTTGTACGGCCGCTCCCCTTCGACTACACCTACAGCGAAGGCCCCGGCGACCACACCTGGAGTTCTTGGGATACCCAAATCCAAAACGTGCTCAACTGGCTGCCTTTGTCACCCCACGCCGGGTAACTGAGGGATTGATTGGTCAGGGGTAGGCCAGTTCCAGCGAATTGCACCCGCCACCCATCACCCATCACCCCAACCCCTGCCTTAACAATTCAGCCAGTTTAGATAGATCCAGCGGCTTTCTCAGCCAGCCATACAATCCCAAAGCCCGCAGATTCTCCATATCCTTCTCCACCGCATGTCCCGTGACAATCACAAACGGAATCGCCAGGCCCCGTTCTCGCAAGGCATGAAAAAGAGCCACGCCCCCCATTTCCGGCATAACCGCATCACTAAGCACCAAAGCAATTTCATGACCATGTCGAGCCAGAACGGACAAGGCCTCGCAGCCATTACAGGCCTCTCGCACGCTGTAGTTCAACAGAGTCAGGCTCTCCACCAATGCCTCCCGCATGGCATCCTCATCCTCTACCACCAACACCACCTGCCTTTGACCTTGAGGTAACACAGCCACGGGCGGTTTTGCGGCCTCAGGACAATCCACCGCAAACACCGGAAAATAAAGCTGAAAAGTTGTCCCCTTCCCCATTTCGGTCGTCACGGTAATAAAACCGTCATGTTGTTGGACAATACCGTACACCTGCGCCAACCCCAATCCCGTGCCCTGACCCCGCTCTTTGGTGGTGAAAAAAGGTTCAAAAATATGAGCGACCGCCTCGGCCGGTATCCCCGTCCCACTGTCCGCGATACTAACCCGGATCCATTCCCCAGGCTCCATTCCCGGCACCGGCGGCAAGGCTCTCGGCTCCAGCCGGATACTGTTTAAGCTGATGAGGAGATGTCCCCCTTCCCCCATCGAATCCCGCGCATTCACCGCCAGATTCATGATCGCCTGCTGAATGCGCGATGGATCGGCATGGATGACATACGAATCTTGGGCATAATCAAGTTCAACATCAATGTTCTCTGGCAATGTGCGCCGGAGCAATCGAAGCAACTCCTTCATGAAGGGCAACAGATTCAGAGATTGCCTTTCCATCACCGATTGGCGACTAAAATCCAAAATTTGCTGAATCAGATCGCTGGCTCGTTGCGCCTGCTGTTCCAATATATGCAAACGTTCCTCGGCCCGCGGTGGCAACTCCAGCGTGTGTAAAAGAAGATCCGTATAGAGCATAATGACCGCCAGAGTGTTATTAAAGTCATGGGCGATCCCCGCCGCCAACTGACCCACCGCCGCCAGACGTTCATGCGCCTGCAAATGCTGCTGAATCTCTCGTTCCCGTGTCGCATCACGAATAACAAAAACCCACCCTTCATTGGTTGAACCATTCTCGACCGGACGAGCAATGACCTTGAAAAGCTGCTCTCCCATCACCACATCATGCCACAATCCCTTCGGTGGGGACGTCAATAGAGCATTCAGTGGATATGGGCCAAGATGAGTCAGTTGCTCCGTTTCCCAGCCCGGCGCGAAAAGGGTCAAATATTGTTCTGCAATACCATTGGTCAATCTGACATGCCCATTCTCGCTGAGCAGAAACATTCCCTCAGGCACCGTATCCACAATGAATTGCACTTCCTTAGCATGTTGCCGTATCTGGTGCCACAACCGTTCGCGCTCTTCCTCCGACTTCTTTCGCTCGGCGATTTCTTCTTTCAATCTGATGTTGGCCGCAGCTAACGCAGCAGTGCGCTCCTCTACGCGCAGTTCCAGGCTCGCATTCGCCTCTTCAAGCTTTTGGGTCAATTCTCGAATGCGCAGGTGCGTAGCGACCCGCGCCAACACCTCCTCATGCTGAAAGGGCTTGGTGATGTAATCCACGCCGCCGGCTGCAAATCCCCTGACCTTGTCTTCTGTTCTGGTCACAATCGTCATAAATATGACAGGAATATCCCGTGTCTGCTCATCCGCTTTCAAGCGGCGGCAGGTCTCAAAACCATCTATGCCCGGCAGAAGCACATCCAACAAGATCAGGTCTGGATGTGCTTCTTGAGCCAGCCTTAATCCCGTTTCACCCGTCAGCGCCACCATGACCTGATACCCTTGTTGGGCCAGGTAATCGCCGACGACGGCCAGGTTGGCGGAAGTGTCATCCACTATCAAGATTGTCTGGTTTTGAGATACAGGGGCTTCGTTTGGGTTTTCAATAATGCTCATCGGGTTTTTCCTTAATAAACTGCTCAAGAAAAGCCGAGATTTGATCAAGCTTAAACTCCCGGGCCATTTCTTGTATTGTGCTGGCAAACGGGATATAGCCTGCGTCTTCTTGGGCCAGGCGGGCGACATGTTTCTGAATGTCCCAGACCCGCCCCGACTGAGCCAACTTGTACAATACCATCAGTTCCTCTTGGGACGGTGTGACCAACGGCGCGGCAACGATCTCGCCCATCGCCGGCGGTTCAGTATAAAGCCAACTCAATTTGAGATACTCTTCCAGCAGATCCAATAACTTCGCCATCTCAACCGGCTTGGGTAAAAACGCGTCACACCCCGCCACCCGACTCTTTTCTTCATCCGCATCGAGTACGCTGGCCGAAACGGCGATGATGCATAAGCCCTCAAGCTCCGGGCGACTTCGAATCTCCTGGACTGCCTCGATGCCCGTTTTGACCGGCATCACCATATCCATCAAGATTACGTCGGGCCGCAACGCCTGCGCCTCATCCACTGCCCGCTGCCCATTTTCAACGGTATGTACCTCAAAACCCAGGGGGGTCAGCATATCCGCCAGCAACATTCGGTTGTAGAGCTTATCATCGGCCACCAGCACACGCCGTCTTGCCCCCTCGTAACCGACGATTTCGCGGACGAAAACTGGCTGCGCTGGCTCGGCAATACCTGTCACCGGCAGCGTCACCTCAAACCAAAACATGCTGCCACGTCCCGGTTCACTCTCGACTTGCAGTTGGCTGCCCATCAGTTGTACGATTTGCTGGCTGATGGCCAGGCCCAGTCCGGCGCCTTCCACCCGCCGCTCAGCCTTGCTCACCTGTTCAAAGGGTTGAAAGATGTACTCCAACTGGTCGGGGGAGATACCAATGCCCGTATCCTCTACCTCAAAAGTAAGCAGGCAGGTGTCGGCCGGCCCCGCGTTTGCCGCGCGGGCACTGATACGCAGCGTCACATACCCCTGGTCGGTAAACTTGACGGCATTACCCAGCAGGTTGAGTAAAACCTGGCGCAAGCGTTTTTCATCGGCTTGAACAATGCCGGGCAAAGGCGAGAGCGCTTCATAGGCAAGGGTGATGCCTTTGGCCTCGGCCCGGGCACGGATGATGTCAATGATTTCCTGTAAAAACGTGGGCAGATGGAAAGGGGTGGGATTTAGTTCCAGCTTGCCGGCTTCGACCTTGGCCAGATCAAGCACATCGTTGATGAGGGTCAACAGGTGTTCGCCGCTGCGCTGGATGACAATCAGGCCATCGGTCAGGGGACCTGAATGATCTGTACGCCGTTTGAGGATGTCGGCATAACCCAAAATGGCGTTGAGCGGCGTGCGCAGTTCGTGGCTCATGTTGGCCAGGAAAACGCTTTTGGCCTGGTTGGCTGACTCGGCCTTTTCTTTAGCGAGCTGCAACTGTTGGTTCGACTCGGCTAACTCGTGGGTTCGCTCGGCCACTTGGAGCTCAAGCTCTATGGTTCGCCGGCGTAGGCTCCTCACGCGATAGCTGTACCCGGCAACAACCAGGCCCACTATCGTCAACCCGACCAGAGTTCTGAGCCACCACGTTTCCCACCAGGGCGGTGTGATCGTCATGCTGAGTGACACACCTTCTTCATTCCAGACGCCATCTTTATTGGCCCCCTGCACGCGAAAGGTATAATCGCCCGGTGGCAAGCTGGTATAGGTGGCAAAGCGGCGTGTGGCATCCACCTCGCTCCATTCATCGTCAAACCCTTCCAGTTTGTAGCGATACCGGTTCTCTTCGGGGGCGGCATAGCTGAGGGCAGCAAACGCGAAGGAAAACACGTCCTGATCGTGGTTCAGCGTAATGTGATCCGTATTCCAGATGGCTCTTTGCAGAATAGAATCTTTGCCGATAGCAACGGATTGATTGAAAAGTTGAAAGTCGGTCAGGATGACCGGGGGACGATAGGGGTTGTCGGTAATCTGTTCAGGGTAGAAAGCGTTCACACCGTTAATTCCACCAAAGAACATCTCCCCGCTCTTGCTTTGGAAAAAAGCATTTTGGTTAAACTCGTCACTTTGCAGACCATCAAACACATTGTAGTTGTGAAAAGTTTCGGCGCGGGGATCGAATTTGGACACCCCTTTGTTGGTTGAAACCCACAAATTACCGGCTGCATCTTCCATGATGGCGTAAATAACGCTGTTGGGCAGGCCATCTTTCTCCGTGTAATGGTGAAAAATTTCCGTCTGGCGGTCAAATTTATCCAGTCCGCTGCCCGTGCCTATCCACAGAGCGCCCTCCTGGTCTTCATGAACAACATAGACCTCACCCCGGCCTAAACTTTGGGGGTTATTGGGGTCATGCCGGTAGTTCACAAACTGCTCTGTTTTAGGATCAAAGCGGGTCAACCCCTCTATCCAACTGGTCAGCCATAAAAACCCGAAGCGATCTTCATAGATTCCTCTGACCGTACCGGGACGAGCATTATTCGGATCACTGGGATCAGGCAGGTAGTGATGAAACCCCCCGGTCTGACGGTCAAAGCGGTTAAGCCCGCCCCCATCTACGCCAATCCATAAAGTACCGGCGCTGTCCTCATCAATGGCCAGGATGATGTCACTGGTTATGCTGTGTGGCTCGTTTGGATTATGAAGATATCGTTGAAATTGTTCCGTTTTCCGGTCGAAGGTGTGCAGCCCTCCGACAAACGTGCCCACCCACAACACACCCGTACTATCTTCATAAATGGCGCTGACAGACCAGCTTTCGTTCAGGGCGTTAGGGTTCGCCGCATCCGGTTCGTAACGGGTCACTTGATTATTGGCCCGGTCAAAACGGTTGAGCGCCCCGTCATCACCGCCCACCCACAGGATCCCGTCTTTATCTTCATAGATGGAATAGATGTAGCTGGTACTCAAGCTATTCGGATTGTCTGGCAAGTTTCTGTAATGCGTAAACTGTATTCCCTCTAGATCGAGTTTGTTGACGCCCCCGCCGTTGGTTCCCAGCCAGAGGACGCCGCCACGGTCTTCGTAGAGGGTATTAATATTGTCATCAGACAAAGCATAAGGATTGGCGGGGTCTTTCTGGTAGCGAATGAATTGTCCGGTTTGGGGATCAAACAGGTTTAGCCCCTTCGCGGTAGCCACCCAATAGGTACCCGTGCGGTCCTGGTAAACCTGGCGGGAAGTATTATCGCTGATGCTGTACGGATCATCAGGGTCATACAGAAGGTGGGCGAATTGCCCACTTTCACGATCCAGCCGATTCAGCCCGCCGCCTTCGGTGGAAACCCACAAGTTACCGGCGTTATCCTCATCTACATTCAGAACTTCCCCAGGGCCAATCGTGGTGGCATCCACTGGATCATGGAGGAAATAAGTAAATCGGCCTGTTTCCGGGTTAAAGCTGACCAGACCGGCTTGCTCATTGCTCAACCAGACGATGACGGTTTTGTCCTGGTATAGTGCCTTGATATTTTGCCCGGTGGCGAGATTGGTTAGCTCAGGCGGCACGAATTGGTAATGGGTGAAGGTTTCGCTCTTGGGGTCAAATTGGGTCAACCATCCTTCATCCATGTACAGCCATAAGAAACCAGCTTCGTTCTGCCAGATCTTCCAAACCCTGTTATTTTTCAGGCTATCCGGGTTGTCAGGGTCATACTGGTAACGGGTAAAGATATCTGTGTCCGGGTCATATTTGTTCAACCCGCCGGCTTCGGTAGCAATCCAGAGCATTCCTGAGGAATCTTCTACGATAGCTCTGATCCGGTTGTCGCCCAGGCTGTTGAGGTCGTTGGGATCATTACGGTACACGACAAAGTTGTAGCCGTCGTACCGGTTGAGACCATCTTGCGTGCCAAACCACATGAATCCACGGCTATCCTGAAGAATGGAATTAACTGTCGTCTGGGACAGCCCATCTTCAAGGGACAGTTGGGTGAATTTAAGGTCTGGCGGAATGAGGGGGGCGATCTGGGGGATTACATTACCGGCAGCCACGGTCGGCATTACCGTCTCTGGAGTACTCCGGGCAGGTACAGACGTTAGTTGTGAGCCAGGGAGAAACAGCAAAAATACAACCGACGCGACGCCGATTTTTAAGAGCACACGCCACACAATCTGCTCGAGTGCCATCATTTTTGTACTCAGAGAGCTAAGCGTTCAGTCCCTCTGGCGACCTGACAGGTTTTTGGCCTGGGAGGCTTCAAGTTGATTTGGTAAAAAACCTGTCAGGTCTGAACGCTTACCACAATACGGTTTTCAGAGGCAAAACTCTGGTACAGGAACCAGCAAGTTCAGGCCGTTGAAAACGATGAGCCGTCAAGTCAAACCTCAACATGACTGCATACACCAACAATTATAACTTCTTGACGGGAAAACGGAAGTGGTTAGCTGGCAAGTCAGGGTAATTCCAAAATCGGGTGTTATTCGTGATAGCGGCATTCGCGCGTGGGCGCGCGAACAAGCAGCACGTGGGCGTTCTGCTCTCCACGGGCAAAAAGCCCGGCCTAGGGAAAGGTTAGTTCCAGCGAGTGGCAAAGGCCGCGCGTAAGCCAGCCGGCCGTGGTGTCTGGGGCGTGGTTGAGGATGTTCATTTCCACGGCCGTACCCCCCCCATAACGTGGATAAAACAACACCCGCGCATGAACGGAGGCAAACGCTACCGGCAAATCATAAATCCAGCCGGAAGCCATAGCCCCCGCCGGGGCCGACCAGGCGGCGATCTGCCCACCGGTAACGTCGTGCAGGGCATAGACACCGGCCTGGGCGCTGCGCCTGCCCTGGTGGAAGCTAAATTGGGCGCAGGCGTAATGGTCAGTGGGCACACCGGCGCTCCGTAACTCGGCCGGCGGAATCACCAACACCTGCCCCACGCTGATGGTGCTGTTCAGTTGGTTGATCTGATCCAGCGCCTCCATGGTGGTATTGTGGCGGCTGGCAATGCGGTAGAGGGTATCGTCCGGCTGGACAATATAAATGGCGCTGCCGGTGGCGTAGAGGGAAGGGGGCACGGCCGTGACCGGCATTTGTGGCGCGGTGGTGTCGTTGTTCGCCGGGGAAGCGCCGCGCACCCCGGCTGCCCGCTGCCGTAATGCCGGTTCGCCGTCATAGGCCATGGACACGGCGGCCACGGCCAACACCAGCAGCAAGGTGCAGCCAGTCGCCAGCCAGCGCGGCGACCGCCAGTCTGGTGGCTGCCAATGAGCCTGACGCCAATAGGCAGCCCGCCAGCGCCATTTTGTCCACAGCGGAATGGATGGGGTGGGGGTACGGCCACTTTGGCTTCGCTCAGCGCCAGCGTGACGGCCGTACCCATCGCTCACTTTAATGACGCCTTTGGCGGCAATAGTTCCTGGCTCTTCCTTATTCATTTCACCCCTTTTTATCCGCGAAAATCTGCGTTTATCCGCGTCCTATTTCCAGAAAAGTAGGGGCAGTATAACAACCACGCCGCTGACAGTCGGCGAAAAAGGCGTGAAACTTGGGGCGATTGCATACTCAATTCCCGGCGATTAAAATCGCGGCTACAGACAGCAAAGTCCACCTTCGTGGGCTGGTATCCACTGGGCTTTAGTCGGCGAAGGCCGACTTTGCTTCTTGTAGGTGCAGATTTATCTGCCTTTTCCGGGAGTATGCAATCGCCCTGGCGTGAAACTTGGGCGAAAAGAAGTGCCGGGCAAGGGGCAAAACCATCTGGGCGAAAAAAACCTTACGCCCCTTGCCTGGCACTACACAAACCACCGTTTAATAACCGGCGGGGTACTGAATTTCGATGGCGTGGCACCCCCCTTGCGTCAGCCAGCCATAGGGCGTCCCCGGCGCGGGATTCACGATCTCCATTTGAATGGGTGAACCGCCGCCATAACGGGGATAAAAGACCACACGCACATGCGCCGACGGATGAGACAGCGGCAGCCCGTTGATCCAGCCGGAGTCCACCGCGCCAGGGCGGGCCGTCCAGGAAGCAATTTGCCCGCCGGTAACGTCAATCAGCACAAAAATGCCATCCATCGCCCCGCGATACCAGTCGCGCCCTTGCATAAAGTTAAAGCGGGCGCAACTGCGATCTACCTGTACGGTGGGATTGGTCTCGGTGGTGGCGGGGGTGTTGGGCACATCCGGCAGCGAGGACGGTACCTGTGACCAGTTGGCAGGTGGCGCACTGGCAGCCGGGACCGCAGGAGCGGCATAAGGATTCTGCACCCAGGGGGTGGTAGGGGCGGCATAGCTACCGGCCGCTGGAATGATCAAAACCTGGCCGACGTAGATGGTGTTGGCATTGGCGAGATTGTTGGCCTGGGCTACGGCCGTGACCGTCGTCCCATACCGGGTGGCAATGCGATACACCGTGTCACCGGGCCGCACCACATAGGTGACGCCGCTGCCACCGACCACGGGCACAACAGCGGCAGCGGCAGCGGGAGCAGCAGCGGCCGGGGCAGACGCTGCCGGGGCAGACGTTATTGCCGTTGCCGCTTCAGCGGCGGGCGCAGCGGCCACGACGGCCGCGGCGGCGCCGGCGGTATTGGCCTCGGCGCCGGGGATGTTGAGCAATTGCCCTACCAAAATGAGGTTGGGATTGGCAATCTGATTGGTTGCCACCAGATCAGACACGGTGGTGTTGTAGCGGCGGGCAATGCTGAACAACGTATCGCCCGGCTGCACCGTGTAGTCGTAGGCCGACGTGATGGAGACCAGGCCAACCACCAGCGCCAGGGCCACCAGCATAGCCGCCTTGTGCGCCGTCCTGACCTGGGGCATTTCCACCCTGGCATGACGCCAATAGGCGATCTTCCAGCGCAGTCTGTTCCAGAATGGAATGGTTACTGCTGGTTTGGCCGATGTTTGGGGATCAGAAACTTTGATAATGGGGAGCGTTATGGGTGAGGAGTTTTCCTCTTGCACGCTGTTCATCTCAGACTTCCTCCTGGGGGCAAAAAATTGATTTGCCCACCGTATTCCTTCCTCTACGAATACTGCTGAGAGTTCAGACTGACATGAATAAAACGCAGCCAGTATAACACCCGGTCAAGGAGTAATGGGGGAAAAAGGCGTGAAAGTTTGGTGAATGGCGATGGGGAAAGAGATTGGGAAATTGAGAGATTGGGAGATTGTTGATCTCTTAATCTCCCAATCTCCTAATCTCCGGTTTCATTGAACAGCCTGCTGCCAGGCGATTTGTACCTCTGGTTCGGGCAAATCAGCTATCAGCAGATGTCCGAGCAGAGCGCCGCAGTCACGGCAGAATTGTTCGCTGTCGGTGCTGGTGATGGGGGTAATGAGGGGCCAGTCATGCCGGTGCGGAGCAAAGCCGAAGTGGCCGGGTTCGCCCACCGCCAGCACCAACACCACATCGTGCAGCAAAGCCTTCATGCCGGCCACATGCACATTCAGATGGCTCTCTGAATAGACCACATAGCGGTTTACCAGCCGGAAATTGGCGCGCTGCAAGGCGATGGTCAGCGCCGCCCACGCTTTTGGGTTCCAGTGGTGAAAGGTGAAGATGAGACGGCCACCGTTCTGACGGCCGTCCTTTTTCAAAACCCGCGCACACTCCCCAAAAATCTGGCTCAAAATCTCCGTATACCGGCTTTCCCGGTCTAGCCGGTGCGGGTCAACGGCCGAAAGCTGTCCATCATACGCCCAATCGGCCACATCCGGCAGCAGTTGGCGCAGCCAGACGCGGAAAAAAGCGGCCAGATCGCTGTATTGAATACTGTCAAAATACGGTGGGTCCGTGACCACAAAATCCACACTGCCGTCCGGCAAATCTAGCCGGGCCGACGACCCCTGCCGCAGCCAGAATTTGCGCTCATCGCCAGGTTGAATGTGGTCAAATTCCGTTACTTCTACCCCGGCATCCTTCTCACCTTGAATGAGTACAAAATCAGGTGAACCGTCAGCCACCCACCGTTCACGCGGGGCCTGCGCCCAGACACGGCCGTTCACCAGCCGCGTATGAAACAGCCGTTGCAGGGTACCAGACGCTTTGTCGGGATGAAGGGGGTTGTTTTCCACGGCCGTGTGTGGAAACGAATAGGCATGATGGGAAAACGTATGCCGCACCGCGCCGGGCCGCCGCTGATTTTTGCCTTTATACCCGCACAGCATCGAGTTAAATTCCAGCGACGTGGAAACCAGCAGCGCCAGATTTAGCCGCACCGCTGGTTTGAATGCCGGCAGCAGCCGGATGGCCTGTTCCAGATAAAGCAGTTGCCGACTAGAAAACAAATCCAGGTAATTATCCACCCCATGCGCCGCCAACTGCCGCGATTTTCGCCCCAGTTCCACCACAAAATCAGGCCGGGCGAAGGGCAGCCTCTCCCGCTGCCGATCCGCCGCCGCCAACGCCACCCGGTCGGCGGCGTCCGGCGTCTTGAAAAAGAGGTCGCCGCTGCCGCCGTTTTGCCCCACCACCACCAGCGGCACGTACCGCCGCCAGTAGGGAATCGTCAGGTCATCACTGACCGGCGAGCGACGACCGCGCCCCCAGGTATTGCCCTTTTCCAGCAGCGGCAAAGTATCGGTCGTCGGTTGGCAATGGTGGGGTTCATCTCCCCGCACCACCGCGTGACATTCGGGGCACAGCCGGACGGCCGTGCCATCATTGCCTATGCGCAAGGTAAGCGAATCTACGACGATAACGGCCGTACCATTCACCCATCGCCGCGCCCCATAAATAACAAAACGCAGCGGCGTCTGTTCGCCTGTTTCGGGATGCGTGGTCAGGAAAAACGGCGACAGTTCCGCCTGGATCGTCGCGTAAAATTGGGCAAAGGCATTCTCCAATTCCGCCAACGGCACGTCGGTTAGCGTAGCCCGCGCTTGTAGCACCGGGATGGGGTCTAAATCCGCGCCCAACACATTCGCCCCCAGGCGGATCGCTTCATGCAGGGTGGTGCCCCCGCCCATCATGGGATCGAGAATGACCCGCCCTTCCAGGCCGCCGGGTGTGTAGTAATCGGTTACGGCCGTGTCCGTTACCAGCCCCTTCAAAATCAGACGAAAGGTGCTGCCACAGCGCCGCGCCCACCATTTGTGCAGGTAACTGTTGGGGCGGTAATAATGTTTGTTATACGCTTCCAATTTTGCCATCTGGCTGGCAAAGGTTTCGTCGAAGTGGGCGTCTATGGGGTACATGAGGGGATTGGAGATTGGGGATTGGAGATTAGAGATTGGAGATGAGTGAGCGATCAATCTCTAATCTCCAATCTCTGATCTCTACTTCTGCAAGATAATTTTCAAATTCACTCAATGTCGTGGCCGTCAACAAAGTGGGCATCATGGCTTCCAGTTCGGGGAAACCGGCGGCGTATTGCTTGAGATGTTTGCGAAACTGGGTCAGCCCCAAACTTTCGCCGTAGTAACGGGCCATTTCGAGGGCGTGGCGGCGCACGGCCGTAACCACATCCACCAACCCCACATCCTCCCGGCAACGGCGGGCAAATATCCAGGGGTTGCCAATGGCCGCCCGGCCAATCATCACCGCGTCACAGCCGGTATGCGCCTTCATGCGCTCAATGTCCGCCGGGCTTTGCACGTCGCCATTGCCGATGACGGGTACGGACACCGTTTGTTTGAGGCGGGCGATGGCATCCCAATCGGCACGGCCGTCATACTTTTGGGATTTGGTACGGCCGTGCATAGCAATCAGCGCCGCGCCGTTGTCCTCCATAATCCGGGCAATCTCCAGGTAATTTTGCTGCACGGCGTCCCATCCCAGGCGAATCTTGCCCGTCACCGGTACCGGCAAATGGGTGGAGAGCAGGCGAAACGTCTCCGCCACCAGTGCCGGCTGCGGCATCATGCCCACGCCCGCGCCACGCCCGCTGACTTTGCGCGTGGAACAGCCCATGTTCACGTCAATAACATCTGGCCCCCAGGCCACAATGCGCTGCGCCGCCTGCAAAATAAGGCGGGCATCATTGCCAAAAATCTGAAACACCATCGGCCGTTCGCCCGGCTGTTTATCCAGCCTCATGCGGAAACGCTCCGCCACCTGCCGCCCCAGCAGCACCTCCACGGGTACAAATTCCGTGTAGTGCATGGCCGAACCATAAGCCCGGCACAACGCCCGGTAAGGCACGTCTGAATACCCGGCCATCGGCGCCAGAATGACATCCCCATACACCGGCACATGGCCGACGTGAAACAACGGTTTTGGCGCAACCATCATTCCAGCACCGGCTCAACCTTCATACTGCCCGACTGCGCCCGGTTATCGGCGGCAATGAACTGCCCCTGCAAATGGCCGGTGACCATCAATACCAATAACAACGCGCCATACATCAGACCCACATAAATGATGGGGCCAATACAGGGAATAAAAACCAAAAGAAGCGCCGGCAGCATCACCAGACTGATGCCCATATACAGGCCAAAAAAGATGAGCACAATCAGCAGATAATCGGTCGGTTGGGCGCGCACCAGCCGCCACATCTCGGCAAATTGCAGGCAGGCACCCACCGAACCACGCCGGGCAATCTGGATGCCAAACAGCGGCCAGACCGCATACAACAGCAAACTGTACGGCATGACACAGGCAAACATGAGGCCAAACAGAGCGAAAAATTCCGGCGGCGGCGGGGCAGATGATGTGGCCGAAAAGGCTTCCGGCTGGCTGGCCGTCAGGGCGATCATCCCGGCAGCCATACAACCCATCAACACAAAAACGGGCAGCATGTAAATTAAGATGACCGCCATAAAACGCAGGCCATCGGCCAACAGACGGCCAAAGTCATTCCAATCTGGCAAGGGTGAACCGGCATCGGCTTCGGGCCGGTCTTGGGCGGCAGCCACGTTGCGGGCCACCTGTATCTGGTAGCCGTAAACGGCGAAGTTGGCGATGGGGATCACCCCAATCACCACCCCTAACAACACTTTTTTTGTCCACTCTTTATCTTCGCTGATGAAAGCAAATGCCTTACCGATGTCCATCTTTGTGTTCTCCTTGTGGGTGAAATAATACTCTATCTGGGGGCAGGTGGCATGTGGCAAGTTGCAGGTAGCAGGTAGTTTTCTACATCTGGCTGCCCACCCATGCCCAGAAGACAACGTTGGCCAGCAGCATCACGGCCGTGACCACCTGATGCCCCACCCCTTCATTTTTGTGCGACAACAGATATTGCGCCGCAAACGCCCCGCCCCAACCACCCATGAATGACAACAGGTAAAGCGCCCAATCAGCTATACCGGACACGCTCACCGCCACAGCCCGTTTGTCGTACCCATAGGCCACAAAACTGAGGGCGCTGACGCCCACCCAACTGGCAAAAATCCAGTTGGCGCGCAAATTGCCGATCAGCGGCGGCGGCCAATGGTTCAGGGTGGCGTACACGGCCGTACCCATCACCAACACCCCCACCGCCAATGACCCCCACCCTAAAATGATGGTGCGTCCGGTTGACGGCCGTCCCATAAACAGAAAAAAGAACGCCAAAATAATCCAACTCAGACACAGTGCCAGCCCGATGATCATGTGATACTCCTGACAAGGTGAAAGGGTGAGGGGGTGATCTCCAATCTCCTAATCTCCAATTACTCAATTACCTCCCCATACACCGCAAGTGTACCAACTCTCTTGACAAACACGGCCGTATCTCGGAAAATGTAATCGCTTACATTTGTGATAATCAAGATGACTTCACCCACCATGCACCCCACCATTGCTGACGTGGCCCAACGAGCCGGCGTCTCTACAGCCACCGTCAGCCGGGTCATCAACAAGAGCGGCAACGTCACGGCCGATACCATCGCCCGTGTGCAGGCGGCCATTGCTGCGCTAGATTACGCACCCCACAGCGGCGCTCGCATCCTGGCCAGCCGCCGCGCCCGCACCATCGGCCTGATCACCCCCACCATCAGCGACCTCTTTTTCACCGACCTGCTGCGCGGCATTGAGCAGACGGTCTATGAACATGAGTACACGCTGCTGGTACACGCCACACACGGACGGCCGTATGACAACATCATCCCCACCCTTCCCCTGAACCACCACAACACGGATGGTCTCATCATCTTCACCAACAGCGTAGACGATGCCCGGCTGCAAAAGCTCCATGAGCGCCATTTCCCCCTGGTGCTGCTGCACCGCTCCCCACCCACCGGGACGGACATCCCCTGCATCACCTTTGAAAACAAGGATGGCGCGTACCAGATGACGACCCATCTCATCACCTGCGGCTACCGGCGCATCGCTTTTCTGGCCGGGCCGGCCGAGAATGAGGATGCGCAGTGGCGGGAACAGGGCTACCGGGAGGCGCTGGTGGCGCATGGGCTGGTGGTGGACCCGGCCTTGATCGTGCCGGGGGATTTTAACGCGGTGGTGGCGGAGACGGCCGTGATCCACCTCCTGCAATCCCAACCCGACATCCAGGCCATCTTCGCCGCCGACGACGAATCGGCGCGGGGGGCGCTGGCGGCCATCCGGCAAAGCGGGCGGCGCGTGCCCCAGGACATCGCCCTGGCCGGTTTTGATGATTCGCTGCTCTCGCAATATCTCCACCCGCCGCTGACCACCGTGCGCGCCCCCATCGAAGCCGCCGGCCGCGCCGCCGCCGCCCAACTTATCCAGCTTATTCACACCGGCCACGCCGACCCCCTCACCTTACTGCCCACCGAATTGGTGATTCGGGAGTCGTGTGGCTGGCGGGAACGTAATCCGTGAACCAATGGAGACTCAACCATGAAAGTAACCGTCATCGGGGGCGGCAGCAGCTATACCCCGGAACTCATTAACGGCTTTTTGGAACGATTAGATAGTTTTCCGCTCACCGAACTGTGGCTGATGGACATTTTGCCGGAACGGTTGGAGATTGTGGGGAAATTTGCGCAGCGCATGGTGGCCGCCCAGGGCGCACCCTTTGCCGTGCATCTTACCACCGACCAGCGCGAAGCAGTAAAAGGCGCAGACTATGTCACCACCCAACTGCGCGTGGGCTGGATGGCCGCCCGCCGTGAGGATGAATATCTGGGGCAGCGGCATGGCCTGATTGGTCAGGAGACAACGGGTGTGGGCGGCATGGCCAAAGCCCTGCGCACCATCCCGGTCATCCTGAACATTGCCCGCGATATGCGCGAACTGGCCGCGCCGGGCGCGCTGCTGGTGAACTTCACCAACCCCGCCGGGCTGGTGACGGAAGCGTTGGCCCGGTATGCGCCAGACATCACGGCCGTAGGCGTCTGCAATGTACCCATCAACACCCAACTAACCATGCTCAAAAGCATCAACGAAAGTGAGCAGGTGCCCCAGCCCATCACCCCAGACCGCACCCGGCTGAACACGTTGGGGCTGAACCACCTGACCTGGCATCGCGGCTTCACCATTGACGGCGAGGATGTGTGGCCGCGCATCATCGAGATGACACTCAAAGAGTTGCGCGCCAGTGAACATCCCGCCTGGGCGCCGGAACTGATCGAATCGCTGCAAATGATCCCCAACTATTACCTGCAATACTTCTACTACACCGGCAAGAAGCTGGCGGAGCAGGAAAAATGGCCGCCGTCCCGCGCCGAGGCGGTGATGGCCATTGAGGAAAAGTTGTTTGCCCAATATGCCGAACCAGACCGCACCACACCACCGGAGGGTCTGATGGAGCGGGGCGGAGCGTATTACTCTACCGTGGCCACACAGCTTCTCACCGCCCATTACAACGATTTGCAGGAGACGCACGTGGTCAATGTGGCCCATCGCGGCGCGGTACCCGGCTGGCCGGCCGATTGGGTGCTGGAAATGCCCTGCGTCGTGGGGCGAAATGGAATTTCGCCCCTCCCCGCCGAACCACTGCCGCCGGTCTGTTTTGGCCTGCTCAGTGCGGTGAAACAGTATGAACTGCTGGCGGTGGAAGCGGCCGTACACGGCGACCGCCATGCGGCGTACCAGGCATTGTTGGCCCACCCCCTCGGCCCCGCCGCCGATCAGGTACCGGCGGTACTGGATGATTTATTGCTTACACACAAGGCCTATTTGCCCCGATTTTGGCGCTAAGTAATAAACCCGGCGGTTGAAACCGCGGCTACAGAGGGCGAAGACCGCCTGCGCGGTCTGATAATCAGCCGACGAAGGTCGGCTTTGCCTCTTGTTGCCGCGAATTTATTCGCCGGACAGAACCAGAGGAATGATGAAGGCAAACCCATTTTTACAGAAACTTGGCTGTGACGACGATGACCGGGTGGTGATTTTGCACGCGGACGATATTGGCATGTGCCACGCCGGGCTGGCAGCGTATGAGCAGATCGTAGAATTTGGCGTCGTATCGTCGGCGGCGGTAATGGTACCGTGCCCCTGGTTTCCGGCTACGGCCGTACTCTACCGCACCCTCCAGGCCACCCACCCCAACCTGGACCTGGGCGTCCACGTGACGTTGACCAGCGAGTGGGAAGGGTATCGCTGGGGCCCCATTTCCACCCGCGACGAAACCTCCGGTTTGCTCGACGCCGAAGGCTACTTTCCCCGGCAGACGGCGCCCGTGCAGGCGCACGGCCGTGCCGCCGCCGTCCTGACCGAAATGGAAGCCCAATTACAACGCGCCCTGGCGGCCGGGATTGACGTGACCCATCTGGATTCCCACATGGGCACGGTCTTCCATCCCTCATTCATGCCGCTTTACATTGAACTGGCGCAAAAATACCGTATCCCGGCGCTGGCTTTTCGCTGGCAAGCAGAGGGGCTGCATGATACGACGGCCGTTGCCTTCGCCAACTGGTCACAAAATCTGGAAGCCAGTGGCTTTCCCCTGCTAGACAGCATCTTTATGATGCCACTGGATTCACACGAAAACCGGCTGGAAGTAGCCCGGCAATGGCTCACCGGCCTGCAACCCGGCCTCCACTACTTCCTTATCCACCCGGCGCAGGACACACCGGAACTGCGCGCTCTGGCCCCTGACTGGCGGGCGCGGGTGGCCGATTACCAACTGTTCATCAACGAAGCCTGGCGGCAGGCGGTAGCCGAATCCGGCGTGCGGGTGATTGGTTGGCGGGACATACGGGAGATTATGAGATCAGGAGATTGAGAGACTAATCTCTCAATCTCCCAATCTCTTCTTCACACCATGACACAATACTTTTTAGGCATAGACACCGGGGCTACCAAGAGCCATGCGTTGATTGCAGATGGGCACGGCCGTGTCCGTGGTTTTGGCGAAAGCGGCCCCGGCAACTGGGAAGTGGTCGGTTGGGACGGGATGCGGGCGGTGCTGGACGAGATCATCGGCCAGGCCACGTCCCAGGCCGGCATCAGCCGCGCTCAAATTTCCGGTGCGGGGCTGGGGCTGGCGGGCTATGATTGGCCGGAAGACCGCCCACCCCACGCGGCGATCATCGGGCAGCTTTTACCCGGTGTGCCCTTTGCCCTGGTGAATGACGCTTTTCTGGGGCTGCCCGCCGGGACGGATGCCGGTTGGGGGGTGGTGGTAGGCGCAGGCACCAGTTGTAACGCCACCGGGCGCAATCCCCAGGGGCAGATGGGCCGCATGACCGGTTCCAGCCGTTTTGGTGAATATGCCGGGTCGGGGGAACTGGTGCTGTTTGCCCTGCAAGCGGTCGCCCGCGCCTGGAGCCGGCGGGGGCCGGAGACGGCGTTGGGCGCGGCGTTTTGCACGGCCGTTGGCGCCGCCGATGTGCCCGATTTATTAGCCGGGCTGATGCGCGACCGTTACCACATCCACGCTGAAAAAGCGCCGGTCGTTTTTGCCACCGCCGCGCAGGGTGATGCGGTGGCGCTGGAATTGGTGCGCTGGGCCGGGCACAGTCTGGGCGACCTGGCCTGTGGTATCATCCGCCAGGTGGAAATTGCCGACCTGGAATTTGACGTGGTGCTGGCGGGCAGTTTTTACAAAGGCAGCCCGCTCATCCAAGAAATGATGGCCGAGACGATCCATGCCCTGGCCCCCCAGGCCCGGCTGGTACACCTGACGGCGCCGCCGGTTATTGGCGCGGTGCTGTTGGGCATGGAGCAGGTGGGGGCGGCAACGGCCGTTGCCCGGCGTGTGTTGATTGAGCAAGTGAAACGTGAAACGTGAAACGTAATCCGAGGTCCGATTACCGATTACCGATATCCCGACGACTATGAACAAAATCCTACTCCTCCTGATCATCATCGTGGGCACGGCCGTGAGTTGCCAGCAACCGGCAGCCACAAGCACGCCTCTACCCACGCCGTCGCCGACGCCAACACTTACGCCTATACCGCCAACGCCGACGCCACTGCCGTTGGGGGCGGGGATGCGTTATTCTCGCTATGGCCCCTGGTATGACCCTGGCCCGGATTATTGGGCCGGAGTGGCGCAGCAGATGGCCGGTTATTTCCCCGGCGCGGTGCCACAGGCGGTGTGGATTGTGGGCACGGTGGGGGGGCAGGGCACATCGCTTAACTTCCCCGGTCATACGGATGAACGGTATATTTACTTTACCTCGGAGGATAAAAATGAGGCGGTGCTGACGCTGTTTGATGAGATGGGTGGGCAGGTGTGGCTGCAAGTGGAGCCGGGTTATGCCGATGTGGAGACATTGATCCACATTTTGTTGGAGCGGTACGGCCGTCATCCCAGCGTCGTGGGTATTGGCGTGGATGTGGAGTGGTACGGTTCGGTAGCCAATGCCGAAGGTACACCGGTCACGGACGAGGTAGCGCAGCAGTGGGTAGCAGCCGCCCGTTCCCACGGGGAACAGTACCGCGTCTTCCTCAAACATTGGCTGCCGGAGTATATGCCACCCACCGACCGCGATGGCCTTCTTTTTATTGACGACAGCCAGGGGTTCAACTCGTTGGATGAGATGGTGGCCGAATTTACGGTCTGGGGTGAAACGTTTGCCCCTTCCCCGGTTGGTTTCCAATACGGCTACCAATCTGACCAGAAGTGGTGGCGGGAATTGGAAAATCCGCCAAGAGAAATAGGGGAGCGGCTGCGCACGGCCGTGCCCAACACCACCGGTCTCTACTGGGTAGACTTTACCGTATTGGAGATGTTCCCCCCCGAACGGTAATCCGGGCCGGCGTAGGGGAGTAGCAGCCAGAACCCCACCTTCTCCTTTTCGACCAATGCCAGATCACACTTTTGCCTGATAATCAAGGCAAAATGAGACCAAATCTTGCCAACCCCCTTCCCGGCTGATACCATTGGCGCATCGTACTGGTTGCCACACAGTAGTCTACAAAAAGAGAACAATAACGGGCGCAAATCGCGGCGGCGATTTGTAGATGGTTTGTCGTAACAGTTTTAGCCAGAAACCGCTAAAGCGGTTACTACAAACAATGGGAGGGCATGATGATGCACGTCTGGCGCGTTTACCGGCGGCTGGTTGCTTTTGTCTGGGCGCTGAGCCTGGGGTTGGGGATGGTTACGTTTATGATGCGCTCGGCGGCAACGGCCGTGTCTGAAGCCATTAACCCTCATCCGTATGCCGTACTCGGCAATCCGATTCTCATCAACGAACTGGACTCAGACCAGGAAGGTATAGACAGTGGCGAATTTATTGAGCTGTATGATGGTGGTGTGGGTAACACACCACTGGATGGGTTGGTTCTGGTAGCCTTCAATGGCAGCAATGACCTCAGCTACAACCTGTCCCCCTTTACCTCTGGCATTGATCTGGACGGTTTCACTACGGATGCCGACGGCTATTTTGTCATTGGCAACACGGCCGTACCCGGCGTAGACCTCATCTTTAACAACAACACCCTGCAAAACGGCGCGGATGCCGTCGCACTCTATCTGGGGGATGGCAGCGATTTCCCCAGCGGCACGGCCGTAACCACCACCAACCTCATTGATGCCCTCGTTTATGACACCTCCGACCCCGATGATCCGGGGCTGCTCATATTGCTCAATCCCGGCCAGCCGCAGGTGAATGAAAATGGCGGCGGCGACGGTACCACTCATGCCAACCAGCGCTGTCCCAATGGTGCAGGTGGCCCGCGCAACACCATCACCTACATTCAGCGCCCACCCACACCCGGTGCGGCCAACGATTGCCCGCCCGACTTGCATATTGCCAAAACTGGCCCCGCTCTGGCCTTGTCCGGCGACATCCTGACCTACACCATCAGCTACAGCAGCACGGGGGCAGCCACGGCCGTACTCATGACCGACACCTTGCCTACCGGCCTGACCTACATCAGTGACACCAGCGACCTACCCTGCCCCACCTGCCCCACCGGGCCACTCGTCTGGTCGGTTGGAACCATGAGCGCGGGCAGCAGTTATAGTTTTACATTGGTCACGGCCGTGCCCCTGACTATGCCCACTGCTACCCTCGCCAATACCGTCACCATTGCCTCACCTGATGGTGATACCAACCCGGCTGATAATACGGCCGTTCACCCCACCACCTTTTACACCGTCGTTCCCATTGCCCAGGCCCGCGCCGGGAATGTGGGTGAACTGTTTGCCGTTGAAGGGCAGGTCATCTATGCCCCCGGCACCTACAATCTCAGCGGCTGGGGTGTGCAGGATGACAGCGGCGGTATTGGCGTCTTTTACAACCCACCACCTGCGCTCCAGTTGGGCGACACGGTGCGGCTGGTCGCCACACGCGGCAGTTTCCAAAACGAAGAGCAGCTAAACGCGCCCATTCACCACTTTGCCCACCTGGGGCCGGGGCCGGAAGTGCCACCTTTGCCCTTTACCACCGGGCAGATTGCCGATGGCAGCAGTGAAGGCTGGCTGGCGATCATCAGCGGCACAGTGTCCAACCTGCTCTGCCCCACGCAGTTTTATCTGGATGACGGTACGGGGGCGGCGCTGGTGTATGTGGATGTGGACACGGGCATTGATGTGTGTGGCGGTGGGCTGCAAAATGGCATGACGGCCGTTGTCGCCGGATTCAGCACCCAATATCAGGACGAATATGAGATCAAACCACGCCGCCCGGCCGATGTGGAGTTCACGGCGGCCGCACCCAACCTGAGCAAAAACGCGCCGGTGCGGGTGGGGCCGGGGCAGTTGTTTACCTATACGCTCACCCTCTACAACAATCTGGGCTACACCCTGACGGATGTGGTCATCACCGACCCCGTACCGGCATTGGTCAATTTTGCCTATGCGCTGGACGGCGGCAGTTATGCCGATGGGGTGGTCTCCTGGACACGGCCGTCCTTGCCCCACCAGAGCAGCGCCACCGTCCGTTTTGCTGTGAGTGCGCCGTTGGACACGGCCGTCATTGAAAACCGGGACTACACCATCAGCGCCACCAATTTTCCCACGCCCACCGTTGGCCCGCCTTTGTTCACAATGGTGATCAGCGGGCCTGTATCCATCCACCACATTCAGGGGGCACGACACAGTTCGCTGCTGGTGGGTGAGGTGGTGACGGGGGTGCAGGGAGTGGTCACGGCCGTGTCTGGCAGCGGCTTTTTCTTCCAGAATCTACAGCCGGATGATGACGAAGCCACCTCAGAAGGTATCTTTGTCTACACTGCGGGCAACCCGTCCATCAACGTCGGTGATCTCATTTCCGTCACCGGCCTGGTGGATGAATTCACCAGCGATGGCCTCGGTTCCGGCAATCTCTCCACCACCCAGCTACGCGATGTGCATATTGACTTGCTGGCAACCGACCAACCATTGCCCGCACCGGTCATTATGGGGGTGAACGGCCGTATTCCCCCCAACCAGATCATTGACAATGACAGCCACGGCGATGTGAACCAGACGCCCAACTTTGACCCTGATGAGGATGGCATTGACTTCTACGAAAGTCTGGAAGGGATGCTGGTGCAGGTGGATGGGGGCGTCGTGGTGGGAACCACCTTCTTCAACGAGGTGATTGTGGTTGGCGACAGTGGCGCAAATGGGGGGCTGTTCAGTTCGCGGGGCGCTTTGGTTGTCCGCGATGATGATTTCAACCCGGAGCGGATTTTCATTGACGACACGCTCGTGCCTGCGCCGGCCAATTACCGGGTAGGCGACGCCTTTACCGCACCGATTACGGGGGTGCTGGATTACAGCTTTGGTAACTTCAAACTGCCCAACGTGAACCCACTGCCGCCCATCATACCCGGTGGGCTAACGGCCGAAACGACCTCCCTTAGCAGCGACGCCGACCAATTGACCATCGCCACCTTTAACGTGGAAAATCTGAGCGCCCAGAGTGACCCGGCCCGTTTTGAGGCACTGGCAGCCATCATTGTGGACAATCTGGGTGCGCCGGACATCATCGCCCTGGTGGAGGTGCAAGACAACAACGGCCCGGCGGACAATGGCGTGGTGGATGCCAGCGAAACATATCAACTGTTGCTGGGAGCGATTATTGACGCGGGCGGGCCGCTTTATGAGTTCCGGGACATCCCCCCGGAAGATAACCAGGATGGTGGGCAGCCGGGCGGTAATATCCGGGTGGGGTTCATCTTCCAACCGGCGCGGGTGATGTTTGTGGACCGGCCAGGGGGCACGGCCGTAGCCCCCACCAACATCACAATGGGCAGCCAGGGTGTGGAATTGAGCTACAGTCCGGGGCGGATCGCGCCGCAGCATCCTGCTTTCAGCAACAGCCGCAAACCGTTGGCAGGTGAATTCCTCTTCAACGGCTACAAGTTGATCCTGATTGCCAACCATTTCAATTCCAAAGGGGGCGACGGGCCGCTGTTCGGCCGTCAGCAGCCACCGTTCCAGGTCACGCAGGCCAAACGGCTGGCGCAGGCGCAGGTGGTGGCAGATTTTGTGCAGCAGATTGTAGACCTGGATGAACAGGCGCATGTGGTGGTCTTGGGCGACCTGAACGATTTCCACTTTGCGCCGCCGCTGCTGGCGCTGGAAGAGAGCGGGCTAACGAATCTGATCACCTGGCTGCCGGAGGAGGAGCGGTACACCTACATTTTCCAGGGTAACGCCCAGGTGTTAGACCATATCCTGGTGAGTGAGTATCTGGCGGCATACACGGCCGTTGCCGCCGACATCGTTCACGTCAACAGCGAATTCCGCCTGAACGAACAGGCCAGCGACCACGATCCGGTCATCGCCCAGTTCACCATGCCGCCGCTGTCTGCCGGTTTTAGCAGCAATTCACCGGTGCGGTTGGGGGAACTATCTACCTTCAATAATATATCGGTGGGGGCAACCACCTATGTGTGGGATTTTGGGGATGGCGTGGGGACGAGTACGGCCGTGAACCCCACCTACCAATATACCGCATTCGGGACCTACACTGTTACGCTGACGGCCGTTAACATTCTGGGACAGCAACGGATTAGCGCCCCCCACACCATTGTCCCACCTCATTATCGTCTTTTCCTGCCGCTGGTGCTAAATCGGTAACGGCCGTTGGCTGTCACTGGTCATTGGTCACTGGTCATTCGTATATGGGCTGCGGATCACCGCTCACGAATAACCGATGACCAATGACCGCCCACCGCCCACCGCTCACTCCTCCACCGCCATCTGCTGCGCCTTCTTCTCCAGGTATCCGGCCAACAGCCGCAGCCGTTTCCACTGCTGGCGAAAGACGTAAATGATGGCCAGCGCACGCAAGTAGCGGGTATCACAATTCGGCATACTGGCCAATTCTTCAAACACAGTCATCGCTTTGGCGTCAGAGCGGCGCGTTTTCATAAACTCTTCCGCCAACATTTTTAGCTCCACTTCCCGCTCCTGCTGCTGTTTGCGTTTTTGCAGGTCTGCCCACTGGCTGCCAAAGACCTGCTCGCGCACGCGCTGCATCACCGCCAGTAGTTGGTCAGAGGTAAAAGGTTTGATCAAATAATCATGCACACCCAGTTGCATAGCCGCGTCCACCGTTTCCTGGCTGCGTTCGGCGGAGAGAATAATGCAGACAATATGGGGCCGGTGCTGGCGAATGAGTTTGATAGCGCGCAGCCCGTCCATCTCCGGCATATTTAAGTCCATGAGCACCACGTGAGGGCGGTGTTGCTGCACCATTTCCAGGGCTTGACGGCCGTTTTCGGCCACAGCTACCACCCGCGCTTCTGGCACCAATGTCATCATCAATCGCGTACTGCGGCGTGTCTCCATCACGTCATCAGCAATCAACACACGCATCAGTTCTGGGGGTTTGCCTGACCTGCTGGCGTTATCTGACATGAAAACCTCATTCTCTCAAAGCGGGGCAAAATAATGTACGCCGGCCATCACCACACATCGGCATACATTATACACAAAACGTTCAAACCGGATAGCAGATTGACCTTACCTTGTTGGTCATGCCATAATTGTTATACTAGCCGTAGGAATTACCATCACGAACAACAGGATTTATGGAGAATTCAGATGGTAATAATTCGCATCATGTATTGTTTAGCACCCGCCAAAAATGCCACATATCACCGGCAGTTCCATTCCAGGAGATAATTTTGACGGATTCGCGCAAGCCCATCATCATCCTGCTGGTTGATGATGATTCTGAAGACCGGATGTTGGCGCAAGAAGCGCTAACCCACATACCGATGGACCACCAAGTACACGCCGTACCAGATGGTTTCACCTTGATGGATTATCTACGACGGCAGGGGGCATTTGCCGAACTCAAAGACAAACCCCTGCCCAGCCTGATTTTGCTTGATCTCAATATGCCGGGAATGTCTGGCATGGAAGCTTTACAAGAAATAAAGGCGGACCCTTTGTTTCGTCGAATTCCCATTGTTATTCTCACTACATCAGAATTAAAAGAAGATGTTCAGCAAAGCTACGACCTGGGGGCTAACTCTTTCATCACCAAGTCTGTCACTTACAACAACATGGTCGAGGTAGTGGAAGAAATCGGTAAGTATTGGCTCGAAGTGGTGCAACTTCCCCCGGAAACGCTGCCCACCCGTTCTTAAAGTCACACAGAATTTTGGAGGCTTTCACAAGGTTCAGATATAATTGTGACGCTTAGAACAAACGAAGAAGGTTGGAAGAAAGATGGAATTTACCCCTCCGGAAATCAATTTACTCATTGTGGCCCCTGTCCTCATCGTCATGGCGGCGGGATCATTGGGCATGGTCATTGACCTGTTCACCCCTGACAACAAAAAGGGTTGGGCCGTCTGGGTGGCAGTCATTGGCCTGCTGCTGGCGCTGGTGCAAAATGTGGCCCTGTGGAACGGCAATTATGAGACATTCATCCCCCAAAATGGTGTGGCCATGGTCGTCATGGACAACTTCGCCATTTTCCTGAACGTCATCTTTTTGCTCAGTGGTCTGTTGGTGATTCCCCTTTCCCGCAGCTATTTGCAGCGCACCGGGCTGGAAAACCCGGAGTATTACATGCTGCTGCTCTTTTCCATCAGCGGTATGATGCTGATGGGCATGGCCAATGACCTCATCCTGGTTTTCCTGGCGCTAGAGGTGCTGTCCATTCCGCTCTACATCATGTGTGGCATGTTGTGGCCGCGCCTGGAGTCGGAAGAGTCGGCGATGAAATATTTCCTGTTGGGGGCGTTTTCCTCGGCGATTTTTGTGTTTGGTATTGCCCTGGTCTATGGGGCCACGATGACCACCGCCATTCCCCTTATTTTTGACTATGTGGCCGCCAATGGGCTGAACGCGCTGATTGTGACCGGGCTGGCCTTTTTGATTGTGGGCGCGGGTTTCAAGGTCGCGGCCGTACCGTTCCACATGTGGACGCCGGACGTGTATGAGGGTGCGCCGACGCCGGTGACAGCCTTCATGTCTGTGGGAGCGAAGGTGGCCGGGTTTGCCGCCCTGCTGCGGGTGCTGGTGTTGGCGGTGCCGCAAGCGAGTGATGCCTGGGTCACGGCCGTAGCTGTCCTTTCCACCCTCACCCTCATCATCGGCAACGTGGTCGCCATCCGCCAGGGCAACATCAAACGCATGTTAGCCTACTCCTCCATCGCCCACGCCGGGTACATTCTGATTGCTGTGGCTGCGTCCGCCGACAATCCCGCGGGTGTAAGTTCAGCGTTGTTTTACATGTTCGCCTACCTCTTCACCAACCTGGGCGCGTTTGGCATGGTCATCGCTCTGGAACACAGCTACAACGAAGGCAACCTGCTGGACAATTTCAAAGGTCTGGCCAAACGCCACCCCTGGCTGTCGCTGGCGATGGCTTATTTCATGCTCTCTCTCACCGGCATCCCGCCCACAGGCGGCTTTTCCGCCAAATTTTACGTCTTCGGCGCGGCCATCGAAGCCGAACTGTACTGGCTGGTGCTGGTTGGCGTCATCACCAGCGTCATCTCCGGCTACTACTACCTGCGCGTCGTTTACCTGATGTATATGTTTGACGGCGAAGGCCAACTCATCACCGGCCGCGCCCTGCAATTTGCCGTTTTCGTGATGGCAATTTCCACCCTGGTCTTAGGACTGTTCCCCGAAGGGCTATTTAACCTGACGGCCGAAGCCACCCTCAGCGCCACTCGTTTGCTGGCGGGAGGGTAAGTGCGTAATCCGTAGCTCGTAATCCGACAACCGTCTTCGGATTACGGATTACGGATTACGGATTACGGATTACGAATAGTATTCCATACGCTATGGCGCCATCTCCCTCCGCTCTTCCCCTCAAATGGCCCCTCCCCACCGAAGAAGCCGCCCACGCCATTGCCGCCCTGCCCGACGCCGTCCAGCGCAATCTGCAAATCACCCAGACCTACCATGAATTGATCGTCGCTCTCACCCAATTGCTGGGCAGCGAGAATGTGACCTGGTGCGCCTTTGGCACGTGGGCCTCCAAAACGGCCGGGCAGTTCATTCGTGGCGACGAGGCGGACAGGATGGTGCGCCTGTATGTGCAGCAGGCGGAATTTATCGAGCGCAAATTGTCCAGTTTACAGCGCGTCCTGGCCTGGTTTGAGCCGAGTCCCGCGCTCAAAGAAACGTTTGTGGCCCAGGCTATAGACAGTGTGCCTGCCGAAATTTCGCGCCAGATCGGGGCCGGTAATGTGAAAGTGTTTGCCGAATTGGGGCCGCTCTTTGCCCGCTTTCTGGCCGATTTTGCCGACTGTCCGGCCTATGACCAGGCGCGGCTGGATGTCTTTCTGGCCCGTTTACGGCCGGGGCCGGCCGAAAACGATGGGCAAGATTTGCTCATTCAGGCATTTACCCAGTATGCCCAGGCGATGTTTGCCCCCCCCGCACGGGCCAAAGCGGAACACATTTTGTGCGCTAATTTGCTGGTGGGCTTCCATGAACAGCAGCGGCTGCAACCGCAAATTGTGGCCGGGATGGAAGCGCCGCTGGAAAATGAGTTTGAGAGCAACTTTGTGCGGCAGGCGAATGAGATCATCCGCCAAAAAGCGCCGCGTGGTATTTCCCGACTGATTCAACTGCTGTGGCGACGGCGGCTAAAAGGGGTTTCCCGCCATATCGCCGACGACTGGCGCGAGATTTCTACGCGCTGGATCATGACGATTGCCCTGCCGATGGAGACGCTGCGTTTGGGAGAAGATGTGCCACCGTTGGCCGACGGCCGTGCCTTCCCCGCTGATCTCACCACCTTGCAACTGGCGACGTTAACGGCCGTGCTCGCCACCCTCGACCGCACCCCCGACAGCCCCCAGAGCAGCGCCGCCCGCGATTGGGGCAATCTGGCCGACCGCATGAACTACATCGCCGACCTGTTCCGCTCCCGCCAGCAGGAAACCAGCCTCTACCAACAACCTTTTAGTGATGCGCAGGTGGAGGAGATTCGGCACGGCCGTATCCCCCCTGCCCCGCTTTAATTTGTTGACCCTTTTTCAGCCAAAACAATATAAGCACGGGTATCTACTGTTTTACTCGTTCGCGCTAGTACAGGAATTATCTAAAAGCGTTATAAACCAGGAGTCCGGGGACCTGGTAAAGGATCCTCAGGAGTTACCCAAGGAACTGTAATCCATCATTACGTTTTGTAATCACGTCACCACGTTTTACAAATTTGCTATCGGGGGCATTTTCTAGTGACCCCATAAAGACCTTGTACGCCAAATCAAAATCAGAATGTCCAATAACTGCTATTGGTAAAGTTTCCTTAAATTTTGGCTCAGGGATCTGTGGTTTATCTTGCAGTGCCTCCTCCAACAGACCTGGCAATACAGCATCCAATCGTGGAATAGGGGGCTGGAAATTAGTTTGGTCTAGGACAGGGATCTCTTGTTTAGTCCCTGAATTTGTAACTTTGCTGTAACTGAAATCGGGCCTGGGATCAGGGGAGAGAGGTGGGGTAATAGACGGAGCAGAGAGAGTATTGTTTGCTGACACGGGAGGCGATTGTTTAAGAGATGGATTATCATCAAAATACATTAAATACTTGACTTGGGAGATTTGTTGCTGAAGGGAATTAAGAAGATCGGGGTTATTATTGATCTTGTTCTCCAGATCTTGATACTTTCGAAACATGTTGAGTTGTTGCAGAGATGTTAAGTTAACATTGTCTAATTTCGAGGGTTGCATCAGTACATCTTCAAATCCTGGAAGATCAAGCGATAACTGTTCACGATTTTCTTTGACTAGATTTTTTAGTTTCAATGCTGATGTCCGGGGAACACGAACGTTGACTTGTATATTAACCCCTCCACCTGTTCCACCAACTTCTTGCCCACTCTTTTTCACTTGTTCTTTCACCTGTTCTTCGAGGTTTTGAAAGTTAATACTCAATAAGGAACATAAGAGACAACAAATTCCTCGGGTAACAAGTCTTTCTGTTTCTGGATTCAATGGAGGTAGAGTCACCTTGAGCACTATTGTGACTTCTGGAAAAAAGAAAATGAACAGTTGTTGAAACAAAAATTTCAACTTTGATTCCACATCCTTTTTGTACTTCTCAGGACGTTTTTGCTGGAGCAATTTATTGAGTTTAAGAAACAAACCATGTCGCCAAGCACGTTTGACGAGGCTTATTGCAAGCTCGTTTTTTGTTTCTCCTTCGAGATTTTCATCATCAAGACCCAACTCAAAACCAAGTTCTTTCAATTCTGATTTATTAAAATATTTCACTAGAAAACTACCTACTTCGATTACTTCTAGGGGTATTTCCACATTAACCGTCTTGTCGTCATCTTTGGCCTGAGATTTTTCTTCTACACGTGTCATAACCTCCTCCTAAAGAATGTCATCTCCAAAGCATATCGCTGTTATCAACAACCATGAACGGCATCTTCGGCCATCAATGCTGCCTCGGCGCGGGTTTCCCCCCAGATAACACAGCCGGACAAGACCGGCACCTCAACTGTCCAACCCTTATCTTCATTTGAGGTAAATTCCGCGTAGGTCAATGCCAACCGCACATACTCATTCCACGATAATTGGGTCATGGTTTCACTCTCTAGTCAGGATGCGCCAATTGTAACATACAGAACCCTGTTGTTAACTATGCTTCAGTTCCCTTACCCCGTCACGGCCGTCGGCACGCCATCCGGGTCCATCATCGGCGGTGGATGAATGTCGAAGGCATCGGCCAGACGCACAAACAGGTTAAAGAGCGCCCCATCGTACACCGCCTCGGCAATCTGGGCATCGCTCCAACCCACGTCACGCAAGCCCTGTACCTGCTCGTCCGTGATTTTGTAGGCGTGGCGGGTGAGGGTTTCCACAAATTCCAACAAGAGACGTTCCGCCGGCGTAATGGTCGCTAAATCAAGATCACCGGCGCGCAGGGCTACGGCCGTTTCCACATACTGTTCGCCTTGCAACTGCAAGAACCAGGCATGGGAACTCAGTCAATAGTGGCAGCGGTTCAACGCCGCCACATACGAGGCGATCATCTCGTGCTGGGCGCGGGTCAGCGCCCCATCGGAGAAATGCAGCCGCGACGCATCCATGATCGCCCGCAAAAAGTCCGGGCGCAGGCTCATGGTGCGCAAAATGTCGGCCACATACCCCCGCTCCGATTGCGACCGGGCCATTGCAAACACCTCGGCCACCTCCCCCTCTGCATCCGCATCTTCAATCCAGGCAATTCGGGCCATACTATTTACCTCCTTTTATTGACGCAAAGGTGCAAAGATACAAAGGGACAAAGAGAAAGGAAAAAGAAAATCCGCGCCATCTGCGTTTATCCGCGTCCACTATACCACTGCCCACCGTGAAAGCGCCAGTGGGGGAAGAGAATGGGCAGCAGGCTTTGTGAACCCACCCAGGTGATGATAAAAACGGTGAGATAATGGGCGGCAAAACGGCCGTACCCCACCCCCATTGCCACCCCCGGCAGCGTCCACCCCATCACCCATAACCCATGCAGCAACGTCCACAAAAAAAGCCCTTCCCACAGCCCCGCCACCCACACAAAAAACGGCGGCCAATCCCGGTTCCAGCGCCAGGTTTGCAGATAGTTGTACAGCACATCCCAGCCCAGCCCCAAGAGCAGGACATAGCCCAACAACACCAACGGTTGCCCACTGCCATAGAGCCAGGCAAACACGGCCGTCACCGGAATCCCCAATACCGTGAGCAAAAAGAGGCGGGTTTGCCAACGGCCGTGCAGCGTAAATGTCACGGTTCCACCCCCTGCCACCAGCGCCCCCACTGCCGCGCCGATTCCCAGCCTTTCAAAGTGCGTAAACCGGGCGCTCGCTCCTGCACCAGCGCCGCCACCGACCGCTGCGCCGCGTATTGCAGTCCCAAAAAGCTGTCTACCGGCGCATACGCATTACCACTGGCCATCACCCCCGCCACAAAAACCTGCCCTTCGCCATTGCGCAACTGCTTCAGTTCAAAATCAGGCGTCACTTCCAGCCGCCCGCTGCTGTTTTGGCGCAACCCATAACGCCCGCTCAGATCGGCCAGGAGGGGATGGATGGTTAACCGGTCATCCAGACCGGTGCAATCAATCACAAAGTCGGCCACCAGGCGCCGTTCCTGGGGCAGCGGCGACTCTTGTTGCAGGTGGAGGATGAGGCGGTCACGGCCGTTCGTCCGAATACACCCCACCTCACCAAAAACCAGCCGGTACCACCCTTTCCGTCGCCCCCGCGCCACAATCTCCCGCCAATCTTGCCGGTTGCTGGTGGTGGAGCCACCCCAAACCGCCAACAGTTCCCGGCGTATTTCCGGGGTCGCTTCCTCCAATACTACACGCAGGTCGCCTCCAAACGCCGCTTTGGGAAAGTTATACGGCTGCCACTGCCAGTGATGGCGCGTCAGGCGACGCGCCCGGCCATACTCCGTATCGGCCGTCAACGCATGGCGCAGTAAATGAATCACCTGAATATCCCGCCCCGTTGTCTGGCGAATCTCATCCAGCCGCTGCAAAATGCGTGAGGCCACAATCCCCCGGCCGCGCAAAATAACCATTCCGCCACGCCGTTCCAATTGGTGGTAAATGTGTTCGTGTCTTTCATAAGCCTGGACGAGCAAATGACAATCGCCGGTGTTCTGGCGGTACGCCTGTGTTTCCGGGGAAAGCTGGATGGCCGGATGGCCTAACGCCAGGTGCAAGTAGGGGGCGATGAAGCAGTGGGGGGCACGGCCGTCGCCCATCGGCACAACCACCACCACATACCGCCCATCATCCGTCTGACGAATGGCGCAAATTTCCCCCTGATGAAACATCTGCCGCCAGCCAATCCGCCGCATCTCCCGCTCCATTGCCCGGTAAACCATTTCCGCACGAGGGGCATAATTATCGGCCAGCGCTGTTTCGCTAAAAATTTGCCAGGCGATGCGCCCCGCTTCCCCCCATTTGCCCCGCCGCAGCAGACCAACAATCTCCTGCACAGCATAACCGGGCCAGCCCCAGAGATTGTCCGGCCTGGCCCCGGAATCACTGCGAATGCGCTGTTCGTCGGAAATTTGGGAATGGCGGCAGAGGCGTTGGAAACGGCCGTAAGGCACAGGTTCATACCCCACCACGGCAATGTCGTGTACGGCCGTGCCGCAGATGCGCAAATAATCCACCCAGGCAAAACTCCCCAGCCCGCCGCCCAATGCCAGATAGGTCGTCTCCACCACCGGCAGCCCACTCTGCCGCAGCGCCCGCACAGAAACCTGGTTCGCCTGAAAACAATCCGGCAGTTCAACCAGTAATGCACCATACGGGGCCAACACCCCACACCAGGGACATACGCCAGATTTCGGCAGAGTTCCCCGACCACATTGTTGACACTCCACCCTTTTTACTCCACCGGTGGATGCCAACCAGCTTTCACCCACCAACCACGTGCCTCGACTTGAAAAGGATGATTTAGTCTGAGGGCAACAACTGTTGCCCGTCCCATTGGCGTAAGACCCACGATTCGTGTGCTATTCTCGTTCCAGGCAAAATGATCTTGCCATGTCTGTTGACGCGGGTTGAAAAGGGGAACTGTTTGCCGGGTCAGAGGATCAATGGCGTGGGAGCGCGTGCCTTTGTAACTGTTGCACAAGTCACAAGCCAACCATAAATTTTCAATGGCTGTGCCCCCACCGGCCGCCAGAGGAATAATGTGTTCTACGTGAAGGATTTTTGCAGTGAAATGGCGAGAGGTAAGGCAATAGCCACACCGATGTCCCGCTTCGTTAGCAATTTGTTTTCGTACTTCCGGTGGAATGTGTGGGCGTGAGGAAGACACAGGGTTGTCTCAGAAATGTGGCTCTATGATTGGGGAAGCGGATGATCTCTCTCGGCAAGGAGAGCGTAGGCGCGGGCTTTGCGGATGAGGACACGGCCGTACTCCGTCCGCAGCTTTTCCATCTCTAACCTCTCACTCGACACCAATTCCCGCATACTCTGTAAATCTAAAAGCTGTTCCAAAGTTTCCTGATCGGTCATTTCCATCTGGCTCTCAGCAATTGCCTGTAGCTCGGTATCGTTGAGATTTTCCAATGCCCGCAGTTCCTCTTGCATATCGGGTGGCAATTCTTCAATTTCGGGCAGCGTAGCCTGCAAGGTCTCAGCCACCAATTCCTGTAGTGGCATCTGTCTATGTGCCGCGGCGCGCTCCAGGCGACGGTAAAGTGTTTCAGGGAGAGAGATAGTCATTTGATTCATCACATTTTCCTCACACACTATACCCATTCTAGCATAAAAGCCCAATGGCTACTCCTCGGCGAATTTGACGACGGTGACGCCATCGCCGCCTTCTCCATCACGGCCGTTACCCTGGCATTCGTATTCGCAGCCGACCTTGTTCAGCCGTGATGATGGCTCCCGCTGTCAAATCATCCCCATGTATTTGAAGAATGTGCAGGCAAACGGCCGTTTGCTCTTTCAAAGACATGTTTACCAGGCGCACAATTCCCGCGTGAGGTTTGCCCTGCAACACAGCCAACATGCCAAAATCCTTGTCTAACGTCACCAACACCCGCCCTTCACGGTGAGCAAACGCCATGATTTCGTCATCACCGGGATCGCTTGCCCATGCCCCACTCCAAACAACGTCATGTCCGGCGTCAGTAAGCGGCGCAAGTAAAGAACCCGACATGCAAGTATCGAGCAAAACCTTCATACGGCCGTTGCCAAAATCAATGGTTCAATACGTTCCTGGGCAACTGCTTTTCGGGCATAAAGTAAACAGGCTTGAATGTCAGCCGCCTCCAACCAGGGATAAGCGGCCAACAACTCATCCGGCGTATCACCCGCGGCCAACATCCCCAATACGTGCTCCACGGCCAGCCGCCGTCCACGAATAATGGGTTTACCGCCAAAAATAGCCGGGTCAATCGTAATGCGCGTCATCAATTCAGCTTCTTGCATGGTCTATCTCCTGCTCAGATTCTAACACACAACCGTTTCATTCCTCGGCGAACTTGACGACGGTGACGCCATCACCGCCTTCTCCATCACGGCCGTCCTCCCAGGACAGCACGTTGGGGTTGCTTTGCAAGGAATGGCGGATGGCATGTTTCAGCCGGCCGGTGCCCTTGCCGTGAATAATGCGCACCCAGGGCATCCGCGCCATCTCCGCCTTGTCCAAAAAGGCTGTCACTTCGGCCAGCCCGTCCTCCACACGACGACCACGAATATCAAGTTCTAAGCCGGGCGACGGCCGTGCGCCCACCCGCATATACTCTGGCTCCGGTTCCGCCTCCGGTCGGTCTTTCCATTCCAGGTCACTCAGCTTCACCCGCATCTGCATCTGCCCAATGGCTACCTGCGCCTCATATTTGCTCAACGAGACAATCTCCCCCTGCGTATTCAGCGCCTTCACCACCACCACATCCCCCGGCTGCCACTCCAGCGACTTGCGCGTTGGTTTGCGCTCCTTCACCGGCTGCGGCGCAATGGCGGCCACATCGGCCGTGCCCACCTTCTCCACATCCTTCGTCACCTGCTTCAATTTGTTCAGTGATTGCGCGTCACGGATGTTCTGGCGCGCCTTGCGCAATTCTTCTTCAATGGCCTCTACTTTGGCTTTGGCCTCTGCCTGTGCCTGGGCCAACACCTGCTGCCGCTCCTCTTCAATTTGTTCCAGCCGCCGCGCCAGCGCGTCCCGGTCTTCTTCAATGTCGCGCAGCGCCAGCCGCGACGCCGCTTCTTCGGCCGCCATCTTGTCCCGCAAATCGTAAATCGCGTCCAGCAGCGCCTCGGACTGGTTATTACCTGCGCCGGTCAACGACATGGCGTCGGTCAAAATCGTCTCGTCCAGCCCCAGCCGCCGGGCAATGGCAAAGGCATTGGAGCGACCGGGAATGCCAATCGTCATCTCATAGGTCGGTGAGAGCGTTTCAATGTCAAACATCAACGAGGCGTTGGTCGCCCCTGGCTGCTGGTCAGCATACAGTTTCAGTTCCGGGTAATGGGTAGCCACAAAGGTGGTGGCCCCCTTGTCCCGCAAAAAGCTGACAATGGCCTGGGCCAGCGCCGCCCCTTCCTGCGGGTCCGTGCCCGAACCGAGTTCATCCAACAGCACCAGCGAGCGCTCGTCTACCTTATCCAAAATGCGCACAATGTTGGTCATGTGCGAGGAGAAGGTAGACAGGCTTTGCTCAATGGATTGCTCGTCGCCGATGTCGGCAAAGACATCCTCAAAGAGGGTCAGACGGGCTTCCATGGCCGGAATGTGCAGGCCGGATTGGGCCATCAACACCATCAATCCCATCGTCTTCAAGCTGACCGTTTTGCCGCCGGTGTTGGGGCCGGTGATGAGGACGGTAAACACATCGTCCGGCAGCGTCAGGTCGGTAGGTATGACGGTTAGCGGATCGAGTAAGGGGTGACGGCCGTTGCGAATCCAAATGGTCGAACCGGGGTGCAAATTGCGCGGCGGGGGTGTCCATTTGTCCCGTTCGTTGGCGTGTTTGGGTGGTTTGGGCTGCTCAAATTCGCGCCATTCCACAAAGTCCGGTTCTACCCCTTTGATCAGCGCGGAGTAACGGGCGCGGGCAAAAATCAGGTCGAGTTCGGCCATGCGCTCCACGATGCGTTTGATGCTTTCACCGTGTTCGGCCACTTTGCCGGACAATTCTTTGAGGATGCGGTTGATTTCGTCCTGCTCCTGAATTTGCAGGCCGCGATATTCGTTGTTGAGTTCCACGGTTTGCATCGGCTCCACCCACAGGGTCGCGCCGCTGCCGCTCTGGTCGTGAACGATGCCCTTGATACGCCCCTTGGCGTCCGCCTTGACGGGCACCACATAACGGCCGTTCCGCTGCGTGATGATCGGTTCCTGCAACCATTGGTTCTGGCTGGAGTTGAGGAGTTTTTGCAGCTTGTCCTGGATACGGCCGTGAACCACCCTGAGTTCGCTCCGTATTTTTGCCAGCTTCGGGCTGGCGCTGTCCAGCACCTCGCCGCGCTCATCAATGGTGTTGTTAATCGCCGTCACCAACCCCGGACAATCCTCAATCAGTTCGGCTATGGCCGCCAGGTGCGGGAATTCGGCCGCCGCTTTCACAATCGCCCGGTGCAGGTTCCGACCGGCGATAATGGTGTTGCGAATATCCAGCAGTTCTTCCGCCGGCAGGGTAAAACCGCGATAGGCATTATCACAAGAGCGGCGCACATCCCGCGCCCCACCAATGGTGATGCCGCTGCGGGTGTCCAGCAGCAACATGGCCTCGCGGGTTTCCGCCTGCCACTGCGCGGCCTCTATTTCATCTGTCGTCGGGTGCAGCCGCCGCGCCAGTTCCTCCCCCGCGCTAAAGCTGGTGTACCCTGCCAGAATGTCTAAAACCTTATAAAATTCCAATGTGTGTAATGATTTTGCGTCCATTTTTACTGCCAGGTCAGGTTCAAAAACGCATCAGGTCTAACAATGGGTATGCCCTGAAAAGGGTGCAAACTCAACAAATCCTTGTCTCCGCTAACAATGCAATCAGCTCCGCCACTCATTGCCAGTTCAAGAAATTTGTCATCTTTCGGGTCTCGACAAATAGCAATCTGTTGTGTGATTGTCACCAGTTCAGCATCCTGAACCAGAGCAGCTACAAATTGTCTGCGTTCTTTTTCAGTTACATACCTGTCAAATTTAGGGCGTTTCAAAACATCGTTAAGTTCATCAATAGTTTCGAGCGAAATGAGGAGACGGCCGTCTAAGATAGCTTTATCGAATGCCAGACGAGAAACGGAATTCTTCAGCAACAAGGCACTGATCAAGACATTTGTATCAAAGACAAAGGCTAATTCACTCATCTTGCAGCAACGATTCCAGAATTTCGGGCGTCAGTCCTCTGCTCTGGGCTTTATCGCTGATGTCATCCATCAAATCAGTCAGGGAAAGGTCGCTTTCCTCAAATTCACGCATCCACAAACCGAGGAGTAGGCGAATTTTCTCCCGTTCTTCCTTACCCGCCTTTCTATACAGTTGGGCTGTTTTTTCATCTACTTTTACTTCAATCGTTGCCAGAGTCATCATCATCACTCCTTGTATGCCGTGTGCATTTTATCATAGGGTGAAGGAATCAGGGAAAACGGCCGTACCCACATCACGGCAGGGGCAGTGATAACCAGTTGTTGTTGATAAATTGCCCGTTTTCATCCTGGGAGTACATGGTGAGGCGAATCGCCTGGGGCGTACTCCCTTCGGAAACAGGCAGCCGATATATATCGCGCACCAGTTCGCCGGGCTGCCACGAGGTGGTGGGCGCATAACCGCTGACGGGGTGGGTTGCATCCGCCTGGGCCAGAATGTCCTGCGGGCCTTGGGGCGGATCGGCCGTGACCAGATGCACAGCCACGCTGTAATTTTGGGCCACCGGTTCCATCGCCTGCCAATACACCGTGAGTAACAGTTGACCATCGGCTGTAGGCGTCACGGCCGTGTCCCGAATCTGGATGCCATTGCCCACATCAAACGGGCTGGCGGCCGGTAAGGTGGTCGTGTACGGCCGTACCCCCACCATTACCACACCCGGCGCTACCAGATTAAAATGCCCCGTGCCCAACAGTTCCCGCCACCTGTCGGCCGGCCAGTAACCGGCCGTAAACGTGGGCGTGAGCAGCCGCCCTTCCTGCTGCACAATCTCGCGGAAGTTAGCGCGATGGTCTACCAGAGTCAACGTAGGCGGCAGTTCGTGGGTGACGTAACGGCCGTAACCCGCCGCAAAAAACGAGGTGCCCCAGGGAATCACCACCGTCGCCAGGATCGCATCCGACGGGATGGTTTGCAGCGTCTCAATGACCCGACGGCCGTCGGGATTTTGCGTCAGGCTATCAATAAACGGCCGGTTGGCGCGATATAACCATACCGCCAGCAGAAGCAGGGCCACAACCGCCAGCCAGCCAGCCGCTCGCCAGCGTTTACTCGCTTCCGCCAGCAGCACTACCACTCCCGCGACCAGCAGCAGCAGCACCGGCATCAACGTGGCCGGTGCCCACACAGCGGGTGGGAACAACCAGATAAAGGCGCAGGTAGCCAGCACCCCCAGCCAGAATGCCAGCCCCACCCGCCAATGGCGGCGCAGCAGCAGCGCCAGCCCCGCCAGCCCCACCAGGGACACCGCTATCGGCAGTTGTTGGCGCAAATGGGTGGTGAGAAAACGGCCGTTTGCCACCCCTTCGGCCATAGTTCGCGGCGGGCGCAGCAGGCCGCCGGTCACTTCACTGCCGCTGAACTGTTCCCAGAAACCGGCCCAATGCCCCGGCTGGCCGTATACCCAGGCCACCCCTTGCCAGGCGCGCAGCGGCAGATAGAGATAGGTCAAAAAGGAGGCCAGGAAAAGCAGCAGGCCCACGCCAATCAGCCGCCAGCGTGTGGGTTGTGACCACACGGCCGTGACCGTCAGCACAATTAGCGATGGCGCAAATAAGAGGAGGAGGCGGTGGTGGGCAACGGCCGTGCCAAACACCAGGCACATCGCCAACCAATCGGCCGTCCGCCACCGCTCTGCCAGCCGCAGCCCAAACCATAACGAGAGGATGAGGCACAACAGGCTAAAGCTGTACACTTCGGCTACAATGCTGTGAATCCAGATCGTCTCTACCAGTCCCAACAGCAACACACCCGCCGCGCTAATCCAGCTATTCTGCGTCAGTCGCCAGAAGATGGCATACGCCACCAACAAAGCCAGCAGCGACCAGACCAGCGCGCTCAAAGAAGCCGCCGCCGCCGGAACCATGCCCAACGAACGGGCCACGGCCGTGACCCCCGTACTCAAGATGGTAAACAACGGATAGCCGGTATAGTGAATGGTGCCGCCCAGGTTCAAGGCCACCTGAATTTCGCCCACATCAATCATATAATCGTGGGCACTGCCATTGACATCGCGCTGCAACGTGAGGAAGTATAAGGCCGTCAGCAAAACGACTGCCAACAGGCACGGCAGCCAGACAGAGTGCATTACCTTTTGCCACCAGGCAACATCTTCACGCCCCTGAGCCGCTGAGAGTACATCAGACTTCATGCTGTTCCTTCAGAGTGATAATCTCGTGGGGCAAAACGGCCGTTCGCCTTCTCCCAATCGCCCTTCTTGCCCCGCTAAAGTCCAGGTCGGGTAATTCCTGTTCCGCCAGAGCAATGGTCTCTTCAATCAGTTGGTGTAATGGTTCAATTGCGGCTGCTGGCGTCACAAAGCTGATATATTGCAAACGAGTCGCCAGGTCAGGTGGCGTCAAGACCATGTCGGCTATGGTTTCGTTGAGCCACTTGAAACCGGGATGGGCCAGATACAGGCCGTTCAGCCCCAACAATGCCCCCATGATCCGCCGCTGCATCCGCACCAGGACATCGGCCAGCATTAGCCAATCCTGCCGCGCCGCCAATACGTCGCGCATATACCAGATGCCCAACGCCGGAAAGCTCAGGTTTTCGGCCACCATCGCCCGGCGCAGCGCATCGGGGTATGGGCTGATTTGTGCCTGCCACTGCGCCACCTGCTCACGGCCGTACACCCCCACCCCATGCCGCAATCCCGCCAACCGGCACTGTTTGAGCACGGCCGTGTCCCCCACCAACACGTCCGCAATGTACCGATCAATGGTGCTCTCCAGGAAATTGCTGATGTCGCACTGCATCGGCCCCACCAGATAATCTTCCGACCATTCATCATCCTCCAACGGCCAGAATTCGATGATTTCGGCGTTTAACTGCTGGATGGGCTGCCGGCGATCTGCATCTGTCGGCGGCTCGTGCCAGAACACGTCCAGTTCAATGTCGGCGTAAGCATCGGCACGGCCGTGCCCCACCGACCCGGCCACGACCACCGCCGCCACCTTCGCGTTTTGTGCATACAGCCCCGCCATCTGCTCTGCCAATTCCAATCGCCATCTGCCTGCTTCGTTCATTATTTCCTCTGCGCCTCCGCGCCTCTGCGTTAAACCCGCTTTATCAACCGGTATTCACCGGGGCGCGGCTGGTAGCCCAGTTTGCGATTAATTGCCAGCATCGGCCCGTTTTGCGAATCGTTATGGGTGCGGATGCTGTCTGCGCCATACGCTTTGGCAAAACGGATGGATTGCACTTTAAGCGCCAGGGCAATGTGGCGGCCCCGGTATGCCTTGTCCACGCCGGTCATCAGGTTGTACATGGAGTTGGACTCCTGATAATAGCCAACGGCCGCCAATCCCACGTAGCGTTCCCCGTCCACCGCCAACAGTTGGCCCTCAGGCACAAACCAAGATGCCTGGTTCCACATCTCGTTCAACTCCGCAAAACTGGGAAATGAACCCTGGGTAGCCGGGTCGTCCAACACGCAGGCATAGTTCAGGGCGTGTAATTTGCGCCGCGCCGTTTCCGTATCCCCTTCGGCCGCCAGGGAGGTCAGGCGGATACCGCCCGCTTCTACTTCGGCAATCACACCGGCAAACGGCCGTTCGTCAAACGTGTGCAGGTCAATCACCGACTCAAACAGGTGGTGTTCAATGGCAAACCCGCGCTTCTCGGCAAAACGCAGGCAGGCCGGGCAATCTTCACGCACATCGCTGGTGAGCAGCGTGGCCCCCTGCTCACGGGCAAACGACCAAACGGTTTCGGCCAACTGCGCCCCCAACCCCTGCTGCCTATGCGCCGGATGCACACAAACCCACAACTGAAAACGGCCGTCCGCCGCATGAGCCGGATGTAGCGCCACGCCATATCCTACCAGACGGCCGTCAGGCGCTGCTGCCACCCAACGGCGGCGAATTTGCCCCGGTGGATTGTTCGCCTCCCATTCAAACAAGGAAGCGGGGGTGATCGGCTGTGGCCCCACCACCGTCAACAATTCAGCCAACGCTGTAAAATCTTGCTCCGGCACGGCCGTGCGAATGGTGTAATTGGTAGACATTTTTTACCCTTATTGAGATTGGGAGATTGAGAGATTAGGAGATTGACCACCCAATCTCCTAATCTCCTAATCTCTTAATCTCACTCTTCACCGGCCCACAATCGCCGCATTTCCTCGCTCGTTTGCAACAGTTCATCCAGTGTGCCGATGGCGGCGACACGGCCGTCTTGCAGCACAATAATCTGGTCAGCCCGGCGCAGCACAGCACGGCGGTGGGAAATCACCAGGCAAGTAGGTGAGACATCCGATTTCTTCGAGAAATCGGATGTCTGGAAGAGCCGCTCCCACAGTAACGCCTCCGTCTCCACGTCCAGCGCACTGGAGAGGTCGTCAAAGACAAGCAGTTCGGCGTCGCGCACAAACATGCGGGCGGCAGCGGTGCGCTGCACCTGCCCACCAGACAGACGCACCCCACGTGGCCCGACTACCGTATCCAGCCCTTGTTCCATGTCGTGAATATCCCGGTCGAGTACGGCCGTAGCCACCGCCCGTGGCACGTCCACCTGCTCCTCCGGCAGCCCCAACAGGATGTTCTCGCGGATGGTATCGCTGAACAGGCGCGGAATCTGCCCGGTGTAAGCGGCGCGTGGTGGAATGAAAAAGGCCGCCGGGTCCTCTACCCGTTCCCCATTCCACCAAATCTCCCCCTCGCCCGGCGGCAGCAGCCCCAACAACGACTTCAACAGCGTCGTCTTACCCGCGCCAATGCGCCCGGTGACAACGGTAAAGGAGCCACGTGGGACGGTGAAGGAGATGTCTTGAATGGCGTGATCCGTGATGCGTGATGCGTGATGCGTGACGAGTGAGCCGTCACCCGACTGCTCACTGCCTGCTGCTAACTGCTCACCGCTCACCGCCAACTGCTCGCGGACGCTGCGTCCGTCGCTCACTGGATACTGATAACCCAACCCGCGCACTTCCAACCGTTCCAGCCGATGGACGGCCGTTTTGGGAATGAAGGAAAGGTCGGGGGGTGGCCCGTCACGGCCGTCAAAATAAATCGGGTGGTGGGCTACTACTTCGCCCGGCGGCGTGCCCTGCATCATCGCCTCCATCCGCTGGTTGGAAACGGCCACCTGGTTGTACCGGGTAATCACCGTACCCGCCATGCGCATCAGGCTCGTCACCGGCCAGATGTAGGCGGCGAATAAGGCAAAGTCACCCACCGTAAATTCGCCGGCATACATGGCCTGGGCCACCAACAGCAAAATCAGGCCCACACCCATATCCACCGTGCCGTTAGAGAAGGCTTCTACCACCTGCGCCAGCAGCCGGTCTTTGACCATCGCTTCCTTGCGCCGCTCATTCTGGGCGCGAAAACGGGCCACAATGCGTTCCTCAGCGTGAGCTACTTTCAATGCCTGGGCGCTGTTGAACATATCGGCAATCAGACCCGTCACCTGGCTGGTGGCTTCGCGGCTTATGGCGCGGTAAGCGCGGGCGCGGTGGCGCAGTCGGTGGGCAATAAAAACCACCGCCGCCAGCGGCACAAAGACGCCCAACGTCACCGTGACGCTGATTTGCAGCATGATGGCAAAGGAAAAAGAGGCCATGAAAATGAGGCCCACCAGGTCATCAATGACCACAATGCCTTCCAGTAATGCTTCGGTGTCATCGCGGAAGGTGCTGATCGCTTCGCCGGTGGAGAGGCGAACACCCTCCGGTTTACGCGGCAAGGGGTCCGCGCCGGGCCGCTGCAAAATGCGCGCCAACATGTTGCGCATGAGCAGGCCGAAGCTGTGGTATTGAAAGTTGATGTAGCAGAGTGCCGCCCCCGCCAGCGACAGCCCCATCACCAGCGCCGCCGCCACTTGCAGCCCCACAAAGGCCCATACGGTCACATCCAGGTCATTGACACCCGTCAGCCAGTCAAAAAAGAGCTTGAGGATGAGGCCCACGGCAATGGTGGCCACCATGTGAATAGAAATGGTGATTACGTCGCCGACATAATACACCGGGCGAAAGGTCATCAGCCGCCAAAAGTATTGGTAGGTTTTCAGGGTTGGTGTGTCCATAGTTATGATGAGATTAGGAGATTGGGAGATTGTAATCTCTGAATCTCCTCCTCCAATCCGGTCTGCAAGAGCCGATAAAAATGCGAATCCGGGTTATTTGCCAATTTAGTACGTGGGCCGTGTTCCAGCACACGGCCGTCGCCCAACACCAGTATCTCGTCTGCCCGCTGCACCGTGCCCAACCGGTGAGCGACGATGATGGCGGTGCGGTTGGCCAGCAGCCGGTCGGTAGCCCGTTCGATCAGCCGTTCCGTGGCCGGGTCCAGCCGGGAGGAGGCTTCGTCCAGAATCACCAGCCCCGGATCGGCCAGGAAGACGCGGGCGAAGGCTAAAAGCTGCGCTTCCCCGGCAGAGAGGCTGGTATCGGCCGCCAGTTCACTGTCCAGACCATTGGGCAGCCGGTTCAGCCAGTCATGCAGCCCCAGTTCATCGAGGACGGCAAGGATACGGCCGTCGTCAATCCCCTCACCAAACAGCGTCAGATTGTCCCGCAGGGAGGCGTGGAATAACTGCACGTCTTGGGTCACCAGACCAATGTGCTGGCGCAGTTGGGACTGTTTGGCCCGGCGAATGTGAAACCCACCCATCCGCACCATACCACCGGTGGGGTCATAAAAGCGGAAGAGCAGCTTGGTGAGGGTGGATTTGCCACTGCCGGTGCGCCCCAACACACCCAAGATGGTGCCGGGAGCCAGGGAGAAGTTGATGTTGTCGAGTACGGCCGTGTCCGGGTCATCGGCATAGTAAAAAGAGACATTGGCAAATTCCACCGCCAGCGCCCCGGATGGAAAATCCACGCCCGGCCCATCCGTCAGGGTCGGCTGCTGCGCCCACAATTCCACGATGCGGTTGACGCTGGCCCCGGCCCGCTGCAAATCTTCCACCTGCCGGTTGATGCGCCAGAGCGGGTCTTTGATCAGGTCAATGTAGTAGAAAATCAGGTACACACTGCCGATGGTCATAATGCCCTGTTCATACAGGCTGGCCCCAAACAGGTGGGCGCAGCCATAGGCCAGGGCAAAAATGAAGGTGGGCGTTTGCATCACCCAGACGTTGGCGCGCATGGCGCTGTTCATCGCTCGCCAGCGGTCGCGGGCCAGCCGCAGCAATTTACCCATGATATAAGCCACCGCCCCGGACGAGCGAATGGTTTCCGCACCGCTCAGCCATTCTTCCAACGAGCCAAAGAGGGCGGCGTCGGCTTCGCGCAGCTTTTGCCAGCGCGGGGTAGCTCGCTTGCTAAAAAAACGCAGCGCAAAACCGCCCAGGATAAGTACGGCCGTGATGGACGCCCCCACGCGCCAATCGGCCAGAAAGAGCAAAACCATCACGCCGCCCAACAGCAGCAGATTGCTGGTCATCTGGATGATGAGTTGGGAGAAGAAGTTGGCGAGTTGGTTCACGTCGCCATCCACGCGCTCGATGAGTTCGCCTGGTTTGTGCCTTTTGTGAAAGGCCATGTCCAGCCGTAAGCAGTGCAGCGCCAGGTCGGCGCGCAGGGCGTTGGTGGCCGTCCAGGCCACATTTTCGCCCAGGTACACGGCCGTAATGTTCACCACCTGCCGCACCAATGCAATGCTGATAAAGATGGCCGCCGCGCCAAACAGCTTTTGCAATCCGGCGGCGTAGGCCGATGTGCCGGGCACGGCCGTGTTGTTGGAGGCGGTATCAATGAAATAGGCCACAATTTGCGGATTTACCAGTTGCAGGCCAATGCCCAGCACCACAAAAGCAGCCAGCGCCAACACCCGCCCCCGCTGCGGGCGCAGATAGGTGGACAATAGCTGCCAGTAGGGACGGATAGATGCGAGTTGGTTCATGGTAATTTGAGATTAGGAGATTAGGAGATTGAGAGATTAGGAGCGCCAAAAATCTCCTGATCTCCCAATCTCTCAATCTGCAAAATAAAAAGCCCCACATGTTGTTCACATGCGGGGCGGGTTGTTGAACGGTGCGCGCGGGTTTTGATTACGGCCGTGTGCGGCCAACGCTTACCGGAGAACAGACGCCAACGCATGTCGGGCGGGTCAAATTCCCGCCTGTGTTGCGTGTGCCGATGTGCCATACGATGCTCATAGAAGTTCTCCGGTAGCCAATCACGGCGGAGATTGTAGCGGGGTGTGGTACGGTCGTCAAACATTGACCATCGGCAAGTTTGGGGTATAAGTAAGAGTGTGCGGCACAAGTTGTGGCCAAAACATTCAAAAAGACAAAGTAGGCATAGGAGCCTGCCCACGTGAATGAAAATAGTGGCTGGTGGCTAGGGCTGGTACAAGCCACTGGCCACCAGCGAACCGTCACTGTTTTCACAGGAGTTAATTGAGATGGAATATCGTCGCTTAGGTAAATCAGGTTTGAAAGTAAGTGTGCTTTCTTTTGGTTCGTGGGTCACGTTTAAGAACCAGGCAGATGTAGAAGTAGCAGCCGAGATGATGGCGGTGGCCTATGAGGCCGGGGTGAACTTCTTTGATAATGCGGAAATATACGCCCATGGCCAGTCAGAAATTATTATGGGACAGGCGCTGCAGAAGTTGGGTTTGCCGCGTGACAGCTACGCCGTGTCTAGCAAGGTGCGTTGGGGCAGTGTGCCCCAGGCGCGCCCCATGCAGTTTGGTCTGAGCCGCAAACACATCTATGAAGCATGCCACCAGGCAATGGCCCGGCTACAGGTAGACTATTTAGACCTCTATTTCTGCCACCGTCCTGACCCGGAAGTACCCATGGAGGAGGTGGTACGGACCATGACGGAATTGATTCAGCAGGGCAAAGTGTTTTACTGGGGTACATCGGAATGGTCTGCGCAGCAGATCATGGAGGCCCACAGCACGGCGCGGCAGTATAACCTGATCCCGCCCACGATGGAGCAGCCAGAGTACAACATGTTTCACCGGTACCGGTTTGAAGTGGAGTACGGCCGTCTCTATGACACCATTGGCCTGGGAACCACCATCTTCTCACCACTGGCATCTGGCCTGCTGACGGGCAAATATAATCAGGGTAAACCGGCCGACACACGCATCAATTTGCCGGGGTACGAATGGTTAAAAGAGGCTTTTGAGAGTGAGGAAGGGCAGCAGCGAATTCAGAAGGTGCGTGAATTGAGCCACATTGCCAACGAACTGGGCACAACCATGCCCCGGCTGGCGCTGGCCTGGTGCATCAAAAATCCACATGTGAGTACGGTCATCACGGGCGCGTCAAAGGTGAGCCAGGTGGAAGATAACATGAAAGCGTTAGACGTTGTGCCCCAACTGACTGATGAAGTAATGGCAGCCATTGAAGCGGTGCTGGATAACAAACCACAACCGATGGGATTTCAATAGAGATGGCCGAGAAGAGAAAACAACTCCCTCATACCAGGCTGGCGGTTGGCGGCGTTAGCGAAGGGGTATTGGTGTGTGGCGACCCGGCCAGAGCTACCACTGTTGCCGGGTTGTTGGATGAGGCCACCTTGCTGGCCGAGTGGCGGGAGTATCGCTCGTATCAGGGGACGTATCACGGCCGTACCGTCACCGTTTGTTCACATGGCATTGGCGCGCCGGGTGCGGCCATTGCCTTCGAGGAATTGATTGTCGCCGGGGCCAGGGTCATCATTCGCGTGGGCACGTGCGGCGGCATCCGGCCAGAGGTGCAGACAGGGCATCTGGTGGTGGTAACGGGGGCGGTGGATCATACGGGTTACGGCCGTGAAGTGGTCCCCCCCGGTTATCCCGCCGCCGCCGATGTAGACGTGGTTCTGGCGCTGCGGCAGGCCGCCAGAGGGGCCGCACAACCGGTGCATACCGGCTTTGTACTCACCCGTGATGCCTTTTATGGCGGCCCACCGCTGCCCGCTGCCCCCGTGTATGAAACGATGGCCGCCGCGCGTGTGTTAGCCGTGGAAATGGAATGTGCCGCCCTCTTCCAGGTGGGCAGCCTGCGCCAGATCAAAACGGGGGCCATTTTGGCGGTTGATGGCAATGTGCTGCACGCCAAAGAGGATATGCACACGTTTGACCCGCACCACGAAGAGGCGCGGCAGGCCATGGAAGCGGCCATACGCATGGCGCTGGAAGCAGTGATACAGGTACAGCATGAATCTGGTTGAGCAGCGCCGCGCCATCCGCCATTTGCTGGATGAACACAACCCGGCCGACGCCATGGCCGGTTATTTTGCGTATTACCATGCGGATAACCGGACACAGCTACGGCCGTATCCCCCCAACACCACCCGCGCTCAAGGGTATGTCTGTCTGTCACAAACGGGCATGGATTTGTTTCGGCCGCTGGCGACGATGCGGCTACCGTTGGCCGATTTGACCAGCAGCGCCGCCATCATACACCAGGCCATACCGCCAGACACGGCCGTGATCCTGGCCGTACCTGACCAGTATGAACCGCTGCTCGCCGCCCTGTTTGAGGTGCAGATGGTGGAGACGTACCTGCTGCTGGCGCTGCACCATACCCGGTTTGAGCCGTTGATCAATGTCTTGATCAGCCAGGATATGGGCGCTAATGGGCTGCCCCGTTTTGTCATCCGGGATCGGCAGCGAGACAACACGCTGGTGGCCTCCGCCGGTTTGAACTGGCAAACGCCGCACTTTGCGGAACTGTCGGTGAACACCCACCCAGAATACCGGCGGCAGGGCTACGGCCGTAGCGTGGTGGCGGCGATGGCAGATTATTTGCTCAGTAACGGCCGTACTCCCCTCTACCTGGTCGCCGACAACAATACCGCTTCATTGGAAGTGGCCCGCCAGGTTGGCTTCCGCGATACCCTGCACCGGCAGTTGATGATCCAGGGCGTTAGCAGATCAACTGTTCAGACCTGACAAGTTTTTGAAACCTGCCAGGTCTCCAGAGCGACTAAAATCCCTCAAAACCTCCTTAAAACCTTTCACGCCTCGTTCATAGACATCCCCCCCCTTCAATGTTAATTTGTCCATACGTTCATATCAGCATGATAGAACCAGGCAGGCGTGTTGATAGTGGAAATAATGAAGTACAACAACCGAAGTTGTGCCTTCCTACCAAAGCACTATCTGGACAGCCAAGAACAACTAATTAACCCAAGTGTTGTGGAGGAAAATAGAATGTCTAAATTAACAGGAATTGTAAAGTGGTTCAGCCGGTTAAAAGGGTATGGGTTTATCAATCCCGACGATGGCACCCAGGAAGTTTTTGTTCATTATTCAGCCATTGAAGGCGAAGGCTACCGGAACCTGTATGAAGGGGACCGCGTAGAATTTGAACTGGTTGACCGCGGCCGTGGCCCTCAGGCTCAAAACGTAAACGCCCGCCGTACTTACAGCCCTTCCGAATAAGTTATCGAACGCTTGAATTTCCGCAGCAGGTGATGAACTTTATTGACCAATAAATCGGGTTGAACCTCCCCATACACCAACCGTTATTTGGGTCAGGTGATGGCGGAGGTTCTTTGTTTTTCAGGTTAGTGGTAGCTGCTTTAGCGGGTGGGTGGCTCAAGACGCCACGACTAACCCTTGAGATCGGCATGGGAGAGGCTGCTATGGTGGCGCTAACCAACAAAGTTCTGGTTGTAGACGATGAAATTTCGCTAGTGCAGCTTTGCCAGCTTATTCTGGAAGATGCCGGCTATGATGTGCGAGGCGCCAATAGCGGCTTAGAAGCGTTGCGCCTGATCCACGAAGAGATACCCGACCTGGTATTGCTGGACGTGATGATGCCCGGTATGGATGGCCTGGAGGTTTGCCGGGAGATAAGGCGACAGTATGACGAGACACGGCCGTACATCCTCATGTACACCGCCGACGACCGCGACCTGACGCGGCAAAATAGCCTGAAAGCCGGCGCCAACGACCTCATCACCAAAGATACCCCCGTACACGAACTGGCCTCGCGTATCAATGACTTCATCACCACTGCCCAACACCTGGCCTACCGCATGGGCTAAAGTTTGCTCAAAAATGTTTGTGTAAGCGAGTGACTTTGTCGCCCAAAGCGCACCAAAATATCCACCAGCCACGGAAAGTGCATAAACCAGTTCTGCATCCGGTAAGAGGTTTGCATACTCTCCCACAGTTCAACGTGGCATAGTTGTTCATAAACCTTCATCCCCTCGCGTGAAACATCCCCCTTTTTTAGGGCGTCATCAGCCACTTGCGCCGCCAGTTCCGCCGAGATGATCGAGTTGTGAATACCCCCACCGGTAATGGGATTGATAAATCCGGCAGCGTCGCCTACCAGCAGCGCACCATCAAATACATGGTGCATATGCGCCTGGGAGCCAAAATTAAGTTGCCACGTAGCTACATCATGCAATTGCCCACCCTTTTTCACGCGCGGTTTGATGGCCGGCATTTGTAGAAAATCCTGCAACATCTTTTCCAGATTCAACTTGTATTTGCGGAATTGATCCAGCCGCATTCCCAAACCGATGTTGGCCCGGTTTTTGCCAAGAGGGAATATCCAGGCATAACCCGGCAATATCTCTTTATACAGGTAAAACTCCACCGCATGTGGAATTTCCTCCAGGTCTTCAATGTAAGCACGTAGCGCCACCGCCCGGTGGGCGTCTTCGTGCTGCTCTGTCTTGGGGCGCAGCCGCCGGGCAATGGCCGACGTGACGCCATCCGCGCCAATCACCAGCCGGGCATGCAGGTCAGAAACGCTGCCGTTGGTCTGCACCCGCACCCCCACCACTTTGCCATCTTCCAAAAGTGGCTCTTTGGCCTGGGCCACACAAAACTGAGCGCCGGAATCAATGGCGTGTTGTTGGATCACGTGGTCAAAATACATACGTGGGGCCACATACGAATCGCTGCCCTCATGCCCTTTTTCCAGCGGCGCCTGGATTTCATAAGCTCTAGGCGACACGATCTTGAGACTTTTAAGCGGGTAGAACTCACCACGGGCTACGGCCGTGTCCACCTTCTCTTTCATCCCATAATGCTGCATCCGCTCAATGGCCCCCGCCGGCACCGCATCGCCACACGTCTTGTCGCGGGGGAAAGCGGCCCGGTCTAACAACAAAACATCATGCCCCTTCTGCGCCAGAATGGTGGCCGTCATCGCACCCGCCGGTCCCGCCCCCACCACTATCACATCACGTTCTTCGTTTCCTTCCATGAAATCGCCTCGTTTTATTGTGAAGATTGGAGATTGGGGATTAGAGATTGGCGATACCCTAATCTCCAATCTCTAATCCCCAATCTCTCCCCCCTTTATAACCCATGATCTGCCCGAATGGTTGCCAGCAAACCCTGGCAGCCGGCCGTCACCAACTGGTAGACATGTTCAAACCGGCCCGTGTAATAGGGGTCGGGCACATCCCGCTCCGGTACTTGCGGGGCATAGTCCAGCAGACGGCTGAGGTTGGGCAAACGGCCGTATCGCCTTTCCAACTCTTCGACATTCTCCTCATCCATCGCCACCAGGTACGTACCGGGCGGTTTTACGTCGGCGGCGGTAATCTGGCGGGCACGGCCGTTGTAAGGAATCCCATGCTGCGCCAACACCCGTCGCGTTCCCGAATGGGCGCTCTCCCCCACATGCCACGAACCCGTGCCCGCCGAATCCACCAAAATCTTCTCCTGCAAACTCGCCTCATTCACCATCTGCTGAAACACCGCCTCCGCCATCGGCGACCGGCAAATGTTGCCCAGGCAGATAAATAAAACATGAATCATAGATGCTCCTCTTGTAGATGAGATTGGGAGATTGAGAGATTGGGAGATTCTCAATCTCCCAGTCTCTTGATCTCTCCAATCCAGGTCAGCCTATAAGCCGCATTCTGTAACGCCCGGTCAGTGACCAGACGCCGGTGATCATCTATCTGGGAGTGACATTACTGCCACCCTCAAGCAACCTACCCGGATGTCAGACGGAACGGGCCGCTCCGCAGGTTGTCGCCGAAAACTCCCGAAGGAGTAATCCCGACACACCTTCCACCCTGCTTGGTCTTGCTCCCGGCGGGGTTTGCCTGGCCAGCCGCATTGCTGCCGCTGCCGGTGGTCTCTTACACCACCGTTTCACCCTCACCTGCTATGGGCTGTGCCCAAAACAGGCAATATGCCTCTCTGTTGCACTTGCCGTCGGGTTGCCCCGCCCGGCCGTTAGCCGGCGCCGTGCCCTGTGGAGTGCGGACTTTCCTCAGCCAGTTAAATCTAGCCGAAGCCAGATCGCTGGCCGCGATCACCCGGCCAACCTGGTACCCCGATCCTATCTTTGACAACGCCAGGAGGCAAGTTATTTGCTGTCAGAAGCATTGTAAGTTTGCCCGCCTATAAATTGCTTAACTTCTTCACGCTTTACACAAAGCTTATTCTGCTCCAAGACGCCGCCCACCCCCCTCCGGGCGGCGTCTTCCCCTTTATATGGGTAACATGAAGTGCCAGGCACAGAGCAAAACGGCCCTGGCCTGCCAACATGTTTCTGCCCTGTGCCTGGCACTGCTCAACCACTGCTCAACTTGAATTCATCATACTGTTTGGATGACTTTCGTAATTGCCAACCTCCTGATCTCCGACTAGACTAAGATGTAAATGAACCTGTTTCTCAACCCTGGCACAAGGAGATTGAACAACCATGAAACGAGAATTAGTACGCGACTGGATGACGCGAGAGATTATTACCGTGACGCCAGATACGACCTTACCAGAAGCCCATCAGATCATGATGAATGAAGAAATTCGGCGGCTGCCGGTGGTGTACAGCGACGGCCGTCTGGCTGGCATTATCACCCTCGGCGATGTGCGCGGCGCGCAGCCTTCCCCTGCCACCTCTCTCAGCATTTGGGAACTAAACTACCTGCTGTCACAACTCAAAGTAGAAAAAATTATGACCCCCGACCCCGTCACCATTCACGAAGACGCCACCATTGGCGAAGCGGCGCGGGTGATGCTGGAAAACCGCGTCAGTGGTCTGCCGGTGGTAGACAACACCGGCAAACTGGTGGGTATCATCACCGAATCGGACATTTTCAGCATGGTGGTGCTGCACGAGTGGAGCGAGGACGAAGAGCCTGTCCCAGCCTGATTAACATCAGCCTCCCAGAAAATAATTTAACGCAGAGACGCGGAGGCGCAGAGGGGACTAGATGAAAATCCGCGTCGTCTACGTTTGTCCGTGTCCCATTTTTATTCATGGAGGTGGGTGCTTACCTATGTCGCCTTCTTCAAAAAAGCCAATGTACGCTCCCAGGCGAGAGTTGCCGCAGCGTGATTGTAAGCGTCCGGCTGATTGTTTTCAAAAAACCAATGGCCTGTTTCAGGGTAGGTGTGGAAGGTGACTTCCCGTCCCGCTTCTTGTATATCACGGCGGGTTTCTTCAACCCCTTCCGGTTCTTCATAGGGATCGTTTGCGGCAAAGTGCCCCAGAAAGGCAGCTTCGGTTTTGGCAAACGCTTCCCGGCCAAAACCCGGCCAGTTGCCATAGAAGAGAACGGCGGCCGCTATGTCATTGGGGCGCGATTCGGCCGCCAGCCACAAAGTCCAGGCGGCTCCCATGGAAAGGCCGATAACACCTATTTTTGAGTCTGGCACGGCCGTCTGCGCCCGCAAATAATCAACCGCCCCCAACACAACCGGAATGGTAGCCTCAAAGTCAAGTGTGCTGCTGAGTTGTTCAGCCTGTTCAATGGTGGCAGCGATACGGCCGTTATACAAATCCGGCGCAAACACCACAAACCCCTCGCCGGCCAGCCGGTCACACAATTCTCGGATAAATTCCGTCAACCCCCACCAGGGATGCAACACCAACACGCCCTTGCCAGATGTGGCGGACGGCCGTGCCAGATACCCCTTCGCCTCTCTATCACCTGCCCAGAATGTTTCCTCAGTGCAAATCACCATCTTCTTTCGTCCTGATACTCTTCTACTTTAATCTCCCTGTCATCTATTCTAGCCCTATTCATTTCCGCAATTGCTCGTTGTGCTGATTCTATTGAAGCAAACCATATGAATGCAAAACCTTTTGCCCTCTTCTGATAATCTAGCGGTAATTCGACCCTTTCCACAGTACCAAACTTCTTGAAGATATCTTCCAATTTTTCCCTTGTGATGCCAAAAGGTAAATTTGCTATAAATATGGCTGTTTTAGGGTCACGTGTCCTTGGGTCTTCTATTTTTCTCCCTAATCTACTTGAGAGAGTCCCTTCTTCACTTTGTGGAGGGACAACCTTAAAGCGTGCAACCTCCCCTTTTTCCATTCTATTTTGGTATGCATAGGACTTTGCCTGAACATTAGTCCTGATTTGAACTAATACGCCAGCATTACGCAATCCTGTTACTTCTCGATCATATATATTTCGATCATTTGTGTTCATTGCTCGATAAATGTCGTTCGGTGCAATTGGACGTCCATCCATCCCCAATACAACGATCTTTTTTTGATAGGAAGATAAATCCAAATTATTGAACAAAGATAACCAGTGTTCCTGTTGATCTGTAAATACAGATTTATGAGTCAAAGTAACACTGAACCACTGGCTGTTAGAATAGAGTATCGGTTTATCCAATTCTCGCTCTTCCATCAATTCAAACATGCGTTTGATGCCTTCTCCTAGTTCTCGCATATATTCATTTTCGCGTAAAACTCTGGCTATAAAAACATTACGAGACTCATGCGCCCCCTGTAATTCTTCAAGGCTTTCGATTGTTAGAGAAGATAATAATGCCCCTGGGCTTTTTATTTCAATTCTGTCGTCAAATATGAATATTTCAATGGCGTTTTGTATGCTGTAATCCCGATGGGCAATGGCATTGATTAACGCTTCACGGCAAGCCCATTCCGGGTATATGTATTGTTGTTCAAATCGGGCATCTTGCCCAAACTTTGTTTTATATGCTAGAAACGGCCGTAACCGTTCCCAAGCAGTCAATACCAGTTCCAATATATTACCTTTTACAACTTCATCGGATTTCACATTATAGTGTTCGCCTGATTTCAATTCCGTACCACCAATCTGTAGAATCCTCACCTGGCAACGAGGATGCCAACGTTGTATATCTTTAGCAAATAATAATAAGGTGGCCATCCGCATTCGAAGCCCACTGGATGTATATTCTGCCAATCCTAACTGTTGTAGGTAAAGCTCTACGCTCAAACCTTTCAAGTATGCATTCGCTAATGACTGGATAAGTGGTATATCTAGATCATTAACACCAGCCCCATCTACAAACTGACGATCAAATTCTCGTGAGCGTACTTCTTGCCGCTCAAACTGTATCTGTTTTACTGCGACAGGTTGGGTAACTTTATCTTTTCGCCGGACACAGCGACCATCAGACAATTGATAAATCTCGGTTGTACCTTTAGCAACTGAAAAAAACAGTATTTGTTTACCATCAATTTCCAGTTCTGTAGCTGTGACGATAGGTAATTGAACATCTTTGTATACATGGGAGTTTACGGCCCCAAGCATTTGGGCAATTTCTGACTCTGTGTGCTGTAGCCCTGTAATTGTTCCGTTATCTTCTACGCCGATCAAAAGCTCTCCTCCGTCAGCATTAGCAAATGCTACCAGCGCCTCAGCAATATCCCGGCAGATATGCGTGGCTGAACGAGGCTTTTTATTATTAGGTGGCCCTTCCAAAGCGCTTTTGAATTCGCGGAAATGGCTTTCTCCCAATTGAATTGTATTTCGAACCCGTTCCGAAAGTAACAACACGTCCATCATCTACCTCATACCAATCTTCAGAATGATAGCTGTTATCTTACCAGATAATTAAAAAATTATCCCCCATGATGCTTCTGCAAACTGCGCACCTGGAAATCTTTTTCGCGCAGGGCACGAATGCCGTTCACGGCCGCCTGCGCCGCCGACAGGGTGGTGATGAGCGGCACATTGTGGCGAATGGCGGCGGCGTACATCGCCGACTGATCGGCATATGCTTGCTGGCCTAATGGTGTGTTGATCAGCAGGTGAATTTCCCCGTTTTTGATGACATCTACCGTTGTTTTGCCGGGTTCACCGGCCTTTTGCACCAGTTCCACCGGCAAACCAGCACGTTCTAAGGCTACGGCCGTGCCCGCCGTTGCATACAACCTGAACCCCATCCGGTGCAAATCGCGGGCGATCTTCATCGCCGCCCCTTTATCATAGTCGTTCACCGTCAGCAAGACGCTGCCTTCGGTGGGCAGGCTGGTACCGGCCGCCAATTGCGACTTGGCAAACGCATGTCCAAAACGGCTGGCGTGGCCCATCACCTCCCCCGTGCTGCGCATCTCCGGGCTGAGGCGCGGATCAGCCCCCGGCAGCTTATTAAATGGCAGCACCGCCTCCTTCACAAAAAAGCCGTTCACCTCCGGCGTCTCCAGGAAATTCAGTTCCACCAATGTCTTGCCAGCCTGCACCTGAGCCGCAATTTTGGCAATGGGCACACCCGTCGCCTTGCTCACAAACGGCACGGTGCGGCTGGCACGGGGATTGACTTCAATCACGTACACCACGTCATCCTTGATGGCAAACTGCACGTTCATCAGCCCTTTCACCTGCAACGCCAGGCCCAGCTTTTCGGTGTAGTCGCGGATGATGCTCAGGTGGTAGAGGCTGATTTTGTAGGGGGGCAGCACACAGGCGCTGTCACCGGAATGCACACCCGCCTCCTCAATATGCTGCATCACCCCGGCAATGACCACATTTTCACCGTCAGACACGGCATCCACATCTACTTCAAACGCATCTTCGATGAACTGGTCAATCAGCACCGGGTTGCCGGGGGAGACGCGGGCGGCTTCGGCCAGGAAGTTGAGCAGCGAGGCGTCGTCGTAGGCAATGGCCATAGCGCGACCACCGAGGACAAACGACGGCCGTACCAACACCGGATAGCCCACGCGATGCACAATCGCCAATGCTTCGTCCTGGGAATGGGCCAACCCCCACTGCGGATGGTCTATCTCCAATGTGCGCAGCAAGTCGCCAAAACGGCCGCGATCTTCGGCCAGGTGGATGCTGTCCGGCGGCGTGCCCCAGATGGGCACACCGGCCGCAGCTAAACCAGCCGTCAGGTTAATGGGCGTCTGCCCGCCAAACTGCACAATCACCCCATCCGGCTGCTCTAGCTCCACAATGTTCAGCACATCTTCCCACGTCAGCGGCTCAAAATAGAGGCGGTCGGCCGTGTCATAATCGGTGCTCACCGTCTCCGGGTTGCAGTTGACCATGATCGTCTCGTAGCCCAGTTCGCCCAATGCCCAACACGCCTGCACGCAGCAATAATCAAACTCAATGCCCTGCCCGATCCGGTTTGGCCCGCCGCCCAAAATTATCACTTTGGGGCGGTTGGTGGGGTTGGCTTCGCAGTCGCTTTCGTAGGTGGAATAAAGGTACGGCGTGTGCGCTTCAAATTCAGCCGCACAGGTATCCACGCGGTAGTAAGCGGGCACGATGCCCAGTTCTTTCCGTCGCTGACGCACGGCCGTTTCGCTGATGCCTAACGCATGAGCAATAACAATGTCGGAAAAGCCCATGCGTTTGGCGCGGCGCAACAGACCTGTCAGGTCTTCTGAGACCTGACAGGTCTGCAATGTTTCTTCCACCGCCAAAATCTCTTGCAACTGAGCCACAAACCAGGGGTCGAAACCAGTCTCGGCGGCGATTTCAGTGGGGGTACGGCCCGAAGCAGCTTCGGGTTCGCCGTGACCCAACCTCACCGCCACATTCCACAACCGCTGCGCCGTCGGTACGCGCAGGGCTTCTGGCGTCGCCTTTTCCGCCAAGAGCCTGCTAAACCCAGGCGCGCCAATTTCCAACCCACGAATCGCCTTGTTCAACGCCTCCGGGAAGGTGCGGCCAATCGCCATCACCTCACCCACGCTTTTCATCTGCGGCCCCAGCCGGGCATCCACGCCGGGGAATTTCTCAAAATTCCAACGCGGAATTTTGACCACGCAGTAATCAATGCTCGGCTCAAAACTGGCCGGCGTGACCCGCGTGATGTCATTGGGAATCTCATCCAGCGTGTACCCCACCGCTAACAACGCGGCAATTTTGGCGATGGGAAAACCGGTCGCCTTGCTGGCCAACGCCGAGGAGCGGGAGACACGCGGATTCATCTCGATGACGATGACCTCGCCGTTGGCCGGATTGACGGCAAACTGCACATTGCTGCCGCCCGTTTCCACACCCACCGCCTGCATCACCCGCTTCGCCAGGTCGCGCAGGTGCTGGTACTCCTTGTCCGTGAGGGTGTAGGCTGGGGCGACGGTGATGCTGTCGCCGGTATGCACCCCCATGGGGTCTACATTTTCAATCGAGCAGACAACCACAAAGTTATCAGCGCGGTCGCGCATCACTTCCAGTTCATACTCTTTCCAACCCAGCAGCGAGCGTTCGATCAACACCTCCCCCACCGGGCTGGAGCGCAAGCCATGAGCCACTATCGCCTCGAAATCCTCTGGCCCCTCAGCTACGCCACCGCCGGTGCCACCCAACGTGAAACTGGCGCGGGTGAGGGCGGGGAAACCGATGTCGGCTACGGCCGTCCACGCTTCCTCTACTGAATACACGAAATGACTAACAGGCACAGGCACACCGGCGGCGATCATCGCCTGCTTAAACTTGGAGCGGTCTTCGGCCAGCCGAATGGCCGTCAAATCTGCGCCAATCAGTTGGACGCCATGTTTTGCCAGGATGCCCGATTCGGCCAACTGCACAGAGAGGTTGAGACCGGTTTGTCCGCCCACGGTGGGCAGCAGGGCATCCGGCTTTTCGATTTCGATGATTTTTTCGACCAGATCGGGGGTAAGTGGCTCGACGTAGGTGGCCTCGGCCACGTCTGGGTCGGTCATAATGGTGGCCGGGTTGGAGTTGACCAGGACGACGCGATACCCTTCGCGGCGTAGCACTTTGCACGCCTGCACGCCGGAATAGTCAAATTCACACGCCTGCCCTATGACAATGGGACCGGAGCCAATAATCAAGATGGAATGGATGTCAGTTCGTTTGGGCACAGTTTCTCCCTTCTAGTGTTATAATCCGCCTACAAATATGACTGCTGTCAGGAAATACCATGAATGTTCAAATTGACCCACATACATTGAAACGGCTTATTGAGCGTGGGGCAACGGAAGGTGAAATTCGAGATGTGGTTGAAAATGGGCAACCTGTCAGCGCCAGACACGGCCGTCTGGCAAAAGCCAAAGTGTACGAATTTAAAAAAGAGCGGCACGGCCGTTACTATGAACAGAAAAGAGTTGAAGTCATTTATGTGGTGGAAAATGATGTGGTCATTACAGTGACTGCCTATGTTTTCTATGGCAAATGGGAGTGACGCTATGCAAATAACATACAACACCAAAACAGATGTGTTATACATTCGCCTTGATGCTCGCCAACAGGATGTTATTAACCAGCGCGTAAACGAGGACATTGTTCTGGATATTGGTGAAGAAGATAAAATCGTTGGCATTGAAATTCTGGATGCTTCCTCTCATCTTAATTTGGATCAATTACTACCTGTCCAGGTAAAGCGTTTGCCAGAAATGGTCTAGGTTCTGTTGACATTTCCAGAGGTAGGCGCAATTCACCGTACCAGAGGAAATGTCAACACGCCCTAGCGCATTTACAGCCCATACTTTAGAGCTAAATGCTCGATCAACCAGGGCAATACACTCTTTTCTCTTAGGTACTGGACAATACGCTGCCAGCTACATTTCCGCAGCATTGCTGGTTCTTGTAGGGCTGTTTGTGTCTCAATGAAAGCAACCAGCCCATCCCCACCCTTTTGAAAAGCCGGATTCCGCTCATCGTAAATGAGCACAACATGACCATTATGAATTGATGCAGTTCCGTCTGGCTTTACACCGGCTGCCAAAATATTCCTTACCAATTGGTAATTCTTGTTGAGAGGGCATACCGCCAAGTCACTATGGCTGCCCCACTTAAACAGACTGGGAACATAACGCCAGTACAAAATACCAACTTCTGTTAACGAACATCGCTCTTTTCTCCCGCTTTGGACGGAATACGTACCATTGCAGTGTTCACTCTCATAATTTGGAGCGAGTGGTCTTAATCGTGGCCGGGAGCAAGTTCCTACTTCTGCTTCTGTAAACTTACACTCAATGGCTATTCGGTAATCGCCAGCAATATAAGCATCAAGGCTTGTAGGCCGCGGTTCGCCAAGATAATTGACCTTGTATTCCATAATGAAGTTGTTGGGCGAAATTGGCACTTTCCCAAACAAATCTTGTCCCTCATCATCCTTAATCGCAGACAGGTAATACAAAGAATCATTGATCGCCAGATTACCGAATACACTCAGGGCCAAAGCCTGAGAACTATTCATACTGCGAAACCATTTGTGTCTTTCCCCGGCAGGCACTAGAGAAAGCAATTCATCAATTTCTGGTTGGCTGGCAGCGGGGTTGATGATGATGTTTCGCCATGATTCGCGGGCAATAAAGACAGGTGGACGGCCGTCTGGCACATATGGACGTTCAAAGTAATCTTGCCAGGTGGGAAATTGTGACTTTTGATATCCCCAATAGCGCCGGTTCAGGTCTGCTTTGTAATCCACCATTGTTTGCCGCAATTCTTAATCTCCAATCCCCTCTCGCATTAAATCCACAAACTTATCAAATAACTCATCGGAATCGTGCGGGCCGGGGGAGCTTTCCGGGTGATATTGCACGGAAAAGGCGCGGTAGTTGGGGGCGTCTATGCCTTCGCAGCAGTTGTCGTTCAGGTTGATGTGTGAATTGAGCGCGCCGTCCGGCAGGGTGAGGGCGTCTACGGCAAAACCGTGATTGTGGCTGGAGATTTGCACACGGCCGTGTGCCACCACCTGCACCGGCTGATTCCCCCCACGATGCCCAAACTTCAACTTGTACGTGTTGGCCCCTAACGCCAGCCCCAAAATCTGATGCCCCAGGCAAATGCCAAATATCGGTTTCTGGCCGAGCAGGTCACGCACGGCCGTGACCGCATACGTACACGCCGCCGGGTCGCCCGGCCCATTGGAGAGAAAAATGCCATCCGGGTTCAGCGCCAGCACATCGGCCGCTGGCGTGGTAGCCGGCACCACCGTTATCCGGCACCCCTTCCCTGCCAGCAACCGCAACATATTCCGCTTAATCCCAAAATCATACGCCACCACATGATACTGCCCACTGCTGACTGCCGACTGCTCACCGTTCACTGCCACCGGCTGCCACCAATCCGCCCCCTCCGTCCAGTGGTACGGCTCGGCGCAGGTCACTTCGCGGACAAGATCGAGGCCATTCATATCGCGGGCGGCACGGGCGACGGCCGTCAGTTCGGCCGCATCCGTGATTTCGCTGGAAAGGGCGGCCCGCATCGCGCCATAGGTGCGAATGTGGCGCACCAGAGCACGGGTGTCCACTTCCGTTGCCCCCACGATGCCCCGTTCCGCCAGATAATCGGGCAGGGATTGGCTGGCGCGCCAGTTGCTCACCACCGGGCTGAGGCTACGCACCACAAATCCGGCCGCCCACACCCGTTCACTTTCGTCGTCAGCCGGGTTGCAGCCGTAGTTGCCAATGTGTGGTTGGGTCATGGTCACAATCTGACCATGATAGGAGGGGTCGGTGAGGATTTCCTGGTAGCCGGTCAGGCTGGTGTTGAAGACGATTTCGCCGGTAGTAGTGCCGGTTGCGCCAAAAGCCAGACCGGGCCAGGTGGTGCCGTCTTCGAGGGCGAGTAAAGCGGGTTGGGTCATATTTCGTAATCCGTCAATCGTAATCCGTAATCCGTAATCCGAAGTTGGGATACGGGGTATGGTGACAAAACGGCCGTATTCTATCACCACCAACAACACCGGAACATGCGCTTTCTTACAAAATAGCAATTCTCTTATTGGTCGCTATCGCCTATGAATCTTCCACCTCAGCCAGGTGAAAGATTCCTCACCCCAGGAGGGGTTCGGAATGACAGCAGCCCCTAAAAGGGAATGTCCTGGTTGGTCAGGCGCTGGTACCAGGCATTGAGCCATTTCATCGCTTCCTCGTATTTCTGGGCGGGCAGTTCACGGTAAGCAGAGATTTCAAAATTGCGATACAGCTCGCCGTAAACCGCGCCGTATTCATTCCGACCACTGCGCTGCGACATCACCAACCCAATCGCCCGCACTGCCTGGGAAATGCGACTGGCCTGCTCACGAGAGATAAACCGTTCTGGATCACTCAGCGTCGCTTCAATCGCTTCTAACCGTTGTTGATGGTCGGTTAAAATTGTCTGCTGCATATCCTGGCGGGCTTCCAATAAAACCTGGTTACGTGCCAGTTTGACCAATGCCTGCAACATCTTGTACGCCTGAACAGCGTCAGTATCGCTCTCTAAAAGGGCGTCAAAATCAGGATCGGCCGTCAGGCGACCCTGTTGAAACGCTTCCCACAAAACAGAGGCGGCTTGTTCCTGAAATTTTTCCAGTTTGGGTCGCACCTGCTCATTCACGGCGCTGGTGCGTATGCCAGACAACCACAGCGGCACCAGATCAACGCGCAAGACGTAGTTGTCTTGCATTCCGCCGGGGGTAGCCAATTTGGCTACCCCTAAGCCTCTGGTCAGAACAGTATGGCGTTCTATCCGCCGCCGTTGGGCCTGGGTATCCAGACTCAAAGCACGACACATCTGGCTGATAGAAGCATAAATCTGACCGTTATCCAGGCGCACGGCCGTTAACTCATCCCCATAAAACTCAACTTCCCGCTGCTCAACGGGCACAAGCGCGTTTATCTCTGCCATCACCTATCGCTGCCTCCTTTCAACCAAAATATCACGATGATACCCGCACCGATCAGGCGCGGAAATGCGCTTCCAGCCGGGGCAGGTCAACCCCGGTTGACGCCAGCGCCACGATGCTGTCCAGTGGCGGGCTGCCCTTGATGTATAGCTCCGTTTCCAAATCCAGGTCGGGCAGCAGCACCACACTGCGGTTGCCCCGCTGGTCCAAAATAATGCCCTCGCCTTCCCAGCCGGGATTTTGCAGCAGATAGACCAGTTTCCAATGGGTATTGGAAAGCCGTTCGGCCAGACGCACACTGCCGATGACGGCATCGGCCGTACCCACCCGTTCGACAATCGCCGCCGCATCCAAGAGTGGCTGGCCACGCAGGTGGGCGCGCAACTGCTGATGGACGACCAGATCGAGATAACGGCGCAGGGGGCTGGTGGATTGGGCATAGAGATTCAACCCTAATCCGGCATGAATACCAGGCGACGTAACTTGCTGGCTGCGCTGTAATCTTTTACGCAGGGCGAGCATGGCCGACGGCCGTGCCGGTTCCCGATCATCAGCATCCGGCGGGTCTTGAATGGTGAACGGCAGGGGAATGTTATGCTGCACCGCGTACCGGGCCACCGCTTCGCCGGCCATCAACATCGCTTCCATCACCAGGGAACGGCTGCGCAAGGGGGGCAACGGCCGTATCACGACCTCCCCTCCCTCTACCCGAATTTTCACCTCTGGCAGGTCAATAAATACCGCCCCATTTTCGCGGCGGCGCGCCTCAAACCGCCGCGCCAGGGCATACAACGTGGCAAATGGCTTTTCCGCCATCCGCGCCTCCACCTGCTCATACGTCAGGCGTGTCACCCGCACCCAACTGGGTGTAATCTCCACCCCAGCAATGCTGCCATCAGCCGCTAAATCCAGCCCAAAGGACAGCGCGGGCGAGACTTCCGCCAGCCCTAACCCCAACGTTTCGGTGACAACGGGCGGCAGCATGGGTACCGTGCCTTCGGGCAAATACAGGTTGGCGGCGCGGGCGCGGGCTTCCTCATCCGCCGGGCTGCCAGGGGGAATTAACGCAGCCACATCGGCCACATGCACCCACAGCCGGTCGCCATCCAGGCTGAGAGCGTCGTCCGGGTCCTGGTTGTCCTCATCGTCAATGGCAAAGGCGGGCAGGTGGGTGAGGTCGCGGCGGCTCTCAGAAGGTAATGGGGAGATTGGGAGATAGGGAGATTGGGTGGGTAGATTGTGGCGGAGAGGATGGGGATTGACCATTTCGTCCCAGTAGCCGATTTTGAGCAGCAAGGCGTGGGCCTGTTCCGGCGTTTCGGATTGATTAAGGGCGCGCAAAATTTTGCTATTTTCGCGTTGTCCGGTTGCCAGGGCGACCACTTCTTGCAAATATCCGGCGTCTTCGGACTGGTAACGGCCGTCTTGCAACCGCCCCAAGAAATCACGCCACTGCTGTTCAGCAGCCGCTTTGGCCGCCCGTTCCGCCTGAATTTGGGCAACCGCTGCCGGTGTATGCACCACAATGGCCTCTGGGCTGCCGGTCAGATACAGACCATCAGCTAACTGCTGCCAGATAGCCCAGGCGGTCGCCGGCGTAAATTCGTCATACACCAGTTCGGCCAATTCCGGCAGCGTAGTCGTCTGCCCGGCCAGCAGTTCACAAGCGGTTTGCATATCACCGGGCGGCGGCTGCAAGCGGGAAAGGGCCGGCGCCGGGCCAGGGTGCAGCAAAACCACATCTTTGGCGCGAACGCTAAGGCGACTGCCATCCGGCAGTTCGATGAACAGCTTTTTACCGGTCTGCACTACCCGGCCCGGCTGGTTTTTGTAGACAATCAGGCTGTCAATTTGTAGTTCTTCGTCAGGCATGTGCCCGTTTATATCACCTTATCTAAAAGTTTTCTAACGGGACATGATGGCTGTTTGCTGTCTGGGCATGGAAGCTGGTTTTGGCGAATATCATCGTGTCGCGCAGCGCGTTGGTCAGATGGTGGCGGCTTTCGTTGATCAGGGTTGCCTCATGGACAAACCCTAAACGGCGGGGGATGGCGGCGCTGCGCTCATTTTGGGCATCACAACGAATTTCCACCCGGTTGGCGCCTAACTGTTGAAAGGCAAACGCGGTAATTCCGGCGACGGCTTCCGTGATGTACCCTTGCCTGGCGTAGGCGCTATGCACCCAGTAGCCAATTTCGAAACGTGGCACCGACCAATCTATCCGATGCAGCCCGCTGCCGCCAATGATGGTGTTGGTGTCTTTTAACAGAAGCATCAACCATAAATCCTCACGACCTAAAAACCGAAGCTGACCTTGACGTACTTTGACCTCGTACTCTTCTTCTGAGGGGATCTCCATGGCCCAGGGCATCCACTCTTTCAATTCAGCCTGGGATTCCAACACGGCCGTGCGCACCCGCACACCATCTCCTGGCAACGGCCCTCGAATCGTCAGCCGCTCCGTGTTAAAACTGTAAGGAAATTCTCGCATAATTGGTTCCATCACCTGCTACCTCCGTAAGCAAACTTGATAGCCATCCCTATTACTCTGGTACTATGCAATCCACTGTGTCCCTTGCGCAAAGAAAAGGGGTAGTGACGCTTCTCTTTGTCCTACCTCTTTTCCTTTTTTTAATTTTCCAGCGTTCACCCATTTTCTCCAATTTTGGCAACGACAGTCTGCTCCCTGAACTATTGCAATACTACACCAGTACACTGGCCGGTCTTTTAGGCGTCATCATTGCCTTATTAACCCGGCATGGGTTGGGACTTAGTCAGAACGGCCGTTCCGTGCTGCTGACCTTTGGCTTTTTGACGTTGGCTTCCCTGTTGTTGGTCAGTAGTTTAGGTGTGCCCTACCTGCTGTTAACCAATATGCTGCACCCGGCTTTTGTCTGGTCCCTGTTTATGAGCCTGCCAGCCAGCAGTTTCTATTTTATAGCGGCGGGTATCCCCTGGACGGCCGTGACCGAAAAACGCTTACTGGCCTGGCGCTGGCCCCTTTTCGGCCTTAATGTCATGTTGTTCCTCCTCTACATAGGTTTTGTGATTCGTTTTGCGAACGTTCTGGCACGAGCCTCGCAAACGGTAACACATCTGCTATTCATAGTTGCCATCATCGGTATTGGTCTGCTCCTGGGGGCAGCCTGGCGCTCTGATCAGATCAGAAAAAAAGAAAAAAACAGCACAGAACGGAATCTGACAATTACCTTTGTTTTGCTCGCCCTGGCTGAAATTTGTCTGGCTTTCGGCGCGCCAAGTTCCGCCAACTGGTTTTTATTTCAACTGCTGCTGTTAGCTGCCTTATTGGTGACATTATTACCATTGCTGCGCCACGCCATTCAGTACCAGCGCGAGAAACGGCAGCGCAGTGACCTGACCCAACTCATTGTGCATGATTTGAAAAGCCCGCTGACCATTGTCATCAGTGGTTTGGATTTAATGCATCGTGGGGGATTGGGGGAAGTGAACCCGATGCAGGCACGCCTGCTGACCAACCTAACCCATTGCAGTTATGAAGTGCTTGGTCTGGTCAATGATATGCTGGATGTGGAGCGGCTGGAAGAAGGCATGATGCCGCTGCACAAGAGTATGACTGACCTGGCGCCTGTTCTGCGAGAGCAAATAACAGAATTGCAGATTTTGGCCGACAAACACCAACAACAATTGCATCTGGATGCACCAGACACACTGCCTCCCGTTTTAGTAGACCCCGTTTTAATCCGGCGTGTTATCCACAATTTGCTGTCCAATGCCCTGAAACTAACGCCTGACCAGGGCAAAATTGAGGTGCGCGGTGCTGTGGAAGGGGGATTTTTGCTCCTCAGTGTGGCCGACAGCGGCCCCGGTGTGCCGGTGGCGGATCGGCAACGTATTTTTGATAAATTCGCCCAATTGGATAACAAAACACGCCGGGGTAAGGGGTTGGGATTGACCTTCTGCAAAATGGCCGTTGAGGTGCATGGGGGGATGTTGACGGTAGAGGATAGTCCTCTGGGCGGCGCTCTATTTCGGCTGGCGCTGCCACTAGAAGCGGCAGCGTCACTCTCACAATCACCTGCGAAACCCCCTTTCTACCGGCTGATATGGGGCAAATAGGCTTTTTCCGGCAAGAGTAATGTGGGCACGGTCACGGCCGTGTCCCCACCCACATTCCCCGCTCTATCCCGACCCTGCAAGATAAAGGTGTATTCGTGAAACGGCTCGCTTGCATAGACGGCCGTCGTTTGCGTCGTATCTGTTAACCACGGCTGTGGCGGGGCGCCGTCCACCGACACATACAGGTCATAATTGAGCAAACCGCTGCCATCGTCCACGCCGCTCCAGGAGAGGTAGATGGTGTATTCGGCAAAGGGGGGCGCATGGAAGGTGAGCACGGGCGGCAGGGTGTCTTGTTCAATCAGCAGGTACGGCCGTCCGCCAATGGCATATAAGGTGGGATCCCAGGGCGCATTCTGGTTGGTCGCCGCCGGTAAGGTCAGCGTAAAAACGCCATTCTGGGCAATAATGTTCTGGGTATTCCCGTCCGGGGTGATGAGCAGCCCTTCGCCGGATTGGTTGGTGGTGGGCACGACGGCCGTTTCTGCCTGCCCAAACCGCGCCCACATACCCAACACCCGCGATTGGGTCGCCGGTTGGTAAAAAGCAATCCACTCCTGTGGCCCATTGGCTGGGTCGCTGCCGCCGGGGCGCAGCCGCCACAGCGGCTCTACATCCGTAAAATAGTCAGTCAACACCCGGTAGGCGTCAAAATTGGGACGCGGCGTTTCCGGGTTTGGGTGCTGCCGGAAACAGACGGCATCGGGGGGGTTGCGGAATAGACCGTTGGCGTCGCCCGCGCAGGGGAAATTGGTGCCGGGGATGTTGCCGTTGGCGTCACATAGTTCGCCGTTATGGGGCGGAAAATCGGTGCCCGCGGGTTGGTTGCCACAGGCATCATAGAGTTGGAAATGGAAAATGCCCTCCGCCCCGGCAAAGGTGGCAAACAGCGCCGACTGGATCACATAGTCCGCCTGTTCACTCATGGTGGCGCGAAAGGCGCTGTGTGGATCCCAGACTGGGCCAGGGTAATCGTTCCAGGCCACGACGCCGTTTTCATTGAGCCAGATAGGTTTATCCAGCCCACGCACCGTCAGCGTGTTACGGGCGCGCCAGACGTGGTACCAGGAGTTCCAGGCGTAAAAGTAGCTGTGCGTGGCCAGGATGTCATGAAAATAGTCGTAGGTTGCAGCTAAGGGATCAGCATCGTAAATTGCCATGAGGTCATTGTAAAAGTTGGGGTTGGCGACGGTGGTCAGGTTGATGTTAGACAGGCCGCCAAAAATGACCTGGGCCTCCGGGTCGGTGTGTTTAATGGTAAGGTAGGCCACTTTGAGCAGGCGGGCATAATCGGCTACAGTGCCATCCCAGAAGAAAACGTAATCCTGCTCGTTCCAGACTTCCCAATGGGTGACGCCCGCGCCAGCCGGCCAGCTATTTTGCTGCGCCAGAACGCCGCCTGGTTTGTAGCGGTTGACGGCTAAAGAGACAAAACGCGCCCAACGGTTGTTGGGATTAATGTTTTTGCCGGGGCCGGGGATGTCGGTACCATCGGTGAAAATGGGGTCAAATAGACCCACGGGGGTGGCGGTGTTGATCGCTTCCAGGGAAATGGGGGAGTGCCGCGTCGGTGATACGATCACGCGGCGGCTGCCCTCATTGTGGCGCAGGCTGGTGAGATAGAAAGGGGGGGTGCCTAATAAGATGGCATCTGTTTTGAAGCCATACGTCACGTCGCCTTGCACGGCCGTGTCCACTGCACCCCAGACGAAGTTGCCTTCACTCTGCTCAATGTTGAACCAATACATCGGCCAGCGATTCCAGGCTGCGCCGGTCGCCTGACCGTTTAGGAACTTTTGTTCATCGGCTGGCTCTTCGGCCGAAGTGATGAAATTGACGCCGTAAACGGGTTGGGTGCTGGTATTGTCCGCCGGGGATACTGTGACTGATTTTGCCTGTGCGGAACCGTGCTGCCAGGCTGCCACCAGGGCAAACAGGCATAAAATTGCGGGGATGAAGAGGTACGGCCGTCGTTTATTCTCTCGCTTTTCCATAACAACCTCCATCATCAGATGAACAACCTGCATCGTCAGATGCGCCCTACCATACCCCATTCACCGTCTGGCTCAATAGGCTTTTCACCGCCCCTTCACCGCTCCTGAAACCCGAAGTCCGATTACCGATAACCGATTACGGATTACGAATCCGCTGAGGCATAACGCAGCCCAGAAATCAGGGTGCGCAGGCCGGCACTGATGCGTTCCAGGGTGAAGCCGCGATTGGTTTTTTGAAATTGAAAAAAATCCACCTTCAGGGGCGAGAGCAAGGCATCTGCCAGATAATCGGTGTCCAGGTCTGGTGAGATTTCCCCGGTATTGGCGGCAGCCCGCAGCAGGGCGCTGACAGTCATATGCTGCCAGAAGTGGGGCAGTTGCAGGCGGGTGTTATCTAGTGGCAGCAGCCCTTCACGCTGCACTTCGCACAGCAGCGGCGAGTGGGTATCGGTGAAATAAACCAGGGCATCCATGAACTGCTGTAGCTGCTCCAGCTTTGGCATCCCGGCGATATTCATCTGCTGCATCCGCGCCAACATACCATTCTGAAAATCGGCCATTTGTGTATCCAGCAGCGCCAGGCACAGCTCCCCCTTGTTGGCAAAACGGCGGTAGAGGGTGCCTTTGCCCACACCGGCAGCCAGAGCAATATCGGCCATATTGACGTTGGCTACGCCATGTTGGGCAAAGAGGTGTTCGGCTGTTTGCAGAATTTTGTACCGGTTGGCGGCAGCGTCACGGCGTTCGGTACGGCCGTCGTCTTCATTCGGATGTATTTCGCCGATCAATATAGGTTCGTCATTGCTGGTCATATCACACCATTACCTGTCCATAAGTACAGTTCATTTACTCATTAGTTGACAAGTGGACTCAAGTCCGGTAACATCTTAGCACACAAGCGGACTTTAGTCCACTTAAAAACTCAACAAATGACCAAGATAGAAGGAGATTATACAATGACTTGGCAAATTGATTCAGTCCATTCCCACATTTATTTCACGGCGCGGCATATGATGATTTCAAAAGTGCGCGGCCAATTTGAATCTTTCAGCGGTACAGTGAGCTTTGACGAAGAAAACCCTACCCGCACAACAGTGGATATCGAAATTGAGGTAAACAGCCTGAATACCAAAGACGAACAGCGCGATGGTCACTTGCGTTCAGGCGACTTCTTTGACGCGGCCAATTACCCGGTGGCTCGCTTCCAAAGCACGCGGGTGGAGCAAATTGACGAGAACACCGGCAAACTCTATGGTAACCTGACCATTCGCGGCGTCAGCAAACCGGTCGTTTTAGATGTAGAATATGCCGGGCAGGCTAAAAGCCCCTGGGGTCAGGTGAGCGCCGGTTTTTCCGCCAGCGCCTCCGTGAACCGCAAAGATTGGGGGCTGAACTGGAACCAGGCTTTGGAAACCGGCGGCGTCCTGGTCGGTGACAAAATTCAGCTTGAAATTGAACTGGAACTGGTGAAAGTGGTCGAAGCCGAAGCGGTACCAGCTTAACCTGAAGACCCTAAGGGTTTGGGATAACCCTTAGGGTCTTCACAGTAACCATGAACATTCACCCAGACACAAAAATTGGTGCAGTCCATCTGACGGTCTCAGACTTTGGCCGGTCGCTGCCTTATTACCAGCATAACATTGGCCTGAAGCTGCACCGGCTCGAAGGAGATGTGGCCTACCTGGGCGCCGGCGGGCGGGATTTGCTGGCGCTGAAAGAACTTCGGTCGGCCCTGTACCCGCAGCGCGTCACTGGCCTCTATCACTTTGCCATCCTCGTCCCCTCGCGGCTAGAACTGGCGCTGACGCTCAAACATCTGATTGAGACGGAGACGCGCATTGGTGGCGCGTCTGACCATCTGGTAAGCGAGGCGCTCTATCTGTCTGACCCGGACGGCAATGGCATCGAGATTTACCGTGACCGGCCTCGCCATGAATGGCCTTTGCTTGGTGGGCAGATACAGATGGACACAAAGCAATTTGATGTGGAAAGTGTACTGGGTGAACTACACGGCCTTACCGTTCACGGCCGTGACCTGACCTGGAACGGCCTGCACCCGGATACCACCATCGGCCATATCCATTTGCACGTCTCTCATTTGCCGGAGGCGGAAGCGTTTTACACGCAGGTGCTTGGTTTTGATCTGATCATGCACTATGGCCCCAGCGCCGCTTTTGTGTCGGCGGGTGGCTACCACCACCACATTGGCCTGAACACGTGGGCCGGCGTCGGTGCGCCACCGCCCCCACCGGGATCGGTGGGGCTGGACTGGTATGAGATTGTACTGCCAGATGAGGAGGCGTTGGCGGCTACGGCCGTGCGCCTGCAAAACGCCCACATCCCTACCGAACAACACGATAACGGTCTCTTCCTGCGCGACCCGGCGCAAAATGGCATTGTCTTGCGGAAAATGGGAGATTAGCAAGTAGCCGCCGCTTTAGTGGTTTCGTTAATCCTTCGTAAAATGTAACCAACTTTACACCCCAATTCGGTGAATCTCCGCTGCAACTTGGATATAATCGCGTCCGCTTGGTGAGCCATAATCCATGATCGGTTCATGGATTACAGGCTTCGGATTACGATTCAGCCAATGGACGTTACACAGGAAATTAAAAGCCGATTGGACATCGTAGATATTGTCTCTGAGACCGTGACGCTGCGGAAATCAGGACGAAATTACGCTGGCTTTTGCCCCTTCCACGCCAACAGTCGCACCCCCGCTTTTTTTGTCTTCCCCGAAACCCAAACCTGGCGCTGTTTTGGCGCCTGCGCCGAAGGCGGCGATGTGTTCTCCTTTGTGATGAAACGGCAGGGGTGGGAGTTCAAAGAAACGCTGGAAGCTCTGGCACAGCGGGCGGGCGTGGAGCTGCACGAATACACCCCCGAAGAGAAAAAACGGCGCACCCATGCCGATAAACTGACCGATTTGCTGGGCGCAGCCGCCGACTATTTCCACCAGCTATTCCTCCATGCACCCCAGGCAGAAGGAGCGCGACTGTATGTCAACGGCCGTATCCTCACCGATACCACCATCGCCGCCTTCAAACTGGGATATGCCCTCGACTCCTGGGACGCCTGCCGCACCCACTTCAACGCCCAGGGTTATAGTGACCAGGAATTGGTGGAGGCCGGGTTGCTAAGCGAAAACCCCGAAAAAGGGTCACGCTATGACCGGTTTCGGGGGCGGTTGATGATACCGATTCGGGACGTGGACGGCCGTACCGTTGGTTTTGGCGCCCGCACCCTGGACAAAGACGGCCTGCCCAAATACCTCAACTCCCCACAAACCCTGGTCTTCGACAAAAGCCACCTGCTCTTTGGGCTGGACATGGGCAAGCGAGACATCCGCGAGGCGCGGCAGGCGGTGATTGTAGAAGGGTACATGGATGTGATTCAGGCGTGGCAGGCCGGTTTCCGCAACGTGGTCGCCCAAATGGGCACGGCGCTGACAGAAGCCCAATTGCAGCAGTTGAAACGATACACCAAACGGTTTGTGCTGGCGCTGGACGCCGACGCCGCCGGTGCCAAAGCCACCCTACGCAGCCTGCAAGTGGCCCGGCAAACGCTCGACCGCGACACGGAAGTGCGGTTCGACGCCTACGGTCTGGTGCAGCATGAAGGGCGGTTGCAGGCGGACATTCGCATTGTCACCCTGCCAGAAGGGGAAGACCCGGACAGCATCATCCGCGCCAACGCGGCGCGTTGGCCACAGTTAGTGGCCCAGGCGCAGCCAGTGGTAGCCTACGTGATTGGCGTGGCTACCCAAGATTTGGATATACGTGATGCCAAGGCAAAAACGGCCGTCGCCCAACAAATCATCCCGCTCATCAAAGATATTGCCGACCCGATTGAGCGCGACCATTACTGGCAAGAGTTGGCGCGGGCGCTGCGCGTGGACGAACGCGCCCTGCGCCAGACGCGCCTGCCGGATACGGCCCGCCCGGCTGCCGCCACACAACCGACTAAACCGGCTACCACCCAAAAGAATGGTGGCACGGCCGTGCCTCGCCCCACTTCCGGCCAGGTGCATGGCAGCGGGATGCGCCAGGCGCATTATTTAAGCCAATGTTTACGCCATCCCTACCTGCTGCAACAGGTGAATGAACGATTGGCGCAATGTGGGCAAACGGCCGTGACCGAGAAAGATTTCCTCAATCCCGAAGACCGGGCCATCATGCAACTGTTACCCCGCTGGTTGCAATCCAGCGGCGGCGTTTACCGGCAGGCGGTTGTCACGATTGACGAATTGTGGGATATTTTGGACGATTCACCAACAGCGCCCCTGACCCGTCGGGCAGAGTATCTATTCTCCCTCCCGGCAGCGCCTGATGTGGAAATGGAGCGTCTGGCTGATCAACTCATGTTATCTGTGTTAGATTGGCGTCTGGAGAAAACACGCGAACTGGTGAATGAAGTGGAACAGTATTATAAAGAAGCGCAAATTGAAAATGATGCGGAAGCGGTAGAAGTGTACCAGCAGCTCAAACGGGAACTGCCTGTTGTGGTTTGGCAGTTAAACAAAGCCCGCAACGCCATGTCCGGGGCCAACCGGCGGCGGGCGGCTGATAATATGTGAGATTAAGAGATTGGGAGGTTAAGAGGTTAACACAATCTCCTGATCTCCCAATCTCCTGATCTCTAAAACCGTAAACGATAGCCAGGAAATAAACATGAGTGAGTTGTCGCCTGAACTGGAAAACGATGAATTTGAGGAAGACGATGTCTTTGAAGGCGAAGAAACGCTGGACATTGAGGCGTTGGTCAAAAAAGCGCGCCGCTCCCGCCAGATAAACGAGTCTGATGTCCAGGCTTTGCTGGCCACGGCCGACGAAGATCAGGCCGACAAGCTGTATGCCCGCCTGCAAAAGCTGGATGTGCGTGTCGTCAATGCCGAAGGTGAGGTGCTCAACGATCTGGGCGAGCCGTCTAATTTCCTTGATCTGGATGATGAAGACCTGCTGGCGGATGATGGGGCGGATTATCTGGTCACGGCCGTAGAAGACGACCCCGTCCACACTTACCTCAAAGAAATCGGCCAGGTGCCGCTGCTGACTGCCGAACAAGAAATCTGGCTCTCTACTCAACTAACCGCTGCCTCTGCCCTGGAAAACCTGAGCTTGAAGGCGGCCGAAGAAGGGGATGATTCCGAAGAAGAGGTGGACTTGCGGGCAATGATGTTGAATTACCGTCGCTTGCTGGAAAACGAGGCCACCGCCACAGAAGTCAGCGCCGCCATTCACGTTGCCCCACCAGAGATGCAGCCACTCATTGCCGAAGCCAGTACGCTGCGGCGTGGCTGGCAGGAACAACAAACTTCCTACCTGCGTGACTACTTGAACCAGGGCATTTGGGGGCAAGACGACGCCTGGACAGAGCTGGCGCAGACCTGTTTTGCCATGTTCACGGCCGTGTACCTGCTACCCCCGGATATTACCCGGAAGATAGAGGATGCGGTGCGGCGTGACGGCCGTTTGCCCGACGAGGACACCGTTTACCAATGGCTCTCCGCCGACAAAGTGGGTCTCAAATACAACGAATACACCATCTATGATCTGGCCGAGGAAGCCAAAATCGCCCTGACCGGCGCGAACCTGCGCCTGGTGGTCAGTGTCGCCAAACGATACATGGGGCGCGGCATTCACCTGCTTGATCTGGTGCAAGAAGGTAATGTGGGCCTGCTGCGCGCCGTGGAAAAATTTGACCACACCAAAGGCTTCAAGTTCAGCACCTACGCCACCTGGTGGATTCGCCAGGCCGTCAGCCGGGCCATCGCCGACCAGGCTCGCACCATTCGCATCCCCGTGCATATGTTTGAGACGATCAACAAGATCATCAAGATGCAGCGCGACCTGGTGCAGCAATTGGGGCACGAACCATCCGACGAAGAATTGGCGCTGGAACTCGACTTCCTCACCCCCGAAGAAACGGCCGCCATTAAAGACGCTCTGGCCAATGGCCTGCCTGTTGATCCTGTGCTTAACCGCAAATGGCGGCAGGCCGTCGCTAAAATCCGGGAAATCAAACGCATTTCCATGGACCCCATGTCTCTGGAATCGCCGGTTGGCTCTGAAGACGCCACGGAAATGGGTGACTTCATCCCCGACGAAGCCGCGTTGGAGCCGGTAGACGCCGCTTCCAAAGAACTGCTGCGTGAGCAAATCCGGCAAGTTCTGGGCTACCTCAGCGAACGGGAGCGCGAGGTGCTGGAAATGCGCTTCGGCCTCAACGACGGCAAGGACCACACGCTGGAAGAGGTGGGCAAGGAATTTGGCGTCACCCGCGAGCGCATTCGCCAGATCGAGGCCAAAGCCCTGCGCAAACTACGCCACCCCAGCCGCAGCAAAGCCCTCCGCGACTACCTGTCGTAGGGCGATTTTTCCAAATCGCCCCACCATACAAAAAACACGGCCGTTGCCCGCGTTATTCAACTCTCCACTCACCTGGGCGGTCAGTTGGTGGTACTGGCTGCTTCTGGCAGCGATGGTATGGCATAAGTGAGCCAGCCTTCGTCTGGTACGGCCGTTAATCCCACGCGCATCTACAACTAACCAAGCACCCACCAAAAGCCGCGCCAAAACCGGTCGGAAACGGGCCGGTGAGTGGCAAGCAGATGCGGCACGGTCTGGAACACCGGCCACACCAAACCCGGAAGACCACACCGCAGCAGGGGGGCCGCTGCCCTGGGGTGGTATGCCAGGAAATGATGATGAACGAATGCGGGGGTACGGCCGTTGGCAAACAGGCTGGTGGCCGGCAAACACACGTGGCGCGGTGTGGAACACCGGCCACACCAAACCCGGAAGACCTTGCCGCAGCAAGGGCAACCAGGGAAGACCTTACCGCAGCAGGGTCGTTGGTTGCACCACCGGCCGTATCGTGGAAAGGCATGAAACTACCATACCGGGAAAATTGCTAACGGCCGTGCCGAAACAGGCGGAAAACAGGTTTGCATTTTGGTCTAAAGCTTGTCCGTAGCAAGGCGGAGACCTACCTGGTCACAGACCAATTCTTACGGTATCCAAGTCAAGGCAACCTGTGCGATGGACTGATCCATACCAAGTTGATTAAGAATGATGCCGCTGCTTGCAGGACAATCAATCTTTTCTCCTGAAATTGTGTAAAAGCATAAGTTTACTTCCTTAGATGTTGTCGGGGAACCTTGTAGTAAGCCAAGGTGAATACTATCTGGCATCCAAATTTGTTCGCTGGTTAGATTCAAATAAGGGTTCAATGCTGGCAACGCTTGAATTGTGAATAAGTCGAAAGTGTCATCTTGAAACTGTAATAGTTTGTTTGAGTCTTGCAATTTCCAAAAGAGAGAGGTCCCATCTGGCGACCACCGCACTAGCTGTGAGCCAGGAACACCTTCAGCCAACTTTATCACTTCAATTGTGTCAAGATCAACCACCCATAATGGGGTTTCATTTGTTAAACCTGCTGCAACTGCGAGATGCTGTCCATCTGGATGCCAAGCTAAGCTACCCGCATATAATTCTGGAGTGGCTAATATGAGAGTGGGGCTCAATGTTTCTGTAACATTGCTTTGATAAACGCCTTCAAGTCCAGATATAAAAACTAACTCATTTGGATTGATAGGAGACCAACTTATATCGTAAATGCGTGAACCTAATTGTTTGGTGTCGCCATTGGCAGATAAAACATAACTCCATATGGGCTCGTTTAATAAAACATCGCGTTCCCATGCTTGAAAAACAAGAGCTTGTTCATCTGGCGACCACGACTGTAAGATTATGCCATTCCAAGCTTCGCGATGATCTTGTAAGTCTACGTACTTTATTGGAAAGTTACCACTCCATTGACTTGTTTCTTTGGTTTCCATATCCATAACCCAAATACTGGCAATGTCTTCTGCATATCGAATATATGCGAGGTAACGCCCCGTGGGTGAGATAAGAGGCTGAGCAAGCCCAATTCCCTCTTCTTGATGAAGCAATTGGGGCTTGGTTTCAGAAGGAGGTAGTAACCAAAGTGCTGACTCGTTGGCGTCTCTACCCGAAGCAACACTAAAAACAATTTTCCCCTGAAAATCAAAAGGTATAGACTCGCTTATGGGAATAGAAGCAGATATCTGAGTAGAAGTTGCTGAAGGGGTAGGTGGAAGGGGATCAGAGCCAAGTGTTGGGCTGGGTGTAAATGTTAAGAACAGACTTATATCTGTAGATTCTGTTACCGGCAATAAAGCAGTCGGTGTTGCTAAAGCATCTTCCCTTTCAACTAAGTTAGACGCAGGGCTGGGTGCTAAAGAACCGAAATCCTGCGTTTGCCCAGGTACACAAGAAAGCAGTAAGCCCAACATAATCACGATAATCCCAATTTGTAATAAGCCATTGTAAACTTTACCTAATTGCTGAATGTTCATAATTGGTAACCCCTGCTGTGGCCGGTCTTCCAGACCGTGCCACACCACCTTGTCCAACCGGAACCTCTTTGCTCACCACACCACCTCCGTCAATATCACATCGCTCTCCCCCGGCGGGTCCAGCAGCCAATAGGCCGCCGACGAAAACCGCCAGGCCGTTGCCTCCCCTACCAGCCCCTTGCGCACCGGGTTGTCATGGATATACCGCACTTTTGTCTGCCAGAATTCGGCTGTCCAAATGGCCACGGGGTGTTTGCTTTGTTGCCAGAACTGCCTGGCGCGGTCGGTACGGGCTGTGCTTTGCATAACCTGGCCAAAGATGGCGGGCAGGTGTTTTTCACTGTAATCAGCCAGTTGCCGGCCGGTGAATTGGCGCATATCGCGTATGGTGTTGCGCAGCCGGTCATTGTCGAAGTCGGCGTCGAACAGCATGACATGGGCATGGGTAGGCATGATGACAAAGGCGTTGATACGCAATGACTTGTGATGGTGGCAATAGTTCAGGCTGTCGGTGAGGATTTGGCAAGGCTCTTCGGCCACAAAGACCGGCAGCCATTCGATGACGGTGAAGGTGAGATAGTAGAGGACGGCCCCCTCCTGAATCTGGTACGTTTCCATACCGCGAATTGTATGCCAGGCAACAATGCCACGCGAAAAGTGACGCGGCGGCGAATGAAAGCCAGGCTGGTGACACACGTGGGGCACGGTCTGGAAGACCGGCCCCAGCAGAGCGAAACCGGCAAACCGCCAGACTAGGAAAACCACCCCACGAGCAAGGCGGGGGCGGCGCGGTGGGGACACCGGCCGCAGCAATTGGAGAAGACCATGCCCCAGCAGGGGGCGCGGTTGAGGACGTAGCTGTAGCGGTTATAGGATTGGGGGTTGGCGGGGTTGGGGATGATGGTGTCGGCGCTGATGAATCGTGCCAGGCCAGACCACTTATATTAACCAACAATTCGTGAACTCGCGGGTGGACGATGGCCTCCTAAGAGTAGAATGGTTCGTGTCAGCTAACCAAATCTACTCAATAGAGATCGAATACTTTGTCAACTGGATGCGGCGGCGTCACCCGGACGCCCATACCTGGCAGGATTATCGCTGTGACTTGCAGCAGTTCGCCCGCATCGTCGGCGACCGGCCGCCAGGAGCCATCACACTTACCGACATTGACCACTTTGTGATGGTACAGGCCGAGGAGAGGATGAACCCGGCCACCATCAACCGCCGTCTGGCGGCCATCACCTCGTTTTACACCTTTCTGGCCGACGAAGACCCCGACCTGGTATGCCCGGTGCTGCCCCATCGCCACAGTGTGCGCCAACGGCGACGACTGCCCCGCCCGGTGCCGGAAGAGGATCTCAATCACTTCCTGGCCGTCATTGCAGATGTGCGTGACCGGGCCATGTTTCTGCTCATGCTGCGCTGTGGCTTGCGCATTGGCGAGGTGGCCGGGCTGAAAGTGCGTGACCTGTATCTGGCGGAGACACC
>JACTMP010000004.1 GCA_014584575.1 Chloroflexota bacterium
ACGAGCTTCGTCACACTTGACCGAACCGCCGGATGCGGACCCGCATGTCCGGTGGTGTGGGAGGAAGGGGGCTAGTCGCCCCCTCCTATCCCGATTTCATTGCTACGCATTAACGAGAGTCTTTTATGTTAGCTGAGATTAGTACGGAACTACTGATTATTTTTGCGTTGATTCTGGCCAACGGCTTTTTTGCCGGTTCAGAAATTGCCATTGTTTCTGTCCGGCGCAGCCGATTAGAGCCATTAGCAGAAAGCGGGAATCGGGGGGCCAGACAGGCTATCGCCCTGGCGGAATCGCCCGACCGTTTCCTGGCAACGGTACAAATAGGCATCACCTTCATCGGCACGTTTTCGGCTGCCTTTGGCGGGGCGCGCATCAGCAATCTGCTGGCGGAGTGGCTGGCCGATATCCCCGTTCTGGCGCCATATGCCAGCAGTTTGTCATTGCTCCTCGTGGTGCTCTTTATCACCTATTTTTCGCTGGTGATTGGTGAACTGATACCGAAACAATTGGCGCTGCTAAACTCTGAGCGGTATGCCATATTGGCCGCCCCCATTATGTCTTTTTTGTCGCAGGTGGCACGGCCGTTGGTCGCCGTCCTTTCTGGTTCTGTTAAGCTGGTCTTTCGGTTATTGGGGCAGTCATCTGATAGCGAAAATACGGTTACGGCCGCAGATATTGAATACCTGGTGCGCGAAGGTAAGGCCAGCGGCACGGTAGAAGCAGGCGAAGCTCAGTTCATTCACCGCGTTTTTCGCTTCACAGACCGCCCTGTCAGAGCCGTAATGGTGCCGCGCAGCGAAATTGTCGCCGCCAACACCCAAATGTCATTGGTTGAGTTGGCCGAACTTTTTATTGAAAGTGGGTACTCGCGGCTGCCCATGTTTGAAGGTTCTTTAGAGAATGTCATTGGTCTTCTCAACGCCAAAGATTTGATGCGCTTTATTGCTAACCCGGAGACAAAGGTCAATCTATCCCATCTACTCCGGCCGGCGCCGGTTGTCTTGCGTAATGACCATATAGATGATGTGATGGCACAATTCCGGCGCACCGCCACCCATATGGCGTTAGTAATGGATGAATACGGACAGGTGGCCGGCTTAGTCACCATGGAAGATTTGCTGGAGGAACTGGTAGGTGAAATTCGGGATGAGTATGATGACGCCGAAGAATATCCCATCTTCCGCCGCGAAGATGGCAGTTGGCTGGTCAATGGATTGGAAGCGTTTGACAAAGTGCAAGATGTCATTGGCTTACCCGATGTACCGCCAGAAGATCGCGAAGATTTTACAACACTCGCGGGCCTTATTTTGTACCTGCTTAAACAATTGCCCACTGTTGGCGAAACGGTCACATTTGGTGATTTTATTCTGGAAGTAGTGGATATGGATGGCAAGCGCATTGACAAGGTGCTCATTAGCAAAAAAATATGACTTTGCTGCAAACGATTTAGGGCAATTGATTTAGGGCGATTGATTTAGGGCGATTGCAAACAATTCCCGGCGATTGAAATCGCGGTTACAAACAGCTAAGCCCACCTTCGTGGGCTGGTATCCACCGGGTTTTAGTCGGCGAAGGCCGACTTTGTTCCTTGTGGGTGCAGATTTATCTGCCTTTCCGGGAGTATGCAATCGCCCTAGCTAACTAACGATTCTCTCTATTTGACCATTTCCCCAAAGTGTTAGACAATTATCTAATTCAAGGAGGTGGTTACCGAGGCCGTGCAAAAAGAAACACAATCCTTCCGGCAATCTTTTGCCATCCTGCGCTGGTATGCCCACCCTGAATGGAAGCGGGTGCTCTTGTTGCTTGTCTTGCTTCTGGTAGCCATTGGCTTGCAACTGTTGCAGCCACGCCTGCTGGCCGACTTTATTGACCTGGCTACCGGCGAGGTAACAGAAACGACCCTGGGTGGCCTGAGCAATCTCACGGCCGTCGCCATCCTCTTTATCCTGGCGGCCGTCACCTACCAGGTTTTTGCCGCCGCTGCCGCCTACGTCACCCAGGACGTGCGCTGGCGCACCACCAACGAACTGCGCGCCGATCTCGCCCAACACACGCTGCACCTGGACATGGCCTTCCACAATGCCCGCACTGCTGGCGAGATGATCTCCCGCGTAGACGAAGATGTGAACACCCTGTCCAATTTCTTCTCCCAATTCATCATCCAGATATTCGGGAATGGGTTGCTCATTGCCGGGGTTATAGTTGTCTTGTTTCGGCAAGATTGGCGTATTGGTGTCGGCTTCATTGGCTTTGTTATTGTTACCGGTGCTATTCTCAATTACGTCATCAAGCTGGCCATACCCTCTTGGGAAGCATTTTTAGCTATGGGCGCCAGGCTGTTTGGTTTTATCGAGGAACGGCTGGCGGGTATGGAAGATATTCGCGCCAACGGAGCGGCGGCGTTCACCATGCTGCGCCTGCATCAGACGCTGCGCGAGCAGTATGTGGTGGAGCAAAAAGGTTTTGCCCTGGGTATGCTCACCTTTACCACCACGCAAGGATTATTCCGGGTGGGCACGACCCTGGGGCTGGGACTGGGCGGCTGGCTCTATCTGCAAGGTAGTGTCACCATCGGCACTGTCTTTCTCATCATCACCTACAGCGCCATGCTGCAAGAACCCCTGCGCCGCCTGACGCAGCAGTTACAGGATTTACAACAGGCAGTGGCCGGCGTCAGCCGCATCCAGCAGATGTTTATGACCGAACCAGACATTAAGGATGACCGACATTCGCCGCTGCGCCTGCCGGATGGGCCGCTGGCGGTGGCGTTTCAAAACGTCCATTTTGCGTATACGGCCGATAAACCCGTCTTGCATGACTTGAGTTTTTGCCTGGAACCGGGTGAAGTGATGGGCCTCCTGGGGCGCACCGGCAGCGGCAAAACCACCACCACCCGTCTCATTTTCCGTCTGTACGAAGCGCAGCGGGGCGTAGTCCGGCTAGGCAACCGGCCTGTGCCGGCTTTGCCGCTGGCGCACCTGCGGGAAAAGGTGGGCATGGTGACGCAGGAAGTGCAACTGTTCAACGCCACCATCCGCGACAACCTCACCTTTTTTAATACGGCCGTCTCTGACCGGCAAATTATGGCGGCTCTGGCCGACCTGGAGTTGATGGGTTGGTTCGCTTCTCTGCCCAGCGGGCTGGACACGGTGCTGGAAGCGGGCGGGCGCGGCTTGTCTGCCGGAGAAGCGCAGTTACTGGCCTTTACCCGCGTCTTTTTGCAAGACCCCGGCCTGATTATTATGGACGAGGCGTCTTCGCGGCTGGACCCGGCCACGGAGCATCTGATTGAGCGGGCGGTGGATAAGCTGCTGGCAAACCGGACGGCCATTATCGTGGCCCACCGGCTGAAAACCGTGCAGCGAGCGGACACGATTTTGATTTTGGAGAACGGCCGTACCAAAGAATACGGCCGTCGCGCCGAACTGGTAAACGATCCCAACTCCCACTTCAGCCAACTGCTGCGAACGGGGTTGGAAGAGGTGCTGGTGTGATAGGGATCAGTGAGCGGTGAGCGGTTAGCAGTGAGCGGTGAGCAGTGTACGGATGACGGGTAGACGATTATGAGTGCCGATGGTGAAGGACGGGGCCGGATTACGGCCGCCGATTACGAAGCGCCGCCGATTAGTACCTGGAAAGCGACCTGGCTGCTGATCCGCTTTAATCCAGGGCTGTTTCTGGTGGATACGCTGGCTTATATTTTCGCCGGATTGTTCCCCATTTTGCTGGCCTGGCTGACGGCCGAACTGTTTAACATCTTGACCGGCGCAAGCCAGTTTGAGATCAACTTCCTCTCGATGGTAGCCCTTCTGGTGACGGTGGCACTGGTGGGCACGGCCGTAGAATACGGCACGGCCATCCTGGACTTCTACTACTCCTTCTCCCTCACCGTCCTCATGCGCAAGAACTTGATGCGGCGGCTGTTGGAACTGCCCGGCGCCGCCGCCACCATCACCGCCCCCGGCGAAATGGTTAGCCGTTTTGCCGGTGATGCCCGCAACGTGCGCCAGTTGGCCATTCAGGCGCTGCAAGTGACCATGCACGTGGTTGTGGTGCTGGTGGGGCTGGGCATCATGTTCAGACTTTCGCCCATAGCCACCTTGCTGGTACTGCTGCCCCTCTTTCTCTCCTTCATCCTGGTAAACGTGGTGCGGCGGCGCATTGCCGAATACCGGGCTGCGGCACGCGGTGCAGAAGGGGACGTTACTGGTTTTGTAGGCGAGATGTTTGGCGCGGTGCAGGCCATCAAGGTCAACCGGGCCGAGGAACACGTAGACGGCCGTTTCCGCCAGATTAACGAAGCGCGCCGGGAGACGGCCCTGAAAGATGCCCTGTTTCAGGAATTCCTGAACGTGATTATGGAGAACAGTAACAGCATCAGTATTGGTCTGGTGCTGCTGGTGATTGCTGCCCAGATCAGTGGCGGAGATAGTGGTTTTACGTTAGGGGATTTTGTCTTGTTCACGGCCGTGCTCCTGCCCGTGTCCAATTCGCTGACCTATTTTGGGCAGACGCTGGCCCTGCATAAAACAGCGGCCGTCTCCCTCAAACGCATGGTAGATGTGCTGCAAGGTGGGCCACCCGAACGCATCTTTGCCCCGGGGCCGGTTTACCTGCGACGTAACAGCGGCTGGCCGGACGTGCCCTACGTCGCCAAAAACGCAAAACACCACCTGCAAGCCCTGGAAATTCGCCACCTCAGCTACCGCTATGCCGAGACCGGGCGGGGCATTGCCGAGGTGACACTTTCTATTCCCCGCGGCGCCTTTGTCGTCATCACCGGGCGCATTGGCGCTGGCAAAACGACGTTGCTGCGGGCGGCGTTGGGTCTGCTGCCCGCCAGCGGCGAATGGTTTTGGAACGGGCAGCCGATTGAAAACCCGGGCGATTTTCTGACGCCGCCGCGTACCGCCTATACGCCCCAGACACCGCGCCTCTTCAGCGAAAGCCTGCGCGACAATATCCTGCTGGGCATCCCGGAGGACAAAGTGGACATCCAGGCGGCCATTCACGCGGCCGTCATGGAACAGGATGTTCACGAACTGGAAGAGGGGTTGGAGACGATGGTGGGCACACGCGGCGTGAAGTTGTCTGGCGGGCAGATGCAGCGGGCGGCAGCGGCGCGCATGTTTGCCCGGCGGCCGGAGTTATATGTCTTTGATGATCTGTCCAGCGCGTTGGACGTGAATACGGAGCAGGCGTTGTGGGAGCGGCTTTTTGTTGGACAAGATGGCATCTTGTCCAACAGACCGACTTGTCTGGTAGTGTCTCACCGGCGGCCGGCGCTGCGGCGGGCGGATCATATTGTGGTGTTGCAAGACGGCCGTATCGCCGACCAGGGCAGGCTGGATGAACTATTGGCGCGTAGCGAGGAAATGCAGCGTTTGTGGGCTGGGGATGTGGGCACCGACCAGGAAACAAACGGAGACGGGGAGCTTTCCTGAAATGAAGATAAAGCAGGGCAATTGCATATTCCTCAATGCGGCAGATAAATCTGCACCAACAGAGGGCAAAGTCGGCCTTCGCCGACTGAAACCCAGCCGACGAAGGTGGGCTTTGCCCTCTGTAGCCGCGATTTTAATCGCCAGGAATTGAGTTTGCGATTGCCCTGTAAGATAAAGCTACAAATTTGACACGTCTCCTGTGCCGGTATAAACTTCGGTCATCGTTAAGCACGTTACCACTCATCTAGAGAGGCAGAGGGACCGGCCCGATGAAGCCTCGGCAACCTTTCCGTAATCAGTGGACAGTAAACGGAAAATAGTAATCGGCGTCAGGCATTATTTAACCGATTACCGATTACCGATTACCGATTACCGAAACAGGTGCCAATTCCGGCAGACCAGAGTGGTCTGGAAGATGAGAGAGTTGCGAAAGTGATTTCAGCCTCTCATGTTGAGAGGCTTTTTTGTGTACGCCCGGCATGGGCGGTAACTAAGGAGTGCAAGTCTCCTGTGGGCGTTGACCCGACGAACCACTAGCCGAAGGCAACTGCGTGAG
>JACTMP010000001.1 GCA_014584575.1 Chloroflexota bacterium
GCACCCTCTTTCAGCGCATTTGGTTGGATTTAGAGGGGTACAAACGATTTGTTTGACCCCCACATATGCTGTCAACCACATGAATTCCCAAAGAACCTAACAAAAAAGCCTGGAGGATCCCAGGCTTATTTGTTATTCAAACGCCCTTATCCTACAGAGAATTAGCGGGGGTACAGTTGACCTCTGACCTCACCAGCCGGGTTTAAAGCTGTATGAACATTAATATAAAGTTGGCCACTGTTCAAAGCAGCCATAAACTCAGCTCCGGTCATGCCGACTAACTGATTTGTGATAACACCACTAATTTTGAGCATCCCATTTTCCATGGTGCATTGAGCCAATACGGTCGGCGGCGGCCCACCACACAGGGTGACCACAACTGGCCCGTTCGCGTCCGTGCCAGCCGGGCCATGAATGTGCGCGGCCGTCGCATCCCCAGACAAATTATGGACAGCCACTTGAAAATGAATACCATTTGGGAAAGTGGCCAGGACACCATTGCCACGCGCATTAGACCCTATCACATCATGCAGTTCCGCATCGGTAGTTAGCGTGGCTGTGTAGATCAATTTGTTTGCCATCACTGACACCGGCAAAGCAAAAACAACTGCTGCAAAAAGCCCTAAAAGTAAAACCCGATTTATTGACTTCATTTTTCCTCCACTGTAATTGCCGCAAGGCACTAACTGGTTTAACAAATTTAATAAGATTGTTGAACTATCTGCATTGCTTTGTCATCTTAATTTTCTAAGACACCTCCCTCCGTATAAACGGCTAATCACCCGATGCCGGCGATGGTGAAGATGGCGCTATAGGCGCACCTTCATCTGTCCCGGCCCAACTGAGGTGTTGCAAACCGACACTAAGCGCCGACCGCAAAGTAGATACATCCGATAGTAACATCTTTAGGTAAGTAAAAATGGGGCCGGGGCGGAAGGCCCATTCCCGGAAGGCTTGTTTTTGCCAGTAGAGCAGCCGCTCCGCCGACAAATTGGGGTAATCCAGTACCGTGCCTTTGTCCATATCCACATTTTCCCAGCGCGTGCCGGGGCGGAACCAACCGTTTTCGACCACTTCAAAAAAGAAGGGCGTACCCGGATAGGGGGCGGCGACATGGAAGAGGGCGATGTCTAGCGGCAGTTTCTTGGCAAAATCTATCGTCTGACGAATAGTTTCTTCTGTTTCGCCGGGCAGACCAATGATGAAGTAGCCCCAGTTCATAATGCCCGCTTTTTTGGCCCATTCCAGGGAGCGGGCCGCTTTTTCAGGGTATGCACCTTTGCGGGCATGACGCAGGATTTGTTCGCTTCCACTTTCAATGCCCCAGGAGATGAGGCGGCAGCCAGCTTTGCCCATGAGTTCGAGCATCTCTTCGTCCACGTAATCCACCCGGCTGTTGCATGTCCAGCGGATGTTGATCTTTTGTTCGATCATCAGTTTGCACAATTCAACCACCTGGTCTCGGTTGACGGTGAACAGGTCGGCGTACATGTGGATGTTATGGATGCCCAGTTTTTTAAGCTGCCACATTTCTTCAATGAGGAGCTGAGGTGAACGTAGTCGGGTGCTGTATTGGTAGCTGACGTGTTTGATGCAGTAGGTACAGCCGGCCGGGCAGCCGCGACTGGTGACGATGAAGGTGAATGGCCCTTTGATGAGCGGCATCCGGTACTTTTGCAACGGCAGCATTTCGTGGAGGGGGATAGGCAAGTCGTTGAGGTCTTGGATAAACGGCCGTGTAAAATTCACCACGATCTCTTCCCCATTCCGCCAGGCCACGCCCTTGATGCCGTGCATGTTCACCGTGCCATCTTCATGGATGGCCGGTTTGTAGAGCATGTCGTGTTTTTCAAAAATTTTGTTGATTTCCGGGGACCGTTCGTCAAAACGGTTTTCCAGATGATCCAGCAGGTCACGGATAGTCAGGTCTGGCTCACCCACCAGGACAAAATCGAGCGGAGGATACGGCCGTAAGGTCTCCTTCGGAATCGGCGTCACATGCGTCCCAAAAGCAATGGTCTTGGCCCCCCGCGCTTTGGCCAGGAAACAGCCAAACATATCATTTTCCAGCGTCGGCGCCGTCACCTGGGTCATGTAATACTTCGGTTTGTAAATGTCTAGCTGGCGGGTAAACTCCTCCCAGCCCATACGCTCGGCATTGGCGTCAATGATGCCCACTTTGTAAACCGGGTGCAGCAGCGCCGCCATTTGCGCCAACGATACCTGCGGCCAGACCATGTTCTCACGAGTGCGCCGTCCCACCCGGTGCTGCGTGCGAATCCAGAGTCCCCCATCCGGTGTGGGGGGATTCACCAACAAAATGTCTACGGCCGTAGACGGCCGTCCCTGCTCCAACAACCCTTGCTGCACAATCGCATCCGCATCCGGAAAGTCTGCCATGCGCAGCTTGGGTACGCGGCGCGTACCCAAATTTTCGCGCAGCGGGTCTTTTTCTTTTTTCACTTCATCGTGAGTTGTTTCACTCATCAATCAATCTCCTTAAGGTGTAAAACCGGTTTTTTGCATGATGCCCGTTAAAAGTAGCCCATTTTTGTACACAGTTCCACCATCTTTATCATTGCTCTAAAACTCTTCAAATGGGAGGCTCATGATTTGTTATATGAACTACCGGTCTAATTGCCCACAGTACCCAACTCCTAATCAGGGAGATACTGTCATAGCAAAACACGGCAAAATTAAGATCGGTCTTAATGCAAAAGGCTGGCTGGCCCCAAGCAATAAGCGGCGCTGCCGCCCCCCTTTATTTGCGCACCACGTAATTACCCATCACCAGTGTATCCAGGTCGCTGTTGCCAAAAGTCTTGAGCGCATTGGCGGGGGTATTCACAATCGGTTCACCACGCAGGTTGAAGCTGGTATTGATGAGGATGGGCACACCGGTAGCCTGACCAAACTGGTGTACCAGATCATAATAGCGGGGATTCCATGCCCGGCGCACACTTTGCAGCCGCCCGGTCCCCAAATGATTTACGGCCGGTACCTGCTGCCCTGGCTCTTCTTTGAACTGTTCAACGGTCAGCATAAAACGAGCCATGTAATTATGCTCTGGGCGCGCCATCTCAAAATAGTCGGCGACCGCTTCCTCAACTATCACCGGCGCAAATGGCCGAAACGGTTCGCGGAATTTGATTTTGGCGTTGATTATTTCTTTCATCTCTGCCCGGCGCGGGTCGGCAATAATACTACGACTACCCAACGCACGCGGCCCCCATTCAAAACGCCCCTGGAACCAGGCAATCACTTTACCTTGCAGAATGTCATCCACGGCCGTTTCCGTCAATCTGGCCTCATCCGCAATGACCTCACTACGGAAACCCGTCTGGGCAATAGCCTGTTCAATTTCGGCGTCGCTGTAAGCGGCCCCCCAGTAATTATGCTCCTGAATAAACCGGCGTGGCTGGCCCAACAAAACATGGTACACATACAGCGCCGCCCCCAACGCGCCGCCGCTATCCCCGGCCGCCGGCTGGACAAACACATCGGTAAAAGGAGTTTCCTTGAGGATACGGCCGTTGGCCTTACTGTTCAGCCCCACCCCACCGGCAAGACACACCTGTGGCAAACCCGTTTCCCGGTGCAGGGCATTCAGCATCTTCAACATGGCATCCTCGGTGACGGCCTGAATGCTGGCGGCAATGTCTGCGTAATACTGGTTTTGTTTTACCTGGGGATCATGGGGATTCAGTTCCGGGTTTGTCTTAGTGGTATAGAAATCATCACTGTGTATGCGGGGCGGGCCAAACAGGTCAACAAACTTCTGGTTATACGTATGGGTATGCGAATAATGGTAACTAAAATAATCCATATTCGTCCAAAAGCTGCCATCATCATACACCTTGAAGATCTTCTCCAGCTTATCCAGGTAACGCGGCTCGCCATAGGGCGACATCCCCATCACTTTATATTCGCCGCTGTTCACATGAAACCCTAAAAAAGCGGTAAATGCCGAATAGAGCAAACCCAACGAATGGGGAAACCGTTGCTCTTCTGTCAACACCAGGCTATTCTGACCGGCGCCATCCCACACGGCTGTGCCCCGCCCCCGCGCCGCCGTCGTCCATTCACCCACCCCATCCACCGTCAGAATAGCCGCCTCGCTAAAAGGCGAAGCAAAAAAGGCGCTGGCGGCATGAGAGAGATGGTGGTCTACAAACAGAATTTTTTCAGGAGGCACTCCCACGCCCTGTTCCAAATGGGTCTTCACCCACAGCTTATCACCCACCCAGGCAATCATCGCTTCCCCAAAAGCACGCCAGGATCGTGGAAAGGTGGAGAGGTGGGTCTTAATGATACGCTCGAATTTCAGCAGCGGCTTTTCGTAAAAAACGACATAATCCAGGTCGTCAGCGGTAATGCCCGCTGTTTGCAAACAAAAAGCAATCGCCTGATGGGGGAAACGGGAGTCATGTTTCAAACGACTGAATCGTTCCTCTTCGGCCGCCGCTACCAATTGCCCATCGTGCAGCAAGGCCGCCGCTGCATCGTGATAAAAACAAGAAATTCCAAGAATATACATTGGGGAGAGATGAGGAAATTGAGCCGGGTAACGAACACAATATCCCTTTTTTGATTACCCTTGTTCTTTTGCCGCCTCCACAGTCAGGTCTGCGATCTCTTTGGGGCGCCAGTTAGATTGCGGCGGGGGCTTTTTGATGGCCAGGGCGTCAGTAAATAGGCGGCCCACCAGGCCAAAGGGTGTTACGATGAAAAAGTAGAAAAACCCCATCAACAACCGCCCCTGTACATTTCCCATGCGCGCCGCAAAATCATTCCAACGGTACCAGGCGCGTTTGAAGAAATTGGCAGCAACGGCCGTTTCCACTCTGTCTCGTGCATGTTCCGGCAGTTCAGATGTGGGCAGAATGTTTGCCACGTCCTGTCTGGCCAGCCGCACAGCACCCACCACAAAACCACTGGCGACACTCAGGGCAATGGTGAAGGCCAGTAGTAGCAAATGCTCAAGTTGCGGCCGAACCCGAAATATCACCAGCCACAGCCCGGCTATCGCCGCCAAATCTACAATCGCCACCGGATATTCCCGCCGCTGCGCCGCCAGCGTAATGCCGCCCGCATAACTCACCATCGTCAGCAGAAGAAGAACAAGTGTCCCGATAAGCGCAAACATGATAATTGGTGTCATTGGGTCATAACCAGACAACCCAATGACACTAGAACAGCGTGTAAATAAACGGCGCAAACGCCGGGGAAGCCGAGGCCAGAATAATGAGCGCGCCAAAGAGCAACAACATAACAATCATCGGAATCAGCCACCACATTTTGCGTTTCCACAAAAAGCCGAACAACTCTTTTACAACGCCAGCGCGGGATTTAGTTGTATTAAGCATAGTATCTCCTATTCACCAGATTATCCTTCAAATGTGAGTATTCTTCGTGAGTGTTATCGCGAATGCGCTTTGTGAGCGCACATTATTTACGATGATTTGTTTCTGAGTAATAACGAATAGAGATGTATTATTTAACAATGTCGAAGAAGGCTCATCTATTTTACTATTTTACAATCTCATCCGCATTCGGGAAATCCGCCATACGCAGCTTGGCATCCGGCAGGTGCCTAATTTCTCGCGCAGCAGGTCTTTTTCTCTATCTCTAATATGTAAATTTCCTAACTGCTTGTTGTCAGATAGTTAATGTGTCTATCTTCATGAAAATTTGCAGATCGAAAGAATTTGCTAGAGGCATATGCGCTTATGCTTTTAACAAATATGACTATTGGGCATCTCACTACTTCAAAATCTAGCCATAAAATCATGAAGATAACACTAAGTAAGCGTCTAAAAACAAGTTCCCATAATAGGGACTTGCCTTGAACGATTAACAATCCTACCCTTGAGGCAAATGACAGCCAAAAGGATGGTCCATAATGAG